>NZ_CP096184.1:1460174-2920349 GCF_020447105.2 Demequina sp. TMPB413
AGTGTCTGATACCCCGTTGAGACCGAAATAGGTGCTGGGATCTCCCACGAGGCCACCCGCCCAACTGGGCCCGAATGTGAGGCTGTAGCCCCAAAGACTCCACGCCACGGCGACCACTCCCATGGCGCCGAAGTTCAGCATCATCATGTTGAGCACCGACTTGGCGCTCACCATGCCCCCATAGAACAGTGCAAGTCCAGGCGTCATGAGCAGCACGAGTGCCGTCGCCATGATCATCCAAGCCGTATTGCCCGCATCAACCACCACGGTGTCCTCCCAGTCACGGATTCCTCAGCGCCGACGCAGCTGTCGACTGCGCCTAGCGTGACGCGTCCGCGTTACGGCACGGAGTCGGTCGTGTGTGGTGGGTGGAAACTTTTGCGGGGCAGTGGCGCTACGCGCTCATGCGCGCGGGAAGGGAGACGTTAGTCGTCGAGGAGCCCGTCGACAAAGGCTTCGACGTCAAAGGGTGCGAGGTCGTCGACGCCTTCGCCGAGACCAACGAACTTCACGGGGACGCCGAGGAGGTTCTGCACGGCGATGACCACTCCCCCCTTGGCGGTGCCGTCCATCTTGGTGAGCACCACTCCTGTCAGGGGCACGGCCTCCGCGAACACCTTCGCTTGGACGAGGCCGTTTTGGCCCGTCGTAGCGTCGAGCACGAGCAAAGCCTCGCGCACGGGAGCGACCTTTTCGACCACTCGAGCGACCTTGCCCAGTTGATCCATGAGGCCAGCCTTGTTCTGGAGCCTGCCTGCTGTATCGACCAACACCACGTCAACTCCGCGCTCTCGCGCCGTCTGCGCGGCCTGGAAAGCGACAGAAGCCGGATCGGCACCCTCCTTGTCGGCACGCACCGTGTCGACTCCGACGCGCGACCCCCACGTCTCCAGCTGATCGGCGGCGGCCGCCCTAAACGTGTCAGCTGCGCCAAACAGGACGGAGTAGCCATCGGCGACGAGAACGCGTGCGAGCTTGCCGACGGTCGTGGTCTTGCCGACGCCGTTGACGCCGACCATCAGGACGGGTGCGAGTTCTCCTGCCCCTGGGTTACCGAGGAGAAGGTCCCGCTGGGCGTCCGGCTCCATGGCCTCAATGAGCGCCTCGCGGACCGCATCTCGTGCGGATGACTCTCCCGCGTCAACCCGTCCGCGCACGGACAGGAGGATTCTCTCCGTCATGGTCGTTCCGACGTCTGCGGTGAGCAACGCCTCCTCGAGCTCGTCCCAAGCATCGTCGTCATAGTCACTGCGACCGAAGAATCCGCTCAAGCGTGCGCCGAAGGCACCGCCGATGCGTGAGGTCCTGCGCGCGAAGCGCGTCGAGGGTTCTTCCGGCAGCTCGGCGACGGCCGTGCCGATCGGGGCTTCCGCTTCAGGCGAGGCACTCGGCCGCTCGCCGCCGAGCGTGGCGCTGCGATCCGTGTCAGAGGGCGGTGACTGGCGGCGCGAACGCCAACCGAACCACCCGCCGCCAAGGGCGAGCGCTGCCGCGATGCCGACGACGAGTGCGTCGGCGCTTCCGGGAATCCACGAGACGTCCATGGTGCAAGTCTCGCAAACGAAAGGGGCTCGCGCTTACGCTGGCACGCCGCTTCGTGGGCTGGCGTCGCTCGGCACTGTCGCCTCCGAGAATGAAGTCCTGCGAGGGAACTCCGGCTCTTCGAGCGCTGCGATGACGCGCCAGTCGCCATCGTCGCGCGGCACTGACTCGAAGGCCTCGAGCCCATGCTTGCGCGGGGCGAGGCCCAGCAGGACGCGCATGAGATGCGCGCCGCGCCCTTCGGCGGCAAAAGCGAGGATGAATGCGAGGAAGGAGAAGGTCACCGCCCACGCGATGACATCGATCATGTAGCGGAACATACTCGACCCTTCATAACGGACATTTCAGACATACTACTCTCGCCGTTGAGAGGATCCAGAGTGGGGACGCGGCACGCGCGCCCACTCGATAACACGGGCGGCAAGCCCGATTGTTGCCAGCCGGGAGCTACAAGTGCTCGCCCATCCGCTGGCTCACAACGGTCGTGACCCCGTCGCCGCGCATCGTGACCCCATAGAGGGCGTCGGCCACTTCCATGGTGCGCTTCTGATGCGTGATGACAATCAACTGCGAGTCATCGCGAAGCTCGGTGAAGATTTCCAAGAGCCTGCCGAGGTTGGCATCATCGAGAGCGGCCTCGACCTCGTCCATGACGTAGAACGGGCTGGGCCGCGCCTTGAAGATGGACACGAGCATCGCGACCGCCGTGAGCGACCTTTCGCCTCCCGACAACAGCGACAAGCGCTTGACCTTCTTGCCTGCGGGGCGGGCCTCGACCTCGATGCCGGTCTCCAGCATGTTCTTGGGGTCGGTCAGCACGAGCCTGCCTTCGCCACCAGGGAACAGGCGCGGGAAGATGCGTTCGAACTGCTCCGCAGTGTCCGCGAAGGCCTCCGCGAAGATCTTCTCGACGCGCTGGTCGATCTCCTTCACGATGTCCAAGAGGTCGTCGCGAGACGACTTGATGTCCGACACCTGGTCCTGAAGGAACTTGTGGCGCTCCTCAAGCGCGGCGAACTCCTCGAGCGCGAGCGGATTGACCCTGCCCAACTGGCCCATGGCTCTCTGGGCGGTGCGCAGCCGTTTCTCGACGGCCTCCCTCACGAAGGGCTCGAACTGTTCCTCGCCGTGTTCACCAAGCATCGGCACATCGTGTTGAGGGCCAAACTCCTCGACGAGTTGTTCGGGGTCGAGCCCCAGCTCGTCAACGGCACGCATCTGAAGCTGTTCCAGTCGGACCTGCTGCTGAGCTCGCGCCACTTCGTCGCGGTGTGACTCGTCGGTCAGTCGCGCATACTCCCCTGCCAGCTGGTCCACTTGGACACGCACCTCAGTGAGCGCAGACGTGCGTTCCGCACGACTCGCCTCGACCTGCGCCCGCGCGTCATCGGCCCTCGCGACTGCCGAGTCGATGTGCGGCATCGTCGCAAGCACCCCGGCGATGACCTCGCGGGCGGCAAGAGACTGACGCTCGCGGCGCTGAGCCGCCTCCTCTGCCCTCGCTCGCGCATCCCGTTCTGCCGTGACCGTCCGTTCGAGGCTCTCCGCGCGTGCGGCGAGCGCGCGCGACCGCTCCTCTCCTGTGCGCAGAGCGAGGCGAGCCTCCGTCTCCTTGGCCCGCGCCTGCTGGGCCGCCACGGCGTCGGCGTCGCGTTGGCGCTGCGCGTCGGCCGTGTCGGCTTCCGTCTGCTCCGGCTCCGCTTGCGCGGCGCCCAGCCTTTGCACCAGGCCCTCGAGGTCTTCTTCGTCGCTCGCGATACGCGCACTCGCTTGCTCCACTTGGGAAGCGAGTCTCTCAGCGTCGGCCCTGGCCGATCGCGCAGTAGCCGACAGGTGCCCAAGTTGTTCGGCGACGGCGGACATGCGGGCGTCTGACTCATTGAGCCGCGCAAGCGTCGCGTCGTGGTCCTCGCGTGCCTGCTCCTCAGTCTGTTCGGCCGCGCGCTGCTCGAAAAGTGCGCTCTCGATGAGGCGAGCGGCGTCATCGCGATGCGCGACGGCATCGTCGTAAGCGGCCTGGAGGTGCATGATGCTCGGCGCGTCGCCTGCGCCCCCAGAAGCATTGCGTGAGCCGAGCAGGTCGCCACGCCTCGTCACCGCCACCACGTCGGGGTGATCGTTGACGAGCGATCGGGCGGATGCGAGATCGTCAACCACCGCGACGCCGGCGACAAACGACCTCACCGTCGCGGCAAAAGCGTCGGAGCCGGAAATCAGCTCGGAAGCCCACTGCGCTCCGTCAGGTAGCGCAAGAGGCGGGTTGACCGCCGTGGCGCTTGGATCGGCCACGACAAAGCGTGCGCGGCCGGCATCCTCGTCCCTGAGCCAGCGGATCGCGTCGACGGCATCTCCGACGGAGTCGACAGCCGCGGCCTCTGCGAGAGGCCCAAGGGCAGCGGCGATGGCGTCTTCCGCGCCATCGGTCACCTCGATCAGCGACGCCACCGTGCCTCGCACCGACCGCACTCCCGCGGCGAGAAGCTCTCCCACTCCGTCCTTGCGCGCGAGTGACAGGTTGAGCGCCTCGACCTTTGCCGACCACGTGTCCCGCTGGCGTTCGGCGTCCCTCAGGCGCTGCTTGACGTCTTCGAGTTTCTCCTTCGCGGCGTCCCACGCCTCCACGGCCGCCTCGTGGGCGGAGTCGAGGTCTTCTTCTCCGCGCTCGACGTCGGCCACCGTTGTCTCGAGGCGCTGGAACTCCGTGTTGGCCTCATGCGCGCGCTTGTCCGCCTGGGCCTGCGCCTCGCGCAGGCGGCCGATCTCGGCCTCCATCGCCTCAATGCGAGAACGCCTGGCAGCCACGTCACCCGCCAACCGCGCAACGCCTTCACGGCGGTCAGCGACGGAGCGGAGCAGATTCGCCAAGTGCTTCTCGCTTGACTCCGCGGTGCGCTCGGCCTCCGCTCGCACCGCCTCTGCCTGCTCGAGCGCCACCGCCGCCTCGCGCACCTCTGCATCGAGCTCCTCACGAGCCACGTGAGCGCGCTCAAGCTGCTCGGCCAGATCGACCAGGTCGGTCGGGGGAGTCGAATCGATCGACGAACCGAGCATCCTCACGCGTTCCTCGGCGAGAGCCCCGAGATTGCGCAAGCGCTCGCGAATCGATGACAAGCGGTAGTACGTGTCGTTGGCGCGAGTGAGCGCAGGCGTTGCCTCCGCCGACGCACGTTCAAGTTCCGCCAATGCGCCGCGGTGCTCCGCGAGGGCCTTCTCCACCTGAGCGCGCCGTTCGAGAAGCGCCGATTCGTCCGCACGCTCCTCCGCGATCGCCGACGCGAGCGTGGCGATGTCGTCGGCGAGGAGTCTCGCGGTGGAGTCGCGCACTTGGGACTGAATCGACTGTGCTTGGCGAGCCACCTCCGCCTGCTTGCCCAACGGGCCTAGCTGGCGGCGAATCTCGGCGGTGAGGTCCTGCACGCGCGTGAGGTTTCCCTGCATCGCGTCGAGTTTGCGCAGCGCCTTGTCCTTGCGCCGCCTGTGCTTCAGAATCCCCGCGGCCTCTTCAATGAAGTGCCTGCGTTCTTCTGGAGTGGCCCTGAGCACCGCGTCGAGCTGGCCCTGGCCAACGATCACGTGCATCTCGCGGCCCAGGCCGGAATCCGACAGCAAGTCCTGGATGTCGAGCAAGCGGCACGAGGAGCCATTGATCGCGTACTCAGAACCGCCCGAGCGGAACAGCGTGCGGGTGATCGTCACTTCGCTGTACTCGATCGGAAGCGCACCGTCGGTGTTGTCGATCGTGAGCGAAACCTCGGCGCGCCCGAGCGGCGGGCGTCCTGACGTGCCCGCGAAAATGACGTCGGCCATGTTCCCGCCGCGCAGCGTCTTGGCGCCTTGCTCGCCCATCACCCAGGCGAGGGCATCCACCACATTGGACTTGCCGGAACCGTTCGGGCCCACGACACAGGTGATGCCTGTCTCGAACTCGAGGGTGGTCGCCGATGCGAAGGACTTGAATCCTCTCAGCGTCAGCGTCTTCAGATGCACGGGCTCAGCCTAGTGAAGCGTGAGCGCACCGCGGCACGGCGCCACGGCACGTCACCGAAGCTCTGGAAACCAGACGCCCATCTCATGCGCGGCGCTGGCTTGGCTGTCAGAGCCGTGCACCAGGTTCTGGATGACCTTGGTCGGCCACTGCCTGCCCAGGTCACCCCGAATGGTTCCTGGCGGAGCCGTCGTCGGGTCTGTGGGACCGGCTAGTGAACGGAAACCCTCGATGACCCTGTCGCCCTCCGCCACGATCGCGAGCGAGGGGCCGGACATCATGAACTCGACGAGCGGCTCGTAGAAGGGCTTTCCCACATGCTCTTCGTAGTGCTTCGCGAGAATTTCGGGAGTCGCTGTCCGCAGTTCAACGGCGACGAGCGTGTAGCCCTTCGCCTCGATGCGGCGCAGGATCTCCCCTGCCAGTGCGCGCTTCACTCCGTCGGGCTTGATGAGAATCAGGGTGCGTTCTGTCATGCCAGCGAGCCTAACGCCTTGGCCGCTCTGCCAGGATGGCACCATGATCACGCTCGCCGACTTCGCCACCTACCCCGACTTCCCCGTGAAGGGGGTGCTGTTCTATGACATCGCTCCTATCCTTGCGAGTCCAGAGCGCTTCAGGGCGGCGTGCGATGCCCTCACTCCTCCTGCCGGCGAAGGGGTTGACCTGATCGCAGGCGTCGACGCGCGTGGCTTCATCTTCGCCCCTGTGATTGCCCAGGACCTCGGCGTGGGGCTCACGATGGTCCGCAAGAAGGGCAAGCTGCCAGGAGAACTGCTGGAGGCCGACGCCACGATCGAATACGGGGCGTCGGAACTATCGCTCAACCCGACTGGCATCGAGGGCAAGCGGGTGCTCGTGATCGACGACGTTTTGGCCACGGGCGGCACGGCCGGGGCGGTGGCCGACCTCCTCACGCGCGGCGGCGCCGCGTCCGTGTCCTTTGCGTTCCTGATGGAGATTGCGGCGCTGTCAGGGCGCGAGGTGCTGTCTGCCTATGAGGTGCACTCCGCACTCACCGTGTGAGGGTGTCGCGGTGCGAGGGCACAGCGCCCTTCGCTGTTACGCAGCGTGGACGGGCTGGTGCTTGTAGCCAGGTGACCAGCGGGCACCGAGCAACACCAAGGGAACGAGCACTAGCATCGCGGCGACCACTTGGAAAGCGATGTATCCCCAATGCACGCTCAGTGGCACCTCATCGAGGGTACGCAGCCAGCCAGCGTGCGTCGCGAGCGCCCAGACCGTAGCCGCGCCGCCCACCAAGAGCAGGGTGAGCAGAAACCAGACGGGCGCCTGCGGCGTCCTCGGGTACTCCCGTAGATAGTTTGCCCACCGAAAGAGCGCGAAGAACGCCGACAGATTGAGCAGCGCTAGCCCCACAAAGAGCGATGCCTGCACGGTCCCGGGCGCCCTACCGTCTCCCTGGTCGAGGGTGTGCGCCAACTGCACAAGCGACAAGCGCTCGAACGAGTAGAACATCATGCTCAGGCCGACAGCTGCGACAGCCATAGCCAGACCCATCCTCGTGAGAAAGCGGCTCACGTCGTTCCTTCCTGCGCGGTGTCACTCGCGGCGCGCTCGGCCCGCTCTGCGTCGATGCGCGTGCCGAGCCTGACCCCTAGCGCGTAAATCCCTAGGAACATGATGCCCACAAATGCGATTGCTGGCACCCATACTGCCCCTGCGATGAGCGGCGCGTGCAGCGCCCAGCCGAGTATCCGACCCCACTTCGTGTTCGCACGACCGGAGGCGAAGGCGAAACCCGCAGCCAAGGCCGAGCCAGAGAACCACACTGCGCCTGCCGAGACGTCGACCACCTCTGCCCTGCCAAGGCCCCACGTCACCAAGGTCGCGAAGAACGTCGCGAGCGACTCCAAGAGCAACGTGGTCTGAGTGAAAACCACCAGCGCCGAGCGCTGAGCCCTGCCCGCTTCTTGAGAGGTCACGAGCGCCTGCCGTGGCGCGGCGGAGCGTCGGCGCCCAAGAGGACCCGCGCGTCGGCGACCAGCGTGATCGAACCGACCACGAGTACCCCTCCGCCCATATCGTCGTCGCGCTCCGCACGCTGAACGGCAACGTCAAGCGCGGTGGGCACATCTGGCGCCGTCACGACGCGGTCTTCGCCGAAGTGGACGATCGCCATGCGGGCCAACTGATCAGGATCGATCGCTCGTGGCGAGCTCGACCTGGTCACGACGATGCTGTCCAAGAGCGATTCGAGACCAGCAAGAATGCTGTCGGCGTCCTTATCGTCGAGCACAGCAACCACGCCCACGAGCGTCGAGAACGCGAAGGACTCGTCCATCGCCTCGGCAAGCGCCCCCACTCCGTGCGGGTTGTGAGCGGCGTCAACGATGATCGTTGGCGACGTGCGCACGATCTCGAGTCGGCCGGGAGACGTCACGGCCGCGAAGCCAGCCTCGACCGTGTCGCCAGCAAGCGAGGAAGGCTCCCCTCCGTCGGCCAACAGCGCCTCGACGGCAGCGAGAGCCATGCTGGCATTGCGGGCCTGGTGGGCGCCGAGCAGCGGCACGTAGATTCCCTCGTACGTCGCCGACGAGGTGCGCAGCGTGAGCAATTGCCCACCCACAGCGGCGGCGCGATCGACCACCTCGAGGTCCTCTCCCTCTCTCAACACAAAGCGCGCCTGGGGCAACGTTGCCGCGATGACCTCCATCGCGACGTCGGCTTGCTCGGCGACGACGGCGACAGAATTCGGCTTGACGATGCCTGCCTTCTCCCTCGCGATTTCTGCAAGGGTCGATCCGAGCCAGCGCTCGTGGTCCAAGGCGATCGGGCCGATCACCGCGACGTCGGCGTCGGCGACGTTCGTGGCGTCCCACACTCCGCCCATGCCCACCTCGATCACCGCGACATCAACGGGAGCGTCGGCAAACGCCGCGAAGGCGAGAACGGTCAGCACCTCGAAGAAGCTCATGCGCGGCCCGCCTGCGTCTGCGGAGCGCGCATCGACGATCCTGATGAAAGGCGCGACCTCCGCCCACAGGCGAACAAAGCTCTCTTGACTGATCGGTTCGCCGTCGATCGCGATGCGCTCGCGTACCGAACTGAGGTGCGGCGAGGTGAAGAGACCGGTGCGTAGCCCATGGGCGCGCACGAGTGATTCCGTCATCCGCGCCGTGGACGTCTTGCCGTTTGTCCCCGTCAGGTGAATCACCTTGTATGCGCGTTGAGGGTCCCCCAGTAGGGTGCACGCCTCAAGCACACGATCGAGTTTTGGCTCGAAGTCGTGTTCAGGATTGCGGGAAAGTATGTGGGCGTAAATCTCGCGCTCGGCCTGCTCCAGGCTGAGACCGCCGAGGTCGGCATCGCTCATGGGCACTACTCTCCCACGTGGCGCGGTGGGGCGCGCACTTCCTGAGCGAGCACGCGTGCGTGTCCGTCGCTACAGTGGTGCGGTGCGCCGACGCCGAAATGTCCTGTTCGTTGCAGTTGCGTGTGCCGCGGTGGGCATCACGGCCGCTTGCGCGACTGCCCCCGTTGACGCCGACGTCACTCCCCCTGTGGATCCAGATCAAGCGGTCGTCGTGGCCGACGTGGGCGCTACCTACCCCTTTGATACACCGATAGAGCTCGCCTCTTCCATCGTGTACACGCGCACCGGCAACCCTTCCGGCGGTGCGACCGTACCTACCGCGGCCCTCGAGGAGGACGTGTCGTCTCCTGACCACGTGGTAGGTGACGGCAGTGCCGCGTCGTGCACGCCCGCGGCGCTCGCGTCGGCCGTACGCGGCGGCGGCGTGATCGTGTTCAACTGTGGCCCGGCGCCGCTCACGATCACTCTCGATCGCACTCTTTACACGTGCAATACCCACAACTGCGCTCATCCTTGGCAAGGCGGCGTCCCCGTTCAAAAGATGGTGCTCGACGGTGGTGGGCTGATCACGCTCAGCGGAGCCGATGCTCGCGGCATCTTCTACGCGAACGCTTGCGAGGAGGAGTTTGGCTGGCTCACGTCGAACTGCAACAACCACACGACGCCGCTGATCGTGTTCCAGAACATCACCTTGACGCAGGGAAATGCCACCAACGGCCCTGCCGGTTTCGACGGTGTTGGCGGCGGCGGCGGGGGCGGAGCGATTGCGATGAGAGGCGGGCAGTTCAAGGCCGTCAACGTGGCCTTCACGAACAATCGTTGCATCACGCAACACTCCGATGCTGGCGGCGGCGCCGTTCGCCTGACTCTGAGCGCCGCCACCCACTACATCGTGAACTCGACGTTCGAGGGGAACTCTTGCGCCAACGGCGGTGCCGTTTCGGGGTTGCACTCCTCGATCCAGGTGCTCAACTCGATCGTCGCCGACAACCGCGCCACCGGGACTGGAGCCTCGTCAGGGCTCGGCGGCAATGGCGGCGGCATCTATGGCGACGGCAACACGTTCCACTTCCTCGTTGCAGGCACCGAGATCTCAGGGAACTACGCCGACGAGGGCGGTCCCGGGATCTTCTACGTCTCCAACGACCGCACCGGGACTCTCACCATCCGCGACTCGCAGGTCGTGGACAACACCGGCGAGGACTTCTACACCGCGCCCTATCGGGACATCTTCTTCTTGGGCGCCTCGCTGTCGGTGACCGGCTCGACCGTCGAGTAGGTGGGCTGCCAGCCTTCATCGCCGCTGATCGCCCGCGCGATGCGCCGACTGATCTCGCGCAACTGCCTCTTCTGGGCCTGAGTCAACTGATCGAGCACGATGGCGCGGACGGTCTGCACGTGGCCTGGTGTCGCGTCATCGACTTTGCCGCGACCCGCATCCGTGAGGACCGCTAGCGTGTAGCGCCCGTCTGCTGGGTCGGTGACTCTGCTCATCCAGTCCCTCGACTCGAGCCGGGTCGCTGCGCGCGACAGACGTGAGAGCGAGCTGTTGGCGTAGCCCGCCAACACGCTCATTCTGAGAGTACGATCTGGCGCGCTCGCCAAGGCAAACAAGATGCCGTACTCGAAGTGAGTGAGGCCAGCGTCTGCCAGCAATTGAGCGTCCAGAGCGGATGGCAGTTGCTCGAGAACGGTGGCGAGGGCCGCCCAGGTCTCCAGGTCGTCACCCATGAGCGACGCGGAATCGACCGTGTCTGACATGGCCACAGTCTAGGCGAAGGGACGCGCCGCCCGGTCGCCTATGGCTTGACTGGGAAAGTGATCCCGCCTATCTTTCACTTGATCAAGCAAGTGACCACCGGGTGGCAGCGGCTGCCAGAGAACGTGAGGACCCCATGGATTTGCACATGTCTGGCAAGAGGGCATTCATCAGCGGTTCCACTCAAGGAATCGGGTTTGCGATCGCAGAGGCACTCGCCCGCGAGGGAGCGTCGGTCGTCATCAACGGCAGAAACCAACGGGGTGTTGAGTCGGCTGTCGCGCGGCTGCAAGAGGCCGTCCCCCACGCCAACGTTTCGGGAATCGCGGCGGATTTCGGAAACGATGCGGACGTCGAACGCCTCCTCGCCTCGCTGGGCGAGGTGGACATCCTGGTCAACAACGTCGGCGTCTTTGAGGTCGCGCCCTTCGCCTCGATCACGGATGAGGACTGGCAGCGCTACCTGACGGTGAACCTGATGAGCGCTGTACGCCTCTCGCGGCACGCTCTGCCACACATGATCACGAAGGGCTCTGGCCGCGTGATCTTCATCGCGAGCGAGTCCGGGGTCAACGTGCCCGCCGACATGATCCACTACGGCGTCACCAAAGCTGCCATGCTCGCCCTCAGCAACGGGCTCGCGAAACTGACAAGGGGCACCGCGGTGACGGTCAACTCGATTCTCGGCGGGCCGACGCTCTCCGACGGCGTCGCCGACGCGATCGGCCAGATCGCTCAAGCGCAGGGGGTGCCATCCGAGGCCCTCGCGTCCGCCATCATCGCCGAAAACCGCACGTCGCTGCTCGAGCGCTTCATCGAGCCACAAGAGATCGCGAGCCTCGCACTGTACTTGGCTAGTCCGCTCTCTTCCGCGACCAATGGCGCAGCGATTCGGGCCGATGGCGGCGTGCTCACGAGCGTGACCTGAGGCGTGCTCGCGTGGGCGCCACGGCCCAAAGAGTCAGCCGACGCTCGCCACGACCGCGCCGGCTGCCTCCTGTTGCCGCGGACTACGCCTTCGCCACCGCCACCGCTTCGTCTCCAGCAGTGACGGAGAGGGACGTGGCGAGCACCTCGCGGGCGATGAGCTCGCGGTGCGCCTCGACAGCACTCACCCGCTCTTCTGGCACCGTCACGGTCAGCGCGATCCTGTCGCCGACGTTCAGGCCCTCAGCCTTGCGCTTGTCCTGGATCGTGCGGATCAGATCGCGCGCATAACCCTCGGCCTCCAAGGCGGGAGTGAGCGTCGTGTCGAGAGCGACGAAACCGCCACCAGGCAACACCGACGCCACCAGTGCGTCGTCTCCCCCTGCGCCGATCACGGTGGTGAGCTCGTACTCCCCCGGCTCGAGGGCGATGCCGCCCGACGTCACCACTCCGTCGACTTCCGACCACGCGCCCGTCTTGGAACCCTTGATGGCGTCTTGCACGGCCTTGCCGATGCGCGGCCCCGCCGCCCTCGCGTTCACAGTGAGCCGTCGCTCGACCGGGTTGGCCTTGACGAACGCCTCGATCGTCACGCTCACGACCGTTTTGACGTTGAGCTCAGAAGCGATCAACGCGACATACGGGCGCAGCGATTCCGGCTGCGGCACCGCCACCTCAAGCGCGCCGAGCGGCTGACGCACGCGGATCTGCTCGCGCTTGCGCAAGGCGTGCGCCACCGAGACGACCTCGCGCACCTGATCCATGGCTCCACCAAGGGTGGCGTCAGACCACGCCGCCGGCGCGACGGGGTAGTCGGTCAGGTGCACGGAGCGCCCGCCGGTGAGCCCGCGCCACACTTCCTCTGTGGTGAGCGGCAACAGCGGTGCCGCAAGACGAGTGATGGTCTCGAGCACCGTATAGAGGGTGTCGAAAGCGTCGGCGTCTTCGTCCCAGAAGCGGTCCCTCTGAGTACGGACGTACCAATTGGTGAGCAGGTCCATGTATTGGGCGAGCGCGTCGGAGGCCCCTGGAACGTCGAAGGCATCCATCTGCGCCGTCACCGTCTCCACGAGCTCCGCCGTCTTGGCCAGCACGTAGCGATCCATGACAGGCAAGGAGGCGACCCGGGCGTCGTCAATGGCCTTGCCCAGCACGCCAGCGCCGCCATTCGCCGCGCCCGCGTAGAGCGTGAAGAAGTAGTACGTCGACCACAGGGGCAGCATCACTTGGCGGACGCCTTCGCGGATTCCCTCCTCGGTCACCACCAAGTTGCCGCCGCGCAAAATGGGCGAGCTCATCAGGAACCACCGCATGGCGTCGGATCCGTCGCGGTGGAACACCTCGTTGACGTCCGGGTAGTTGCGCAGCGACTTGGACATCTTGCGGCCGTCGCTTCCCAGCACGATGCCGTGGCTCACGCATGTCGAGAAACTTGGCCGGTCGAAGATCGCGGTAGCGAGCACGTGCAAGGTGTAGAACCACCCGCGGGTCTGGCCGATGTACTCGACGATGAAGTCGCCTGGGTAGTGCGAATCGAACCAGTCGGCGTTCTCGAAGGGGTAGTGCACCTGAGCGAAGGGCATGGAGCCGGAATCGAACCACACGTCGAGCACGTCGGTGATGCGCCGCATGGTGGACGCCCCGGACGGGTCGTCGGGATTTGGCCTCGTGAGTTCGTCGATGTACGGCCGGTGCAGGTCCGGCTCGCCGTCCTCGTTGAGCGGCAGGCGCCCGAAGTCGCGCTGCAGCTCCTCGAGCGAGCCGTAGACGTCCATCCGCGGGTACTCGGGGTTGTCGCTCACCCACACGGGGATGGGGGTGCCGAAGTAACGGTTGCGGCTGATCGACCAGTCGCGCGCGCCCTCGAGCCACTTGCCGAACTGGCCGTCCTTGATGTGTTCGGGCACCCAGGTGATCTGTTGGTTCAGCTCGACCATGCGGTCGCGGAACTCGGTGACGCGCACGAACCAGGAACCGATGGCGCGATAGATGAGGGGATTGCGGCAGCGCCAGCAGTGCGGGTAGCTGTGGTTGTACGTCTCGTGGCGCAAGACCAGGCCTGCGGCCTTGAGGTCCTTGATGATGGCGGCGTTGGCGTCGAACACCTGCTGACCTTCATAGTCAGGCACCTCGCTGGTAAAGCGTCCCTTGGAATCAATCGGGATGACGGGCTCGATACCAGCTGCGGCACACACCGCCATGTCGTCCTCACCAAACGCGGGCGCGAGGTGCACGATCCCGGTGCCGTCTTCTGTGGTGACAAACTCGCCGCCAAGGACTCGGTGCCCGTTCTCATGACCCGCGAAGTAGGCAAACGGCGGACGGTAGCCGAGCCCGATGAGGTCGTCGCCAGTCAGTCGGGTCACCATCTCTGGCTCGCCAAGTTCGCGCGCATAGGCAGTGAGCCTGTTCTCGGCCAGCACCACGTTGCGTCCTGCGAACTCGCCCTCGGTGGGGCGCACTGCTACGTAGTCGATGTCGGGCCCCACGGCCACGCCAAGGTTGGAGGGCAGCGTCCACGGCGTCGTCGTCCAGATGAGCAAGGAGGCGTCGGCGAGGGTGCCGGAAGCGTCGACCAACGGCAACAACACCGTCAGCGCCGGGTCCTGGCGGTCGGCGTAGACGTCGTCGTCCATGCGCAACTCGTGGTTGGACAGGGGGGTCTCGTCGCGCCAGCAATACGGCAGTACGCGGTGGCCCTCGTAGGCGAGCCCCTTGTCATAGAGTTGCTTGAAGCCCCAGATCACCGACTCCATGAACGTCACGTCGAGCGTCTTGTAGTCGTTCTCAAAGTCCACCCAGCGGGCCTGGCGCGTGACGTAGGCCTCCCATTCGTCGGTGTACTTGAGCACCGAGTCGCGGCACGCCTTGTTGAACGCGGCGATGCCCATCTCGTCGATCTGGGCCTTGTCGGTGATCCCGAGGATGCGCTCGGCCTCGAGCTCCGCTGGCAGGCCGTGGGTGTCCCAGCCAAAGCGGCGTTCGACCTTCTTGCCGCGCATGGTCTCGAAGCGGGGAACCACATCCTTGGCGTAACCCGTCAGCAAGTGGCCGTAGTGCGGCAGACCATTCGCGAAAGGGGGTCCGTCGTAGAAGACAAACTCCTCGGCGTCGTCGCGGTTGTCGATCGACGCCTGGAAAGTGTCGTCTGCCTTCCAATACGCCAGCACGTCCTCCTCAAGGGAGGGAAAGCTGGGCGAGGAAGAGACCTCTCCTGCCGGACGATGCAGCGGGTAGCGGGCGTCGCTCACGGGAAATCCTTTGGTCAAGCGGGCAAGGGCGGTACTGGCATCAGGTCAACTCATGCGAGGACGCACCGCCTCAAGGAACTGAGTCCCTCGAGAGACGTTGCGCGGTACCACCTCGCTTGCCCGCCGGCCCCGTGAGGGACCACCGTGCCTCTCATGCCCCCTCTTCCAAGGAGGCGCCGCTATGACGGGCTGCCCGTGCGGTTCTACTCCCCCACGACGAGTCGTGTGGTTTCTTCCGCAAGCTCACCGGTGATTGCCGGGTCAGTGCTCTTGGAATCCAGTCTATCGGGCGCGATAGCCGTGTGCGAGCGACACTAGTGGGGAGAGGAGACCACCATGCTCGGATCCAGCGAGGCAATCGGCACCTTCTCGACGGACTCCGTCGAGCGCGCCGTCCCCTTCTATCGCGACGTCCTCGGCATCGATGCGTCGGTCGTCGACGCGGGCGCGCCCATCCTGAACCTGCGCTTCAAGAACGGCGCCACCTTCATGATCTACGAGAAGGAGGACCACGTTCCTGCCTCGCACACCGTGATGATGTTTCCTGTCGCGGACGTGGGCGAGACTGCGCGGCGACTCGCGGAGGCTGGGGTCTCGTTGGAAGCAACGTCGTTCACTGACGACGACGGGGTGGCGAGGGACCCTTCCGGTCAGATGCCGCAAGTGGCCTGGTTCAAAGACCCTGCTGGCAACTGGCTCAGCATCCTCGAGGCGGGGGCCTGAGCCCCTGTCCGTGCGCGTGAAGCGCGAGGTCCAATGAGGCAGATTCTCGAAAGGAGTGCGCGTGGGCGTGGCGCCTGACAAGCTCGAGATTCTTGACGTGCTGTGGGCCGTCGACGGCGATGGCGACCGGGTACCGGTACTCAAGGCCGACGCCGTCGGCCGTTTGCGTGCGTCCGACCAACCGCGCGCGGCGCGCCTCGTGGAGGCACTCCCCGACTCGGGCGGAGTTCTGGACGCAGCGGCGATTGACTCGGTCTTCTTGGCGGTGCACCTCGAGTTGGCAAGGCTCAGCGAGTTTGTGCATGTCCCCCACGTGATGGCCCACGCCCTCCGTCCGATCATCACGACGCTCCGCGAGTCCGCTCTAGGACCCATCCACGTCGTTGATCTCGGTTGCGGCATCGGCTACGCCACGCGCGTGCTCGCCGCCACTGGCGCCCTTGGCGACGACGTCACGTACATGGGCCTCGACTTCAACCATCTGTTGATCGACGCTGCTCAACGCCTCGCCGCCGCCGAGGAGATACCTGTCACGTTTCGCGTCGGCGACGCCCTGGACCCCTCACTGTGGATGGCCGATCCTGACCGCACCATCGTGGTGTCGTCGGCGGTGCTTCACCACCTTGGGCGCGCAAATCTCACACCCTTCTTCGCCCAGACCGCCCGCTCCCAGGTGTCGGCCTTCGCGCACTTTGACGTCGATCCCGGGCTGTGGGCCATGGTGGGCGGCTGGGTACTTCACCGCACCAGGATGACCGAGCCCATCTCTCGCCACGATGGCGGGATGTCGATGCGCCGCGCGCTGCCAGCGCTCGTGCTCCTCGAGCACGCCGCAGCTGGCACTGCCGCCGCGTACCACTTGCGCTGCGATTCCGTCACCAACCTGTACCCCAGGCCCGAGCACATCGTGCGACCCATCATGGGTCTGAGAACCGACCTGGGGGCGCTGTCGTGACGGACGTTCTTCAGTCGCTCGGTTGGCGGGACCTGGGCGTCGTGGTGCTCATCGGCATCGTCGTGCTCCAGCACGCGGGCACCGCTGGAATCCATGCGGCGATGGGCAGAGATGGTCGCGTCTACCACCGCGGCATCGAGGCGAAGGGAGCTCTGCGAGGGATAGTTGCCCTGGTCGCACTCGTCGCTCCCGTCGCGCTGGTGGCGGCCCTCGACGCGCTGTCGTCGCCCGCGCGCTTCGACCACTACGTGCGCGCGGGCGAGGCGATGCTGTGGTGGTGGTTTCCCATCACCATCCTCGCGTTCGTCAGTTTCTCGATCGCCAGGTTGTCACCATGGCAGGTGCGATCTAGCGTGAATTCCATGGTGTTTAGTTCGCTTGAGCTGTTCCGACCGGCCGTCGCGGCCGCCGGTGTAGCGGTGGCCATGTTCACTGTCGCCGACGCGAGGGTCACCTTCGCCGTGGCGCTTGCCGTGATCGCTTCGCTCCAGGTCGAGCGAGTGACGCGACGCTGGTGGTACTCGCGACCCATCACACTCGACGACTTGGGTGCGCCTGTCGCCCGGACGATGGAGGCGCCGTGAGGTCGGGAACCGAGAGCCGACTCAAGGGTCTAGCGAGGGGCCTCGCGTGCGCGTCCGCGGTCCTCGTGGCAGCGTCGTGCGATTCCACGCCAGGCACGGATCAAGACCCGCTGGGGGTCTCTGACCAGCCACCGATCACGGGGGACGGCGGTACTCGGTCGACCGCGGACGGACCACAGGTGATAGGAGGTGTGACGCAGATCAGTGTCACGGGCGAGCGGGAGATTGCGACAGGGCTCAACATCCCCTGGTCGCTCGCTTTCACTCCTGACGGCGACGTACTCGTGACCGAGCGCGACGCCGGCCGCATCCTGCGCATTGCACCTGACGGGACCGCCACGCCGCTGTCGGGGCCCGGCGCCCAGAACCTCGCGTCGGCGAATGACTCCCAAGGCGAGGCGGGCCTCTTGGGTCTTGCCCTTCACCCTGACGACCCCTCGCTGTTGTACGTCTACCAAACGAGGGCCAGCGGCAATTCCGTCCTACGAATGACGCTGAACGGCTCCTCACTGAGCGAGCCGACCGCCATCCTCGAGGGAATCCCTAAGGCGCGCAACCACGACGGCGGCAGGCTGGCGTTTGGTCCGGATGGCTATCTCTATGTGTCGACAGGGGACGCTGGCAACCCCGACCTCGCTCAAGACAAGGACTCGCTCGCGGGAAAGATCCTGCGCCTGATCGCCGACGGTACGGACGCCGACGGCGGGGCCGCACCTGGCAATCCCTTCGATTCGAGAGTGTGGACGTACGGGCATCGCAACGTTCAAGGGATGGCATGGGTGGCCGACGGACGCATGTACGCCTCGGAATTCGGTCAAAGTTCCCTCGATGAGGTCAACCTCATCCAGGCGGGCCACAACTACGGGTGGCCTATGGTCGAGGCCACCGAAGGCGCACCAGAGGGTACGCAGCTAGGACAGACGGTCGACGGCCTGACCTACCCCGTGGTCGAGTGGCCGACCCACGAGGCTTCGCCATCCGGAATGGCTGCGACGAACGAAGGCCTCTATGTGAGCGCGCTGCGCGGCGAGCGACTGTGGCGCATCCCGCTCACCGGGGAAGGCGTCGCGAGCCCCCACGTGCTCATCGATGGCTACGGTCGCATTCGCAACGTGGCAGCCGGCCCCGATGGAGGGCTCTACCTGCTCACGGGCAACACCGATGGGCGTGGGGACCTGCGCGAAGGAGACGACCGACTCGTGCTCCTGACGCTTGACTAGGGGCGTTTCGCCCTAGTCGGCCAGTTTGAGATCGAGCCTCACCTCGTGACGGGAAGCCCGGCGCTCCACCGCCGGATCCGTCAGATAGGTTTCAGTGCGCGCGACAAAGGTATTGCCCGTCTCATCGCGCAGACGGTCGATCTCATGCCCCTGTTCCACGCACCACGTCGTCAGCAGGCGGTTCGCCCTGATGCCGTGATTGATATAGGTCAGCGTCGCAAAACGCCCTGGCGGGACCGCGTCGGCGACGATGCGCTTCTCCTCAGCCTCGAGTGCCGCGGCCACGGCGGCCTCGGCTTCCTCACGGTTGGCCACCGGTACAGCAACGGAGACCGTCGCCCTGTCCGACAGATCGACGACGTGCAGCCGCAAGAACGGGGGCCCTGCGACCTCAACCGGGTGGGCCTGAAGCCATCTGGCCAGTTCGGTGCGCATGGCGGCAGTGTGGACGGCTAGCCCCCTGAACGGGATGCGATCCCTGAAAGCGAGGTAGGGCAGTTCCTCCCGCTCGACAACATCGGGTCCTGACACGATCTTCATAAGGCGAGTCAACCATCTGTCGGCGAGTTTCACGTCACGCCTCTTGGTGGGCGTGGGCCTCTTGGCACTCGCCCCGTCAGCCCCGAAACCCTAGGCTCTCGGCATGCCGATTGTCATGCCGAGTCTCACGGGGCCGGACATCGTCACGGCGTCGCGGATTCCCCTCGCATTCGCGCTCGCCGCAGTAGCGCCTGCGCGAGGCGCAACACTGTGGATCTTCGCGATTGGCTGCGCAACGGACGTCATCGACGGTTGGTGGGCGCGGCGTGCCGGTATTGAGAGCGCGAGGGGCGCACGGCTGGACTCCGTAGCGGATGCCGTTTTCTTTGTGGCCGCAACATACGCCGTCATCGTGACAGTGGAGCTCACGATCGTGCCCGCTGCAGCTGCCGCCATCGCGTTCGTCGCACTCACTCGCATCGCGAACATGGCCATCACAAAACGTCGCTTCGGCCGCTTCAACGTCATGCACACCGACCTGAACAGGGCGACGGGGGCTGCGCTCGCGCTGGCAGCGGGGGTGGGCCTCGCGACGGGCGCCTTGTCGACCCCAGCCGTGCTCGCGGTGACGGCGTTCGCCGGGTTGGCGTCCGTGGAAGAACTCGTGCTCGTGAGCCGGGCGGGCACGTATGATCCTGACCACAGAGGCGTGGTGAGGGAAACGTTGGCTCGCGTCGTTCGTTGAGGCACATGGGACCGTAGGATCGTCGTAGCGCGATGCCAGGTGCCACGAGGCGTCGCGCCGCGCAAGCGGAAGGCACCGCCACCCCACACCGTCACGCCACACCGTCACGCCATGCTTGGAAGTACGCGCTTGTCCACCACCTCAGGGTCGATCGCCTACGACGATCCCGATCCCACTCGAGAACTCCCTCACGTCCCCGAAGCGCTCGTCCTGGAAACGACCCCTATCGAGGATGTCGAACCGCTCGAGGACGTCACCACCGCGTCAATGCCGATTGTCGCGAGCGCCAGCGCGGTGGTGGTCGACGAGGCCGACGCCGGGACCAGATCCGTTGAGGCCCTCGCGCTGTCGCCGCTGCGAGCCAAACTGGCTCTCGCCACGCTCTCGGCCTCGGCCTTCGCGATGGGCGCCAACGAAGTATCGGTCGTCGCACTGAGCCAAACGATCGCGACGGGACTCGGCGTTCCTCTCGCGTCTATTGGGCTGGTGGCGACTGCGTTCGCGCTGACGGTCGTCGTCGCAGCTACTCCCCTGACGTTGATCACAGCGCGCGTCAGCAGGCGCCTCACGCTGTCGATCACGCTCGGCGTGTGGACCGCGGGAGTCGTGATTGCCGCATCGTCGCAGAGCATCGTGCAACTCGCAGGCGGCCGCATCGTGACCGCGGCGGCCCATGCTCTGTTCTGGGCGGTGGTCGCGCCGACGGCTACGAGTCTCTTCGCCCCTCACTTACGCGCACGCACCATTACGAGGGTCATGGTCGGTTCTGCTGCCGCGGGAGTGGTGGGCACACCGCTTGTCACCTTGACCGGCACCACGTTCAGTTGGCAGGCGCCGTACTGGGGGTTGGCCGTGATCGGCGCGATGCTGACGGCCTCCGTGATTCTTTCCCTGCCTGGCGGCGTTCGCCGGCACGAGGGTCACACTCCGCACACTCGAGGAGACCTGCCTTCGCGGCGCATGTTCGCGAGGGTGCTTGCGGTCGCCTTTACCGCCACCGTCGGCATGAGCGTGAGTTGGACGTACATCGTTCCCTTCTTCACGCGCCAGGTGGGTCTCAGCGTCGGCAGCATCCCGGCATTGTTTGCGCTCGGCGGGATCGTCGCGGTAGCGACGACGCTGTCCATCACGCCCCTTCTTGCGCGAAACGTCGTCCACGCTGTCAGATTTGGTCTCGCTCTCCTGGCGATGGCGTGGGGTCTACTCTCCCTCGCGACGACGTGGTCAGCCCTGGCAGCCCAGGTCCTCCAGGCCGCCGGCTGGGCAGCCCTCGTCGCAGCCCTGCTCAACTGGGCGATGCGCCACACGCCGTGGCGTACCGACGTCGGCGCGAGCATGTACACCGTCGCCGTGAACTTCGGCGCAGCTGCCGGTCCCGTCATGGGAGCGGCGATCGTGGCCGAGTGGGGCACGGGTGCGCTACCGCTTGCATCGTTCGTGTTGACGATGGCGGCCGGAGCGATCACGACCACGATCGATTCCGACACATTGCGACGCTTGCGCGTCCCCCGCCGTCTGCGGGTTGCCGTCCAGGCGCGTTTCGACTTGAGACAACGGCGCGCGGCGTGGGCCGCTCGCACGCGACCCACGGCGCTCAGACCACGCGGACGCGCGGTGGCGTTCACCGGCGGTGCTGAGAAGGCGCGCACGGCGCTTCGCAACCGCAAGCGACGCGTACGCCGCTGACGCTGCCGGTGCCGCCGGAATCAGCACCTCATCCCGGCGGTGCCGAGGGGTTCATGGGCCTCTCAGCGATGAGGGTTCGGCGCAGCCGCTTGCCCTGGTGACGCGGATTCGGCCGACGCCGGAATCGCTGCACACGTGACAATCCAGGCGGGTGCGTGACGCGTTTTCTGGAGGGCAGCCAGTTCGTCGAATGTGCGCGTCACGCAGCTGTTGAATTCCGCAAGTTGCTCGGCGTTCAGATGCAATACCTCGCGACGCAAGTGAGCCTGGCCGGGGCGCCACGAGGGGCTCGCGGCCCATTGGGCCGCATCAACTGACAGAGCGCGCGCGACAGTGTCTGCGGCGGCGGCGAAACCCTGTGCCGTACTCACGGCGGGCTCGGTCTGGGGCGCCTTGACCACGCGATAGACGCGTTCCATCGCCCCGCCTCGCTGACGACGCTCGACCACTGCGATGATTCCCGCGTCCACGAGCCTGGTGATCGCGCGATACAAAGACGCTTGCGCCACGTCTGGCACGCGCTTGCGAAGCTGCTTGGTGGTGAGGTCGTCGGACCCCAAGGCAAGGACTACTCGCATCCTTACCGGATGCAATAGCACTTGAGCTTGGTGATCCCCCACAATTCGTAGTGTAGAGATGTCACAGGTTCTTCAGGTGCCAATTGTGGATACCCATTCATATTCATCATTGATAATGAGTAATTGCCGCAACTCGCTCATGTGGCGACGACCTTCGCTCACCGGACACCGTCTCCAGGCCAGGCTCAGCGGAGTCTTCCCACGCCGGGAATGAACTTGCCGGTGCGCGACGCGTAGGCCGCGTAGCCGTCGTAGGAGGAGACAAGTAGCTCCTCTTCAACACGGGTCTTGAGGTCAAAGAACACGGCGAGCACGACGACCAGCGCCCACACGACGAGGGTCCCTCGCGCGGCCGCGAGGCCTGCGGCAACGAGCAACACCGAGGAGTACATGGGATGGCGGACCCAGCGATACACGCCCCTGGCCGTCATGCCAGCGCCATTGGGGTGGGGCAACGGGGTCAGCGCCCTGCCCAAGTGGAGCGCAGAGGCCGCGATCCCGCAGCAACCGAGGACAAAGAGAGCGGCTCCGAGTGGCCGAGAGCTCAGAAGTTGAGGACCCCACGATGACGGCCAGAGTGCGAGGGCGACAAAGAGAACGCCTTGGACGCTCACGAGCATCCAGCCCCACGCCCGCGACGGGGGCCTCTTCGTGTGATGTGCCATGACCCAAGGCTACTGACGTGCTTGAGCAGAGAACACTCGCTCCTAACAGTCGCGTCACCGGGCTTCGGGGGGCACACTGGAGTGGTGGCCGAGATTTTGTTGTTCCACCACGCGCATGGCCTGACGGAGGGAATGCGCTTCCTCGTCGAGCGCCTGAGCGCGGCCGGCCACACGGTTCATGCGCCGGACATGTTCGCTGGGAGGGTCTTCCCCTCGGTAGATGAAGGCGTGTCGCACGCGGGCCGCATCGGCCACGACGCGATCGAAGACATCGCGCGCAGGGCGGCGCTGCACCACCCCACGGCCGACACGGTCATCGGCTTCTCTCTCGGCACTTTCCCCGCGCAATTGCTCGCTCAAGAGTGGCGCCGCATTCACAGTTGCCTGCTCATGGGCGGCGCGATCGCGCCCGAAGAGATCGGCGGCGAGTGGCGGCACGACGTACGCCTCGCCATCCATGTCGCCGACCCTGACGACTGGGTGGCCGAATCGGACCTGGCCGCGCTTTTGCGGCACTCGCCACACGCTCACCTCCACCGCTATCCCGGCAGAAGACACATGTTCGCCGACCCATCGTGCGCGGACTACGACGCAGACGCTGCGGATGTCTTTGAGGAACGCGTGCTCGAGTGGCTCGACGCCATACCTCATCGCCAACCGTAGACCGCCCATCCGCGGGCCCGTCAGCGTCGAACACAGGGCATGCTCACCCTCGTCATCGTCGGCATCGTGTCCGGCCTCATCACCGCCATCAGCCCTTGCGTCCTGCCGGTGCTGCCAGCAATCCTGACCTCATCCCTGCAGGACGGTGCGAGGTCTCGTAGGAGGCCGCTGGTCGTCGTCGGCGGGCTCGTCGCGAGCTTCGCAGTGTTCACGCTCCTCGGCGGCATTCTGCTGTCAAGCCTTGGCCTTCCCGACGACCTGCTCAGGTGGGCGGGAATCGTCACCCTCGCGATCGTCGGCGTTGGTCTTGCGATTCCGGCCGTCGGGCACATCCTTGAACGGCCCTTCCAGAACACCAGGTTGCCCCGGCTGAACAGAGACGGCAACGGCTTTGTGATGGGCCTCGCGCTCGGCCTCGTCTTTGTGCCGTGCGCTGGTCCCATTCTCGCGTCCATCACCGTGCTGGCGGCGACGAATGGCCTCAGTTGGGGGCTCGTCGTGCTCACCCTGTCGTTCTCGATCGGCATCGCCATCCCGCTGCTGACCTTTGGGGTCGCGGGCCAGAGCATCGGATCACGCATACGAGCAGTGCGCGAACGCCTGCAGACCATCCGCATCGCCTCTGGGGTAGTCCTCATCCTCACCTCGCTGGCCATCGCCACCAACATCGCGGAGCCCCTTCAACGCCTCGTTCCCGGCACGCTCGCACAGATTCAGGAGCGGATCGAGAACAATGACGGCGTGCGAGGCGAGCTTGACTCACTTGCCGGCAGGGACGATCAGCCGGCGGCCCCCGCTGGCCAACTGACTTTCGATGAGTGCGAAGAACAGACGTCCGACCGTCTCGCCGATTGCGGACCCGCCCGTGACTTCGAAGGCATTGAGGCGTGGCTCAACACCGAAGGCGGTGCGCCGCTCAGCCTCGACGGTCTCGAAGGGCAGGTCGTGTTGCTCGACTTCTGGACGTACTCGTGCATCAATTGCCAACGCACCTTTCCCTACCTGACGGCGTGGGACGAGCGCTACCGCGACGATGGCCTGACGATTGTTGGCGTGCACTCCCCTGAGTTCAGCTTCGAGAAGGTGGTGTCGAACGTCGAGGACGCCACCGCACGCTATGGCATCGAGTATCCCGTCGCGATCGACAACAACTTCGACACGTGGCGGGCGTGGGACCAGCGATTCTGGCCCGCGCACTATCTCATCGATCAGCAGGGCACCGTCCGCCAGGTTCATTATGGCGAGGGAGGCTACGAGGAGACGGAGCGGCTCATCCAAGAGTTGCTTGATGCTCCGGCCCAGGCCCCTGTGGAGGCCGATCCAGGCAACCACACCCAAGGTCGAACTCCAGAGCTCTACCTTGGCTGGCGGCGACTTGAGTACGCCCAGAACGAAGGGATTGCCACGGACGAACGCGAGACCTATCGCGGCACGTCCACGCCGGAGCTTCACCACTTCAGCTACGACGGCACGTGGACGATCGAGGGAGAGAGGGCGATCGCGGGACCCGACGCGCGCCTCAACCTGCACTTCTACGCGGCCGATGTCCACCTGGTGCTAGCGGGGACGGGAGAAGTCACCGTTGGCCTTGCGAGCGAATCGGACGCCAGCCGCACTGTCATCGTTGACGGAACCTCCGACTTGTACGACCTCTACGCGGGGGACCCTGTCGACGACGTCATGAGCATTGACGTGTCAGAAGGCGTCGAGGTGTACGCCTTCACTTTCGGTTGAGCCCATCCGACGTAGCATCCGCACCGAATCACCACCGTGGGAAGACCCCTTCACCCACTGAACTGGAGGAAACATGAAGACAGCGCGCATTCTCGCAGCTCCCGCGATCGCGGTCCTCGCGGCGACCCTGTTGGCTGGTTGCGGAGACCCAAAGGACGAGACGTCCGACGAGCCGACGATGTCGGAAGACACGATGATGTCTGAGGACGCGATGGAGTCGGAAGACGCGATGGAGTCGGAAGACGCCATGATGTCCGAAGACGCGATGATGGAAGACGAAGGCTAGCCCAAGCAAGTCGTGGCTCAAGGAGAACCAGTGGACCCGCAGCGGCATCTGAGAGTGGTCGACGACGCGACGGCCGCCGTCGTTCCGTCGGCCTCCTCGGCTGACCGCTCTGCACAGCGAACCGCGCTCATCGGCCAGCTGCTCGAGCGGGTGGGTCGCGGCGACGAGGTGGCGTTCGACGAGTTGTACACCGCGGTGGCCGGCTCGGTGTACGGGGTGGCGCTGAGGGTGGTGCGAGATCGCTCGATCGCAGAAGAGGTTGCTCAAGATGTCCTCGTAGAGGTGTGGCGAAGCGCAAGGAGATACCGCCCCGAGGCTGGCAGCGGCCGTGCGTGGATTCTCACCGTGGCCCATCGTCGCGCGATTGACAGAGTGCGATCGGAGCAGGCCCACACGGACCGACTGCGTGCGCATGGAGCGAAGATGACGGGCAGCCCGGCCGAACCAGACGGCGTGGTTGACGTCGCCCATCGCGAGTGGGAAGCAAGCCGCGTGCGAGAGGGACTGCTCCTGCTCACCGAACGTCAGCAGGAGGCACTCGATCTCGCCTTCGCGAAGGGATTCACGCATCGCGAAGTCGCTGCGTCACTGGGAGTCCCCCTGGGCACCGCAAAGGCGCGCATTCGCGACGGCCTGATCAAACTTCGAGACGCCTGGGAGGAGGAGGAACGATGAACGAGATCGTGGACGATCCTCACTCCCTTCTTGGCCCTTACGTCGTCGGCGCGGTCGACGACGTGGAGCGCAAGCTCTTCGAGAACCACCTGCGCGATTGTGCCGACTGCCGCGCAGAACTGGCGGGAATGTCCGACGTCGTCGCCATCATGGTCGATGCAGAAGCGACACCTCCGCCCGCAGCGCTACGCGCGGCAGTACGCGAGCAGGTTTCCAGGACCGCGCAACTGCCGCCTTCGGTGCCGTCGGCTCCTCGAGTTCAGACCTCTGGTCGACGACGCAGGTGGCCACTCGCTGGCGCGGTCGCCGCGGCGGCCATCGCGGTTGCAGGAATCGGGGCCTACCTCACTTCAGCGGACTCCCCCGACGCCTCTGCCCTCGAACGCGAAGTCATGATGGTCTCGTCCGCACCAGACGCGCACACGATGGAACTCGGTCTCGGTTCATCTCATCTGGTGATGAGCGAACGCATGAACGGCGTCGCGCTCATGGGCGTCGACGCCCCCGCCCCCGCTGACGGCATGGAGTACCAACTGTGGGTGGTGATCGACGGTGGCGAGATGATGCCAGGACCCACCTTCATGCCGGACAGGGATGGCGAGTTCATGGCCGTCATGCATACGGGCTTCGAAGGCGTGACCGACTTCAAGATCACGGAGGAACCGTATGGAGGATCGGACTCCCCGACGGGAGAAGCGGTCGCGGGAGTGAGTCTCTAGGCCTCCGGAGCAGGCCCCGCCGAAGATCCCCAGCGCACCGCCAATGGGAGGTCGAAAGGCGGCGGCAGCTCGTCGCTGGCGCAAGCAAGGGCCACCCACCGAGCGATCAGACGGCCCTTCTGGGTACCGTCCTGCACCACGCTTGTCAGGTCCAAGTGCGCGAACACGCCCTCAGTCAGACCGTCAAAGCCTGTGATGGAGACGTCTTCGGGGACACGCAACCCCAGATCCCTCGCCGCGTCCCACACTCCCCAGGCATACACGTCGGCTTGGCACACGATCGCCGTCGGCCTGACTCCCACTGGCAGCGACAGGAGCTCCTTGCCAGCGTCGTACGCGTGTTCCCTGGTCACGATGGGACATACGGCAACGTGAGACGGCATCACCCCTACGCGAGCGAAGGCCTCAAGCCTCGCGCGCGGCACGCGCTGCGGCACGGAGCCAGGAAGTCCCTCGACGAGCGCCTTCGCGTCCTCGGCATGCAACAACGCTGGCTCTGTTTCCTCAAGTGTTGGTCGCAGCGCAACGGTCGCGATGCGTTCGTGACCCCAGCCGACGAGCGCGGTCAAGAGTTCGATGGAGGGAGCTTGTGCGTCGATGGCGACGGCCTTCTCCTCATCGGGGGTCCCGTCGAGCCGCACCCAAGGAACGCCGCGTTGCGCAAGCATGGCGTCAGTCTCCTCGATGCCATCGATGCGCCTCACGGTGATGGCCGCATCGTAGATGGCACCCGCATGGAGTTTCCTGGTGGCGGCGTCGGTGATCGGCGGCAGCAACAGCACGCCATATCCGAGCGACGCAAGTTCGCGTGATATCCCGTCGACCACCCGCAATGCGAAGGGGTCAGTGTCAGGAGATTCAAGCAATGCCCTGGTCACCACGGCCACCACGCTCGTCCGACCGGAAGCGAGGGCCCTGCCAAGTGCGGAGGGACCCGAGTAGCCGAGTTCGCGAGCGGCGTCGAGCACGCGCTGCGTCGTCGTGGGAGACAGCCTCGAGGGGTCGGAGAAGGCGTAGGAAGCAGTTGACTTGGCCACGCCAGCCGCCTGCGCGACATCCGCCAACGTCACGGGACGTCGCTCGCTCATTCTCACCTCACTTGGAACGCCACTCGTGGCGCAACCGCTCACCCTTGAGAGTAGTCCTCGTCACAGAACTGCTGAAACGCCGCCAACGACGACGTGGCAGTCGCTCAGCGAGTCAAGGGGGCGACGCGCCACGACGAATACTCTTCGTCCTCCGACCCCGCGGGGTGGGGAAGGAAAGTCGTGCCGTTGAGTTGAGCGTTGAAAAGGGCCACCTCGAACTCACCAGTGTCGGTGAGGCTGTCGGGACCAGCGTCGTCGCGGTCGTTGTGCGGTGCCTCCGGCACTGGTGCGATCGCCCACTGGGCGAACTCGTCCTGCTCCTGTTGTGGAGCTGGCGTCCACACCGCCTCTGGAGCCACTGGCACCGGTGCTACCGGCGAGAAACGCTCCCAGACGTTCGGCGTGATGCGGCCGAGCACGACGGCCAAGAAGTCGAGGCGCACCCGCGCGTCCGCCCATGTGGCGTCATTGTGCGCCCATGATGTCACCGTCTCGCCACGGATCGCGAGCGCGCGCCCTTCCGCCGCTGGGTGCATGAGCGCTTCGCGCATGGTCTCATCGAGCAGTGCGGCGGCGTAGTGTGCGCTCTCCGTCGTCACCGACCAACGACGGTCAAAGTCGGCGTCCCCCGTAGCGAAGGTCGTGGATCCGGTGGCTGGCGTGTCGACACCCGAACTCTGCGGAACAATCCGAATGCTCGGTAGCGGACGCGGCAACTGCATCTTCTCGATCGTGTAGCGCGCCGCCTCCCACCGCTCGGCCGGACGTCCGCGCCACTGGCCGCTCACATGGTGACGCATCGGTAGGCCCGCGAACGGCACGCCGTCGCACAGGTCAGTCGCCGCGGGATTTGCCGAAGCCGCATAGACAAGGCCGTGCGCTTGCGCGAACTCACGCGCTGGCCGCGCTGACCTATCGGTGCGATCCCACATAGTGTCTCCAGATCCGTTGCTCTACAAGGTGAGACGCTCTCGGGAGAAGATCGTGACGCCGGGCCGGGTGTGATAAATGTCACACTTGGCGACCTGCTCTAGGTGGTCGACGGTGCATCCGGCCCGCTTGTTATACCCCCAGGGGTATGCTAACCTGGCGAAAACAACCTCTTGAGAAAGGCTCAACTATGTGCTCTCCCGCCACCTGCCCCACTTGTGGAAAGGCCACCTGGACCGGTTGCGGCAATCACGTCGAGCAGGCACTTGCAGGCGTCCCCCAGTCTCAGCGCTGCCAAGGACACTCGTCCGGCTCAGCGAAGGGATCTTCGTCGTCTCTCTTCGGACGCGTGTTCACGCGCTAGCGACGCCGACGCGTGGGGCGGGGGCCCCTCCCGCGACTCTCAGGGCCGCTATCGCCGGTGATACCGTCGAAGCCGAAGTGTCGCCCACCGGAGGAGAGTCGCCATGGAGGTCACGGCCCCCGCCCGCGTCCACCCTGGCTACGGGGTCCACAGCGAGGTCGGTCGCTTGCGGTCGGTGCTCGTGTGCTCGCCAGGCCTTGCCCACAATCGCCTGACCCCCTCCAATTGTCACGACCTGCTCTTTGACGACGTGATGTGGGTTGATAACGCCCGCCGCGACCATGAGGCCTTCGTGACGCTCATGGAGGAACGCGACGTTGAGGTCCTTGAGTTGCACCGACTGCTCGCAGAGACCATGGCGATTCCCGCAGCACGAGCATGGCTGCTCGACCGCAAGCTCACGGTCGACGAAGTCGGCCTCGGGTTGGCGACCGACCTCAGGGCCTTCCTCGACTCGCTCGACTCACACAACCTCGCGAGGTACGTCCTTGGAGGCCTGTCTCTGACTGACCTGCCACGCGACTTCTCGCCCCCCACGCTGCAACTGGTCCGCGAAGAGTCGGGCATGCGCGACTATCTGATGCCGCCACTGCCCAACACCCTCTACACCCGTGACACCACGTCGTGGATCTATCAAGGCGTCACGTTGAATCCGCTGTTCTGGCCCGCACGCCACGCCGAGACCTTGATCATGAAGGCGGTCTACTCCTTCCACCCAGCCTTCAACGCCGCCGACCCTCGCGGGGAGTTTCTCCCAGGGTTCGGCCCTGCGGTCGATCGCGACATCTTGCCTGATGACGAACCGGACATCGACGACTACCCCGTTCACTTCTGGTGGGGAGACCCGGAACTGAATCACGGGCTCGCGACACTTGAAGGCGGCGACGTCATGCCGATCGGCAATGGCACGGTCCTCATCGGGATGTCGGAGCGATCTTCGCGCCAGGCCATCACGCAAGTCGCCTTCGAACTTTTTGCGGGCGGAGCAGCAGAACACGTGATCGTCGCGAAGATGCCGAGGTTGCGCGCTGCCATGCACCTCGACACCGTGTTCACTTTGGCTGACCGAGACGTCGCCACCGTGTTCCCCGGCATCGTCGACGACATCGAAACATACTCCTTGCGACCGGGCGAGGGTCCCGTCATGCTCGACGTCACGCCCGAGCGTCGTCCGTTTGTCGACGTTGTCGCCGACGCCATGGGGCTCGACCGACTCCGCGTCATCGAAACGGGCGGCGACCGCTACGCCTCAGAACGCCAGCAGTGGGACTCGGGGAACAACGTGCTCGCCCTGGAACCAGGCGTGGTGGTGGCCTATGACCGCAACACCCACACCAATGCGAAGCTGCGCGCGGCGGGAATCGAGGTGCTCGAGATTGTGGGCGCCGAACTCGGTCGTGGCAGGGGCGGAGCCCACTGCATGACGCAGCCGTTGCGCCGAGATCCTGCCTGAGAACCCGCGCATGGCGCCGCGAACGATCACCGCCACCAGGGACGATGCGCACTCCCCTGTCTTCTCCTTTCCTGAAAGACGCCTCCCGCCGCGAGTGTTTGAGCCCTCCTTCTCCGGACCAGGAGCGGCTGTCGGCGCGATCTTCACGTCGTTCTCACTGGCCCCGTCCTTGCTCCCTCGAGACGCAGTTGTGCAAGGCATGGCCACTGGCGTCTCGCTCGTGGTCGGATACGGGCTCGGTGCGGCTGGCCATGCGCTGTGGAACTACCTCGGCGTTCCCAACCTGCAGGGCAAATGGCAAAGGATCGCTGTCGCGGCCGTCCTCACCCTTATCGCTCTCAGCACAGGGCTTTCGATCTGGAACTGGGTCGGCTGGCAAAACGACATCAGGGACCTCATGGGCATGGATCCTCTCAGCCCCACTGCATGGCCGATCGTCATCGGGGCGACCGCGTTGGTCGCGGCGGTGATCCTCATCGTGGCAAGAAGCCTGCGACTGCTCTTTCGCACGGTAGGAGACCGGCTCGATGTGTGGCTGCCGCGTCGGCTTGCCATCACCTTGTCATCCGCCGGACTGCTCGTGCTGCTGTGGCTCGTCTTCTCGGGCCTCCTGGTTCAAGGATTCTTCGCGGCCTCCAATGCCCTCTTCTCGACCCGCGACAGCGCTGACAAGCCTGGAGTCACCCAGCCATCGTCGCCGCTGCTGTCTGGGAGCCCTGAGTCCGCTGTCCCGTGGAACACCCTTGGACGAGAGGGTCGCGCCTTCGTCTCCTACGTGCCTACTGTCGACGAGATCAATGACTATAGCGGCGGCGGCGCCGTCGAACCCATCAGGGTGTACGTCGGTCTGAAGTCGGCCGAGACCCTTCAAGAACGCGCCGACCTCTTGCTTCAGGAGCTGATCCGCACGGGGGCGTTCGACCGCGAGGCTCTCTTGCTCACCACCACGACCGGTACAGGATTCATTGATCCACTGGGGGTTGACCCCTTCGACTTCATCTTCAATGGTGACGTCGCCGTCGCTGGTGCTCAATACTCCTATTTGCCAAGTTGGATCTCGCTCCTCGCGGACGAAGACGTGACGAAGGAGACCTCCCTCGTCATGTTCAGCACGGTCCACGAGTACTGGAGCACGCTGCCTGAACAGCAACGGCCCCGACTGTTCCTCTACGGACTGTCGCTCGGGTCCTTCGGCGTCGAGTCCGTCTTGACCTCCGCGAACATCATCAACGAACCCATCGATGGCGCGCTGATGGTGGGGCCCACGTTTGTGAACCCTTTGCGCGCGGATCTCATCGAGGGACGCGAAGAAGGCTCTCCCCCATGGCTACCTGTCGTCGAGCGTGGCCGAACCGTGCGCTTCACTGGCGAAGATGACTCACTCGGTCAACCGGCCGGCCCTTGGGGACCCACACGCATCGCCTATCTTCAACACGGCTCGGATCCGATCGGGTTCTTCGAGCCGAGCATCGCGTGGCGGGAGCCTGATTGGCTTGCAGGTTCCGAGCGTGCGCCTGACGTATCGAGGGAGACCGACTGGTTCCCCTTTGTCACGATGTGGCAGACCCTTCTCGACATTCCGAGCGCTGGGTCCGTTCCGCGCGGCTTCGGACACCTCTACTCTGCCTCAGCGAACGCCACAGCCTGGGTGCATGTCATCGACCCAGAAGGCTGGACTTCAGCTGACACGCAGCGCCTCAGTGGGGCGCTTGAGGAACGCGATCGAGCTCGCCAGTTTTGGCTGGAAACGGCGGGTGACTAACCCACGACCGCGACGATGCTATAGCTCAAGCACGCCCCGTGTCACAGAGTCGCCGTGGTGCGTGGGCACGCCGTCGCGCGGCTCGAGTGAGATATCGACGATCGGATAGTCGGCGGGGTCGTAACCCTCCGGAATGGCGAACTCGCCATTGTCGGAGACGAGGAATCCAAGAGACACCATGCCTTCGATCTCCGGATCGATCAGCCACACCTCGAGGTCGGCGTCGGGAGCGGCCACGTAGTCTGTCGAGATCACGAGCACTTGGGTGCCGTCGCTGCGAGCTTCTACTCGCGCGCTTCCAGCGGCGGCCTCTGTCTGAAGGTTTGTCAGGGGCGCCTCGGCCACAACGTCGGCGGCAACGCCGCCTCCTTGTGCCCAGACCGCGACACCCACACCGACGCCGCCAACAACAACGCCAGCAGCCGCGACGGCGGCGAGTGCACGGCCAGTGAAGCGGGCACGCTTGCTTGCCCGGGGGCTGAACTCCAGTACGTCGGCGTCTGGATCGGCACCGATCACCAACGCCACGTCTGGCACCTCTTGCTCGTCACCGGCGACCTGCGCCTGGATGGCGTCCCACACGCGGGTGGGAGGGGTCTGCAAAGGGGCCGGTCGGCCAGCGGCCGCCGCTCGCGCCGCGATGTCTCTCAACTCGTGCACGCGCGCGGAACACGCGGCGCAACTAGCGAGGTGGAGGGTGTCGCCCTCATCCAAGGGGTCGCCAAGAGCCGCTGCGGCGATCCTGTCGTCATCAAGATGCGACATCGGCGGCCTCCAATCGGGTCTTCAAGGTGGTGAGCGATCTTCTCATGTGGCTCTTCACGGTGCCCAAGGGCATATCAAGGGACCGCGCAATCTCTTCATGGGTGCGGCCTTCGTAGAACGCGAGCGCCACGATCAGTCACCGAGGGTCGCCTAGGGCCTCGATCTCGTACGCGAGCACCAGGTCATCAAGGAGGTCCCGCACGGGCACAGGTGGCGCATCGCGCACCGCCTCGAGCCGCCTGCGATCGCGAGAGCGGTGCTCGAGCGCGTCGGCGATTGCTTTGCGTGCGATGCCAACAATCCAGCCGCGCAGAGCGCCACCGTCGGGGTCAAAGGAGCTTCGTGATCGCCAGGCGGCCACAAATGTTTGCTGAGTCACGTCCTCGGCCTCTGTCTGGTCCCCCAAGGCTCGCGAGGCGAGCGTGAAGACCAGCGGCGACACGTCCTTGTAAATCTCCTCGAGTGCTCCCTCAGCACCCGCTGCGAAGGCATGTGCAAGGCGGACGCCCGCTGCTTCCTCGGCCCGATCCACCGTGCGACTCTCCTTCACCAGGTTGACGTGACCCATCATGGCACCTGCGTGGATACCGCCCACACGATCACATTGTCGTCGTAGCTCTGCGCTTTCGCATCCCAGGCTCCCCCACATGTCACGAGCACAACCATTCCCGGGCTGCCAGCAGAGATTGCCTCAAAGTCGACTGTCTGCTTCGAGATGTGTTCGACTCGCGCCACGGCGAAGGAGTTCACGGTTCCGTCAGACAGAGCGATCGCCACCTCAGCGCCGGGAGCGAGCCGCGCCAAGCGGGCAAAGGGGCCCTCGCCGTCGACGGCGGAGGACACGTGCGCGGCGATCAAGGCGGCGCGCCCTCGTTCTCCCGGCAGTCCGCCATGCCGATACCACGCAGCCGTCGCGGAGCTCTCCGGGAGCGCCATCGAGCCGTCCGGTGCGAGACCCGTGGTGATCACGTTCATGTCCACGCCGACGCTGGGAATGGCGAGGCAATTCGGGACGACTTCGGCGTGGGCGGCGACGGCCTCTGGCTCAGAAGACCTGATGGGCACCGCACCCACCACCACTGGCGCCGAGATGGCGGGCACCACGTCCGTGATCGGAGACTCGGCCGGGGTGCCCGTGACGTCTTGAGATACGACGGCCCCCGGCCATGCCGATGCGGCGCCCGCTGCAGCCAGCAAAGCGATCATGAGGCAAACGGCGGTAGCGAGGATGGCGGTGCGAGAGGTCATGATGGCGATCGCTCCAGGTGTCAGGGGGCGCTCTCGAATACTCGAGAGCGCCCCCGTTGAGGGTGGTGAGCGCCTAGCGGCGCGAGATCACGACGGCGCGACCGGCGATGCCGGCGCCCACGAGGGCGAGACCGGCAAGAACGATCAAGCCGACGGGCAGGTCGTTCTGAGAGCCCGACAGCGGCGCGGAGCCTGCGAAGACTCCACCGGGAGCGTTCATCATCGTGTCGACATTCTGGACGGCAAGCGCCAGCGAGCCATCTCCTGCGCTGCCCCACGCGTACACGATCGTGTTGACGCCCTCGGTGAGGGTCACCGGCGCGGGGCCAATGACCGGATCGGTGGTGCCTTCCAGCGCCACAGCCGCTGAGTACGTGCCCACCGGCAGGTCGGCCATGACCTCATCCGGGTTTTCGAGGCCAGTGAACACCGCGGCACCGTCAGCCAAGATGTCGACCGCGGGTGCTGCAGCCACGTGCCTCACCGTGAGTCGGCCTTCACCTGCGGCGGTGGCCGAATTATCGTTGGTGAACAGACCGACGGTGGGATCACCTGAAGCATCCAGGTGCGCGACGGCGGTGTAGCTCATGTTCGCGGCGAGGCTAATCGTGATGGGACCGAGAACCGGTGACGAAGCGTCGGCTGCGTCGCTTGCCGTGATGGCCACCTCGTAGTCACCCGGGTCGAGGCTCAACGGGCCAGCAAGGTCGCCTGGCGCAAAGTCGTCGAGCGTCAATGCGTTGTTGACGTACACATCGACCGTGAGGCCCGGAATGCCGTGCAACACGGCGAGATCGGACTTGCCGTCCTCGACGGCAACAGCTGAGGCGCCTGAACCGACCGCAAGCATGATGCCCGCCGCGAGGCCGCCAATGACTGACTTCTTCATGTGCTTCTCCGTTCCGCAGCCGCCCTGTGCGACCGCTTCACCCCCTACTTCCGGCAGAAGCACCCGTTTGGATGCACCAAGGCCCCGTGTTCACTGTCAGCGAACACGGGGCCGAGGGTATGGCGTCGGGCGCTTGGCTCCCGTATGACGGAGAACGTCAGTGGTGCTTGCGCGCAAGCCTCCACATGGTCCAGTTGATCCGCGTGAACCGGAAGAACTGGCTGACAGGATTGCGGCGACGGCGCAACTCACGGGGGGTCGGTAACGGTGCCTGCGCAATGCGCTCGTTGGTGTTGTCCATGGCGCGCCTCCTTACTCGGGGATCCAGGTCCAGCCGGGCTTGACCTTGGCCTTGTAGATGAACAGGGTGTGCAGGAGCCGCTTGACCCAGTGCCCAGCAAGGCCGATCTCGCCGAACGTCTCCTTGAGGTTGCGGCCCGTCTCGGGATACTTCTCCCAGTCAGGGGCCACGGGGCTCATCGTCATCGCCGCGGCGGTGCCCGTCCGCATGCCGGTCCCCGCAGACGCGACGCAAGCCGCCGCCATCTCGGCCATCGAGGCCGAGTGCGTGGGCTCTTTCGCCCCCTTGAGGATCATGTCTGCCACAGAGAAGGCCACAACCTTGCCCATGGTGCCGGAGGGCATTCCCGTCCGTGGCGGGCTCGGCGCGACGGCAAGCCCGTCAGGTGTGGCGCGCGGCTTCGAGATCTGGTGAGGTGGTGCGAAGGCGATGCCGACGGCGAAGCAGTTCTTGTAGGTCGGGTTCTGGTACGTGCGCGGCCAGTCCTTGGCACTCCAGTCGTCGTACGACTTCTTGGAGTAGTCGGCGTCGACCTTCATGAAGCCCGACGGCGCAAACACCGTGTCGGTGATGTCCTCGCCAGACTTGTTGTACGCCTTCCAGTCCGCTCCCTTGAAGGGCGGGAGCAGCATCGCGAAGTCGAACTCAAGATCGTTGTGCGAGCCATCGAGCTGGTCGTAGTGGATGACACCCTCGTCAATGCTGGTGACCGCGGCACCGGAGATCGCCTTAACCCCGCGTTCACGGTAGAGAGACTCAGTCCACAACTGGCTCGTTGTCCTGAAACCATTCTGCTCAAACTGCATGCCCCCCACGCCGAAGTCGCCGAGTTCGTTCTCGTTGGTGAGGTAGGTGAGCTCCACCTTGTCGCGCACCCCGGCGGCCCTCAGCTCATGCTCCACATTGAACGTGTACTCAAAGGCGGCACCCTCACACGTGCAGGTGCCGTGACCGACGCCAATCACGACGCGCTGGGTCTTGCCCGCCTTGGCCGCCTCGATCACGTCGCCCAACTTGATGTTCGCCTCGGTCGCGTGGCTGGGGGTGCAAACGGACACGGTGTGGCCCTCGTCTGGGCCGAGTCCCGGCGTCGCACCAAAATTCAACTTGGGGCCCGTCGCGTTGATGACGTAGTCGTACCTGATCTTCTCGGTTTCGCCCGCCCTGTCGGACGAAGTGTGCTCAACCTCGACCGCCGGCTGATCAGCGTCGGCGTCGCCTTCCGGCCAGAGCGCGACGGCCTTCGCCTGGACAAACTCGATGCCCTTCTTCGCGTAGATAGGGGCAAGCGGGAAGACCACGTCGTCCGTTGTCATCTTTCCCACGCCCACCCAGATGTTGGACGGGATCCAGTTGTACTGGGAGTTGGGGGAGACGACGACGACGTCGTGAGCCTTGCCCAGCCGCTTCTTGAGGTAAAGGGCTGCGGTATGTCCTGAGACACCGGCCCCGAGAACCACGACGCGTGCCATGGGGGATCACCTTCTTCGCTGATCGAGGGTGCAGGGGTGCACCATCCGTCAGCCTATACCCAGGGGGGCATCTAGGACCCTGGGCCAAAGGTCTCTGGAAAGGTCCCGGCACTGCGACCGGGACATGGTCCTACTCCGAACCGCGCGTCACCCTGTTCCAGGCGTTCACCACGGCCACCACCTCGACGATCGCCCCCAACTGCTTGGGCGTGAAGTACGTGGCCGCCTGATCCCGCGCCTCCAACTCGAGTCCTCGCGGGTAGTCGGTGAGTATCTCGGCGAACCGCAGCGCCGCAGCCTCGGCTTCAGACACGAGGTCTTCGCGCATGAGTTTGACTGGTCGCGCCAAGGCGCTGATGAGGTCCACCCTCACGCCGCGCTGCGCCAGACCGTCGGAATGCAGCCTCACACTGAAGGAACAGCCGTTGATGTGCGAGCACCGCAGCCGCAACATCTCCCGCAGCTTTTCCGGCAACTCCCGACCGATCGCTCCGTCCAGCTCCTCGAGGGACCTCAGGAAATCGGGACGCATCTTCGCCTGGCTCATGAAAACGAAGCGTAACAAAGCGGTGCAAAACGGCCTCGCGCAGGCTTCGTGAGAACGATGCGGCCTTGGCGCGAGCGGCCGAGCGGCCGAACGGCCAATCAATCCGCGGGCCGTAGCCGAAGATCCTTGTCGTGTATTGCGCTCCACGGTCATCCTTCTCCACCGGGGCCCAGCCGTCGGCCAGGGTCAGCGCGATCCCCTCGCGGCCAGCCGCTGTTCGCGCATCGGACTTCTGCGTCGCCCGGCGGCATCGCGGGGTGGACGCCGCGCCGGGCGCCCACCCCACTCGATCAGCCGACCGGCAGTGCCTCCTGCGGCGCCTGCACTTGGTGCGTCTCGCCCGCTGGGGTGACTGTGGTCGAGATCGCGCGGAACCGGCGAAGACGCAGGCTGTTCGTGACCACGAACACTGAAGAAAAGGCCATCGCAGCGCCAGCGATCAGAGGGTTGAGCAACCCCGAGACCGCCAACGGGATCGCCGCGACGTTGTACGCGAACGCCCAGAACAGGTTGCCCTTGATGGTCTTGAGCGTCTGGCGCGACAACCGCACCGCATCCACTGCGACACGCAGGTCTCCACGGACGAGCGTCAGGTCACTGGCCTCGATAGCGACGTCAGATCCCGTACCCATGGCGATGCCGAGGTCCGACTGGGCCAAGGCTGCGGCATCGTTGACACCGTCACCGACCATCGCGACCACGCGTCCCGCCTCCTGCAGGTCCCGCACCACTCGGACCTTGTCCGCGGGCATCACCTCGGCGATGACCTCCTCGATTCCTACCTCGTCGGCGATCGTCCTTGCGGCGCGGGCGTTGTCACCGGTCAGGAGCACCGGACGCAGGCCGAGCGCGATGAGTTCGCGTACCGCCTGGGCACTGGTGACCTTGAGCGTGTCGGCGACCACTACCAGCCCCCGCAACTGCCCGTCCCAGCCGACCGCGACGACGGTGCGTCCCGCCGACTCCGCCGCGTCCAGCGCGGCGGCGAGCGTCGGATCCGGAGCCACCGACCAGCGTTCGGCGAGCCAACGCATACGGCCGACAACGACCTGTCGATCGCCGACGGTCCCCTCGACGCCCAGGCCCTGAAGGCTAGTGAACCCAGTGACGGGAGGCAGAGCGCCCAGCCGCTCCCGTGCGCCGCCAGCGATCGCTGCGGCAATGGGGTGCTCGGACGCGTCCTCCAGTGCCCCGACTGTCTTCAGGAGCTCGTCGCCATCGATGCCGGGCGCGGCCACGACATCGACCAGGCGCATCGTGCCCGTCGTCACCGTTCCGGTCTTGTCCAGCACGATGGTGTCCACGCGCCGGGTCGACTCCAGGACCTGCGGGCCCTTGATCAGGACACCGATCTGAGCACCCCGTCCCGTACCCACCATGAGAGCTGTCGGCGTGGCCAGGCCGAGCGCGCACGGGCACGCGATGATCATCACCGCGACGGCCGCAGTGAAGGCCATCTCCGTTCCGACGCCAGCGCCCAGCCAGAAGCCCAATGTTGCCACGGACAGGGTAATGACGATCGGCACGAAGATCGACGAGATGCGGTCGGCAAGCCGCTGCACCGGGGCCTTTCCGGTCTGCGCATCCTCGACCAATTTCGCCATCTGAGCCAGTTGGGTATCGGCGCCGACACGTGTCGCACGCACGACGAGCCTTCCTCCGGCGTTGACCGTTGCCCCGGTGACGGAGTCCCCTGGGCCGACCTCGACGGGGACCGGCTCGCCGGTCAGCATTGATGCGTCGACCGCGGAGGCCCCTTCGATGATCTGCCCATCGGTGGCGATTTTCTCCCCGGGACGGACCACAAAGTCCTGGCCCACGACCAACTCGTCGATACCGATGCGAGTCTCGACGCCGTCCTTCAGGACCGCGACGTCCTTAGCGCCCATCTCCAGCAATGCCCGCAGGGCCGCGCTCGAGCTCTTCTTCGCCCGCGCTTCAAACCACCGGCCCAGGAGGATGAACACCGTGACGACCGCCGCCACCTCCAAGTAAATCTCCGCCGAGCCACCACCGCGTTCCGGGATGAGGCTGAACCCCATGCGCATCCCCGGATTGCCTGCCGCCCCAAAGAAGAGCGCATACAACGACCACGCGAACGCCGCCAGGGTACCGACGCTGATCAGCGTGTCCATCGTCGCCGCCGCGTGCCGCGCATTCGTCCACGCCGCCCGGTGGAAGGGCCAACCCCCCCAGATCACCACAGGTGCAGTGAGCGTCAACGCCAGCCACTGCCAGTTGTCGAACTGCAGGAACTCTACTGCGGAGAGGACGAGCACTGGCGTGCTCAGAACCGCCGACACGACTAGGCGATGACGTAGCGCGGACACTTCGTCGGCTGGGGCCTCAGCCTCGCCTGCTTCGGTCTTCGCCGCGCCGGCCTGCTCGCGCAAACGCGCCGAGTAGCCGGTCGCCTCGACGGAGGCGATCGCCTCTTCCACCGTTGTGCCCTCGGGAAGGTCGACCTTCGCCCGCTCGGTGGCATAGTTCACGCTCGCCTCGACGCCCTCCATGCGGTTGAGTCGCTTCTCGATCCTGGCGGCGCAGGACGAGCACGTCATCCCGCCGATATCAAGTTCGATGATGTTGCTCATAGGAACTCTCCGACCTGGACCAGGGCGCCGCCGTCTGTCCCGGCAACCGCGATCGGCCCGACCGCTGCCCCAATCACGAGGCCGACGCCGAGTGCGACCACCAGTACCACAGCGAAGAGCACCAACCGGATGGAGTCTGTCACGCCAGCACCCCCGTCACGACATATCCGGCTTCGTCCACAGCCGCGCCGACCGCATCCCCATCCGCAGGAACCGACCCACTAACCTTCACCAAGGACGTCCCCTCCGGCACGAGTTCAACCTCTACCGAGGTGACGCCATCAATCTGGCCGACTTCCGTCGAAACTGCAGCCACACAGTGACCGCAAGTCATCCCCGTGACGGTATAGGTAGTTGTGATCGTCTCCATGTCTGTCCTCCTCGATCTCGCGGCGCGCCACCACTTGGTGCGCACAACCCCCACGGTAAACCTTCCAGTCCACTGGAATGTCAAGGTCGTCCTTGCTATCGTTGCGAACGGCCCCAGCGGGTAGCCGGACACCGTCCATCTGCCCCGGCTCGTCGTCGGAGCCCCGTGGGCCGTGATCACCGTGACGGGCAACCCGCTGTGCTGTGACAAACGGACGATCACCACGTCGATAATGGCGGGACAACGGGTGCAGTCCGCCGACACCGCGCCCAGGGACGATGCCTGTCTGCCCCTATCCGCCAGCAATCGAACCCCGACTCGCACCGCCGTCGAGGGCTCCACGGCACGTTGGCACTCGACGCACTCTCGGCGACCTGAGCACCGGCTCCACAGGAGGGCGGCCTGTGCCTGCTGGTTGACCCCGAGCGCGACGACAATCAGGGCCGCGAAGCCGGTGAACTCACCCCGGTGGCAAGCGCTGTGGGTGTCGTGGCGCTTCACCCACTGGCCCGTGGCCGGAATTCGACCCGGGCCTCGTGCGGCGCGCGGATGTGATTTCTGGTGGGCTGGCTGGAAGCTGGGGTCGTGCTGCGCGTCGGGCGGGGCGCGTGGTCCACCAAGCCAGCAAGGCAAGGACGAGCAAGCCCACAAACGCGACGACCCAGGATTTCACACTGCTGATCCCGGAGCCGAAGTCGCCGAGACCGAGGCTGACGAGATGAGTGTTCTGTTCAAACATGTTGCGATCGTTCTCCTCTGCTAGTTGTGGGCAGGGCTGGAGACTTCGTGCTGATCAGGTCAACGGTCCAAGTCATTGGCGGTCAGCTCGGGTCTCCACGGAGCACCGCCTTGAGCGCCCGATCCCCTACTTCTCGCGACCGACCTCGCCCCGCGTGATCGGGCCCTGACCGGGCAACTCTAGTTGCAGACCTCCCGTGGTCGGTCCGGCAGGAGAGGGTGGCGCCTCGGGGTGGCGCCGGTACTACCCCGAGGTTCAGGCGGGCTCTCGGCCTGGCTCGGTGGGCAGACCGGGAGTCACCCAGTCGCGTATCCCACCGCGGTAGTAGCGGATCCTTCCGGCAGGGAAGCCCGCCTCAACTAACTCCCGGATCGCGGTGGGCGACTGCGGGCACTGCGGGCCGTTGCAGAAGAGGACCACCTGTTCGATGCCCTCAAGTTCTTCGCGCCGGGCGACCGCATCGTGGAACGGGATGCTCCTGGCCCCCGGCGCTGGCACCATCTGTGGGGGTGCCTCCCGCTCGCGGGCCTTGCGCTCTAGCGGTCCACCTTGACCAAACCTTGATCAGTTCCTGATCCTGTTCGCCCGGGAACTTCACGAGCGTCCGTTAGCGTGAAGATCTAGACATCGATGGACGCGCTGGCGTCCGGATTGGAGGGCCCTCGTGTCCCTCAAGAGCCGCTCGAGCAAGTTGTACTTCGCCATTGCAGGTCTGGCCCTCGTTCTGTGGATGTTCGGCGTCTCTGGAGGAACCATTCTGACGGTGGTCCTCGTCGCGTCGATGCTGGCCATGCATGCGGGCGGGCATGGCGGGCACGGCAGCTCGACACCGCACGCCGGCGCCGAGGCAGGGACCCATCCCGCGCATGGGTTCCACGGTGACGCGACCTTGGATGCGTCCCCACACACAGCCCCCGATCGGGCCGCTCCCCCCAAGCCGAAGTCCGGCTGCCACTAGGCAGCGCCGAGACACGGACGCGTCCTCACAGGCCAATTGCGCGCGCTACCGCGCGGCGCACGACTTCTCTCGGCAACAGCCGAGGGACCCCATCACGACTGAGCACAGGAGCTGAATCATGAGCGACTGCTGCAAGAGCACGACAGCAAGAACCGGGACGTCCGAGTCCACAAGCAAAGAGGCGTCGGCGAGCGGCTGCTGCTGCAAGAGCACGACAGCAGCAACCGGGACGTCCGAGTCCACAAGCAAAGAGGCGTCGGCGAGCGGCTGCTGCTAGCCGCCTCGCGCGCCTGACAGGAGACACGAGGGGGTCGGCCCGCGTTGACGGCAAGCCGCGTGACGGTTTGCCGCCGATAGCGCGGATCCGGCTCTCGGTTGCCTTCCTGCCGAGATCGCGCGCGGCCGCGTCGTACATGGCGGACTGTTCCGCCCTGAACTCAGTGGAAGGCCCGGTTCTCCTGGTGGCGGTTGCTGCTCTGTGAAGTTCTCACGGCGGTACAGGTCTTGTTGCTCAGTGGCGGGTGAGGTCTCCGATCAAGGAGAGGCGGTGGTTGTCATCGAGCCAATGGATCCAGGACAGTGTCGCGATTCCGACCTCGTCGACGGTCCCGAGGCGCCCGTCGATCTTCACGTATTCGGTCTTGCGAAGCCCCACGACGAACAGAAAAGGCGTTGACGGCGCTCAGCGAAATTCCCCAGTCTTGCTCGGCGAAGTTCCCCAGGTCGCGGGGTCAGGTTAGCGGAAGTTTGTGCCGGTTGTGACGCGGCGTAGTTCGTCGGCTGCGGCGGCGTGGTTGCGGAGCCGGTAGGAGCCTCCGTCGAGGGTGACGACGACGGATCGGTGTAGGAGTCGGTCGAGCATCGCGGCGGCGACGGTGGTGTCGCCGAGGATCTCGCCCCAGGCGCCGACGGGCCGGTTCGTGGTGATCACGATCGACGTTTTCAGGTAACGCTGGTTGATGACCTGGAACAGTGCTGACGCGGCCTCGGCGGGCAACGGCAGGTAGCCCAGCTCGTCGATCACGAGCAGTGTGGGTCCGGCGAAGAACCGCATCATGGTGCCCCATTTGCCCTCGATCGCGGCGCGGTGGCAGCGGGCGGCGAGGTCGGCGGCGGAGGTGAAGTAGGTGCGATAACCGGCCGTCACAGCCGCATGGCCGAGGCCGGTCGCGATGTGGGTTTTCCCGACTCCGGGAGGGCCGATCAGGAGCACGTTGGTTGCGGTGTCGAGGTAGCGGCAGGTGCCAAGCTCGGTCAGGAGGTTGCTGTCGATGCCGGAGGCGGCGTCGAGGTCGAAGTCGGCAAGGGTCGCACCGGTGGGTAGGTTCGCGAAGCGGAACCGGCCGGCCAGGCGTCTGGCGTCGGTCGCGGTGACCTCGATGGCGAGCAGGCGCTCGAGGGTGTGAGTCAGCGACCAGCCCTCGGCTTGGGCTTGGTCCAGGACGCGGGGCAGGGCGTCGGCGGCGTCGTCGAGTTTCAGTTCGGTGAGGTGGCCGCGTAGTTGCTGAAACACGCTCGCCGGCGTCGCGGCCGTCGTCGCCGTCAGGGTGGAAGCGGTGGTGAGTGGTGTGTTCATTGGAGGGTGTTCCTGTTCTTCGCGGCCGTCTCGTAGGCGGCCAGGCTGATCACGGTGGTGGGTTCGGTGGCGCTAGTGAGCGCCATGGCGGCGCGGCGGGCCGCGGTGCCCGGTGGGATGCGTTCCTTCTTCCGGTGCGGGCGGCCTGGAGGCGCAGCGGCCAGGGCGATGGTCTCCAGGGCGGTGACGTGTCTGCTGTCGCGGATCGTGACCCCCAGCCCCGGCTCGGCAACCTGGTGCCGTGCCAGCACCACGCCGGAGATGGTCCCGATATCGATGGTGGCCGCACCGAGGCGTTGATGGACGATGACGCGGGCCGCAGCCAGTTCCGGCGGGACCGAGTACCGGTTCCCGCGCCAATCGATCAGCGCCTGCCGTGTCGCGGTGCGCTCCTCGGTCACCACCACCGGGAACAGCATCGGTGGCAACGGGCTCAGCCGTTCCGCAGCGAACATGACTGCGGCCGTCGTGGACCCGTCGCGTCCCTCACGGCGTCGACCGTCCTGCCCTTGGGCGAACGCGGTCAGGCGTTGCTGCGCTTGCTCAAGGGTGACATCGTCCGCAAGGTTGCGCCACCAACGCTGGGCGGCGGTGTGGTTGTTCTTCTCGACCACGCCCTTGCGGTTGCCCGACCGGGGCCGGCAAGCGACGACGCTGACCGCGTGGTGCTTGGAGAACGCGGCGAACATTGGTGTCAGATCACTCGTCCCCGCCTTCAGCACGGTGCTCATCCGGTCGAACCGCCACGTCTTCGTCACGCCGCCCAGCAGGCCCAGCAGCACCGTCATCGCGGCCAGCAGGTGGGGCAGGTCCATCGACGGGGAGATCACCGCCCGCCAAACCCCCGAGTGCGCGAGCGAACCCACGAGGACGTAGGCGCGTTTGGTTGGGAACGCCCAGTCGGCCGGGGCGTCGGGCAACTCGACCCAGTCGAACTGCGTCTCCTCACCCGGCGGGTGGACGATGATCGCGTTGGGCCGCTTGGTCACATGCGCGCAGGCCGTGCAGGCCGGCCGCAAACTCCGGTCCCGGATCTGGCGAGTCAAGGTCTGATACGACCCTTCGAAGCCCAGTGGCACGAGCTCGTCCAGCAGCGTCACCGCCCACAGATGCGGGTCCTCGCTCAGACGGGCGGTGACGTAGGCGATGAACGCGTCGAACAGATCCGGGGCGGCACGGTGACGCACTCCTGGGGTGCGTTGGCCAGCCAGATAGGCGCGGATTGTCTTGCGGTCGTGATCGGTGCGCCGGGCGATCTCACTGATCGTCATCCCCTGGCGTTTGAGCGCGTGGATGTCCACGTCGTCCTCCTCTGAAAGCATAGGAGCAGGGCCTTTCTCGAGCTGGTGTGTGGTCGAAGACCATCAGCATCGAGGAAGGCCCGCTTCTATGTGCGGAAGCGACCCGGAGTGGGGAATTTCAGTGAGCAGAACTGAGGAATTTCAGTGAGCGCCGTCAGCGTTGCCACACGAGTCGCCGCCGCAACCGACCCCCAATCCGTCTCGGTGGGTTGACGCCCATCGAATACGAAGCGATCATGACCACAGTCCTGAGCGTCAGCCTCGTCCGAACTGACGTCAAATCGCTCAGCAGTCCCTGTAAAAAGAGAGCCAATGAAGCTACGCACGATGGCACTCGTTTCGGGTGCCCCGCTCTCAAGCCTGGTGCTCGCGGGCTGCTCCAAATCCGGCTCGGCGGGCGACAGGCCGACAGCGGAGGCGCCATCGGATGCGGCCACCGCGCGACGAGACTCACGTAAAAGGTCCGGGAAGGGTTGCGCGTGCCTCCCATAAGAATGTCCGCGTAGTGAATCGTGTTCCCTGACCATGAACAGGGAGTTGTCGATGGCCGCGAGCCCACTTCACCGTAATCTTTCCAGCCAACTGGAAGGTCAAGCCGTCTCTACGCAACACTCTTGAGGTGAGAATCCGGGACGTGGAGGATGCCTCGGACCTCGCTGGCCCTCGCTGGTCGGTAGCGCACGGTGGGAGCACGTCATGGACGCCCGAGAACGGGCAACCATAACGCGTTTTTTTATCGACGTGCTCCGTTGGCTGAACTTCAGGCGGTGGCGTATTGCGCCGGGTCTGCGTCGAAGGCTGCCGCGCACCCCTTCGAGCAGAAGCTGACCGTCTTACCGTCGTGCTCGCGGCTTGCCGCGGCGCTGGCAGGGTCGACGCTCATCTTGCAGACTGGGTCGACCGTGGTGCCTGAGTGCGTGGAGTGGTCGTGATCGTGATTGTCATGCATTTCGTTCTCCTCATCGTCGTATTCGTTTGCACACTCGACCATCAGTGTGATGGTCAAGACTTTGGGGTCGACCTTGGCGACTGGTCGGGGTGTGAAGTGGCGTAGCCGGGTCGGCGTTTGTGACGACCGACAGGGACAACAGCACCATCGCTAGAGCCGCCATCATCGGGCTGAGTGAGAGCCCGAACGTCGGGAACAGAACGCCAGCCGCGATGGAGATGCCGTCGCCCACCGTGGAAATTGTCACGCCTTGGTATGCACGGACCCCTCTCTGTAGCCCGAATCCATCCCATCGACCGTCGGTCACCACGCGGCGCGAGGGTGATCACATGAGGGCAATCGCGGCGATGGATGCGACGAGGACGACTGGTGCGACGATCAACATAACCGTGCGCCCGTACCGCGTCGCCCTGGGCAACCCGCGTAGCGGAAACAGCACCTGCCGGACAATGAGGTACGCGGAGAGCCCCCCCAAGAAGAGGAAGCCGGCTGGCTCCGGTTGGACGCGCCAGACGATCAGACCGGTGACCACGGCCAAGGACGCAGCCGACGCCGACTCAAGGGCCTGGACAGGGATCCGCCTCGTGCCAATGCGGCGATCGGAGCCCCAAATCGCCCAACGCGACGTGGTCGGCAAGCCCGAACAGCATCCAGCGAATATGCACCCCAGTCGTCCGACAGACTGCCCCACAAGGAGTGCAGGAATCGTCGCGTCGAGCAAGGGTCCAATCGGAACACCGAACGCCCAGCCTCCCAGCACGAAGACCGCAATCGCGGTGATGACGAACCCCTGCAAACTGAGACCGGCCAGTCCCGCCGCTCGTCCCTCCCCACGATGCGTCAACCAGTAGTAGACCTTGGCCCCCCCGAGCCCTAGGGCGCCCGCGGTGGACGCCAGAGCGAGGATGGTACCCACGGGCATCCCGCTGTTGCGCGCCAGCAAGCTCAGCACGATCGTCGCGAGGATGAATCCCAAACCCACCAAGAGAGGCCAAGAACCCGGCACGACCCCCGGCGCACGCATCGTGGCCACCGGCGCCAACGTCGAACGCCCGATGCCTTCGGCAGGGGGTAGACGAACAGCGTGTCGGTGATCGCCAGTGCGTGACGTTGCCATTGCTTCCGCAGTGACCTTCCAGCGGCCCGGCGCTTTGCCGACGATTCGGTGAGTGAGGGCAATCGGCCCGGTGTCTGGCTGAACGTTGGCGTAGGTCGCGGTCGCCACAAAGGCATCGGCATCCGTGGGGTCGCCTTCGACATCGAGGCGCTGCCCAGAGAAGCGCACGGTCACATCGCGCGCCTCGGACCCCGAGGGAGCGGTGAACCAGTATGTGAGGCCGATGGCCTGCGGCTCGAGGTCCGCAAGGACCTTAAAGAGAGGGGGGGTGAACTCGAGCCCTTGTTTGGGGTTGCGCGACCCGCTGAGTCGTGCAAGCGCGGGTCGGATGATCGGCTGTCGCGGTGGGGCCGGGGCCGACGCGGTTGAGGGTGTGGGCCGACGTGCTGAGGACACGCCGAACGACGCACCGCGAGCAGCGGCCGGGCGCACGGATGCCGCCAACTGTGAATCCAAGGGGCGGGTCAGAGGATTAGCCCGCCCGGAAGGCGAGGAGGTCTGCGGCTTCGTTGCCGCTTGCCGACGCTTCTTCTTGGGTGACATCGAACCCTCCTAGGGTGTGTGGGGTGACACGAATTGCAGTGCAGTTTCGTCGGATCGGGTGCTTGCCGTTCGAGGTGTGGCGCACCGCCATCACCGGGCACTTCCCGTCTGATGGTGTTGTCAGCGTCGACCGCTGATCCAGGTTCTCGTCTCGCAATCTGGACAGGCTGCGTGGCCGGTTAACTCGACCGTAAACCTTCTATCCGACTGGAAGGTCAAGGCCTGTCCGGCCCGGCCGTGCCGCCGGTCCGGTACAACGACGACATCGTCTGGCAACTCGGCATCGGCGTGACGGACACGTACAGCACGTAGCGGCCGGACCCTTCGGTGAGTACATCCCGCACCGCGACTTCTTCCGTCACTCGTGATGGGAGTCGTGGTCCGCGACGCCCTGCTCGATGAGCGGGCGGTCGGAACCGCTGATGAGCGGTCCGATGACCAGTGAGGAGACCAAAAACATTGCGGTGAACACCGCAAGGGCGATCCCGGGTGCCCACCAGCTGCGGAACCGGCGGCGGAGCCTGAGGAGCATGGGCACGGAGAGTGCGAGGCCGAGGACGCCGAAGAGGGCGGTGCCTCCTGCGCCGGCGACCAGCGCCGTCCCAACCAGGGGACCGACGTGGTGCAGGACATGCGGGGCAAGTCCACCGACGGCGCCCAGTGCGCCGGTGACGACTGTCCACGCCGTACGTCGCGGCCGGGCGTCGACAGCACGAATCTCGTCAACCGCAAAGTCATCGGCCTGTGGTGGATCTGCGGTGAGCGCCATCTTCAAAGCCTGGCAGATGTTCCGGGATCGTTGATGGAGGATTGATCAAGAGTGGATCAAGACTTCGAGCCGGTGTGAGGAGACACCCCGGCACTCGGTCCGCCAACGGAGGTGGATCTGGTGTCGTCGAACTGGCCCGCCCGAGCTTCCGATGCGCCTTCGGTCCAGCCAGCCGCGATCTCACCGAGCGCGCTGGGCCCGAGTGCGATGACGAATCCTTGAAGGCCCACCCCCGATCAACCAGCTGCGGGCCTCGGTGCGGCGGGGAACCGGAAGTCGATCTTGGCACCGACGACCCCAACGGCGGCGGCTCCCGCAGACATCGGTGTTCCGATTGGACCCTTGCTCGACGCGACGATTCCTGCACTCCTTGTGGGGCAGTCTGTCGGACGACTGGGGTGCATATTCGCTGGATGCTGTTCGGGCTTGCCGACCACGTCGCGTTGGGCGATTTGGGGCTCCGATCGCCGCATTGGCACGAGGCGGATCCCTGTCCAGGCCCTTGAGTCGGCGTCGGCTGCGTCCTTGGCCGTGGTCACCGGTCTGATCGTCTGGCGCGTCCAACCGGAGCCAGCCGGCTTCCTCTTCTTGGGGGGGCTCTCCGCGTACCTCATTGTCCGGCAGGTGCTGTTTCCGCTACGCGGGTTGCCCAGGGCGACGCGGTACGGGCGCACGGTTATGTTGATCGTCGCACCAGTCGTCCTCGTCGCATCCATCGCCGCGGTGGCCCTCATGTGAGCAGCGAAACGCACCGTCGCGGTCGGTCTGGTCGATCGAGCGCTGTCCGCCCTCGTGGTGATTGCGCCCACTTGCCTAAGGGCGTCGGCCTCGCCATGACCGTCAGTTGACTCGTCGGCGCCACCGCAGCCGTAGCCGTAGCCGTCACTGCGGTGACGGTACTCCATCAGCTCACGACGCCGCGTCGTCCCTGGCTCGCCGGGAGGGTGACGATGAAGCTGGCACCCTCCCCTGCGCCAGCACTCTCCGCTCGGATGTGGCCGCCATGGGCCTCTGTCAGCGCACGCGCGATCGCGAGGCCGATACCGCTGCCGCCGACGCCGCGAGAGCGACCGTCGTCGACGCGGTAGAAGCGTTCGAAGACGCGCGGGAGGTGCTCGGCGGCGATGCCGTCTCCGGAGTCGCGGACCGTGATGACGACCCCCTCCGCAGTCGGCCGTGCGGACAGTTCGACGAGTCCGCCAGCGGGTGTGTGGCGAAGGGCGTTCCTCAGGAGGTTGGCAAGGACCTCCTGCATGCGGTCCGGGTCGACAACGACCGTTCGGGCACTGGCGTCGGGCCCGAGGGTCAGGCGCACACCCTTGCCTTCGAACGCCAACGCCTCGCCGCTCGCCGCAATCCTCAGCAGGTCGCCCGCGGCAATCTCGCTGAGGTGAAGGTCGAGCCCGCGTTCCTCGGCGCTGGAGATGCGGCCGACGTCGTCGACCAGGCGTTCGATCCTGGAGATCTCGGCGTCGATGCGCTCGAAGGTGGCCCGGTCGGCTGGCAGTACTCCGTCGGCGATAGCCTCGTGGTACCCGCGAACGGTGGTCAGCGGGGTACGAAGCTCGTGGGACAGGTCACGCAGCACCTCGGCCCGCGACATCTCGGTGCGGGCGATGCTGCGCGCCATCTGCTCGAAGGCGTCGGCGAGGGAGTCGAGCTCGGCGCCGTAGCCCGAGCGCCGGACACGCACCGTATAGTCGCCGGACGCGACCGCACCCGCCGCCTCGGACAGCTCCCGCAGCGGGCGAACGGCGCGGCGGGACACGAACCATCCGACCGCGAGGGCAGTGAGCGTGGCCACGGCGATCGACACGGCGAGAGAGACCAGGATCGCCCTAGAGAACGCCATGTCCAGGTGGGTGGCCAGCTCGTTGGTGATCGGCCCCACCGCGTACTCGACGTGCCCCCGGAACATCCCAGGGGCCAGCCCCAGGGCGACAACGAGCAGGGTGATCCCGCCGGCGAGTATGACCAGGGCTTGGCCGAGGAGCAGGCGTGCGGCAAATCCCGTCCGCCGACCGGCGGCCCTCAACTGCCCTCACCCATTCGGTAACCCACGCCACGGACCGTCCGCACGTATCGGGACTCGGCCGGGTCGTCGCCGATCTTGCGTCGAAGATTGGCGACGTGCACGTCGATCACGTGGTCGTCGCCGAACCAGTCCTCACCCCACACAGCTTCTAGCAGTGCGCGGCGTTCGAGCACAGCTCGCGGTCGGCTCGACAGGGTGTCCAGGATGTCGAACTCCGTCCGGGTCAACTCGATCCGCTCACCCGCCACGGAGACTTCCCGGCCAGCCACGTCGATCACCAGGTCTCCGAAGACTCGAGCGGGGGCGCCCGTGTCCGGGCTGCGGGGACGCCGCAGCATGGCGCGCACTCGCGCCGCGAGCTCGCGCGGGGAGAAAGGCTTGGCGAGGTAGTCGTCCGCGCCAACGGACAACCCGATCACGCGGTCCAGCTCGTCGGTCCGCGCGGTCAACATGATCACGTAGGCATCGGAGAAGCCTCGCACCTGTCGACACACCTCGATCCCATCAATCCCCGGGAGCATCAGGTCCAGAACGAGCACGTCCGGCTCCCACGCGCGCGCCCTATCGACGCCCACCTCACCATCCGGGGCCACGTCCACCTCGAACCCTTCCACTCCGAGGTACTCAGAAATCAGGCGCGCGATCGGTGCGTCGTCCTCGACGACGAGCACGCGCCAGCGACGCCCGGCCGGTGCGTGAGCACCGACCGGGGTCGCCGAACTCGATCCGGGAGACGTCACGGCGCCTCGGACATCGCGACGAATGTTCCGTGCCACGAGTGGTACCAAACGTCACCGGACGTCGCATTCACCGAGAGCATGCCGTCGACCTTCCCTTCGCGCAGCGTGTGGAGCGTGTAGTAGCCGGGAAAGGCATCACCGGTGGCCGCCGTGAGCCCTTCTCCGCCGTCCTGGCGCACGAGCCATTCGTTGGCGATCCGTTGGGCCTCGGTCGCGCTGATCCGCAGGTCGGAGCCGCCACGTCCCATCATGCCGTAGCGGGTGTTCCACATCCGTGCCGGCCCCAACTCGATCTGTACGTCGCCCGAGACGGGGTCGATGAGAACCTCCGTGGCCAGCGAACCGTCCGCCTCGACGAGCTCGGCGTAGTACTGCCGGTCGAACTGCATCACCTCACCGACCTCCAGACCCGGCCGGAGTTCCGTCGCGAACACCTGAGCTTGTTCGCGCGCTCCCACAAGGTCGACGACAGGCACGCGATCCCCGCTCGAACTCGCACCACCGAAGCCGCCACCGCCCATCATCCCGTAGGACGCGCCGTTTGGCATTCCCGCGCCCCAACCGCCAACGCCCTGCCCCTGGATCAGCATCCACGCGCCCGAACCCAGGATCGCAGCGACGGCCACGATCGGAACGACCAGTGTTCGCAGCCGCCGACTGATCGTGGCCATCACTTCCCGCTTCGGCTCGCGCGCAAGGTCGCACGCATCGACTCGTAGGTCGCGACGTCGACCTCACCGGCAGCGAAGCGGCGATCCAGAAGCTGCTCCGGGGTCTCGCCCTGCGCAACGCCCGGCTGGCCGCCACCCACACCATCGTCGCGTCGGCTACCCGGGAAGGCACGGACGACGAGCCAGACGACCAGACCGATCACGCCGATCCAGAACACCGCCATCGCGATCCATCCCCCGGCACCCATACCGAATCCATATCCCATCATGTTGACAACCTCCTAGTGAACGTCGCTTCGTGAACAACTCCCATCGTGCCCCTGCCACCTCAAGAGGCCCCCCGACGCCGCCTCAAGATCTCCTCAAGGCTCCCGTGCCACCACTGTCGCGCGAGGCACCGCGGCAGCAGCGGGTCACCGACACGGGTGACGACGCGCCCGTGGTGGGCGGCGGACACGGCCGGTAGCTTCCCCCTCGTTGCGAGTTCGGCTCAGGCGAGTGAAGGGCAGATTCTTGTGGGTCGTTGAACATCCATGGCGTCCTCGCCGCTGGCACTGGGCAGGCACCCCTGCGGCCCGGTGGCCGTGAGGGCGAGGGCGGCTCGGTCGAGGCCTCGATTGACTGGGGTGATCCCGGCTACCGCGTCCGCAAAGTCATGACTCTCTTCGAGCATGCACAAAATGGTGGTCAGCTACTTCTGAACGCGCTACCGGCGCCGGACTGCCGTTCCGAGCCCCGTCGGGGCGGTCACACAATCGGTGGCGATTCCAGACGTCGAAGAGCCGCGCCGAGCCGCAAGGCTGCGTCGTCAGCGACGGCCTCGAGTCCGGCGTTGCCTGTGAGGGTGACCATCACGTGCGGATCGATGGCCTCGATCCGGGTGCGACCCTCGCCTACCGAGCGCACCACCACGTTGCACGGCAAGAGCATTCCTATCGACTCCTCCACCTGCAGGGCGCGATGAGCGAGTGGGGGGTTGCACGCGCCGAGGATCACCTGTGGGGCCATGTCGACATCAAGCTTCGTCTTCATCGTGGCCGCCATGTCGATCTCGGTCAGGATCCCGAATCCCTCGTTGGCCAATGCTGCACGTGCGGCCGCGAGAGCCGGCTCGAAGGCTTGGTCGATCGTAAGGGTAAGGCCGTAGCTCATGATGCGATCCTTTCGATCAGATGGAAAGACGGCGCCAACCCCCGCACCGCAAGATCATCCGAATGTGTTCGGGTACTAGAGCAACAACCGTATACGGGTGAGCATTCCAACCGCACCCTCTCCCGCAGGTCGCTGCCCACCGTCCCGTCCCACTCCTCCAACGACCTCATGAAGTCCGCTCGCACTTTTGCCAGGCTCATGAGACCGAAGAGTAATAGAGCGGTACAAATAGGGCATCGTTGCGGACCTTCTGCACCCCTCCGTGAGCAAGAGTCGACGCCAGCAACACGCCCCCTGCCTCGCTGCCGCGCGGGCCGCGTGCCTCGACAACGAGTCCCCAATTGAGGTTTGGCCGCACGGCGGGTGCCACGGCATCGCCGCCGTCTGAAAGAATGACCCACATGACTTCGCGCATCCCTGAAAAGGCTACGGTGGACGGTCTCGAGGACCGCTGGAATGACGCTTGGGCGGCGGACGGGGTCTACAAGTTTGACCCCACCAAGACGCGGGATGAGATCTACTCGATCGACACCCCCCCGCCCACGGTGTCCGGTTCGCTTCACGTGGGTCACGTGTTCTCGTACACGCACACCGACGTGATCGCTCGCTACAAGCGAATGTGCGGCCGCGAGGTGTTCTATCCGATGGGCTGGGACGACAACGGACTGCCCACCGAGCGCCGCGTGCAGAACTACTATGGCGTGCGCTGCGATCCGAGCCTGCCCTACGAACCAGGTTTCGAGCCTCCCTTTGTGGGTGGCGAGGGGAAGTCGGCCAAGGCCGCGGATCAGGTCCCCGTGTCGCGCCGCAACTTCGTGGAATTGTGCGAACGGCTCACGGCAGAAGACGAGAAGCAGTTCGAGGCGCTGTGGCGCCACCTCGGCTTGTCCGTCGACTGGTCACGCACCTACCAGACCATCGAGCCGAGCTCCCAGGCCGTCGCCCAGCAGGCCTTCTTGCGCTCGCTCGCCCGCGGTGAGGCCTACCAGTCAGAGGCGCCGACGCTGTGGGACGTGACGTTCCGCACCGCCGTTGCGCAGGCCGAGCTTGAGGATCGCGACCGTCCTGGCGCCTACCACCGTGTCGCCTTCGAGCCAGCCGCGGACCTCGAAGAGGCGACCGGCTCCTACGAGTCGATCTACATCGAGACCACCCGGCCAGAGCTGCTTCCCGCATGTGTCGCGCTCGTGGCCCACCCCGACGACGAGCGGTACAAGGCGCTCTTTGGCAAGCACGTACGCACGCCGCTGTTCGGCGTAGAGGTGCCGATCGTGGCTCACCGCCTCGCCTCGCCAGACAAAGGCTCCGGCATCGCGATGATCTGCACCTTCGGCGACGTCACTGACGTGATCTGGTGGCGCGAATTGAGCCTGCCAACGCGTCCCATCCTCGGGTGGGATGGACGCATCCTTGCCGACGCGCCCGAAGCCATCGAGTCCGCTGAGGGCCTCGCCGCCTACGCCGAACTGGCGGGCAAGACCGTGTTCTCTGCCCAGCAACGCATCGTCGAATTGCTGGGCGAGGCCGGCGTGATCGACGGCGAACCCAAGACCATCACCCACCCCGTGAAGTTCTACGAGAAGGGCGACAAGCCGCTCGAGATTGTGACGTCGCGGCAGTGGTACATCGCAAACGGCGGCAGGGACGCCACATTGCGGGCCGAGCTCGTCGCACGCGGCGAGGCGCTCGACTTTGTGCCAGCGCACATGGGCAAGCGTTATGAGAACTGGGTCAATGGCCTCACGGGTGACTGGCTCATCTCGCGCCAACGCTTCTTCGGGGTGCCCATTCCCGTCTGGTACCGCCTCGACGCGGCGGGGAACCCCGAATGGGAGGCTCCGATCGTTCCCGACGAGGCTTCCCTGCCCGTCGACCCAGCGTCCGACGCGGCGCCAGGATTCGATGAGAGCCAGCGCGGCGTCCCCGGCGGCTTCATCGGCGAGAAAGACATCATGGACACCTGGGCGACGTCGTCACTAACGCCGCAGATCGTGTGTGGCTGGCGAGAAGACCCAGAGCTTTTCGCCAAGACGTTCCCCATGGACCTGCGCCCGCAGGGCCAAGACATCATCCGCACGTGGCTGTTCTCGTCCGTGGTCCGCTCGCACCTTGAGCACGGCGTGCTGCCCTGGAAGCATGCGGCGATCTCCGGGTGGATTCTCGATCCTGACCGCAAGAAGATGTCGAAGTCGAAGGGCAACGTCGTCACGCCGATGGGCCTGCTAGAGACGCATGGCTCCGACGCGGTACGATACTGGGCCGCCTCGGCGCGACTGGGTACCGACGCCGCGTTCGACGAAGGCCAGATGAAGATCGGCCGACGGCTCGCCATGAAGGTGCTCAACGTCTCCAAGTTCGTGCTGGGAGCGACCGGGATCACCACGGCGGCCGACGACTCGCTCGAGGCGGGCATGAAGGCCGCCACGCACGTCACATCTGCCGTCGTCACTGAGCCGCTCGACAAGGCGATGCTCGCCGGGGTTGCTTCCGTCATCGAGGCCGCGACGTTCGCCTTCGACGCCTACGACCACACGCGCGCGCTCGAGGCTGCCGAGCAGTACTTCTGGACGTTTTGTGATGACTACGTCGAACTCGTCAAGGAACGCGCCTACGACGGCGCAGTTCTCGGCGAGCCGATCGATCCCTTTGCACCTTGCTCGCCCGAGGCCGCGTCAGCCCGTGCGGCTCTGACGATCGCGCTTGACGCGTTCCTGCGCCTGTTCGCACCGGTCTTGCCGTTTGCCACGGAGGAGGTGTGGTCGTGGTTCAACGAGGGCTCGATTCACCGTGCACCGTGGCCGACTCCAGAGCGCACTCGGGCCGCGGCGGGGGGCGCGAATCCCTTGGTGCTCGTTGCCGCTGGCGCGGCCGTGAGCGCGCTGCGCAAGATCAAGTCGGACGCCAAGGTCTCGCAACGCACCGTGATCACCTCCCTCGATCTTCTCGTTCCCGAGAATCACATGGAGGCGGTGAACGCCGCGAAGCCGGACATCATGGCGGCCGGGCGCGTGAAGACGATGCAGGTGGTGGACGCCGTGACCGCCATCGACCCCAGCGTTGACGGTTTGGGGCCGGAGGACGGCTCGGTGGCTGCGCTTCTCGACGCGACCGTGGTGCGCACGGAGAACGTGGTGCTCGAAGAGGCCTAACGTCCCACCCCCTCCCACCCCACCCCATCGACAAATGGCTTAATCCGTACCGCCCAGCGCCCCTCCCACCCACAAGTGGCTTAATCCGTACCGCTCAGCGCCCCTCCCACCCGCAAGTGGCTCAATCCGTACCGAAGTTGGTTCGAGGCGCGCGCGTGTGGCGACCTCGCTGCTGGGAAGCCTGGCGTCGCCTGCGCGCCATCACCTCGTGCGCGCGCTCGCGACACCAATCGGGGCGCTCGATCAGATCCCAGTAACTGAATCGAAGAGTGAGAATGCCGAGCGTCGCCAGGTCCGCGTCGCGACGGATGTCCCGCTGCCAGTCGCGTGCCGATGCATGAAAGCGCGCACCGTCCGTCTCAATAGCCGTCATGCTCGTGGGGTCGTAGAGGTCCAGCCGGTAGCGGCTGCCCTCGACAGTGACGGTGTGCTGCCTGAGCAACCCTCGGAACAACCTTCCAACGAACACTTGCTGAAGCGCATGGACCTCAAGAAAACTCTCCGCGCCGGCCGCCACGTGCTCTGCGACCTCAAGCATTCGGCGTCGTCCACGCAACCTTGGCAGGCTTCGCGCGGCGCTAAAGACCGTCTCGATGGCCTGCGGCTGCGCGCTGACGAGCGCGCACAATGCGGAGACCCGGTCATCGTGCGGCATCTCAGCGAACGCGTGGCACCATGCGACACCTGGGTCGACCGCGTTCCACTGGTCCACTCGAAGCGTCGGCGGACGATACGTGAGGCGTCTGATCCTGATCCATGGCGGCCTCCCGCTCATGCGTCTTGCGGCTGGCACCACTACTTCAATGGCGCTTGGCGGATCCGCCATTGCGCCCGCGAGGAAGAGCGCTGCTGCACCGCCAATCCACGCCTCGGACCCAGCCCACTCCGACGCGGCATCGATTCGCGTCGCCGCAGACTGTGCGTGCGCGCCACTCGCGTACACGCCAGGGGCGAGTCGCACCGCCGCGCCAGAGTCGAGTGCCAGAACAAGCTGTCGATGCGAGAACGCCGCCTCGAGCTGCTCACCTCGGTACGCGAGCGAGGTCGATGGAAACCAATCGGCCAGCGTCTGGTGAGGGGCGGGATTAGGCAATGCGCGAGGAGGAGTCACCTCCTGATTGGCTCATGCGAGACGACACTGGCGCCCGCCAAGCCCGCGCCGATGTGGAAATCGGGCACAGCGTCGTCTTGGGCACGACGCGACAGCGAGGCCTGCGGGAGCGACGACGCCGACGTGGGGCTGGACGCCAACGTTCCGGACCAAGCCATGGGGGCCTTCAGGTGCGAAGGCGGTACGAAACGAGCCACTGGCGGCACTTCCCGCGGACAGCCGGTACAGATCAAGCCACTAGAGGAGCTTGCAGCGGAGCCCCGGTACGGATTAAGCCACTAGTGGTCCATCACGCCCAGGGACGGTACGAATCAAGCCATTTGGGGGTGGGCGGGGCGCTGAGCGGTACGAATCGAGCCATTTGCTGGGGAGGGTGGGGGCCCGGCGGGTGCGGGGACGGGTGGCGGGCGTAGCGGCCTACGCGGCGCCCTCGTCTGGCTGAGCGGCAAGCGCCGGCTGTCCCTTCGCATCGCTCGCGTCACGCACCCGCGGGTGGAAGGCAGGCTTCACGCGATCAAGAACCACGTCGCGCGTTACGCACACGCGCGCCACATCCGAACGACCCGGCACCTCGAACATCGTGTCCTGCAGGACCTCTTCAAGAATGGCGCGTAGCCCGCGTGCGCCAGCGCCGCGAGACAACGCCTGCTCGGCAATCGCGCGCACAGCACCTTCGTCAAACTCGAGCTCGACACCGTCAATCTCAAACATGCGCTGATACTGCTTGACCAGTGCGTTGCGCGGCTCCGTGAGAATCGAGACCATCGCGTCAACGTCGAGTGGCGACACGGTCGCGATCACTGGCATGCGCCCCACGAACTCGGGGATGAGGCCAAACTTGTGCAGGTCGGCTGGTGTGGCCTGGGCGAACAAGTCCGAGTTGTCCGCCTCCTTCAATTGCGATCCGAAGCCAATCCCCTTGCGGCCAACGCGGGCGGAGATGATCTCCTCAAGCCCCGCAAAGGCGCCACCAAGGATGAACAACACATCAGTGGTGTCGATCTGGATGAACTCTTGATGGGGGTGCTTGCGCCCGCCCTGCGGCGGCACTGCGGCGGTGGTGCCCTCAAGGATCTTCAGGAGCGCCTGCTGGACTCCTTCGCCGGAGACATCGCGAGTGATCGAAGGGTTCTCGGCTTTGCGCGACACCTTGTCAATCTCATCGATATAGATGATGCCGCGCTGGGCCTTGTCGACGTCGTAGTCGGCGGCCTGCAGCAATTTGAGGAGGATGTTTTCCACGTCTTCGCCGACGTAGCCCGCCTCGGTGAGCGCGGTAGCGTCGGCAATGGCGAAGGGCACGTTGAGCATCTTGGCGAGCGTCTGGGCGAGGTACGTCTTGCCGGTACCCGTTGGCCCGATGAAGAGCACGTTCGACTTGGCGATCTCAATGCCCTCGTCGCCCTTGGTCTCGCCTGCACGCACCCGCTTGTAGTGGTTGTAGACCGCTACGGCCAGAGCACGCTTCGCGGGCTCTTGGCCCACCACGTACTCGCCGAGGAAGTCGAAGATCTCGCGCGGCTTGGGAAGTTCGGTGAGCTCGGCCTCTGCCGCCTCGGCAAACTCCTCGTCAAGGATCTCGTTGCACAGACCGACGCACTCGTCGCAGATGTACACGGCTCCGCCCGCAATGAGCTTGCGCACTTGCTTCTGCGTCTTACCGCAGAAGGTGCACTTGAGCAGGTCTCCACTATCGGTGGGCCTCGTCATGCAGCGCTCCTTCCCTGGGGCCGTCGATCCAGGCTAGCCGCGCTCCGTTCGCGGCGCGCGCCGACGCGCCGTTAGGCGGTCGGCGGCGACGCTGGCGGCAGGTCCGCCGCTCCCTTACGGGATTGGAGTACCTGGTCGACCAAGCCATAATCCTTCGCCTGCTGAGCACTCAGGAATGTGTCGCGTTCGATGTCGTCACGTATCTTTTCGGCCGTCTGACCCGTGTGGTGAGCAAGAGTCGCTTCGAGCCACTCCCTCATCCGCAGGATCTCCTCCGCGTAGATCTCGATATCCGACGCCTGCGCGCGCGAACCGCCCTCAAGGCGCGGCTGGTGAATCATCACGCGGGCGTTGGGCAGCGCAAGGCGCTTCCCCGGCGCACCGGCCGACAACAAGACCGCTGCTGCGGAGGCCGCCTGGCCTAGGCACACCGTCTGAATCTGCGGCTTGATGTATTGCATCGTGTCGTAGATCGCGGTCAGCGCCGTCTGGGATCCGCCCGGCGAGTTGATGTAGATGGTGATGTCGCGCTCCGGGTCCTGAGACTCCAAAACAAGCAACTGCGCCATGATGTCGTCGGCCGACGTGTCGTCAATCTGCACGCCAAGGAACACGATGCGGTCTTCGAACAGCTTCGAGTAAGGGTCGCGCACCTTCGTGCCGTACGAGGTGCGCTCCTCGAACTGGGGCAGGATGTACCGCGCGCCGGGAGCCTCCGGGGCGCGTCCACCATTGTCCGACGCAAAGTGGTTCATGCGGTTGAAGCCGCCTGCGGTCCTTGCGGCCGCCTGCAGGGCCCTGTAGTCGTCGCTCACGCCTTGCCTCCCTGGGACTTGTCGCCAGCCTCGGCGGCGTTCGTAATGACCTTGTCGACAAAGCCGTACTCCCGCGCCTCTGGCGCAGTGAACCAGCGGTCGCGGTCCGCGTCCTTGCTGATCTGCTCGACGGACTTGCCCGTCTGCGCCGCGGTCAACTCAGCCAGCACCTTCTTCATGTGCATGATGAGTTCCGCGTTGATACGGATGTCCGTCGCGGTGCCGTAGATGCCGCCGGACGGCTGGTGCATCATGACCCTGGCGTGCGGCGTCGCGTAGCGCTTGCCTGGCGCGCCTGACGAGAGCAGAAACTGACCCATCGAGGCTGCCATTCCCATGGCCACCGTGGCGACGTCTGGCTTGATGTACTGCATGGTGTCGTAAATCGCCATGCCGGCGGTGATCGAGCCACCGGGGCTGTTGATGTACAGGTAGATGTCCTTGTCAGGGTCTTCTGCGGCCAGCAGCATCATCTGCGCGCAGATGGCATTCGCGTTGTCGTCGCGGACCTCGTCGCCCAGCCAGATAATGCGCTCTCGCAACAGTCGGTTGAAGATTGAGTCGTTCAGGCCCATCCCGCCGACGTCGGCTCGCGCGGTGATCTCATTCACGTGGTGCCTCCTTGTGGACATTGCCTCGACACTAACGCGAGCGAGGGCCCCCGACATGACGTTTTACCCCCCTTTTCGCTATCGGGTGAACGGGGACGATGCCGGCGAGGGCCGCCTCAAGACGACCAGTTATCGAGCGGTCGAGCCGGCCCCACCGGCGACGCGCGCGGAGGCTGGGTAACCTCACTGAACGCAAAAGCCCGGACCCACCAGTGGGGGTCCGGGCCTGAGCGTCGAGCGCCGGTTGGCGCTACTTCTCGGTTGAGTCTTCTGCGGCGTCGGCCTGCGGTGCCGTCTCGTCTTCGAGGCCACCGATGATGGCCTTCAGGTCGACGGGGTTGCCGTCAGTGTCCTGGACGGTGGCACGCCTCAAGGCGTAGGCGGTCGCCTTCGACCGGGCAACGTCGGCGACGATCGCGGGGATCTGGCCTGACTGCTGTACCTGCTGGATGAACGTGCCGGGGTCGGTGCCGTACTGGCGCGAAGCGTTGACCAAGTAGTCAACGAGTTCGTTCTCCTGGACGTCGATCTCAAGGTCTTCAGCGACCTTGTCGAGCAGCATCTGCGTGCGAAGGGCCTCCTTGGCACGGTCCGTCACCTCTGCCCTGTGCTCCTCGTCCTCGAGGCGGTTCTCGTTCTCAAGGTGGTTGTGCACCTCTGACTCGATGATCTTGCTGGGAAGGTCGAACTCCCCGACCTTCTCAGTGAGGACCTGGAGCAGCTTCTCGCGCGCTTCCATGGCCTGGTTGTTGGTCTTGATGCGCGCTGCTTGCTCGCGCAAGTCGGCCTTCAGCTCGTCAACCGTGTCGAACTCGGAAGCGAGCTGAGCGAAGTCGTCATCGGCCTTGGGCAGTTCGCGGGTCTTCACGGCCGTCACGGTGACGGAGATCGTGGCGGGTTCGCCCGCGAAGTCTCCCGCGGCAAGCGGGCCTTCAAACGTGGCCGACTCGCCAGCGGACAGGCCCGTCACGGCGTCGTCAAGTCCCTCGATCATGGTGCCTGTACCCACCTGGTACGACGTTCCCTGCACGGCGTCGACGGCCTCGCCGTTGATCTCGGCGTTCAGGTCGAGCGTGACGAAGTCGCCAGCATCGGCGGCGCGGTCGACGGCCACGAGGGTGCCGAAGCGCTCACGCAGCGCGGTCATGCGCTCCTCAACGTCTTCGTCGCTGACCTCGATGGGGGCGACCTCAATCACCAGGTCGGCTGGGGCGGGCAGCGTGATGTCGGGGCGCACCTCGACCGTTGCGATGAACTCGATGCCCTCGTCGCCTTCGACGATGCCGGGAAGCTTGGTGACCTCGATCTCGGGCTGGCCGTAGGGACGCACCGCTTGCTCTTCGATGGCCTCTGCGTACCAACCGGGCACGCCGTCGTTCACGGCGTGCTCAATGACGGCACCCTTGCCGACGCGCTGTTCGAGAATCTTCGCAGGCACCTTGCCCTTGCGGAAGCCGGGGATCGTCACCTCGCGGCCAATGTGCTCGTAGGCGTGCTCCATCGCGGGAGCGATGTCCTCCTCCGACAGCGTGACCGTGATCTTCACGGTGGTGGAGTCGATCTTCTCAAGGGCGCTGGTCACAAACTTCTCCTGATGTGTGGATGGGGGGCCGGGCGTGTGCGGATCGATCGTGCTTCCGGGCAACCCACCAATCGTACTGGTTGAGGCGCGTCGACCCCAATCGAGAGCCACCTGGCCATCCGCGGCCGGGGCCGCTTGGTCTCAGTCGGGGATGCCGATGGGTACGTCGCCGACGCGGTCCGCGCGCAAGAGCGGCAGCGTCGGCTTCGCACCTGCTGCGGCGATGAGTTCCGTCTGCGCCTCGTCGTGGGTGGCTTCGTCACCCGCTTGAAGGTGAAGCACCGTGGCGATGGGTTCAGAGGCGATCTCTTCGTCGTGGTCGCCCAAGAGGTCGGGGTGGGCGTGGAGGACGGCAAGCATCATGCCGCCGACGCGGGGCATCCCTTCGCCGACGCCGGGGGTGAAGTACGGCAAGGGCAACAGTCGGGCGCCCTCCCTGGCATAGAAGCGCAGCCGAGCTTCTGGGTCGCCGTGCTGAGGGTGGGGGTCGTGGTGACCGGGGTGTTCGACCTCTGCCAGCACAATGCACGGGTCGTACTGCTCCGACCATGCGGCGACGCTGGAGCCCAGGAGCGCGCTGCCAAGCCCTCCCCCGCGGGCGCCAGGGCGGAGTGCGAGGTAGTCGAGGAGCAGAACCCGCGCCTCTTCGTACCAGGTGCCGATGGCGCAGCCGGCGAGTTCGCCATCGTCCCCGCGGATCACGCGGACGGACGTATCACCGTGCTCGACCTCCGAGGTGAGGCGCTCAAGGGTCATCAGTTCATAGGCGGGAAATGAGGGTTCCAGGATCTCGGAATGCACGGCGGGCAGTTCGTCCTGAGTAGCGGGTTCGACCACGGGCAAGGGTGCAGATATCGAGGAAGTCATTCCTCCAGACTACGTGGTCGCCTATTCTGCGCGCCTGGCAGGCACCCGCTCAGGGTCGCGCCGAGCGGGCTTCAAGACGCTCCTTGGAGGCCGCCCTCCACACCTTCACCCCGGCGTCGGCGTTGACCGCGCCAATGGCGAGCCCGACCACGATGTCTGGCCATCCCGACGCCCACACAAGCGTCACTGCGGCGGCGGCAAGAATGCCGAGGTTGGCGAGCGCGTCGTTCCTGGCGGACAGCCACGCCGCCTTCGCGAGCGAGCCTCCGGCATGGCGATAGCGCACCAGCACCGAGGCGCAGAGGAGGTTCACCAGCAGGGCCCCGAAAGCCGTCACCGAGAGCGCGACGACGCTAGGAGTGGAGGGGTTGGCGATCTTCGCAATCGCGATCCACACGGTGGCAAGGGCGGGAACCAAAATGATGATCGCGAGCGCGTGTCCCACGCGTGCGCGGCGGCGCACGGACCACACGGCGGCGAAGAAGATCAACAGGTTCAGGGCGCCGTCCTCAAGGAAGTCGACGCTGTCCGCCACGAGCGACACCGAGCCGATGACTCTGGCAACCACAAACTCAATGACGAAGTACGCGAGGTTGAGGGCGGCGACCACGAGGACGGCGCGTCTCCACGGAGACGTTGTTTCGCTGCCGGGCCCGCCGGTTTCTCCGTCTTGCACGGGAACTCACTGTAGTCACCGGCGCTCGGTGTCCGGAATATCTGTTTCGCGGGATGGCGTTTCCTCCTTCGATGACGGCGCGACTCGCGCCCTGGCCCACCAGATGGAGAACCCCATGTCCCGTACGGCAGTTGTCACCCTCGCCCCTCCCCTGCCCTTCGAAGCACGAGGCCCCCTCAGTTCGGCTGTGCTGCGCGCAGTGACAGGCTCGACGGACAGCGACATCGTGGATCGTGCACGTGACGCCATCTCAGCGTCGCCCGACGTGCTGCGAGACGATGACGTGCAACTCGCTCTTTTCACGCTTTACGCGGCGGCGTACCGCTCGGTGCCAGAGATCCGCGCCGACGCAGAGCGGGACCCACAATTGATATCAGCACGGCATCTCCTCGAAGAGGCTTGTGAAAGCCAACTGCGCGAACACATCCTCGTGCCGGAGACCCCCGCCCCGACCGCCGACGCCGTCGCGCGCGCCCTCTTCGACCTCACCGCGCCAACGCCAGGCCCGAGCCTCGCGCGCTACGTGGCCAAGAGCGCGACCGCCGACCAAGTTCGCGAGCTCTTGGTGCATCGCTCGTTGTACACGCTGCGCGAGGCGGACCCTCACTCTTGGGCAATCCCCCGGCTTACTGGCCGGTCCAAGGCGGCGCTCGTCGAGATTCAGGCGGATGAATACGGCGGCGGGCGTCCGGAACGGATGCACTCCGTCATGTTCGCCAACGCCATGCGTGGCGCCGGTCTCGATGACACCTATGGCGCATACGTCGATCGGGTGCCGGCGCTCGGGTTGGCGGCGCTCAACGCAATATCTCTGCTCGGGCTCGACGCACGACTAGTAGGCGCTGTCGTCGGGCACCTCGCTGCCTTCGAGATGACGTCGTCGCTGCCAAGCAAAATGTATGCCGACGGGCTTCGTCGGTTGGGATTCGATGCGAGCGTCTCCGACTACTTCGACGAGCACGTCGAGGCCGACGCCGTGCACGAGCAGATCGCCGGGCGCGACCTGGCGGGAGGATTGGCAGAGGACGAGCCCGACCTCGTCGCAGACATCATGTTTGGCGCTGCGGTGTGCGTGACGCTCGACGAATGGTCGGGCGCGGAGATCATGGAAGCGTGGTCGGCGGGAGAGTCCTCGTTGCGCGAAGGCGGGCCACTGTGACCGAGAAGCGCCCCACCATCACTCCCTACCCCGACGGCCCGTTGCTCGTGCGCGGCGACGTCGAACTCGTCGACGCGGCTGGCCAACCCATACCCAGGCATCGCGAGACCGTGGCGCTGTGCCGCTGCGGTTTGTCGACCATCAAGCCCTATTGCGACGGTTCCCACAAACTCAGCGGCTTCCGCACTGATAGTTGAAGCGTCAGGGGCGGTGTCGGGGTGTTCCTTCGGCAAGGGCGACCGCAGCGTTGCTGGCGGCGTCGGGGTGTTGCGCCCAGGGCGTCATCGATGCCAGGGGCGGCGTCGGGGTGTTCCCTCGGCGCCGCTTGCGCGGTGCCTCACTCAACCCCTCCTCGTTCGTTCGCAGAACGGAGAAGGCCGACCCGTAGGTCGGCCTTCTCCGTCTGCTCTCTCACTTCGTCGGGGTGACAGGATTTGAACCTGCGACCCTCTGCTCCCAAAGCAGATGCGCTACCAAGCTGCGCTACACCCCGTGTCGGCCCGTGGCTGCTACCTCATTGCCTCAGGCTCGGCTACTCTAGTACGCGCCGAGAGGATTTGTGACTCTCGTGCGGGCGTAGCTCAATGGTAGAGCCTCAGTCTTCCAAACTGATGGTGCGGGTTCGATTCCCGTCGCCCGCTCCCCTGCTTGCGGTGTGAGGTAGCGATGCCAGCCCCGCTACATCAGCCCGATCACTAGCCCGGCCAACGCGAGTGCCACCGTGTCGTGTGCGGCATCAATCACGGTCACCAACGGTTTGCGTATGGCAAAGCCGTTGTGGAGTGCGTGCGCCCCTCCGCGAAACACGAGCCCCACGATCGCGCCGAACGCCAAGCCCTGCCACCCGCCGGACACGTCTGCGGCTGCCATGAGCACCGCAAGCAGGAGCACCCCCAAAACGTTCGCGACTACGGTGCCTGCAAACGCGATGCCCATGTCGGCTTCTCGCATTTGCTCGTCGGTGAAGCCTGCGGCCCTCTTCCACGGGACAAAGAACCCTTGCGGCGAGTACCAGAGCCAGCCCAAGCCGAAGGACAACACAAAGGCGACGACAACGGCCCACCAATTGATGGCGCCCAGGTCAAACCACTCCATGAGACTCTCCTAACGGGTGGCGCGACTCTCCACCGTCTTTGCGATGTCTTCCAGGTCGGCATCGAGAGCTTGCTTGGTCGCTTTCGCCCCCAACTTGCCGAACACCGCCCACGCAAGGCGCTTTGCAGCGGAGTTGTCGCCTGTCTCCGCACTGAACTCGACGCGCAACCGAGTCCCCAAAGACGACGGGTGCAACGAGTACTCAGTCCGGTACCTCGTGCCGTGCGATTCCGACTCGTGAACGGTACGCCGCGGGGGATCCGCAAGAGTGATCGTGAGCGTCTCCGTCTCGGTCTTTCCGAACAGCCGACGGTCCTCGATCCAGGTCACTCCCACGTCGTAGCCCTCGCCTGCGACTCGCTCAACGCGCTCGACGGACCTCAGGACCTTAGGCGTGCGGTCGAGATCGGTGAGCACGGCCCACACCTCAATCGCTTCGGCGAGAATGTCACGCTGCGCCTCGACCTTGTGTGCTGCCATCCGCCACCTCATTGTGATGCGTTCGCTCGCTCCTGAGCTTTCGCTCAATCTAGTCTCGTTGGCGCCCCCAGAAAAGGGGGCAACCCCACAAAACCTGGGGCGATCGCCGTGGCGCTTGCCCCACTGCCGTCACCGGCGCTAGCCTGTCACCGACCCTTGGAGGAACTGATGAGCAGTGTGAGCACCGTCGCCAGCGCGACCGCTCCCGCCGTCATGCCCATGGTCGTCATGTGCAGCCGCCCCTGCTGCTGTCTCTAGAGCGCTGACCTCGCACACGCCCGCGCAGGGCAACGACGTGAGCGCTCGCCCCGGTATCGAATCCAGATGCATGTGCGTTTGCACGCAGAGAACCCCTTCCACGACCCCACGCAAAGGAAAGCCATGGCCCGCATTTTCGATGACGCAACCAAGCTCATCGGTAACACTCCCCTCGTCCGCATCAACGCGCTCAACGAAGGCTCCGGCGCGACTGTGCTCGCCAAGCTCGAGTTCTACAACCCTGCCAACTCGGTCAAGGACCGCCTCGGCGTCGCGATCGTCGACGCGGCCGAGGCGTCTGGCGATCTGAAGCCCGGCGGCACCATCGTCGAAGCCACCTCGGGCAACACGGGTATCGCTCTCGCCATGGTGGGCGCGGCGCGCGGCTACAACGTGGTGCTGACGATGCCGGAGACGATGTCCAAGGAGCGCCGCGCCCTCTTGCGCGCCTTTGGTGCCGAACTGATCCTCACGCCCGGCCCCGCAGGCATGCAGGGTGCGGTCGACGCCGCCGGCGAGGTGGCGGCGCAGCGCCCGGGCTCAGTCCTAGCCCGGCAGTTCGCGAACGAGGCCAATCCCGAGATCCACCGCAAGACCACGGCCGTGGAGATCTGGGACGACACTGACGGCGAGGTGGACATCGTCGTCGCCGGCATTGGTACCGGCGGAACCATCACCGGCGTCGGCGAGGTACTGAAGGCCAAGAAGGCGAGCGTCCAGATCATCGGCGTCGAGCCTGCCGAAAGCCCCATCCTCAACGGCGGAGCCCCCGGGCCGCACAAGATCCAGGGCATCGGCGCGAACTTTGTGCCCGAGGTCCTCAATACGGAGATCTACGACGAGATCATCGACGTGGATTCGGAGACCGCCGTGGCTACCGCACGCGCGGCCGCTCGCAAAGAGGGCCTGTTGGTGGGCATTTCGTCTGGAGCGGCAATCCACGCGGCCACGGAAGTGGCGAAGCGGCCCGAGAACGCTGGCAAGACCATCGTCGTCATCGTCCCGTCCTTCGGCGAGCGGTACCTCAGCTCGATTCTGTACGCCGACTTGATGGACTGATCTCAATCACCCACGGCTTAGGAGCCACCCGGAGGCACCACATGACCGACCGCATGACCCCCTTGGCCCTCGCACGCGAGGACGTGGCGACGGCTAGCCGTCGTGACCCCGCATGCCCAGGGCCCTGGGTCGTCGCGATCAGTTACCAGGGCGTTCACGCGCTGTGGTACCACCGGGTGGCTCACCGGTGGTGGCGCAAGGGCCACCGCTCCTGGGCTCGCTTGCTCTCTCAATTCGCGCGCCGCCGCACGGGCATCGAGATTCACCCAGGTGCCCAGATCGGTCGGCGGGTCTTCATCGATCACGGGATGGGTCTTGTGATCGGTGAGACAGCCGTCGTTGGCAATGATGTCTTGCTGTTCCACGGCGTGACGCTCGGCGGCACGAGCATGAGTCACGGCAAACGCCACCCGACCGTCGGCGACCGTGTGGTCGTGGGTGCAGGGGCAAAGATCCTTGGGCCCGTGTATGTCGGTTGCGATGCGCGGATCGGCGCGAACGCCGTCGTGGTCAAGGACGTGCCGAACGGCGCGACGGCCGTGGGCATCCCCGCCGTGATCCGCGAGCACCCCAACTACTTGGAGGCGCACACGGCGGCCTCGAGCGTCGACGATGGCGATGCTCATGTGCGCGTCGAAGAGGACGAGCAGCGCGAACCGGCGATGTACTACATCTAGTTCGTTGCGGGGAAGCCCTGGAACGGGTCTTCCAGCGGGGTCGATTGGCGTCACATGACACGGGCCCCACCTCTCGACGGGGCCCCTTCCTCATGGGGAACGAAAAACCTCAGGGAAACTAGGAGATCATCGCGCCCGCCTTCATCCTACGAACGTCCGTCACCGCCCGTTCCAAGGGGAACGCCGCGAGGAATGGTCTTCTGCTCGGTGAGGTTAACTACTGGTATGAGCTCTGATGAAGCAATCGGCGGTGGAGGCGAAGCCTGTGCGTTGCCGCGTGTCGACCAGGCCCCCGCCGACGACGTCCTCGCCGCGATCCTGGCGCGCTCGCAAGCTGTCGCGGTCGTGGGAGCATCGCCTGACCCCATGCGCACGTCGCACGCAATCGCCACGTGGCTGATGAACAACACCCCCTACGAGGTGTACCTGGTCAATCCCTTCGGCGGCGATGCGGATATCGAGGGCCATGGCTTCTACTCCGCGCTGTCGGAACTCCCTGTCGCGCCGGACATCGTGGTGGTTTTCCGCCGTTCGGCCGACGTGCCACCTGTCGCCGACGCTGCCGTTGAGGCCGACGCGAGCGTGCTGTGGTTGCAGTTGGGGATCGAGAATGCCGAGGCCGCCGCCAGCGCCGGCGCCGCGGGCCTCGGGGTCGTGCAGAACCGCTGCATCAAGATCGAGTACGCGCGACTGAGGGATCAGATCGAGGCAATCCAGGCCACCTGACGCCACCGCATCGAGGTTAGCTTGCGCGTTTCGAAAGACGTGCGCGTAGCAGAAGTGGGCGCCTGATGGCAGTATCGATCCATGACCCTGCCCTCGGGATACCGCCTCGTAGACCTGCCCTTCTCCCGCCGCGACGAGATGCTCGCGGTCGACCAGTGGGCCTTCGCCATGTCTCACCCAGAAAGCGTCAACACCGGCATTCACTCCCAACTCGAGTGGGACCGTTGCCGAGGCATTGAGAATGACAAGGCGGAAGTGGCAGCGGTCCACTCCTCGTACGGGTACACCATGCGTGTGCCAGGTGGCACCGTCGCGGCATCGGGATTGACGTGGGTGGGGGTACACCCCGGCGAGCGCCGCCGCGGTTTGCTACGCGGAATGATCGATGATCACTTCAAGCGTTCGCTTGGCCGAGGGGAACCTGTCAGCACATTGACTGCCTCTGAGCCGAAGATCTACCAGCGCTTCGGCTATGGGCTCGCCTGCCCTAGCCTCACCATGACGATGCCGCGAGGCGCAACGTTCCGACCCGTACCCGACTCGGAAGATCTCAAGGTCGTCTTCGACGATGCGGACCTGACACGTCACGCCTCTGTGGTGAGGTCGGTGATAGCCAGGGATCAGCGCCCTGGAACGATGCTCGAGGTGAGCGAGGCCCTTATGGCAGCACAGTTCGCCGATCCTGAGGTGATGCGTGAGGGCCAAGAGCGCAAGCGCATCATGATCGTCGAGGATGACCAAGGGCCCGCCGCGTTTGCCATTTTCCAGCGCAAGCTCGCATGGGGCGATACGGGAGCCGACGGCACCGGCTCAACCTCTCAATGGGCTGCCGCGACCCCTGCTGCGGCACGGCGCTTGTGGTCGGTACTCGCTGACCTTGACCTGCTGTCGTCTTTCACGACGAGCAATCTGACGATTGACGAACCTGCAATCCTCCTCGCCGACGACGTGCGCGCCCTCGCGTTGAAGGCAAAGGACCACGTGTGGTTGCGGATTCTCGATGTGCCCGCAGCACTGATGGCACGCACATACCGCTTGGACCTCGACCTTGTGGTCGAGATCGAGGACACCGTCATCCCCGCGAACGCCGGGCGCTGGCGCTTGTCCGTCACCTCGGGGCAGGCGACCGTCACTCAAGCCGAGCCCGGCGCGACGAGCGACGTCGGCATCGGCATCCAGGACCTCTCGGCGGCCTACCTTGGCGGGCCGACGATCGACTCGTTCCACCATGCGGGGCTTGTACGCGAGGTGACCGTTGGAGCGGCTAGCCTCTTGAGCGATGCCATGCGGTCAGTGACGGCGCCGCGCACCTCTTTCTCGTTCTAGTCGGCTGCGCTGACGCGGGTGATCACGCGCTGCGCCTACGACCGGTCGCGGCTCGCCTCGTACGCGGCAAGCTGATCGATGCGTCGCTGGTGGCGCTCGTCACCCGAGAACGGTTCCGCTAGGAAGGCCTCGACGAGTTCCACCGATTCGGCAAGCGAGTGCTGGCGCCAGCCGATGGCGAGCACGTTCGCATTGTTGTGCTGCCTGCCAAGCTTCGCCGTGTCGACGTTCCACGCGAGGGCTGCTCGCACCCCAGGCACCTTGTTCGCGGCAATCTGCTCACCATTGCCTGACCCTCCCAGCACGATGCCAAGGGACCCAGGCTCTGCCACGACGGCCTCGCCCGCCGAGAAGCAAAACGAGGGGTAGTCGTCGAGCGGGTCGTACTCGAAAGCACCGTGGTCGACAACGTCGTGTCCCTGGTCTGCGAGGTGGGTGAGCAAGTGCTCCTTGAACTCGTAGCCCGCGTGGTCAGCGGCAAGGTGGATGCGCATGCCCACATCATGCCAGCCGACGAAGGCGCGCCGCGACCCCATGATCGGTCGGAATCACGCGTGTCCGTCCGCTGGATTCAGCTGCTTGAGCATCTTGATCGCGGTCGTCGCGTAGCCCAGCGATTCGTAGAGCGCCTTGGCGTGCGTATTGAAGCCGAAGACGCTCAAGCCGACGCTGGTGGCGCCGTGCTGAGCGGCGAGTTTCTCGCCCAACAAGAGGGCTGCGCGTGCGTAGCCCTTGCCGCGGTGAGCCTCATCGACGAACACGTCCCACAGCCACCACTGTTCGGCAGCACCAGTGGTCGACGGGCCGATCCACAGATAACCGACCCGCTGGTCCTCCTCATCGTGAATCTCCATGAGGTGGTGCCCCGGCAGCGGTCTGCCACCTGGAAAGTATGTCTCGATGTCGCGTTGGGCCTCAATCTTGGCCTCGGCGGCGTCATGTCCGAGCCTCGCAAGATCAGCTGCGTACTCCTTGGCCGCGTGAAGCAACCACGCGTCGTACCGCTCGGCGGGCATTGCGGCCAGGGTGACTGCCATAGCGCCACGATAGTCCTCGCCATCAGCGAAACCTCAGCGTGGCGAGTGGCGACGACACCTAGGGTGGGCTCATGACTCAGCGCGGCATCGACCCCTCGACCCTTTCCCCCACCGTCCGACCCCAGGACGACTTCTTCCGTTACGTCAACGGGCCGTGGCTTGACAAGCACAAGATTCCCGACGATCGCGCGGCCGATGGCGCGTTCTACGCGTTGCACGACCAGGCGGAAAAGCAAGTGCGCGCGATCATCGAGGAATCGCCGCGCGACCAACTCACTGGTGCGCTGTATGCGAGTTTCATGAACACCGACAAAGTCGATCCCGATGGCGCCCAGCCCATCCAGCCGGATCTGGCCGAGGTGGACGCGGCGACAAGCCACGAGCAACTGGCGGCCACGATGGGCGCGCTCCAGATGTCCGGTGTCGGCGGAGTCGTCGGCTACGAAGTGTTCGCCGACAAATCCGAGCCCGACCGCAACGTCGTCTATCTCTTCCAGTCGGGGATTGGCCTTCCCGATGAGGCCTTCTACCGCGAGGACGCCCACGCAGAGGTGCGCGAGAAGTACGTGGCCCACCTCAAGCGGATGGCGGATCTGACCGCCGTTGACTTCGATGCGGACACCGTCATGGCCGTCGAGACCGCGATCGCCGCCCACCACTGGGATGTGGTGAAGTCGCGAGAGGCCGACCTCACACACAACCCGACGACGCTCGCGTCACTCGAGGAGACCGCCGGAGGCTTTCCGTGGCGCAAGTGGGCAGACGCCATCGGCATGCCTGCCGCCGCTCACGACATCCTGATCGCGTACGAACCCAGCTTCTTCGAGGGCTTGAGCACCGTGTTTCCCGCGACGAGCCTCGAGGACTGGAAGCAGTGGTTGCGCTGGCGCATCGTTGCTTCTCGCGCCGCCTACCTAAGCCAGGAGATCTCGCGAGCGAACTTCGAGTTCTATGGCACCGTCCTGTCAGGCGCGCCCCAGCAGCGCGAACGATGGAAGCGCGGCGTCCAGTTCGTGGAGGGCTGCGTTGGCGAACTGGTTGGCCAGCTGTACGTGGCCAGGCACTTCCCGCCGGAGTACAAGGAAGAGATGGACCTCTTGGTGGCCCACCTCATTGCCGCCTATCGCGAATCCATCACGTCACTCGAGTGGATGACCCCCGAGACGCGCCAACGCGCGCTCGCCAAACTCGACACGTTCACCCCCAAGATCGGCTATCCAGAGAAGTGGCGCGACTACTCGGAGCTCGAAGCGAATGCCGATGACCTCGTCGGCAATGTGAGGGCGTCCTCGCGCTTCGACTCCGCCTGGGAATGGTCGAAGGTCGGCAAGCCAGTGGATCGCACCGAATGGCTCATGACGCCCCAGACCGTCAACGCGTACTACTTGCAGACGGCCAACGAGATCGTCTTCCCTGCCGCCATTTTGCAACCGCCGTTCTTCAACCCCGAGGCCGACGCCGCGGTGAACTTTGGCGGCATCGGCGCCGTCATCGGTCACGAGATCGGTCACGGTTTTGACGATCAGGGTTCCAAGTACGACGGCACCGGCCGCCTGGACAACTGGTGGACAGAGGCCGACCGCGAGGCGTTCACCGCGCGCGCGCAAGTGCTCATCGAGCAGTACAACGGATACTCCCCACTGCAACTAGCCGACGACTACACGGTCAATGGCGCGCTCACGGTTGGCGAGAACATCGGCGACCTCGCAGGCGTCGAAATCGCCCTCAAGGCCCTCAAAATCGCGGTAGGCCAGCCCCTTGACGAGTTGCCGCTCATCGACGGACTGACCGCCGTGCAGCGGTACTTCATCGCGTATGCGCTCACCGAACGCACCAAGCGCAGGGACGAAGCTCTCATGACGCAGATCACGACGGATCCACACTCTCCAGAAGAGTTCAGGATCAACGGCGTCGTGCGCAACATGGACGCCTGGTACGCGGCCTTCGGCGTGAGCGAAGAGGATGCGTTGTGGCTCGACTCAGAGCGTCGGGTGAGGATTTGGTAGTCGCAGCGCTCCGTGAGACGAGCGGCTAACGCAGAGCGCCGAAGTCTGAGGTGAGCGCACGCAATGCGCGCTCTCTGCGGACGAGTTCGCTCGGCCGTCCTCTGCCCTGATCGTTCACGCGGGAGCCTCGGCGCGCACGCGCGCCGTACGAGGCAGTGACCCGCTCGTCCATGGAGACGGAAAGCATCGTCAGCGCGACGAGAGGGTGGTCTCCCGCCTCGACCGCACCATCACCGAGCGCTTCCCCTCGAGCCGCTCCGCCGACCACGCGCAAGGAAGGCTCCTTGGCGTTCGGCACCGCTTGCGACGCGGGGCCAGCCATCAGTCCCGTCTCGGGCCTGCAACCACGCCTGCCGGACTGGCTCTGGCCGACGGCACCTGCGTCTGACGTGACGCACGGCGTAGAGGCGCTGACCGGAGGAGGAGGCATTGCCACCCAAGCGGACGCGACCGAAGTCTCCCCGCTATCTGTGGTCACCCGCACGCTCACCCATCCCGGCTCGACGACGCCTGTGTCGACCGTCAGTCTGGCCTCGGGTGTCTCCACCTCAAAGAACCCATCGCCGTCAAGGTCCCATGCATAGTCGAGGCGTCCGCCGCCGCGCGAGCCCAGAGCGTAAGACCCCTGTGCATTGAGGTGAAGGCGCTCCCCCGCCGCCACGTACACCCCGCCAGCCCATGCGTGCGGCGCCTGCGCCGCGGTGGCGAGAGCTTCTTTCACGCGCGCGCTGACAACGTCCGGCGGTTGGCTCGCATCGACACGCTGAGCGTGGACCGAAGGGACCAGCCCCTGACCTCCGTCCGTCCACCACGCGTCAACCGCCTGCGACTCCATGGCGACGTCGCCCACGTGCACCATCTGCGCCGCGGCGTTCCACCGTGACGGGATCCTGACCGATCCGGCCGCGCGCCACGCCTCAGCCGACGAGTGCTTCATCGCGGCAAGCGCCTCCGCTGGCGCCGATGACTGCGCAAGAACGCGACGCTCGTGCTTGACGCCGTCGTCCGCCACCCGTTCCTCCACCACATGGATGCGAGAACCGAGCCACAACGCCGAATCCCGAAGTGCCGACTCCACGGCCGCGCGGGCGCCTGGTGTCTGGTCGAAGACGATCGCCACGTCCCTTGCGGGCGGGGAGTCGTCGGCGGCGCCAAAATCGCCGTACGTCGCCGCGTAGTCCGCCAGCGCACGATGACCCTCCGGCTTCAGGTGATACCACTCGTCTCGCTCGGTCGTTTCGAGAAACTCGTACATCCACCTGTCGGGGTTGGCGACGCTCGGCCTGGCATCCGGCTCGTGGCCGCTGAAGAGCTCCGGCACGCCTTCCATGAGCGTGACGAAGCCATCACCGAATCTCGCGTTCGCCTGAGCAACGGCCTCCCGTTGAGCCTCAAGGCCCTCTCGGGACAGGGCCGCAAGGTGTTCGGCGACGGGGTAGGAGGCGACTCCGGTGAGACCGACCGATGTGATGCGAAGATCGTCGCTGACCTCGAGGCCTGGATACGCGGCGTAGGCCACCTTTGATTGCCCTTCGGACTTCTCTTCGATGTGCTCAAACACGGAGAGCAGGTCATCAGCGAACTGCTCGCGCACGTAGGAATGTGCCTCGTCAATTGCTGCCTCGCACGTGCCGGGGTTCGCGAGAATGAGGCACTCTCGAGCGATGTTCGGGAAGTGCACGTCGTTTCCCCCTGCGGTCATGAGGACCAGGTCAACATCTCTATTCAGGGCATCGGTTTGGGCAGGCAGCCACCGTTCGCACGCGACCGAGACGCGCATCGAGCCGTCGGGCTGCGGCGCTCTGTTGACCGCGAACGCGAAGTACTCCTCCGTTCCAGGTGAAGGAATGCATCGAGCCTCGGCGGCGGCCCATTCTTGGTAGAACGCGTCGGTCCGCGGGACGTCCGCCAGCTCCGGTTCCGGGTAGCTCACCACCCTGGTGTCGCGCATGGAGCGGTCCGCAATGATCGCGCCCGTTGTCGCCGCAGAGCACGCGCGGTTCAGCAACGTGACTGCGTAACCCTCTTGCGCCATGGTTCGCGCGTACTGCTCGCCCCACGTACCCGTGCTCCGCATGCATCGCTCTGGGCCGTAGTACACCGGCCGACCTGATTCGTCTCGCGCACCGTTTCCCGCCGTGTATGAGTCCCCCAAGAGGAGTACGGTCAATGGTGTAACTTCGGCGGTACGGGCGGCCTCTTCTGGAGCGGAGGCGGCTGCGACCATAGCCGAGACAAGGTTTTCGGGGTCGCTCGAAGACCACGCGGCTGAGCCGCCGAAAATGCCGAGCACCGCCACTACCGCGGCGCCGCCGACAGCGTAGATAGCCCGCAACGCCCAAACCCCCGAGTCAGGGGCCCCGGGGGGCCCACTTTGACGGTAAGAAAATGCCCCCCAAACCGGTAGCCCCATTTATGGGGTATTTCCGAATCGTGTGGCGCATCTCACAACGTGCTGGCAGTCGCCCGTCACCGCAGGTTCGTGGTGCCGGCAAGGTCCATGGGAGGGGTGGGCGCGCCAGGTCATAGGGCGGCGCTGAGCCTGAGTTGCCGAGTCGTGGCACACTGTGGGCCGTGAATCCTGACTCGGCTCTCCCTTCAATCGCGTTCTTCGAGCCTCGCATTCCCGAGAACACCGGGGCGGCCATCCGACTGTCAGCCTGCACAGGAGCGCCCTTGAGGCTCATCGAACCGCTGGGGTTCTCGCTGGAAGAGTCGCGCTTGAGGCGCGCCGGACTCGACTACCACGACCTCGCGACGGTCACCATCCATGCGTCGTTCGCCGCGCTGTGTGAAGAACTGCCAGACGCGAGAGTCTTCGCCTTCACGGGTCAGGCTCAGACCCGCTTCACCGAAGTCGACTACGCACCGGGCGACGTGTTGCTTTTCGGACCGGAACCCACTGGCCTACCTGCAGAGGTGCTGAGCCACCCACGCATCACCCAGTCGGTGCGCATTCCGATGCTCCCGCAGCGCCGTTCGCTCAACCTGTCCAACTCGGCGGCGATCGCGATCTACGAGGCCGCCAGGCAGTTGGGCTTCACCGGCCAGGTGTAGGGGCGCGGCCCGTGGCGAACGGCTCCAGCGTCTGAAGTGCCCTGGTTGAGGTCGTGGACGCTCGGCCCCAGCCCCAGCCGCGGCAACATTGCCCAGCCCCAGCAACGCAGACCCAGCAATGCAGGCCCAGCCCCAGCAACGCAGACCCAGCAACGCAGGCCCACTAGTCGAGTTGTTGCGCCGCCAATCGTGCGTAGAGCCCGCCGGCAGCCACGAGCTCCGAGTGGGTGCCCGTCTCCACGATGCGCCCGCCGTCGACCACGTGGATGACGTCGGCATCGGCGACGGTCGAGAGCCGGTGAGCAACCACCAGCGTGGTGCGCCCCTTGGCGGCCCTGTCGAGCGCGACCTGAACGACCCTCTCACTCACCGTGTCGAGCGCACTCGTCGCCTCGTCAAGGAGCAAGACCGGCGGATCCTTGAGCAGCACCCTCGCGATGGCGATGCGCTGCTTCTCGCCGCCCGACAATCGGTACCCTCGCTCGCCGACCACGGTGTCGTAGCCGTGCTCGAAACCCACGATGGTCTCGTGGATGTTTGCGGCCGCGCAGGCCTGCTCGAGCTCGTCATCCGTGGCATCCGGCTTGGCGTACCGGAGATTCTCGGCGATCGTCGCGTGGAACAGATACGTCTCTTGAGTCACCACGCCCACCTGCTCGACCACAGACTCCGCCACCAAGGCGCGCACGTCCTCGCCCGCGAACCGCACCTCGCCCGACGTCGCTTCGTGCAGTCGCGCCGCGAGGTACACAATCGTGGTCTTGCCAGCGCCAGAGGGCCCCACAAAGGCGTGGGTCTGGCCAGGCTGCGCTGTGAAGGAGACTCCGTCGAGCGTCGGCGTCGAGTCCTCCTTGGCATCGGGGTAGCGAAAGCTGACGTCGCGAAACTCGATCGCACCCAAGGGGCCGGGGGCGTCGGAAACGTCGCGAGCGTCGTCTCTATCCGCGATGGCCGGAGTGAGGTCGAGGTACTCGAAGATGCGCGCAAAGAGTGCCCGCGACGTCTGGATCTCGAGTGCGACCCTCATGAGCGCCATCAGCGGGAAGAGCAGTCTCGCCTGGATCGTCGTGAAGGCGACAACGGTACCTGCGGAGATCGCCTCGCCGCCCGACTGCCCGCTCCTGGCCAACAGCCAGCCTGCGGCCAGGTAGATGACGGCAGGCACCGAAGACATGATGACGGTGACTAAGCCAAAGAACCACTGCCCGCTCATGGCCTGCTGGACTTGGAGCCGGATGAGATTGCGGTTCTCGGCGGCGTAGCGCGCTGACTCGAGGCGCTGGCGGTTGTAGACCTTGCTGAGCAGAATGCCGCTCACGGATAGCGTCTCTTGAGTGATCGAGGTCATCTCCGACAGGGATTCCTGGGTGCGCGCGGCGATCCTTTGCCGCACCAGGCCCACGCGCCTTTGCGCCACCACGAGCGCGGGCATCAGGATCACGGCGAGCAGGGTGAGGCGCCAATCGAGCACGATCATTGCGACGAGCGAGGCCACCACCGTGGCCGTGTTGCCCACGATGCTCGAGACGAAGGTGGTGAGCACGCCCGCGACTCCGCCGACGTCGTTTTGGAGCCGCGACTGGATGACGCCGGTCTTGGTACGGGTGAAGAACGCGAGTTCCATGCGTTGCAGGCGGTCGAAGAGGGTGACGCGCAGGTCCCCGGTCACCTTGTTGCCGACGGTCGACGTCACCCAGGTTTGCCACACCCCCAAACCGGCCGACGCAACAAAGATCGCAATCATCAGGCCAACGAGCTCCGTTAGCAGCCCCAGCCGCGGGCCCGCGATGCCGCCCACACCGTCTGAGGGAAAGAGCGCCTGGTCAAAGATGCGCTGCACGATGAGCGGTGGCACCACCGTGGCCGCAGAGGTCGCCAGCACGAGCACGGCCGTGAGCACGAGTTGTGGCCGGTACGGCACAAACAAGGCGCCGACGCGTCGCCACAAGTGCGGGATTTCTGGTGCGGCGGCGTTCTCGGCGCGCAAAGCGTCGGGGTCGGCCCCAGAGGTCAGCCCTCGACCGCGCATGCCCCCGCCGGTGGCGGCGCGGCGCGAGCCAGCAGGCGGGTGGGACATGAGCACAGCCTAGGCGGGGCGCAATCTGGGGCGCGGCACGATTCGCCGCGGGCGTAGCGGGCACGGCTGGCGTAGCTGACGTCGGGCGCGTTGGCTGAAGTGGGGGGCGGTGGCTGGCGGGGGGGGCGGTGGCTGGCGTGGGGGGGGCGGTGGCTGGCGTGCCTGGCGTAGCTGGCGTTGGGTGCGCGGCAGGCGTAGTGGGCGGTGGCAGGCCGTCGCGCCGTGCTAGGCCTCGAGCGGGTAGTAGCGCCCCTCGCCCCTGGCCGCGGCGTCCCTGGCGGCGGCCGCCGCATCACCGAAGTCGTCCACCCGCCCCGCTAGCGCCACCACAATCGCGAGGTTCAGCGCCACGGCAGCCATCACTGGCAGCGCAATGTCACTGTCCATCGTGTCGTGACGCCAGGGATGAAGCACCCGAAAGTCAGGAGAGCCGCCGGGCACCACGGCAGCGAGCCTGGCATCGATCGCATCGAGGTCAGCGCCGATCTGTACCGGCGCGTACTGGTGCCTGAACAGCCACAGCAAGTCGCCGATGCTGCTGCACGTGCCGCCTTCGATGTAGTAATGCCTGTTGGCGCGCTGCCCTGGGGTGTCGAAGGGTTTGACGATGCGCCCACCGCGTGCGAAGTGCCGGTGGCATGAAGCACGCAGCACCTGCTCGAGGAGCGGAAAGGCGAGGTAGGCCGTGATGGCAGCGTGGTCGTCGGCGAGAGCTCGTGTGTTCCTGTCTACCCCGGCAACCTGACCAGAGACCGGCAACGCGAGCACCGCGTGGGCCGCAGCGGCGAAGAGTCGACCAACAGTCCATTCCTGGTCAGCGGGCACCGTTCCCGATGCCCGCGGGGTGGAGGCTGGCGCGCCGACGCCAGCTCCCACCAAGAGTTCGGCGCACCACGCCCACACGGTGCGATAGTCGCTTCCGTATCCCGTGAACTCGTTGTTGCGCTGAATCAGGCACACCGTGAGCCCCGCTACTACCGCGCCAAGAGTGTCGTGCCCAGCAGTCTCGATGTCGTCGCAAATGCTCGCGAGGGGCGAGGCGTGCTGAGCGCGCGGAGCGGCGCCCTTGACCCGTGCAGTGCGCTGCAGATCCGCCGCCCGCTGGCTCCACGCGCGACAGTGCTCGAGGATCTGTTGCGGGCTGGATTCGGTCACGGGGTCACGCTAGCGCTCGCGGGCCGTCGCGGTCCATGCATGCGGTGGGTGCGAGGCAGGCGAGGCGGTCGGCGCGTCTCGCGCACCCGCGCACCCTCCACACCTGCCGCACCCCACTGTCGCCACTCACTCCACGCGCGCGCTGCCTCCACACCTGGCGCTCCCACTCTCGCCACTCACCCAAGCACACACCCCCCTTCCACACCTGCCGCATCGCGCTCTCCCCACCGCCGCTAGGGTGGGCTGCGGCGAGCGACTCTGTTCGCAGAGCCGGAGGTCCGCGTGAGTGCCAGGTTTGAGGAGCTCGATTGGAGCGCCACTCCCATCGGCGAGGTGAGCCTGCGACGGCGGCGCGACCCCGTCACCGGCGAAGACGTGTACGAGGTCAAGCTCAATGACGAGTGGCTCATGTCGAGTCAGTTCACCGCCGCCGAGATCGCCCTCGCCCGTCTGGGCCTGGCGCGCGTGGCACAGCCGCACCCCACCGTCGTCGTCGGCGGCCTTGGCCTCGGCTATACCGCCGCCGCCGCACTCGAAGACGCCAACGTCGGCGAGCTACTCGTTGTCGAACTCCTGGCACCCGTCATCGACTGGCACGAACGCGGACTCGTGCCCTTGGGGCCTGCACTCACGTCTAGCCAACGATGCCGCTTCGTCCACGGCGACTTCTTCGGGATGTCCTACGGCGACGGCTACGACCCTGCTCACATGGATCGACAAGTCGACGCGATCCTGCTCGACATCGATCACTCCCCCACTCACCTGCTCGACGACGGCAGCGTCGGCTTCTATGGCGTGGAAGGTATGCGCGCAGTCGCGTCGCATCTGCGGCCAGGTGGCGTGTACGCGATGTGGTCAAACGACCCGCCCGACGCCGCCTACCTTGCCGTCCTCCACAAAGTGTTCGCCGACGTCGTGGCCGAGGTCATCACGTTTCCCAATCCGCTGCAGCGGCGCGAAGCCACCGCGACCGTCTACGTGGCGACAAAGCCCTAGCGCGGAACACGACACGACACTGGGCGGTTGCATAGGTCATGAGAGCCATCACTTACTCCGAGTTCGGTACCCCAGACGTCCTCACACTGACCGGCCTTCCCGAGCCGCGGCCGGGACCAGACTCGGTGATAGTCGAGATGCGTGCGGCAGGGATCAACCCCGTTGATTGGAAGGCGCGCCAGGGATACCTCGAAGGCCTGATTGACACCGTGTTTCCCGCGGTTCCCGGCTGGGACATCGCGGGCGTGGTGGTGAGAGTCGGCGCCGATGCCCCTGAGTTTGAGGTGGGAGACGAGGTCTACGGCTACGCGCGCAAGGACGTGCTTGGAGGCGGAACGCTCGCCGAACAGGTCGCGGTGCCTGTACGGGCGCTAGCTCACAAGCCCGCGTCGGTGTCGTTTGAACAGGCGGCCGCAGTGCCCCTCGTGGGCCTCACCGCACTGCGTAGTGTCCGGCGCTCGCACGTCGGCGCTGGCGACAACGTGCTGATCCACAACGGTTCAGGCGGCGTGGGCGGCTTCGCGATCCAACTGGCTCGTCTGGCCGGCGCCACCGTGGTCGCGACCGCCTCTCCCCGCAATCACGAGTACTTGAAGTCGCTGGGCGCCACGCCTATTGAGTACGGCGAGTGCCTCGCTGAACGCGCGCGGGCCGCCTCTCCCGACGGCTTCGATGTGATCCTCGACTTCGCCGGCGACGGCGCGCTCGATTCAACCGCGTCCGTCATGCGTGACGGAGCGAGGGTGGTGTCCGTCGCCGATGGAAAGGCCGCGAGGCGCTTAGGCGGCGTTGTCGTGTGGGTGCGACCCGATGCGGCGGGCCTGACGGAGTTGGCTCGCCTGATCGACGACGGCAGTCTCCGGGTCGAGGTCGCTCGCACCTACCCGCTCGAGGCAGCCGCCGACGCCTATCGCGAACTTGAAGCCGGCCACGTGCGCGGCAAACTGGTGATCACGCCCTAAGGCGGCCGGTTTCACGGCGTCGCCCGAGACTCCCGCCATCGCCCCTGCCCCTGCCCCTGCCCCCGCCAACGGCGTGACACCGGTCCGGTGAAGCCCTCGCGCCGTTCCCATCACCTTTTGGCGTCGCTGCTCACCCACCCCGTGAGTTCCCACCAGCCGGCCGCTTCCTACCTATGCTGGCGCGCCCTTGGCGTGCTTGCGAATCTTCTTCATCGCCCACTCGTCATGACTCGACGTAGCGGAGATGCAATAGGCGCCGAGCGACGTCGTGCCAGTCCACGGGTAGTGCTTCTTGGTGAACAGCTCCTCGTCAGTGCGCTCTCCGATGACGGCCCGCACTGCAGCACGAGAAGTGGCCACCAGTTGGCGCGCCTGGTCAAGAGTCGTCTCTGAATGCCTGTCCCTGAACTCCACGTTGAGCCCCGCATAGTTGCTCCACGTATAGCCGGCTGGGAGGAACGGCGCGGTCTTGCCTGCGAGATTCGAGTGAACCCACGCGAGCAGCAAGAGGTGCCATTCGTGCAGGTGAACCAGCACGTCTCGCACGTTGCGGTCTCGGTCCTCGAAAGCGAACTCGGCGAGCTGCTGCTCGTCGCTGAGCGAGTCAACGAGCGACATCAGTTTTGCAAAGCTCGCCTCACTCGCATCCAGCAACTCGTCTCTTGACTGAGGACGCCCCATGTTCCTCTCCCCTCCCGGCGCCCCTAGGCGTCGTCGTGTTGGCGCCTACTCCTTGGTGGTGCGCGTGAATCGCGCTCGCACTTCAGGCGACTGATCGTTGCGTCCCGATATTGACCGCGAGCGCGACACGATCTTCTTGAGGAACGTGTCATCCTGAGTCATCTTGGTGATGGTGTGCTTGACCACTCGCTCGGGCATGTACCGCGCGCCCTTGTTGCGGTACTTCGCCCTGATCCAGCCCGCAATGAAGACTCCCGTGGCAGGGCCTGCAGCGAACAGAGCGAAGGCGAGCCCTGAGGAGCCTTCCGATGAACTACTCACGAGCGTCTCCTGACTTTCGAGGATGGTGACAAGCTCGCGCACTGCAGTGCTTTGCCCTGCCTCATGGCCCCACGATTGCTCGTCATCATCAGCCCATCACCAAGACTGCCAAGGCAATCGGCCACGTCACGACCGAGATAGCGGCGGCGGTGCCCCATGCCACGAGGGCCGCCTTTTTCCGGTTGATCGGCACGCTTCCCATCGTGGCGCCAGTGCGGCCATTCACGGCGATGTAGTGCGTGATTTGGCGGCTCCCTCGTGTCTCGACGAAGCCATAGAGCCACACCGGCAGCAGCACAGCCGTCCAGCGGCTGCCCTTCACGTTGACCTGCTCCGATGTCCACTCGACGCCGCGGTCGTAGCCGCGCACCGATGGCTGCGCGCCCGCCCTCGCGAGAGTCATGAAGTGGCTCGCCGCGTACGCCTCTGCTGCGTCAACGTCCATGTCGCGCCGCTCCGACGTGTACTCGGCGCCAAGGAAGTTGCTGTTGAAGCGCACCATGTTCTTCACATCAAAAGGCAGCACCGCATTGATGATGTTGTTGGTGCTCACCGTCGAGTGAATATCAGCCCTGTCGGAGGAAGTCTCGACAATGAGGTCGTCGATTTCCATCGACAACTCGCGCATGACGGTGTACCTGTCTGCGTGATACTCGGTCTGCTTGTCGTTGACCCGCACCGTGCGCCTCAAGACTTCGCCCTCGCCGTCCAGGCGCACGTCGACGTTGCCGTCGACGGTCATGTACGGCATGTAGACGCCCATCACGTTCTCGGGCGTGAACGTGCTCGAGAACCCAGGGTGTGCGAACGTCTTGCGTTCGTTGACAAAGGCGCTGATGTTCGCCATCGCCTGCGCCTTCGTGACGGAAAAAGGCAGGATCCCGTCGGGCACCGCGCCGTTGGGGATGCGGTTGTTGAGCGACAATTCGTGCTTGCACCAGTGGCATCGCGCACGCAGATTGTGGTCGGTGTCGATCACCACTTCCGAACCGCAACCCGTGCACTTCATCGTCACTAGGGCGGCGTCGTCGATGATGTCGACTGCGGCGCTCGAGACGGTCGTGCCGCGAAGCTCGCCGATGCCTTCGCTGAGTTTCATCGCCTCGTCGAGGCTCTGCTCTTTCCATGTGAAGCGGCAGTAGGCGCACTGGAACTCGGCGGTATCCGAGCGGAAGTTCACCTCGCTCGCACCACACTGCTGACACCTGACCACGCCATCAGCAGCGCCTCCAGGCGTGGCTAACTCGACGTACTCCGGCTGTTCCGCTTCCGGCATGGGCGGGATCGGCAGGCCCGGTTCTGGCGAAGGCGCTGGCGGCGGTTGCTCAGTCGTCATGGCGTGGCGACCTTAGAGGCCAAGCACCTTCTTCTTGAGCGCCTCAAAGTCGTCCTCGTTGATCAGGCCGTCGTCGAGCATCTTCTTGTACTGCGCGAGCTGGACGGCTGGGTCGGCTGGCGCGGCCGCAGCAGCGGTACCCGTCGTGCCAGGGGCGCCCGTAGGAGCAGCGGGCGTGGGCTGGACGAGGTTTCCGATGGCTCCCATTCCCATGCCCATCATGGCCAGGCCTGTGCCACCACCGCCCGACTCGCCCGCCGCCTCGACGCCACGCGCCACGGATTGCTTCAGGAAGGTGTCTGCGCGCCCACCGCTGAGGGCGTCCGCCTTTCGTACGTCCGAGAGCAACGCCGACGTGTCCTCGTCGTATTCGACGGAGACGATGGTCGCCTTCGTGATGGTGAGGCCCCGCTCGGAGGACCACTGATAGTTGGATTCGACCTCTTCTGCCAGAGAGCGCGCGAATCCCACAGAGTCCGACTGGATGCGCGTGATCCGGTGGTCCTTGTCGTCATCGTTGACGTAGCGCGAGAAGGCGCCTGCGAGTGAGCCGACCACCTCGCTGAACAGCTGCTCCGACACGGCGTTGTCGTTCTCCGTGATGTCGAACACCCTGGCCGCGGCGGTGATGTAGCTCGCAGGAACCAAGGTCTTGACGAACAGGATTGGGTCGACGACCTTGAGCACGTACGTGCCGCGCGTCACCGCACCTGCCTGCGCATTCAGATAGGCGTCGTCCCAGTAGATGGGTCCCTGGGTGCCGAACTTGTTGTTGGGGATCTCTTTGAGGTTCACGTAGAACGCCAACTGCTGGCTTCCAGGGCGTCCGCCAAACTTGAAGCGCTCCCACGACGTCTTCAGGGTCGCGCTGAAGATGTTGTCGCCAGCGAAGACGGACTTGGAGTTCTGGTCCTCGCTGTCCCACTTGTACGCGCCTGCCTCGCCCACCACGGCGGTGATCGCGCCGTCTTGGAACGTGAGCAGCCCGTAGCCCTCAGGCACGATGATGACCGAGCCATTGGTGATGATGTTCTCGCTGGCACGAGTGTTCTCGCCGCGGCCAGCATTGGTGCCTTGGGTGACGGCGGGGAAGACGACGGCGGTGTCACTCAAGCCGCGCGGCGGGACGAGGAAGTCAAGGAACTGGTCTCCGAAGGTCCCCTTGAGGGAATCCCAGCCGGCACCAACGACGATCTGAATGAACCCCACGACATCTCCTGTCTCGCGGCCCCGGTGCTCCCCGGCAGCCGCATCGCTGCACCGCGTGGCTCGTGGCCACTTCATGTCCCGGTGAATCTATCAGGGCAGGTGAGGTGCGGGCCAGGGTCGCCACATCACGCCACACCACTCAAGCCGCCGCCCCGAGGCGCGAGACAAGAGCCCCGAGACCCCCCCTGCCCGGAACCTTTGGAACCTACGCGTCGGCGCCGACGGCGTCGTCCGCGGTGACACCAGCGTCGGCCGTTTGGCGCGTGACGAGCCAACCAGCCAGCGCGAAAGCCACGCCGGGCGCACACAGCGCCAGACCCACCCAGGTGGGCGCGACATATCCCCAGCCGGCAGCGATGACGATTCCGCCGAGGAACGCGCCCAGCGAGTTGCCCATATTGAGCGCAGCGTGGTTGACGGCAGCCGCCATGGTCTGCGCGTCACCGGCGACGTCCATGAGCCTGGTCTGGATGGCGGGCGAGATTGCCGATGCCGCAAGGCCGACCATGAAGAGCCCGAGTAGGAGTCCCGGCACGGTGCGCGCCAGCAACGCGAGGGTGAGCAGCGAGATCGCCAGCGCGCCAAAGAGGACAAACACGGCCCGCAAGGCACCACGATCCGCCATCCTGCCTCCGAGAATGTTGCCCACCGTGGTGCCGATCCCTAGCACGATGAGCGCGGCAGGCACGAACCGTTCAGGGGCGCCCGCGACCTCCGTGGCGAGCGGAGACACGTAGGTGTAGACGGCAAAGAGCCCGCCGAAACCGAGCGCGCCCGTCAGCAGCGCGAACCACACGGCCGGCCGCGTGAACGCGCTCAGTTCGCGCCGGATGGTGGCGTGAGGGTCGCCGTCGTGCGCTGGCACGAAGGCGAGGATGGCGACGGTGCACAGCGCGAAGATCGCCGCGACTGCCAGATAGCCGATCCGCCATGACGTGTGCTGACCCAAGAAGGTGATGGCTGGAACGCCGACGACGTTGGCGATGGTGAGCCCTGTCAAGACGTAGGCGACGGCTCGACCCCGCGCGCCCTTGCCCATGAGGTCTGCCGCCACGAGTGCCGCGACGCCGAAGTACGCGCCGTGCGGCAGGCCCGCGAGGAATCGGAACAAGACAACGGTCTCGAACGTCGGCGCGAGGGCCGACGCAATGGTCCCGACGGTGAAAGCGACGGTCAACCAGGCGAGCAGCCGCTTGCGTGGGAAGCGGGCAGCGAAGGCGGCGATCGTGGGAGCGCCTACCACCACGCCAGCGGCATAAGCAGAGATGACGATCCCCGCCTTGGCGAGCGCCTCCTCTTGATTGGCGGAGTACAGGGCAGGCAAGAGGTCGCGAGCGATGTCAGGTAACAGGCCCATCGCCACGAACTCCGTGGTGCCGATGCCGAAGCCGCCGAGCGCTAGCGAGAGAAGTGCGAGCCTGGCGCGCGCGGGCGTGAGCGTGGGCATGGGAGCCGATCTGTGAGTGGCGTGATGGGTGGGTGCGCTCACCGTCGAGCCGTGTTCCTCTGGTCCCTATGACGTGGAGACGGCGTCCAGTATTCCTCACCATGGGTCACCGCTCGACAGGTGAGGGCATCGTTCTGCGGGTGGCCGGATCATGCCGATGGGCCGGTTGCCCGCCCCCGCAGTTCACCGATCCACGCCGATCATCACCCGGCCGCGGCCCTCACGAGCGCGTCTACCTCGCCCGGCGCCACCTTCAGCGGCGCGCCGTGGCCCGGCAGCACCCAACGTGCCTCAACCCCGGCCAATCGCGCGAGCGAGTCGAGGGCGAGGTCAGGCTCATCGGTGAAGGGTGCGGGCTGCGGGCCCTCCTGACCCGTCAGCACGTGGCGGGTCGTGAGCGCATCGCCCACAAAGACGGCTTCCGCCACCGGGACGTGGACCGCGATGCTGCCGGGAGAATGCCCTGGCATCGAGATCACCTTCGGTGCACCGGGCAGCGGCAGCACATCGCCGTCGGTCACCTCGGTCACCTCGGTGAGATAGCGGGTGCGGGCTCCGCCCTTGCGCAGTGCGTACAGAGCGAACCTGAGCACGGCGCCCCATTTCACGCGGCCGACGCTGGTCTTGGGCTTGTCTCCACCCTTGGCGCGATCGGCATCGGCGGCATGGATATACACGGGAACACCCGTCTCGCGGCGCAGCCGCTCGGCGAAACCGAGATGGTCGCTGTCACCGTGAGTCAGCACGACGCCGCGGATGTCAGCGATGGCGCGGTCAATGCGCACGAGTTCTCTCTTGAGGTCGCGCCAGTGTCCTGGCAGGCCTGCGTCGATCAACGTGATGCCTTCAGGGGTATCGATGAGGTAGGCCGCGACGATGTCGTTGCCGATGCGGTGCAGGTGGGGACCGATCTTCATGGGATTTCCTCTTGGGGATGGTGCCTGGTCGGGTGTGGGTGGGACGTGCGGGACGGGCGTACGGCGGCGGGCTGGTTCGTGCGGGGGCCACGTGCTGGTGCGGAGTGCGGGCAAGGGCTGGTTTCACAAGGCGGGCAACGGCTGGTTCGCAGTGCGACCACTCGCCGCCTCGCATGGCACCGTCCGCGCCCTCGCTGCCCTATGCTTGACCCGGCTAATATACTTAGGCATCATGGCTAGTGTCAATAGCCAAAGTCTCGAACCCGCCACCAAGCCACCCAAGGAGTGCTCGATGCCGACCCCGTCCCGCACGTCCCTCGACGCGATCGTCAACGCGGGGCTCCTGATTCTTGAGAGCAACGGACCGGCTGGCCTCACGATGCACGCAGTGGCGAAGTCCGTTGGGGTCAAGTCCCCGTCCCTGTACAAACATGTCGCGGACCGAGACGCACTCCTCACCTTGGTCGCCGACGCTGCGGCCCGCGACCTTGTTGCTCACTTGCCCCCCGCGCGCCAGGACCACACGGCGGAAGACCTACACAGCAACCTCGCTCAGCTGGCGACGTCGCTCCGCGAGTGGGCCCATCGACGGCCAGAGGCGTTTCGCCTGGCCTTCGCTGGGCGCGGGTCTGAGGAGACCTTGGCTGCCGCCGCGGAGCCCATCCTCGCCACGACGCGGGCTTTGGCGGGCAACGAGCACGCCCTGAACGCCGCGCGTCTCGTGACCGCGTGGGCGATGGGTTTCATCTCGATGGAGCTCGCGGGGGCCTTCCGTCTGGGCGGCAACGTGGAAGAGGCGTTCGAGTTTGGCCTTGAACGCCTCAGCGTCGCCCTCGACGTTCAGTCCCATGACGCAGTCGAGGCGTCGAGCACGCGTGAGGCAGGCATGATGCAGAGATGACGCACAACGTTGAGCAGGAGCAAACATCCCACGACCTCGCAGCAAGTCCCGCATCCCCCGACCTTGTGGTGAGCGCCGTCGTGTTGCGCGACCCACATGGCCGTATCCTCACTGTCCGCAAGCGGGGCACGTCCCGGTTCATGCTGCCTGGCGGTAAGCGCGAGGCGGGAGAGTCTCCCGCCCGGACCGCCATCAGGGAGTGTGCAGAAGAGCTCGGACTATCGCTCCAGCCGGGCGACCTGACGGACCTCGGCACCTATACCGCTGCCGCGGCAAACGAGCCAGGATTCCTTGTCGAGGGCTCCGTGTTCGAGCACCCGCTTCGCGGTGAGCCTCTCGCCAGTGCCGAAATTGCAGAACTTCGGTGGCTCGACCCCCACGGCCCGCTACCCAGCGATCTCGCTCCCCTTCTGGAGCACCACGTGCTGCCAGCGCTCGCGACGGCCCGGTAGCCCTGCAGTTCAACCGCGGTTGGGCCTGGAGCCGCCGACCGTCCGCCCCGATAGGCGCCCAGTGCGGCAGCCTGATACTCGGATAGCGCGATGGCCCGGCAAGTCTGCGGCCCCAGAGTTGCGTAGCCCAATGCCTCTGCTGCCTGGAAGTTCGGCAGCAAGCTCCGCCCAAGACATTGAGCACGAGTGCAACACCGCCGTCACGCTGCAATCTCGTATCGCGCCCGCCCGCCTAGTCTCGGGGTCTGCGCGGGGTCGATCGAGCGCGGCGGAATGAACCACACCACACCGTCGCGAACATCAATCCCCCAACCGTCCCCGTGAATTCGATGGTGACATCGAGCGCACAGCAAGACACCGTTCGCCAAATCTGTTGGACCCCGGTCTCTCTCCCACCATCTGATGTGATGCGCCTCGCACCACGATGGCGGAGCATGGCACCACGAACAGCCGCCGTCTCGCTCGACCAGAGCCAACCGCTGCGCCGGCGTAAATAGCCTGCGAGAGCGCCCCCAGTCGAGCACCTCGCTCTGGCCGCCCAGCACCACGGGGATGACCTCGGCGTCCGCCGCACCCTCGCGGAGTGCAGACACGGAGACTGGCTGCGCCAGACCGTCCACCTCGCCCACGCCGCAATCCGCCTCGAGGTCGGCCTGCGTCATTCTCACCACCACGGTGGTCTTCACGCCGCTGGTCGGCTGATCGCAATCGAGCGCATGCCTGCATAGCCCGACCAAGATGTCGGCGCGCATCTGTCCAGGGCTCCGCACGTCGGAGCCTGGGTCTTCGCGTCGCTGCTGCATGGCCCAGCGCACATTGGCATCGAGCACCGCTCGTACGGGCGCCGCATCAAGCGGGGCAAGTCTGGCGGTCAGGGTCACCATGCCGTCCGCATCGTCCCTCAGGACGGCGAAGCGGTCATCTTGCTGACGCGACTCGCGCGCCTTCCAGGCCTCGGGGTCGGCAGCGGCTTGTGCCCTCCAGAACAGCGCACGCACCTGGTGCAACGCCAAGCCAGGCGCCTTCGCGATCGCCTTGAGAAAGAGCTCGCGGGTCCGGTCCTCGTCAGGAAGCCCCGCCAGAGCGCGTTCGGCGATGCTGACCACTTCCACCGAAATCTCTTGAGCCCGCGCGGCCCGCGCAAGTTCTGCCCTGACCTCTGCGACGGGCGACAGCGGCGTGGCCGCGCGCTCCGACACAACGTCGGCGCACCCATCTACCGCCGTAGAACCGCTGCCCTCCCCGCCCAACCCGGTGTCGGCGTCGGCGTCCGCCAACAACGAACCGGCCGAGATCAACCGCTGAGCCTCCGCAACAGTTCCACCGGTGGCCCGCGCAATCAGTTCACCCGCAGAGCGAAAGCCCTGCCTGGCCGCCAAACCTGCTGAACCGTCTTCCGGTCGGGATAGGCAGTCGACTTCTGCCGCGACCTGGGCAAAAGCGAGATCTGCTGCGCGCCGCAAGCCCGCCAGTTGACCAGACAAAGCCAGCAACTCCTCACGCGACAACTGTTTGAGGTCCACCCCTTCACGCGCACATACAGCGTCGGCCGCTAAGCGAATCGGGGCGGTGGTCAAGGTCATGTAACTAGTCAATCACTACCCACTGACATCTAGTGACATCAAACGACAACACGCCAATTGGCAGCTTGGGAAGGGGCTCCAAGAGTCGGCACGAGAAGCAGCCGACGTCGCGCTCCTCCATACGTCCGGGCACGAGGTCCCCCCAGACGGAAACTACTTCAGCGCTAAAGTACCTCCATGACCGAGGCGAACGAAGCGACGGAGCCCCTCACCGAAGACGAGCAGGCCTTCTTGCGGTCCCTCGCCCGCGCGCTCGTGCTGCTCCCAAGGACGTTCGCCGCCGACATCGGCCGCGCCCATGGCCTGACCATGAGCGAGTACTTCACCATGATGTACCTCTCAGAATCCCCCGGCAGCCGGATGCGCATGGGCGACCTCGCCCAGGCGACCGCCCTCTCGCTACCCGCCGTCACGCGCGTCGTCACGCTCCTCGCCGCAAGAGGCCTCCTCCTGCGCACGCCCAACGCCGACGACGGCCGCGGGCGCGACGTCGTCCTCACCGACGCAGGTCGCGAGCGTCTCGCCGAGGCCCTCCCTGCGCAAGTCGCGAGCGTGCGTCGGCGCATCTTCGATCATCTCGACGGCGTAGACCTGCCCGCGGCGGCCGCAATTCTCGCGCGCGTCGGCGAGGCCAGCACTCAGCCCTCCACCGAAGAACGGAAGCAGCCATGACCCCGGCCACCGCAGGCACCACCGAGTTCGATCGGTTCGGCCCATGGATTGACGAAGTCACCCACCCAGACGACCTCCCCCGCCTGTACCGTGGCCACCCGATCGACTTCGCAGCGGAACGGCTCGTGCTCAAGGTGCCGCGCAACATCTCGCGCCGCAACGCGACGGCCGACATGGACCTCTACGACCACCTCGTCATCCTTGGCCGCGAGCGCCTGACCGTGCTGAGCCGGCGCGCCGGCGACTACGACACCGTCACCATGAACCTCACCGATGTGGTCGCGATGCGCAACACCGTCAACCTCTTGAACGGCCGCCTCGCCGTCGCGAGCTCCACAGGGGAATCCATCACGGTGCCCTACAACGGCTCGGCGGCGCCCATGGTCGACACCCTCGTGAGCGCGCTCAGGGAAGTTCCCTGCTCGCGCCCGGCCAGTAGCATCGGCGCGGCGCTTCGCGAGGCTGGCAAGCGTTTCGCCCGGCCGACGCTGGGGCTGGGGACGACGTGGGAAGCACGGCCGACGCTGGGGCTCGGGACGACGCAGGGGCTGGGGTTGGCGCCGGACAACACCCCCATTGACACCTTCCTCGTGAGCGCGTTCTTGGAAGCCAAGGCCTCCAACCCCGACCTCGCCGCGTGGGCCGCGCACGGGCGCAGACCCCTGTCCCCCGCCACCGCAGGACTACGCGGAGTGCGCGTCCGCCTCCAGCACGCGTTGAAGCCCATGACTCTTCACGGTGCCCTCATCACGGCCGACGACACCACGCTGGAACTGCACGGCCGCCACGACTGGCTGGTACGCGGTCGCGATGCGATCTACTCGACCACGCGACTCGTCATCCCCTTCGCGGCCCCCGACCGCCTGGAACTCGCACCCCACCCGCTGTACCCAGACGCGGTGGTGGCCACCGTCGGCGCTGGTGTGTGGCGCGAAGAAATCCCCGTGCCGCGCGGCTCTGCCGCCGAGACCCTGCTGCGCAAAGCGGCCACTGTGCAGGACTGACGCCACTCCTCCCCCAGCGAGCGCGGCACGCCGAGCGTATGGTGGAAGGCGTGGCCCACGAAGGCGGGTTTCCTGAGCACTTCAGCGACGAAGAGCACGATGTCCTGCGGAGGTTGTTCCGCGCGCTGAGGCGTTCCCCGCGCTGCCCCCAGGCCACTCACTGGCGGGGGACCCGCCGAAACCCGAGCGCATGCCATGTCCCCGCGCCGTCCCACCACCACCACGGGGAGTTGTCATGAAGAGTGCATTCAAGGGAGTCAGCGAATACGACCGCTTTGGCCCATGGATCGACGATGTCACGGAGCCAGAAGAGGTGCCGCGCCTCTATCGCAGCTTCCCGATCGACTTCGAGGTGGAGCGCCAGGTGCTCAAGGTGCCGCGCAACATCACGCGCAGGAACGCGACCCCTGACATGGACCTCTACGACCACCTCATCCTGTTGGGCCCAGAGAGGCTGACGGTGCTGAGCCGGCGCAAGGGCCAGGGCACGGTGGAGGAACACGGCGAGGTGAGGGACGACGGCGGTAAGGGCTTCGACATCGCGGTGGTCCCCTACGTCGACATCGTGGCGATTCGCGACTCGCTCAACCTCTTGGATGGTCGGCTTTACGTGGCCACGGCCGACGGCATTCCGGTCAGGGTGCGGTACAACGGATCAGCGGCCGACGTCGTGGCCGGGTTGGTGGGCACGCTCAAGGATGCTGCTTCTGGCAAGGAGGCGAGCCGCGTGGGCTCGGCGCTCCTGGCGGCTGGCGGTCCGCTCGCGCGGCCAGCCATCACGCGCGGGCCGGGGCGCGTCGACACCTTCCTGGCCAGCGCCTTCCTTGAGGCCCACAGCGACAACCCGCGCCTGTCTGCGTGGGCAGCACACGGGCGTCGGCGTGTGCCGCCCGTCGCTGCTGGCAGCCGAGGCTCGCTCGAGCGCCTCAAGCACGCGTTGTCGCCGATGACCCTTCACGGCGCGCTCTTTGCGGCCGACGAGGAGGCCCTGGAGATCTTTGGGCGACACTCGTGGCTAGTGCGAGGCCGCGGCGCGATCTACTCGACGGCCCACTTGGTGATCCCTTTCGGGGCGCCCGACCGGCTAGAGCTCGCGCGTCACCCGCTGTATCCGGAGGTGACGGTGGCGACCATCGGCGCTGGCGAGTGGAAGACGACGCTGCCAGTGCCGCGTGACTCCGTGGCGGAGCAACTGTTGAGTGAGGCTGCCAGCCGGGTGGGGTGAGGGGGTCGCTCCTACATGTCGGCAAAGTAGAAGGAGTGCGACAGGGGCCGATACGTGAACGCCGGGTGGAGGCCCGTGTCTGCGAGCGCACGCCCGACTTCGTCGAAGAATGCAGGGTCCGGCTCAAAGAAGGTGGTGAAGCGCGTCGAGCGCCCTTCACACGAGATGGTCCATTTGAGCGCGAGCACCACGTAGAACAACGAGTGGCGCAGATTAGGCGCGACGTCGACATTGACCATCGCCCCTGGTACCACCAGCAACTCCTTTGATCGTTTGGGACGGGGCCCTGGCGTCAGCACCACGAAGGAGTCTCTTGCCTCAGCCCACAGGAGTGGTACGCGTCCACGCTCGACGCGATCGAGCATCCTGTAACTGGGAATCCCGGTCGCGAAGCCAATGATCGCCATGGCGGCCATCAAGACGGCGACGAAGACCATCACCGCCCCGACGGCCGATCCGACTGCTACACCTGCGGCCGCGAGGCCCGCCATCATCACCAAGATTGCGGCATCCAGCGCAAAGAGCGCCCGGTAACGCATGCGTGTTGACCGAGGAACGCTGAGGCGTTCGGGCTGGATGACGAGTGGGACGGGTGTTTCAGTGAGCATCACGGGAGTCCTCGGGCAGGATTGGTGCGGATTGGGGCCGCCGTGCCGGGGCCACTCGTGGGGCAGTGCCCGAGCGTCGGCCCGGGAACGAGCCTGGCACCAGCCCCGCCGCGGCGAAACCCACCAGAATCCACAGCGCGATGCTCGCAAGCCCAAGCGTCGCGTACGGCTCGCCAAGAGGTGGGATGTGGCGAACAAAACCCAGCCCCAGCCCGAGCGGCGGGACGGCAACGATCGCGAGCGCGCGCCCTTAGGTGAACGTGTGCGGATCCTGCATGCGTTCCAACTCGGCCGCGGAACCCACAAAGAAGGTCCAGGCCGCCACCGCGATGACGGCCGCGACCGCGGCCAGTCGCAACAGCGTCACCCGCCACCGGCGTTGGAACGCCTCCCCCTCGCTCATGCGACCGATGGTACGGGGCCGGCCTCGTGTCGCGGAAGGGTCGCCGCCCATACCTTCCCTGTGGATAACGCTCAACCATCCCTCCCCGACCGAGATCCTGGACCCCTCATCCCTTGACTCGCATCGGAGGCTGTCACACCATGTCCATACAGGAGGCCTCTGCCATGCCCAAGGATCAGGTGCTCAACACACGCATCTCGACGCGCGATCTCGACGTGCTCAAACGCGCCGCCGAGCTCGAAGGCATGTCCACGTCGGCCTTTGTCACCCGAGCCGCTCTGCGCGACGCCGAGCTGCTACTCGCCCGCTCGGACCGCACGGTCATGCCCGCAGAGACGTTCGCCTCCGTGATGGCGTCACTCGACGTGCCCGACGCGGCGCCCCGCCTGAGCGAGGCCTTCGCGCGCCACGGCTCCTGACCGTGTACCTGCCAGAACGGTTCACCGTTCGCCACGACGTCGCCGAGTTCGACTGTGGCGTGCCATCGCTCAATGACTGGCTGCGACGCACCGCGCTCACGGCGCAGGCCAAGGGTGTGACGGCGACCGGCGTCTGGGCCGACGCTGGGCGCGCCGTCGCCTACTACTCCGTCTCTCCCACTGCCATCGTCTCGAAGGGGTTGCCGCGCGGGGCCTCAACCAGGCTCGACATGATTCCGGGCTACCTGCTGGGCCGCCTCGCACTTGACCGGTCGTTGCAAGGGCAAGGACTGGGCGAGAGGTTGCTCGTACACGCGCTTGAACGGATCGTGCGCGCGGCCGAGGAAGGTGTCGGAAGGCTCGTCCTGGTCGACGCGATCGACGACGCCGCGGTGGCCTTCTACGAGCACTTCGGGTTTCGCGCAGTGCCGGGCTCAATGCGCCTCTTCATCAAGGTGTCGACGATTCGGAGCGCGTGACGGCCGGAGTAGCAGAGTGGGGCGAGGGCGTCGAGTCGATGGCTGCGACATCGCGCGCCACCCGTCGCCCCCTCATGACAGAATCTCTTTCATGCCAGGTACAAACCTCACTCGCGCAGAAGCGGAAGCCCGCGCCGCCATCGTCTCCACAGAGACGTACGCCATCGAACTCGACCTCACCACCTCTGAGGAGACGTTTCGGTCCACGTCCACCGTCACCTTCGCGGCGACAGCAGGCGCCAGCACCTTCATCGACCTGATCGCGCCGACGGTCCACAGCATCACTCTCAACGGGAAGCAGTTGGACCCCGCGGCACATTTCGAGGACAGCCGCATCAGCCTGCCCGACCTTGCCGAGCACAACACGCTCACGGTCGTGGCAGATGGCGCCTACATGAACACGGGCGAGGGCCTGCACCGCTTCATCGACCCCGAGGACGGCGAGGTCTACCTCTACAGCCAGTTCGAGGTAGCCGACACCCGCCGCGTCTACGCCGTGTTCGAGCAGCCTGACCTCAAGGCCGAGTTCACCTTCTCCGTGACCGCACCTGACCACTGGCACGTGCTCTCCAACTCCCCCTCGACCAAGACGGCCGTTGGCGGCACCATCACCATCGGCGGCACCGAGCGCGGAGTCGCACGCTGGGACTTCTCCCCCACGACGCGCATTCCTTGCTACGTCACCGCGATCGTCGCCGGCCCGTACCACGAGGTCGAGGGCAGCGTCGTGAGCCGCAAGGGCACGCTCAGCGCCAACGTGTACTGCCGCAAGGCCCTCGCGCCCTACTTGGACGCTGACGTCATCCTTGACGACACCCAGAAGGGCTTCACGTTCTACGAAGAGAAGTTCGGGATGGACTACCCCTTCGAGAAGTACGACCAGATCTTCGTCCCAGAGTTCAACGCAGGGGCCATGGAGAACGCCGGCTGCGTGACGTTCCTCGAGGACTACGTGTTCCGTTCCAAGCCTGCACAGGCACGCGTGGAGCGCCGCACCGTCACCGTGCTGCACGAACTCGCGCACATGTGGTTTGGCGACCTGGTCACCATGAAGTGGTGGAACGACCTGTGGCTCAACGAGTCCTTCGCCGAGTTCACCTCGACGCTCGCGACCGTGAAGACCACCAAGTGGGTCAACAACTGGGTGACCTTCAACAGCCTGGAGAAGTCCTGGGCCTACCGGCAGGACCAACTGCCGTCCACGCACCCGATCATGGCCGAGATCCGCGATCTCGAAGACGTCGAGGTCAACTTCGACGGCATCACGTATGCCAAGGGCGCCTCCGTGCTCAAGCAGCTCGTGTACTGGGTGGGCGAGGACGAGTTCTTCGCGGGTGTGGCCGAGTACATGCGCAAGCACCACCACGCCAATGCCACCCTCAACGACCTGCTGGTCGAACTCGAGAAGGCCTCCGGCCGCGACCTGGCTGCCTGGTCGGACGTCTGGCTTCAGAAGGCGGGCGTCACGACTCTTCGCCCCATCATCGAGACCGCTGAAGACGGCGTCATCACCCGCTTCGCCGTCGCGCAAGAGGCTCCAGACGAGTGGCCAACGCTGCGCCCGCACCGCCTCGTGATCGGCTGCTACGACGAGGTCAACGCGCTCCTTGCGCGCACCGAGGCGATCGAGCTCGACATCGACGGCGCTGTCACCGAGGTGCCCGCCCTCGTCGGCAAGAAACTCCCGGCGCTGATCCTCGTCAACGACGATGACCTCGCCTACGCCAAGGTGCGCCTGGACCCCCACTCGCTCGCCACGGCCGTCGACCGACTCAGCGAGTTGGACGCCCTGCCGCGCTCGATGGTGCTGAGCGCTGCGTGGGACATGACGCGCGACGCCGAGATGCCCGCACGCCAGTTCATCGACCTGGTGCTCAACAACCTTGGTGCCGAGACAGAGTCCACGACCGTCCTCGTGCTCCTGCGCCAACTCGCCTCCGCGCTCAGCCTGTTCACCACGCCGAGTTCCGCTGACACTGCCCAAGAGAACGCGGCCGACGCCTTGTGGCACCTCGCGCTCGAAGCCGAGCCTGGCAGCGACAACCAGTTGCAGCTGGTGAGGGCCTTCGCTTCCCTCGCCGTCACCGACCCGCAGTTGGACAACGTGCAAGCGCTCGTTGACGACAAGCTCCACTTCGACGGACTGACAGTCGACGCCGACCTCGCTTGGGATCTGCTGATCTCCCTGGTCGCTGGCAACCGCGCGGGAGAGGTCGCGATCGAGTTGCAACTCACCAAGGATGCGACTGCCTCGGGTGCTCGCCGTGCCGCTCACGCACGAGCGGCGCTTCCTGGTGCCGAATTCAAGCGTGCGGCGTGGGACGCGCTCATCAACGCGCCCGCTGGCAAGGACCTGCCCAACGCGATCCAGTCAGAAACCACCGCAGGCTTCAACCACGTGCACGACGTCTCCATCCTGGAGCCCTACGTGGACGAGTACTTCGCCATGCTGCGCCGCATCTACAAAGAGAAGACCAACGAGATGGCGGCCAACCTGATCGAGGGCCTCTACCCCGTGCAGCAGGCTGGTCGCGTGCCCGACCTCCAAGACAAGGCCGACGCCTGGCTCGCCGACAACGCCGACGCTCACGACGCCCTCAAGCGACTCGTGATCGAGGGCAGGGACAGTGTGCGCAGGGCTCTCGAAGCGCAGGCGGCCGACGCAGGCGCAGCCTGGGAGGACGTCGTCGAGTAGGCGACTGGCTCGGGGTAAACGCGGGCGCACTTGCAACTGCACGTGCGCTCGCCGCACCCCCACCCCCACCCCCCCTCGGGAAATGGCTTGATTCGTACCGGATTCGGGGGCACTAGTGCCGAATGTGGCTTGATTCGTACCGGGCCCGGTACGAATCAAGCCACCACGGGCGAAATCCGGCCGCGAAGCGGTACGGATTGAGCCACGTGGCGTCGCGCACCGCGTTGCACACCGCGCATGGCGTCGTGCACGGCGTCGCGCCCCACCACCGGACCGTGGTCTCACGGTCGCGCGCCGTGAAGGTGGCAGACTCTGAACCATGCCAGGTACCAACCTCACCAAGAGCGAAGCCACCGACCGCGCCGCGCTGATCCCATCCGCCGCCTACGACATCACGTGGGACTTCACCGGACCGGGCGACACCTTCCGCACCGCCACCACCATCGCGTTCGAGGCACCCGCTGGCGCGAGCACCTTCCTCGATTGCATGGGTGCGACAGTCGGGAGCATCAGCCTCAACGGCACTGTGCTCGACCCGGCGACGGCCGTCAACGACGGCCGAGTCGAGTTGACCCATCTGGCCGAGCACAACTCAGTCACCATCGAGGCCGACTTCGCGTACCGCACGGATGGCCAGGGCATCCACCGCTTCGTGGACCCAGAGGACGGCGAGGTCTACCTCTACAGCCAGTTCGCGGCGGCCGACGCCCGCGCCGCCTTCCCGTGCTTCGACCAGCCCGACGTCAAGGGCACCTTCGCGATCGAGGTGTTCGCGCCGGCGCATTGGGTGGTCGTCTCGAACTCCCCCACACCCGAACCCGCTCTGGCGGAAGGCGCCACCACGAGCATCGGCGAAGGCGCTGTGAATCGCTGGTCCTTTGCGCCCACCGTTGCCCTTCCCACCTACGTGGCCGCCGTCGTCGCTGGACCCTATGCGTGGGCCGAGGGCGAACTTCGCAGCAGGAAGGGAACGCTCAAGGCACGGGTGTACGGGCGCAAGAACCTCGCGGCACACCTCGACGCCGAGGAGATGATCGGCACGGTCCAGGCCGGCATGACGCTGTACGAGCGCGTCTTCGACACCGAGTACCCGTACGACAAGTACGACCAGGTGTTTGTGCCCGAATACAACCTGGGCGCCATGGAGAACGTCGGCTGCGTGACCTTCTCCGAGGACAGTCTGTTGTTCCGCTCGCGGGCCTCCGACGCCGAGCGCGAGCGACGCCTCAACATCGTGCTGCACGAACTCAGCCACATGTGGTTCGGAAACCTCGTGACGATGAGGTGGTGGGACGATCTGTGGCTCAACGAGTCCTTCGCTGAGTTTGTGGGCACGTGGGCGACGGAGCAGGTCACGCCGTGGAAGGACGCCTGGGTCACGTTCGGCGCGAGCCGCAAGTCCATCGCCTACGTGCAGGACCAATTGCCGACAACTCACGCGATCGTCACCGAGGTCCCCGATATCGAGGCGACCGTCAGCGCCTTCGACATGATCACGTACGCCAAGGGTGCCTCGGCGCTCAAGCAACTCGCCGCACACGTGGGCGAGGACGCCTTCTTCGCCGGAGTGGCGGCCTACTTGAAGCGCTACGCATTCGGCAACGCGACCCTCGCCGAGTTCTTGGCCGAAGTCGAGGCCGCCGCCGGCCGTCCGCTCGACGCCTGGGCCGAGGTGTGGCTCAAGACGCCAGGCGTCACCACATTGCGCCCCGTCGTAGACACAGACGACGCCGGGGTCATCACGTCTCTTCGCGTCGCCGAGGATGTTCCTGCGGCGCATCCCGTTCAGCGTCCTCACCGAGTCACGATCGCCGGCTACCAACACGAGGACGGGCACTTCGAGCGCACCTGGAGCCTCGTGGCGACTCTCGACGGGCCGCTCTCTGACGTGACCGAGGCGGTCGGCAAGCCTCGCCCCGACCTGCTGCTGGTCAACGACGCCGACCGCACCTACGCGAAGGCGCAATTGGATGACGCATCGTTGGCCACGATCGCGGCGCACGTTGGCGATCTGACTCACCCCATGGCTCAAGCCTCCGTTCTCGACGCGTTGTGGCACATGTGCCGCGACGCCGTACTGCCCGCCCAGCACTACATCGATGCCGTGCTCACGGTGCTGCCGGCGATGGCCAACTCCGAAGCCGCGGAGGCTCACGCTCGCACCATGGTCGTCGCCCTGACGCGCTACGTGCCGCCAGCACAGGTACCAGCCGTGGCCGCAGCGTCGGCAGAGAGCCTGTGGACGACGGTGACCGGCGCCGCACCGGGAAGCGACCTTCAACTTCAAGCCCTGAAGGCCTACGCGAGGGTTGCCTCAACCCCTGCGCAGGCCGCACGCCTTGGCGCGCTCCTCGACGGCTCCGACGCCCTCCAAGGCTTGGAGATCGACACGGATCTCTCTTGGGACCTGCTCGCGGGGATGGCCGCCTGCGGCATGGCTGGCGAGCGTGAGATAGCGGCGCGACTCGAAAGCGACCCAGGGGCGATTGGGCGCCGGAGAGCCGCAGGAACCATGGCGGTGATCGCGACGTCTGAGGCGAAGCGTGCCGCATGGGACGCCCTCGCCCACCCGGCTGACGGGCCCGCTCCCAACGCCGTGCAGTACGAGATTGCGTTGGGACTCGTGCGCGCCACCGACCCAGTTCAGTTGACCTTCCTGGTGCCGACGCTTCTGGAGGAACTGCGCGAGTACTACGACGCGAATGAGGGCTGGGTGGGGGCCAGAGTGGCACGCTACGTGTTCCCCACCTGGGCTGCTGGCCGGGTAGACGGGCTGGAGAGCCTCATCGAGGACTGGCTGGCAACCAACGCCGACGCTCCATCCGTGCTGCGCAAGATCGTCACCGAGGGACTCGACGAAGTGCGACGCTCCACCAAGGCGCAAGAGGCTAGCGCGGCACAAGCAGGGTTGTGACCCTTCGCGAGACCTCGGTTGCCTGGGCTCCAGCCGCCGTCTGTGGATAACTCACGCGGCTGCATGCGCTGGTGTTACGTTCGACCTGCATCGCAACGCCAATGAGGGGGGAACCCATGTCCGACCACCACGAGACGCCCACACAGTCCACTGCCGGACCACAAAGTGAGCCCTTGGCCCACCCTGTCCAGTTCACGCGCGGCATGCTCGGCAAGGCAGCACAAGGCACGCTGGCTTTCGACGGCAAGGATCGAGTGACGCTCACAGACGCCGACGGCGTGGTGGTCATGGATAGGAGCCTCGCGGCGCTCGGGAAGGTCAAGCGGGCGGAGTACGGCCTGTACTTCTATCCCGATGGCAAGCTCGTGTTCGTCGCCTTCGGGAACGCCAAGGCCTATGGTGCGGCCTCGCTCGCGAGCAACATCTCCGCGCCGGCGCTCGCGGCGGGCAGCGTCGTCCAACACGCGCAGAACAAGGAGTCAGGGCTTGAGGCCTGGGTCACGATGCTGAAGGAGCGCGAGGTCCTGACCACGAACGTGGGGCCAGCGTCTCGCCAGACCTACGTCATCGCCGGTGCGGTCGCGGCCGTGCTGATCATCGGCGCCGCGGCTGTCGCGTTGCTCGCCGGCTGACCCTCCCGGCCGTCGTTCACGTGGCGGCCCCTCCAAGGGTCGTCCTCAGACGGCGAGCCGCGACGCCAGGCGGATCAACTCGGCCAACGGTGCGGCAGAAGTGCGATGGCCGTCCTCGATGACCGTCACTTCACCAGCCGTCCAGACGGCGCCAGACACGGAGGCGTACGAGGCCGCGAGCGCCTCGATCCTCTGAGAAGTCACGATGGCTTCGGCGGTGGCCGCATCGGTCGCCGCGACGCGCCATGCCGCGCCTAGCCCGGCGGGAGTTGCCGCGCCGTCGACCACCCCCTCCGCGAGGCGCTGCCACGGCCTGCTTGGCTGTCGCATCATCACCACGGTGCCCTCGTTGACCACAGCAACGCGAGAAGCCACGGACGCGAGCGTCGCGAGATGGGTGCTTCCGCTGTCGTCCACCAGCCTCTCGTACGAAACGTGGGCGGGCCTCCCGTCACTGGAGCCTACGAGCGGTGGGTCCGCAGCGAGCCTGCCGCAAGCGAACGCCGAGAGTGCCGCCGGGGGGCCACTCTCCTCACCCCTGCGCCAGTCGCTACCGAGTTCCGGGTGGGCCCTGCCTGACAGGGCAGCAGCGATACGCTCCAGCGCCGGCTTCGCCTGCATGGCGCCCAAGGCAAACCGAGCGATCATCGACACCGTGAGGAGGCCGAAGAGCAGCGGAAAGAGCACGCTCAGACTCGCGACGTCAAGGAAGACGGCAAGGAACCCGGCACCGAACAACAGCAGCGTTGCGAGCCCTAAGAGCTTGGACAATCGCTGCGTCGTCACGGCTACCTAGGAGCGGGCCGCGCGAATGGCGGCGATCAGGCGCCGCATGCGGGGGTGGTCGAAGAGATCGTCAAGCAGCACCGGCACGCCGTTACGATCGGTGAGCGGCAAACTCCAGTTGGGGTACTCCTCGAACGTGCCTGGCACGTTCTGGGCCCTCATGTCGCCGACGGCGTCCGTGATGGCAACGCCGGTGAGCACGGCGGGAGACGCCATGACCATGCGGTGCACACCGGCTATGAGGTCCTCTTCTTCGTAGTCCTCGATCACCCAGTCACGTTCGCGCAGCAGCGCGACGAGCCGCCGGAGCTCGTCGGCGGCCTGCTCGACAGCCGCGGTCGGGTCGGACACCAGTCCGAGTTCTGTGCGCAAGTCGACGTGTGCCCCCGCAACCATCATCGCGGTGGTGGGTAGGTCGTGGGTGGTGACGGTGGCGAGCGCGTCCGCCCGATAGTCCTCGGGCGGAGTGAAGCCGCCGTCATGCGTGCGCTCGAACCACAGCACCGACGTGCCCAGCACTCCCCGAGAGCTCAAGTAGTCGCGCACCCATGGTTCGACAGTGCCCAAGTCTTCGCCAATCACGATGGCCCCTGCACGGTGCGCTTCAAGAATCAGGATGCCCACCAGAGCCTCGTGATCAAACTGGACATACGAGCCGTCGTTTGAACCATGGCCCACAGGAATCCACCACTGCCTGAAGAGCCCAAGAATGTGATCGACCCTCACGGCGCCGGAGTGCCTCACGGCGGCTCGCACGACGTCCCTAAACGGCACGTACGCCGCGGCTTCGAGCGCACGCGGTTGCCATGGCGGTTGCGACCAGTCCTGTCCTTGAGGATTGAAGCCGTCCGGCGGGGCGCCCACGCTGATTCCGCTGGCCAGCACCTTGTGAAGGCTCCATGCATCGGCACCGGATGGGTGGACGCCAACGGCCAAATCCGTGACAACGCCGATGCTCATACCGGCCCCGCGCGCGGTCGACTGGGAGTGACGGGCCTGTTCGTCGGCGATCCACTGCAGCCACGCGTGGAACAGCACCCGCTCAGGATGCTCATCTCGCCAGGCGGAGACAGCCGCGGCCGACGCGGTGGCCAGCTCGTCTGGCCACGACGTCACGCCGTTGTACTCCTCCGACAGGGCGGCCCACGTAGCGAAGTCCTCGAGCGCCTTGCCTTCGCGCATGCAAAACGCCTCGAACTGCGCCTCGCGCCCGGGAGACCGCGGAGCCGCGAAGACCTGTTCGAGCGCTGCACGCTTGGCGCGCCACACCTCGTCCCGATCCAGCAATTCGTCGGTGTTGTTGTTGCGACTCGGGCGTTCCGACTCCCACTCGATCACTGCCCGCTGTTGGGACGGCACGTACGCGACTTCTGGGATGTCTTCGACCCGGATGTACATCGGCGCGAGAAAGCGCCGCGACGACGGCAGGTAAGGCGAAGGGCTCAGCGGAGGCACAGCCTCGTTGGCGTGCAGAGGATTAATGAGGACGAAGTCAGCGCCGGCCCTGATCTTGGCGAGCGAGCACAGGTCCGCCAGGTCTCCGAGGTCGCCGATCCCCCACGATCGGCTGGAGCGCAGCGAGTACAACTGAGTCATGAAGCCCCAGGGTCGCCGCGCCGTGATTGCCTCTGGCACCTCCAGACGCTCGGGGGTCACCACGACGTAGCCGCGACCGCGCCTGCCAGGGAAGGTCGCCTCCACGATGTGCCAGCCGAGCGGCAGGTCCCCAGGAATCCTGAACGTCGCCCTGCCCACGGCAATCGAGCCGACACCGTGCGGCTCGACCACCCTGTCGACTTGTTCGAGCGGGTGCTCAACGCCTGCCTCCGTCCGGAGCGTCACGCTCACGGACGATCCGTGCGGCAAGTGCACGGGAATCTCGCGCGACTGGCCCTCACGCAACACGGTCACTGGCGGCACGATCCGGGTCCAGATGTAGTCCTTGAGCGCTTCGAACGATGCGCGACATGCGTCATCGTCGTGGGCGTCGATGCCCATAGCGCCCAAGATGGCCACGAGCGCACCGCGCGAACACCGCTTGTGGGTGCCGTCGATCAGGTGGACGTCGGTCGCCACTCCGCAGGCGCGCGCAAGCGTCGCCAGTGCTTCTGACGGCTGTTGCTCGTGCCCCTCATCGCTCACGGTCTTCATCCTGCCAGGTTTGGTGCCCATTGCGGGAGGCCTCGCCGCGGCCATTACTCTGGAAAGATGCATGCCTCCTTCCACACCCTCGTTCTGACCGCCGCCGACGCTGCCGCCGATACCGACGAAGCTTCCGTCGGTTGGCTCAGCGATTTCGGCGGAAAGGCGCTCGGCATCGGCATCCTCATCGTCGGCGCGCTGCTCGTATGGGTCATCGGTCGCATCGCCATTCGCGCGGTGACGCGCAGCATCGAGACAGGGCTTCCGTTTAGGCGAAAGGCGCGCCAGGCTCTCGAGCGAGCCAAGCTGAACCTTCCCCCGGTCGACCCTCAAGAGGTCAGGCTCGAAGCGGAACGGCGCCGTCAGCGCGCGGGAACGATTCGCGCCGTCCTGAACTCGGGCCTCATCGTGGTCATCATCGCGGTCGTGGCCGTCATGCTCCTCGACCTCGTCGGGCTTCCCGTGGGGCCCCTCATTGCCTCGGCGGGAATCGTGGGCGTCGCGCTGGGCTTTGGCGCCCAGTCACTCGTGAAGGACTTGCTTTCCGGGCTGTTCATGTTGATCGAAGACCAGTACGGCGTCGGCGACGTTGTCGACCTTGGCGAGGCTTCCGGACTGGTGGAAGAGGTCGGCCTGCGTTCCACCCGGTTGCGTTCGCTGGACGGCACCGTCTGGTACGTCCCGAACGGCGAAATCCACCGCGTGGGGAACATGACTCGCCTGTGGTCGAGGGTGTTCATCGAGGTGCGACTCAGCTATGACACCGATCTGGATGTGGCGCGTCAGGCTTTGCTGGACGCAGTGACCGCCGCCCGCGAGGCGGATGAAGACGTCGACAAGGCCATCTTGTCGGAGCCAGAGGTCCCTGGTATCGAGTCGTTTGACTACTACAGCGTCGCGATCCGCCTCATGATTCAAGTGGCCCCGATTAAGCAGTGGGACATCATGCGCAAGGTCAGGCTCGAGATGCGACGTATCTTCGATGAGCGCGGGATCCGCATGGCGGTTCCCGATCAGACGCTCCTGGTCGGCAACGACGCGCCCACCCCGCCCGCGACCAAGCCAAGGGCGAAACGCTCCACCAAGGGCGCGGCCGGCCAGGGCACGTCCGAATGAGCTCAAGCGTGCCCGAACGCGAGGCGACTCCCGGCATGAACGTCGGCACGGCCGCCCCTCAAGCAGAGGGCCAGAGCTTCTACGAGGCTGCTGGCGGCCACGAAGCGTTCGCCGCGATTGTTCGGCGGTTCTACGACGGTGTGCGTGAGGATCCCATCCTCGCGCCGATGTACCCGGCTCACGACATGGACGGGGCGGTGGAACGACTCACGATGTTCCTCGAGCAGTACTGGGGCGGCCCTACGACCTATTCGGACCAGCGCGGCCACCCGCGACTGCGCATGCGCCACCAGCCCTTCCACGTGAACCCTGAGGCTCGCGACCACTGGGTCTCGCACATGCGCGCGGCCGTCGAGGCGTCCGACATGTCTCCCCTGCACCAGGCCACGTTGCTCGACTACCTCGAGCGCGCGGCGCATTCCATGATCAACACCTTCGACCCCACTCCGGAAGCGTGACAACAGAAGCGCGGTGCGTTCGCGACCGCACAGCGGCCAGGTAGCCTCGAACCATGGATCATGTGGAAGACACCTGGGGTGATGCCGCCGTTGCCGCCGGACTCGGCGCGCTCGACCTTCGCAAGCTGGGCGATTCCAGCTTCGAGGGCGACTCGTTGCCGATGCCGGGCGGGCGCGTCTTTGGCGGTCAAGTGATCGCCCAGGCCATCGTCGCGGCAGGGCACACGGTGGACGCCTCGCGTGCGGTCCACTCGATGCACGGCTACTTCTTGCGTCCGGGAGACGCCAGCCGACCAATCCGGTTTGACGTCGAGGACCTTCGCGACGGCAGATCGTTCTCCGCGCGCCGCACTCACGCCTTCCAGGACGACAAGCCGATCCTGTCCATGATTGCCTCATTCCAAGAGGCTCAAGAGGGTCCCGAGCACTCGGTGCGCATGCCAGAGGTGCCGCCCCCGGACGCGCTGCCGTCAGGGATGGATGTCCTTGGCCCCTTCGCGGGACACGCCACCGCCGACTTCTGGCTCAACTCTGCACCCTTCGACGTGAGGCACGTGGAAGGCTCGATCTTTGTCCACGCCGACAAGGCCCCCAAGCAGTACCAAACGGCGTGGATGCGGGTGCGGCGCACTCTCGACGTGAGCGACCTGATGCACCGTGCGCTTATCGCCTTCGGCTCAGACCAGGTCATCCTGGAGCCTGCACTACGGCGACATGATGCCTCGTGGTCGACGCCTGGCATGGCCTTCGCCAGTTTGGACCACGCGCTGTGGTGGCATCGTCCCGCTCGGGCCGACGAATGGCTGCTGTTCGTTCAAGACGCACCGACCGCCCAGGGCGGTAGAGGCTTGTGCGGTTCGTGGGTCTTCAGCGAGGACGGCCGACTTGTGGCCTCCGTCGCGCAAGAGGGAATGCTACGAATGCCCGGCGGGCACTAGTAGCCCAATTACCAGGCATATTTGCCTCATGGGCGGTACCTTGCTACCGTCGATAGGTCGTCGTGTTGATGCGCTAAGCGTTTCCGTGACGACTACGACAAAGCCCAGGTCGCCGTCCATCGCTTCGTAGCGAAGGTGCACAAACCTGGCTACGCAGGCCCCGCCATCGGGGCTGCGGGTCCGTGATTGCCGTCCGACGGCTGCGAGTCCCTCGTGGTCAGGAGCGACCGCGACATGAGTGTGCCCACGGGCCGCTCGCCTGAGGATCACGTGACTGACACCATCGCGCTCAAAGCCACCGGCCTGTACAAAGTCTTTGGCAAACACGCGGACGCTGCTGTGCGCAAACTCCAGCAAGGCGCCACCCGCGACCGACTCGGCGGAGGCACCACCGCCGCCGTGATCGACGCCTCCTTCGAGGTCAAGCGCGGCGAGATCTTCGTGGTCATGGGCCTGTCTGGCTCAGGAAAGTCCACGCTCATTCGCACGCTCAATGGCCTCCAACCGGCCACGTCAGGGACGGTGGAGATCGGCGCTGACAGCATCACTGGAGCAGCCCCCAAGCGGTTGCGCGAGATCCGCCGCAAGCGCATGTCCATGGTCTTCCAGCACTTTGCCTTGTTGCCCCACCGCACCGTGCTGGACAATGTCGCCTACGGACTCGAGATTCAAGGGGTCCCTCGCCCCGAGCGCGAGGAAAAAGCCCGTCAGGTCACCCAAGTAGTCGGCCTGGGCGGCTGGGAAGACAAGCACCCCAACGAACTGTCCGGCGGCATGCAGCAGCGCGTGGGCCTCGCCCGCGCGCTCGCCGCGGACACCGAGATCCTGCTCATGGACGAGGCGTTTTCCGCGCTCGATCCCTTGATCCGCCGCGAGATGCAAGAGCAGTTGCTCGAGCTTCAGTCTTCGCTCGGCAAGACCATCATCTTCATCACTCACGACCTCAACGAGGCCATGTTCTTGGGCGACCGCATCGCCGTCATGCGCGACGGCCGTATCGTCCAGATCGGCACGCCAGAGGAGATCCTGACCGACCCCGCCAACGAGTACGTCGAGCAGTTCGTTCAAGACGTCGACCGCACCCGCGTGCTCACGGCCGAGTCGGTCATGCGCAAACCGCGGGCAGTCATTCACTCGTCGGTTGGGCCACACGGTGCACTCAAGGCCATGCGCGACGAACAGCTGAGCGGCGTGTACGTGCTGAAGCGCGACCGCACGCTCGTCGGCTGGGTATCGGACCGCGACGCCCTCGACCTGGTCCGCAAGGGCGAGAAGGACCTCTCCAGCATTGTGCGGGAGGATCACGGCGCCGTGCCTTCCGACACCGCACTGTCCGACCTCTTCATCCCCGCGCTTGAGTCGGCGCTTCCGCTCGGCGTGATGGACGACAAGGGCAGGCTCGTAGGGGTCATCCCACGCGTCACCCTGCTGGCCACCCTCGGCGGCGAGCCTGAAGCGGCCGCGCTCGCGAGCCCGCGTCCCGATCCGTTGCCGACGCACGTGGTTGACGAGGCCCTGGAGGCCGCCGTCGACTCGGGCACCCTCACGGTCGAGGAGGCCAACTCATGATCGACTTCCGCATTCCCTTCGGCAAGTGGGTCGAGTCAAGCACCAAATGGATCGAGGACAATCTCGATTGGCTCCTGACCTTCCTCGGCGACCTCTGGAATTTGCTGTACGACTCCGTCAACTGGTTGTTCACCACGCCCTCAGCCATCGTCGTCATCATCGTGATGGGCCTACTCGCGCTGATCGCCCGCGGGTGGAAGTTTGGGCTTGGCACCGTCTTGGGCCTGCTGTTCATCATTGGCGTCGATCAGTGGGACAACGCCATGGACACCATCTCCCTGGTGATCGTGTCTGCATTCCTCGCGCTCGTCGTGGCCATCCCGCTCGGCATCTTGGCCGCGCGCAACAAGACGGTTTCCGCGGTGGTGAAGCCCATCATGGACTTCCTGCAGACGATGCCAGCGTTCGTCTACCTGATCCCCGCCATTGCCTTCTTCGGCATCGGCGTCGCGCCCGGCATCTTTGCGACCGTCCTGTTCTCTCTCGCACCCGGCGTGCGGCTCACGGAGTTGGGCATTCGCACGGTCGACAGCGAAGTCGTCGAGGCTGGACAGGCCTTTGGCGCATCACCTCGACGCATCTTGCGCCAGATCCAGCTGCCCCTCGCGATGCCCTCCATCATGGCTGGGGTCAACCAGGTCATCATGCTGTCCCTGTCGATGGTCGTCATCGCCGGGATGGTCGGTGCCGGCGGTCTCGGAGGCGACGTGGCGCGGGCCGTCAGTGCACTAGACATCGCAATCGGTGCCGAGGCAGGCATGTCCGTGGTCATCCTCGCGATCGTGCTCGATCGCTTCACCGGCGCGTTCGGTAACAGGCGCGGCCGTGCGCTCATGGCTCGTTGGTTTAGCCAGCTCTCGGGTGGTGGGGAGAGCCCCACCGAATCCACCGCGGGCAAGGACACCGAGCGGATCCTGGCGGAGCACTCGGGCAACCGCCGTCAACCAGGGCGCTAGCCGCGTCCGCCACCAGACCTCGCGGCAGCCCCACCAGGCAGCCGCGCGCATCCGCCAGACCGTATCTGGCAACTGATGCTCAAGACGTGGGGAAACTCTCCTCGTCAAGAAAGGAAACACACATATGAAGATGCGCTCTACCGCGCTCCTCGCCACGGCAGCCGCCGCGAGCCTCGTGCTCGCCGGTTGCTCGTCGGAAGAGGCAGACCCGACCACGCCAGCCACTGGCGGCGAGGACGCTCCCGCTGCGGGCGGCGACATCACCATGGCCGTGTTCAACGGCTGGGACGAGTCGCTTGCCTCGTCACTCCTGTGGCAGCAGATTCTCGAGGACAAGGGCTACAACGTCACTCTTGAGTATGCAGACCCCGCTCCCGTGTTCCAGGCAGTTGCCGACGGCGACTACGACCTGGTGACCGACGTGTGGCTGCCCGCCACTCACGCCGACTACCTCGACGAGTTCGGTGACGACATCGAAGAGGTCGGCGCCTGGTTCGACAGCGCCGCACTGACGGTCGCCGTGAACGCCGACGCTCCCATCGACTCGCTCGCCGAGCTGTCAGACCCCGCCGTCGCGGCGGAGTTCGACAACCGCATCGTGGGCATCGAGCCAGGTGCCGGTCTGACCGGCGCCGTTCAGGACAACGTCATCCCGACGTACGGCCTGGAAGACATGGAGTTCCTCACCTCGTCGACGCCCGCCATGCTGGCCGAACTCGACTCGGCCATGGCCGACGGCGAGAACATCATCGTGACGCTGTGGGAGCCCCACTGGGCCTACGGCGCCTACGACCTGAAGAACCTCGAAGACCCCGAGGGCACGCTGGGTGACGCCGAGTCGATCTACACCTACTCGCGCACCGGCTTCGCCACGGACTTCCCCGAGGTCGCCGAGTGGATGGGTAACTTCACCATGTCCTCTGACCTGCTCTATGACTTGGAGAACCAGCTCCAGGCCGCAGAGGGCGAGAGCGACTATGACCGGATCGTGAGCGACTGGATCGCCGCGAACCAGGAGTGGGTTGACTCGCTCACTGCGTGAGTTGTCCCCCGCTTCACACGGCAAAGCGCCGGTCACCTTGCGGTGGCCGGCGCTTCGTCGTTGATGGGGGTAGGAGCGCTAGCGCTTCCGCAACAGTCTGCTTCCCAAGTTCAGGCCCTTCACGGCCTTCGAGTCACCGCCGCGGCGTTCCGCGACTTTGTCTGCTGCCGCCCCGAGCCCCCAGGCAACCGCAGGGACAACAATTGCTGCAACAGTCCAGCGCTTGATCAGTCTCTTCATGGTGTTACCTCCCGCAGGGTGAACGCGACGTCACCGTGGTTCCTTCCCACAAGACCGACTCCGGCCGCGCTCCCTGCCTCCCTCCCTGGCCCTCGCAAGGCAGCTCCGAGGCACGACGGCCTAGAGGGAGCGGGGCCCGCGCTGCTAGGGTGACGGCCACATCACGAGGGAGCGACATGTCGGCATCTACCGAGCAGGCCACGAACCCGCCGCGCGAGCAGTTCACGGGACAGACGGGGTTCATCCTGTCCGCGATCGGCTCGGCCGTCGGCCTCGGCAACATCTGGCGCTTCCCTGGCGTCGCGTACGAGAACGGCGGCGGCGCGTTTCTGATCCCCTACCTCGTCGCGCTCATCACTGCGGGCATCCCGATCCTGTTTCTCGACTACGCGATCGGTCACCGCTTCCGCGGCTCGGCGCCCTTGGCGCTGCGTCGGCTGGGTGGACGCTGGGGCCGGTGGACGGAGTCCCTCGGCTGGTTCCAGGTCGCCATGTCCTTCGTGATTGGCCTGTACTACACGGCGATCATCGGTTGGGCGCTCAGTTACTTCGTCTTCTCCTTCGACCTGAAGTGGGGGGACGACCCTGAGGGCTTCCTCTTTGGTGACTACCTTGAGGCGTCATCTGAGGTGTCCATCACCGGCGATATCGTCGCCTCGGTGGCCATCCCCCTTGCCATCGTGTGGATCGCCGCCATCGTGGTGCTGGCGCTCGGAGTGAGCCGCGGCCTCGAGCGTGCCAACGTGGTCATCATGCCGCTGCTCGCACTCACGTTCGGCGCGGTCGTCGTGCGCGCGCTGTTCCTTGACGGCGCAGTCGACGGCCTCAACGCGTTCTTCACACCCGATTGGGGCGCGCTGTCCGACCCCAACGTGTGGATCGCCGCGTACGGTCAGATCTTCTTCTCACTCTCGATCGCTTTCGGCATCATGATCACGTACGCGTCCTACCGACGCCGCAAGGCCAACCTCACCGGGCCCGGCCTGGTGGTCGCCTTCGCCAACTCGTCCTTCGAACTCCTCGCAGGCATCGGCGTGTTCGCGACTCTCGGCTTCTTTGCCTTCCAGCAAGGCATCCCTGTCGCCGAACTGGAGACCATCTCCGGCATCGGGCTGTCGTTCGTCACGTTCCCGGCCATCTTGTCTCAAATGCCTGGCGGCGCCGTCGTCGGCGCTCTCTTCTTCGGCACGCTCGCCCTGGCTGGCTTCACCTCGCTGCTGTCGATTCTGCAGGTCACCTCGGCGGCGGTGCAGGAGAAGTTCGGTCTTACTCCGCGTTCAGGCGCGCTCGCACTAGGCACCGTCTCCGCGGCGCTCTCCTTCGCGCTGTTCTCGACCACGTCCGGTCTATGGGCTCTCGACACGGCCGATCACTGGACCAACAACATCGGCGTGGTCGGCTCAGCCGTCATCATGTCGGTGCTCACCGTGTGGGTCCTGAGGCGCGGGCCTGAGTTGCTCGCGCACCTGAACGCCGTCTCGACCGTGCGCCTTGGCAGAATCTGGCTTGGGCTCGTGGGGGTTGTGGTGCCCGCCGTGTTGGGGTTCATGCTGGTGCGCGCCATCGTGGAGGTCGCAACGGAAGGGTACGAGGGGTACCCCGCCGGATTCCTGCTCGTGATGGGCTGGGGCGTGCTCATCGCGCTAGGCGTCATCACGGTCGTGGCCACCGCCCTGCCCTGGCACCGCAACAAAGACGAGATCGAGCCGTGGCCGCCCTACCCCGCGGTCGCCGCCAAGGAGGAGAACTGACATGACCCCATCCGCGATCATCCTCTTTGTGCTCGCCGCCGTCTTGGTGTGGGGCGGGCTCATCGCCAGCACCATCCACTTGATCAGGCGCCCAGAGGCGTCACACTACCCAGCAGGTGGCGACGATGACGAGCGCGACGAGCACGCCGTCATCGTCCACGACACCTGAACGACGCTTGCGTTTAGTCCCGCGTGAGCTTGCGGTACGTGACGCGGTGAGGTCGGGCGGCCTCTTCGCCGAGCCGCTCGATCTTGTTGGCCTCGTACGAGGCAAAGTTGCCCTCGAACCAGTACCAGTTCGCCGGGTTCTCTTCGGTGCCCTCGTACGCCAAGATGTGCGTCACCACGCGGTCGAGGAACCAGCGATCGTGAGAGACCACCACGGCGCAGCCAGGGAACTCCAGGAGCGCGTTCTCGAGCGAGCCGAGGGTCTCGACGTCAAGGTCGTTCGTCGGCTCGTCGAGCAGCAACAGGTTGCCGCCTTCCTTGAGCGTGAGCGCCAGGTTGAGGCGGTTACGCTCACCACCGGACAACACGCCGGCAGCCTTCTGCTGATCGGGACCCTTGAAACCGAAGGCTCCTACGTAGGCGCGTGAAGGCATCTCGACCCTGCCGACGTTGATGTAGTCGAGGCCGTCGGACACGACCTCCCACAGCGACTTCTTGGGATCGATCCCGCCGCGCGACTGGTCCACGTACGAGACCTGAACGGTCTCGCCGATCTTCAGTTCTCCGCCATCAAGCGGCTCCAAGCCCACAATCGTCTTGAACAGCGTGGTCTTACCGACGCCGTTGGGCCCGATGACGCCGACGATGCCGTTGCGGGGCAGCGAGAAGCTCAGTCCGTCGATCAGCGTGCGGTCGCCAAAACCCTTCTTGAGGTTCTTGGCTTCAAGCACGACGTTGCCGAGGCGAGGGCCTGGCGGGATCTGAATCTCTTCGAAATCGAGCTTCTTCATCCGGTCGGCCTCTGCCGCCATCTCTTCGTAGCGGTTGAGTCGCGCCTTCGACTTGGTCTGGCGACCCTTGGCGTTTTGGCGCACCCACTCCAGTTCGTCCTTCAGGCGTCGCTGGAGCTTCTGGTCCTTCTTGCCCTGGACCTCGAGGCGTGCCGCCTTCTTCTCGAGGTAGGTCGAGTAGTTGCCCTCGTAGGGATACAGGTGTCCGCGGTCGACTTCACAGATCCACTCGGCGACGTGGTCGAGGAAGTACCGGTCGTGCGTGACCGCCATGACGGCGCCCTTGTACTTGGACAGGTGCTGTTCAAGCCAGAGCACCGACTCGGCGTCGAGGTGGTTGGTGGGCTCGTCGAGCAGCAGCAGGTCCGGCTTCTCGAGCAGCAGTTTGCACAGCGCGACGCGGCGGCGCTCGCCGCCTGACAGCGTCGTCACGTTTGCGTCGGGCGGCGGGCACTGGAGCGCGTCCATGGCCTGCTCGAGCTGCGAGTCGAGGTCCCACGCGTCCGCGTGATCGAGTTCCTCTTGCAGAGTCCCCATCTCGGCAAGGAGCGTGTCGTAGTCGGCGTCTGGGTTGGCCATCTCTTCGGAAATCTCGTTGAAGCGATCGAGCTTGCCCTTGATCTCGGCGACACCCTCCTCGACGTTGCCCAGAACCGTCTTCTCTTCGTTCAGCGGCGGTTCCTGCAAGAGGATGCCGACGGAGTAACCGGGGCTGAGGCGGGCCTCTCCGTTAGAAGGCTGCTCGATGCCGGCCATGATCTTGAGGATGGTCGACTTACCCGCTCCGTTTGGCCCCACCACGCCGATCTTTGCGCCGGGGTAGAAGGCCATCGTCACGTCATCGAGAATGACCTTGTCGCCGTGCGCCTTGCGCGTCTTGTGCATGGTGTAGATGAACTCAGCCACTACCGCTCCGAATGTTGTAGACGAGGCGACGTGCGGTCGCCGGAACCGGGTCCAAGCCTACGCTGTGGCGGCGCCGCCGCGGCCCGATGTCAACGGGTTCGGGGCGCCGGCCCTCTTGCAGGCGCCCCGCCGCGTTGCGAGGCTCAGGCGAGCGCGCCGACAGGTTCGTCCTGCACCGCCTCGTCCCCCTCCGCCTCGTCCCCCATCGCTGCGTCGGGCCCGAAGGGATCTTCTGCGCTCTCCCCCGTCGCCACCGCGTCTGCGTCCGAGGCGGGCGGCTCCGGCGTCTTCGCCCGCGGATCTTCCAAGGCAGGGTCACCCGTCGCGCGCGTGAACTTGGCGATGCCGCGCGTCAGGTCATGCCCCACGCTCACCGCATCAATGATGAGGTCCGTGCGCGGACCGGAGTCTGCCTCCCACTCGTTGGTACGGAAACGACCCTGGACCACCACCGGCTGGCCCTTCTCGATCGAGTCCTTCACGGTGATCGATGCTCCCCTGAAGGTCCGCACAGTGAACCACTCGGTTTGCCCGTCGACCCACTCGTTCTTGTCGCGGTCAAAGTAGCGGCTGGTGGATGCCAGCCGAAAGCTCGTCAGGTGGGTACCCGTCGGCCCCACCACGTGGCGGGGGTCCGTAGCGACCCAGCCAGCCACCGTCATCGTCAAATCGTTCATCGCGTCCTCCTCAGATGCTGCGCCACGTGTGCGGCGTCGGTATCCAGGGTGGATCGCGCATGACGAAAGCGCCGGGGAAAGTCGCTCAATGTGTGGACGGCGCCGTGGCGAGCCGCCTGGGCACGACGCCAGGAGACGAGGCCTGGGCGAGACCCTAAGACAACTCGGTGAGCTCGTCGAGGTTCCGGTAGGCCTGATGAATGAGGTCGGTCGGCTCGACCACGTGCGGTACCACGGCTGACATGATCGCCTCGCGCCCCAACGTCCGCACCACCTTTCCTGCCGCGCGTCCCTTCGACGCACGCGAGACGAGCCCTCGCATGCCCTTGGGCGGGTCAACGGGCGGCCAGGTGACGGCAGCGAGCGAGGCCTCGATCTCGTCCGCGAGAGCCGCGGCAGGCATCACCGCATCGTCCACGACGATGCGCCACGCGACGGGCAATCCAGCCGTCGCAGCGTCCACCCACTCGAGCCGCACCTGCTCAACGGCGGCCAAGGACGCGCCTAGAGCGTCAGGAACAGCGACAGCCCTGCCGGCAGCGACCGCGGCCGCAGCGTCGGCCCTTGCCTCAATACCTGCGGCGCGCGCGCACGCCGCGACCAGTCCGTCGACGTCGGGAAGCTCGGGGTCCGCGTCTCTCGACAGCGCACCCTCGAGCGCTCGACCAGCGGCGATCAAGTCGGCGCGGACCGCTTCTGCCGCCACTGACCGCGTCGCGGCAGCCCCAGAGATCTCGGCCCGCAAAGCCTTGACACCCTTTCCCGTGCGGGCGCTCACCCGCATCACAGGCGCGTCCTCGATGCCCTCTTCCCTCACCAGTCGCGACAAGTCGTTTGCCACGGCGGCGGCATCGGCCTCTGTCAGCCTGTCAACGTGGTTCAGCACGATCAGCGACGGCTGGCCATGGTCGGACGCGACCTTGAGGTAGGCGGAGTGCAAAGCGTGATCGGCGTATTTCTGCGGGTCAACAACCCACACGATCAGGTCCGCGAGTGGCACGACCCTGTCGACCGTGTCGCGGTTGGCCAAATTCACGGAGTCATGGTCGGGAAGGTCGAGGAGCACTACCCCGTCCATCTCGCCGTCGCGGTAGCCGTCGAACGTCAGCCTGCGCTCGGAATCGACTCCGAGCCACGACAGCAGCCTGTCCGCACGGCCCCATACTGCTGCCGACACCTCGGCCGTCGTCGGCCGCGCGACGCCGACCACAGCGAACTCTTTGCCCACCACGGCGTTGAAGAGGCTCGACTTGCCAGAGCCGGTGCCACCAGCGAGTGCAACGACGGTGTGATCGACGCCCAACTCGAGGCGCTCGTCGCAACGCTTGATGGTGCGCCATACTTCGTCGCGCACGTCTGCGTCGACCGCTTCAGCGGCCCACTCCATGGAAGCCTTGAGGCGATCGACCCTGGCCTGCAACTGCGTCGTCTCAGTGCGGGGCGGCAGTTGTTGGAACGTGGGGCTCACAGCAGCGCCCTCAGCTCGGCGCGGCGCAACCGCACCTTGGATGAGGCGTCGGAACTGAGAGACACCAGGTCGGTCGGCTTCATCATGTCAAGGGCTTCTTTGTTGATGACAAACCGGCGGGCCGCTGCGAGCGCCTCGCGCGCGGCGCCGATCGCGCCAGCAGCGGTGTCGCGCGCCAAGACCGTCAGCACTGCGTTCGCGGAGTCGACTCCGACTGCCGCGGAGGCGAGAGTGATCGCGAATCCTTCTTGCCCCACCACGGCAAGACCGCCACCAGACTGAGGTAGCTCTGCCACGAGCGTGGCGCAGGCATCGAGCCAATGGCGTGCAGCGTCGGCCGCGCGCCGCTCGCGCACCACTCGGGCGTCGCGCGGGTCTCGCTGCTCTGCGAGCCACGGCCCTACTCCGCCGTCAGCCGAGTTCAGCGACACCATCATCCGGTCGGTTGCCGACGCCGCCGCGTGCGACAGCGCCGCCTCCACGGCGGCAAGCAGGTCGGCCTTGATCTCCACGAAGGTGGCGTCGCGGGCTTCCCGTGCACTGCGGCGCTTCACCCAGATCGAGTTGCTCACGCGGAAGAGGGAGCCGCGTTCGGCCGTTGCCTGACGCCACCGGGACTCGACGGGTCCTTTGCCGATGGTGAGGTGCCAGTCGTCGCCGTCCCCCACCTCGGCCTTCGCGGCACACCGGCGCACCTCCGCCCGGACATCCTTTGCGGCCGACGCTTGATCGTCCATGTATTCCGCCAACTGCTCGAGCCACTCCTTGAGTGACTCGATGCCTCCATGCAAGGTGCGCTCCACGATGGTGTCGACCGACGCCGCGGCCACCGTGTCGAGCCAGCGGCCAAGACCACCCACGACGTCACGGGGGATGTCGGCCTCCGCGTCCTCTGGGATGACGAAGAGGGGCAGGCTCTCGAGCCTTTCCTGCGCCAAGCGCGCCACGAGCTCCCGCCTGATCTGAGCCGCAACGTCGGGCGTGACGCGGTTGAGCACGATGGCTACTGATGCCCCTCGATCGCTCGCCTTGCGTAGCGCGTTCCACGGCACCGCGTCGCCGTACCGCGCAGGCGTCGTGACGAACAGCCACAAGTCAGAGGCCTCGAGCAGATCGGCGGCCACCTCGCGGTTTTCGCCACGCACCGAGTCGAGGTCAGGGCTGTCAACGATCGCGAGACCGCGCGGTACGGCTTCAGAGGCGTGAACAGCCGCCTTGCGCGCGACCTCGTCGAGCACGGCGCCGTCAAGGGGATGGTGAAAGAGGTGCGGCATCTTGGTCGTGGGGCGAAGCACCCCTGAGGCGGTCAGGGTCTCGCCCAGCAAGGCGTTGACGACGGTGGACTTGCCCGCACCCGTCGGCCCGCCCACCACGACGATCGCAGGCGAGGCCTCCTCGCGCACGCGCGGGATCAGGTGGTGGTCGAGTTGGTCGACCATCTGCTCGACGAGCGCGTTGGCCTCCTGCTCCTTGCCAGTGGGCAACGGAAGTTGCACGTCGACAACGACCCGACGCGTGTCCACCAGCGCGTCAAGGAGCGCGCCAGGGTACGACCACGTCTTGATCGGTCTAAAGTCCATGGTGCTAGCCTGCCTCCTCACGTGCCAGGCAAGAGGCTACCGCGCCGTCGACGCACCACTTCCGCGCGCCGCTACCCTATAGAGGGCCCCTCAAGGGCCCCTAGCCCTCGTAGCTCAGCTGGATAGAGCACCGGACTTCTAATCCGATGGTCGCAGGTTCGAATCCTGCCGGGGGCACTCCACCACCAACGGTGCCGTCTCGCCGCTCCGCTTCGCCTTCAGCATGGCATCGTCGGCGCGCCTCATCATCGAGTCAGCCGTGTCGCCGACGCAACTGAGCGTGACGCCGACTGACGCGCTGACCCGCAGCGGCGACTGGCGGCCCTCGATCCACGAGGCATTGACTCCGCTCTTGACGTCGCGAGCCAGGTTGCTCACGCGCTCGGCAGACATCGTCCCGGTGACGATGACAAATTCATCTCCGCCAAACCTGGTGACGTCGCCGTCGTCTCCGACCACCGCGCGTAACGTGCGGGCGACGACGGAAAGGGCTCGGTCTCCCCATGAGTGTCCATACGCGTCGTTAATCGCCTTGAAACGGTCGAGGTCTATCACCATCAGGGCGAATCGTTCGTGCTCCGTGGCAGCGGAGAGCCTCTCGCTCAGCCTGCGGTCCATCATGCGGCGGTTACCCACGCCGGTGAGCGCATCGGTCAGCGCCAAGCGCTCCGTGATGCGGAGCCGGCTTTCCGCCTCGCGGCTCTGACGATCGTCTCTGAACGTCTCGACAGCGCCGACGATGCGGCCCGCCTCGTCGCGTAGCGCTCCGGAGGTCACCAGGATGGGCACGACGTGCCCGTCGCGATGGTGCGAGAAGACTCGGGCCGACCGCGAGACACCGTCGTTCATGGTGTCGATCAGCGGGCACAGGTGTCCGCACATCGACTCGCCGGACTCATTTACATGGTTGAGCAGGCCGTCCCCACACATGCGGCCAACGGCGGTCGTAGCGTCGTAGCCGGTGATGCGCTCGGCGGCGCCGTTCCAGAAGGTGATGGTCCTGTTGAGGTCAACGACATACATGCCGTCCGGCATCGCCTCGAGAAGCTGCGCGTGGTTCGGCACCGCTGTCATGGTTCCGCTCTTCCCCGCGTCGACGTGCTGCGACGAGCCTCCGTCGGACTCGGTCAACGTGATACGCGCATTTCTCCCTATCCCTCTTCGACCGCGCGCCGCAGCATGTCGCGGGCCCTAGGTCCCGAAATCTGGCGGCGGAGGCGCTCTGCAGCCGCCAAACGGGACGTTGGCCCCCTTGACTTCTGTCACGGAGCCTCTCCTTGTCGATGGATCACATGAGTGCGGTGCGCAAGCGCCGCATGCGTACCGACGCGGACACCACGCGCTTCGCGATCTGCGACTGCGCGAGTGGTTCCCTCACCAGACTGGACAAGACCGTGGCTACATCACGCATACCTCGCTGGACACTGACGGCCAAGATCCTCAGCGCCGTGGGAGTGGCCGTCGTGCTGGGCGCTGCCGTCAACACTCTCGCGGTGCAGCAGATCACTCGCGGCCAGAGCCAGACAGAGCGCATTGTGGCGCAGCAAGAGGCTGTCAGCTCGGCGCTCGTCAACCTCCAGAACACCCTATGGGCCGCCCGCAACAACGTGTCGGTGGTGGGGGCATACCCCGAAGACATGCGCGCGGCGCGAATGGTCGCTGTCGAAGACGCCTTCGCCGCCTTCGAGGCCTCCTTCCTCGCGTTCCAGGAGACCTACCGCGAGCAGTTCGATGCTGAACCCGTGGGGGTTGAGGACCTGAACTCGGCGTGGGCGGCTTACACGGACAACCTTGCCAACGAACTCCTTCCCTCTGCCATCGAGGGAGACCTCGACACCTTTGCGCAGGTGCGCGACTCGTCGTCGGCAGCCGCTGGCGCCACGCTCGTGGAGAGCATCACTGTCTTCACCGATGGCGTCAACGCGGAGTTGAAGGCAAGTTCGGACGAGGCATCTGCAGCGGCTGGTAGGGCTGCGATCCTGGTAGGCGTCCTCATGGCCGTCGGCGCCGTTGCAGCAGCCGCGACAGGGGTGTTCGTTGCTCGCCGGATCCGCCGCTCCGTCCGCACGGTGCAGGCGGCGCTCACGGCGCTCGCCGACAACGACCTGACGGTCGAGGCTCGTGTCAAGGATCGCGATGAGATGGGCGAGATGGCGACTGCCCTTACGTCCGCTCAGAAATCGCTGCGCTCGACGATGGCCTCCGTCGTCGCTTCCGCCCAAACGGTCGCCACCGCCGCCGACGAACTCTCCGCAGCAAACGCACAGGTCTCCGCTGGCGCACAGTCAACCTCTGTCCAGGCGGCCGCAGCATCGCAGGCCGCGAATGAGGTCAGCATCACGGTCCAGTCGATCGCCTCCGGCGCGGAAGAGATGGGCGCATCCATCGGAGAGATCGCCCAAAACGCGGCAGCCGCATCGAAGGTAGCCACCGAAGCCACCGTCGTCGCCGCCGACACCAACTCCCAAGTGGAGAAGCTCGGTGTGTCGAGCGTCGAGATCGGCAACGTGGTCAAGGTCATCACGTCGATTGCCGAGCAGACGAACCTGCTCGCCCTCAACGCGACCATCGAGGCTGCACGTGCAGGAGAGGCCGGCAAGGGCTTCGCCGTCGTCGCCGGCGAAGTGAAAGAACTCGCCCAAGAGACCGCTCGCGCGACAGAAGACATCGCCCACCGGGTTGATGCCATTCAGCAAGACACCGCTGGTGCCGTCGAAGCCATCTCGCGAATCGCCGGCATCGTCCAGCAGATCAACGACTACCAGATCACGATCAGCTCCGCCGTCGAACAGCAAGCCGCCACCACTCAAGAAATGAGTCGGGGAGTCAACGAGGCCGCAACTGGCTCGGGGACGATCGCCGTCAACATCTCGCACGTGGCGGAGTCCACCACCGACGCGTCGAACGTACTGGTCCAGATTGGAGCTTCGGTGTCAGAACTTGCGCAGTTGTCAACGGACCTGCGCACCCAAGTCGAGGCGTTCCGCTTCTAGCCTTCGGTGGGTACCACTAAGTAACTCATTTGCGACTCTGCTCCGTCCTCGATGAAGCCGATCGTCACGCTGTACGTGGGTCCGGTGAACACCCAGGTCTGGATGCCGCCAGTGGCAGACGACAGGACCTGCTCGTACGCGCCGTCGTCCGTGAAGTGGGCCGCGAGCGCCTCAGCTTCGGAAATGCCCTGGACCTGGTAACTCAGCTGCCAGCCCTCATCCATGGCGACGGAGGCGACGAGGGTTCCATCAGGAAGGGGAAGTTCAGAGGGGAAGCTGTCCGGCACTGCAGCATCGCCACCAATGTCAAGGTCGAGATTCTGGCCGCCATCGGCCGTGGCGGAGTCCTCAATCGCTTTCTCTACGGAATCCTCCACCTGGTCGTTGACCACCTCTTCGACGGAGCCCGAGTCGCAGGCAACAAGCAAGGGTACGAGCGCCACCAACGCCCATCCCGTCAGGTTCGCCTTCATCGCGCGTTGCTTGCCCATGCCCCTTCTCCTCACCTCGGCGTCGCGCCCGCCTTCCATGGCGAGCACTTCCAGGCTCTCAGCGGCCCCGGCTCACGTCAAAGACCCTGCTAGAGACGCCTACGCCGCCTGCCGTCAGGCGAGTTTGACTGCGCGAGGCTCCAGGGCTTTGGTGGAAGCGCGCTCGATCAACTCTGTGGGCAGCGGGGTATCCGAGCCGTCGGCGTCGGACTCCTCGAGGCCCACCAGCACCTTCTGCATCATCATCTTGCCAAGCGCCTCGAAGTCTTGACGGATGGTGGTCAGCGGCGGGTCGAGATAGCCCGCTTCGGGGATGTCATCGAAGCCGACGACGCTCACGTCGTCTGGCACCCGCAGCTTCCGCTGTCGCAACGCAGACATCAAGCCAATGGCCATCTGATCGTTGCCCACGAAGATCGCGGTGCCAGACTCAACGGCCAGCTCAAGGCCAACGCGGTAACCGCTTGCCGCTGACCAGTCTCCGTGCAAGGGGTCCACGGCCTCCAGCCGGTGCTCCGCGAGCTCGTCTCGCCATCCGCGGACTCGCTCGGCTGCGTCCCCTGCACTGGCGGGACCGGCGACGTGCAGGATGCGCCGATGGCCGAGTTCCGCTAGGTGTCTGACCGCCTGCCGCGCGCCCCTGTACTGGTCGATCGAGACGAGCCGCGGTCCCCTGCGCGGCGACGAACCAGCTGCCACGAGCGGAATCGCCACCTCAAGTCCGCTCACGAGTTCGAGCACCGCCGTGTCTGCCACGTTGACAACGATCGCGTCGACCCGCTGACGCAAGAGCGTCTCCAGCGCCGCACGCCATGCGGCGGGGTCGCCGTCTGGCGTGCTGATCGTGTCCACGCTGTAGCGTGCCGCGCGTGCGGCCATCGTGAAGTGCAAGGCAATGGAGCTGGGGCCAAAATCGACGGCCGCGGGCGTGATGAGGCCGATCGTGCGCGTGCGTTTTGTGACGAGAGCCCGTGCCGCGGGAGACGGGCTGTAGCGCAACTGCGCCATCGCCTTCTCGACACGCTCTTTCGTCGCCGGACGCACGTTGGGCAGGCCATTGATGACGCGGGAGACCGTCTGGTGGGAGACGCCAGCGAGGCGCGCCACATCAAAGATGTTGGCTGCCCGTCCTGCCTCCGGCGTCGCCACAGCTACTCTCCCTCTTCCATCGACTCTGGACGAGCCACCAGCGCGAGCACGGCATCGACCGTCAGCGTGGCGGATTCCATCGTGTCAACGATGCGCGCGTCCCGTAGCACGGCGACGCGGTCGCTCACCCGCAGCACTTCTTCGAGCTCTGCTGAGATGAAGACTACCGATAGGCCGTTCGTAGCGAGGTCGGCCACCAGGTTCTGTACCTCCACCTTGGCGCCGACATCGATGCCTCGTGTCGGCTCGTCAAGCACCAGCACACGGGGAGAAAGTGCCAACAGCCTGGCGAGCATCACCTTTTGCTGGTTGCCTCCCGACAGCGTGCGCACAGGCCGGTCGAGATCCCCAGGACGGATGCGCAGCGCCTCGGCCCAACTTGCAGCCAGTTCGCGTTGGCGTGCAGGGGGGATCTTGCGCAGCACCCCTCGCTGAGCCTGCAGCGCCAGCGTGATGTTGTCGAGCACGCTGAGGTCGCCGACGATTCCCTCCGTGCGTCTGTTCTCCGAGGAGTAGGCCACGTGGTGCTTCATCGCCTTGCGCGGCGAATCGAAGTGAAGAACCTTGCCGTCGACGCTCAAGGCCCCTCGGTCAAGCCTGTCGACGCCGGTGAGCGCGCGAGCAAGCGCGGTACGTCCGGAGCCGAGCAGCCCCGCGACTCCCAGCACTTCGCCTTCGGCGAGGTCGACGTCCGCGTCAACGATGCCGAGGGAAGACGTCACACCTCTCGCACTCAAGTACGGTTCGGCGGGCGCCTCTGCCGACGCGGGCCGCGGCCTCGCCGTGAGCGCCGGGGCGTCGTGCCCCAGCATTTTCTGCATCAGGTCGATGCGCAGCAGGTCGGTGGGTAGATACTCACCGACGAGCGCCCCGTCTCGCAGCACCGTGATGCGGTCAGAGATCTCGTAGACCTGGTCGAGAAAGTGGCTGATGAACAAAATGGCGACGCCGCGCTGCTTCAGATCGCGAATCACGCGGAAGAGCTCCGCGACCTCGTCACTGTCAAGGCTCGAGGTCGGTTCGTCGAGCACCAGCACGCGCACGTCGGTGGAGATGGCACGAGCGATGGCGACCAACTGCTGTACTGCCACGGGATGCGAACCCAGCGGAGAATGCGGGTCAATCGACAGGCCAAGGTCAGCGAGCACCTCCGCTGCTTCCCTTTCCATGCGACGAGGGGAGATCAGCCCAAAGCGCCGGCCCTCGCGACCGAGCCTGATGTTCTCGGCGACGGACAGATTCGGTAGCAGGTTGATCTCTTGATAGACGGCGGAGATGCCATGCTCATGAGCGTCATGAGGCGTCGCAAAGTGCATCGATTCGCCCGCAAGAGTGACCGTGCCTGAGTCCAAGCGCAAGGCACCGGTCAGCGCCTTGATGAGCGTCGACTTACCGGCACCGTTCTCACCCATGAGCGAGTGCACCTCGCCCGGGTAAAGGCGCAAGGCAACGTCGTCAAGGGCAAGCGTCGTGCCGAAGCGCACGGTCGCGTGCTCGATCTCGACAAGCGGCGTCGGCTGTCCCATGGGCTGATTATTGCGTGTCGTGGGCATGGCCCGTGTTCGCGCGCAGTGCGTCTGCCGCTACCCGGTTCTCGATGTCCTGGCAACGATCGCCCGCTGCACCACGATGAAGAGCAAGAGCAGACCGCCGACGATGATGTGCGTCCAGGACTGTTCTGCGCCCATAAACGAGATGATCGTCGTGATCGTGGCGAACACAAAGACGCCGATCATCGAGCCAAGGACGTAGCCTCGCCCGCCTGCGAGCAGCGTGCCGCCGATCACCACGGTGGCGATGACGTCCAGCTCCGTACCGATGCCGTTGCGGGGATAGCCTGCGCCGGAGAAGGCCGTCAGGAGCAAGCCCGCAAGTCCGCCGCAGAATCCGGAAATCACATAGACCATCACCTTGGTGCGGGCGACTTTGAGACCCATCAACTGAGCGGATGACTCGGAGCCACCGACGGCGTAGACCGTACGGCCGAAGCGGGTGAACTGCATGACCAGCGCACCGATGATGACCACAAGAAGCGCGATGATGCCGGTAGGCGTGATGTACCAGTCCCCTAGCCGGAACCGAGTGCTCTGCAACCACAGCACCACCGGGTCCTCGACGCGAATGGATTGAAGGCTGACCACATAAGCGAGGCCGCGACCAAGAAAGAGTCCCGCGAGCGAAGCGATAAACGGTTGCACATTGAAGTACTGGACGAGCACCCCGATGAGCAAGCCGATGAGCGCTCCAGACACGAGCATCGTGGGAATGACCACAAATGCTGGAACGCCGCCACTGAGAAGGCTGGCTCCGAAGATGCCGGTGAAGGCCATCACTGAGCCGACCGACAGGTCGATTCCTGACGTCACGATGACGAAGGTCATGCCGACCGCGAGCACCATGAGGAACGAGTTGTTGAGGAGCAGCGCGGAGAGGTTGCCGGGAGTCAGGAAGCGACCCTCGAAGCGGATGTTCGCTCCCACGAGCAGCACCACGAGAATGGCGGCGGCTGCCGCTGTCGGGAGTACCGACGCGTGCCTGTTGACAAAGGTGTCAATGGCGCCGAGCACCGTATTGCGCGGTGCCTTCTGGGTCTCCACGGCGGTCATGCCGCGACCTCCTTCTTCTTCGCGTCGTCCTCAGAGGCGGATGACGTTCGCATTGATTCCACCAAGGACCGTCCCCAGCGGTGCACTCTTGGTGACTGCACGAGCACCACAAAGATGACGACGATCGCAAAGAACACGGGGCTCTGCGCGGGCGGGACGCCCATGAAGAGGATGGTCGAATCAAGGGTCTGAACGGTCAGCACACCGATCACGGTGCCTGCGATGGAGAACTTGCCTCCCATGAGCGAGGTGCCGCCAAGCACGACCGCGAGGATCGCGTACAGCTCGATCAGGTAGCCGGCAGAGTTGGCGTCGGCCGCCATCGTGTTGGAGCTGTAGATGATCCCAGCGACTCCAGCGAGCACACCAGAAGCGATGTAGGCGGTCCAGATGATGCCGCGCGACCTGACTCCAGCGAGCCGGCTTGCCTCTGGATTGATGCCGACAGCCTCAGTGAGCATGCCGAGCGCCGTACGCCTCTCGATCAGGCTCACCACCACCACGGCGGCGACCCAGATGAAGAACGCGACCGGCAATATGAGCAGGTAGCCGGAGGCAATGGACTTGAATGGAGCGCTCACCACCGTGGTGATCTCCCCGCCCGTAATCAGCAACGCCGCGCCGCGGCCTGCGAGCATCAGCACAAGCGTCGCGATGATGGGTTGAATGCCTAAGACGGATACGAGGAACCCGTTCCACGCGCCGAGCACGAGGGAGACCAGAACGGCCACCAGAATCGCGATGACGATGGTGCCGAATCCGCCTGGGTCTTCCGAGCCATCGATGATCGTCAGCGCCACGGCGCCAGACACGGCCATGACAGCACCGACGGACAGGTCGATGCCCCTGGTAGCGATAACGAGCGTCATGCCGAGTGCGACCAGCATCAGGGGCGCGCTCTGGCGCAGGATGTCGATGAGCGCGCCGTAGAGTTGTCCGTCCCTCACGGTGATGCGAGCGAAGCTCGCGTTCGCGATCATGTTGACTGCGAGGAGCACGATGAGCGCCGATGCCGGCCAGAACAGCCGGTGCTTAATGATCGCGATCACCGCGACACGCTCCCTTCCTTGTGGGCGATGTAGTCGATGAGGTGGTCGAGGTCGACCTTGGACGACTCGAGCTCCCCGATGGAGCGCCTGTCTCGCATCACCACCACCCGCTGGGCGATGCGGAGCACCTCCTCGAGCTCTGAAGAAATGAAGATGACTGACAGCCCCTTGGCCGAGAGCTCGGCGACCTTGCGTTGGATGTCGGCCTTGGCGCCGACGTCGATTCCACGGGTGGGCTCGTCAAGGATCAGCAGCTCTGGAGCCGTCGCTAGCCATCGAGCCAACAGCACCTTCTGCTGGTTGCCCCCCGACAGGTTTCCGATGGGCACGTTCGGATCGGCGGGACGCACGCCGAGGGCTTCCATGTACTCGCCCACGACGGCGTCTTGCTCGGCTTTGCGCACTCGGCGAAGCCAACCGCGCTGAGCCTGAATGCCCAGGATCATGTTCTCCGCCACCGTGAGGTCGGCAACGACCCCTTCGGCACGGCGGTTCTCTGAAGACAGGGCCATTCCGTGTGCCATCGCGTGGCGCGGGCTCTGAACGCGACGGTGAGCACCCGCCACTTCGATGTCGCCGGTGTCAGGACGGTCAGCACCGTAGAGGAGCCTGACGAGCTCGGTGCGACCCGAACCGAGCAGCCCTGCCAGGCCAACCACCTCGCCGTCGTACACCGTGACGTCTGCGGACTCGAGCATGCCGCGCTTGCCGATGCCAGTGGCGCGCAAGACGGGAGTGCCGGTGCGATCTACTTCGCGGCCAGCGCTTGCAGAGATGGCCGCGAGATCGTCAAGGTCGCGGCCGATCATCTCCGCTACCAGCGCATCCCTTGGCAGCTCGTCCACCAAGTGCTCGCCGACCAACTGGCCGTTGCGAAGCACGGTGATGCGGTCAGAGATCTCATAGACCTGGTCGAGGAAGTGACTCACGAAGAGAATCGCGACGCCCCGGTCGCGCAATCCGCGAATCACGCCAAAGAGTTGTTCGACCTCGTCGCGGTCGAGGCTCGACGTCGGCTCGTCAAGGATCAGCACCTTGGCATCCAGCACCATGGCGCGGCTGATGGCGACGAGTTGCTGGATCGCGATCGAGTGACTCTCGAGGATGGATCGTGAGTCGATCGCGAGTCCGAGGCTTGCCAAGTGACGGTCGGCTTCCGCGTAGGTGGCCTTCCAATCGACGCCGAGGCGGCCGCGCTTCTCGTGGCCGAGCATGACGTTCTCGCCAACAGACAGATTGGGGCACAGGTTGATCTCCTGGTAAACCGTGGAAATCCCAGCCGCCTGAGCGTCGGCCGTGGTGACGAAGGACTGGCGTTGGCCGGAAACGGCGATCGAACCGGAGTCAATCGTGTAGACGCCAGTAAGCGCCTTGATGAGGGTCGACTTGCCCGCTCCGTTTTCGCCCATCAGCGAATGAATCTCGCCGGGGCGCAGAGAGAAGTCGACGTTGTCGAGCGCAAGCACACCCGGGAACCGGATGGTGATGCCACGCATCTCGACAATCAGTGGGACATCGGTGTCCGCAGGCATGGTGGTGCGTTCCTTCGAATGAGAGGGTCTGGACGGCGACCTCCGTGGTGGAGTCGGACGAACCGACTCCACCACGGAGTGTGTCACAGGCTGAAGGGTGAAACCCTCCAAGCCCGAGTCTTAGTAGAGCCTGGAGTCGATGACTTCAGCTGCTTCTTCCTGCGTGAACTTCTGGTCCTCGACAAAGTACGTCTTGTCGACGTCGTTGCCAGCGAGCACGTCCTTGACGATGCCTGCTGCCAGTTCACCCAGAAGCGGGTTGCACTCGACGATGTAGTTGATCTTGCCGTCGACGAGCGCCTGCATTCCGTCCTTCACAGCGTCAATCGTGACGATCTTGATGTCTTCGCCTGGCTTGCCGCCAGCCGCTTCGATCGCCTCGATGGCACCAAGACCCATGTCGTCGTTGTGTGCGTAGACCAGGTCGATTCCATCGATGCCGTACTTGGCGATGAATCCCTCCATGACGGTCTTGCCGCCATCACGAGTGAAGTCACCCGTCTGGGAGTCGATGGTCTCGATGGCCGTGCCCTCGATGGCTTCGTTGAAGCCCTCAGCGCGGTCGTTCGCTGGCGCCGAACCGGTGGTGCCCTCAAGGACAACCATCTTGGTCGGGGTGTCGCCGAACTCTTCTGCCGCCCACTCACCTGCGTAGACGCCCTCAGTCCTGAAGTCGAGACCCACCCAGGCCGCGTACAGGTCGTCAGGCGCACTGACGGTGCGGTCCTCGAGGATGACGGGGATGCCCGCATCCTTCGCCTCTTGGAGCACGTCATCCCAGCCGTCTTCCACAATCGGGGCGATGACGATGGCGTCGACACCCTGGTTGATGAAGTTACGGACGAACGTGATCTGAGCGGCGGGGTCGTTGTCGGCAGCGTTGAAGATCAGTTCGAAGCCGTTCTCTGCCGAGAAAGCCGTCTTCATGGACTCGGTGTTCGCCGAGCGCCAGCCGCTTTCTGAACCGGTCTGGGCGAAGCCGACGGTGATGACGTCGCCTGAGTCGCCGCCGGCGCCTGGCGCAGCACCCGTCGCGTCGCTGTCGTCAGAGTCACTCGAGCAAGCGGTCAGCGCAAGCGCTGCCGCCCCGGCGAGCGCAATAGTGGATAAGAAACGTTTCCTCATGTCAAGACCTCCTCGTCCTGCTCCGGCATCGTTGCCGGTTCGGGTGTGGTTTCCCGCGGCACCGCATCGCGGGCCGTGTCTCGAATATTAGCGCTAACAATTGGCTGTTGCGCAAGTCACCCAGGTCACAATTGGGTATCGCTGAACGGGGAAGCGGCAGAATCTCCTCGAACTAGAGGCCTCTCGATGGCCTCAAAAGTGAGGGTTCACATTCCGCGTGGGTTCTGTGCATCTCCTGTGACATCACGACCGGCATGGTGCACATCGTCCCGATAGGGCCCACGCTAGGCGCTCAGCCACCGCCGCGCAATGGCTGGGACCCCTGTTGCTCAGTCGTGATCAGAGGTGCGCAAGGATGGATACATGACTTCCGCGCTCTTCTCCCCGCTCACCATTCGCTCCGTCACCGCCCGCAACAGGGTGTGGGTCAGCCCCATGTGCCAATACTCGTGCGAAGACCAGGACGGGATGGTGAACGACTGGCACCTCGTCCACCTCGGCTCTTTCGCGCGCGGCGGAGCCGGCATCGTGATGGCGGAGGCGACCGCCGTCAGTCCAGAGGGCCGCATCTCGCCGTGGTGCACCGGCATCTGGAACGATGCGCAGCGTGATGCGTGGGGACGCATCACCGCCTTCATCAAAGGCCAGGGCGCCGTTCCTGCTATTCAGTTGCAGCACGCGGGACGCAAGGCGTCGACCTACCGCGATTGGTCGGGCAAAGGCACGGTCCCCCTCTCCGACGGTGGCTGGCAGACCGTCGGTCCTTCCGCCGTTGCCTTTCCCGGCTACGACGCACCCGTTGAGCTTGACGCACAAGGCATCGCCGACGTCGTCGCCGACTTTGGCGCCGCAGCGCGCCGCTCACTCGAGGCGGGCTTCGAGGTGTTGGAGATCCACGCGGCCCACGGCTACCTGCTCCACCAGTTCCTGTCCCCCTTGAGCAATCACCGGACCGATGCCTGGGGTGGATCGCTCGAGAACCGCTCGCGCCTCCTCCTCGATGTGGTGCGAGAGGTGCGACGCGTAGCGGGCGAGGACATCCCCGTGTTCGTCAGGGTCAGCGCGACGGACTGGCTCGAGCCAGAGGGGTGGACGCTCGATGAGACCGTCACCCTCGCTGGGTGGGTGCGCGAGGCCGGTGGCGACGTCATCGACACCTCGACAGGGGGCAACATCACTGGCGTGACGATCCCGTCTTCGCCCGGTTACCAGGTATCTCACGCCACGGCAATCAAGCAAGGCTCTGGCATTGTCACCACCGCCGTCGGCCAGATCACCGAAGCGGAGCAGGCGGAGGAGATCGTGGCGTCGGGCAAGGCGGACGCGGTGTTCGTGGCGCGCCAATTCATGCGCGAACCCCACCTACCTCAGCGGTGGGCCGCGCAACTGGGAGCGGATGCGACCTATCCGCCCCAGTACTCGCGCGGCCGCTGGCCGAGCATCTAGTCGCCTACTCGAAGCGGGTGGAGGCGATCTCGGTAGAGCGCCTCACCACACCGAACGATCCGCTGACGGCGACCGCCGCGATGGCAACCGAGCCCAGCAGCGCCCACCAATACAGCGGATCCGGCCACGTGAAGTAGAGGCCGTTGCCCAACGTCTTGACCATGACAAACGCCAGGGCAAAGCCCAGACCGGCCGATGCCACGAGGGTCACCGCGAGCGGCATGGCCGCCTCGATGGCGATCGTGCGACGGAGATCGCTGACAGGCATCCCGCCCAAGCGCAGAAGCCCAAAGGTGCGCTTGCGGTCCAGTGCAGCTGCCACGGTCGCCACCGTGAGCGACAGCGCCGAGATCCCCACGGCGATCGCCATCCCGATGTACGCGAGCATTGCGAGTTGATAAGTCAGCGAGAGAGTGGCGGCCCCGCCATACTCCGCGCGCGTCACTGGCGACAGCGTCATGGAACCGGCGACCTCAAGGGCGGTGCGCGCCCTATCCACGGCGCCTGGCGAACCATCGGTCAGCGCCACGAGGTAGTCGGCCGGCGCGCCGTCAGGTGCGGTCGCGGGGACCGCTTGCTGGGGGCCATCCTGTTGGAAGTCGCCGGCGAGCATGGCGTAAATGTCCACCGCCACGTAGCTGCCTTGAGGCACGCCTGTTGCACCGAGAGCGATTGCTTCCTCGCGTGTCACGGTAGGCATTCCGGAAGCGTCGTTCCTGTACGCAACCACCACCTGTTCGACGCCCGCAGTGGTACGGGCGGCGTCGGCCATCGCGTCGGCGTCCGAACTCTCGTCGAGAGCGGCTGCGACGGCGCTCAGCGGAAGCAAACCCGGTTCTTCCTCTTCGGTAGCAAGACCGTTGACCGAACTCACGACACCGGACAGCATGCTGACAATGAAGACGGCCACCACCACGCCAGCAACCGAGCGGAACGTGGCCCGCGGGTGGCGAGCCAAGCGACTCGCCGCCACAAGCGACGCCCCCGTGCGCGCTTGCCGTGCGAAGACAAGGCTCGCAACCTTGGTGAGCCACGAGCCCGCCAGAACGATTCCGAAGGCCACCATGGCGAAACCGCCGATCAGCCCCAGAATGATGGCGTTCGCGGGCGCTGACGGGTCGGTTGCCCACGCGGCGGAACCCGTGAAGAGCACCAGGCCCACGACGAGCACGATCACGCGCCTCCACGTGGCAGGCTTCTCCGCTCGCTCGCGCGAGGCACCCAGCGCGCCATGCTCATCGCGATAGGCGCGCCACCATGCAGCGCCCGCACCGAGGGCCGCCATCCCGAGCACGGTGGCCACCACCCACACCACAGAAGGGGTGAGGTCGGCCGCGTAGGACTGGGTGCCGTTGACCGGCAGCAAGACGGCCGCAGGGCGGATCGCACTGGCCACGCCAATGCCCACGACAGCTCCGGCCAGCGAGGCGACTCCCATCTCAAGCGCGGCCAATCCCGCCATCGCGCGTCGGCCAGCGCCAATGAGTCGAACCGTTGCGTAACGTTCGCGTCGGGCGGCCGCTCCCAACTGGGACACGATGCCTACGAGCAGCGCAATCGGCACCAAGAGTGCAACGGAGCCGACCCCGATGACGATCCGGTAGAGCACCGACTCTGCGTGGGGGCCCTTGTCAGGGAAGCCCTTTTGGACTCGGGCATTGGCTTCTGCCGAGAGCATCTCCCAGTCGGTCGCGACGAGGGCCACTACCTGGTCAGGCCCCTTGAGGGCGCCGCGTGGGATCTCGCCCTGGAAAGTGCCGAATCGGTCTGACAGTTCGTCGTCCGGGTAACGTTCGATGAGGGCAACCAGAGCAGGAGAGGCGTAGTACTGGCCCGCCTCCAAAGCCTCGAGACCCGCCGGGAACTCGACGGTCGTGGTGGGCGTCGTGGCCACCACCACTTTCTCGAATGCCTCCCCCCGGAAATAGTCGGGCGTGTTGTGAAGGAGTACCGCATCGTCGGCCGGGGCGATGGGGATAAGGTCGGCCGTTTCGGTGAAGTCGCGATAGGGGCCCGTAGACGTGGTCCATCCGTCGCGCTCGTCCCGCTCAGGTAGGTGTAGATACGCGCCCAACAGGATGAGCAGCATGCCTGTCCCCAAGGCAACCCCCGCGGCGATACCGACGAGCCGTCGCATCGAGCCAGCAGCGCCGAAGACGATAAGCCTTGCAGCGGATGGGCTCATGAGGTGGCCCCGCGCGAGGCGGCGCTCAACTTGCCGTCGCGGACAATCACCTCGCGGTCGGCGTAAGCGGCGGTGCGAGGGTCGTGGGTGATGAGCATGACGGTGGTGCCGGTCTCTCTCACAGCATCCAGCATCGCCGTCAGCACCTTCTCGCCAGCAATGGAGTCGAGTGATCCGGTCGGCTCGTCGGCGAAGATGACGCTCGGCTGGGTCACGAGTGCCCTCGCGATCGCGACTCGCTGTGCCTGGCCTCCTGACATGTCGCCAGGGACCTTGGCCACCTGGTCGGACAAGTCGAGGCGATCGAGCCACTTGCGGGCCCTCACCGTCGCTGCCCTACGCCCCATTCCGTTCATCAGCAAGGGCAGGGCCACGTTGTCGAGCGCGGTCAGGTCGGGAAGGAGTTGGCCGAACTGAAAGACGAAGCCGATGCGCTCCAAGCGCAGTTTGGCCCGCTGATCAGCGTTGAGTGCCGTGACGTCTGTATCGCCGATGACCACCTGACCCTCGTCGGGCGCGAGCACTCCTGCGAGGCAGTGAATGAGCGTCGACTTGCCGGAGCCTGACGGCCCCATCACGGCGAGCACTTCGCCCTGGTTGACGTCGAGGTCGATGCCCCTCAAGGCCTCTGTCGTGCCAAATGTCTTGTGAAGGCCGATGGCCTGGATCAGCGGCGCACCAGGGGCGGTAGGGGCTAGAACGGGGTTCAGTGCGATGTCAGCCATGGCGGCGGACCTCCTCACGCATGTCGGTGAGGCGTGCGCTGGTCATGTCGATCCACCGCAAATCAGCCTCGATTTGGAAAAGGGCATGGTCAATGGCGAGTCGCTCCAGCAAGGGAGCGTGTTGCTTCGCTCGAGTGAGTTCACGCATTCGTGCGAGGTGTTCGCTGCGTTGGAGGTCGAGCAGATCTTCTGCGTCGCTGTCCAACATGCAGGCCAACACGACCTTGACAAAGAGGTTGTCGGCGAGCTCTGGCGCTGGCCTATCTGGAGTCGCGAACCACTCGCGAATTCGGCCCTTGCCCGCTTCCGTGATGGCGTAGCGCTTACGGTCAGGCCCTGCGCCGGCCTCCTCGCCGAGAGTCGTGAGAAGTCCGTCTCGAATCATGCGAGCGAGCGCGGCATACACCTGCCCGAAGGCGATCGGCTTGCCCCTGCCGAACACCTCGTCGTAACGGTGCTTGAGGTCATATCCGTACGAGGAACCCGTGTCGACGAGGCCAAGGAGTGCGAGTGACTTGTCCATGCGGCAACTATACACATGGTGTATACCCTGAGTGTCTATGGGGGAATCCCCTGATCTTGACCCCCAAAAGACTGCGGCCGCCGACCACTAGAAGGGGTCGACGGCCGCGGTGCGAAAGTGGCGTTGAGGTTACGGGGTCGCTCGCCTCAGTAGCCCAAATCCGGCGATGCCACACCCGAGCGTGACGGGCAGGGTCCAACTCAGAACGACGAACAGCGAGTTGTCGGTGAAGAAACTGCCCACCGATCCCCACGCGCTCGCCTCAGTGATCCACCATGCGAGAGCAACCAACACGAGCGCAATGCTGAAGACCTCGGTCAGCAGGCCGTTGACCTTCCAGCGCATCCAGACCCCAGCCGACGCTGCTCCGATGAAGAAGAACATCAACAGCAAGACAAAGAAGGCATAGGCGTTGAGCCATAGCGGTTGTGACATCGAGCCAAAGGGCGAGAAGAAGTAGCCACGAAGCCCCCAGCCATCGGTGAGCCGCTCCAGCCATCCAAGGACAGTGAAGGCCGTCGCGTAGAAGGCGGTGAGCATCAGGAAGTACGCCGACGACCCGAGGTAGTAGTCGCGTCGCGTCACGGACATGCCCAAAGCGAACCGGAACGACGCGCTCATGGCCTGAATCGCGACCACCATCATGTAGATCAGGATCCAGCTCACCCCGCCGTTATTGGTGAAAGCGTCGGTCTCAAGTTCCGGCCCCGCAGCCCTCGTCACGATCGCCCAGATCGCGTAATTGAGACCGAAGATGCCGCCAGTGATCAACCACGGGGTGATGAGCGTGGTCCAGGGGTTCGTCATGTGCAAGCGCACCACGTTTGCTATGCGACGGCGGCTTCCCTGGATTTCGCTGGGGGTGTCTACTGCGGTGGCGGTCATCGCACTGCTCCCTCGTTGTTGTCGACGGTGCGTCCACCCGTCCTGCTCACGATGAGTTGTTGGAGCGACACAGGGCCAACCTCCAGCCCCGCATCTCGTGCGGACCGAAGTTCTGCGTCGTCAAGGCCTGCAACGGTCACCGAGGCGATGCCGCCCACTTGCTGGACGCCGAGCACCTCTCTGCCGGCAGCGAAGGCGTGTACGGCGTCGGCTCCCCCGACAAGCGTCGCGGCCTGCGACCGCAAATCCTCTGCCTCGGCGTCGATGAGGACCGTGCCGTCGTCGACCACGACGACGCGCTCAAGCAGGTTGGATGCCTCGTCGATCAGATGCGTCGACAAGACCACCGTGCGCGGGCGCTCCGCGTAGTCGGCAAGCAAGTGGTCATAGAACATTTGCCGCGCGACGGCGTCCAGACCCGCGTAGGGCTCGTCAAAGTAGGTGAGTTCAGCACGTGAGGCGAGACCGATAATCACGCCGATGGCGGAGCGCTGTCCGCGTGACATCTTCTTGATGGGCCTGCCGAGCGGAGGGGCGAAGTCCTCGACAAGCCTTGCGGCGAAGGAGTCGTCCCATGCGCCGAAGAAGTGGGAGGCAGCCGTCAGCGCATGACGCCCCTTGAAGTCTTCCGGATACACCTGCGCCTCGTTGATGAAGCACACCCTGTCCAGGACCGCCGCGTTCTCGACCGGTGACTGCCCAAAGATCTTCACGTCTCCCGCCGTGGCGAACTCCTGGCCCGTCATGAGCTTCATGAGCGTCGTCTTGCCCGCACCGTTGCGACCCAGCAGGCCGTGAATACCTTCGCGTTCGAAGGAGAAGGACACGTCGCTGACGGCCTCCACTTTGCCGAATCGTTTGGTGAGGTGGTTGACCTCGACGATGGCGTTCATCGCCTCGCCTCCTTCGTGATCATGTCCGCCAACTGCGCTGGCGAGATGGCGAGCTTCGCGGCTTCCGCAACGAGCGGCTGCACGTAGTCGGTGCGGAAGGCGTCACGCCGCGCCTGGACGAGGGATTCCCTCGCGCCGGTCGCGACAAACATGCCGATTCCGCGCCGCTTGTAGAGGACACCTGCTTCAACAAGCACATTGACTCCTTTGAGTGCCGTCGCCGGATTGATCCTGTGAAAGGCGGCGAGTTCGTTGATAGAGGGCACTTGAGACTCCTCCGGCATGGTGCCGTCTACGATCTGCCCTTCGATCTGCTCGGCGATCTGGACGAAGAGTGGCCGTCCGTCGTCCATCGCTCGCTCCTGGTCTATTGGTTAGTCGGTGCAGTAACTAACTAACCATGTTGGGGTGGCGTTGTCAACACCGACGCTGTCGCCCTCGCAGCATGGCCCTACAGTAAGAGCCATGTCAGACGCACCTTTGGTTTGGATCGACTGCGAGATGACGGGCCTCGATCTCACCGGCGACGCCCTCATCGAGGTGGCGTGCATCGTCACCGATGCGGAACTCAACCCCTTGGGAGACGGCGTGGCGGTCGTCATCAAACCCCCTGTCGGGGCGGTCGAAGCGATGAGCGACTTCGTGCGCGAGATGCACGTCACCTCTGGCCTGCTCCCCGAACTCGAGGCAGGATTCTCGATGGAAGAGGCTCAGCGGCTCGTCGTGGAATACGTCAAGGAACACGTCAAGGGCTTCCGGGCGCCGCTCGCCGGAAACACGGTGGGCATGGACAAGGCCTTCCTCGAGCGTGACATGCCAGAGCTCATGGACCTGCTGCACTACCGCGTCGTTGACGTGAGCTCCATCAAGGAACTCGTGAGGCGTTGGTACCCGCGCGTGTTCTTCAACGCACCGGCCAAGACAGGCGGGCACCGCGCTCTCGGCGACATTGAGGACTCGATTCAAGAACTGCGGTACTACAGGGAGTCGATCTTCGCCCAAGCGCCGGGTCCCGACTCCGACGCAGCGAAGGCCGCCGCTGCCGCCGTGGTCGAGGCTCACTCTCACTAAGCCGCACCTCTCGGCGGCTGTCTCACCGCGGGCGTGCACCATCACGTGCGCCTCGCGGTACACTTTTCGCTGGCCCTCGGGCCGATGGTGGCTATAGCTCAGTTGGTAGAGCACCGCGTTGTGGTCGCGGGGGCCGCGGGTTCAAGTCCCGTTAGCCACCCCAGCAGGGCAAAGGGCTCCGGCATCAGCCGGGGCCCTCTTGTCTTTCACCCCTCGCGCCTGTTGCGTACCTGGAACCGAGGGGGCCGTCTCTTGTCGAGGCGGTTCGCGTGCCGGACAGGCTATCGTGAGGGCGTGATTCACGTGAGCACGCCAGGGAGGCACGAGTGATTGCCGCATTGACCGGCGCTGGCCTTTCGGCCGCAGCGGGACTGAACGCCTTCATACCACTCGTCGTGGTCGGGGTGTTTGCACGCTTCACCACGTTCATCGAGTTGCCAGAGAACCTCATGTGGCTCCAAGAGTGGCCGACTCTCATCATCGCGTTGTTGCTGCTCACCTCCGAACTCGTACTCGACAAGATCCCTGGTGTCGACCACGTGAACGACCTGATCCAGACGGGAGTGCGGCCGCTCGTCGGCGGCGTCATCTTTGCCGCAAGCTCCTCGGCTGCCGAACTAGAGGCCGGACAGTTCTGGACAGAGAACCCCATGATCGCCGGCATCGTCGGAGCGATCATCACGCTCGTGGTCCACACCGCGAAGTCCGCGTCTCGGCCAGCCGTCAATGCGTCGACGGGCGGAACGGGCGCCCCCCTCGCCTCCTTCGCAGAAGACGCCACCTCCGTCGGCTTGAGCCTGCTCGCGATCTTCGCGCCCATCCTTGTCACCGTCGTGCTCCTGGGACTTGGCGGCGCGTTCTACTACATCGTGACGTCCGGCCGCAGGCGACGCAGGCGCCGTGAAGCGTTGCAGGTCCAAGAGCGGCTTGAACGAGAGGCCGCCCACGAACGCGGGGAAAAGGTCGCGTGGTGGCGGGCAACCTGGCGGGACCGCCTCGAAAGGGTCAACGAGCACCGTTCTGCGCTGGCACCGAACCTGCGTTCCAAAGCCGCGCGGGTGACCAACGGCCACGGCAAGAACCAGTCAGAGGCCGACGCTCCCGGCGCCGACGCCGACGCTTCTCAGGCCGACGCTGGCAAGGACAAGCCGGAGTAGTTCAGTCGCCAAAGTCGGCGACGAAGTCGGCGACAAACTCATTGGCAGGCGTACTCATGATCGCGTCGGGCGTATCGAGCTGCTCGAGCACGGCACCCTTGGACAGCACTGCGATGCGATCGGCAAGGAGCGCGGCCTCCCTGATGTCGTGCGTCACCATGATGACGGTGGTACCCAACTCGTCCTGAAGTGCGGCGAACTCCTTCTGAAGCCGCCTGCGGCCTTGAGGATCGACGGCCCCGAACGGTTCGTCCATGAGCAACACAGGAGGCTCCGTCGCGAGCGCCCTCGCCACCCCGACTCTTTGGCGCTCGCCACCCGACAGCTCGTGGGGGTAGCGGTCGGCATAGACGGAGGGCTCGAGGCCAACGAGCGTCAACAAGTGTGTGACCCTCTGCGCTGTGCGGTCCTTGTCCCAGCCCACGAGCCCTGGCACGGTCGCGACGTTCTGACGGACGGTGCGGTGGGGAAAGAGCCCCACGTGCTGAATGACGTAGCCAATCCCTCGCCTCAGCTGCACAGGGTCCTGAGACATCACGTCGGTGCCGCCAACACTGATGGCTCCCGCGGTCGGCTCCACGAGCCTGTTGACCATCCGCAAGGTGGTCGACTTGCCGCAACCGGAGGGCCCCACCAAGGCAAGCACCTCGGAGCCGCGCACCTGCAGGCTGAGGCTCTCTACCGCGTCGGTGCCGTCGGGATACGACTTGCGGACGTGATCGAACACGATGTCGGTGCCAGCCATGCGAATTACCGTACAGGGCAGGTATGTCATACCGGCGACTAGGGTGGGTGAGATGGACGACGCACGGCCCAATCCATGGCTCTCCTGGCGCTATGTGGAGAGCAACTGGACGGAGTTGAGCGATCAGCTCACCATCCACACGACGCTCACGTTGCAGGCCATCGCCATCGCGCTCGCGATCGCTTTCCCACTCGCCGTGCTCGCGCGCAACGTACGGTGGCTGACTCGCCCGATTCTCGGCGTGACGGGCGTCCTGTACACGATTCCCTCGTTCGCTCTGTTCGCGCTGCTGGCCCCGTTCACTGGAATCGGGCGCACGACGGTGCTGATTGGGCTGGTCGTGTATACCCTCTTGGTCTTGGTGCGCAACATCCTGGCGGGACTTGAGGGCGTCGACAGGGACGTCGTCGACGCGGCCCGCGGCCTCGGCTACTCGCGGCTGCGCCTCCTGTGGGGAGTTGAGATCCCCAACGCCCTCCCCTCGATTGTGGCTGGCCTGCGCATCGCGACGGTCACCACGGTCGCGCTCGTCACCGTCGGAGTGGTCGTGGGCTACGGCGGGCTCGGGCAACTGATGTTTAGGGGCTTCCAGTCCAACTACCGTGCGCAGATCGCGACGAGTTCCATCTTGTGCTTACTCCTCGCGCTCGTACTCGACCTCGCGATCGTGGTCGCGGCGCGTGCCGCAATGCCGTGGGCGCGGCGAAGGAGGGCATCGTGAGCATTTGGCAGGAGGCGTGGGACTACATCTCCAGCGGCGCAAACTGGATGGGCGAGAACGGGCTGACGCGACCCACCTTCGACGGCGGTTGGAAATTCGCGCACGACTCCATCGTCGCGCTCACGATCGAACACCTCTACATGTCCTTCGCCGCGGTCGCCCTCGCCGCGATCACCGCCTTGCCGCTCGGCATCGCGCTTGGGCACGCCCGTCGTGGCGGAATGGTCACGGTCGCCTTGTCCAACGTGTCAAGGGCGATGCCGACGCTCGCCCTCCTCACGCTCTTTGCCGCCTCTGCCATCGGCTTCGGCAACAGGGCTGTCATCATCGCCGCGGCCATCTTCGCGTTCCCTCCCATCCTGACCAACGCGTTTACCGGCATGGCAGACGTCGACGCCGATGTCCGGGAGGCCGCAGAGGGCCAAGGCCTCACTCGCCTTCAGGTCGCCACGCGCGTCGAACTCCCGCTTGCGTGGCCGCTGATCGCGGCCGGTTTGCGAACATCGGCTTCGCAGACCGTGGCGACCGTTCCCTTGGCCGCTCTCGTGGCCGGGGGCGGCCTTGGCGTGATTATCAGCACCGGTATGGCTACCCAGCGCTACGGGGAGGTGCTCGCAGGAGGCGTGCTTGTGGCCGCCCTCACGCTCGCGGTCGACGCTGGGATGGGTGCACTCCAGCGGCGCCTCACTCCCCCGCCGCTCCGCGCAGCGTCGCTAGCACCCGCGTGAGCCATCGAGAGTCCGTACAGGCGCTACCACCAGAGAGGAGGACCGTTCCGGGAACACAACGCCTTCCCAGCGAGTTACGACTTCTGTCCGGATTGATCCCACACGAGGAGCACCATGCACACCCGTTTAGCACCTTTGGCGGCGCTCGCCACGTCGGCCCTCTTCCTGGCCGCCTGTTCATCTGGCACCACAGAGTCGCCCACGTCTAGCTCCGACACCACAGGCGCCACAGCAATGGCGGCCCAACAGTGCCTGCCCGTACCAGGCGACACCATCATGGTCCTTGAAGACGACATGATGCTTCAGAACTCCGACAATGTGATCCCAGCGGTCAATGCAGAGACCGCCAATGACCAGGCCGTCCTCGACGCCCTCAACACGGTGTCCGCCGTCCTGGACACCCCCACGCTCATCCAGCTCAACAAGGCCGTCGACATCGATCGCCAAACGTCGGCTGAGGTAGCGGCTCAGTTTGTCGCCGACGAGGGCCTCTCGGCACCGTCGGAGGGTTCCGGCTCCCTCGTGGTCGGCGCCGCCAACTTCTCCGAGAACATCACGGTTGCCGAAATCTACGCCGCGGTGCTCCGCGACGCCGGCTACGACGCGACCGTGCGCACGATCGGCAACCGTGAGACCTACATGCCCGCGCTGACCTCCGGCGAGGTCGACGTGGTGCCCGAGTACGCGGCGACCGCTGCCGAGTTCATCAACCGCTCGCTCAATGGCGCCGACGCCGACGCAGTGGCCTCAGGAGACATCGCTGAAACCAAGGCGGCTCTCGACGGCTTCAGCGACTTCGGAGTCGTGTTTGGCGAGCCGTCCGACGCTCAAGACCAGAACGCATTCGCTGTCACCACGGCGTTCTCTGAGCAGTACGGAGTCACGTCACTGAGCGAGCTCGCGGAGAACTGCGCGGGCATCGCGCTCGGCGGACCTCCGGAGTGCCCCGAGCGCACGTTCTGCCAGATCGGCCTTGAGGACGTCTACGGCATCGAGGTGACCGACTTCTCGTCGCTCGACGCTGGCGGCCCACTGACGAAGACGGCGCTGCGCCAGGGCGAGATCGCCGTCGGCCTCGTTTTCAGCTCCGACGGTGAGCTGGGAGCGTAGCCAACCCTGCCCCGTCATGCACGAAGGCCCGGTCCATGTGGACCGGGCCTTCGTGTGATGTACGCCCCCGGGGACTCGAACCCCGAACCCGCTGATTAAGAGTCAGCTGCTCTGCCAGTTGAGCTAGAGGCGCATTGGTGGCGCGACCCACAACTTTAGCAGTACCTACGGCCCCAAAGAAATCGGGGTCTTAGGGGATCGAGGGGAATGGCGCGACGTCTCTCCCGGTTGGTCAGACTATGAGCAACAGACTTGAGGCAGGCGCCTCGGCCCCTGACTTCACCGCGCCCACCGACACCGGCACCTTCACGCTGTCAGACCACCGCGGCAAGAACGTCATTGTGTACTTCTACCCAGCGGCGATGACTCCAGGCTGCACCACGCAAGCATGCGATTTCAGGGACTCCTTGTCGGCTCTGCAGGCCGCTGGCTATGAGGTGGTCGGCGTGTCGAAGGACTCCCCGCAGAAGCTCGCAGCGTTCCGCGAGAAAGAGGGGCTGAACTTCACTCTCGTGTCAGACCCTGACCTCGAAATCCAGAACCTCTACGGCGCCTGGGGAGAGAAGTCGATGTACGGCAAGACCGTTGAGGGAACGCTGCGCTCCACCGTCGTCGTCGACGCAGAGGGCAAGGTGGCGCTCGCACAGTACAACGTCAAAGCGACCGGTCACGTCGCCAAACTTCGTCGAGACCTCGGGCTCGACTAGTTTTGCCTATCCTGCGAGTGCGCTCAGCTTGCCCAACAGCCTTCTGAGCGTCACGATGCCCATGAAGTGGCCCGAGTCATCGGTGATGATGATGGGCGCCCCAGGCTCGCTGCGAGCGGTGCTGATCCGCTGAGCGACCTCGGCTGGCCTGCAGTTGACGTTCACGGTGAGGGTCGAGATGAGTTCACCCGCGATCGCCGCGGCGGGGTTCACGAGTCCGTGCGGCCGCCTGTCCCTGTCAACCACAACCACCCAGTGACTTTCCACGTGAGACCACGCATGGGCAGTGCTCTGCTCGACCGGAATCGTTGGCACCGCCTGAATGAGCCGGTGCATGGTGTCGCCCGCCTGGTCTGAGAACGCGGCGAGTTGAGCCGAGATCTCCGGATCAATGTCGGTGAAACCTGGGGAAGGCTTCGCAAACAGGAAGCCCTGCGCCAACGGCACCCTCATGTCTGCAAGGCGCTTCGCGTCGGCGAGCGACTCAATTCCTTCTGCCACCACCCACGCATCGACGCGCGAGGCGAACAAACCGATCATCTCGACGAGCGCCACCTTCGCCTCGTCGGTGGCGACGCCGTGGACGATCGCACGGTCAAGTTTGAGGATGGATGGTCGCAACTCGAGGATCTGCTGCAAACCTGAATAGCCGGCGCCGGCGTCGTCCACCGCAATGAGTGCGCCTTTGGCACGCGCCGCATTAATCGAGGGCTCGAGGTCAGCCCACTCCCACGAGGAGTGCTCGGTGATCTCGAGCACAAGCCCTGTCAGGTCGGACATCTCGCTGAAGATGTCGCGTACCAACGGGTGGCGCAAGGAGTCTGGCTCAATGTTGACGGCAAGGAACGTCTCTCGCGGCATCTCAGAGCGACGCGACAGCGCCTTCCGCAGCACGACAGCCTCGAGTTCTGGTTGCAGCCCCCTTGCCTTGGCGCGAGCGAACCAGACGTCAGGACCGACTCCCTCCGCATCAGGATGACTGAAACGCGCTAGAGCCTCGTAGCCAACGACGACCCGCTGGTCGAGGTCGATGATCGGCTGGAAGTGGCACTCCACCCCGCGACCGGCAATCGCATCGTCGATTAGTTGCGTCCACCGCGCATCGGTAGCGTGAGTGTGGGCGTGAATCGTCATGAACGCTCCCCTGGCGGAACATCGGCGGCGGTGACTCGTGACGGCTCTTCTGGGTTTCCCCCACACGCATCACATACTCGATGCGGCAAGGCGGCTGCATGTTCCGGCGGCGCGACCAAGATTGGGTGGAACGAGTCGTTCATGGACACCCCATCGGCACTCGGGCGGACTTGTACAGCGTTTGTGAAGCCTCGCGGCCCACTGCGAAGCGCTTCGCAGGCTCCGCTGCGTCGACTCTAGGGCGCTTGGGCGCAACACGTCGAGCGACACGGTGTGAACATTCCCACATTCGGGAACGCCGCTTGGGCGAGAGAGCCGGGCGCGCGCCTGTATCGTTGGCTCGCGCGCGAGTGGCGGAATTGGCAGACGCGCTGGATTTAGGTTCCAGTGTCTTCGGACGTGCGGGTTCAAGTCCCGCCTCGCGCACCACGTGGCCCACGGCGGGCGTGGCGCACGCCGCCCTCGCACCACTCAGTACGCGCACGGGTACGGAAAGGCCCGGCCCCCTGAGGGCACCGGGCCTTTCCGTGACAAGAAGTCGAGTTCTTAGTGCTCTGCGGCTTCGTGCTCTGCGATCTTCGCGCGGACCTCGTCCATGTCAAGACCCTCGACGGCGTCGACGAGCTGTTCGAGCGCAGGGGCGGGCAGCGCGCCAGCCTGGTTAAACACCATGATGCCGTCGCGGAACGCCATGAGCGTCGGAATCGCGGTGACTCCGAACTTCATGCCCAGTTCCTGCTGCGCCTCGGTGTCAACCTTGGCGTGGACGATGTCGCTCTTGGTCTCGGAACTTGCCTCGAAGATCGGTGCGAAGTTCTTACAGGGGCCGCACCACTCGGCCCAAAAGTCAACGAGGACGATGCCGTCCTGGGAGACGACCTCGTCAAACGTGCTGGTGGTCAGGTCGATCGTTGCCATGCTTTCCTTCCCCTCGGGCAAGGTGCCCGACTAGAACCGTAACCGCGCAACCCCTGGGGGGTATTCCCCAGCATCCTATGTCGACCGCCGTGAACTCCGAGGGCCGCGTGCGTCGGCGTGTGGGCATTTCGCGGCGCGGATGACGGAAGCCCCGCCAACAACCTGCACACTAGAGGCATGACCGATATGGCCGAACTGCCTTCTGAACCCACAGGTTGGCTCTCCGACAGGGAACTTGACCATGTGCGCTCCGAAATGCCCATCCTGTACGTCAACGTCGTCCCCGTGCGCATCAATTCCAAGGGACAGATCACCGAGGTGGGGCTGCTGCTGCGCGCCGACGAGGGTGTGATGTCGCGAGCGCTCGTGGCCGGCCGCGTGCTCCTTCACGAGACGATCAGGGACGCTATTGTGCGGAACCTTGAAAAGGATCTCGGCCTTGCCGCGCTTCCCAGGGTACCGTTGTCACCCACTCCCTTCACCATCGCCGAGTACTTCCCCACCGAGGGCTTTGGCACCTTTCACGATGCCCGTCAACACGCGGTCGCCCTCGCCTACGTGGTTGCGATCGACGGCGACTGCGAGCCAAGCCAGAATGCCTTGGACATCGTGTGGCTCACCCCAGAAGAGGCGGCGAGCGATGACGTAGTCGAAGAGATGGCGGGCGGCCAACACGTGTTGCTACGTCACGCACTCGCGTACTGCGGAGTTCTGCCCGCCTGACCGACCTTTGCCGCCGTGCTGGCTACAGCCGCTCAAGGTGCGGGGCGATCGCGGCAAACGCCTGGCCGCGGTGTGAGATCGCGTTCTTCTGAGCTGCGCTCAGTTCCGCAGCCGTCACCTCGTGCCCCGTCGGAATGAAGATCGGGTCATAGCCGAATCCGCCTGCGCCTGCGGCTTCGCGAACAATGCTCCCCTCCATGCGCCCCTCACACACGACCTCGTGTCCTCCAGGCGTCACGAGAGCCGCCGCGCATACAAACGCTGCTGCCCTGTGCGCGTCGGGAATGTCCACCAATTGAGCGAGCAACAGCCTCACGTTGTCCTCATCTGCGCCATGCACGCCGGACCAAAGCGCCGAGAAGATCCCTGGCGCTCCGCCCATGACGTTCACCGCGATCCCCGAATCATCGGCGACGGCGGGCAGCCCAGTGGCGGCACACACCGCGCGCGCTTTGATGAGCGCGTTCTCGGCGAAGGTCACGCCATCCTCGGCAGGCGAGGGCACATCGAAGTCGCGAGCGGTCGCAAGGTCGGCTGACGTCCATCCAGGAAGCAGCGGCTCGAGGATCGCCCACACCTCGTCACGCTTGTGCGAGTTGTGGCTCGCGAACACCAACCGCGGCGGCACGGCCGACGCCGTCACAGTCCGAGCGCGGCCGCCTGCAGGCGGGCCAGCTCAGCATTTCCCGACGTCGCAAGTTCAAGGAGCGCATCGAGTTCCGCCTTGGTGAAGGCAGCCCGCTCGGCGGTCCCTTGAACCTCGACAAAGTGCCCGGCTCCCGTCATGACCACGTTCATGTCCGTCTCTGCTCGCACGTCCTCTTCGTAGGGAAGGTCGAGCATGGGGACGCCGTCGATGATCCCCACCGAGACGGCGCTCACCGAGCCGGACAGAGCCTTGGCGTCTGCCGCGATCGCGCCTTGAGCCTTTCCCCAAGCCACGGCGTCGACAAGAGCGACGTAGGCACCAGTAATGGCGGCGGTACGGGTACCGCCATCGGCGTCTAGCACATCGCAATCGACCACGATGGTGTTCTCACCGAGCGCCTTGACGTCGATCACCGCGCGCAACGAGCGCCCGATCAGACGGGAGATCTCGTGAGTGCGACCACCGATCTTGCCGCGCACCGACTCGCGGTCGTTGCGAGTGTTGGTCGCGCGAGGAAGCATCGAGTACTCGGAGGTGACCCAACCCTCGCCCGAGCCCTTCTTCCAGCGCGGAACGCTTGCGGTGAAGGAAGCGGAGCACAGCACGCGGGTGTTTCCGAAGGTCACCAGGCAGGAGCCCTCCGCGGCGCGCTGGAAGCCGCGCTCAAAAGTCACGGGGCGGAGTTGGTCTGGGTTGCGTCCGTCGATACGAGTCATGGCTTGAGCCTAGCGGCGGCTCAGATGGCAAAGACGATGCCAGGCGCTGCGAGCGTGGCTTCAGGAAACTCTGTGCGTGTTTGCGCGAGCGTGGCCGCCGGATCGACCCACGAGGGCACGTGAGTCACGACGAGCTGACGCACCCCTGCTCGCCTGGCGAGCTCTCCAGCCTGCTGGCCGGTGAGGTGAACGCCCGGCGGATTGACGTCGCGATCCGCCCAACCGGCCTCGGCGAGCAAGACGTCGGCCCCACGCGCGATGGCGATCACGTCGTCGCACAGATCCGTATCCCCCGTGAAGACCAGGGTCGCTCTCCCGCCCGTTTCGGCAGGCCCCTCAATTCGGTAGGCGAAGGCAGGGACAGGATGCCAGGCCCGCGCGGGAGTGATGACAAAGGGGCCTAGCGTCCTCGTCTCGCCTGCAACGAGCTCTTGCCAGGAGAACGGCTCCAGACTCGAGTCGTCCATACCGCCGTCACACTGCCTCACCCGATCATCGATACCCTGCGGCCCCCACAGTGGGAGCGGCTCGCGGTCGGTCTTGCTCGCTGGCCCGTAGCGGAACAGGACCGACAGCGAGGCGAGGTCCGCGCAGTGGTCGGGGTGACCGTGACTGATGAGAATCCCGTCGAGCCCCGCCGGGTCAACTGCCGCTTGGAGGGCGCCTACAGATCCGCCGCCAAGGTCAAGCAAGAGACGCCACGTTCGGCCGTCAGCGTCGGCTTCGACAAGATAGCTCGAGGCAGGATTGCCAGGGCCAGCAACGGAGCCGGCGCAGCCAATGATGGTCAGCCTCATGTCCTGAGCGGCTCCACTGCGCGCACGACAGGCCCCATGAAGCGCTGCGCGAGCACCTCGAATGCCTCGGTGGGGCCCGTCGCAAGGAACCGGTGGACGGGGGGCTGGGTCGAGAGCCGCTCAAGTCCTGACGCCACCAGCGCGCGATACACGTCCATCGCCGTCTCGGTCGCCGAATCGACCAACGTCACGTGCTCGCCCATGACATAGGACAGCGCGCCTTGAAGCATTGGATAGTGCGTACAACCCAAGATGAGGGTGTCGACCTCCGCTTGCTTGAGAGGCTCCAAGTATTCGCGTGCCACGTCGATCACCTCTTGACCAGACGTGATGCCCTCCTCAACGAATGACACAAATCGAGGACAAGCCTGCGACGTCACACGCACGCTCGGAGCGGCCGCCAGGGCATCGTCATACGCCCCAGAGTTGATCGTGGCCACCGTGCCGATCACGCCGACGCGTCCCGACCTCGTGAGGCCCGCAGCCCGGCGAACAGCGGGAACGATGACTTCGACGACGGGCACCCCGCGCTCATGAGAGAACCGCTCACGCGCGTCGCGCAGCACCGCTGCGGAGGCGGTGTTGCATGCGATGACCAGGAGTTTCACGCCGTCCTCGACGAGCGCGTCCATGATGGTGAGTGCGTGCTCGCGCACTTGAGAAATGGGTAGGGGCCCGTAGGGGCCATTCGCCGTATCTCCCACGTAATGGATCGATTCGTGGGGCATCATGTCCATGATCGCCCTGGCAACAGTGAGGCCACCCACTCCAGAGTCGAAGACTCCGATCGGCGCGTCAGACATCGTCCCTCATCACGTAGGTCATTAATGACTCCTGCAGCCAGGTCAGCGCCTGGTACAGCATTCCCAGCCACACCCGCTCGGGGTTGACGGCTGTTACCGGAGAATCGCCGGCTCGATCAGACCGCTCCGCACGCTCGATTTCGTGGTGAAGCACATCCGCATCCGCGTCAGTCTCAAGGCCGAGCCGCGCTGCGAGGACAAGCCTGACGTCGGTAAGCGCCGCCGCCGTCGCCAACGCATCAGCTTCCTGGACCTCCCACTCGGGGCCGTCCTCGTTCAACGCCTCCCAGATCGCCCTGAGCCGGTCAACCTTCGTCGCCCGCAGTTCTGGCTCCGTGAGGCGCCTGAACTCTTCTGCTACCTCGCGATCATCCGGCGCCGCATTCGGCAGGATGCGCAACACCGCGGGATCCTCCGGGTCGCTCAGCGCTGCTTCGAAGCCGCGCAAGTGCCGGAAAAGCTCCTCTTCAGGGTCTTCGCTTTCCTCCCGTTGGGCGCCGAAGGCCTCACCGTCGAGCAACAGCCCGACGTCGGCGATGACGCGCGCGACGACCGCCCGTTCCTCGGCGTCGAGTTCAGCAACGGCGACGTCGCCGCGCGCCTCAAATGCCCTCACCGGCCGCTCCGCTGCATCGTCGCCCAGAGTCCGAAGGAGTGCATCGCCTGGACGTCGACCTCCATCTTCTCTCGCCCGCCGGAGGAGACCACCGTCTTGCCTTCCGAGTGCACCTCATGCATCCGCGCTTCAGCCTGGGCTCGCGGCCACCCAAAGTAGGTCTGAAACACGTGGGTGACGTAAGACATCAAGTTGACGGGATCGTTCCACACGATGGTCACCCACGCGTCGTCAAGGCGCGAGGCGACCACGACGTCGGTGGCGCCTTGCTGCTCGGTGGACACCCCTCCAGGGTACGACCGCTCGTCTCCGTTCACGAGAGAAGGTCGCGCCTCAACCGTCGGCGGGATCGTTCTCGCCGAACCGGGAGTCCAGAATCTCCTTGCACGCAGGGCAGACAGGGAAGCGCTTGGGATCGCGCCCTGGCGTCCACACTTTGCCGCACAGCGCGATGACGGGCTCTCCTGTCATCGCGGACTCGAGAATCTTCTCTTTGCGCACGTAGTGCGAAAAGCGTTCGGCGTCGCCCGGCTCAACGAGTTCACGCTCGGACGTGCGTTCGATCGTCGACAGGGAGCCGCCGGTGGCTGGCGCGTCAGTGGTCTCACTCATGGCTCCATCGTACGGCGCACGGCGAGGTTGCTGCCCTACGAGAGCATGCCGACGAGCCGTCCCTTGCGTCGCTCGTACAGTTCTCCGGCGACGTGCGTGCCCGCCCAGACGCCGCCGACGCCGCAAGCCATGCCAACGAGAGCAGACACCGTCCACCACACGCCACCCCAGACGAACGCTGCCAGCAAAGGCGCCGTGACCAAGGGGACCACGATCCCGGTGGCGGCCGACGAGCCAAGTTGCGCTGCCAGACTCGCGCCAATCGTGCCTGGCTCGGCACCGAAGGGGCTCTCGCCCGCCGCTGGCACCCGATAAGGCAGCAACACAGAAGAGACTGCTGCGATGCCGAGGCCGATGCCGAGCGCTCCCAACGCCACGAGAAGTACCGCAGGCAGAGCCGACCACCTGCCTGTCACTGCTGCAGCAGCCACCGACATCGCCACCACTGCGGGGACGGCCCAGCCAGCGGTAGCGAGCAGGCGCCCCCTCAACACGTGCGCGCCCTTTACCCCTGACACGATGTCGAGCCAGACGGCCGAGGCGTCGTAAGCCACGTCGTTGTGCCTGCCCCACGCAATCGTGACAGCGAGCAACACCGGCAGGCCTAAGAGCCACGGGCCATTCGAACCGAGCGCGGCGACGGCGACGCCCCCCATGACGACCGGCATCGCCACAGCGCCGATCACTTGTGCCACGTAGCGCTGGTCGATGCGCCACGATCTGGCTGAACGAGCGAACACGGCACGTGTCACTGGAGTCGCCCGGAGGCCCGGCAACCTCCTTTCGACGACGGCAAGGATCCCGTCGCGAGCGCGCAGGGCTCCTCCGCCTCGAGACACGGGATTCACGAGCGCGTGCTCGACAGCGGATCGCCATGCCGCGAGCAGGACGACGAGCCACAGAGCCACCAGCCCTATCCGCCAGGCGGCACCCCAAGCATCGCCCATCGCCACCGCGGCTGGGGCGGAGAAACCCGCAGCCCACGGGGTATTCGCCACGGCGCGCACCCCCGTCGTCAACTCGGACTCGAGGAACTCCTCGAAGCCCACTGTGCGAAGCCTCACGATGGTCGCGCTCACGAGCGCCAGCGCCGCGACAGCGAGACCCCCAACGGCGAACTTGGATCCTCGCGAGGCCAAGAGCCGCGTGGCCCACAACGCCGCAAGCCGAGCGGAAGCGATCCAGGTCCCGAGGGACAACAGTGCACCGATTGCAGCCACCATCAGCACCCACGGCCCGTTGTCCTCTCCACGCCACGTGGCGGCCATCACTCCTGCGACCATGGCGAAGAAGAGTGCTGGGACGGTAGTGAACGCCGCCACGACGATTCCAGGCATGAGTCTGTGCAACTCGATTCCCCAGGGCGCGAACAACGCAGGATTGAGCGAGTCGTCGACTCCCGTGGCGAGGAGCGGAACGAGCACCCATGCGAAGGCGACGAGGACCGCGACCGCAACCAAAGCGTCTTGCTTCAAGTCTGGTGTTCGCGAGCTCAATGCATGGCTTGCGATGAAGAGGGTCGGGATGAGGGAAACGGACCAGATGGCCCCTGCAGCGACAAACAACAGCCTCCACCAGTCGCGGCGGAACTGGTGGCGCATGATGCGCCACCGGAGGCTCAGGATTGCCGCAACCACCACAAGTCCCTTTGCTCAGTGGCGTCGCCGACGAGCTCGACGAAACGCGTCTCGAGGTCGCCTGCTCCTCGCACGTCGTCAAGTGCGCCTTCGGCGAGAATCCTCCCTGCTCCGACAATCGCAACCCTGTCGCACAGCCTCTCGACCAGCGCCATCACGTGCGACGACATCACGACCGTTCCCCCTGAACCCACGAAGGCCTGAAGGATCGTCCTGATGGCAGCGCCGGATACGGGATCTACCGCTTCGAAGGGCTCGTCGAGCACCAGCACCCTCGGCGCGTGGACGAGCGCGCACGCAAGGCCTATCTTCTTCGCCATGCCGGCCGAGAAGTCGGCCACGAGCGTGCCTCCGGCCGCACCTAAATCGAGGGCAGCAAGAAGATCGTCTCTGCGCGAACGCACCACGTCGGGATCAAGGCCACGCAGGACGCCCGCGTACGAGATCAGTTCCCCGCCCGTCAGGCGGTCAAACGTGCGCAGTCCGTCGGGAAGCACGCCGAGCATCGGCTTCGCCTCGGAAGGTCGCTGCCACAAATCGACGCCATGGACATAGACCTGGCCTTCGTCGGGCGTGAGAAGTCCGGTCGCTATCGACAGCGTCGTGGTCTTGCCTGCCCCGTTCGGACCCAGCATCCCGTAAAAGGACCCTGCGGGGATGTCAAGGTCGATGCCGTCAACGGCCTGGGTCTTGCCAAAGCGTTTGCGTAGGCCCCTCAGAGCGAGCGCTGGAACGTCTGACGGCATGCGGTCAGAGTAGCCCGGCCGTCGCCGCGAATCACGATGCGGGTGCGATACCCCACTCCGCGAGCAGTGCCTCGACGCGGCGGCGAATCTCGTCACGAATTGGCCTGACCGCCTCGACACCCTGGCCGGCGGGATCATCGAGCTTCCAGTCCTCGTACCGCTTTCCTGGGTAATAGGGGCAAGCGTCGCCGCAGCCCATCGTGATCACCACGTCTGAGGCTTGGACGGCTTCAGCCGTCAAAACCTTTGGCTTCTCCGCCCGAATATCGATCCCCTCCTCGAGCATCGCCTCCACTGCGGCCGGGTTGATGTGCTCCGCCGGCATCGATCCCGCCGAGCGCACTTCCACCGCACCCCCAGACAGGTGACGCAAGTAGCCCGCAGCCATTTGGGAGCGACCGGCGTTGTGAACACAGACAAACATGGCAGACGGCTTGGCGGCTGTATCAGGCATGGCGGTTCTCCTTGGGACGATTCGTACGAAGGTTAGCGAGCCAAGGTGAACGCTAGGCAAACACCAGCAGCGCAACCATGTAGATGCTGAACGCAATCAAGAGCAGCCCTGCTTCGATGCGCGTAATTCTGCCCCTGCCGAGCGGCCACACGGCGAAGACCACGAGCGCCGCAGTGAGCCCAAACACCACCGGCAAGTCGCGCGCGATGAGGCCCGGCGACACAGCGGCAGGGGCGATTAGGCCAGCGAGGCCGATCACGCCGAGGGTATTGAAGAGGTTTGAACCGATGACGTTGCCGAGCGCGAGGTCGTTCTCACCCTTTCGTGCAGCAGCGATGGACGACGCGAGCTCCGGCGCCGAGGTGCCGATCGCCACGACGGTGAGGCCGATGACGAGGTCTGACCACCCGAGCCGCTCCGCAATCCCCACGGCCCCCCACACGAGCAACCTCGACGAGAGGACCAACAAAAACAGCCCGACGGCAAGCCACGTCCACGCCGCGCGGCGACTCAAGTGGTGAGCGACCACCTCGGCCTCCACGTCGTCGGCGAGCAAGTCGTCTCCTGCTTTCCTTGATTGCCAGATCGACCACGCGATGAGTGCGACCAGCAGCGCGACGAGCACCACGGCGTCGGCCCGCGATAGCCGCCCGTCGAGCATGAGTCCGCCAGCGAGCGCCGTCACTCCAAGAAGGACCGGTAGTTCCTTGCGCAGGATTCCCCTATGGACCAAGACAGGGGTGAGGAGGGCCGTCACGCCAAGGATGAGGCCGATGTTTGCGATGTTGGAGCCGATCGCGTTGCCGAGCGCGATCTCGGGTGCGCCCTCTGCGGCGGCGAATGCAGATACGACGAGCTCTGGAGCCGAGGTCCCAAAGCCGATGACCAGCATGCCGACGAGAAGCGGGGCCATGCCCAGATAGCGCGCCACTGCGGCCGCGCCTTCGACAAAGCGGTCGGCACTCCATGCGAGCGCGGCGAGCCCGGCTACGGTGGCGAGGACGGCAATCAGCACCGGACGAGCCTACCTGGGGCCGGTCTCCCCCACAGGAGGGGAATTTGCCTCAGGTCAGTGACGGGAAACCTACGGTCGCGTAGGGTGAGGGCCAGCCGCACCCAGTGTGTGAGTCCCCGGCCACAGGTGGCACGCCGCCGCAACACCCCTCAGGAGAGGCATGACCTCAACGTCCCAGCACGCTTCCGAAACCGCAGCAGCCTCGCGAGCAGCGGAGCCAAAGCACGTCAACCACATCACGCGGTCGTTCACCGAACTCGCGTCGACCGTGCGCGAGACGGGCTTGCTGGCGCGGTCGTACACCTTCTACGGCGTCTACAGCGCGGTACTGGTGCTGGCCCTCGGCGGAGTGATCGCAGGCATCGTGCTGCTGGGGGATTCGTGGTTCCAGCTGCTGATGGCGTTCGCGCTCGCGGTGGTCTTCACGCAGTTCGCGTTCATGGGGCATGAGGCCTCGCACCGCGCAATCTTTGTCTCTGGCCCTGCCAACGACCGGCTCGGTCGCTTCCTCAGCACCGTGGTGGTGGGCATCAGCTACCAGTGGTGGATGAACAAGCACTCGCGCCACCACGCGAACCCGAATCAGATGGGCAAAGACCCTGACATCGCGAGCGACACCATCATGTTCGTCGAAGAGGACGCATCGCGGTCGAAGGGCCTGGTCCGCGCCATCGTCAAGCGTCAGGGCTGGATCTTCTTCCCCATCCTCACGCTTGAGGGCATCAACCTCCACTATCGCTCGGTCGCCTCGCTCGTTCAGCAGGGCAGCCGCCGCCAGAAGTGGACGGAGATTCCCGCGATTGCTCTGCACTTCGGGCTGTACTTGGTGCCGCTGTTCCTCTTCCTCCCGCTCGGCATGGCCTTCGCGTTCCTCGGCGTCCAGATGGCCGTCTTCGGCGTCTACATGGGGGCGTCCTTCGCGCCAAACCACAAGGGAATGATGATCGTGCCAGAGGGCACCAAGATGGACTTCCTGTCCAAGCAGGTGCTGACAAGCCGCAACATCCGCGGCGGCTGGCCCATGTCGATCCTCATGGGCGGCCTGAACTTCCAGATCGAGCACCACTTGTTCCCCAACATGGCGCGCCCCCACCTGATTCGCACACGCGAGATCGTGCGGGAGGAGTGCGCCACGCTGGGGCTGCCGTACACCGAGACGTCGCTGATGGAGTCCTACGGGATCGTGATCCGCTACCTCAACAAGGTGGGTCTCGCCGCCCGCGACCCCTTCGACTGCCCCGAGCGCGTCGCGATGGGCCGCGGCTAGCGCAACGCATTTCACGCAAGGAGCGCCGGGCGGCATGACGCCTCCGGCGCTCCTTTCGCATCCCCGGACCAGGTCCTAGGTCGTGGGACCAAGGGCACGCAAATTCGGGGACACGCGACCTAGCCTGAAGGTGTTCCATGCGGATATGAGGATCGCAAAGAAGCAGGCCTCGGACCGCCTTCTGGTCACCACATCACAAGTGGGGTGTCCCAGGAGGTTCGGCCCCGCCCGTCGCTCTGAGCGGTCGGAACATGTTCGCTTCGCGCGCACAGGACCGAACAGGCGTCATCATGACTTCAGAATTGCCCAAGTACCCTGGCCTACCGGCCGTCATCAACGGAAACGGCGCCGTCGCGCACGTCATGAAGCACGTGTGTGGTGGCGTGATCGGCTACCCGATTACCCCGTCAACTGAGATCGCCGAGCTCTTCGAGCAGGCGCGCGCGGAGGGCCAACTCAACGTCTGGGGCAAGCATCCCTTCTTTGTGGAGACGGAAGGCGAGCACTCCGCTCAGTCAGGCGCACTTGGTGCGGCGCTGACGGGCGGCGAGTACATCTCGAACGCCTCGTCGAGCCAGGGCATCCTGTACGCGATGGAGTCGCACTATGTGACCGTCGGCAAGAAGATCGGCGGGTTCGTGCTCCAGGTGGCGGCCCGCGTGGTCTCCAAGCACTCCCTCAACGTGATGGCTGGGCACGACGACGTCTACGCGCTGCTCCCCTCCGGCTACACCATCCTGTTCGGTTCGAACCCTCAAGAGGCCGCCGACCTCGCCGCGATCTCGTACCGCGCGTCGGCCCTTTCCCTCATCCCCGTTGCCAACGCGATGGACGGATTCGCCACCAGCCACGTGATGAGCGAGGCCCTGCTGCCCGAGCCGGCACTGCTGAAGGACTACCTGGGCGATCCGTCCGGCCGCATCAAGGCGCCGACGGTGGCTCAAGAGATGCTGTTCGGCGCCAAGGGACGCGTGTTCCAGTTGGGTGAATACCTCAGCAGGCATGCCGATGCCTTCACCGAGCAGGCGCTCAAGGCCGTCAGGGACCACCTGGACGCCAGGGCCGACGCCGTCGAGGCAGACAACGCCGGCGCGCTCGTCGAAGAGACGCTGGCCTGGATTCCCAAGGAGCTCCAGGCTCAGTGGCGCCGTCAGTGGATCAACGCCGATGAGAAGGGCACCCGTCAACTGGTGCCGGCGCTCGTCGACCTTCACAACCCCGGCATCACGGGCACCGTGCAGAATCAGCCCGACTTCCAGGCCGGCGCTGTCGACCACCGCACGCACTTTGTGAGCGCCGTGCCTGGCCTCATTCGCCAGGCGATGGACGAGTACGCCGAGCTCACGGGCCGCGCCTACTCCCCCGTCATGGCGTACGACTGCGAAGACGCCGACTACGTCATGGTGGGCCTTGGTTCGATCACCGACGACGTTCGTGCGGTGCTCCCGTACTTGCGGGCGCAGGGCCTCAAGGTGGGCGTCGTGTCCATCAAGGCACTGCAGCCGTTCCCCGAGGCCGAACTGGTCGAGGCGCTGAAGTCGGCCAAGGTTGTCACCGTGCTGGAGCGCTCCGACGAGACCGCGCTGACGCGCGCCGTCACCCAGTCGCTGTTCAAGGCGCGCGCCAACGCGGACCGGCCGCAGCACGCAGGCATCCCTGCGCTGGCCACGACTCCATCGCTCACGACCGCGATCTTCGGCCTGGGCGGCCACGACGTACAGCCACGACACCTCATCGCCGCCTTCAAGCACATGGCAGACGGCAAGAACGCGCCGCTGATCTACCTTGGCTCCCAGTTCTTTGGCAAGGACTCCGTGCCGTCGCTCGCGAGCCTCGAAGACAAGCTCAGGGCCGCGTACCCCGAGACGGAGGCGATGGCCCTCGAGACCGCGCCAAACCCCGCGGGACTGCTGCCCGACACGGCGCTGCGCATCCGCTTCCACTCTGTGGGCGGCTACGGGACGGTCGCCACCGGCAAACTGCTGACGGACATCCTCGCCGGCGTGCTCGACATGCACTCCAAGTCGGCGCCCAAGTACGGCTCTGAGAAGTCTGGTGCGCCCACCAACTACTACATCACCCTCAGCCCCGAGCCCGTGCTGTTCACCAACGCCGAGCTCGAAGACGTTGAGGTCGTGATCTCCCCCGACCACCAGGCGTTCGTGCACACCAACCCCCTCAAGGGCCTGGTCGAGGGTGGCACCTTCATCCTCCAGTCGGACCTGGCACCGCAGGACGTGTGGCTCAGCATGCCGTCGTACGCCCGCCGCACCATCCGCGAGAAGAACATCAACTTCCTGGTGGTCGACGCCTTCACGGTGGCCAAGAAGCACGCCCCCACTCCTGAACTCGAGACCCGCATGATGGGTATTGCGTTCATCGGTGCCGTCGCCGGTCACGTCGACAGGGTGTCGTCAGGAGCATCGGAGCAGGTCATCCTCGAGAAGGTACGCGCCCAGATCGTCAAGAAGTTTGGCGGCAAGGGCGACGCGGTGATCGAGGGCAACATGTCGGTCATCGAGGACGGCATCGCCGCGACCACGCTGGTCGACTACAACGCGCCAGAGCTGCTGGAACGCGAGAAGAACCACGTGTCGCCACTCGTCCTGACGGGCGCGCTGTCGGCCTCGATGTGCCCCACCACCACGGAGGCCAGGCCAAGCAACCTGTTTGACCCCGCCTACTACGAGGACCTGATCGCTCGTCCGTTCCGCGAGGGCACCATCGGCGAGACGCCAGTGTTGCCAGGTACCGGCATGTTCATGCCTGTCGGCACCGGCGCCACCAAGGACAAGGGACTGTTCCGACGCGTCGCACCGATCTTCAACCCTTCGGCATGCACCGGCTGCCTCGACTGCGCGATGGTCTGCCCCGACGTGGCAATTCCCAACACGGTGCACGAGATCCACGACCTCTTGCTCTCAGGAATCGCCGCCATCGAGGCGACCGAACCGCAGCGCGAGGCGCTCCGCGCCCAGGTGTACCCGCTCGCCGAACGCGTCCGCGAGATGTACCGCCAAGACAAGACGGAATGCGCGTTTGCGGACATCGTGGCCGAGGCCGCTGCCGTTGTCGATCTACCCAAGACGGCTCGGCCGCACGTTGACGCACTCGTCGCACACCTCGCGACGTTCCCTGTCGCACGCACCCGCCCGTTCTTCGACTCGATGGAGAAGGAGGTTCCAGGGACAGGTGGCCTCTTCTCCGCGGTGGTCGACCCATGGAAGTGCACCGGTTGCCTCCAGTGCGTCGACGTGTGTGGTGCTGGCGCGCTGACGTCAGTTGACCAAGACGCCGACGTTCTGGCCACGCTCCAGGAGCGCTTCGAGGTCATGACGACGCTTCCGAACACGCCAAAGCGCTTCACGGCAGGCTCGACCTCGCCCGACGGCGACATCAAGCGGATGCTGCTCGACCGCAACAACTACTACGCCACCACCGGTGGCCACGGCGCATGCCGTGGTTGCGGCGAGGTCACCGCCATCCGGCTCGTGACGTCCATGAGCCGTGCGCTTGGTGACGAGCGCAGGGCTGCGTACGTCGAGGAGCTCGAAGGTCTCATCTCTCAGTTGCAGGCCAAGCGCGACGCCCTGCCTCAGGCCGACGAGGAGCGACGCAACCGCATCGGCCGCGTACTCGTCGATCTCGACAAGGCGCTGTACCTGTCGGAGGCAGGACCCACCGGCGGTGGCCCCGCCCCCACGGTGGTCGCGAACGCAACCGGCTGCAGCTCGGTCTATGCCTCGACGATGCCCTTCACCCCGTATCTCGACCCGTGGGTCAACAGCCTGTTCCAAGACGCCCAGCCCCTGGCTTCAGGCATCTACGAGGGCATCTCCGCTCAGCACGTGGCCGAGGTCAAGGCGGTGCGCCAAGCTCGGCTCGAGCTGGAGGATGCCTACGACCCAGAGGTGCATGGCAAGGAACTGAGGACGCTCTCGTGGCACGCGTTCACTGAGGATGAGCGCAAGCTCATGCCGAACGTGCTGACCATTGGCGGCGACGGCGCGAGCTACGACATCGGCTTTGGTGCCATGTCTCGCGTGCTCGCCAGCGGCACTCCCGTGAAGATGCTGGTGCTCAACACCGGTGCCTACTCGAACACAGGAGGCCAGGCGTCGACGGCCAGCTTCATCGGCCAGGACGCCGACCTCGCCCGCTTCGGCAAGGCGCACGTCGGCAAGGTCGAGGGTCGCAAGGATCTCGCGCTCCTCGCCTCATTCCACCCTGGCGTGTTCGCCAGTGCCACCTCCACTGCCATGCACAGCCACTTCCTGACCACCTCGATGCAGATGCTCGCGTACCAGTCAGGTGCGGCAGTGATGGACATCTACACCCCATGTGGCACCGAGAACGGCATCGCGGAGGACTTGTCCAACACGCGCTCGCAACTCGCCGTCGAGAGCAGAATGAGCCCGCTGTTTGTGCACGACCCTCGCAAGGGTTCGAGCCTTCGCGAGCGCTTCAGCCTCGACGGAAACCCCGACGTGACCAAGCCGTGGACAACGAGCACTCTCGAGTACATCGGCGAGGGCGGTCAGCTTGAGCTGATGACGACACCGCTGACGCCAGCAGAGTTCGCGCTGGGCGAGGTGCGCTTCAAGAAGCAGTTCCACAAGCTCCCTGCCGACGCCGACGCTGTTGCGGTGCCCATCGCGGAGTTCGTGGAGCTGAGTGCGGCCGAGCGCGACGGCAAGGTGCCGTTCGTGTTCGCGACCGATGCCGACAAGCGGCTCATCAAGGTGGCCTGCTCGCCGTCGATTGTGGCGCTGGTCGAGGAGCGTCAGCGCTTCTGGCAGACGCTGCAGTACCTCGCAGGGCAACACGAGGACCAGCTCACGGGCGATCACCGCAAGGAGGTCGACGCGCTCAAGGCTCAGTACGAGGAGCTCATCCAGCTACGCGAGAGCTCGCTGGACGAGATCGCCTCGGCCATGTCGGCCCTCGCGGCATCGAGCAAGGCGCCTGCGGGCGGCCGGGCAACGGTGTCGCTCCAGTCGGCCAGGCAAGGCGCCGTCGCCACGGCTCCTGCCCCCTCGTGTGCTGAAGTAGCACAACAGGGCACCGGCCCGATCTATCTCGACCTTGCCGACGAGCCAAAGTGCAACGACTGCGGGACCTGCTACCAGGAACTCCCCCAGTTCTTCGAGAAGAAGACGGCCATCATCGACGGCGAATCGCGCATCATCGCCACGATGGTTGAAGGCGCCCTCGACTCGGTCCAACTGACTCCAGAGCTGCAGAAGCGGATCGACAGGGTCAAGGCCTCGTGTGACGCGGAGATCATCAAATGAGCATCATCGACGACACGGTAGAGAGCACGGGCTCTCCGCACGACGACGTGCGCCGCTACCTGGGCGCCAAGGAGGCCCTCGAGGCAACGGCTGACGAAGTGGAGGGCCTCGAAGGCTCCGCTGGCGTGGCGAGCTTCAAGCAACAGCTTGACTTGCTCAAGCGCCGACTGGTCGAGGACCCTGCCTCTTTTAGGGACATGTTCATCGAGGATGGCATCGCGGCGGCAGCGTGGGAGTTCCAGCAACCGGAGCTCGGCGACCAGTTCATGGAGACCTTGTGGAGCCTGCTGAAGAGCGAAGGCGATGCGAGCACCGTGCTCATGCGGTTCATTTGGAATCTCCCAGTGGGCAAGAAGAGGTCGTTCATCAGGGCCGTCGACCGCGTCCTGTCCGACCGCTACCCCATGCTCAAGGGGTTCTCGGCCGAGTGGCCAGCGCACGTGGCGATCCCTCCCTACATCAGGGAGCCCGAGGTGCGCGCGGAAGACTTCGAGCTGGTCAACAAGGGTTACCTCGGCTACATGGACACGGGCCTGACCGCCCGCGAGGTCGACCTGTTGGTGTGGCTCGAGGTGCTGCGTGACAAGCAGTGTGAGGAACGGCCCTGCGAGTTGGGTGCCCTCAAGAAGAACAGCACCGATGCGCGCATCGGTGGTTGCCCCGTGCGGATTCACATCCCCGAGATGATCAACCTGATCGGCAACGGTGACTTCCGCGGCGCGCTTGAGCTCATTCAGTCGGCCAACCCGCTGCCGGACGTCACGGGTCGTGTATGCCCGCAAGAACTGCAGTGCCAGGGAGCCTGCCTGCTCAAGGTGCCGATGTCGATCGGTCAGATCGAGTTCTTCTTGCCGCAGCGGGAGAAGCTGCTCTACCCCGACGCTAACCAGGAGCGTTTCGCTGGTGTCGCTGATCCGTGGAAGCAAAGCACCAAGCCTCCCGTTGCCATCGTCGGCTCCGGTCCGTCCGGACTCATCAACGCATACCTGCTCGCCGTCGAGGGCTACCCCGTGACGGTCTTCGAGGCCTTCCATGAACTGGGCGGCGTGCTCCGCTACGGCATCCCTGAGTTCCGCCTTCCCAACAACCTCATCGACGACGTCGTGGAAAAGATCCGCCTGCTCGGCGGCAAGTTTGTCCTGAACTTCGTGGTGGGCAAGACGGCCACGTTGCAGGACCTGCGCGACGCTGGCTTCTGGAAGATCTTCGTCGGCACGGGCGCGGGCCTTCCCCGCTTCATGAACGTGCCTGGCGAGCACCTGCTCAACGTCATGTCCGCCAATGAGTTCCTCACCCGCGTGAACCTCATGCAGGGACTCAAGGAGGAGTTCGAGACCCCGCTTCCCGACGTCAAGGGCAAGGAGATCCTCATCATCGGCGGTGGCAACACTGCCATGGACGCGGCGCGCACCTCACGCCGCCTTGGCGGCAACGTCACGATCGTCTACCGGCGCGGCCGCTCGGAGATGCCAGCAAGGGTCGAGGAACTGCACCACGCTCTCGAGGAGGGAATCGCCCTCAAGCCGCTCGCCGCCCCCACCGAGTTCGTCGGCGACGACACGGGTTTTGTGAAGGCGGCCATCGTCGATCAGATGGAGTTGGGCGAGCCAGACGCCTCAGGAAGGCGAGCACCCGTCAGCACCGGGCAGTCGGAGACCATCAAGGCCGACCTCGTCATCATGGCGCTCGGCAATGCCTCCAACCCCATCATCAAGGACTCCGAGCCTCGGCTTGAGACCTCGAAGTGGGGAACGATCGTGCTCAAGACGGACGGCTCTCAAGAGACGACGCTCGAAGGCATCTACACGGGTGGCGACGCCGCGCGTGGCGGTTCCACGGCAGTCAACGCCGCCGGTGACGGCCAGAGCGCCGCGAGGGAGATCCTCGGAGGGCTCGACGTGCCGCTCGAGCAGGTCGGCGACATGGTGGTGAAGGCCGGCGCGTACACCGAAAGAAGTCTGACGGCTTCGACCATCATCGGCAAGCGGGTGCTGAGCGACGGCATCGTGGAGTTCACCGTGCGCGCGCCAGTCATCGCCGATTCCGCGAAGGCTGGCCAGTTTGTGCGGGTACTCCCCTGGGAGGGTGGAGAGCTCATTCCGCTGACGCTCGCCGACTGGGACGCGAAGGCTGGCACCATCTGCCTCGTGGTCCAGGCCATGGGAACCTCGTCCATCCTGATGAACAAGATGGAGGTGGGCGAAGCCCTCGCGGGAATCGCTGGCCCGCTCGGCCTTCCGAGCCACGTAGAGAAGCACGCCGACAACTCGACGGTGGTCTTCACGGCTGGTGGGCTTGGACTGCCTCCGGTGTACCCCATCGCGCGGGCGCACCTCGAACTGGGCAACCATGTCACGCTCATTGCGGGCTTCCGCAGCGAGAACCTGATGTTCTGGACGGGCGAAGGCGAGCGCGTGAGCGAGCTCAAGGCCACGTACGGCGACCTCCTCGACGTCATCTACGCCACGAACGACGGCTCGATCGGCTACAAGGGCTTCGTGACCGGCCCACTCGAGGAGATGCTCAAGGACAACACCTCCAGCAACGGGCGGGACTTGGCAGAGATCGTCACCATCGGACCACCGTTCATGATGCGTGCGGTCAGCGATCTCAGCAAGCCATTCGGTGTGAAGTGCGTGGCCAGCCTCAACTCGATCATGGTCGACGCGACTGGCATGTGCGGCGCGTGCATGGTGCCGGTGGAACTCGATGGCAAGCCCGTGCGCAAGCACGCCTGCATTGACGGTCCAGAGATCGACTCGCACATCATCGACTGGGACAAGTTCCTGCCCCGGTTCAACCTGTTCAAGTCACAAGAGAAGGACAGCCTCGTGAGGCACGGACTGGTCAAGTAGCAGCCCGTCGCGCACGTCGCGGCTCACGCCGAAGGCCGTCTCCGCCCCGCCGGGGGGAGGCGGCCTTCGGCGTTCCCGCTTGTCATCGTCGTTCTGCGGCCCAGCGTCGGCCTCCGCGCGCCGGGCGTCGGCCTGCACCCGCGCCCTAGTGGGCTCTCACGCGCCCTGGAGGGACATGAGGGCAAGAAGATCGTCGAAACTGACGCTCATGTCCCACTGGGAGACGCACCGGTGGCGGGGAACAGCGCGTCGATCGCCGCGATGTCCTCCGCAGTGGGCGACCACGCAGAGGCGGCCGCTGCATTTGCCACAACCTGCTCTGGCCGGGTCGCCCCTGCAATGACGGAGCCCACCGCTGGCTTGGCCAAGAACCAGCCGACGGTCGCCTCGAGCATCGTGATCCCCCACCCTTCGCACAGCGCCTGGTAGGCCTCCATCGCGTCCCAATCGGCGTCGTCGGCGATGTGCGGTCGAATGCGCGTAATGCGTGCATCCTCCGGCCGCTCCGTGCGCGTGAACTTGCCGGTGAAGAGGCCGTTGGCGAGCGGGAAGAACGGCAAGAACGCCATTCCTGCCTCGGCGGCCGCATCGAGCCTGCCGTCCGTCTCAACGGCGCGGGCAATCAGGCTGAGCTCGTCCTGACTAGTGGCGAACGGTGCGACGCCTAGCTCGGCGGCCACCGCATCGGCCCGGCGCAGTTGCTCCGCGGTGAACTGCGAGTGACCGTAGGCGAGGATCTTCCCTTCGACCACGAGTTCGGCCAGCGCGGCCAGCGTCTCCTCGATAGGCACGGATGGATCTGGCATGTGCTGCTGGAAGAGGTCGATGTGGTCGACGCCCAAGCGCGTCAGAGAGGCGTCGACAGCGGCGCGCACGTAAGCGCGCGAGCCTTTGGCACCCGCCTCATCAAGCGGCGTCTCCACCTCCACGTGGCCGAACTTGGTGGCGATGACGGCCTCCTCACGGCGGGTCCTCAGCACCTCGGCCATGAGTGACTCGCTCGTGCCCCAACCGCCGTAAATGTCTGCGGTGTCGAAAAAGGTGATGCCCGCATCGAGCGCCGCGTGAAGCACGGCAGAGGTGCCCTCCTGGGTCACCGACGCGGTGCCTGCACGCCCGAAGTTGTTGCAGCCAAGTCCAACGGCCGATGCCTGGAGGCCGCTGTGGCCAAGAGTGCGAAGTTCCATGCCACGTACGCTAACGGGTCCTCACGGCGCGCGGGCACCGCGCCAGTCGCGGCCGTAACGTCACCCGGACCCGAGGATCACCAGCGAAACCTCATGCGCCAAGCCCCGCGCCGTGTCGCCTACTCACGAAGTCCATGAGGTCCTCCTCCGTGAGTGGGCGGCTATGCAGGAATCCCTGCACCTGGTGGATTCCGCTGCGACGCACCGCATCGTCTTCAACGTCCGTCTCAATCCCTTCGGCAACCACGTCGAGCCGGAAGCGATCTGCAAGACGGGCCACGAGTGCGAGCATCTCGACGTCAAAAGGCGCGTCGCGACCGCAGCCCTCGATGACAGACCTGTCCACCTTGATGCACTCGATCGGCAAGGACGTCCCGATCATCCTCAATGCCCCAAGAGTCGCGCCGATGTCGTCCAACGCGAGCCGAATCCCTGCCACCGCGAGCGTGGCCAGTTGAGGCGTCGCACGCACCAAGTCGGCCACGCCGACGTACTCCGACAATTCGAGGCACACCCGGTCCCGCTCCACACCGGACTCGTCGACCGTCTCCAACACGACGTCGGCGAGTGACGGCGCGCTGACCGATTCGGGCGCGAGGTTGACATGGATGCGAGGCGGCTCCTGAATGTCCGCGCTCGCCGTCCACCTCACCATCGCCGCGCACGCCTGAGAGAGCACCCACCGATCGAGTTCCAGCGCGGCACCTGCACGCGCGACTTGTTGCATCCGTTCGGCAGGGAACTCGAGGCAGCCGTCCGGCTGGCGGGCACGTAGCAGCGCCTCCACGGCCGTGACGCGGCCCGTCTCCAGATCGAGAAATGGCTGATAGACCAGCACGAGGTCTTCGGTGGGCAAGGAGTGACGGACGCCGCCAAAGGCCCCGCCCAGCCGCACCCTGTCGCCGCCAGCCACTTTTGCGGTGTACATCGCCTCGTCGGCCGCCTTGAGCAGTTGGTCCCCTCTCACGCCCGCACCAGAGGCCACCGTCACGCCGATGCTTGCACGGGACTCAGCCGGTGTCGGAAGCACAGGATCGGGTTGCGCGAGGGCCGCTCGCAGGCGCTCTCCAAGTGCCAGCGCCTCTTCTTCCAGGCGCCGCTGCGGGGCGGGCTCCAGGGACATCACCACCGCGAACTCGTCGCCTCCGAGCCTGCCAAGCAGGTGGTGTGGACCGATCGCGCCGGCCAGCCTGCGCGCTACGGACTTCAGGAGGGCATCGCCCATGGTGTGGCCGTAGAGATCGTTCACCGGTTTGAGTCTGTCCAGGTCAAGGAACGCCACTGCCACCGCACCGTCACCAGCCGCCACTCGCGCGAGGCGCTCGTCGAGACCTTCGATGAGGCGTGCCCTCGAGGCCGCTCCCGTCAGTTCGTCGGTCGCCGCCCTCTGTGCGGTTTGCTCGGCAAGGGCGCGCATGACGCGTATTGGTCGCACGATGCCGATCGGCTCGCCGTCGTCATCAACCACGGGAAGGTCGCGGTAGCCCTGAGCGCTGTCGACGATCAGCGACGCAGCGTGAACGGTGGTCGTGCTACTCCTCACCACGGGAACGCCCCACGTTGCCACGGCCGCGACGGGCCGCCTTCCCCACAGCGACCGTCCGTAGCCGTAGCGACCAGCCATCCGCGACAGGAAGGCCGCACGCCCGAGCAGCCCGATGCTGCCATCGGCGGCTCGCACGAGCAGCGAGGAACCCTGCCACTGGCCTGCGAACTCCTCGTCGACTTGGGCGCATGTGGTGGTCGCGTCGACCACCCGGCACGGCTCGATCATCTTGTCGAGTGTGGTCTCTTCGGCCATCGTGTCAGCCACCTCCACTGCGCTCTTCGGCATCATGGCGTGACGCGTAAGGGTTGCCTGCCTCTGTTCACCGAAGGTTCACAGAAGCGATGCGATATCAGGCACAATGCCCGAGTTGTACCTCATCGCGAGTAGGTGCCCAGAGCCGACAAACGCAAAAGACCGCCCACCCGAACCGGGTGCGGCGGCCTTTCACGTCAACATTCAGGGATGAGTGGAGATGGCGGGAATCGAACCCGCGTCCGCATGTTCAAAAGCAGGGCTTCTCCGGGCGCAGCCTGAGAGCTATTTCTCGGCCCCTCACCCGCATCAGGCGAGCAAGTGAGATGGGCCCAGTCACAGTGCAAGTCCCGGTTGCCGCTGTGACGCCAGCAACCAGCAAGTTCTCTAGATGACGCCAGGAACTAGGTCGAGAACAAACCTAGGCTGACGGACTTCATAGCGCTCGCTTAAGCAGCGAGGGCGAAGTCGGTGCGCTTAGAATCGGCACCTATAGTTTGCTGGGGGCGTTCACAAGATAACCCAGCGTCCTTGGCCCGCTTCCCCTGCGATACAAACACACGTCGAAACCGATCATCCCCTGTGGAGTTGTGCCTCTAGTCTACGCGGAAGCGCCGACGCTGGACAGCCCCTTCGCTATGAGGAGAACTCCAGCAGGCCTGCGCGCAGCTCGGGGCCGATGCGCGTCGGCAGGCCCGTCGCCCCGTCCACCAGGGCCATGGTCGTACTGGCCGTCACACACTCGAGCCCATCGACAAGCAGTCGGTAGGCGATGACGAAGCTCGCGCCGGCGCACTTGATGATCGAGACCTCCGCCTCAATCGGCTCGGTTCGGTGATCGATCACGCGGCGATACTTCACGTGGACCTCAGCGACGAGCACCCAGGCATCCGAAGTGGACGTCAACGGCGGCAGGATCGGGTCGTCGTCACGCCAGAATGCTTGAACCCTGGCTTCCTCGAGCAGGCCGACGATCGCCGCGTTGTTGACGTGTCCGTAAGCATCGACATCTGACCAGCGCAAGTGCAGGGGAACTCGGATAGCAGGCACGATTCGAGACTACGCCACCGCCGCTCCGTCTCCGCATGCATCACCCCGCGGCTGGTCAGCGGCGCATGCCGTTCTCAGGAGGCTCCACCACGATCGCCCAGATCCACGCCGCGGCCTCCCTAGGCCCTGGCCTGTCCTCAATCTCGAGCCAGGCGCCGATCACTCCCACGATCGATCCGGCCACCCCGGCAGCGACGACGTCGGCAGGCGCGACCATCGGCGCGACGCGTTGCGCAGCGAGCAAGGCAACGTCGAGGGCGTCGCGCACCCGTGCCCGCAACCGTGCCAGCACCACGCCGGAGCCGGTGCCGGAGAACACCGAGCGGTAGACGTCGGCATACTCGTCGATGTGGGCGAGGAAGGCCACAAGCGGCTCCGGTGGGCCGCTGGCCTGGAGCAAGGGGATCTCGAGCCTCGCACCGGCCTCCCCCGCAATGCGATCGAGCGCGTCGGCGAGCACCGTGTCCTTATCTGCATAGTGCTGATAGAACGTGCTGCGGTTGACGCCCGCGCGCTCCGTGATGTCGCTGATCGCGACGTGTTCGAGCCCCCTCTCGCGTGCGAGGGAGAGCAACGCCTCCTGCAAGCGGCGCCTCGTCCTCACTATTCGCGCGTCCACCCGTCGATTGTGTCAATGATCGCGCGAGAAAGAAAGACAACACTTGTTGGATATTTGCCGCGAGGTGTGCTTACACTGATCCGAGGCAACGGCGCCTGACCCCCATTTCCCCTTCCAGAAAGGCCGCTCGTGGCCCACCTCCTGTACCGACTCGGACGCAACTCTGCACGTCGCCCCCTCGCCGTCATCGGCGCCTGGTTCGCCACGCTTGTGATCGCGGGACTGGCGTTCCTCGGGTTTGGCGGCACTCTCGCCGACAGTTTCTCGATCCCTGGACTTGAGACGGAGCGCGTGACAGAGGAACTGGCCGCTGAGTTGCCCGAACTGACAGGCGGCACGGCCAGGGTTGTCTTCCAGACCACCGACGGCTCGGCTTTCTCGGCTGAGCAGCAGCAGTCAGTCGGCGATGTCTTGACCACCGTGGCAGAGCTTGATCACGTGAAGGGCACCATGAACCCCTTCGCCACTCAGGCGCAGCGGGAACAGCAGGCCCAGCAGTTGACGGAAGGCGCCGACGCTCTGGACGCGGCGGTCCAGGAACTTGACGCCACGGAGCAGCAACTCGCCGCGGCACAGACGCAACTGGACGCCGCGATCGAGCAGGCCAAGAACGCCGGCGTCTACGAGGCCAATCAGGGCCAGTTTGAGGCCCAGCAGGCACAGATCGACGACGGACTGGCCCAGGTGAGCGACGCCCGCGAACAGGTGGCCCAGCAGCGCGAGCAGCTCGAACTCGGGCGCCAGTTAGCCGGCTACGCCGCGGATCTGCGCATGGTCTCGCAAGACGGCTCTGTCGCACTCGTGACGGTGAGCTTCGCCGAGCAGACCTATGCCCTCACTCCAGAGGACAAGCAGGCCGTCATTGAAGCGATCAGAGCGGCACCCATCGAGGGCGTGAGCGCGGACTTCTCCGCCGACCTCACCACCGACGTTTCCGGTGTGCTTGGCCCCGGCGAGGTTGGCGGCGTGATCGTTGCGCTCCTGGTGCTGAGCATCATGATGCGAGCCTTCTGGCCGTCCGTCCAGCCGCTCATGACCTCGGTCGTCGGCGTCGGCGTCGGCGTGCTCACCGCGCTCGCCTTCTCAGGCGTCCAGGACATGCAATCGATCACCCCCGTCCTCGGCGTCATGCTCGGCCTCGCGGTGGGGATCGACTACTCGCTGTTCATTCTCAACCGCCACCGCAAGCAGTTCCGCGACGGGATGGACCTGTACGAGTCGATCGGCTTGGCCAACGGCACCTCCGGCAACGCCGTCGTCTTCGCAGGTGCCACCGTGATGGTGGCCTTGCTCGCCCTCAACATCACGGGCATCCCCTTCCTCGGGGTGATGGGCACCGTCGCGGCCTTCTGCGTCGCCGTCGCGGTGTTGTCGGCCATCTCCTTGACGCCAGCCGTGCTCGGGCTCATCGGGCCGCGAGTGCTCGGCAGGGCCGCCAGGAATAGGATCGGCTCTCACGCTCCAGAGAAGCCCATCAAGCCCCTCCGCAACGTGGTCGCCGTCGGCGCCGTCGTGGCCTCCGTCGGCGCGCTCCTGGTGGTGGCAGCACCCTCGCTGTCGATGCGACTGGGCCTGCCGGACGGCACTCAAGAGCCCCAAGAGTCAACGCAATACCAGGCCTACTTTGCCGTGGCCGACAACTTTGGCGACGGCGTCAATGGCACGATGCTCGTGACGGCGCGCCTGGCCGAGCCAGTGGCGGAAGACGACGTTCTGGCCACCCAGGTGGATATCGAGTCGGTCATCGCTGCCAACGACGATGTCGCGGCAGTCGCGCCTGTCGGGGTGTCGGCCGATCGCGACTACATGGCCTTCCAAGTCATCCCCGCTGAGGGCCCCTCGAGCGAGTCGACGGAGCAGCTGGTCCATGACCTGCGGGCCCTGTCGCCTCTTGAAGACGGCACCGAGATTGGCGTGGCTGGCGAGGCTTCCGGGTCCATCGACGTGATCGAGAAGCTCAACGCGGCGCTGCCGCTGTACCTGACGGTGGTCGTGGCGCTCTCGCTGGTGATCCTCGTGGTGGTCTTCCGTTCCATCCTGGTGCCAGTGCTGGCGACGGCTGGCTTCGTGTTGTCGCTCTTCGCGGCCTTCGGCGCCGTCACCGCCGTGTACCAGTGGGGCTGGATGTCAGAGCTCTTCGGCGTGCACGATCCGGCTCCGCTGCTTGCCTTCCTTCCGATCCTGTTGACAGGGATCCTGTTCGGACTCGCGATGGACTACCAACTGTTCATCACCACCGGCATGCGCGAGGCGTACGTCCACGGCATGTCAGCACGCCATTCCGTGGTCGCTGGAGTGCGTCACGGCAGGGCTGTGGTCACGGCCGCTGCCATCATCATGGCGTCGGTGTTCGGAGGCTTCGTGTTCTCTGAACTTGGCATGGTGCGGCCTATCGGCTTTGGCCTCGCCGTCGGCGTGCTGTTTGACGCCTTCGTGGTGAGGATGGTGCTGGTGCCGTCGCTCATGCACCTGGCGGGAGAGGGCGCGTGGTGGCTGCCGCGTTGGCTCGACAGGATCCTGCCTGACGTGGACGTCGAGGGCGCGCAGCTCGAGCGGGAGCACCCCCTGCCCGCAGAGCACTCCGCGTAGCGGACGGCGTCGCGGCGGGCGGCTACCAGCCCCCGCCGCCGCCTCCGCCGCCTCCACCGCCTGAGAATCCCCCGCCGCCGCTGAAGCCAGAGCCGCCGGACGAGCCCGGCGTCGGCGCAGACATGGCGGTGTCGGCGAACGAGGCGAAGCCTCCCATGCGCTCGCCAAGGCCTGCCGAGTGCATCCAGAAGGTGCCGTACGCCACGCCCCCGTACCATGCAGGCTCCGCGAGCGCGCGGCCCTGGCTTGCGAGCTCTTCGAACTTCTTGGCCCACTTGTCGGCCACGCCAAAGGCGATCGCGTACGGCAGGTACTTCGAGAACAGATCCTCGCCCTCTTCGAAACGCAACTGATTGGCCTCGGCCTTGGAGATGTACAACTCGAAGCCGCGCGCCTGCTGCAAAGCGGCGGTGCCCTTCGCCGTGCGTGCTGGCGCGTTCATCGTGGTGACCAGCATGACTACGCCCAGCAGGATGAGCGGCAGCGGCACGATGGCTAGCCGCGTTGCCTGAGCGAGAATGATGGTTCCCAGGATTCCTGCGATCACGAGGACGACGCCCCACGACGCCCACGCGGCCCGCGCCTGCTGAGGGTTGCTGCGAAACCACCCCAGGTTGGTGGCGTTCTTGTAGAGCTGCTTTTGCACCGACGCCATGGACGACGCGAACGTGGTGTGGAGGTCCGACATCGCGACCTCCGTGCGGTCCTTGAACAACGCATCGAGCAACATCGCTTCGTACGGGAACAGCGCGGCATCACTTTCGCGCAGTTGGACAAGAAGGTAGTCGCGCTCCGTGGAGAAGATCCCTGATTTCTTCTCGCCGAGATCATCGATGCGCAAGTAACCGCGCACGGCGAGATCAACGAGCGTCGCCGTCACGTCCCTTGAGTCGGCCTTTTCGTCCAGCAGCGTGCCGATCTGGCCTGGCCGCATGCCAGGCGGCGGTGCAAACTGAACCGCCACGGGCGCCTTGTAGTCGCGCCGTGTTGTGCCTTCGTCGGAAGCGCCCATTCCGAGCGGCGTCAGTCCGGGGATCTCGTCGACGAATTGCTCGTCAATGGCGGTGGAGCGCAGTCTTCTCACGATGAGGAAGAGCCCGATCCCCAATATCACGAGGGCCGCGCCGATGGTCCCCACGTTGAGCGTGAACGCCTCCTTTACGTCGTCGACAGCATCGGCGGCCGGTTCGGTGAGCCTCGGCTCGGTGACAAACGAGCCCGCCGGATACAACACGTCGACGGTGAAGAACTGACCGGGTTCCAGGTAGTCCTGCCGAAACACGACCGAGCTGCCTTCTACCGACGCCCCTGCGCACGCGTCGGCGCCCTTCGCCGGACCGGCAAAGCACTGGGCATCCGTCGCCGTAACGGGCGACTCCACGGTGACGGTCGCGTGCGAGATCGGAATCTCCCACTGATCGCCCACGGCGTTCCAGTAGAACTCGTCCCCCGCCTTGCCTTCGCCTTCGGAAGCCGTGGTGTCGTTCATGACTCGATCCACCGTGTAGGTGATGACATACGTCTGGACACCGGACACGTCGCCGATGTTCGGATCACCCACCTTGATCTCGGTCGAGTTCGTGCCTCGCGTCACGTGCACCTCGGAGGGCGCTCCCGTGGGACTCGAGGCGTCGATGTTCGACAACTCGTACAGCCTGTCGTGCTCGTCGTCGTAGCCTTGGCGCGTTGGCAGGACCAGGTAGGGCCCGTGGCCAGGGTCGTTGCCGAAGTCGAAGTCGATCTCCAAGCGCACGTCGGCTGAACCGTCGGCATTCAACGCAAAGGTCTCGTCCCACCGGGTGATCTCCCTCCCTGGAGCGTCGGGAAGGGCAGCGGCCGACGCCGACGTTGCGGGGACGAGGACCATCAAGGCGGCGAGTACCAGGGCACGCAGTGTTCGCATGTCAACCATCATGCCGTGTTCTGCACCAACCCCAGCGGGTCGCCTGGCCTAGGAGGGGGAAACTACTCGCGACCCTTGCGCGCCATCGCCCGCTCCGCCTCGCGGTTGTCTTGCTTCTCTCGCAGCGTCTGACGCTTGTCGTACAACTTCTTGCCCTGTGCCAGGCCGATCTCGAGTTTGGCGCGCCCCTTCACGAAGTACAACCGCAAGGGCACGATCGTGTGGCCCTTCTCGCGGGTCCTGATCGCCAACTCATCGATCTCGTGGTGGTGGAGCAACAGCTTGCGCTTGCGGCGCACCGCGTGATTCGTCCAGGTGCCTTGCGTGTACTCGGGAATGTGGATGTTCTCGCACCACGCCTGGCCGCCATCGATGTAGACGTAGCCCTCGCCGATAGCGGCCCGCCCCTGCCGGAGCGACTTCACCTCGGTACCCGTGAGGACCATGCCTGCCTCGAACACGTCTTCGATGAAGAAGTCGTGGCGCGCAGAGCGGTTAGTGGCCACCACCTTGACTGACTCGGACATGGCTCACCTCCCAGGCACACTCGAATCCGATCGCGACTTTGCGGCGCGACCTACCAGTGTAAGGCCCTTAGCGCAGGTACAACAGCCCTTTACCAGTCGGCGACGTACTTCATCGGGTCAACCGTTGAGCCGTTGACGTAGACCTCGAAGTGCTGGTGGCAGGCCGTCGAGGTTCCGGTAGTGCCCTGATAGCCGACCACCTGTCCGCGTTTGACGGTCTGACCAGCCCCGACGGCGAAACTCGCCAAGTGATTGTAACTGGTGTAGAGCACCTTGCCGCTGACGACTCCGTTGTAGAGCATCACCTGGTTGCCGAGGCCCGCGACGTACTTGGCCCACTCCACCTTGCCGTCCGCCGTAGCCAGGATGGCCGTTCCGCAATACGCGCGGAAGTCCGTTCCCGCGTGCAGTTTCCACACGCGATAGATCGGGTGGAGGCGCATGCCATACGGCGACGTAATGTAGGGCACTGCCGTGGGCGGGCTGAGGAAGCCCTTCACCAATGAGCCGGTGCCATTGGTCGCCTCTTCGGCCAGTTTCTTCTTCCACAGAACGTCGAGCTCGGCCTTGAGCGCGGCGGCGTCGGCTTCGGCCTGCCTCTGCTGGGCCAGGTACGTCTCGCGCTGCGACTCGAGGTAGGCCTTCAGGTCCTCGGCGTCCTTGAGCAGTCTCTCGACCTCGGCCTTCTTCGCCGCAGCGATGTCGCGGGCGGTCTGGGTCTCGACCACAAGCGCGTCGGCCTTGACCTTCAGCTCCTCGATGTAAGCCCGCACCGCTTCTTGACGAGCCTTGCGGTTGCGGTTGACCGCGGCGAGCTCCTCCATTTGGGCCAACGTGTTGGACTGCACGCGGGACGTGGTCTCGCGGTACGCGTAGTCGTCCACGAACTCGGTTGACGTCTGGGCACCAAAGAAGATACTGAGGCTCGCATCCTTGCGCGAGCCTTGATACTCGGCACGCGCGATCTCGGCGAGGACGTTACGCAACTCGTTGATCTTGATGTCGTCAGCGTCGATTTGCTCGGTCAGGGCCGCGTCTTCCGCGCGCGCTGCCTTGAGCTTGGCGGCAACGATGTTCTGCTGCAGCACGGCCGCGTCATACCGCTCTTGGGCGACGCGGTACTCCTCCTGAACAATCGGCAACCGGTTATTGAGCTCCGTCAATCGAATCGAGGCATCGGCGATCGCCTGATCCGTCTCCGCGAGCTCGTACTCCAGGTTCCTGGCCTGCTGTTCCCTATTGGCCTTGTCCTTGTTAGCCTGCGCGATTTCGTCGTCATAGCTCGACCACAAGGGCACCCCGCCGGCCCCGGCTTGAGCGATGCTTCCGGCGCTCGCGCCGAGCATCGCGGCAAGCAGCAATGCCGCCGCAACCCTGAAGTTGCGCGTGCGCCACGGTGACTTGGTCATGCGCGTGTGTACCTTCCCAACGTTGCCAAAGACGCCACTGCCGCCAGCGCCACTGCGATCAGCAGTAGCCAAGGCGCGACGGCAAGCACGTCATCCCCGTTGATGTAATCGACAAAGGTGACAGATCCCCTGAGCCAGTCCTCGATGAGATAGCGCACAGCAAGCCACAGTCCCGTGCCTGCGAGCACAGCGCCAAGGGTGGCTGCCACCGCACCTTCGAGCATGAAGGGCATCTGGATCAGCCCGCGCGAGGCACCCACCATCCTCATGATGTTGGTCTCTCTGCGGCGACTGAGAGCGCTGAGCCTGATCGTCGTGGTGATGAGGAGCACTGCCGCCAGCAGCATGACGGCGGCGAGGCCTGCAGCGATGAAGGTGGCTGCGTTGAGCAGGCTGAACAGACCCTTGAAGATCTCCCGTTGGTCCTGGACTTCGTCAACCCCGTCCATGCCAGCGACGGCGTCGGCGACTACCTCAAACTGTTCAGGGTCGGTGAGCTTCACCCTAAAGCTCGCCTGCATAGCCTCCGCCGTCAACTGTGCGAAACGGTTGTCGGTGTCGCGCTCCCTGAGATTCTCGAAGGCCTCTTCGCGGGATTCGTACTCGACTTCCTCGACGAGCGGGGCGACCGAGCCGTTCTCCAGCACGTCGCGGATAGCGTCTTCCTCCGCCGGTGTTGCCAATCCGTCGACGCACCGCACCTCGCGCGAGTTCTCAGGGCACAGGAAGACCGAGACCTCGACCTTGCCGTACCAGTCGTCCTTGAGCTTGTCCACCTGCATCTGGGTGAGCGCCGCTGCGCCCACAAACGTCAGTGACACAAAGGTCACGAGAACCACAGACAGCGCCATCGTGGAATTGCGCCGCAGGCCGTTGAAGACCTCGCCAAAGATGAATCTCAGCCTCATGCGGACGTCTCCGCCCCATAGACTCCGCGGTCTTGGTCGCGAATGAGCAGACCGCCCTTGAGCTCGATCACGCGCTTGCGCATCTGGTCGACGATCTCGTCGTCGTGCGTGGCCATGAGCACGGTGGTGCCGGTCCTATTGATGCGGTCGAGCAAACGCATGATGCCGATGGACGTTCCTGGATCGAGGTTTCCGGTGGGCTCGTCGCACAACAGGATGGGCGGATGGTTGACGACGGCGCGGGCGATCGCCACGCGCTGCTGCTCGCCGCCGGATAGCTCATGCGGCAGGCGCTTCTCTTTGCCAGCGAGGCCGACAAGCTCGAGCGTCTCAGGCACCATCGACTGGACGTGGTGGCGCTTCTTGCCGATGACCTCGAGTGCGAAGGCGACGTTGTCGAACACGGTCTTGTTGGGCAGCAAGCGGAAGTCTTGGAACACGGCGCCGATCTCGCGGCGCAAGTGCGGCACGCGCCAGTTCGACAACTTGTTGAGGTGGCGTCCGGCAACGTGGACGTCCCCTGCCGTGGGCCGCTCTTCGCGCAAGATGAGTTTGAGGAAGGTCGACTTCCCTGATCCTGACGAGCCCACAAGGAACACGAAGTCGCCGCGCTCAACCTCAACGGAGACGTCGTCGAGCGCGGGGCGTGCACCCCTTGCGTACACCTTGGAAACGTTGTCGAGTCGGATCACGGCAGCCTTCGGCGTGGGGGGTCTTACCCATGCCACTGGCATCATAAGTAGCCGATTGGCGTGATCTGGGGAGGGCGCGCCGCTGGCGCGGTGTCGCTTGCGTCACACCGCCAGGTCCCGGCGTCCAAAGACGAGCAACCTCGGCCCCGCGTCGACACTCCGAACCGTTTTGGGCCCCGGCGCACAGGCGTGTCTCGGTCACGGGCCCTCGCGGGGGCGTGTCGCCCGCCAAAACGGTTCGGAGTGTCGACGCGGGGCGAGAGTGTCCGAGTGGGGCGACGGGCGTTGGACGTGTTGAGGAGCGTTGGACGTGTTGAGGAGCGCCGCAAGCGGCGAGTTGGTCGTGAGGACAAGGCGGGTTGGAGCCCCTACGCGCCTGCGTCGAGCGAGCGCCGCCAGCGAATGCCAGCGTCAATGAAGTCGTCGATGTCGCCGTCGAACACTGCGGCAGGGTTACCGGACTCCTGGCCCGTGCGAAGGTCCTTGACCAGTTGCTGCCCGTAGAGGAAGTAGGACCGCATCTGATCACCCCAACTCGCTTTGATGTCGCCGGCGAGTTCCTTCTTCTGGGCGGCCTCCTGCTCCTTCTTGAGTAGCAACAGGCGAGACTGCAGGACGCGCATCGCCGCGGCGCGGTTCTGAATCTGGCTCTTCTCGTCCTGCATCGACACCACGATGCCGGAGGGCAGGTGGGTGAGCCGCACGGCAGAGTCGGTCGTGTTGACCGACTGCCCACCGGGGCCAGAAGAGCGGAACACATCCACTTTGATGTCGGTCTCCGGCACCTCGATGTGATCGGTCGACTCGATCAGCGGGATCACTTCGACCGCCGCGAAGCTCGTCTGCCGCTTGTCGGCAGAGCCGAAGGGGCTGATCCGCGCGAGGCGGTGAGTCCCGGCCTCAACGCTGAGGGTGCCGAAGGCGTAGGGCGCACTGATCTCGAAGGTCGCCGACTTGATCCCGGCGCCTTCTGCGTACGACGTGTCGAGCACCTTGGCGGCATAGCCGTGGCGCTCCGCCCAGCGCAGGTACATGCGCAGCAGCATCTCCGCAAAGTCGGTGGCATCATCGCCGCCCGCCCCCGAGCGGATCGTGACAACGGCATCGCGCTCATCCCACTCCCCCGCCATCAGGGTCCTGACCTCCATGGCGGAGAGGTCTTTGCGGAGTATCGTGAGATCGCGCTCCGCCTCGTCCAGCGTCTCGGCGTCGTCCGCTTCTACGGCCATCTCCACCAAGACTTCGAGGTCATCTAGCCGCCTGCCGAAGCCGGCGATCCGCTCGAGTTCAGCGTTCGCGGCGCTGAGGGCACTCGTCACCGCTTGAGCGTTCTCTTGGTCGTCCCATAGGTCGGGCGACGACGCTTGGTCCTCGAGGCTGGCGATGCGCTCCTTGAGCGCCGCCGGGTCGAGCACCGCCTCGATCTGGCCGAAGGTGCCGCGTAGTGCCGCGATTTCAGCGGGAAAGTCGATAGCCACGGTAGACGAGTCTAGTGCCGTTCTGCCGCGCCCCTGGGGCCCGGGCTCTGAGCCGAAAAAGTGCCCAGACATGAGGAAAGGGGCCGGCTCCCCATTGCGCCGGCCCCTTGAGGCGTTGGGTGTCCCCTCCCAACGTCTCCCCACGGAAAAGCATGCCTTGGAAATGCGTCAGCGGGTCGGGACCTGGGTCCCGACCCGCTGACTGTTCGGCATTTATCAGGAATTACTTCGCTGACTTCTTCGCGGCCTTGGTCGCCGTCTTGGGGTCTGCTGAGCCCTCCTTGACGGTGCGGTTCTTGACCTCATCCCACGTGATTCCGTAGTACGCGGCTTCCATCATGATCTTCATGTCGTCGATCATCGGCAGACGCGGGTTCGCGGGTGCGCACTGGTCCTCGTAGGCCTGCATCGCGAGCGTGTCGAGGCTTGACAGGAACTCCGCCTCGTCAACGCCGATCGCCTGGAACGAAGGCTCGATGCCCACCTTGGCGCGCAGCTCCTCGACAGCCGTGGCGTAAGCCTCGACGGCGATCTCTGGAGTCTCGTGTGCCAGGCCGAGCATCTTCGCAATCTCTTGGAAGCGCTCGGGCGCCACGTAGGACTCCTGCTTGGGCCACGAGGTCGGCTTGGTGGGAACCTTGCCGTTGTAGCGGATCACGTGCGGCAGGTAGACCGCGTTGGTGCGACCGTGTGCGACGTGGTACATCGAGCCGGTGACGTGGCTCATCGCGTGGACCAGACCAAGGAACGCGTTGCCGAAGGCCATACCGGCGATCGTGGCCGCGTTGTGCATCTTCTCGCGAGCCTTGACCGCGCCACCGCCGACGGTGACCGACTCTTCGATGTTCTCGAACACCAGGCGGATCGCCTGGAGGCAGAGACCATCGGTGAAGTCGTTCGCGTAGACGGAGACGTATGCCTCGGTCGCGTGCGTCAGGGCGTCCATGCCGGAGTCGGCCGCGACCCGCGAAGGCAGGTTGGCGGTCAGTACCGGGTCAACGATCGCGACGGTCGGGGTCAGCGCGTAGTCGGCGAGCGGGTACTTGCGGCCCGTCTCCGTGTCAGTGATGACCGCGAACGGCGTCACCTCTGCGCCGGTTCCCGACGTGGTCGGGATGCACACCAGCTTGGCGAGTTCGCCCAGCTTGGGGAACTGGAAGGCGCGCTTGCGGACGTCGAAGAACTTCTCCTTGAGGTCCGAGAACACGATGTCTGGGTGCTCGTACATGAGCCACATGACCTTCGCGGCGTCCATGGGCGAGCCACCGCCGACGGCGATGATCGTGTCGGGCTTGAAGGCCCTCATGATCTCGGCACCGGCCGTGACCGTCTTGATGGACGGCTCCGGCTCAACGTTGTCGATGATCTGCAGCGACACGTTGTTGGCGCGGCGGCGCAGCACGTCGATGATCTTGTCGACCACGCCGATGCGGGTCATCGTCGCGTCGGTGACGATCGTGACGCGCTCGACGGCGTTCATGTCGTGCAAGTACTGGATCGCGTTGGGCTCGAAGTACGTCTTGGCCGGGACCTTGAACCACTGCATGTTGTTGTTCCTCCGGCCGATGCGCTTGACGTTGATGAGGTTCACCGCGGTGACGTTGTTCGACACCGAGTTCTTGCCGTACGAACCACAGCCGAGCGTGAGCGAAGGCAGGAACGCGTTGTAGATGTCGCCGATGCCGCCGTGGCTCGAAGGTGCGTTGCAGATGATGCGAATCGCCTTGCAGCGCTTGCCGAACTCCTTGATGAGGTCTTCGTCGGTCGCGTGGATCGCGGCCGAGTGACCGAGGCCGTGGAACTCGACCATCTTCTCGGAGTAGACGAGGCCCTGTTCGGTGTCGTTGGCCTTGAGCACCGCGAGCACTGGGCACAGCTTCTCGCGCGTGAGGGGCTCGTTCTCGCCCACCTCTGCAACCTCGGCAAGGATGATCGAGGTCTCTTCTGGCACCGAGAAGCCCGCCTGCTCGGCGATCCACTGGGGGGACTTGCCGACGACGTTCGGGTTGAGCTTGGCACCGGCACAGTTGCTACCACCGGCGGTGGCGCCGAAGATGAACTCTTCGAGCTTGGCCTTCTCTTCCTTGGTGACCTTGTAGGCGTGCAGGCGGTCGAACAGCCCCATTGCCTCTGCGTAGATCTCCTTGTCGAGAATGACGGCCTGCTCGGAAGCACACACCATGCCGTTGTCGAAGGCCTTGGAGATCACCAAGTCGTTGATCGCGCGCTTCAGGTTGGCTGACTTGTGGACGTAGGCGGGGACGTTTCCAGCGCCGACGCCGAGGGCTGGCTTCCCGCAGGAGTAGGCCGCCTTGACCATCGCGTTGCCGCCGGTTGCGAGGATGAGGGCCACACCGGGGTGGTTCATGAGTTCGCTGGTCGCCTCGAGGGAGGGGATCTCGACCCACTGCACGCAGTTCTCGGGAGCGCCAGCCGCGATGGCGGCGTCGCGCACGACCTTGGCTGCGGCGACCGAGGACTCTTGAGCGCTCGGGTGGAAGCCGAAGATGATCGGGTTGCGCGTCTTGATCGCGATGAGGGACTTGAAGATCGCGGTGGACGTCGGGTTGGTGACGGGGGTGATGCCGGCGACGACGCCGACGGGCTCGGCGATCTCGGTGATGCCGGTGATCGGGTCCTCGGAGATGATGCCCACGGTCTTCATGGGGGCCATCGAGTGCGTCACGTGTTCGCAAGCGAAGATGTTCTTCACTGCCTTGTCTTCGAAGACGCCGCGGCCGGTCTCCTTGACCGCGAGCAGCGCGAGCTCGCCGTGCTGGTTCAAGGCGGCAACAGATGCCTTCTTGACGTACTGGTTGACGTCTTCTTGGGTGCGGCTCGCGTACTCTTCGAGGGCCTTCTGGGCCTTCACCACGAGAGCGTCAATTGCGGCGGCAACCGAAGGCGCGTCGGTCTGGGTCTCGGTGCCTGCCTTGGGGGCGGTGGTCGTCATGGGGATGTCCTCCTAGTGGCTGCCCTGGCGGGCGTTCCATTGCTCACGGTATGCCACGTTGATCGCCCCTTCCGCGGTCCTAGGTCCCGGGACCTCTGTCCCTATACCGGAGCGGGTATCGAGCACGCGCGGCAAGCGGAAAGCCGGGACTTGTGGCGCAAGAACCCGGGACTCGCCGCTGTCCCGGTTCAGAGTGAGGCGGGACAGCTGAGCTGCAACGCACAGCGGCCCGCACCCTGTGGAGGTGCGGGCCGCTTGAGCGCCACGGAAGTGGCGGCTGGACAAGGTGCGATTAGTCGGTGAAGAGCGAGATCGCCTTCACAACAGTCTCGAAGACTCCGTAGGCCAAACCTGCGCCCACAAGAACCCACAGGACGTAGGCGAGGGGATTTGCCTTGCTCATGTCAGACCCCCTTCCCTGTGGTCGCGAGCTTCTGTGCCGCGGCGCGCTCGTGCTCTGGCACCGCGTCGGCGGCCTCGTGGTACTTCTCATCCGCAGGCTTGACCAGCAGATTCGCCACGAAGCCCACCACGAGCAGCCCCACCATGACCATCATGGACGGCCCGTAAAGGGCTGCGCCTTCGACGCCAGCGTTGCTACGCGCGTCGAGGATCGAGTTGACGATGAGCGGACCAGCGATGCCCGCTGCCGACCATGCCGTCAGCAGGCGGCCGTGAACAGCTCCCACCTCGAACTCACCAAACGTGTCCTTGAGGTACGCAGGGATCGTGGCGAACCCGCCTCCGTAGAACGTGATGATGATGAAGGCGAGCAACACGAACACGGCGATGGACGTGGAACCTGCGAACGCGAGCGCCGCGTAGAAGACAGCGCCTGCTCCGAGGTACTTGACGTAGGTCATGCGCCGGCCGATCACATCCGACAGGCTCGACCAACCGATGCGGCCCGCCATGTTGGCGAGCGACAGGAGACCGACGAAGCCAGCGGCGGCCGCAGCGCTCACGCCTTTGCCTGTTGCCTCGTCAAAGGGGAAGTAGTCCTGGATCATCGGGCTGGCATTCTCAAGGATGCCGATTCCCGCAGTGACGTTGGTGAACAACACGATCCACAGCAGGTAGAAGCTACGGGTCTTGATGGCGTTCTTGGCGCTCACTTGGCCAGCCGTCGTCCGTGCGGCTGCCGCCGGCTTCGGCTCCCAGCCTTCCGGCTTCCATCCCTTGGCCGGCACTCGCACCACGGCGGCACCGAGGATCATCAGCACAAAGTAGGCGGCACCCATCACGATCCACGTGGGAACAAGTCCGTCTTGTGGCGTGCCGTCGCTGAAGGCATCGAGCAGCGCCTTCGAAACGGGAGAAGCGAGCATCGCGCCTCCACCGAAGCCCATGATGGCGAGGCCAGTGGCCAGGCCTGGGCGGTCGGGGAACCACTTGATCAGCGTCGACACTGGCGAGATGTAGCCGATGCCAAGACCAATGCCACCGATGACGCCGTAGCCGAGGTAGACCAGCCAAATGCTGCCGAGAGCGATACCTGCGGCGCCAACCATGAAGCCGAGAGACCACGCGAATGCCGCGACGACCATCGCCTTACGAGGTCCGTGGCGCTCCATCCAGCGACCACCGAAAGCCGCCGAGAGGCCCAGCATCGCGATCGCGATCGAGAACGTCACACCGCTCTGGGTGTGGTTGATGTCGAGGCGCTCCTCAAGCGGAGTCTTGAAGACGCTCAGGGCGTAGACCTGGCCGATGCTCAGGTGCACGGCGAGGGCAGCGGGGGGGACGAGCCAACGGTTGTACCCCGGTGGGGCCACCGTTGCTTCTCTGTCGAGAATCGACATGTACTTCTCCCTTCAAAAGCCTGTGCACCAATAGTGGTGGTCCTGGTCCCCCGTCAGGGCAGGACGTAGGTCATGAAGTCCCGGCTATCCAGCACCTTCTCGGTAACAATTGGACGGCGAACCCGTAGGAAACACCCTTGGAGTGCACGTGCTGAGGCAGGGGACCCACCCGGGACCCTTGATCTAGGACCAGGGGCATTGTCCGCCCACTCCACCCGGCCGCACTATGGGAACCGATACCCTCGGGGGTATGCTCGCAGTGCTTCCGCGCTCGACGCGCGTCGGCGCCGCGAACGTCACAAGGAGCAATCCATGCAGGAGCTGGAATCCGGGCAGAGCCGGTCCATCGTTCACCTTCCCGTTGGCACCTTTTCCATTCCGATGGGCCTTGGAGCGCTAGCGACCGCATTTCACCGCGCCGCGGAGGTGTGGACCACCGTCCCCGCGGTGATCGGCGAGGCGCTCGCCTGGCTCACTTTGGGCGTACTTGCGGCCCTGCTCATCGCCTATGGCACCAAGGCCGTCCGCCACAGGAGCGCGGTGGCTGCTGAATGGCGGCATGACGGCGCTCAGCGAAATTCCCCAGTCTTGCTCGGCGAAGTTCCCCAGGTCGCGGGGTCAGGTTAGCGGAAGTTTGTGCCGGTTGTGACGCGGCGTAGTTCGTCGGCTGCGGCGGCGTGGTTGCGGAGCCGGTAGGAGCCTCCGTCGAGGGTGACGACGACGGATCGGTGTAGGAGTCGGTCGAGCATCGCGGCGGCGACGGTGGTGTCGCCGAGGATCTCGCCCCAGGCGCCGACGGGCCGGTTCGTGGTGATCACGATCGACGTTTTCAGGTAACGCTGGTTGATGACCTGGAACAGTGCTGACGCGGCCTCGGCGGGCAACGGCAGGTAGCCCAGCTCGTCGATCACGAGCAGTGTGGGTCCGGCGAAGAACCGCATCATGGTGCCCCATTTGCCCTCGATCGCGGCGCGGTGGCAGCGGGCGGCGAGGTCGGCGGCGGAGGTGAAGTAGGTGCGATAACCGGCCGTCACAGCCGCATGGCCGAGGCCGGTCGCGATGTGGGTTTTCCCGACTCCGGGAGGGCCGATCAGGAGCACGTTGGTTGCGGTGTCGAGGTAGCGGCAGGTGCCAAGCTCGGTCAGGAGGTTGCTGTCGATGCCGGAGGCGGCGTCGAGGTCGAAGTCGGCAAGGGTCGCACCGGTGGGCAGGTTCGCGAAGCGGAACCGGCCGGCCAGGCGTCTGGCGTCGGTCGCGGTGACCTCGATGGCGAGCAGGCGCTCGAGGGTGTGAGTCAGCGACCAGCCCTCGGCTTGGGCTTGGTCCAGGACGCGGGGCAGGGCGTCGGCGGCGTCGTCGAGTTTCAGTTCGGTGAGGTGGCCGCGTAGTTGCTGAAACACGCTCGCCGGCGTCGCGGCCGTCGTCGCCGTCAGGGTGGAAGCGGTGGTGAGTGGTGTGTTCATTGGAGGGTGTTCCTGTTCTTCGCGGCCGTCTCGTAGGCGGCCAGGCTGATCACGGTGGTGGGTTCGGTGGCGCTAGTGAGCGCCATGGCGGCGCGGCGGGCCGCGGTGCCCGGTGGGATGCGTTCCTTCTTCCGGTGCGGGCGGCCTGGAGGCGCAGCGGCCAGGGCGATGGTCTCCAGGGCGGTGACGTGTCTGCTGTCGCGGATCGTGACCCCCAGCCCCGGCTCGGCAACCTGGTGCCGTGCCAGCACCACGCCGGAGATGGTCCCGATATCGATGGTGGCCGCACCGAGGCGTTGATGGACGATGACGCGGGCCGCAGCCAGTTCCGGCGGGACCGAGTACCGGTTCCCGCGCCAATCGATCAGCGCCTGCCGTGTCGCGGTGCGCTCCTCGGTCACCACCACCGGGAACAGCATCGGTGGCAACGGGCTCAGCCGTTCCGCAGCGAACATGACTGCGGCCGTCGTGGACCCGTCGCGTCCCTCACGGCGTCGACCGTCCTGCCCTTGGGCGAACGCGGTCAGGCGTTGCTGCGCTTGCTCAAGGGTGACATCGTCCGCAAGGTTGCGCCACCAACGCTGGGCGGCGGTGTGGTTGTTCTTCTCGACCACGCCCTTGCGGTTGCCCGACCGGGGCCGGCAAGCGACGACGCTGACCGCGTGGTGCTTGGAGAACGCGGCGAACATTGGTGTCAGATCACTCGTCCCCGCCTTCAGCACGGTGCTCATCCGGTCGAACCGCCACATCTTCGTCACGCCGCCCAGCAGGCCCAGCAGCACCGTCATCGCGGCCAGCAGGTGGGGCAGGTCCATCGACGGGGAGATCACCGCCCGCCAAACCCCCGAGTGCGCGAGCGAACCCACGAGGACGTAGGCGCGTTTGGTTGGGAACGCCCAGTCGGCCGGGGCGTCGGGCAACTCGACCCAGTCGAACTGCGTCTCCTCACCCGGCGGGTGGACGATGATCGCGTTGGGCCGCTTGGTCACATGCGCGCAGGCCGTGCAGGCCGGCCGCAAACTCCGGTCCCGGATCTGGCGAGTCAAGGTCTGATACGACCCTTCGAAGCCCAGTGGCACGAGCTCGTCCAGCAGCGTCACCGCCCACAGATGCGGGTCCTCGCTCAGACGGGCGGTGACGTAGGCGATGAACGCGTCGAACAGATCCGGGGCGGCACGGTGACGCACTCCTGGGGTGCGTTGGCCAGCCAGATAGGCGCGGATTGTCTTGCGGTCGTGATCGGTGCGCCGGGCGATCTCACTGATCGTCATCCCCTGGCGTTTGAGCGCGTGGATGTCCACGTCGTCCTCCTCTGAAAGCATAGGAGCAGGGCCTTTCTCGAGCTGGTGTGTGGTCGAAGACCATCAGCATCGAGGAAGGCCCGCTTCTATGTGCGGAAGCGACCCGGAGTGGGGAATTTCAGTGAGCAGAACTGAGGAATTTCAGTGAGCGCCGTCAGGCACCCCGTCAAGGCAGCGTTCACGGCAACCATTCCCATCTCTGGCCTGGTTGCCGCCGTCGCCCTCCTGCCCCACTCGCGAGGCGTGTCAGGCGCACTGTGGTGGCCGGGCGCCGTCGCTATGTTCGTGATCACCATCTGGGTGGTGCGCACGTGGTCAACCGATGCGCAGATCCAGCATGTGCACGTGCATCCCGCCTGGTTTATCCCGGTCGTGGGCAACATGGTTGTGCCGCTCGCCGAGACCACCCACGCCCCAGTTGATGTGTCGTGGTACTTCTTCGGCGTCGGGGTTGTCTACTGGCTCGGCATGATGCCCATCGTGCTCACCAGGCTGTTTGTGCTTGGCACCATGCCCCAGCGGCTAGCCTCCACGCTCGCGATCATGGCTGCCCCGCCGGCAGTTGCGGCACTGTCATGGGTGCGGCTCGGAGGCGAGTGGTCCGACCCGCTCGCAAGGATTCTGCTGGCCGTCACCCTGTTCAACCTGCTGGTGCTCGCTAGCCACGCCACCTCGTTGCGCAAGGTTCCGTTCGCGGTTCCGGCGTGGGCCTACACCTTCCCGCTCGGCGCGGCCGTCGTCGCGTTCATCGCCGCATACGAGGCCGGTTCCGGATCGTTCTACGCGTGGGCTGGCGGGGTGGTGCTGACGGTCACCACCGCCATCGTGGCCGCACTGTCCGTGCGAACCGTGCGCGGCTTCGTCACCGGCGGGTTGCTGCAGCCAGAGGACTAGGAGCTCGCGGCAGACTGTCGCCGCAATCGCCCTACTTGACGATCTCGCCGCGCCAGGCGCTGATGCCACCTTCAAGGCCCACCGTCTGAGTGAGTCCCGCTTGGGTCATCAGGTCGATTGCCACTCGAGAACGGTTGCCGGAGCGGCAGTAGACCGCGTAGTCAGCAGCGGACTCAAGGCCGGCCACCGCGGTGGCGAACGCCGGGTCCTCGACGTTCATGTTCACAGCGCCCGGCAGGTGGCCCTCGGCGAACTCAGCCGGGGTGCGGACATCGATCACGGTCACGCCGGGCTGCTCCACGGCAAGCGCGAAGGCGCCCTCATCCACGTGAGAGCCATCGAACGCAGGCGGCTCTTGCGAGTCAGAGGAACAGGCCGCCAGAACGACGGCGGCAATAGCGGCAAGGATGGTGGCTCGAAAGGTGCGAGTAGTCATGGTTCTACTATACCCCCCTGGGTATGTGGTGCTGAGATGACGGCCAACGCCTAGCGGCATTCAGGGAAGCGTCACGCCACCTTGACCGGCAGTCCATACGACTCTAGCTGGGCTTTCACCCGGTCCACCAGCTCCTGCGAGGGGGCCCTGGTGTCTCCCAGCAGGTACGGCTCGCCAGTGGCCTCCCACTTAGCCTTGCCCATCTGGTGGAACGGCAGGATCTCCATGCGCTCGACCCCGTCAAGCGTCGCCACAAACTTGCCAATCGCGTCGACGTTCTCTTCTTCGTCGGTCAAACCTGGAACGAGCACGAACCGAATCCACGTCTTCTTGCCAAGGCGCGACAAGCGCTCGGCGAAGTCGAGCGTCGGCTGTAGTGGCCTTCCCGTCACTCGCTTGTAGGTGTCAGGGATCCCAGACTTGATGTCGAGCAACACGAGGTCGATGTAGTTGAGGTCATCGTCCGTGAGCCTCGATCCCAGCAGGCCAGCGGTGTCGAGCGCGGTGTGGATGTTGAGGTCGTGGGCGCGCCTGAACACCTGCGTGACAAAGTGCGATTGCAGGAGCGGCTCTCCGCCCGAGATCGTGAGGCCACCGCCGGTGACCTTCATGATCGTGGAGTAGCGCGTCACGCGCGCCAGCACCTCGTCAACGGTGTGGCGCACACCGTCCTTCATGCGCCACGTGTCGGGGTTGTGGCAGTACTGGCATCTCAGGCCGCACCCTGCCATGAACAGCGTCATGCGGGTTCCTGGGCCGTCGGCGCCCGTCACGAGGTCCCAGGAGTGGACCGAGCCAGCCGTGTTGTCGACGAGGCTCTCGCTCGCCGCTAGTTCAGCGTCGGCGATCTCCATGGGGGGCCCGAGCGTGACGTCGACCGGTACCGATTCGTTGGTCACAATTGCTCCAGACTTCCGGGGTTGCCAACACTACGACAGCGGCGCCCCTGCCTTCCGGACGGGGCGCCGTACTGTCAGTAGTGTTACAGGCCCGCGTGGAACGTGCGCGACAGGACGTCGAGCTGCTGCTCGCGCGTGAGCCGCACAAAGTTGACGGCGTAGCCCGAGACCCGGATGGTGAGCTGCGGGTAGTTCTCCGGGTGCTCCATGGCGTCTTCGAGCGTCTCGCGGTTGAGCACGTTGACGTTCATGTGGAAGCCCTGGCTCACCGTGTAAGCGTCAAGGATGCCGACCATGTTGGTGACCTGCTCGTCGCGGTCGCGACCAAGGGCCGAGGGCACGATCGAGGTGGTGAGCGAGATGCCGTCTTCAGCGTCCTCGTAAGGAAGCTTTGCGACGGACAACGCCGACGCCATGATGCCGTGCACGTCGCGCCCGTTCATGGGGTTGGCGCCAGGGGCAAAAGGCTCGCCGAGACGACGACCATCTGGCGTGTTGCCGGTGGCCTTGCCGTAGACCACGTTGGACGTGATGGTCAGCACCGACTGGGTGTGCTTCGCGCCGCGGTAGGTCTTCTGCTTGCGGATCTTGTTCATGAAGCGGCGGACCAGGTCCACCGCAATGTCGTCCGCGCGGTCGTCATCATTGCCGTAGGTGGGGTATTCGCCCTCGACCTCGTAGTCGGTGATCAAGCCGGTCTCGTCGCGCACAGGCTTGACCTTCGCGTACTTGATGGCCGACAGCGAGTCCGTGGCGACCGACAGGCCAGCGATACCGCAAGCCATGGTGCGCAGGACGTCCTTGTCGTGAAGCGCCATCTCGATGCGCTCGTAGGCGTACTTGTCGTGCATGTAGTGGATGACGTTGAGGGCGTCGACGTACGTCTCTGCCAACCAGTCAAGGAAGGTGTCGAACTTGCCCATGACGTCGTCGAAGTCGAGCACGTCACCCGCGACGGGTGCCAGCGTCGGCGATACCTGCTTGCCGCTCACCTCGTCGCGACCGCCGTTGATGGCGTACAGGAGGCCCTTGGCAAGGTTGACGCGAGCTCCGAAGAACTGCATCTGCTTGCCGACCTCCATGCCGGAGACGCAGCAAGCGATCGCCGCGTCGTCACCGCACTGTGAGCGCAGCAGCTCGTCCGACTCGTACTGGACTGCGGAGGTGTCGATCGACACCTTGGCGCAGAACTCCTTGAAGCCGAGCGGCAAGCGGTCGCTCCACAGCACCGTCATGTTCGGCTCAGGTGCGGGGCCGAGGTTGTACAGCGTGTGCAGGTAGCGGAACGTGGTCTTGGAGACGAGCGAGCGGCCGTCCTCACCAAGCCCTGCGAGGGACTCGGTCACCCACAGCGGGTCGCCGGAGAACAGCGCGTCGTACTCGGGCGTGCGCAGGAAGCGGACGATGCGCAGCTTGATGACGAAGTCGTCGATCAGCTCTTGAGCCTCGACCTCGGTCAGCGTGCCCTCTTGGAGGTCGCGCTCGATGTAGCAGTCCAGGAACGTCGAGGTGCGCCCGAGCGACATGGCCGCACCGTTCTGCTCCTTGACCGCCGCGAGGTAGGCGAAGTACAGCCACTGAACGGCTTCCTTCGCGTTGGTCGCAGGCTTCGAGATGTCGTAGCCGTACGAAGCGGCCATCTGCTTGAGCTCGTTCAGCGCCTTGATCTGCTCCGAGTTCTCTTCGCGGTCGCGAATGATGTCTTCGGTGGAGCGCTGCATGTCGAGCTCGACACGGTCGTTCTTCTTGGCCTGGATCAGCGCGTCAACGCCGTACAGGGCGACGCGACGGTAGTCGCCGATGATGCGACCGCGACCATAGGCGTCGGGAAGGCCTGTGATGATGTGACTCGAGCGGGCGGCGCGCACGTTCGGGGGGTAGGCGTCAAACACGCCGTCGTTGTGGGTCTTGCGGTAGGTCGAGAAGACGGTCTCCAACTCCGGGTCAACCGGGTAGCCGTAGGTCTCGAGCTCCTTGACCACCATGCGCCAGCCGCCGTACGGCATGATCGCGCGCTTGAGTGGTGCGTCTGTCTGCAGGCCGACAATCAGGTTGTCGTCCTCACTGATGTAACCGGGCGCGTGCGACGTGATGGTCGCCGGCGTCTTCCAGTCGATGTCGTAGACACCCTTTTCGCGCTCCTGGGGGAACATGCCCAGCAGCGTCTGCCACACGCGCGTGGTGCGCTCTGTTGGCCCCGCGAGGAAGGTGTCATCCCCGGTGTACTCGGTGTACGCGCACTGAATGAATCCGCGCACGTCGATGGTGTCTGTCCAGGGCCCGGTGGGGAACGAACGCCAGGCGTCAAGCTGCTGGGCGTCAGACTCGGGGTGGGTGGTTCCTTTGGCCGCGATTGTCATCTCGGTAAAACCTTCCTGCATGGGGAAATGCATGGGGAGTAGGCGCTGTAGCACCGTTACCGCCCAGGGTATGCCCTGTGGGCACGGGAATCTCAGGACTTTTGACCTCAAGGTCCTGGGTCCCAAGTGCCGACTTCGCCGGTGACGATGCGGCCCGCTACAGTGACTGCAATGTCCCGAGAGCCTGTATCCGTGGCACGCACCAGGGGAGTGACAATGACGTTGACGTACAGGACGGCTGGGCGCACGCTCGCGGCAGTCGCGTGCTCGAGCCTGATTCTAGGCGCGTGCGGATTGCTGGGCGACGACGCTTCCCCCTCCCCCAGCGCCACGGTTCCCGCTGGCGATGTCGTCACGGTGTCGGTCGCCTATTGGGGCGACTTCGGGCTCGAGGCTCTCGCCGTCGAATATGAGGAGTTGCGCCCCGAGGTCAACATCGAACTGATCTCCGGCAACTACAACGAACTCCACGACGAGCTCCAGCGCCAGATTGTGGCGGAAGCTGGCGCGCCGAGCATCGTCGCCATTGGCGAGGACTACATCGGCAAGTTTGCCGCCCAGCCCGACGCCTTCGCCGACCTCCTGACCTTCAATGCTGGCGATTACCAGGAACGTTATCTCGAATGGAAGTGGGCTCAGGGTTCCACTCCTGACGGCTCGCAATTGGTGGGCATCGGCGCCGACGTCTCGGGCTTGGCCCTCTGTTATCGGCGCGACTTGTTCGAGAACGCCGGGCTTCCGGTCGAGAGAGAGGCCGTTGAGCGGGCCATGGCCGACTCATGGGAAGGCTTCCTTGAGCTGGGCAAGCAGTATGAAGCTGCGGGCGGCGCGGGGGCCTTCCTTGACGACGCTGGCACGCTGCTCAAGCCCGTGCGCGCGCAGACGGGCGCGAGCTATTTCGCCGCCGAGGGCACGTTGGCGCTCGAGCCAGTCAAGCCCGCTTTTGACGTGGCGCTTAGCGCGATCGACTCCGGTTTGTCGGCAGGGGTGATCCCCTTTACCGACCAGTGGGACACGGGTCTCGACAGCGGCACGTTCGCGGCGACCCTATGTCCCGTGTGGGGAATGGGATACATCCAGAGCGTCCTGGAGACCAATGGCGGCAGCGCCAAGTGGGATATCGCCGACATCCCTGGTCCCGGGGGGTCCTGGGGCGGCTCCTTCTACGCGATCCCCTCTCAAGGCACGCCGTCCGAGCAGGAATCCGCGTGGGAGTTCCTGAGCTGGTTGATCCAACCAGAACAGCAACTGCGTGTCTTCCAAGCGACGGGTTCTCTGCCCTCGCAGCCTGACCTGTATGAGGACGACTCCGTTGAGTCCTACAAGCTTCCCTTCTTCAACGACGCCCCGGTGGGGCCGATCCTGGCCAGGGCCGTGACCGAGTTGCCCACGCAAAGCCTCTACTCCCCCAACAACGGGGTGATTGAGGTGACCTTGCAGGACGTGTTGAGCGAGGTGCAGTCAGGCAACGTGGGCAGCGCCGACGCTTGGGCGGTGGCGACAGAGGCTGCCACCTTGGCGGTGGGCACGACCGAGTAGGCGCGGCTGAGGCCGCTAGAACGTCCTGGACTCGCCTGTGGCGCGTAGCGTGATGCCGTCGGCGAAGGGCATCAGCGCCTCGACGCCAAACAGCGGATAGACCGTCACCTCGATCGTCACGGTGGCTGTGGACTGGTCGGGGGCCTCGACGGAGACGAGCGTGACTCCCTCGAGCCGATCCACTCCCCTGCGGTCTACATGGCGCTGCACCGCCGCCGTCATCGCGCCGTGTGCCAGATCGAGTGCGGCCTGATCGCTGCTGGGACCGTCGAAGTATCCGCCGGTGTCGACGGCGTCGGCCGCATCCTCGGCAAGTTCGTCGGCGAGGTGCGTGAGCCGCAAGCGCGTCATATGCACCGCGGTAGCGGCAGACACGACGAGGATGAGCATGAGAGCAAGCACCGTGAAGCCGAGGGTGAGGATCCCGATGGTGCCCTCGTCAGAACTCGCGCGACGCCACCTGTTCATGAGTCCTCCGTGAGGCTGTCGACGGGCGAGCGTGCCGAGCCAACCACCTCGACCTCGAGCGGGATGGCGCCGCTCAGGAAGCCAGGGATACCTGGGAGCGTGACGTGCATGGTCACCTCGGCAGTGACGTCTGTTCCTGGTTCAAGGCACGTTCCGGCACAGGCGACAGTTAGCGCCGCCTCGTCGTCTGTGAAGCCAAAGTCGGACGCGACAAGTCCCACGGCAGCTTGGGCCCTTGTCTGCCCTGCGTGCGTCGCGGAGGCGCGGCTTGCACCGCTTTCCAATTCATGCACGCCAGTGACCACGAAGGTGCGCGCGGCCTCGCCGGCGGCTGATTCCGCTGCGAACGCCCCTGCCTGGATGCGCGACACGGTGACGACGAGGTAGACCAGCGGAATGAGCAGCAAGAGCGACAAGGCGATGAATTCCAGCATCGCCGCCCCCTCGTCGTCGTGGTGAACAGGTCGCCGAGCGCGTCGCCGTGGACTAATCACGATCAACCTCCTCGAACGCCCTGGCCGACACCGTCATTGATCCGATGCCCCACAGACCAAAGACCGGCACGGGTGCGGTGATGGTCACTTGAGTCGCTGGCGCACCGTCGATCACGGTGTCGATCGCGGAGGCGCTCGCGTCGTATCCGCCAAGCGATTCAGCCAGCAGCGACTCAGTGCGCTCCACACCGTCAGCCAGTCCACGGTCGTTGGTGGCAGCCAAACGCGCTCCTTCGGATGCGGCGGAGACGAGCATGTTGCGCACGTGCAGGGCGACGGCAAGTTGAATCACCCCCATCGCGATCGTGATGACGAGGATGGACACCAAGACGAACTCGACAACAACGTTGCCGTCGTCCTGCCCGTGCTTACCCTCCCGTAACACCTTCGATGGCCTTGGTGAACAGGTCATTGAGTGTGGGGCCCGCGATAGCCCATATCCCAGCAACGAGACCCGCCGTCATGAGCGTGATGAGCACCCAACCAGGCACGTCTCCTCGGTCGTCAGTGGCGTCGCGACTGTCGAGCCACGTTTTGAGCTGCACCATGTTGTTCCCTTCCCCCAGCAGGGCCTGCGATCTACAGACCCAATCGAATAGTGGTGAGTCCCGGAAACACCGCAAAGATGACGGTGACCGGAAGAATGAGGAAGATCACGGGGACCATCATCGCGATTTCTCGCTTGCCCCCCTCTTCCATGAGTGCGCGCTGGCCAGCAGTGCGCACGTCTTGTGCCTGCGCCCGCAGGACCTCGGCGAGTGGCGTTCCACGTTCGACGGCGGTGGCCACTCCGTCGGCGAAGCGCCGCAACGGTACCGCGCCCGTGCGATCGGCCAGTTGCGTCAGGGCGTGCGCCAACGGCGTGCCCGTTCGCGAGGCGGCAAGGGTGGCGCGAAGCTCTTCCGCCATCACACCGTGCGTCGTGCGTGACACGCGCTCGAGCGCGCCTACAGCGCCCTCGCCCGCTGCGACCGAAAGTGCGAGTAGTTCTGCGACCGTGGGGAGCTCGGCGACGATGCGTTGCTCCCGTTGTGCGATCGCTCGCGAAAGAACGTAGTCCCTCGCGGCGGCGCCACCCACGCCTGCGACGGCGATGAGCACCACGAGCGCGACTGGGGAGGAACCCCTCGAAGCCGCGAGGAGAACGGCGGCGATGGCACCGAGCGCCAAGCCGCCGACGCCCCACACCACCTGGTGGGCTCTGAATTGCTCCACTGTCAGATCTGCGCCCGCGCGGCGCAAGCGTGCCTCGAGCTCTTGACCGGGAGAACCCCATCGTTCGATCCAGCGTGAGCCGTCTCGCACTACCGGTGCAATGAGGCGTTCAAGTGTGGGAAACGGCGTGATTGGCTCCGCGCGTCGGCGCAACTCGTCCGCCACGGACGCTCGCAGATGCGGTGCCACACGGTCTGCAAGCCGAGGCGTACGCGCACGCCACCAGGCAGCAACCATGGCGAGGCCAACACCGAGTGCGAGGCCAAGCAGAACCGTGCTCGGGCTCATCGCAACACCCTGCTCTCTTCGGGTAGGCGCCCGAGCCTGACCATGAGGCGGTATGCGAGCAGGGTGCTTCCGCCTCCTATCAGGAGCACGGTGAAGCCCGAGGCGGAGTTATACGCTTGCGCGTTCTCGGGTCGCGTGGACAAGAGCGCGAGTACCACCCAGGGAGCTGCCACGGCGAGCCGAGCGGCGTTCACCGTCCAGCTCTGGCGGGCTTCCAACTCGCCGCGGGTGCGAGCGTCATCCCTGAGGAAACCGCTCAGCGTCCGCAATAGTCTCCCCACGTCGGTACCGCCCACGTCGCGGGTGAGTCGCAACGCCTCGATGATGCGGTCGCCCACAGGGTCCGCTAGCCGCGCCTTGAGCGCGTCGAGGCTGTCGCCAAAGCGACCGGAGGCGCGGAAATCCTCGGCGAAGGCGGTGAAGGGCTCGCGCAGATGCTGCGGCCCGCGTTCGCCGAGTTGGCCGAGCGCCTCCGGCAGGGACAGTCCCGCCCGAATGCCCGACGCGAGGTTGTCCACAGCATCGGGCCACACCTCTCGCATCGACGCCTGGCGGCGATTCGCACGCGCCTGCACCAGCGCAAAGGGCCCGCGCGAGGCGATCACTCCGAACGCCAATCCAATCACGGGAGACCCTGAACCGCCGGATGCCAATACCGCCACGACCAACCCGAGCCCAGCAGATGAGGACACCAGCGCCCACGGGGTGACCGCGGGTGCTCCCGCCTGGATCAGGCGGTCTTGAGTCCGTGCGTACCACCCGTCCGCCTTGCGCGGGGTGGGAGCGAGCGGCGGCCAGAACGACCACCAGACCAGGAACAGCCCAGCGCCGAGCGTGAGCCCAAGAGCGGCGTTCATGCCTGCCTCGCCAACAGATCGCTGAGCCTCACGCCCGCCCTGGCGAATCGCTCCTCGTGAGGCGGGTAGCCCTCGCCCCGCACCAAATCGTTCCCGCTGAGGTGGAACAATTCGCTGATCTCGATGATGCCCTGTTCGACCCGGCCAGGCACCCCGACGATCTCACGTACTCGGCGTTTGCCCCTGCCATCCAGTTCAAGGTGAACGACGATATCGATGGCTGACGCGACCGTCGGCACCACGAAGCGGTCGGACACATTGTCGCCCGCAAGCAACGGCAAGGTGCACATCTTGGTGATGGCGTCTCTGGCCGTGTTGGCGTGGATGGTGCACATACCTGGAACGCCTGCGTTGAGAGCGACAAGCATGTCAAGTGATTCGGCTTCGCGCACCTCCCCGATGATGATGCGGTCGGGTCGCATCCGCAGAGCCTCTTTGACGAGGCGGCGTAGAGGGATCTCCCCCGTGCCCTCGAGCGACGGCTGGCGACACTGGAGTCCCACGACATCACGCAGCGGGATCTTCAGCTCGAAGACCTCCTCGCATGTGATGACCCGCTCGCGGGGCGGAATCGAGCCCGCGAGCGCATTGAGGAACGTAGTCTTGCCTGCCTGCGTGGCACCGGCCACGAGCACGTTGAGGCCGGACGCCACCGCTGCCCCGAGGAAGGCCGCCGCCTGCGCAGGCAGGGATCCGAGCGCCACGAGGTCTTGCACGTGGTTGGCCCGCGCAACGTACTTGCGGATGTTGACTGACCAGTGCTCGCGCGTCACATCGGGGATGACCGCGTGCAGCCGCTCACCGCCCGGAAGCGAGGCGTCGACGAAGGGGCTGGACAAGTCGAGTCTGCGACCGGACAGCTTCAGCATCTGCTCCACCAGGTCCCGCACCTGTTGCGCCGTGAGCATGGTGGAGGTGAGCTCTGACGCTCCCCTGCGAGCCACGTACACCTGGCTTGGCTCGTTGATCCAGATCTCTTCTACGTCAGGATCATCGAGGTACTGCTGCAGCGGGCCCAGCCCTGCCACGTTGTCGAGTACCGACTTCGCGAGCGCCGCGCGGTCCTCGACCGGCGCGACCGCGCCCACCAATGCCCGCTCTTCCCACGCCGCCAACGCGTCGTCCACGAGCGCCCTGACCGCGGCCACGTCCCGAACAGGATCCACCCCGCGCTTGCGGATCTGGTCCCGTACCTGCGACTCGATAGCGATAGTTGTCTCAGCCCCCATGCCGGAAACCTTAGAGGGAAACGCGGAATCGCGGGAGCCCCTGTGGATGGGGGCAACGGAACTGCATCGGCCGCAACGGGGTGAACCGCATCACACCGTGGTCCCGATCGCACGTAGGGAGAGGCCTTCTTCCTCTACAACCGACGCCGGTAGTACCGCATGTGACTCACGAAGACAGCGCTGCCGAGCACCGCGGCACCTCCAGCAGCAATCGCGTAGTAGTGCCCAGTGCCGCTCAAGCTGTACATCGTCATCGCGATGTATGCGCTGAACCCTGCCATCGCGATCACGGAGACGAGGGCCGCGGGTATGGCGGCCTTCTGCCAGCGCGCCCATCTCGTGAACCGCCTCAAGGTCAGCAAGAAGCCGATGTCGATCGCGCCCAGGATGAACACCCCAAGAGCAACTGGGAGAAGATACATGGCGACCCACAAGATTCCTGTGATCATCTCGATGAAGTCGTCGGAACCACCGAGAAACAACTGAGCAAAGAGGTAAGTCCCGACGAGCGCACAAAATGGCGCAACGGCCACCACGCACCACCCCGCGACGTGGCTCAGCACCACGCGCCTTGTGGCGATTTGACCATCGTTGCGACGATCGCCCCCCAATGGCGAGCCTTCCACGCCCGGCCCGACCATCACGCGCCCTTCCTCGTGCACCTCGAGCCCCGGGTTCCGCACATCAACTGCGACGGTGCAGGACGTCGCGGCGTCGGCGAAACCTGCAGGTTTGAGACCCGCGTCGCCATTACCGGAAGCGCAAGTCGGTCCATCCCACCACGGTATCCGCCGTCTGCAATCCAAGAAAAGACCACGGCGGCCACCTCGGGCGAGGCGGCCGCCGTGTTGGAGGAGCCGTCGACAACTCGGGCGGAAGTGCCGACGGGGTACTGCCTACAGTCCGAAGAGCTGGGGCAGGTCGGCCATGGAAGGAAGGGAGCCGACGATGAGGTAGTTGACGAGCACGATCACCACGAGCGCGCTCAGGGAGGTGGCAAAGATGTCGCGCTTAGCAGCGGCCACGTGGTCCACCACGGAGCGGGTGCAGCACGCCGCCATGATTCCCGGCACTGCCAGGCCAAGAGCCGCAGCACCGACGAGGGAAAGGCTCACGCCGGACCCGGCGGTGACGATGAAGATGAAGACGGCGGCGGTCGCCAGGGCAAGAAGGGTGCCAAGAACAGCAAACTCCATGGCACCGCGCGTCTCGGACATCCGGCGCTTGCGCACATCCGACTCGACCTTCCATCCCACGGAGTAACCGAAGATGGTGGCACCAAAGGTGACCGTCAACGCCGCTACGAGCAGCAGGGCGAAGGTGACGCTAGTGGCGTCGAGTGCGGCGTATCCGCTCGCGGCCAATCTGGTGGCCGGCGGGGCGAAAAACGCGAAGGTCACGCCGTAGATCACGACGTAACTTGCGGCGGATGCCAGTGCTCGAGTGGCGAGCGGCTGGACCGCGACAGTTTCGACACGGGTTGCCATGAGAGTTCCCTTCCGTGGGGTTACTTCCTCCTGCTGCCCGATGCCTCAACGATGGCACTGGGACCCCCTCTTGCCAAGCAGTCGGGGGCGGCAACGGGCCCATTGGAGGCCCGTGTGAAAAGCCTCACAAGTGCGGCGTTATGTCCCTTTTGCCCTACTTTGAAAGTGACCAATCAGACATTTCGCAGCGACCCACGCGGGGCCCGCACACCACTTCTGGGGGCAGTGCTCGCACCGCTTGGCGCCGGCGATTCGCCAGGTGGACTTTGTCACATCGGAGCACAATGGAGGCATGTGCGGCCGCTATGCAGACTTCCTTGCCGACCAAGACTTGGCGGACGCCTTCTCCCTCGCGGTCAGCGCGGACGACGAACGCCTGCTACCCCCCTCCTTCAACGTCGCGCCCATGCAGATGGTGAGGGTGATTCGCCAGCAAGAACAGTCCAGAGAGCTCGACATCGCGAAGTGGGGATTGGTGCCCTCATGGGCCAAAGGCCCCTCGGTGGGCTCCCGCATGATCAATGCCCGGCTGGAGACCATTGCGGACAAGCCGTCTTTCCGCACCGCCTTCTCCCGCCGCCGCTGCATCGTGCCGGCCAGCGGCTACTACGAATGGCGCACCGATGCCTCCGGCAAGCAGCCCTTCTTCATCCATCCCACAGATGGGTCCCCGCTCGCCTTCGCCGGACTACTCGAGGCGTGGAGGCCGAGCCCCGACGACGCCTGGCTGATCACGTGCGCCATCGTCACCACAGCGGCCAGGGGCGAGATGAGAGACATTCACGACCGCCAGCCCGTCATGATGCGCGCCGACGCGTGGCGTACGTGGCTGGATCCGGCGTCGGCAAAGGACGACGTCCTGGACGCGGCACACGCCGACGCCCCAGACCTCGCCTGGCACGAGGTGGACAAGGCCGTTGGCAACGTCCGCAACAACGCGCCGGAGCTCGTGGAGCCTGCCTGAAGGCGCTAACGCAGCGAGAAAACGAACACCGACACGACGAACAACAGCGACGCCGCGATGGGCACGGTCGCGACCGCCCACGCCCACCGAGCCACGGCCCTGCGCTTCATGGCGGTGGGCGAGACCAGGTGCGTGGCGAAAGCTGCCAACCCTGGCGGCATGGCCAAGGCCACCACGGCCGTCGGCCAATCGGCGAACCCCCACCAGACACCCAACGCCGCCACACCCAGCCCCAAGATCAGGCCGACGACGCCATGTGCCACCGCGGCGAGCGGTCGTGACCACGACCGCGTGACGACGTCAACGCCAAGGCCGACGGTGAACACGGCGAACGGGACCAATACCAGCACGCCGAGCGCGCCGTAGAGCAGCAGGGCCGGCCAGAAGTCGAGCTCGAACAACACTCCGTCCTCGCCATCCAGCGCTCGCGCAGCCAGACGCCCGCAGGCGAGGTGGAACGCGGCGAAGAACACGAGAGCGATGCCTAGCGAGACGCCTGCACGCTCGAGATTGCCTCCCTCACGAGCCTCGGTCACGTCGCGCTCCTCACCCGCACATCTCCCGCCCGCACCGTGACGTCTTCCCCCATTGCGGGGCGCACGATCAGCGCGCCGTCGGCCGCGAGCGCCACGGCCTTACCCGACAGCGGCAACTCCCCTGGACGCTCCACCACCACCTGCTGCCCCAAGGTGACCGTGACGGCCTCCACGTCGGCAAGGAAGGCGTCGGCGTCTTGCTCGGCCTGGCCAATAGCGTCGGCGACGCTGTGAGCAAGGGCGTCAAGAAGGGTACGACGGTCGAGCCGGAGGCCGCCGAGCGTGGCCAGCGACGCCGCGTGAGGCACAGGGAGCTCCTGATCCGTCTGGGAGACGTTGACGCCGATGCCCGCCACCACGGCGTCATCGTGGCGCTCGCACAGGACGCCTGCGATCTTGCGCATGAGACCCCAGCCGGGGACCTCCTCGCCCTCCACGAACACCACCACGTCGTTGGGCCACTTGAGCCACGCCTCGACACCATCGCCGCGCAGCGTGCGCACGCACGCGAGGCCGACGGCGAGGGGAACGAGTCCCCAGCGCTCGGGATCAAGCCTGGGCCTGAGCACAAAGCTGACGGTCAGCGCGGCGCCTGGAGGCGTCTCCCATTCGCGCCCAGCGCGCCCGCGTCCGGACGTCTGATGATCGGCCACCAGCGCGCTCATGTGAGGCCAGTCCATCGGAGCGGAAGCGAGTGCCTCGATGAGCTGCGTATTGGTCGAGGGAGACGCCGCGGTCACCGCGAGCGCGGAGAGCGCGGCCTGCTCTCCCACGAGCGAGGCGAGGCGTTGTGCGGTCAGGGGTAGCCGCGGGTTGTCACCTGTCACGGGCCAAGGCTAATGCGCGAGGGCCTCAGCCGTCATAACAAGGCGGTGAGTTCGGGCGACGCCGACGCAATGACGGCCTCCCGTGCCTCCTGAGCGGTACGCGCCGAGCGGGCAAGATGAGCAAGCCGCTGGCACTGCGCGAACGTGTGCAGCGACAGCGACAGCCGTACCATCGGCACCTTGGTAGGTGCCATCGACAGGCTCGAGACGCCGAGTCCGGCGAGCACGAGCGCGAGCAGCGGGTCTCCCCCTGCCTCGCCGCACACCCCCATCGGCTTACCCGTCACCGCTCCGCCGTGGCAAGCAGCTGCCACCACGTCGAGCAGAGCTGGCTGCCACGGGTCGAGGAGGTCCGACAGTTCGCCCTGCATGCGGTCGGCGGCCATCGTGTATTGCGCAAGGTCGTTGGTGCCAAGGGAACCGAAGTCGACCTCGTCGAGCACGTGCTCCGCTCGCAGCGCCGCGCCTGGTACCTCGATCATCACGCCCACAGACTTCAGGCCGTTCTCGCGCACCCGCCTGGCAAACCAGGCGGCCTCTTCGACGAGAGCCACCATGGGGGCCATGACCCGCACGTCGGCGCCCGTCTCGCTCGCTGCGACTGACAGCGCCTCGAGCTGAGCGTCCAGCAGGTCGGGCCGCTCGGCTGAGAGCCTCAGGCCACGCCTGCCGAGGGCGGGGTTCTCTTCCGCCCCAAGATTGGCGAAGGCGAGCGGCTTGTCTGCGCCTGCATCGAGAGTGCGCACGACCACACGTCGACCCTCAAAGGGCTCGAACACCTGGCGGTAGATCTCCGCCTGCTCCTCAACGGTGGGCGCCGACGAGGCGCTCAGGAACACAAACTCTGTGCGGAAAAGACCGACCCCCTCGACGTCTGCCTGTCCCGCGGCGATCGCATCCTCCACGCCGCCGATGTTCGCCAGCAACGCGACGCGCTTGCCGTCCTTGGTCATTCCAGGGCCGCTGCTATCGGCCAGCGCAGCCTCGCGGCGCTGGGAGCGCTGCCGGAGGCGCTCGACCAACTCTCCGGTGGGGTTCAGGTGCACTTGGCCGGTGTCGCCGTCGACGAGCACAGGGGTGCCGTCGGCAATATCAGTCGCGCCGGCAACCTTGACGGCGGCAGGGATTCCCATTTGGGCTGCAAGGATCGCGGTGTGGCTGGTGCGGCCGCCTTGCTCGGTGACGATGCCGACCACCTTGGAGCGGTCGAGAGTCGCGGTCTCGGCGGGCGCGAGGTCCATGGCGACCAGGACGCACTCGCCCGTGAGTGGGGGCACTCCTGGCGCCGGCTCACCAAGCACGGCGGCGATGGCACGATCGCCCACGTCGCGCAAGTCGGTTGCACGCTCCGCGAAGTAGCCGCCGAGCGCGACAAACTGGTCGATGTAGTCCTGAGTCGCAGCGTCGATCGCCTGCGCCGGCCCCTTGCCCGCGCTCGCGTGAGCAATAGCACCGTCAATCAGGCCAGGGTCGCGCGCCAGCATGGCCGTGGCGCCAAGGATCTCCGCTGCGTTGTCGCTTGCCGACGCCGCACGCCTGTCAATCTCCGTCGCCACTTCCGCCAAGGCAGCCCTGATGCGCTCCTCGGCCTCGGCGGCGGGCAGCACGGCCTCGTCTGCTGGCGGCCGCACGGCGGCGCCCACCTGAACGACGGGAGCAAAGGCGGCTCCCGAACTGACGGGAATTCCTTGGACGACGCTGTCCATCGCTGCCCTACTTCTCGGCGTCGAGGTCGCGCTCGAGCAACGCCACAAGGGTGGCAAGCACCTCGTCGGCGTTGTCGGCTTCACAGCCAAGTTCCACCGTGTCGCCGTGCTTGGCGCCGAGCGCCATGATCGAGAGCATCGAGTTGGCTGGCGAAGGCTTGCCACCAGGCTTGCAGATGGTCACGGCGGCGCCAGACTCGTTGACGGCCTGTACAAACAGCGCGGCGGGGCGCGCGTGAAGGCCAACGGAGGAACCGATCTCTACGGTACGAGTAGGCATGGGAATCATCCTTTGTGCGTTGGGGCCAGGTGGCCTAGTGATGAGGACAAGGCAAGGTCGAGAGGGAGTTCGGCGGACACCGTGACGGTGGGAAGCGAGAGGTCTCCCGGCGTGGGGACGGTGCTTCCCGGCAAGGCGACGGCTGCGGCTCCCCACCTCACGCCCGCCTCAAGCGCCTCTGTCAGCGAGCCGCCGCGTTCGAGGGCGGCGAGCCAACCGGCGAGCAGGCAGTCGCCAGCGCCCACCGTCGACTGCGGGTGAACCACCACGGCCGACGCGTGGACCGCGGTGTTCGCGTCGACGGCAAGTGCCCCGTGCTCACCCAGGCTGACCACCACAGCGGCGATGCCGTCGGCCACGAGGGAGCGTGCGGCCTCCAGGACGTCGGCAAGGGTGGGCAATGCGGCGCCTACCAGTTCTTCGAGTTCTTCGTGATTGGGCTTGATCAGGTCGGGCAGGGCCGCCACCGCCTTGCGCAGCGCTGTGCCGGACGTGTCGATCGCGACCTTCACCCCACGAGCCCTCGCGCGCTCGATGAGGCTGACGTAGAGACCGCCGTCAATTCCTGGCGGCAAGCTGCCGCAACCGACGACCCAGGCAGCGTCGGCCGTGTGACGGTCGACGGCATCGAGCATGGCCATGGCGTCGGCCGCAGTGGACGCCCTCCCGGACTCGTTGATCTTGGTCGTGACGCCCTGGGCATCGACGATCGTGATGTTGGTACGCACCGCACCTTCGAGCGCGATGAAGTCGTGCGGAACGCCATCGCCGTCGAGCCTGGCGGAGAACTCGACAGCCGGCGCACCGTGGGCGGGCAGCACGGCGACCGTGTGCAGCCCGTTCGCCGCGAGCGCGCGCGAGACGTTCACGCCCTTGCCGCCCGCGTCAATGTGCAGCCCGCCCGCTCGGTGCACCTCTCCTACGCGGAGTTGGTCAACCGAGATGGTGCGATCCAGGCTGGGGTTCGGTGTGAGTGTGACGATCATGCGCGCACTACCTCCACTCCAGCCGCATCGAAATCTTCCGTTGTCTCGTCGTCGAGGCCTGCGTCCGTCACCAGCAAGGCCACCTCTGACACCTCGGCAAAGCGGTGAAGATGGATCTGGCCGGCCTTGGTGGCGTCGGCGACCACGATGACGCGCCTCGCGGCAGTCACCATCGCCCGCTTCGCTGCGGCCTCCGCCTGGTCAGGCGTAGTGAAGCCGCGCTCCACCGAGAAACCGTTCGTTCCCAAGAACGCGACGTCGATCGCCATGGACTTGAGCGCGTCGGTGGTCCACTGCCCCACCGCGGCACCCGTGCGACTGCGGACCCGACCTCCCAGCATCATGAACTCGATGCCGGGAAGGTCGGAGAGCCGCGAGGCGATCGCGATGGAGTTGGTGACCACGGTGAAACGCTTGTCGCGAGGAAGAAGCCCCGCGATGGCGTAAGACGTGGTGCCAGAGTCGAGCAGGATCGAGCCGCCGTCGGGGATCTCCGCGACGGCGCGCTCTGCGATCCGCTGCTTTTGCTCGGATCGCTGGGTCTCGCGCGCCGCAAGAGTCGGCTCGAGCGTGAGCCTCTCCACCGGCAAGGCGCCGCCGTGAACACGCCGCACCACGCCGAGTCGCTCGAGGGCCGTCAGGTCGCGACGCACGGTCTCGACCGTGACCCCCAGCTCCTCTGCCAGCGCTCCCACTTCAACCCGCCCTTGAGCGCGTGCGCGGTCAAGGATGGCCTCGTGTCGTTCAGCGGCGTACACCCGTCACTCTCCTCGTCTCAAGCGCCAGAGTTACGGTTCGACCGTGACCTTGATGGCAGCGCCACGCTTCACGATGTCGAACGCATCTAGCACGTTCTCGAGCGCGATGTGCTCTGTAATCAGGTCCTTTACCGGCACCTTTCCTGAGGCGATCATCTCAAGAGCCGCCTTGTTGTGGTGTGGCGCCGAGCCGTTGGCACCAAAGATGCGCAACTGGCGGTAGTGCACCAGATTGGAGTCGCACGTGATGGTGGGGTTGGTCTTTGGCAGTCCGCCAAAGAAGCTGATCTTGCCGTTGCGGGCAGCCATCTCGATGGCCTGCTCCTGAGCGATGTTCGCGGCCGTGGCGGTGATGATCGCATCGGCGCCCCGGCCGCCGGTGAGCTCCTTGACGCGCGCCACCACGTCCACCGTGGCGCCGTTGATGACCTCGTCGGGGTGAACGGCGTCGGCCGTCATCTTGAGGCGTTCGTCATTGACGTCGATGAGGAAGATCTTCCCGGCACCGTTGGCCCGCGCGAGGCGGATGTGCATCGCCCCAATGGGACCTGCCCCGAAGACGACGACCGTGTCGCCCTCTTCGATGCCGAGGATGCGCTGCGCGTTGATCGCGCAAGCGAGCGGCTCGGCGGCGGAGGCCTCGTCATAGCCGACGCCTTCTGGAATGCGATTGAGGCCATCGACCTTGAGCACCTCGCGAGGGACGATCATGTACTCGGCGAACCCGCCGTCGTACTGGTAGCCCATCGACGTCTGGTTCTGGCAGACCTCCATCCAGCCGCGCTCGCACTCATAGCAGTCGCCACACGGCACGGCCGCGATGACCTGCACGCGAGCGCCAATCTCCCAGCCCTCGACGCCGTCGCCGATCTCCACGATCTCGCCAGCGATCTCGTGGCCGATGATGCGCGGCGGCGAGAGGTTCTGGTGACCGTTGTAGAAGATCTTCACGTCCGTGCCGCACGTGGAGCAGTTGCGCACACGCAGCTTGATCTCGCCTGGGCCGACTTCCGGTTCCGGCACGTCTTCGACGCGCACGTCCTCGGGGGCATAGAACATCAGGGCTTTCACGACTGGTATTTCCTTCCTTGGCGGGGGTTAGGCCTGGGGAGACAAGAGCGCCATGACGTCGTCGATGGACGACGCCTCACGCAATGCGGCGGCCGACTCTGGATCCATGAGCACGGTGGCCAGGGACTGCAGGATGTCGACGTGCTCCTCTGAGCGGGACGCAATCGCGATGCAGACCTGCACCTCGTTGCCGTCCCAGTCGACTCCGTGGGGAAACTGAAGGTAGGCGATCGCCGCGCGCTCGATGTGCTCGCGGCTCGCGTTGGTGCCGTGGGGGATTGCCACGCCCTCGCCGATGTACGTCGAGACGGACTCTTCCCTCTCGAGCATCGCGTCGGCGTAGGCCGGGGAGGCGGCGCCGATCTTGGTCAGGACCTCCCCGCACTGCCGCAGCGCGTCCGCCTTGTCCTTGGCTTCAAGGCCAAGGCGGACGGCGCTGGGCTCGAGGATCGCCCGAGGGTCAGGACTCAAGGTCTTGACCCTGGGCGATGGCGTTCTCGACCTTGGCAAAGGCCGGGTCGCCCATGAAGACAGCGAAGGGAACCACCACCGCGTTGGGCGCGGTGGTCTGGGCGCGGGACGCCAAGCCCTGGTGGCACATGACCACCGACGCGTCGGCTGGAATCTCGTCGACGGGCGTGTGGATCACCTCAACTCCATGCTTCTTGAGCTTGGATCGCAAGGTGCTTGCCACCATGACGGAGCTTCCCATGCCTGCGTCGCACGCCACCACAAGACGCTTGACGTCGGAACCATTGATTGTTGGCATCGCTTTCTCCTCTACCTCGTTGTATGGATGTGCTTAACGCTACGCCGGGACTGACGCAGTCTCGTTGGCACTGTCCTCGGCGCCGTCCTCGCGCTTGGCCTCACGACCAAACCCGAGCAGGAACGCCGCCACGGTGAACGCCACGGCGGCGGCCAACGTGACCTGTAGCAGCATGACCACCCAGTTCCCCACACCCGGCGGCGTGAAAGCAGCCCAGGCAAAGATTGATCCTGGCGACGGAGGTGCTACGAGTCCGCCATTGAAGAGGACACCGACCAGCACGCCGGTCATCCCGCCCAGGATCGCTGCGGCGATCATCTTCGGCTTGGCGAGCACGAACGGGAAGTAGATCTCGTGGATGCCTCCAAAGAAGTGGATGATGATCGCTCCGGGAGCGGCGGCCTTGAGCATGCGGGGTCCGAAGAACGCAAAGGCGACGAGGATGCCGAGACCTGGTCCGGGGTTGGATTCGATCATGAACAGCAGCGACTTGCCTGCATCCTCCGCCTCGGCCGTGCCGAGCGGGGTGAAGACGCCGTGGTTAATGGCGTTGTTGAGGAACAACACCTTGGCAGGCTCGACCACGATGGACGCGAGCGGCAGCAGGTTGTTCTCGACGAGGAAGTCCACGCCCTCGCCGGCCCACTCCACGCCGCGCTCGACCACCGGCCCGATGATGATCTTGCCGAGAATCGCGATGAAACCGCCGAGGATGCCGAGTGAGAAGTTGTCTACGAGCATTTCGAAACCGGGCTTGACCTTGTCCTGCCACAGCCCTTCGACCTTCATGAGGCACCACGCCGCAGCCGGCCCGATGATCATGGCGCCAAGGAACATCGGCACATCCGAGCCCACGATCACACCCGTGGTGGCCACGGCACCGATCACGGCACCACGCGTGCCGTAGACCAACTTGCCGCCCATGTACCCGATGAGCAATGGCAACAAGTACGTGATCATGGGTCCGACGATCACCGCGATCGATGCAGTCCACTCCATGACGCCGTCGTGCGGCTCACCATTGAACTGTTCGGCGACCTTGTTGATCCAGCCCGCCTCGATAAACAGCGCAGTGATCAGGCCCCAGGCCACGAAGGCGCCGATATTGGGCATGATCATGGCCGACATGAATCGGCCTAGACGTTGAACCTGAGCGGCAGCCCCGCCGCCCTCACGGTTCTTGTTTGCCTGCATATCAGGTGCTGACATGCGTACCTTCCCTTCCTATGCCTCGCGTCATTGCGAGAGGCGGAGATACTCGGTGCCCGTTTGGGCCCGTATTGGTTGACATTGCGCAATCTAGACCTCAAAGCGGGCCGAGTCAAGCCCCAACCGGGCGCGAACGGACATGCCTGTTGTGCGGTTGCTAGAATCGGACAGGCGCCGAGGGGACGCCCCTAGAGCCAAGGAACGTCTGTGATTCGTATCGGAGTGGTCGAAGACGACCCCGTCAACCGCCGCGGACTCCTTGACCACCTCGCGCGCTATTCGGAAGAGCACGGCGTGGAGTTCGCGATCAGTGAGTTCGCCGATGGGGCCGACCTCGTGGAGCGCTACCGGCCCGAGTACGACATGCTGCTGCTGGACGTGCAGATGCCTCGGATGGACGGTCTGGAGGCCGCCCACAGGGTGCGCGAGGTGGACTCCGACGTCATCATCATCTTTGTCACCAACATGGCCCAGTACGCCATCAAAGGCTACGAGGTCGACGCCCTCAGCTACCTGGTGAAGCCGGTGCCGTACTTCGCCTTTGCTCAAGAGATGGGGCGCTCGCTCGCCCGCTTGCAGCGCCATCAAGGCGACAGTGTGGTGTTGACAGTGGGAAACACTCTGGCGCGAGTGCCCACCACCGACATCGTCTACGTCGAATCCGTCAAGCACCGCATCACGGTCCACACGCTGAGCGGAAAGCACTCGTTCAGCGGCACGCTCAAGGCCATGGACCAGGAGTTGGAGGGCCGGGGCTTCTTCCGCTCAAACTCCTGCTACATCGTCAACCTCAGGCACGTCTCCCGGGTAGAACAGCACACGTGCGTCATGACAGGGGGCGACGAGTTGCAGGTGAGCAGGCCACGACGACGCGCCTTCCTTGAGGCCCTCACCGACTTTGTGGGAGGCAAGACCACGCCATGATCGAAGGCCTGCCCGACATCCCCCGTGTGTTCACCGCTCTGGCCGAGTGGTCGGCCTGTCTGGTCTACATCTCCTTGATGCGCAAGCGGCTGCCGCTGATCTCGCTCGTCCCCGTTGCCGTCGTCGGCCTTGCCGCCTTGATCGGCGTCCAACTGGTCGCGGAGACCCTGCCGCTTGAACTGTGGACGGTGGGCATGGCGGCGGCTGTCGGCACCATGTTCGCTTTTATCTACGCGAGCGCCGACGTGTCGCTGCGCGAAGCGGGAGACCTGGTCGCGAGGGCGTTCGTGCTCGCGGAACTGCTGGCCTCGCTCGAGTGGCAGCTTGATGTCTTCTTCCTCGGCGGCGATGACGCGACCCGCATGTCGAGCGTCGCGCTGCTGATCGGCGTCTACGTCGCGGTGTTTGGGATGGCCTATTCGGCCGAGCGCAAGCACTTCCCTCGCGACCACCGCGTGGTGGTGGACAACCGCACGCTCATCGTCACGGTGGTGGTGGCGATCGTGACGTTCCTCATGTCAAACCTGAGCTTCATCACCACCAACACCCCCTTCTCGGGCCCCGTTGGCCCGGAGGTCTTCTACATCCGCACGCTGGTGGACCTGTGCGGCTTCGTGATCCTCTTCGCGTTGCGCGGTCAGCGCCTCGAGTTGCTGCGCGCCACGGAGGTCAACGCGGTCAACGTCATGCTTCGCAATCAGCGCGACCGCTACCTGCAGTCCAAGCACGACATCGACGTGGTGAACCGCAAGTACCACGACCTCAAGTACTACATCCACGCAATCCGGGCAGAATCAAACCCCGACGCCAGGGCCGGCTATATCGACCAGCTTGAGGATTCGATCCGTGGTTACGAGACGTCCGCTCTTGATACCGGCAGCCACGTTCTCGACACCCTCTTGACGGCCAAGAGCCAACAGGCCGACCGCATGCAGATCACCCTCGCTGCTGTCGCCGACGGCACCGCGATCGCGTTCGTCGACGCGATGGACCTGGTCACCCTCGTCGGCAACGCGCTCGACAACGCGATCGAAGCCACGTCGTCGCTAGGAGACCCGGCGCAGCGCCTGGTACGGATCGCGGTGTACCGCCAAGGCGGCTTCGCCATGATCAAGGTGGAGAACGTCTTCAGGGGGACGCTTCAGATGGTCGACGGCCTCCCCCAGACCACCAAAGCGAGCTCGCTTCACCACGGCTACGGTCTCAAGAACATGCGGGAGACGGCGGAGAAGTACGGCGGGTCTCTCACCGCCCACGCGGAAGACGAGTGGTTTGTAGTCCGCGTCCTGCTGCCGACGCCCGCGCCTGGTAGTCCTCGGCACGCCAGGCGTGCGGCCGAGACCTCCGCCCCCACAGCCGACTAGCCCCGCACCGGCCTCCTAGGCGAGGTCGTTGTCTGCGGCCGCAAGGGCGGCGGCGATCGCCATGTGCATGTCGAGGTACTGATACGTGCCGAGCCTGCCACCAAAATGCACCTGCTGCTCGCCCCGCGCGAGCTCTCGATATGCCGCGAGGCGTTCCCTGTCGCGGCCGGTTGACACCGGGTAGTACGGCTCGTCTTCCCGTGTGGCAAAGCGCGAGAACTCGCGCGCGATCACCGTCATGTCCCGCGGATAGTCGCGTTCAGGGTGGAAGTGGCGGAACTCGAGAATCCGGGTGTACGGCACCTCTTCGTCGGCGTAGTTCATGACGGAAACGCCTTGGTAATCGCCGACGCCGACGACCTCTGTTTCGAAGTCAAGGGTGCGCCAGGAGAGCTCTCCCTCCTCGTACGCGAAGTACTTGTCGACAGGACCCGTGTAGACTACGGGCACCTGGCCGACCACTCGCGAACGTGTGAACTCGCCAGCGTCGGCGAGGAAGTCGACGCCCAATTTGACGTCAATGCATGGGTGGTCAACCATCCGCTCGAACCACGCGGCGTAGCCCTCGACGGGAAGGCCCTCGTAGGTGTCGGAGAAGTACCTGTTGTCGTATGAGTAGCGCACGGGCAGCCTGGCGATGATCGATGCCGGCAGCTCGCGAGGGTCGGTCTGCCATTGCTTGGCCGTGTAGCCCCTGACGAAGGCCTCGTACAACGGTCGCCCCACGAGCGACACGCCCTTTTCATCAAGGTTGCTCGGTTGGCGCCCTGCCATTTCCGCTGCTTGCTCGCGAATCAGCTGGCGCGCCTGTTCGGGCGAGTAGGCGGAACGGAAAAACTGGTTGATGGTGCCAAGGTTGATGGGCATCGGGAAGACCTCGCCGCGGTGCGTGGTGTAGACCCTGTGGCGGTAGTCCGTGAAGTCGGTGAATCGGCGCACGTAGTCCCATACGCGCTCGTTGGAGGTGTGAAAGAGGTGCGCACCGTACTTGTGGACCTCGATACCCGTCTCAGGGTCCGCAAACGAGTACGCGTTGCCGCCAAGATGATCGCGCTTGTCCAGCACGGTGACGTGGCGCCCACGGCTCGCCATCCGTTCAGCCATGGTCAGGCCGTAGAGGCCCGCTCCGACGACCACGAGGTCCGTCACGAGCGACCCATCAGTTGAAGTTCAACGCCCATCGCGCTCCACGGTAGGCGGCCATCGAGACGGATCGGCCTGGCCTTCCAGGCAGATTCACGAGGTGCCCGAGCGTGCTTCTGCGCAGCCGCCTGTACACCACCGGATCGTCGTATCTGAGCCCTCGCCACAACTCCACCTTACGGGCGAAGTCCTCATCCCGCCCCGAGCGCAGCAGCATGGTCGACGAGATGACACACACGATGCGAAGGTGGTGAAGCAAGTAGCGGTAGAGCGCGTCCGGCACCTCGTAAGGGCTCACAGGAACGTCCATCATCATCCGATTGACCTTGAGCTGCTGGTCGATGCGGCGAATCATCACGTGCTCGTTCACGGACTGGTCCGGCCTGCCAATGAAGTAGCGGTAGAGATCGACGTCCAGGTAGTACAGCGTCCGCACGCTGAGCAGCGGCTCGTAGACGTACAAGTTGTCCACATAGAACGTGTGCTCTGGCAACTGCAGTCCCGACTCCCGCAACACCTCGGTGCGATACACGAGCGAGTGCATCATCAAGTACTGACTGGTCCGGAAGCGACCCACCTCATCCCAGCCGAACACCCGACCCTTCGGAAGCACGTTGCGGTATCTGACCGCCCGCTGACGGCGGCTGCCCACCTTCTCGTACACAAAGTTGGACACCACCAAGTCGACGGGTGCCGCGCTCGCCGAGAAGTCCCTGAGCGTCGTCAACAGCGCCGCGAAGGCGTCGACGTCAACCCAGTCGTCTGAGTCAACCACCTTGAAGTACGCACCGCGCGCCTGAGCAAGGCCGGTGTTGATCGTGGAGCCGTGCCCACCATTTGGCTTGTGAACGGCCTTCACGACGCCGGGGTGGGCGGCCTCGTAGCAATCGGCGATGGCCCCTGTCGCGTCGGTCGAGCCGTCGTCGACAATGAGGATCTCAATGTCGGGAGCGCCCACAGCCAAGAGGGAGTCGACGCAGCGCTCCATCCATCCCGCCGCGTTGTACGACGGGACGATGACGCTCAAAGTGACCATCGCCGACTCTCCTATGGCTGTGGCGCGGGCTCACCCGGCTGGATGGTCGAATCCTGCGCGCCGGAGGGAACAGTACCCTGCTCGTCGTCGCCGTCTTCACCGTCCTCACCTGGTTCGCGCTTGAAGATGATCTTGAAGATGGGGAAGAACACCCAGAACGAGATCGCGGAGTAGATGATCATGGTCAAGACGTCTGCGAACGTCTCGCCAGTGGAGCCCCAGCCAAGCGTGTCAATGAAGAAGTCGTACACAGGCGCCTTGTAGAAGCCCTGAGCGGCCGCCGCGATGAACGTGATGATGACGTACGCGATGAAGTACCACATCGCCGCACGCCACGGCGAGGTGTTCGACTTGAAGGTGATGTTGCGCTGGAGGAAGAAGTTGATGACCTGCGCGATCGCGAGAGTGATCTGCACCGCGAGGAAGTAGGCGAGGCCGCCGCCTCCCTGTGGGAGCTCACCCGCGACGTAATCGAACATGTAGTACTGCGATCCGTCGACGTCTGAGCCGACAGGGAACACCTGGAAGGTGGTCTCGAGGAGCGATGTGGTGTTGAACCATGCCCTGAACAGCGGCATCAGCGCCAACTGCAACACCGTCACGGCCTGGGAAAACACCGTGAACATGAGGAACTGCGCGAAGCCAGGCCGCTTCTCGGTGAAGACTTCCCACTTGCGGCGGATGGCGTGAATCATCGTCGACTCCTCGACAGGTCGGGGGCCGCCGATTGTGCGCTCGCGGCCAGTTCGCGCTTCATGCTCTTGGTGTCCCTGCGCGCCCGGAAGTACCCGCGCACCACGCCGGACGCTCCCCGCCAGAAGTGGCCGTTGACGATGTCGACGATCGCGTGCACCATCGGCATCGATACAGCGCCCAACGTCATCTTGCCCATGGCCCTCAACGGCATGTTGTAGAGGAATAGCAGGTTCAAATCCGGCTTGCCGCGGCGTTCAGAGCGTGCGATCAAGCCGCGCAGCACCGTGGCGGCAAGGCGTGCAATCGGGCTCTTCGCGCGGTGCATGGCGAGCAGCGGATCGTTCACGCCAAGGTCACGGTTCGCGCCTGTGGCCGAAGGCAACTCGCGGCCGAGAAGTGCCGCGAAGTCCTCGTCGCTCACGTCCTTCACGTCCGCGGCGGCGTACCACGCAAGTTCCGGCCGACGCGCGGGGGCAGGTGTGCCCGCGACGCGGTAGTTCTCGCGGAGTCGGGTGTCGTCCACGCTGGCCCCAATGCGCAACTCGTAGTCGGCCTCATCGATCACCCAGGCGTCCGCCTCTGCGTCGAAGCGACGGAAGGTTCTGTCATCGAACGGCAACTTGACCCGGGTGCTCTCGCCAGGCTCCAGGGCCACTTTGGCGAAGCCCTTGAGTTCGGCCGTGGGGTGGACGGGACCGTCGCCCTGGCGGGAGACGTACATCTGGACCACCTCGGAGCCAGCCCTATCCCCCGTGTTGGTGAGCGTGAGGCTTGCGCCTGTCTCGGTGACGCGCAGGTCGTCGTATGCGAATGACGTGTAACTGAGCCCGAAGCCGAAGGGGAAACGCACGGGGACATCCGCGGTCGCGTAGTACCGGTAGCCAACGAACATGCCCTCGCGGTATTCGGCGTCGGCGTCGCGTGCGGGGAAACGGCCGTGCGTTGGCGTGTCCTCGAGCACCATCGGATACGTTTCCGCGAGCCTTCCTGACGGGCTGGCCGCTCCGGTCAGGATGTCGACCATGGCCTCCGCTCCCGCCTGACCACCCAAGTAGCCATGGACCACTGCGGTGGCGTTGTCGAGCCACGGCATCTCCACTACAGAACCCGCCGACAACACGACGACGACGCGCTCCGCCGCCTCGCTGACGCGCTCAAGGAGTTCCACCTGATTGGCGGGCAGCCGCAAGTGCTCGCGGTCGATGCCTTCCGACTCACTGATCTCGTCGAGACCCATGTAGAGGAGCACCACATCGGCTGCGGCCGCCACGTCGAGCGCGTCCGCCGCGACCGCCTCGTCTGGCGTCCCATTGCGACGGAAGCCCTGGGCGTGATTGACCGAGTCGAAGCCCGCGTCGCTCCACGCCTCCAGTGCGGTGACCACGCGGCTCGCGTTGACGAGTGAAGACCCAGCGCCTTGGTACCGCGGCGTTGCCGCGAAGTCGCCGATGACGGCGAGTCGGGTGTCTTTGGCCAGAGGAAGCACGGCGTCGTGGTTCTTCAGCAGCACGACGCTCTCTCGTGCAGCGCGGCGCGCGAGCTGGTGGTGCTCCTCAAGATCGACCGCACGGGCGCGGCCAGGTTCCATGCCCTGGACAAGGGCGCGCATCTCTTCTGCGCGCGCATTCAGCATCGCGGGGTCAAGGCGCCCGTCCTTCACGGCGTCGACAATCTCCCGCGCCGAGCCAAGTCCCGGCGATGGCATTTCAATCGTGCCGCCCGCCTCGATCGCAGCCACCGCGTCGTTGCTGCCGCCCCAGTCCGTCACCACCGCGCCGGCGAAGCCCCACTCGTCGCGAAGAATCTCGCTCAGCAAGTGAGCGTTCTCGTGGGCGTACGTGCCGTTGATGCGGTTGTAGCTGGTCATGATCGCGCGAGGCGAGGCGTCGCGCACCACGATCTCAAAGGCCGTCAGGTAGATCTCGCGCAACGTGCGCTCATCCACCACGGAATTGCTGGCCATGCGGCGCGACTCCTGGCTGTTGACCGCGAAGTGCTTGGGGCAGGCAGCCACCCCTTGAGACTGAATGCCCCTAACGTACGCGGCAGCGAGAGTGCCCGAGAGGAACGGGTCCTCAGAGAAGTACTCGAAGCTGCGGCCACACAGCGGGCTGCGCTTGATGTTGAGCCCTGGGCCAAGCAGCACGTCAACGCCCTGTTGCGCGGCCTCTGCACCGATCGCCTCGCCGATCTGCTCGGCCAAGGCCTGGTCCCAACTATTGGCGACCGTGGCCGCCGTGGGGAAGCACGTCGCCGGCTGGGACGCGTTGATCCCCAAGTGATCGGAGGAGCCAGTTTGCCGGCGCACTCCGTGCGGGCCGTCAGCGAAGAACAGCGACCGGATGCCCGCGTGCCCAAACTCACGGCTCTGCCACGTGTTGAGGCCACTCAGCAATGCGGCCTTCTCGAGAAGGGTGAGGTCCTGTGCCATCACTATCGACTCCTTGTGGCGCGTGGCGACTGACGGTCGGGCCCGCAGTTCTTGGGCGGCGTCTTTGCCGTTCGGCTACTCACGGTTCTCTCCTTGTACGTACCCGCCCGGTGGCCCGGACGGGGCTGATGCGGCGTCGCTGATGGTTGGTCTTGTCCGCCCGTCCCGCCTGCGTGACGGAGCGTGCGCAGGTTCAGAACACCACGCGATATGGCCTCCTGAGAGGCGTTTCGCACGACCTGTCACGTGGGCCGCACAACTTGCGTGGGGGCCGGCAAGCGGCGATTCCAGGGCAGGACAACATCGGGATGCCGCGCCCGCTGAGGCGCACGCGGCATCCCGAGTCTCCTGCTCGTTGTGGCTAGGCTTCGGCCGGTTCAGCGGCCGCGGAGGCCGCGTGGTGGCGGCGCACCCTGCGCCAGACCATGAAGGTTCCGAACGCCACCAACAGCCCGATGACAGCCGTGGTCGCGTACTGGATGTAGACCCAGGCTGGCGGCGTGTAGTCAACTGTCGCGCCAGGGGCGAGTCCGTTCATCGCGTTCGAGTTGGTGACCGTGAACAGGATGTTGTGGGTCGCGTCACGAATGTCGGTGACGGCCTTTGCCGAACTGGTGTCCTGGAAGGACTTGGAGGGCTGGAACGTCAGCGTAAGGTCCGTCCCAGCATCGATTCCCTCGTTGGGGTTCATGTAGGAGTACAGGTTGAAGTCGGAGATCGCGAAGCCTTCGAATCCCCACTCGTTGCGCAAGACCTCCGTCATGAGCGCCGGTGAACCACCCGCCCACGTCGCACCGATCCTGTTGAACGAACTCATGATGCCGCCGGCACCGATCGTCGTCTCAGAGATCGTTCCTTGGTCATCCGACAGGTAGGCGACGTCCATCGTGACGTCCTTGATGACCATCTCGAATGGCTTCAGGTACAACTCCCTGATGGTCTGCTCGGTCGCCCAGGTGGCCACGCCGTTATTGACGCGGTTGGTCTCCTGCTCGTTGAGCGCGAAGTGCTTGACCATCGTGTAGACGCCCTTCTCCGCCACCGCGTTGGACACAGCAGTCGCCATCGCGCCCGACAACAGCGGGTCCTCCGAGTAGTACTCGAAGTTGCGGCCGCCGAAAGGCGAGCGATGCAGGTTCACGGCAGGTGCGTACCAGCCATTGATGTCCTTCTGCAGCGCTTCTTCGCCGAGCATCCTGCCCATGGCCGCGGCGAGTTCCTTGTCCCAGGTCTGGGCGATCAGGAACTCTGACGGGTAGGCGACACCGTTGATGGACGAATTGATGAAGGAAGAGAATCCTGCAGGTCCGTCAGGTTCAAGGGTCTGCGGCTTGGCGATCGACTCGATCGCGGCGGTCTGGTAGGCGCCGTTCAGGAGCAAATCAGTCATGCTGCCGACAGAGAGCGAGTCAAGCAACTCTTCCCACTTCGGGTCGTCCTTTGGCAGGCCCCTCAGGTCAATGAGAGCCAGTTCGGAGCGTTCGCCCGTCGTCGGCTTCTCGCCGTCGAAAGCCTCGGCCGCGGCGTCGTCGTCCCATGCTGCGAAGCCCTCGGCGACGGCCTCGCTCGCGATGTAGAGGTCAGGAGTCGGCGCCGTCGGGAAGGTGCCCGCGAAGTCCGCACGCGACATCGACAGGACCTTGCCCTCTTCTGGCTCGGCCGTGAACTGCGCCGAGACGTCGTCGAACTGGTTGGTGACCTCCGCCAGGTCGCTTGACCTGGTGTTGGCGCCTGAATAGACCACGTCGGACTCGACGGTGTAGGTGATCGGTTCCGTCCCTGGTGCCACCGTGTGCGAGTCGGTGCGAAGGCTGATGACGTAGTCGCCCTCTTCCAGCACGTAGGCCCGCTCGCCCAGGTAGTCGTACGACGCCATGTCCTCGACCGCGAGTTCGATGGTCAAGGTCTCGCTGGCGCCGGGCTCGAGCAGTTCCGTCTTGTCGAAGCCGCCCAGCACCACCTCGGCCTTTTCGATGCCACCTTCGGTGTAAGGCGCGCTGTAGTACAGCTCGACGACGTCCTTGCCCGCGACCGCGCCGGTGTTGGTGACCTTGACGTCGACCTCCACCGATCCGTCAACGTCTCCGGCTTCCGTGCCCACGATCTCCCACTCGAAGTCCGTGTAGCTCAACCCGTAGCCGAAGGGGTAGACCACTGCGTTGTCGTAGTTGATGAAGCCCTCGGCTGCGGCCGTCTCGTAGTAGCGGTAGCCGATGTAGATACCCTCGGCATAGTTCACAAACGGGGCGTCCGACGTGACGGTGGCGTTCGACGTGGCGCGTTCGATGCTCGAGACCGGGTACGACACTTCAAGGTTCTCGTAGATGAAGTCGCCGAAGTTGACGAAGGTGGGGTCGGCGGTGAAGTCGGCGGCCCACAGGTCCGCCGTGCGGCCGGAGGGGTTGACCTCGCCGCTCAGAATGCTGCCGACGGCGTTGAGACCGGTGGCGCCTGGCGAACCGGCGAGCAAGATCGCGTCGATGCCGCGGTCGCTTTGCAGGTCGCCCATCTCGATCGTGGTGGAGGAGTTGACCACCACGACGACGGTCTCGAAGTTGGCCTTCGCCAGGTCGATCAGGTCGCGCTCGTCCTTGTTGAGCTCGAGCTGGTGCTGGCCAGGCTCAGCGTTGTCATCCCAGTCCGTCATGTCCTGCGTGAGGTCTCCACCCTCGCCGCCTGGACGGCCGATGTAGACCACTGCCGCGTCGGCGAAGTCGGGGAACGACGCTGCGTGAGCCTCGTACTCGCCGACGGGGAGTTCGCCGATGTTGTATGTCGACTTGCCGGGGTTGTCCATCTCGATGTAGCCGCGGCGGTTGTCCTTCGCAAAGGCCTCAATCGCGGCGAAGACCTGGTCGTTGACCTGGAAACCAGCGTTCTCGAGCCCCGCACGAGCCGTGACTGCCGAGTTCGTGTCAACGGAACCGGAGCCGGAGCCGCCGAAAACGGGGTCGGCTGCCGCGCGGCCCAGCATCGTCACGCGCGAGTTTGCGGCGAGGGGCAGGGCGCCAGACTCGTTCTTCGCGAGGACGATGCCACCGGCGGCGATCTCTTCGACGAGCGCCCTAGCGGCCTCGTCGACTTCCTCAATAGTGGAGAACTCCGAGGTGTAGTAGTCGGTGTCCCAGCCCGCCGACTCCTCAGAGTTGGTGAACGTGTAGGTGCCAGAGCCAAATTGCGAGGCAACCCAGCCGCCAGCGACGTTGAGCGCCACGTTCGCCACAATGGCGACGGCAGTCACCAGGGTGAGGACGGGCACCCAGATCGCAAGGTACTTCTTGTTGGACATGGGCTTGTTCGCTCGGCGGGCGTTCTTTGGCGCCTTGGCGTTCACTGTGGTTCTCCTTCAGTGCTGTCCGTCGCGAGTGCTGGGCGACGGTCGAATGTCGTGATGCGGGGCCGCGTGTGCGGTCGAGGTCGCGGCGTGTACCGCACCTTGTTGCGGCCCCTTGGCCCCGGGTGTCCGATCACAGAAGCGGTCGGACACCCGGGCCTGCGCGTGAGTCACGCCAGGCGGGGCGAATTCTTCACTCGGTGACCTGAGTGATGGTTCCGTCTTGATCGATTTGCCAGGTCTCGCCTGTCGCTGCCGAATCGGCCTCGATGACGAAGTTGCCGCCTTCTTCGATCGTCACGGTTCCCGTGACGCGCGAGGCGGCGTCGGTGGCGACGAACGGCATCACCATGAGGCCGTACTTGATGGTCGGCTCCTGGACGTCGCTGGCAAGCATGACCTGGGCCCAGTCGTCGTCGGCGAGCGCATCCAAGACCGCCTGGCGGGCGGTCTGCAGGTCCGTTGCGACGTCGACGTTCACCTCAGCCGTGACGGCGGAGTCTTCTGCTTTGTCACCGTCGTTGCTGCTGCAACCCGTGAGACCGATGGTGCCGGTGACGGCGATCAGCAGTCCGAGGCCTGTGGTCAGTACCTTGTTGTGCTTCATTTCTACTCCCTTGCTGAGGTGCGGCCGGGGGTGTCCCATGGCCTTGGTGCTCGCAGATGGCCGGCGACGTAGGCCGCCGGCCATCTGCGATGGTGCTTGTGGTGCTTTAGTTAGCGATCGGACCCGAGTAGTTCAGGCCGAACCCGTAGTCGTACGCGTTGCCGTTGGCATCGGTGTAAGGCGTCATGTCCTTCGCGACGTCCTCAAACTGAGCCTCGACAGTGTCCATGTCGGCCGGGAACTGGATCGGCAGACGGCCCGAAGGCTCGTACTGACCCAGCGCCACGTCGATCACGGCCTGGTCGGAGGTGCCGAAGCTGACAAGGATCGCGTCAGACTCCGCTTCGAACTCGGCGGGGATGATCGGGTTGACCGCCTTCAGAACGGTGATCACCGGGATGTCGTTCCCAGAGGCCTCGACAGCAGCCACTGCGCGCTTGAAGGCGTCCAGGTCTGCAGCGTTCGTAATGTACGCGGTGTTGCCGAAGTAGGAGCGGTTCTCCACGGTACCGTCCTCGAGAATGTCCCCCGAGATCGAGACCTTGCGGACGTTCTCTCCGTCAGCAACGTAAGGACCGTACTGCAGCGTGAGGGGCGTCCACGTCTTGGTGCCATCCTCAGCAACCGTGAGGCCCGCGTTGGTGAAGGTGCCGCCCGAGTTCGGGCTGTCCATCCCGACGAGTACCAAGTCGACGTCGGACAGGTCAGGAGCGGTGTAGCTCACGACCTTGCCCTCTGCGTCCAGTTCGACCTCATCGGTGACGACGGTGCCGAAGTACTGAGCGGCCACGTCCAGATCCATGGTCGGACCTTGCGTGTACGTCGCGGGACCAAATGCTCCCGGGATGCCGATGTCGTATGACTGCGGGATGTACACGGTCTTGTCTGACCAGTCGCCGCCCTCTGCGATCACGCCGTCGTTCTTCAGCATGACGACCGACGCGAGTTGAGCGTCGTAGCCAGCAGCCACCTTGTCCTCAGAGGCGAGAACAGAGGAGGACTCCGCAGGGTCGAGGAAGGCCGACTCGTACAGGCCCACCTGGAACATCATGTTGAGGATGCGCGTGCCGGACAGTTGGAAGCGAGTTTCCGCGTCCATATCGAGGTCACCTGCCTCGAACTTCTCCTGCCACAGGTCGGCAGCCTCGAGGATGAAGGTCGCGTCGTTCACGCCACCGAACATGTCGTGTCCGGTGCCCAGCACCTCGACGTAGCGCTCGGCGGGGGTCAGGTCCTCGGCGCCCCACGCCATGGCGAGGAAGGCACCCTCGTCGTTCGAGCCCGTCATGACGCCCCAGTCGGTCACGACGACACCCTCGTAAGAGTTGTCGTCGCGCAGGATCGCCATACGGCCGGAGTCGTACGCCGTACCGGTGCGGTCCTCGAACAGCGGGTCGCCGTTCGCGTCAAGCGCGATCGAGTACGCCGTCATGACTGCTGCCGAGTCGAGCGCTCCCTGGAAGACGGAGACGTGCTCGTCAAGGTTGTCGCCGGGGTAGACGCCGTACTTGCCTGAGGTGGTGTGACCTTCGCGGCCACCCTCACCGGGACCGTCTCCAGCCCAGTGCTTGATCATGGCGTTGACCGACTCTGCGCCCCACTCGGTGTCGCCACCAGTGGTCTGGAATCCGGTGACGTAGGCGCCAGTGAGCTCGGCCGCTTGAGCCGCGTCTTCACCGAAGGTGCCACCCACGCGGCTCCAACGAGGCTCGGTGGCCAGGTCAACCTGCGGGCTCAAGGCAGTGGTGATGCCCAGCGCGCGGTACTCGGCCGACGCCATCTCGGCAAAGGTGAGCGTGTAGGACGAGTCGAACGTCGCCGCGAGGCCCAGGTTGGAGGGCCAGCGAGAGATGTCGGCGCCCTCAGCGTTGTATCCGCCCGAACCAGCGGTTGAGCGCGGGTCGGAGGCGAAGTTCACGGGCACGTAAGGCGTGTCAGCGGTCGCGAGCGTCTCGACGTATGCCTGCATGGAGTTGACCCACGGGACCGTCACTTCTGCGTCGCTGCCAGCTGCGTTCAGTACTGCGCGCAGGTTCGACTCGGACAGATAGGTCTTCTGGGCGTCCGTCAGGCCGTCCGCAGGTGAGCGCTCGTGCGAGCTGAAGAGCATGAGGCCGGCAATCTGCTCGATCGACATCTGCGAAGCGAGGTCGGCTGCGCGCTCGCTCGAGTCGACGCGCCAGTCCTCCCACGTGTCCAACTCGCCGTTGGCGTTCATGTCCTTGAACGCGTACGTCGAGCCGTCGATGACCTCGTCGATGAGCGTGATGCCACTGTCCACACCGTATGACAGCGTGGCGCCGTCGGCAGGGTTGTCCACCACGACGAACGTGGTGGTGCCGTCGGTGACCTCTCGCGTCTCGTACTTGGCTGGCTGGGCCGTGGGAGTGTCATCGTCGGGGTCGCTGGTGCACGCTGCGAGCGTGAGCGTCATGCCCAGCATCGCGAAAAGCGCCGCACCCTTGATAGGCGTAGGCCTCATTGCCGGTCTCCAATCGTCGTCATCGACTTCATTGCTTGTCTCCTGTGCAACTGGTGGGCCGCGTGCGGTATCGCACTTGTCGACACTGCGCGCCGCCCCGCCCGATCACCGTCCATGCGCGGCAACCATGCCGCTCTGTACGCCTTAGGCGAGATGTATTTCTTAGGTCAGCGCTCTCACCGCGGTGCCGTGGTCAGGCGACTCGTCGATCCGAGCATCGTTGCCGGACCGCCGACGCACCACGGGTGATTGCGCTATCCGGAAGTCAATCAGCGGGCCATGTCGCCCATCGGGTCGCTCGCACGACCTGTTACACACGCCGCAAGATCTGTCGCTGCACGGGGCGGCCGTTATCGTTCCGTTATCTGAGCGTTATCGCCCCGCGATGAGGCGGTTCAACGGATCTCGCCTCGTAAGGGCTCAACGCGCCGCGCCCTGCGTCGAGGGCGTGCAGCAAGGAAGGGCGGCTAGGCTGTGTCCGAGTTGACCCAAGGGAGCAAAGTGGCCGACACCACCAAGTCCACCGCGTCCGCACTTGCGGGACTGCGCGACAAGATGACCGCCGCGATCGAGACGCCGGAAGCCGCGGCGCTGGAGAAGCAGCACGCTCGCGGCAAGAAGACGGCGCGCGAGCGCGTGGAACTGTTGCTCGACGAGGGTTCCTTCGTCGAGTTCGACGCCCTCACGCGCCACCGCGCCACCGCGTTCGGACTGGACAAGAACCGCCCCTTTGGCGACGGCGTCGTCACCGGCTACGGCACCGTCGACGGTCGCCAGGTGGCCGTCTACTCTCAAGACTTCACCGTGTTCGGCGGTTCGCTGGGCGAGACCCACGGCCACAAGATCACCAAGGTGCAGGACTTCGCGTTGCGTACAGGAGTGCCGCTCATCGGGATCTCCGACGGCGGTGGCGCGCGCATCCAAGAGGGCGTCGCCGCCCTCACCCAGTTCGCCGAAATCTTCCGGCGCAACGTCGCCGCGTCCGGCGTCATCCCCCAGATCTCGATCATCTTGGGGCCGAGCGCCGGCGGTGCCGTCTACTCGCCCGCCCTGACCGACTTCATCGTCATGGCGGACGGCACGTCGCAAATGTTCATCACCGGCCCTGACGTCATCAAGTCGGTCACGGGAGAAGAGGTCACGTTCGAGGACCTTGGCGGCGGTCAGACGCACAACGTCAAGTCTGGCGTGGCCCACTACCTCGCCGACGACGAGGACGACGCGATCGAGTACGTGCAGCACTTGCTGCAGTTCCTTCCGCAAAACAACCTCTCGGACCCCACCGTGTGGGACATGGAAGCTGACCTTGACGTCACGGACGACGACCTCGCGCTCGACGCGCTGGTGCCGGATAGCGACAACCAGCCCTATGACATGAAGACCGTCATCGAGACCGTGCTCGACGACGGCGACTTCCTCGAGGTGCAGCCTCTGTTCGCCTCCAACGTGGTCGTCGGCTTCGGTCACGTCGAGGGCCACTCGGTGGGTGTGGTCGCCAACCAGCCGTTGTCGATGGCTGGCACCCTCGATATCAACGCTGCGGAGAAGGCCGCGCGGTTTGTGCGCACGTGCGATGCGTTCAACATCCCCGTCTTGACGTTCGTGGACGTGCCAGGCTTCCTACCTGGCGTTGACCAAGAGCACCAGGGCATCATTCGCCGCGGAGCCAAACTGATCTACGCCTATGCAGAGGCCACCGTGCCGCTCATCACCGTGATCACACGCAAGGCTTATGGCGGCGCGTACATCGTGATGGCATCCAAGCAACTTGGCGCCGACATCAACCTGGCCTGGCCCACCGCTCAGATTGCCGTGATGGGAGCGAGCGGCGCCGTCAACATCCTGTCGCGACGCGCCCTCGCCGAGGTCGAGAAGGCTGGCGGGGACGTCGACGCCGAACGGCAAGCGCTGATCGACGACTACGAGGCGAGCATCGTCAATCCCTACAACGCAGCTGACAAGGGCTACGTGGACGCCGTGATCGAACCGTCGCAGACGCGCGCGCAGATTGTGCGTGGACTGCGCGCCCTGCGCACCAAGCGCGCGGCACTTCCCCCCAAGAAGCACGGGAACATCCCGCTATGAGTGACGTCGACGGCGTCATGGATGCCTCCGCATCGATGCGGGTGGTGCGCGGCGCCCCTAACGACGACGAACTGGCCGCTCTCGTCGCGGGGATGGCGGCCATGGCGAGCGTCGCCCACGACGAGGAGGAGCCAGGCTCCCCCACCTCGGCATGGATGGATCGCGCGCGCACGATGCGCGGCATCAAGGTGGGCGTACTTGGCCGCGGGCCAGGCGCTTGGCGGCACTCGCTCAGATGAGGTCCCGCACGCGCCTGCACCCTCGCTACCGCTGGCTGGTGGCTGCCTTGGTGCTGGTGCCTACGGCCATCGCGACCCCGTGGATGATCGTGCGGGGAACCACGGCTTCGGACACCCAACCGGCGGACGCTTCGTTTGACCACGCCGACGCCGCCGTCGTGCTGGGGGCCCGCGTGTACGCGGACGGGCGCCCGTCGCGCTTTCTCCGCGAGCGCGTCGAGACGGGAGTGCAGTTGTATCTCGACGGCACCGTTGACCGCCTCATCATGAGCGGCGACGGTTCCGATAGTTCCGGATTCGGCGAGCCGAGCGTGATGCGCCAGGTCGCGGAGAACATGGGGGTGCCGCCGGAGGCCATCGAAGAGGACCCCCTGGGCGTCGACACCTACTCGTCGTGCGTGAACGCCCGCGACACTTTCGGGGCCAGCAGCGTGATCATGGTCAGCCAGGAATTCCACGTCCCGCGCGCGGTGTGGGTGTGCGACCGCATCGGCCTGTCCGCCCAGGGCGCGTACCCACCTCAACGTCTCACCAAGTCAACGCTGACGGGACACGTGCGCGAGATCGCGGCGGACGCGAAGGCCATGTTGGACGTGTGGAGCGGCAGGGTTCCCGACGGCACGTCCTGACACTCGGAAGGGCAGGTCACCCGGGACCAAAGTAATTAGGTAAGGCTTACCTTTCGAAATAGCGTGAGCCTATGCAGCTCATTGCGATGGCGCCGGGCACGCGGGCACACGTCCGCGCCGTCAGTGCGGACTCGGCCGCGGTACTCCGTCTGCGCGAGATGGGCATCAGGCCGGGCGCGCTTCTGCGGCTCACGGCACGGGGTGCATCCGGCTCACGCATCGTGTCGATCGGCGCCTCCCGGTTAGCCATCGACTCCGCGACGTGCGCGTTGATCGAGGTGGATCCGTCATGAAGCAAGCAGTACGGACCGCAAGCATCCTGTTGGTGGGCAACCCCAACGTCGGCAAGTCCACGCTGTTCAACGGCCTCACCAAGGCACGCCAGCGCGTGGTCAACGCCCCTGGCACGACGGTGGCGCTGGCTTCCGGAACGTGGCGCGTAAGCGGCGAGGATCTCTCGCTCGTTGACCTCCCAGGCACCTACAGCCTGATCGCTCGCTCGCCAGACGAGCAGGTCGCGGCCGACGCGGTCAACAACGCCGATCACAACGTCGCCGTGGTGGTGCTCGACGCGACGGCACTCAGCCGCTCGCTCTACCTGCTCGGACAGGTGGCCGCTGCCGGGCGGCCAGTCGTGGCGGCGCTCACCATGGTCGACTTGGCCCAGGCGAGAGGGCTGCAGCCAGACGCGGCGGCATTGTCGACCGCGCTCGGAGTGCCCGTCATAGAGGTCAACGGCCGTTCGGGTGCGGGTCGCGCGGCACTCGAACGAGCCGTTGCCGCCGCACTCGTACACCCACCAATGGTGCACGGGATCGAGCCGCATAAACATGCAGCCACGCTCCCCGACACCCTGGCCTGCACCCAGCATCTCTTCGACTGGGTGGAATCGATCACCGATGCGGCGGTCCCCGCAGGCGAGCCGCGCCTCACCTTCACCGATCGCCTCGACCGGGTGCTCCTCAACCCGTGGCTCGGCCTGCCGGCCTTCCTCGCGGTGGTGTGGGCCGTGTTCCAACTGACCACCGTGGTGGCCGGGCCCCTGATGGATGCTGCCGCGCAACTCATCGAAGGGCCGGTCGCGTCTGCCACGTCGTCGCTCCTCGACTCACTGCGTGCGCCCGACTGGATCGTCTCCTTCACCGTCAACGGCGTGCTCGCCGGCGTCGGCACCGTACTCTCCTTTGTCCCCCTCATGGCGATCATGTTCGTGGCCGTCGGCACGCTTGAAGGCAGCGGCTACCTCGCTCGCGTCGCTGTGGTCGCCGACCGCGCGATGCGCTCCCTCGGCCTCGACGGGCGCGCCATGCTGCCGCTCGTGGTGGGCTTCGGCTGCAACGTTCCTGCCCTGTCCGCTACTGCCGTGCTCCCCCACGCACGTCAGCGGCTCCTCACCGGACTGCTCGTGCCGCTCACCTCGTGCACGGCCCGCCTTGCCGTCTACCTCATGCTCGCTCACACGTTCTTCCCGTCCCAGGCAGGCACGGTGGTATTCGCCATGTACGTGGGGTCCGTGGTGCTCGTGATCGGCTGGGGCCTGATTGCGCGCCGCACGGTGCTGCGCGACATCGTCCCCGAGCCCCTCATCATCGCGCTGCCCGACTACCAACTCCCCCACGTGCCCTCGCTCGGCATGAGCGTGTGGACGCGCGTCACATCCTTTGTGCGCAAGGCGGGAACCATCATCGTGGTGGTCGTCATGGCGCTGTGGGTGCTGCAGGCGATCCCCGTGCGAGGCGGCCACGAGCTCGCCGACGTCCCCGTCGAGGATTCGGTATACGGCGCGGTCGCTCACGCCGCCGCCCCAGCCCTCAGTCCCCTGGGCCTTGACGATTGGAAGATCGCCTCGGCGCTCGTCACTGGCGTCGCTGCCAAAGAGGTGGTGATCGCGGCGCTCGCGCAGTCTTACGCGATCGACGACGAGGCGGCCGGCGCGGAGGCGACACTCGGCGAGCAGCTTCGAGCCACGGTGGAAGAGACCTCTGGCGGCCATGCGGGTGCAGCCGCACTCGCTCTCATGATCTTCACCCTGTCCTACCTGCCGTGCCTCGCCACACTTGCGGAGCAGCGTCGGCTCTATGGCACGCGGTGGACGGCCCTCGCGGCTGGCGCCCAGTTCGTAGGCGCCTACGCGATCGCCACCGCCGTCTTCCAGGTGGGGAAGTTGCTGTGAGCGGGTCCTTTGGCGCCGTGATGGACCGGCTGGCCGCTGGAGACAGCCCGCGCGTGGCGGCGCGGACGCTTGGCATTTCCGTCGACCTTGCTCAAGCGGTCGCCAACGAGGCTGGCCGCTTGGGATTGGTCGTTCCAGCGTCGGCCGCGTGCGGAACGTGCGTGCCTCGCTCCTCCCCTGCGTGCGCAGGTTGCCCGCTCGTGCGCGACAGCTAGCTTGCCGCCGGAGTGCAGGACAATGCGACTGCGGCCCACGACACGGGTGGCAGTTCGACCGTCAACCTTCCCTCGCCGTCGATAGAGCACGGCAGTTCCCTCAAGCCCACGCGCTCGGGCTGAGCAAGCGTATTGCTGGCGCGGATGTCCTCGTCGAACAGGGCATGGCTCTCCACCACCCTCACGTGACCCAGGCTGCTGACGTCCACCACGACTGTTTGTGACTCGACCTGAGACCTGTTCACCAAGAAGACCGCGGCCGCCCCGGCGTCGGCGTCATGCGTCGCAACGGCGTCGACGAGCGGCACCTCTCCATACGTGGTGGTCGCATACGTCTCCGCCTCTACGTGCACGTCGATCGCCTCGCCGCGTGCGAGCCGGGAGGTGAGCGCGAACGGGAAGAAGGTGGTCTGGCGCCACGCGGGACCGCCCGGCTCCGTCATGATCGGCGCGATCACGTTGACCAACTGAGCCAGCGACGCACTCGTGACCCTGTCCGCGTGCTTAATCAGCGAAATCATCAGCGAGCCGAACACCACGGCGTCGAGCACCGAGTACTCGTCTTCAAGCAGGCGCGGCGCGACGGGCCAGTTGTCGATGCCGGTGATCTTGTCCACGTTTTCGAATCGCGAGATGTACCAGACGTTCCACTCGTCGAACGAGATGTTGATGGTCTTGGCAGAACCCTTGCGCTGCTTCACCTCGTCGGCGGCTTCGACCACTTTTTCGATGAAGCGGTCCATGTCAACGGCCGACGCCAGGAAGCTTGCCGTGTCCCCTTCCAGCTCCTCGTAGTAGGCGTGGCAGGAGATGTAGTCCACCTCGTCGTAGGCATGGTCAAGCACCGTACGTTCCCACTGCCCGAAGGTCGGCATCCCTGCGCCGGAGGAGCCGCAAGCGACCAGTTCGATGCGCGAGTCGAGCTGGCGCATCGCCCTGGCGGTCTGCGCGGCGAGCGCGCCATACGCCTCGGCGGTGCTGTGGCCAATCTGCCACGGGCCGTCCATCTCGTTGCCGAGGCACCACATGGTGACGCCGTATGGCTCTGTGCGGCCATGAGATACGCGGCGATCGGAAAGCTCGCTGCCTGCAGGCACGTTGGCGTACTCCAGCAGATCAAGGGCCTCTTGAAGGCCACGGGTACCAAGGTTGACCGCAAGCATCAGGTCGCTGTCGACTCGCTCGAGCCACTCGGAAAACTCTTGAAGCCCCACCTCATTCGTCTCGGTGGAGTGCCAGGCAAGGTCGAGTCGGCGCGGCCGCTGCTCTCGCGGGCCAACGCCGTCCTCCCATCGATACGCCGACACGAAGTTTCCGCCTGGGTATCGGATGGTGGAGACGCCGAGTTCACGCACCAGGTCGATCACGTCACCACGGAACCCCTGCTGGTCCGCGGTGGGATGTCCAGGCTCGTAGATGCCGGTGTAGATGTGCCGCCCCAGGTGCTCAACGAAACCGCCGAACAGGCGGCGGTTGACCGTTCCGATACGCGAGGCGGGGTCGATGCTCAGGTGGGCGGGAACGGTGGGCACGCGCTGTCTCCTTCGTCGGATACGGCCTGGCGCGTCGGCGTTTTCGCCAGCACACGCGCTTCGACCATCGTCACGATACAACGATGAAAAGCCGCCGCCTGGGACCTCACGGCCACACTCGCTAGGCTCGCAGGCGTGACCGTCCCCTTTGTGCTCGCCTCCGCCTCCCCCGCTCGTCTCGCCGTGTTGCGGGCTGCCGGGATTTCCCCCACCGTGATCGTCAGCGGCGTCGACGAGGATGCCTTGCTTGCGGCAGCGGCGAGTCCTTCTGGGGACGGGCCCTCCCCGGCCGACGCCGTACTCCTATTGGCACGAGCCAAGGCCGAAGACGTGGCCGCGCGACAGCCCAACGCGCTCGTCCTGGGCTGCGACTCGATGCTCGAACTCGATGGCGAAGCGCTGGGGAAGCCTGGCGATGCGGATACGGCGCGCGCGCGCTGGCACGCGATGCGAGGTCGGGTGGGCGTCCTTCACACGGGGCATTGGCTCATCGACGCACGAGACGGCGTCACCTCGGCAACCGGCAGGACCGCCTCGACCACGGTCCACTTTGCCGACCTGACGGACGAGGAGATCGATGCCTACGTCGCCACCGGCGAGCCGCTCAGCGTCGCCGGCGCCTTCACCGTCGACGGCATCGGCGGCCCCTTTGTGGAGCGCATCGAGGGCGACCATCACAACGTTGTGGGCGTCAGCCTGCCCGTTCTCCGCCACTTGCTGAACGAGCTTGGAGTGAGGATTCAGGACCTCTGGGTCCCGACTTCCTGACGCCACGGTTTGTGGCGTACCGACAACCCTGGACAGGGTAGCCTCACTTCGCGGCCCTTTCATTGTTGAATCCCTACAAACTGGCGTGCGAGCGCTGTGCTTCCGACCAAATCCAACAGAGAGCGGGTCCCGGGTCGGTGGTCGTGCCATGCGCCACGGTAGGTTGAGCGTCGTGCCTGCGTTCTCCTCGGTTCTTATCGCCAATCGCGGCGAGATCGCCGTCCGCGTGATTCGCGCGTGTCGAGACGCCTCCTTGCGCTCGATTGCCGTCTACGCCGAGCCAGATAGGGACGCCCCCCACGTCGCTCTCGCCGACGACGCCTACGCCCTTGGCGGCGTGACAGCGCGCGAGTCCTATCTCGACATCGGCAAGATCCTCGAGGTCGCTCAGCGCTCCGGCGCCGAGGCGATTCACCCCGGCTACGGCTTCCTTTCGGAGAATGCCGAGTTCGCCCAAGCGGTCATGGATGCGGGCCTCGTGTGGATCGGCCCACCCCCCGCCGCCATTACGTCTCTCGGGGACAAGGTCAGTGCCCGCCACATCGCGCAAGCTGCGGGCGCGCCGCTGGTGCCCGGCACCGCAGACCCCGTCGCCACGGCCGACGAGGTGGTCGCCTTCGCCGACGAGTTTGGCTTGCCAGTGGCCATCAAGGCCGCCTTCGGAGGCGGCGGGCGTGGGCTCAAGGTGGCCCGCAACAGGGAAGACATCCCCGAGCTCTTCGACTCCGCTACCCGCGAGGCCGTCGCCGCCTTTGGTCGCGGCGAGTGCTTTGTAGAACGCTTCCTCGACAAACCCCGCCACGTGGAAACCCAATGCTTGGCCGATACGCACGGCAACGTCGTCGTCGTCTCGACGCGCGACTGCTCGCTGCAGCGTCGGCACCAGAAGCTCGTCGAAGAGGCCCCCGCGCCGTTCCTGACGGACGACCAGAACGCCAAGCTCGTGCACTCCAGCCAGGCAATCCTGCGCGAGGCGGGCTACGTGGGGGCGGGCACGTGCGAGTTCCTCATTGGCGTGGACGGCACCATCAGCTTTCTCGAGGTCAACACGCGCCTCCAGGTGGAACACCCTGTGACAGAAGAGGTCACCGGTGTTGACCTGGTCAGGGAGCAGTTCCGCATCGCCGCGGGCGAGCCCATCTCAAATCTGCACCCGCAGGTGCGCGGCCACTCGATAGAGTTCCGCATCAACGGCGAAGACCCTGCCGCTGGTTTCATGCCCGCCCCCGGCCGCATCAGCACGCTCCGACTGCCGTCGGGCCCCGGCGTGCGCGTCGACGCTGGCGTCCACCAAGGCGACACCGTCTCTGGCAACTTCGACTCGATGATCGCGAAGCTCATCGTCACCGGCTCGACGCGTGCGGAGGCCATCCAACGTGCGCGACGGGCAGTCTCCGAGTTTGTGGTCGAGGGCATCCCCACGGTGTTGCCCTTCCACGAGGCCGTGCTCAACGCACCAGAGTTTGTGGCAGAGGACGGCTTTGGCGTCTACACCACCTGGATCGAGACCGGCTTTGCCGAGACGGTCAGGACGCTCGGCGCGTCTGGTGCAGCGGCCGCTGGCCACGACGACGACGGAGCCGCGACGGAGCGCGTGGTCGTTGAGGTAGGCGGCAAACGGCTCGAGGTCGTCTTGCCAGCAGCACTTGCACAGGCCGGCAGGGCGCGGGCCCGCGCTGGCGTTCCTGCGCGCCGCACCACGCGCAAGCCGTCCGCCATGCGCGCCAGCTCGGGAGTCACCCTCTCCTCTCCCATGCAAGGCACCATCGTGAAGGTCGCTGTGGAAGACGGCGCGACAGTCGCCGAGGGCGACTTGGTGGTGGTGCTTGAGGCCATGAAGATGGAGCAACCACTCATTGCGCACCGATCCGGCGTGGTCACAGGCCTTGTCGCGGCCGTGGGCAGCTCCGTGACGGCCGGCGCGCTCATCTGCGACATCGTCGACCCCGCCTCCGAGTAGGCCGTCGAGCACGCGTCAACGCACGCATGCCGAATTACGCAACACAACTGTTGCGAATTGTTGACATGGGCCTTCGGCCCCCCGTAGCCTCAGCGAGTTAGGTAAGCCTTACTTACTCCTGGAGGTCGCGTGCTCGCCAACTACCTCATCGGCTTGAGAGAGGGCCTCGAGGCAGCGCTCGTTATCGGCATCCTGGTGGCGTACCTGGTCCGCACCCAACGCCGGGACCTGCTTGCCTCGGTGTGGACGGGCGTCGGCGTGGCCGTGGTCGTCTCGCTCGCCGCGGGGGCGGCGCTCACGCTCGGCCCCAACGGTCTCAGTTTCGAGGCGCAAGAGGTCATCGGCGGGTCGCTCAGCATCGTCGCGGTCGCGCTCATCACGTGGATGATCTTCTGGATGGGCAAGACCGCGCGCTTTCTCAAGCGTCACCTCGAGGATGGGGTCGAGAAGGCGATCGCTATGGGCAAGGGCGCCATCGTCACGATGGCACTGGTCGCAGTGGGCCGTGAAGGGCTCGAGACGGCCCTGTTCCTGTGGGCAGGTATCGAGGCGGCTGGCTCCACCACGGCGCCCATCACTGGCGCGGTTCTCGGTCTCCTGACTGCGGTCGCGCTCGGTGTGCTCATCTATCGCGGTGCGGTGCGCATCAACCTGCGGGTCTTCTTCCAGTGGACCGGGGTGTTTCTCATCATCGTTGCTGGTGGAGTCCTCGCTTACGGCATCCACGACCTCCAAGAGGCTCGCGTCTTGCCAGGCCTGAACACCCTCGCCTTTGACGTGAGTGACACGATCACGCCCGGCTCGGTCCTTGGGACCCTCCTCAAGGGCATCTTCAACTTCTCCCCGGCAACCACCGTTCTCGAGGCCACTGCGTGGATCCTGTACGTCGTCCCCACCATGTGGCTGTTCGTCCGCACCGCTTTTCGCGGCAGTCCCACACCTTCAGGCGCACCCCGCGCCACCAAGACCGCCGCACACGCGGCCTAATCCTTAAGGATCACCTCACCCCATGAACGCCCGCTTCGCTCTGCCCTCGCTCGTCCTCACGGGTGCCGTCGTCGCCCTCGCTGGCTGCGTCCCGAACGCGCCCAGTGGCGCCGACTCGGTGACCGTGACGGCCACAGACGACGGCTGCACCTTGTCCAGCTCCGAGGCTCCCGCTGGAACGCTGGTCTTCTCCGTTGAGAACGAGGGATCTGCCGCGACCGAGTTCTACCTGCTCGCATCGGACGGCTCGTCGATCGTCTCCGAGGTCGAGAACATCGGGCCGGGCCTGACCCGCGACCTCACCGTTCAGGTCGCTGCCGGCGGCTACTTCACGTCGTGCCGCGAGTCCGACAACGCCGACGCCGTGCCGGTCGCGTTTACCGTCACCGAGGCAGAGTCGGACGTCCCCGTCGACGAGGAACGCGAGGCGCTGCTGAACCAGGCCGCCCAGACCTACCGCGCGTATGTGCAACAGGAGGTCGCCGCGCTCGTGATCGCGACTGATGAGTTTGTCGCCGCGTACACCGCGGGTGACGACGACGCCGCCCGCGAGATCTACGCTCCAGCCCGCATTCACTGGGAGGCCATCGAGCCAGTCGCCGAGTCGTTCGGCGACCTCGACCCGAGCATGGACCTGCGCGAGGCAGACCTCGCGGAGGGCGAGCAGTGGACCGGCTGGCACGCGATGGAGAAGGACCTGTGGCCTCCGCTCGACTACGCCGCCCTGTCCGTCGACGAGCGCCAGGCGCTCGCCGACCAACTGGTCGCCGACACCGCCGAGCTGTCCGCCCGCGTGAACGCCGACGACTTCACCTTCGAGGCCTTCCAAATTGGCAACGGCGCCAAGGAACTGCTCGACGAGGTCGCCACTGGGAAGATCACGGGCGAGGAAGAAATCTGGTCCGGCACCGATCTGTGGGACTTCCGCGCCAACCTCGACGGGGCCTGGGAGGCCTACGTGGTGCTCAAGCCCGCCGCTGACCTTACCGACGCAACCCTCAGCACCGAGATCGAGGAGCGCTTCGCTGCGCTCGACGCCGAGTTGGCCCAGTACGGCTCGCTTGAGGACGGCTTCGCGAACTACTCCGAGTTGACCGATGACCAGGTGGTCGAACTGTCCCGCCTGGTGGAGGCGCTCAGCGAGTCCTTGTCGCACCTCACCGCCGCTGCGATCGGCTGATGAGCGAGCGTCATGGGGTCTCCCGCCGCGCCGTTCTCGGCGGGACCGGGGTGGCGGTCGGAGCGGCAGCCCTAGCGGGCGCCGGCTTCGCCACCGGCAGGGCAACGGCCTCGCCGATGCAGTTGCGCCACTACGACTTCCATGGCGACCACCAAAGCGGCATCGTCACGCCCCAGCAGGACCGGATGCATTTCGCGTCCTTCGACGTCATTACGGACGACCGCGACGCGCTGATCGGCCTGCTGCGCTCGTGGTCTGAGGCGGCCTCCGTGCTGATGACGGGCTCCGAGCTTGGCACCGGCATCGCGGGCGGTTCACCGCTGGCTCCTCCTGACGACACCGGTGACGCCACCGGCCTGCCTGCCTCTGGCCTCACCATTACCTTCGGCTTTGGGCCAGGCCTGTTCTCCAAGGACGGAGTCGACCGCTTCGGCATCGCCAACAAACGGCCTGCTCAGCTGATCGACTTGCCTCACTTCCCTGGCGACACGCTCGAGGAGCGACTCACCGGCGGCGACCTGTGCGTGCAGGCCTGCGCCGACGACCCGCAAGTCGCGATGCACACCATCCGCAACCTCTCGCGCCTCGCCTTTGGCATCGCCTCTGTGCGGTGGGCGCAACTCGGGTTCGGGCGCACGTCGTCAACGACTCGCGCCCAGGACACGCCCCGCAACCTGATGGGCTTCAAGGATGGCACCCGCAACCTCAAGGCCGAGGACTCCGACAACGTCAACCGGTGGCTGTGGGCCGAACGGGGCGATGGCCAGGACTGGATGGCGGGGGGCACCTACCTCGTCGCACGCAAACTGCGCATCCTTGCCGAGATTTGGGACCGCGCGTCGCTCGGTGAACAGGAGGCGCTCGTGGGGCGCACCAAGGGCTCGGGGGCACCGCTCTCTGGGGGCAACGAGTTCACAGAGCCCGACTTCACGCGGCCGGGTGCGGGAGGCGAGCCGCTAATTCGCTCGGACGCGCACGTCGCTCTCGCGCATCCCAGCGCAAATGCCGGCGCCATGATGTTGCGCCGCGGCTACAACTACACGGACGGTGCCGATGCCCTCGGCCGTCTCGACGCTGGCCTGTTCTTCCTTGCGTTTGTGCGCGATCCCGCGACCCAGTACGTACCGATGCAGACGGCGATCTCGTCGTCTGACGCCATGACGGTGGAGTACGTACGGGCCGTCGGCTCGGCAATCTTCGCGGTGCCACCAGGGGTCGCGGCCGGCTCCCCCCTCGGCAACAACGGCGCCTACATCGGCGAATCGCTGTTCGCCTAGCGCCTCAGCGCCGCACGGACTTCTCTGTCATCGAGTGAAGTCGGCGCGCCGCCTCGGCGATCGTGCCTGATAGCGACGGGTAGACGGTGAAGGCGGAGGAGACGTCGTCCACCGTGAGGTGGTGAGCGACCGCCAGGGTCAGGGGGAAGATGTGCTCTCCAGCGCGCGGCCCCACCACCACGGCGCCAAGAATCTGGCCAGTCACCGTGTGGCCGAAGATCTTCACGAATCCACTGTCGATGCCCAGCATCTTGGCGCGAGGATTGCGTGCCAAGTCCAGCTTTGACACCTCGAAGAAGATGCCGCGATCTGTGAGTTCCTGCTCTGTGGCCCCCACGGCCGCGATCTCTGGCAACGTAAAGACTGTCGAGGCGACCTCCCCCAACTCGATCGGAGTCACGGCGTCTCCCAGCGCGTGCGCCATCGCGATGCGGCCCTGGGTCGCCGCCACTGACGCGAGCGGGAGCACGCCGGTGCAGTCCCCCGCAGCGTAGACTCCGCGCGCGCTCGTGCGGGAGACCCGATCAACGGCGATGTAGCCCTTGGCGTCCACCTCGACACCCGCGCTCTCCAGGCCCACGTCTTCAGTGTTGGGAACCGAGCCGATCGCCATGAGGCAATGCGAGCCCTCGATCACGCGACCGTCGGTGAGCGACACCCGCACGCCGTCGGCGTTCGCCTCGACAGAAGCGGCGCGCGCCCCGCCCAGAACCGTCATGCCGCGCCTCGCGAACTCCTCCTGCACGTGCGCGGCAGCTTCAGGGTCCTGGGTCGCAAGTACGCGCTCCCCCGACGAGACCAGGGTGACCTGGGCGCCCAGCGTGAGGTAAGCGCCTGCGAACTCGGCACCGGTCACGCCTGAGCCGACCACGACGAGGTGTTCCGGCATGGTGTCGAGACCGTACAACTGCGTCCACGTGAGGATGCGCTCGCCGTCCGGCGGGGACGAAGGCAAGACGCGAGGCCGGGCACCGAGCGCGAGGAGGACAACGTCGGCCGTGTAGTCGACTCCATCGACGGCGACCGTCGACGGCGACCTCAAAGCGGCGGTGCCCGTCACAACTCGCACCCCTTCCCGCTCAAGCCGCGCGAGAATGTCGGCGCTTTGACGCGCGGCCAGCCGCGTGACCCGCTCATTGACCGCGCCAAGATCGACAGTGTGGTGCCCAGCGCCTGTCGTGTCATTGCCCTGAGCGTCACGGATGCCCAATTGCCCGGCGCGGTCGGCGATGGTGAGCCACTCGGCGGTGGCGATGACCGTCTTGGATGGCACCACGTCCGTCAACACGGCGTTCCCTCCAAGGCCCTGCCGCTCGACGAGGGTCACCTCCGCGCCGGCCGCCGCCGCGACTAAGGCGGCCTCGTAGCCGCCAGGACCTCCACCGACAATCACAACACTCACCATGGGACCATGGTCCCACTGTCTGTAACGAGCTCGCCAGGCGGGTGAGCGACCCTTCGAGACCAAGGCGTCCACCACGGCCGACCGCACCGTGCCCATGCGAGCGGGGAGATACGCTCGTGACATGTCTGCACACGCTCTCGCGGCCGAAGCCGCTGCCCTGCTCGCCGACCGCACCGGCGTCCCCTCCCACGACCTCGCGCTGATCCTCGGCTCCGGCTGGGGCGGCGCCGCCGAGTTGATCGGCGACGAGGTGGCGTCGGTCGAAGCATCGGACATTCCAGGGTTCACCGGCCACGCCGTTGCCGGCCATCACTCGACCTTCCGCTCGCTCCTCACGGCTGGCGGCAAGCGGGTGCTGGTGCTCGGCGCCCGCCAGCACTTTTACCAGTCGCGGGACGCGGCGACGGTGGCCCATGCGGTGCGCATGGCGGCAGCGGCTGGCTGCACGCAACTGGTGGTCACCAATGGCTGCGGCTCCACTCGACCGCACGTCGGCCCGGGCTCGGTGGTGCTCATCTCGGACCACCTCAACCTGACGGGCGCGACCCCGCTCGAGGGCGCCACCTTCGTGCCCATGGGAGATGCCTACTCGCCGCGACTCCGCGACCTCGCCCGCACCGTCGACCCTGACGTGATCGAGGGCGTCTACGCCCAGTTCACCGGCCCGCAGTACGAGACCCCTGCCGAGGTACGCATGGCCACCATTCTTGGCGCCGACCTGGTGGGCATGTCGACCGCTCTCGAAGTCATCGCCGCGCGCGAGGCGGGACTCGAGGTACTCGGACTGTCGCTCGTGACGAACCTTGGCGCAGGGATCGGCACCGAGGCCCTCAACCACCAAGAGGTCCTCGAAGCAGGCACGGCCGCCGCCCCGCGTATCTCTCGCCTCTTGGCGGACATTGTGGGGAAGATGTAGTTATGGACGTCTCCGACATCGACGACGCCGCGGTAGCGGCGACCACCTGGCTCAAGGACGACCCCGACCCCGCCACGCGTGCCGAACTCACGCAGGTGCTCGAAGCGGTCGCGGCAGGCGACGCCGACGCCGCGGCCGACTTGGCCGATCGCATGTCGGGTCTTCTCCAGTTCGGCACAGCGGGGCTGCGCGGGCGGCTCGGAGCCGGCCCCAATCGGATGAACCGTGCAGTCGTCATTCGCGCCGCCTCCGGACTGTGCTCTTACGTGACGGCGCAGCTTGGGCATCCCGGCACCGTCGTCGTCGGCTACGACGCCCGCCACGGCTCCGCCGAGTTTGCTCACGACACCGCCGCCGTGGCCGTCGCCGCCGGCCACAGGGCGCTACTGCTGCCCTCGCCTCTTCCCACACCCGTGCTGGCGTACGCGATCAAGGCGTTGGGTGCCGACGCCGGCGTCATGGTCACCGCGTCGCACAATCCAGCGTGGGACAACGGCTACAAGGTCTACTTGGGCGCGTCCATCACGCCGGAGGCGCCCGGCGCGCAGATCGTTCCCCCGCACGACGCCGGCATTGCCAAGTTGATCGAGGCGGTCGACGCGGTCGCAGGGGTGCAGCGGGCAACGTCCGGCTGGGAGGTGCTCTCGCCGAGTGTCGTGGACGACTATGCGGCCAAGGTCGCCGCACTCGTGCCCGCGCCGCAAGGGGACGTGGCGACGAGGCGCACGGAGCTCAAGGTGGTGCTGACACCCATCCACGGCGTCGGCGACGCGACGGTGCGCCAGGCGCTTGGCCTGGCGGGATTCACCGACCTCACATCGGTGCCAGAACAAGCTCAGCCGGACCCCGACTTCCCCACCGTGGCCTTCCCCAACCCTGAAGAGCCGGGCGCGATCGACCTCGCGCTCAAGCTTGCCACCACCATCGACGCCGACGTGGTGATCGCGAACGACCCCGACACCGATCGCTGTGCCGTGGCCACCGTCATCGATGGCGACTGGCGCATGCTGCATGGCGACGTAGTCGGCTCGCTCCTTGGCGAAAGGGTGGCCGCGGCCCACGCCGGGCAACCGCAGGCGACGCTCGCGAACTCCATCGTGTCCTCACAACAGTTGGCCGCCATTGCGAAGCGTCATGGCCTCGCCCACGCGAACACCCTCACGGGCTTCAAGTGGATCTCGCGTGCACCGCAGTTGTTGTACGGCTACGAGGAGGCACTCGGTTACTGTGTGGCGCCTGAGCTGGTGCTCGACAAGGACGGCGTCTCCACCGCGGTGCTCATGGCCGAGATGGTCTCGGAGCTCAAGGCTTCTGGCCGCACTCTCGCCGACGCGATCGACGACCTCGCCCGCCAGTACGGCGTCTATCTGTCGTCCCAGGTGTCCGCGCGCTTTGATGATGTCTCGCAGATCCCTGCGTTGATGAAGAAGCTGCTGGCGTCGCCCCCCGAGCAACTCGCCGGCTCGCCCGTCACGGGCACTGACGACATGAACCAGGGCTTCGCGGGGCTGCCGCCCACCAACGGTCTCCACCTCGCGGCTGAATCGGGCGCGCGCGTCATCATCAGGCCATCTGGTACCGAGCCGAAGGTCAAGGCCTACCTCGAGGTGATCGAGGTGGTGGACGCGGGAGACGTGCGCTCTGCTCGCGGTCGCGCGGCCGACGCCATGGCCGCCTTGCGCAAGGACGTCGAGGCCCTACTGGGCGCCTAGACACCCGCCACGGTGCGCGGGGCGTTGCCCCCGCCGCGGCCGACATCGCCGCACCCGTCAACCCGCAACCGTGCCCCCAACCCGTGCCCGCACCCGCCTTCGCACCCCCGTCAAGAACTCACTACTGGCCCGACACGGCCGCCGCTGAGTGAGCGGGGCTCACGCACCAAACGTCAGCCTGGTAGTGAGTTCTTGACGGCGGGCAGAATGACGCGGCGGGCAGGGCCGGACGCGGGCGCGCGGCCGACGCCATGGCCGCCTTGGCAAGGACGTCGAGGCCCTGCTCGGGGCTTAGTACCCGTTCAGGGGCCTAATAGGAGTCGCCGCCAGCGGCTTCCGACGCCTCAGCGCCGTCAAGGCCGTCGAGCACCGCGCGCGTGCCGCTGAGCCCCAAGCGCGAGGCCCCCGCCTCGACCATGGCAAGCGCAGCGTCGGCCGTGCGAATCCCGCCAGACGCCTTGACGCCGATGTCGGGGCCCACAGTCTCGCGCATGAGAGCGACAGCGTGAACGGAGGCGCCACCCGCAGGGTGGAACCCGGTGGACGTCTTCACGAAGTCAGCACCGGCGGCGACGGCCGCATTGCACGCACCCACAATGGCGTCGTCGGTGAGGGCCGCGGACTCAATGATGACCTTGAGCACTGCGCCGCGCGTGGTGGCGCGCACGGCCGCGATGTCGGCCTCGACGGCCGCGAAGTCGCCCGCGAGCGCAGCACCGATGTCGATCACCATGTCCACCTCGTGCGCACCGAGCACCACGGACTCACCCGCCTCCGCAGCCTTCACCGCTGAGGTGTGCTTGCCAGAGGGGAAGCCGCACACGGTCGCAATCAGCAGCCCGTCCGGCACCGACCCGGGAATGAGCGACGGCGAGACGCACACCGAGTAGACGCCCAACTCCGCGCCCTCGGCCACCAGAGCTGCAACGTCGGCCGGGGTTGCCTCGGGCTTGAGCAGAGTGTGGTCAACGAGCCGGGCCAGTTCCATACGCGAAAGAGTCATGGCACCAGCCTACGTCCGTTCAGCCTTCGAAACCCTCGACGATGCTGTCTGCCAGGTCGGCACGCTCGTGATACGGAAGGAACGCACCCCAGGCCGCCACCAAGGTGGCCTCGAACAGGTCCTCCTTGGTCCACCCGGCTCCCACGAGCGCCTCAAACTCTCCCGACATGGACACGCCGGAGACCAGGCGGTTGTCGGTGTTGATGGTGACCGCGAAGCCGAGGTCGCGCAGCTCATGCATCGGGTGGTCCTCGATGGACGTCGCCGCCGCGGTCTGCACGTTGGAGGTGGGGCTGCACTCGAGCGGAATCTGCTCGTCGAGAGCGTGCTGGGCGATCAGGCCAAACACCGGCTCCTCGTCCGTGCCAAAGTTCTCGATGTCCTCGTGAATGCGGACGCCGTGGCCCAAGCGTCGTGCGCTGCCAAGCCCCAGCGCCTCGCCAACGGAAGCCGCGCCGTCGGCCTCGCCAGCGTGAATGGTGACGGGCATGTGGTTTTCGCGCAGCAGTTGGAAGGCCTCGCGGTGCTTCGAGGGTGGGAAGCCGAACTCGGGTCCGGCAATGTCGAAGCCGACGCAGCATCGGCCGCGGTTGGCGATCGCCAGTTCCGCGATCTCGTAGGAGCGGTCGAGGTGACGCATGGCGTCGAGCAGGGCGGCGGCGCGAATACCGCGTCCCGCTTCCGCCGCCTCGGCGATGCCCTCTTCGATGCCTGATTGCACGGCTTCGACCACCTCTTGGAGGCTGAGACCGCCGGCGACGTGCTGCTCGGGCGCGTAGCGAAGTTCGGCGTAGACGACGCCGTCGTTCGCGAGGTCGACCACGGCCTCGCGCGCGATGCGGGTGAGGTTCTGGGCCGTCTGCATCACCGCGGTGGTGTGGGCGAACGCCTCGAGGTAGCGCACCAGGTCGCCAGAGTTGGCGTTCTCGACAAACAGCCGCTGCAGTTCGTCAGGGTCAGTCGAGGGCAGCTCGTGCCCGATCTCGCCTGCCAACTCGATGAGTGTCGACGGGCGCAGACCGCCATCGAGGTGGTCGTGCAGGAGGATCTTGGGCAGGGCGAGAATCTCTGGGGTGGTGAGCGTCATGGGTCAAGCGTACGGCGCTACTGCGGAACGGCTCCCCACAGGATCGACGCGAAGTACGCGAGACCCATCACGATGAACATCCCTGCGAGCGTCGCGGGGCTCGACTTCCCCGTCGACCGGTACATGCCAAACAGACCCACTGCCGTTGACATGCCCAAGACGCCGACGCCGGCGGCGCAAGCGAAGAAGTCCTGCGCGGTGACGCCTCCGTACGCCGCGCCGAGTATCAATAGGGAGCCGACGCTCGCGGCAACAGCCACCCCGACGGCAATGCCGCGCTCCCGATGCGTCCAGTTGTGCCACGCGAGGTACGCGACCTCGCCGCAACCAAGCGCCAGCGACACGCCCACGACGCCCAAGTGCCCCGAGTGCTCCAGCGATCTGTTGGATGCCCACGCGACCGCCAGCCATGCGATCGCTCCGGTGAGCACCACGGAGGCCGCGAGCCAGCCACGCGTGCTCTTGAGCCTTGCCTGGACCGTCTCCATCACGTCGGTGGCCGTCATCGCCCCTGCCCCGTCGCGGCGACGCCCGTGGCGGCGAGCCGGTGCGGGGGAATCCCCGTCCTTGGGGGTGTTGATTTGGTCACACCACGAGGTTACTGCTCTGCTGCGTCGTGCCCGTGCAGCGCCCGCCGTCATGCCTGAGGTAGCGCCAAGGTGTCAGGCCTGGAAGTGGCAGTCGTTCCCCGGCTCGAGCGCCGCTTGAACGCGCGCGGTCATGTCGGCCGACATGGGCGGCATCGCGGTCAGCGGGAACCACGCGGCCTCAGAATTCTCTCCGTCGGCCGGGCAAGGCTCACCGCTGACATAGCGAAAGCGAAAGGTGAGGTCCAGGTATTGCGAGCGGTCGCCGTTGGCGTATTGCATCGGCGGCAGGGAGCGCACCGCTTTGAGGGCCTCAGGCGCTGCGACGACGTCGGCCTCCTCCAGTGCCTCCCTTGCCGCGGCGGCGGCTGGCTGCTCGCCGGGATCGACGATGCCGGTGACGGGAGTCCAGGCTCCGTTGTCGGCGCGCTTGACCAGCAGCACCTCACGGTCTCCCGATGGCGTGTCCCGCAGCACCACGGCGGTCACCCCTGTGAGCCACAAGAGGTCGTGGCCGATCTTGGCGCGCAGGTCGAGGACAAAGTCCGGCGTGGGCATGACCCCACCCTAGAACCGCGCGCGGGCTACGCTCGCCGGTATGCACAAAGTCTTCGCCATGCCCGTTGCCAAGGTCTACCCGCTCTACGTCACCAAGGTGGAGCGCAAGGGACGCACTCAGGCGGAGTTGGACCAGGTCATCGAGTGGCTGACCGGCTTCGACGGCGCTGCCCTCGCCGGGCATCTGGAGGCGGGCACGACGTTCGAGGAGTTCTTCGCCGATGCCACGCTCAACCCGCGCGCCGCTGACATCACCGGCGTGATCTGCGGGGTGCGGGTCGAAGAGATTGACGATCCTCTCATGCAGAAGATCCGCTACCTCGACAAGCTGGTGGACGAGCTCGCGCGGGGCAAGGCCATGGAGAAGGTGCTGCGGGGGTAATCCGCCGCCACCTGCGTCGTCCGCCTGGGCCCTCGCCGGGGAAGGTTCCCGCGCCGTGACGCGTTGCCGACCCTTAAAGGGTAGGGAGGCATCGTGCAAAGTCCATCACGCACATCTGCCAAGAGACCGATCGAAGAGCGCGCGGCGGCCGAGGCGGGCGATTCCGTGGCCGAACACGTCGACCCCGCCGACGCCTCGCTCGCGCAGGGGCATCGGTTCACACAACTCGCCGCACTGGGGCTGGCCGGAGTGCTCGGCGGGGCGGTGCCGTTCCTGGTGTTGATGACCCTGGTGCAGGCGGAGTGGGAACCGCTGATCAGGCTCGACCTTGGCGTGGCGGCCAGGCTCAACGACTTCTTTAGCGACATCCCCTTTGCCGTGACGGTGCTCAAGTATGTGACGGAGGTGGGCGGCGGCGCGACCGCGGGCTTCATCCTGGGCATCGCCGTGGTGTTCATGCTGGTACGACGCCAGTTCCGGCTCGCCGCCTACCTTGCCTTCACGGCACTGGGGCTCGCGATCCTCACGCCGATCGCCAAGGAGTACGTGGGGCGCGTGCGTCCTGACGTTGCTCTCCCCCTCGCCGAACTTCCCAGCAATGCGTCCTTTCCTAGCGGCCACGCGATGTCGGCCACGGTGGTGTGGGGCGCTCTGACGCTGGTCGCACTGTCGGTGGTCAGGCCGTCCAGGCGCACCGCGCTCGCGCTCGCCGCCGTCTCGTTCATCATCCTCACCGGCTTCACTCGCCTTGCCCTCGGTGTGCATTTTGTGACCGACGTCATCGCGGGTTGGGCGCTTGGGGCCCTGTGGCTCGCCGCCATGACGGCGGCGTTCAGGCGGTGGTTGCGATACCGCCACGAACCCGTCGAGCCGGCGGGCCTGGGAGAACGGCCGACGCTAGGGCTACGGCTCGCTCCCACGCGGGAGGCAGTCCTGCCCCAAGGACGGCGCTCCGTGTGGCTTCTCGCGGGCACCTTCGTTGCGATTACGGCGGTCGTCACCGCAGCGGGACTCGCTGCCTTTGGTGGCTCCGGAGAGAACTCCGTCGAAGCATGGGACGTGAGCGTGACTCAGTGGGTCCTCGACCTCCAGACCCCTGCACTCGTCGATGCGGCTCACACGATCGGCAGCCTCTCCGGCACGTGGGGCATCGTGGCAGCGGTCATCGCCGGAGTGACGCTGAGCCTCGCCTACCGCGGGAGCTGGCGTCCGGCAGTGTTCGTGTTGGTCGTGGTCACCGGCGAGTTGGCGCTCTACGCGATCACGAGCCAAGTGGTCGGCCGTGCGCGCCCACTCGATACCGACTACACCTCAGGGCTGCCGCAAGGCGGAAGCTTCCCCTCGGGTCACGTCGCCGCTGCGGTCGCGGTGTACGGCGCGCTGTGCGCGCTCGCTATCAGGTACTTGCGGACCGCCTGGCGCTGGGCAACGCTCGTGCCGTTTGGCGCGATCGTGGGAGGGATCATGGTGGGGCGCATCATGCTGGGCGCCCACCACGTGCTCGACACGGTGGGCGGTCTCGTCCTGGGTGCGCTGTGGCTGCTCGCGGCGGCCCGGCTATTGCTTGTGGCTCCCCCGCAGCGCCCCACCTGATACCTGCGCATGTCACAGTGAGTGCCCTTGCTCCGTCTCCTTTGAAAGGCAAGTAAGAAGCACGGAGGAGCACCATGTCGCACATCAGCATTCTTGGAGGCACGGGGATGGCGGGCTCGGCTCTCGCCCGTGAAGCCGCGTTGCGCGGGCACACTGTCACGGTTGCGGCGCGCCATACGGGCGACATCGACGACGCTCGATTTGACGGAGCGACCCGAGTGCGCCTCGACATCACCACGGGACAGGGCGTCGCCGACGCCGTAGCTGGCGCCGACGTGGTGATCTACGCAGTCAATGCCACCAGCGCGCCGCGCCACGCGATGTGTGCAGGGCTCAGGACAACGCTCGATGCCGTCCGCAGTGCCCGGCCCCACACCTCCTCAGGCGGGCCGCTCGTCGTGCTGCCCTCCATCATCGGTTGCGAAGCCCTCCCAGGCGCCTACTACAAGGCGAAGGTGGAACAGGAGCGGATTCTCCGCGAGTGGGACGGCCGTAGCATGACGCTGCGCGTCGCACAGTTTCACCAGTTCGTCGACAAGTTGCTGACGGCTGCACGTCGCGTCGGCATCTCACCGCGCGCTCCGCTGCCACTTCAGCCGGTGGAGGCGGGCGCGGCGTCGCGGGCCATACTCGACGCGATCGAGTCTGGCTCGATGGACGAGATCATTCATATTGCTGGACCGGACTCGCTGATGCTCACCGCTGCGGCCAGGATGCACGCGAGTGCCCTCGGGTATAGCGCATTGCCGCTGCGGCTTCCGCTGCTGGGCATGGGCGCCGCCAAGGGCGGCGCGCTGACGCCCAGGCCTGGCGCCGCCACGCTGACAGGCACATCGTTCGTATCCTGGCTTGATGGGCGAGAGCGCAAGGAGGTTGAGCGGTGAACGAGCACTCCGTGAGCGTCAACCCCTCTGACATCTTCGAGACCGAGCGCCCACGGCTGGGCCGCCTCGCGTATTCAATCCTTGGCAGCGTGGCCGACGCCGACGATGCCGTGCAGGAGACGTGGTTGCGGTGGGCGCGCCAAGACCACGCGCGCATCGCCGACCCCCGTGCATGGCTCACCACCACCGCGTCGCGGGTCGCTCTCGACGAGTTGCGGACGGCACGTCGGCGGCGCGAAGACTACGTGGGTACCTGGCTACCGGAACCACGGGTCGAGCGGTGGGACGGCACCGCGGACGCCGCGATCGAGTCGGATGAGGTGACGACGGCGTTGCTGGTGGTGCTCGAGCAGTTGTCGCCGGTGGAGCGGGTCGCGTTCTTGTTGTGTGACGTGTTTGGGATGCCGTCTCAAGACGTCGCCGGGGTGGTGGGCAAGAACGCCGACGCTGTGCGTCAGGCGGCACGGCGCGGTCGCGGCCATGTGAGTGCGCGCGCACCGCGATACGAGTCCGACCCTGCCGCCCACATGGCTGTCGTATCGCGTTTCGCGGAGGCGTGCGAGGGCCGCAACCTCAAGGCGTTGGTGGAGACTCTTGCACCGGGCGTGACATTCCGTTCCGACGGGGGCGGCCTGGTGACGGCGACCCGCAAGCCGGTGACGGGCAAGGCGCGCGTGGGTGCCATGCTCGCTGGGTTCGGGGCCGCAGCATTGCGTAGGGGCCACGCGCTTGAGGTCACGCTCGCCCGCGTCGATGGGCGGGCGGGCGTCCTGTTCCGAGTAGGTCAAGAGATCAGCGTGTACTCCATCGAGACGCATGGCGGACGCATCACGGAGTTCAACGTGATGCGCAACCCCCAGAAGTTGCGCTCTGTCTATGCCGCGGGCGACGGGTGGTTTAGGGACATGGCCGGGTAAGACTCGTTCTTGCCGCGCCAACGGCGAGCGCCTCGTAGCGGTCATCGGCTTCGGCAAACGCGGCGTCGCGCGCGCTCCTGAGTACCCCGGTCCACTTGCCGTCGTCAAACCGGCGCAGCAAGCGCAACCCACGTTCCTTCTTCACCTGGCCGTGATAGCGCGGGTGGAAGCCCGACCCGCCACGTCATAGGTGTAGTCCGTGCCCACCCGCCCACCTGGACAAATCGCGCCCGTGGCAAACCCCTCGCGTCACGCGCGGTGATCGTGGTGCCGCCGTTCGGGCGAACCGTGTTCGGCATCTTGCCGCTCGCGCGCAGGACACCGAGATCACTGCCCAGTAGTTGGCCGCATTGGCGCGCCGTGGCTCGCAGCCTGGTTTCACGCGGACCATGTGGATTCCCGTGTCCGGTCACTGGACTCCCAAGCTTTCGTTGAACGTACGAATGTACTCCTCGTGAACCCCGCCAGGGGTGACTTCGAAGCACAGCGCCATTCCGCGCGAAGCCAGATTCTCAAGGAGGTCCACGTCAATGCGGAGATCTTGCGAGTTGCTCGGCACGTAGACCAGCAGGGACTTGGCGCCCCGAGAAGATGTCGCACGTTGCTCGCCTTCCAGCAGCGCGCCCACGGTGGCGCTCAACTCCTCGCCGGTTGGGACTTCAACGGGGTCGAAGTCAACATGGGTCGCCACGTAGCCCGGCGTCGATTCCTTTTCGATCAGACCGTGTTCCGTTCCGCTGTCGACCACCGTTACCGCCAACCCGTGCGGCCAACTAGCGGGTACCCCTTGCGGAGATCCCGTCTTCCCACCACCGAGGTGGACGAAGAATCCGATCTCGGCGGTGTAGTCAGGACCGACCCCGTCCGGATCGGGATGGATGCTGATGTTCAGAGCGACCTGAGCCTCTGCCAAGCAGGCAACCGTGCTTGGCCACATCGACAATGGCGGCAACCACGCATTTGCCCCCAACTCCACTTCCAACCAAACACCGCCGCGCCGCGCCCAATCAGGGCGACGCTCGGAACGCAAGGGCTCCACGCGGCTAGCAATCTCACCGTTCACTGCCTCGAATGCGCCGAGGTCTTCGCCAAAGTCCCACAGCCGACGCTCGGGTGTCGGCGCACCCGAAGACGCGCCGAGTCCGCGCAGATCACCGACGCCATCTGACGGCAACGCCAACGGAAACTCGACGAACATCGCATCAACCATTGAAGATCCCCAGCCCTAGTGGACGTAGTGCCCCACACCAACAAAGCGCCATCAACGCCACGGCGGACGCCACGGCGGACGCCACGGAACGTCCGCGCCCAATGAGGGCGTCCCTAGGTGTGAGATTGCGACGAAAGGAACTCCGCGAGGTCCTGGTGCTGGCGCCTCGGGACAAAGAAGGTCTCACCTGCGAGTCGCACGCGACCCGACAGAGTTCCTCGCCTGCCGATGACGAGCTCAGCTAGGTCTCCGTGCCTCCTCACTACACCGGGGTGGCCACTGCCGCGACGGGGCACCTCGGGCAGCCCGACCGAGACCCACTCCGTTTCCGTCATCCCGATCAATGACACCCGGCTGTGTCTCGACAGCCAGTGGTAGGAGCCGGGCAGTGCGAGCAACTCAAGTAGAAGGTGCGCCACCGAGAAGGCATGTGCTGTCACCGCCGCATTCGCGCGCGTGGCCGCGAATGCCGCGAGCACATTTGCGGTCGGCCAGTCACGGCCGCGGACGCGTCGTGCGAGCCTTTCGGAGACTCGGGTAGCCATATCCGTCCCTTCGGTCATGTCACCGATCAAGGCAACGATCCCCATTTGTCTAGCCAGCTAGTGCGGTCATCGATGAAGCCTCCGAAGGGAATGGTCCCGAAGACCAGATGCTTGGTGTTGCCCCGACTGCCGGTGTCCTCGGTGCACTCAGTGCCGATCCCCTCGACCAGTTGACTCGCACCTCGGGCGTCCTTGAGCACTCCAGTTACAGTCTCGTACGCACCTACCACGTCCGTAGGGACACCAATGATTGCACCCACACCCGTGAGCGACACCGACCATCATCGGCCCGTGTCACCTCACTAGACGGTGTGGACTGCACCGGCACACCCGACGACATGGACGAAATCGTCGACAACCGTGCCGCCGCATGTGCGGCTTGGCTCAACTCAGTCAGGAACCTTCGCAGAAGGCGTCGACGGCGGCTTTGGCTTCAGTAGCGGAGACAGCGACGGGTGCCGCATCGTGTTCGATTCGATCTCCGATCACCAACCAGTCACCGGGACCAGCAGGCAGCAGCATCTCAAGGTCCACTCCCGCTGACCGGGTCGTCGTACTTGCCCAGACCGAGTCGACGTCGTCGACGCCCGACGCCGTGCCGACAGGCCAGGTCTCACTCACCGGCCACGGCACATCGAGACGGTCCGAGGCGATGGTTTCGTCGTCCACCACGAAGCTTTCGACGGTCGCACTCGCATTCTGTTCGGGCGCGGGGCCGTAGCGCATCACCACATAGTCACCGCCAGCGTGAGCTCCCACTCCCACGGACTGCACACGTTCGCCGCGACACACCGGAAATGACACCGTGAGTTCGCCGGATGCGTCGCGATGAAGGGACATAGGCATCGGATCATCAATCGGCACCGAGGGCAAGCACGCTGATAGAAGCAGGAGCCCTACGCCCACTACAACGGCGTTTCGCCACGCTGATCGTCCTGGCAATGTTGCTATACGCACTCTTCGTAACCGCCGTCCTGATATCCAGCTGACCACTCGACACCATTGCATTTGAACAGCTTTCCAACGTTCCGCGCTGTACCCATGGGATCCTGTCGAATCACCAGGTCCAGCGCTGTGTTGTTGATACCGCTCGCCAGGACTAGTACTCCCACGCCTGGCGACCCAATGAATGCTTCAATGTCGCCGTGCTTCGCTTCGTGTCTTATCGTGGATCTGTTCTGCTCCCGGTCCTTCTTCTCAAGTTCCGCCTTACTCCAGGGCGTGACGAACACCGCGCCATACATGGTTCCTCCGGAGTCGGGTACGTATCCGGCATCGGCTCCGTAGCAGACCCAGAACTTTTCGGTCGACTCCCACTCGCACTCGGCACCTGATCGGACAGCCACATTCATCGCGGCCTCAGCGGGAATCGCGCTTACTGGATTCTTGATATTCATGAAGTAGCGGACTTCCCTCCATGTCTCGCGCAACTCGTCCTTGGCATGGTTCGCGAATCCAAGCATCAGATTGATGTTGCGCCCGGTGTCGGGCCAGAAGAACCCGCCTGATACCTCGCAGGCAACGGTCCCCAGGAGGTCGCTGACGGACCCCCAACTCGTCAGACTCTTGACGGTGTTCGAGATCGAGTTGATCGCGCTGTCAAATGGGTTGGGCATTGACCACAACCCCAACGGGTCCACCAGTTGCAACGGGTTGCCCGACGCATACGCATACGGGCTACCCGTGGCCGACAGGGCCGGGTCGACACTGAGGAACGATGCCGTCACCGGGTCATAGAACCGTGCCCGCAGATAGTAGAGACCGGTGTCGTCCAGGTACTCGCCCGCGAACAAGAACCGGGTGATCCCGGCACCATCACCGGCGGCTCCCCCGGTGGCCGTGAGCGTCTCACCAAACACCGAGTAGTCCCACGAACCCACCTGAGCGCCCGACACATCAGTCGCCGACCTCGTCGACCCAATCAGATCACCATGCAGGAACACCACCTCACCTGTGGTGGTGTCGACCTGTGCCACAGGGGCCGTGCCAAGCCCGTAGATGTACTCGTGCGTCGAGTCCGACAACAGCAACGGCACACCAGCCAACGTGTCCCACGTGAAAGCTTCGGTCGACGTGTCCCCACCCACCGTCGTCGCGGCACCCACACGCAGACCACCGGAATAGCTGTAGTCCGTGACGGAACCCGTGACCGTGTCCGCGAGACCCGTCATGCGACCCACCTGATCCCAACCAAACGACGTCGAATCCCCCGACGCCGTCGTTGTCGAGGTCCTGCGTCCCAAGCCGTCCGACGCATACGCCGTCACCTCAGCGCCGACCGTGCGTGACGTGAGCGACCCATCCGCACCCCACGCCAACAACGCACCATCATCAGCCCGCATCACCTCGCTAGACGGTGTGTACTGCACCGGCACACCCGAACTCATGGACGAAATCGTCGACAACCGTGCCGCCGCATCCCACGTCACATCCTCCGAGACCGCCACCCCACCGTCACGTGCCGTCGTGCGCGAAGACATCAAACTGCCAGGCGTATACGCATACCCCAACTCCAACACCGCACCCGCGGACCCCGTGACCGAGATATCCGTCGCACGCCCCGCCAAATCGTAGGTGTAGTCCGTGGCCACCCCATTGGGATACGTGACAGCGTCCACCAAACCATCGGCCGTCCACACCACCCCAAACGCACCCACACCATCAGACTCGAACCCGGTCACCCGGCCGGCAGCGTCATACGTGCGCTCCACCACCCGACCACCCGGATACGTCACCGACGCCACATTGCCCGCCGCGTTGTACGCATAGCCCACGTCGCCCGTCGGGCCTTCGATGGCGGTGACCCTGCCCAACACGTCATACGTGTAGTCCGTCTGACCGGCACCATCCGTCGCAGACGTGACCCTGCCCAGAGCGTCATAGACCATCGCACTGGGTGCCAAACCACTCGAATACGTGACACCCGTGGCAAGCCCCCGCACGTCATACGAGGTCGTGGTGGTCTCCCCCGCCGCGTCCGTCGTCACCACCGGGAAGCCATCCACATACGTCGCCGAGGTAGTCCGCCCCGCAAAATCTACCGACGAGACCACGTTGCCATCAGCGTCATACGCATACGTGGTGACCCGCCCGTTCACGTCCGTCGAACTCGTCACCTGACCCGCAGCGTCGTAAACGTAACCCTCCGTCGCCCCATCACTGCGCCGGGTCTGCACCACCCTGCCAGCAGCGTCATACGTGGTCATCGTGGTGCGACCATCGGGATCCGTCACCGACGTCACCCTGCCCAACAGGTCGTACGCCATCGTGGTGATCCCGCCAGCCGGGTCTGTCACCTTCTTGACGTTGCCTCCCGCGTCATACGCATACGTGGTCACCCTGCCCTCAGGCGAGGTTTCCGTGAGGAGCTGACCGGCCGCGTCGTACGTGTAGCTGGTCGCATTACCCAACGCATCGATCGACTGCGTGGGCCTTCCCGCCGCGTCGTAAACAGTGCTCACCGTCGACCCATCGGGCGCGGTGACCGCCGTGACCCTGCCCACGCCGTCGTACGCGAAGCTGGTCGTGGCGCCCGATGCATCCGTGGAGGTCAGGATCTGGCCCGCCGCGTCATACGTGAGGGTGGTCGCATGGCCGAGCGCGTCCGTGGTGGACGTGGTGCGGCCCGCGTTGTCGTACGAGTACGACATCGAGTTACCCAACGGATCAGTGGCCGACGTTCGCAGCCCCAACGCGTTGTAGGCGTACGTCGAGCGGTAGTCGTCACGACTGTCACCCGGTTGCGTGCCGCGCGGGTCCACCGTCGCGGTCACGAGCCCCAGAGCGTCGTACTCGATCTCGGTGCGCACGCCGCCTGGCGAGACTTGGGCGATCGGCCTGCCGTGAGCGTCGTGCTCGACGGTGCTGGTGCGGCCGAGCGCGTCGGTCACCGCGATGACCTGACCCTTCTCATTGAGCGTATTGACCGTGCGGTTGCCCAGGGCGTCGGTCACGGCGACAGGGTTGCCCTTGGCGTCGTTCTCGAACGTGGTGACCTGGTTGAGCGCGTTGGTCACGGTGACCAGGTGGCCGTTCTCGTCATACGCGAACTTGGTCATGGCGCCCAGGGTGTTGATGATCCACACCCTGTTGCCGCGCGCATCGTACGAGTAGTACGCGACCCTTCCGAGGGCGTCGGTCATGCTCGCCACCTGGTTGCTGCTCGTGTAGGTGTAGGACACCGTGGCCTCGGCAGGAGTTCCCGCGGCCGACGTCATGGACGTCAGTTGGCCGTTCGAGTAGCGCTCGATCGTGACGACGCCCAGGTTGTCGGTGACGCGGGTCTCGCCCGCGAGGTACTCGAAGTTGGTTGACCTCCCAATGGGGTCCACCTGCTCGATCACCCTGCCATCTGCGTCGTACGTGTTGGTGGTGACCGCGCCGCCTGGCTTGGTCATCGAGACCACCCGGTGGTTGGCGTCATACGCATAGGTGGACACCGTGCCGCCGAAGCCGTTCACGGAGGTCAGGTCACCCGCGGCGTCGTAGGTGTAGGTGGCCTCGCGGCCCGTGCTGTCCTCGACGCGCGTGACCCTGCCGTTCGCGTAGGTCACGGTGAGCGCGCGGCCGTCGTCTGCGGTAAGGCCCGTCACCTGCCCGCTGGCGTTGACCGTGACGTCCATCCCGTTGCCGTTGTTGTCCTCGATGCGCGTGAGCGCGCCCTGGGGCGTGAAGAGGAATACCTCGTTGCCGCCACGCACGTAGCGGTAGCCGTCGACGGGATCGTAGGTGAGCGTGGCGAAGACCCTGTCGGGGGCTTCGAAGGTGCCGTCTTCCGTGCGGATGAACCTGGTGAGCGACCCGTTCTCTTGCACCACGTTGACGGCTTGCGCCAAGGCGAGCGGATCGGTGTCCGCCGACTCCACTGCCATGCCCACGCTGGCGGTCCACCCGTATCCGAAGGCACCGGGCGTCCCCGCGCGCTGCGCGGAATACGTCCGCGTCCAACTCACGTTGGGGCCGACTCCTGGAAGGCCGATGTCGGTGGTGGTTTCAAAAAACTCACCCGATTGCGTGTTCACTGGATCAGCGCGGCACGTGCTTGCGCACGCCTCGGCAGGGTTGGCTCCGCCGAAGACCTCCCCCGCGATCACTGCGCCACCGCCCGCTTGAGCGGTGATGGCGTTGCTCTTGGCTTGCTGGTCGACCCAGGGATTGCCGATGCCCGCGACGTAGGCGATCACGCGGTGCGGGTTGCCTTCGGGGAAGTTCGTTGAGCCGGTGCACGTAGTCCCCGACGTGCAAATGGCGATGCTTCTACTGGCCGTGACGTCGTAGATGTACGTGCGGTAGTTGCTATTGGTGTAGCCGATGTTCTGGTTGGTCGTCGCCCTGAAGGTCGTCTTGACCATGCCGTTGGAGTCGGGGGTCGCCTCCGAGACAGTATCCAGCGAGACCTGCCACGCTTGGCGCGCGACGTTCACACTGTTGGTTGCGACTTGCCGGTCGACCTCATGGCCGTCGGGTCGGGAGGCGACAAACGCTCGGTACGAGCGCGGATCGCCTGTGTAGAACTTGGTGGTGAGGGAACAGGATGTGCCTGTGGTGCACTCCTTGACCACCTCGCCAGTGCCGATGTCGACGATGTACAGCGAGTAGAAGCCACCGGTATTGGCCACGTTCTGGTCGGCGGTGGCTTTCAGCGTGTATGACTGGCCCGCGGCGAAAACACTCCTGTCGACGGTCAGGGTGGCGCTCCACGGCTTGCGCGCTACGGTCACGGGGTTGGAAGTCGCCTGGACGTCGGTCTCGTAGTTGCCGACGGCCGACACGTAGGCCACGTATTGGTGCGGATCTCCGGTGTAGAAGCGGGTATCCAACGAGCACCGGTACTCGCCGTACGAAACCGACACGTCATCGCAAGTCTTCACCACTGCACCCGACGTCACATCAACGATGTGGACCGCGTACGCGCCACCCGTATTGCCCACATCCTGATTCACCACCGCCTTCAACAGATACGTCTGACCCGCAGAAAACACATCACGCGACGACGTCAGCGACACCGTCCATGGAAGCCTCGACACCGTTACAGGGGCAGACTGGGCCTGAACATCCACTGTCTGGTCAGCAACGTCAGACACATAGGCGACATACTGGTGCGGATCGCCCGTGTAGAAAACCGTGTCCACCGAACACCGGTACTCGCTGTACGAAACCGACACGTCATCGCAAGTCTTCACCACTGCACCCGACGTCACATCAACGATGTGGACCGCGTACGCGCCACCCGTATTGCCCACATCCTGATTCACCACCGCCTTCAACAGATACGTCTGACCCGCAGGAAACAAATCACGCGACGTCGATAACGACACCGTCCAAACCACCCGCGAGACCGATACCGGCGCAGATTCGGCCTGAACATCCGACTCGTAGTCGCCCCCTGCCGACACGTAGGCCACGTATTGGTGCGGATCTCCGGTGTAGAAGCGGGTATCCAACGAGCACCGGTACTCGCCGTACGAAACCGACACGTCATCGCAAGTCTTCACCACTGCACCCGACGTCACATCAACGATGTGGACCGCGTACGCGCCACCCGTGTTGCCCACATCCTGATTCACCACCGCTTCCAACTTGTACGTGCTTCCCGCACTGAAGACATCCTTCGACGATGTCAAAGACACCAACCACGGAAGCCTTGACACCGTTACAGGGGCAGACTGGGCCTGCACATCGACAGCCGGATCAGTCACATCGGACACATAGGCGACGTACTGGTGCGGGTCGCCCGTGTAGAAAACCGTGTCCACCGAACACCGGTACTCGCTGTACGAAACCGACACGTCATCGCAAGTCTTCACCACTGCACCCGACGTCACATCAACGATGTGGACCGCATACGCGCCACCCGTATTGCCCACATCCTGATTCACCACCGCCGACAACGTGAAAGCGGCGCCAGCCAAGAATGTCCCGCCCGACGACTGCACACTCGAAGTCAACTCGACCGACCACGGCTGACGCGCCTCCGTCACTGCAGCCGACTGCGCCTGCACATCGACAGCCGGATCAGTCACATCGGAAACATAGGCGACGTACTGGTGCGGGTCACCCGTGTAGAAAACCGTGTCCACCGAACACCGGTACTCCCCTTGGGTGACGCCCGTACTCGTGCAGGTCTTCACGACCGCGCCGGTGGCTACGTCCACAAGGTGGACCGCGTACGCACCACCAGTGTTTGCGATGTTCTGATTCACCACCGCTTTCAATGTGAACGCCTGCCCCGCAGCAAAAACATCCCTCGACGACGTCAACGACACCTCCCACGGTGCACGCGCAACAGTCACCGGGGCCGACTCAACGTCCTGAACAGCGGCCACGTACTCACGAGGCCCGCCGGTCAAGAAGGACACACTCGCTACACACGTCGTGCCAGCGACACAACTCTTCACAACCGACCCGTCGGCGTTGTCGAGGATGTCGATCGTGGCCCCGATCTGCTCCACCGGGACGGTCGACGTCGCGGTCAGTGTGGCTGAACCACCCGCCGGAAACTCTGGGCTGGAGGTCTCAAGCCCGACTACAAGCGGATCTTCCACCAACGGATTCGCAAGAGGAGGCGTCTCCTCCGCCCGCGCCACGAACGCCTCTTCCGGCGCCGGCGGCAGAATCGTCAGCACGATGGCAAGAATCAGCGCGAATGAAACAGAGACACGGAGTCTGACGGCTCCACCGATCGTGGTCACTTTCCCCCCTACAGACTCGCGAAGCTGACCGTCGCGATGTCAGCGTCAGGCTAGCGGAGGAGTCGCTGGCGCGCCACAGGAAACGCCGCAAGCTTTCGCCGCACCTCGCGCGGCGCCATCACCCCCGCCTCGTCCGCGGCAGCACGGCCCACGCCACGCGGTTCCAGTGGCCGAGCGCCGCGGACTTGCCGCCGCCGACCAAGAACTCATGCCGGTGCACCGCCCCGCTCGAAGGCTCGTAGACCAAGAACCCGTCACCGTCCACGCCCACTAGCAGCACCACGTGCCGCGGCACCACCGAGTCCAGCCCCCTCGCGGAGTCGCCCGAGACATACAACGGCACCGGGATCCCGTCCGCCAAGGCCGCCCGTGCATGCGCGGCCAGCGCGGCCACCTCGTCGGCGCGTGAATCGTCCACCAGGGCGCCGCGAAAGCGCAGCCCGGCGAACCGGGTCTCATTGTTGACGCGCCACGGCGGCGTCCCATAAGTCTGCGGCCACGGGGCAACACCAAGGCCCCGGCGAGTCACAGCATCGTGAATCGCGAGCTGCAAAGCATCCCACCTGTCGGCGACAGTATGAAGAACACGGGTGCGCACCTCGGCAGCCAACACCTCCGGAGGCATGTAGGCACCGCCTCTGCGACCCGTCGCGACCCACAACGCCACCAAGGGGTCGCCCATCACGAGCATCATGGCCATTGATGCCGCGCCGCAGGTGGTCGCGCTCACTTGCGTAGCGGTCACCCTGCTCCACGTCACGGGACCAGCATCGCGGCGCGTCAAAGGGTCACGTACCAGCGCCTTCGCGTCAGCGTCGAGTGTCGACCACGCCGCCGCCAAGATCGCCACGGCATCGAGAGGTGCACCGCTCGCGATGGCTCGCTCCACCACCGGTGCGTCGTTGCCGAGTTCCGACAGCGCAGCCTCGAGCGCCTTGCGGTCCGCAGGCGAAGCGACCTCAAGCCGCCTCGCGCACACCCTGGCAAAGACGTCGGGGTGATCGGGTGCCGCCGCCACTAGAGCGTCGGCGCGGCCCGTGGCCGCTGTGGAGACAAACGCTCGCCGCCCACCCAGCGCACGTCCAGCGCGCGCCGCGAGGGCCACCAGCGTCCACGCCACCTACGTGGCCGTCCCGATCCGATCCAGCACGATGGGCCCGCGACCCTCACCGGACTTCGAGATCGCCACGGCACCCTGTCCGTCGCAAGCCTCCGCAAGAGCCGCCTTGGCCCGGGCGAAGCGCCCCGCGGTCTCCGTGTTCAAGGTCATGATGACGTCGCCCTTGCGGACGCTCTCACCGAGGGTCTTGTGCAGGAACACACCGGCCGACGCTTGGACAGGGTCCTCCTTGCGGGCCCGGCCAGCGCCGAGTCGCCACGCGGCCACGCCAACACCCATGGCATCCATGCGCGTGATGACGCCGTCGGACTCTGCCCGCACCTCTTCGGTGTGAGGAGCCTCCGGCATCGCCGCATCGGGGTCTCCGCCTTGTGCGGAAATCATGCGACGCCACGCGTCCATCGCGCGGCCGTCCTTGAGCGCCTCGGCGGGGTCGACGTCGGTGATGCCAGCGCCTGCGAGCATCTCGCGGGCGAGCACCACAGTGAGCTCGACCACGTCCGCCGGCCCGCCGCCGGCGAGCACCTCCACCGACTCGGTCACCTCGAGGCCGTTGCCGATGCCCCTGCCAAGTGGCGTGGACATGTCGGTGAGCAGCGCCGACGTGGTGACTCCAGCGTCGGCGCCAAGGTCGACCATCGTGGTGGCGAGTTCGCGCGCCATGTCGAGGTCCTTCATGAACGCGCCGGTGCCCACCTTGACGTCGAGCACCAACACGCCGGTGCCCTCCGCGATCTTCTTGGACATGATGGAGCTGGCGATCAACGGGATCGCCTCGACCGTTCCCGTCACGTCGCGCAAGGCGTAGAGCTTCTTGTCGGCAGGAGCCAGACCGGAGCCCGCAGCACAGATCACGGCGCCTACCGATCGCAACTGCTCGTACATCTCCTCGTTGCTCAGAGACGCACGCCACCCGGGGATCGACTCCAACTTGTCCAGAGTGCCGCCCGTGTGGCCGAGGCCTCGCCCGGAGAGCTGTGGCACCGCGACTCCGCATGCCGCCACCAAGGGGGCCAACGGAAGGGTGATCTTGTCGCCCACACCGCCGGTCGAGTGCTTGTCCGCAGTGGGCATGGGCAACCCGGAGAAGTCGAGCCGCTCGCCGCTGGCAATCATCGCCTTGGTCCACCGCGCGATCTCCGCCCGGTTCATCCCGCGCTGCAGAATCGCCATGGCGAGCGAGCTCATCTGCTCATCCGCCACCACGCCGCGCGTGTACGCGTCCACCACCCAGTCGATCTGGTCGGCGCTCAGGCGCCCTCCGTCTCGCTTGGTGACAATCACGTCAACGGCGTCAAAGGGTTCTGTCACTGAGAGTCCTCCAGGTGCTGCGGACCGAAGGCCCACGGCAGGATGTCGTTCATGGTCAAGGTTCCGTCGGGGCCGTCAATCAACAGCGTCTCACCGCCGAATTCGTACAGCAACTGACGGCATCGTCCGCACGGCTGGAGCGGTGCACCCTCGCTGTCAACGCAAGCGAACGCCACGAGCCTGCTGCCGAGGGCGTCGGTGTGGAGCTTCGACACGAGCGCACACTCGGCACACAGGGTCAGGCCGTAGGACGCGTTCTCTACATTGGCACCGGTGACGATGTTGCCAGTGTCGGTCAGCGCCGCTGCGCCCACCGGGTACTTGGAGTACGGAACGTAGGCCCGCGCGTTCGCGGCTCGCGCCGCGGCGCGCAGGGCGTCCCAATCGATGTCAGTCATGAATCACTTCTTGTAGGGGATGTTCTCTGCTGCCGGCGGGCGGGACTTCCCCACCAGTCCAGCCACCGCAAAGATGGTGGCCAGGTACGGCAGCATCGCGAGGAACTCGCTGGGAATCGCGGAGCCGATGACACCCAACTGGATGCGCAGCGAGTCCGCAAAGCCGAACAGCAGGGCCGCCAGCAGCGCACCCTTCGGGTTCCAACGACCAAGGATCATCGCGGCTAGCGCAATATAGCCCTTTCCAGACGTCATCTCCTTGGAGAACGCGAGGCCAGAGGCGACCGTGAAGAACGCGCCGCCGAGACCAGCGATCGCTCCACCGAGGATGGTGTTGCGCACGCGGGTGCGGTTGACCTTGATGCCCACCGTGTCGGCGGCCTTCGGGTGCTCGCCGACGGCGCGGACGCGCAGGCCCCAACGCGACTTGAACAGCATGATCTGGAACACGACCACGATCGCGTACATGACGTACACGAGCGCGTTCTGATCGAAAAGCACCGGACCAAGGATCGGGATTTCCGAAAGCAACGGGATGGGCAGGCTCTGCATCATGACGCCGCCTTGGGCGCCGATCTGCGCACCTGCCTGGTTGAGGTCAGGGTTGTCGCTCAGCACCGTGGAGAACAGGAAGCTCGTGATGCCGATGACCAGCACGTTGAGCACCACGCCCACCACGATCTGGTCCACCCAGTACCGCACGGCGAAGAGCGCCAGCAGAGCTCCCACAAACGCGCCAGCGATGGGCGCGGCCGCCATGCCGATGTAGGCATTGTTGGTCGCAGACGCGACCACCGCGGCAAGGAAGGCCCCGCCGAGCAACTGCCCCTCGATCGCGATGTTCACCACGCCGGAGCGTTCGCACAGCGTGCCAGCCATCGCACCGAACACGAGCGGAACCGCCAGGAAGACTCCGGAGACGAGCATGCCGGTCAGGGCCACGTTGGTGTTGCCGCGCCCCGCCCCAGCCCACGTGAGCAGCGAACCCATAAAGGCCAGCCCGACGGCGATGGGCATCCACACGCCCACAGACTTCTCGCGCAGAAGCGCCCAGGCCTGGTAGCCAGCCAGGGCGAACAGGATCACCGCAAGAGTGAGGGTCACCGGCTGCGACGGCACCGAGAAGTTGGGCACCTGGAGCGCGTCGTCCGACTGGGAAACCGAGAAGCTCGTGTGATCGCCACGGTCAACGCCAAGCCCAAAAGCGAGAAGGCTGACCAGAGCGATGACGGCGTAGCCGATGACGGCCTTCCACTTGCTCAACTGCGACCGCAGTGACGTAGTGGTACCGGTGTGCACTGACGCGCTGACGGCGGTCATGCGGTCACCTCCTTCACGAGGCGGGGCTCAGGCAGGCGGAACAGGAACCTCACCAGCGGCGGTGCGGCGATGAACAGCACGATGACGGATTGGATCACCAACACGATGTCGATAGGCAGTCCCGCTTGCACCTGAAGCGTCGGGCCAGAGGCGCGCAAACCGCCAAACAGGATTCCGGCAGCGACGATGCCTGCCGGACGAGACCTGCCGAGAAGCGCCACAGTGATCGCATCAAAGCCGATCGAACCAGCGATGCCAGTGGTGAGGGCCTTCTCGGTGCCCAACACTTGAGTGCCACCTGCCAGTCCTGCCAGGGTTCCGGCAATGACCATCACGAGCACATACGTGACCTTGACGTTCATGCCCGCGATCGTGGCGGCCGACGGATTCGCGCCCACCGCGCGGAAGGTGAAGCCCCACGTGGAACGCTCCATGAGCCACCACACGCCCCACGCGGCCAACAGCGCCGCGATGAAGCCCCAGTGCAGGCCGAACGAGTCGCCCAGCAGGGATGGCCACTGCGCGTTTTCCTCGATCGGCGGCGACTTGGGGTTGCCGGAACCTGGCAACTGCCACGACTCGAGGCTGAGCAGCCAGGCCAGCAAATACAGGCCGACGTAGTTGAGCATGATCGTGACGATCACCTCGTGTGCGCCCGTCGTCGCCTTGAGCACACCGGGGATGAAGCCCCACAGAGCGCCGCCCAAGACCGCGCCGACGATGGCGAGGGCCAAGTGCAGACCCACCGGCAAGTCAAACGAGAAGCCGATGAAGCCAGCGATGATCGCGCCGAGGATGACCTGACCTTGAGCACCGATGTTGAACAGCCCGGCACGGAAGCCGACGCCCAGGCCAAGGCCTGCGAAAATCAACGGCGCAGAGAACGTGAGCGAGTTGGTCAGCGGCTTGATGGCCGCAGAGAACGACTCGGCCTGCAAGTTGTAGATGGAGCCCTGGAACATAGCCACGTAAGCATCGGCAATGGCCGTCCACGCTGCCGACAGCAAGTCGGATGGACGCGAGAAGAAGTAGCCCGCCGAGTCCTGGACAGCCTCGTCGGCGAACACCACGAGTACCGCGCCCACCACCAACGCCGCCACGAACGCGAAGAAGACGACGAGCCCGTTCGACTCCACGACGGACCGCAGTAGTGACCGCTGGTTGTCGCCGAAGCCCTTGTCCTGCGGTCCTTCCTTTGTCTCCCCTGCGGCGCTCATGCGACTTCCTCCTGGTGGGCTCCGGCCATCATGAGGCCGAGCGTCTTGCGGTCAGTGCTGGGCGGCACCACGCCCACGATCTTTCCGTGATACATCACGGCGACCCTGTCGGCGAGTGCGACGACCTCGTCCAGTTCGGACGACACGATGAGCACCGCGACTCCCTTGTCGCGTTCGGCAACAATCTGCTGGTGGACAAATTCGATCGAGCCAATGTCGAGGCCGCGTGTCGGCTGTGAAGCGATGAGGAGTTTGAGGTCCCGCGACAACTCTCGCGCGAGCACCACCTTCTGCTGGTTTCCGCCCGACAGCGACCCAGCGGTCGCCTTTGACGAGGTGGTACGGACGTCAAACTGCGTGATCTTGTCCTTGGCATTCGACTCAACGGCGTCCACATCGATGCTGCCGCGCGTCGAGAAGCGATCGTCGTTGATGAGGTCGAGTACCAGGTTGTTCTCAATGGTGAAGGTCGACACCACACCATCGGTGGTGCGGTCTTCGGGCACAAAGCCGATGCCTGCAGCGAGCGAGTCCCTAATCGAGCGCCCCAGTACCTGCTTGCCGTCAAGAGTGATGGAGCCAGCGGTGGCGTCGATCGCGCCAAGAATCGCCTCAGCCAGTTCGGTCTGCCCGTTGCCCTGGACACCGGCGACGGCCAGGATCTCTCCCGCGCGGACCTCAAGCGAAACGTCGTCAAGCGTCGTATAGCCGGCCTCGTTCACAGCACTCAGCCCGCGCACGTCGAGCACGACGTCGCCTGGCTTGGCCTCGGTCTTGTCCACGGCCATCGTCACATCGCGTCCGACCATCATGGTCGCGAGTTCCGCCTGACTTGCGGTGGGCTTCGCAGTGCCAACGACCTTGCCGAGCCGAATCACCGTGATGGTGTCGGCCACCGCCTGGACCTCGCGCAGCTTGTGGGTAATGAGGACAACGGCGGTGCCCGAGTCGCGCAGTTGGCTGATGATGTCGAGCAACTCGTCGGTCTCCTGCGGCGTGAGCACTGCGGTGGGTTCGTCGAGAATCAGCACGTCGGCATCGCGCGACAGCGCCTTGATGATCTCGACCCGCTGCTGCGCTCCCACCGACAGGTCCTCAATGAGGGCATCGGGATCCACGTTGAACCCGAAGCGCTCGGAAATCTCGAGCACTCGCTTGCGAGCTGCCTCGATGTCCAGCAGTCGGTTAGGGCCCAACTGCTCGTGGCCCAGCATGACGTTCTCCGCCACGGTGAACGGATGGATCAGCATGAAGTGCTGGTGCACCATGCCGATCCCCGCGCGCATGGCGTCGCCAGGTCCCGCGAAATGGACGACCTTGTCATCCACCAGGATCTCGCCGCCATCGGCGTCATACAAACCGAATAGAACGTTCATGAGCGTCGACTTGCCTGCGCCGTTTTCGCCCAGGAGGGCGTGCACGGTGCCAGGCTCGACCGTGAGGTCGATTCGGTCGTTCGCCACGAAGTCACCGAACTTCTTGGTGATGCCTCGCAACTCGAGTTTCACGTCGAGACCCTTCTGTCTTGGCGCGTCGGCGGCTTCGTTGCTGCCGACATGCACAGTGAAGCACGAGGGGCGTGCCACGGGGTAACCGCGGCACGCCCCTGGTGCGACTTATCGCTGCACTACCGTGCTGAATTAGCCACCAGTGTTGGGCGTGATGTCGCCCGCGATGATGCCGTCGGTGAGCTCCTGGAGCTTCGCCTCGACCTCAGCGGTAACCGCGCCGTCAGCGAACGGTGCAAGGCCAACGCCGCCGTTCTCGAGCGTGCCCGAGTAGGGCTCGAACGAGATGCCGGAGTCAGAGACGCCCTCGCTGATCGTGTCGTACACCGCATTGCTGATGTTCTTCAGGATCGACGTGTAGATGAGGTCCGAGTACTCGGGGAACGTGACGGTCCAGTCGGCGTCAACGCCGACGATCCAGGTGTTGCCAGCCGCCTGTGCTGCGGCTGCTGCGCCGCCGCCCACGGGGCCCGCCACTGGCAGGATGATGTCCGCGCCCTGGTCGATGAAGCCCTGTGCAGTGGTCTGGCCCTTTGCCAGGTCGCTGAAGTCACCGGTGAAGGCGCCGTCGCTACCGTCCCAACCCAGGACGGACACTGCAGTGCCGTTCTCTTCGTTGAACGCGTTGGCACCCGCGAGGAAGCCGTCCATGAAGATGGTCACTGACGGGAACGCCATGCCACCGAAGGTGGCGATGGTGCCGGACTCAGAAGACGACGCTGCGGCGTAGCCAGCGAGGTAAGCGGCCTGGTCCGTCTGGAACGTCAGCGGCTTGATGTTCGGGGCGTCGGTGGTGCCGTCGAAGTCGTTGTCTGCCCAGTCGTCAACAATCGCGAACGAGACGTCGGGGTTGGCAAGAGCGGCCTCAACGGTCGCGGCTGACAGCGCGAAACCGACCGTGATGATCAGGTCGCAATCGGCGGCAACCATGGCCTCGATGTTCGGTCCGTACTGGTCTTCGCCGTTCGACTCTGCCGTGGCGGTGTCGATGCCGAGGTCGGCAGCAGCCTGCTCAAGGCCCTCGAAGCCCGACTGGTTGAAGGAGCCGTCGTCGAAGCCGCCCTCGTCGGAGACCATGCAGGCCTTGTAGTCGACGGTCTCAACCGGTGCGGAATCCGTTGCCGAGGTCGTGGGGTCTGCCTCGTCCTCTGGGGCGCTGGAGCACGCGGCGAGCGCGAGCGCCGACACTGCGGCGATAGCGCCGATGCGCAAGGTGTTCTTCATGAGATGTTTCCTCAATTCTGCGGCCTGTTCCACGCCAGGCCTGTGCGTTCATCCCATGCTACGCGGGAAATGTTGCGCGCTTGCGTGGGAATGTTGCCATTCGGCAACGAATCGGTCACAACCGCTGGTTCGCGACCATATTTGACGCTTCCTTGACCTGCTGAGCAGCTGCTCTTGTGGTCACCAGCAGCGCATCGCCAGAGTCCACGACCACGGCGTCGGGGATGCCGATAATCACGACAGGCCTGCTACCGCCTACCACCACGGCGCGCGGCGCGTCTCGCACGGCCGTGACATCCCCCCTGTCCACCGCGACAACGCCGTCGGCGCGGGGCGTGAGCATGCTCGCGAGCGAGTCGAAGTCGCCGACGTCGTTCCAGTCAAGGTCGGCCGGAACCACCGCGACACCACCCTGCGCCGCAACGGGTTCGGCGATGGCGTGATCGATAGCGATCTTGGTGATGGTCGGCCACCACTGTGCCAAGGCGTCGTCGCGTCCTGGCCCGTCCCAGGCGTCGGCAAGGGCCGTGACTCCTGCCGCAATGGCTGGCTGAAGCCTCTCAAGGTGCCCCAGCAGCACGTCAGTGCGCATGACGAACATGCCCGCGTTCCAGAAGTAGCGCCCCGTCGCGATGAAGGCCGCCGCGGTATGGGCGTCTGGCTTCTCGGTGAAGGCGGCGACATCGCGAGCGGTCACCCCCAGACCCTCCCCCGCCTCGATATAGCCGAACGCTTCCGACGGGCCCGTCGGTTCGATGCCGATGGTCACGATCTTGCCCGTGCGAGCCACCTCGACGGCCTCGCGCACCGCCGCCTCAAATGCCAAGGGCTTGCGAATCACCTGATCGGCCGCAAACGAACCCATCACGATGGGGCCATGCCTGCGCTCAAGGATCGCGGCCGCGAGCGCAATGGCGGCCATGGAGTCGCGGGGGCTCGGCTCGGCCACCAGGTCGGACTCTGTCAGCGTCGGCAACTGCTCGCCGACGGCCGCGACATGGCGCACGCCCGTGACCACCATCGTGAACTCGGCCAGTGGCTCGACGCGATCGACCGTGGCCTGCAGCAATGTCCGTCCCTCACCCAAGAGGTCGAGCAGGAACTTGGGCCGGTCTGGGCTCGACAGGGGCCACAGGCGAGAACCCACGCCTCCTGCGGGGATCACCGCAGCGAAACCCTTGATCGCGGCGGCGTCTGGAGAAGGTGCACTCATGTGGGAAGTCTAGGATGGTAGGCATTCGCCTCGAAGTCCCACCCAAGGAGAACGCCGTGTCGTCGACGCCGACGCTCTACCGCGGCCACGAGGGCATGTGGATGTGGATCGTCCATCGTGCTACCGGCGTGGCCATCTTCTTCTTCCTGCTTGTGCACGTGCTGGACACCGCCTTGGTGCGGGTCTCTCCCGAGGCCTACAACGACGTGATCGGAAGCTACAAGACCCCGCTGTACGGACTGGTCGAGGCCGGACTCGTCGCCGCGATCATCCTGCACGCGTTCAATGGCCTGCGCATCGTCGCTGTCGACAAGTGGACGTGGGCGCTTCGCCACCAGAAGTTCCTGGTGTGGGTGGTGTGGGGCATCTTCGTGGTGCTCATGGCAGGGTTCTTGCCCCGCCACCTCGGCAACGTCTTTGGGGGCGAGTGATGGCCGCGCCACAACTTAGCCAGCCGTTGCCGTCGACGCGCAAGCGGCTCACGCCAGCTCACCGGTGGTGGTGGCTGTTCCAACGCATCTCCGGCGTGGTGCTGGTCGTGCTGATCTTCACGCACCTGTTTGTGAACCTGATCCTCGGCGACGGCGTGAACCAGATCGACTTCGCCTTTGTGGCCGGCAAGTGGGCCGCGTGGTACTGGCAGTGGATCGACTTCACCATGCTCGTGCTGGCCATGTTGCACGGCGCCAACGGAATGTCGTACCTCATCAGCGACTACGCGCGTACCAAGCGCAGTCGCGTCGTGTTGAACTCCCTGCTCGGCACCGCGACCGCCGTGATCATCGTGCTCGGCACCCTTGTGATCTTTACGTTTGACGCTTGTCCCCAAGATGCAGATCCCGATCTGCTCCCCAGCTTCTGTTCCGAGGTAGATAGATGACCGACCACGAATACGACGTCGTCATTGTTGGCGCCGGCGGCGCTGGAATGCGCGCCGCGCTCGAAAGCTCTCAGCGTGCCCGCACTGCTGTACTCACCAAGCTCTACCCCACGCGATCCCACACGGGTGCCGCCCAGGGCGGCATGGCTGCGGCCCTGTCCAACGTGGAGGACGACAACGCCGAGTGGCACGTCTTCGACACCATCAAGGGCGGCGACTACCTCGTCGACCAAGACGCCGCGGAGATCCTCTGCAACGAGGCCGTCGACGCGGTGCTCGACTTGGAGAAGATGGGCCTGCCCTTCAACCGGACGGAAGAGGGCACGATCGACCAGCGCCGCTTCGGTGGCCACACCCGCAACCACGGCGAGGCCGCCGTGCGCCGCGCCTGCTACTCCGCCGACCGCACGGGACACATGATTCTGCAGACGCTGTACCAACAGTGCGTCAAGCAGAAGGTCGAGTTCTTCAACGAGTACTACGTGCTCGACCTGCTGCTGACTGAGAACCCTCAAAGCGCGGCGCCAGGTACCGAAGTGGCCGCGGCAGGCGTGGTCGCCTACGAACTCGCCACCGGTGAGATCCACACCTTCCGTGCCAAGTCCGTCATCTTTGCCACCGGTGGTGCAGGAAAGGTCTTCAAGACCACCTCCAACGCCCACACCCTCACCGGCGACGGCATGGGGATCGCGCTGCGCGCCGGGCTGCCGCTTGAGGACATGGAGTTCTTCCAGTTCCACCCGACCGGCCTTGCCGGGCTTGGCATCCTGCTGTCGGAGGCCGCGCGCGGTGAGGGCGGCATCCTGCGCAACTCCACCGGTGAGCGCTTCATGGAGCGCTATGCCCCCACCATCAAGGACTTGGCGCCGCGCGACATGGTGGCGCGCGCCATGGCCAACGAGGTGCGCGAGGGCCGCGGTTGCGGGCCCCACAAGGACTACGTGCTGCTCGACTTGACCCACCTCGAGCCGGCACACATCGACGCCAAACTGCCCGACATCACCGAGTTCGCGCGCACCTACCTTGGTGTCGAGCCGTACACCGAGCCGGTGCCCGTCTTCCCCACCGCCCACTACGCGATGGGCGGCATCCCTACCAACGTCACCGGCCAGGTGCTGCGCAATAACACCGACGTCGTAGCCGGGCTCTACGCCGCAGGCGAGTGCGCATGCGTGTCGGTTCACGGGGCCAACCGTCTCGGCACCAACTCCCTGCTCGACATCAACGTGTTCGGTCGCCGCGCGGGAATTGCCGCCGCCGAGTACGCGGTGGCCACGGCGTCGGCGCCTGCCTTGCCGGACGACGCGATGGCTGGCGTTGCAGGAATGGTCGAGAAGCTCAGGTCTTCCGTCTCGAGCGGAGGCACCGAGACCGTCGCGGGACTGCGCAAGGAACTGCAAGAGACGATGGACCGCAACGTCCAGGTGTTCCGCACCTCCGAGTCGTTGGCAGAGGCCGCCGCCCTGATTGCGGACCTCAAGGCCCGCTACGAGAACATCGCGATTCATGATCGCGGACAGAAGTACAACACCGACCTTCTCGAGGCCGTCGAACTGAGCTTCCTGATCGAACTCGCCCAGGTGGTCGTCGCCGGAGCCCACGCGCGCGAGGAGAGCCGTGGCGGGCACTACCGCGAGGACTTCCCCACCCGTGATGACGAGAACTTCATGCGTCACACCATGGCCTACGCCTCGAGCGAGGGGGTGCGTTTGGATTACAAACCGGTGGTCATCACCAAGTACCAGCCGATGGAACGGAAGTACTGACATGACGACTGTGGAAGAGACCCCCACGGAGGTGGGAGGGGTGCCGGTCATGCAGGTCACGCTGCGCATCAAGCGCATGAACCCCGAAGGTGTTGGCGACCACGCGCCCGGTGAGGACTATTGGGAAGAGTTCCACATCGAGGCGCACGCCACCGACGGCGTGCTCGACGCTCTGCACAAGATCAAGTGGGAGCAGGACGGCTCGCTCGCCTTCAGGCGCTCCTGCGCCCACGGCGTGTGCGGCTCTGACGCCATGCGCATCAACGCCCGCAACCGCCTGGCCTGCAAGACGCTGCTCAAGGATCTGAACCCCTCCAAGCCCATCCTCGTGGAGCCCATCGCTGGTCTGCCCGTCGAGAAGGACCTGATCGTGGACATGGAGCCGTTCTTCGCCTCCTACCGCGAGATCATGCCGTTCCTCATGACCACTGGGCCAACGCCTGAACGCGAACGCCTGCAGTCCCCTGAGGAGCGCGCGCGCTTTGACGACACCACCAAGTGCATCATGTGCGCCGCGTGCACCACGGCCTGCCCAGTGTTCTGGACCGACGGCCAGTACTTTGGCCCGCAAGCCATCGTGGGCGCCCACCGGTTCATCTTCGACAGCCGTGACGAGGGCCAGTGGGACCGCCTCGAGATCCTCAACGACAAGGCGGGCGTGTGGAAGTGCCGCACCGCATTCAACTGCACCGAAGCATGCCCGCGAGGTATTGAGGTCACCAAGGCGATCTCCGAGGTCAAGCGGGCGCTCAACACCGGCGAGATCTAGGCGCTGCGCGCCCACGGGTGTGGGCAGCAGCCACTAGGCGGGCGTCCTCACGGTCGCTCGGCGTGTGGTCACGCGTGGCTTGCGGCCGCGCCTGCCGACTCGCGTCCTCACCTTCAACGGTGCGGACGCGGCGGGCTCCGTCACGTGGACGCGCTGTGCGCCCAACCATGCGGCGGCCATGAGGATCGCGCGCGTGGTGAAGTCAACGAAGATGAGCAGCGTGATGACCGCGGCAATCGGGCCAAGCACAGGGTTGTCGGCGGCAGAGCCCACCAGCGCGGAGCTCGCGAGCCTCAAGATGCCGATGACCACCGCAGTCGCGAACAGCACCGGCATGACCTTGCGCCTTGACCCTCGCGCGCGCCCCAGCACGACGAGCACCATCGCCACAAAGAGCATGTCAATCACAAGGCCCACCAAGAGCGCCGGTGCGCGGAGCAGCCACTCGCTCACCGTGCCGTCTCCTATCAGGCCAACGATCCATTCGGCCGCCCGCGACGCGATGACCTGTACCACGATGCCCGTCAATGCGATGAGCGCGATGCCCACCAGAGCGATGAAGTCCCGCAGTTTGCCCTGGAAAGGGTTACCGCCTTCGCGGCCCAGCATCGACACGGTTGCGGCGCGCAGGCCCCCGATGAACCGCGCGGCGCGATTGGCACCCAAGAACAGAGCGAGCAAGCCCACCAGCCCCGTCACAGGGGTCGCCAACTTGTCGGACTCCGACACGAGCGCGTCGTCGCCTTGACCCACCACGCCGGGAACGGTGTCCGACAACACGTCAAAGACCGCCTCGCGCACGCCGGGGATGTAGTCGGCAAGCATGGAGACGATGGTGGCGCCGATCACGAGTCCGGCGGCGATCGAAATCAGGGAGTAATAGGCGATGCCGCCCGCCAGCACGTTGCCGTTGCGGTCGCCGTAGCGCACCATCATGCGCCCTGGGTGACTCTCGTCAAAGCGCGACTTGAGTCGCTTTCCCTTTGCGGCCAGGCTCTTGACCCTCGCTTTCACGGACGAGTTGTCCGGCATGGGCCCTCCTCGGATCGGTTAGCGACGCTTGAGCGGCAGCAGGCCAACGCGATCGTAAATGCGTTCCAAGGTGGCCGCAGCAATCACTGAGGCCTTCTCGGCGCCCTTAGCCAATACTGAGTCCAACCGCTCGGGGGACTCGATCCATTCCAAGGCCGCCTCCCGCACAGGGGTGAGCGCCGCAACCACGACGTCGGCCAGGTCGACCTTGAGGTGCCCATACATCTTGCCCTCGTAGTCGGCGACGATGTCGGCGACGGGGCGCTCGGTCAGGGCCGAGTAGATGGTCAGAAGGTTCGAGATGCCCGCCTTGTTCTCCCTGTCAAAGCTGATCACCGTGTCGGTATCGGTCACGGCCGACTTGATGCGCTTCGCGATCACCTTGGGGTCATCGAGGATGTCGATGACGCCGTTGAGGCTCGAGGCCGACTTGGACATCTTCGACGTCGGCTCTTGGAGGTCATAGATCTTCGCGACCTCCTTGACGATGTGCGGCTCAGGGACGTTCACCGTGCCATCGCCTAGCCGCGTGTTGAGACGCTGGGCAAGGTCCCGCGACAACTCGAGGTGCTGGCGCTGATCTTCGCCCACTGGCACCACGTCCGTGTCGTACAACAGGATGTCGGCGGCCATCAGCACGGGGTACGTAAACAGGCCGACGTTGGTGCCAGACTCCCCGACCTTCGCGGACTTGTCCTTGAATTGGGTCATGCGGCCGGCCTCACCCATGCCTGTGAAGGTCGACAGAATCCAGGTCAGCTCCGCGTGCTGAGACACGTGGGACTGCACAAACAGAATGGATTGCTCGGGGTCGACGCCCGCGGCCAGGAACTGCGCGGCGGTGACTCGCGTGCGCTGCTTGAGCACCGCGGGGTCCGGCGCGACCGTGAGCGCGTGCAAGTCGACCACCGAGTAGATCGCCTCGCGGCCTTCCTGCAAAGCCACCCACTGCACCAACGCGCCAAGGTAGTTGCCGAGGTGCAAGGAGCCGGAGGTCGGCTGCATGGCCGAGAAGACGCGCTGAGTCATGGGGACATTGTTCCAAACTCTGGAAGCGCCGCCGACGCTCTGGCTGGGACTACGTCGCTTCGTCGTCAAAAGGCGCCGTCGCGGAGGCGGCGAGGACGTCCTGTTCACCCGACGCCGAGCGCCTATCCCTGCGCGAGCCCACTGCCGCCGTGCCAACCGCTCCGGTAGCGACGGCAGCGACGGACGCCGTTCCCGCCGCAGGGGTGGCGTCGTCGTCTTCGAAGAGCGCCTCACGCACAATGGTGCGCGGGTCGTACTGACGAGGATCGAGACTCTGCCAGTCGACGTCATCGCCGAACTCCGTGCGCAGCGCACTCTGTCCATCACGCAGTGCGCCGCGAGCGCGCTTGACCAGGGAGCGCAGGCCACGCACGTACTCGGGCAGACGATCGGGCCCCACCAGGATCACGGCAATGACCGCGATCACCAGGAACTCGGTCCCGTTGATGTCGAACATGCCTCCTATTGTGACCCGTCTTCGCCCGTCGTGCTGTCTCCGTAGTCGAGGTTGCCCAGAGTGCCGAGCGTCACGGTGACATCGACCTCCTCGCCATCGCGTTCAAGCGTGAAGGTGACTTCGTCCCCTGGGGCGTGGGTACGGATCTTGACGATCGCGGTGTCGGGGTCGGCAACCAACTCGCCTTCGATCGCGACGATGATGTCGCCTTCCTCAATGCCAGCCTCGTCGGCTGGCGATCCAGGGACGACGCCGTGGACGACGTTTGGCTGAGACGAGTCGGCCACGCGCACTCCCCGACCGGTGTAGCTGGTGTCGAGCTGAGCACCGATGGCTGGCACGTCAGCGGAGCCGTCGGCGATGAGTTCTTCAGCGACCCTGCGCGCTTGGTTCGAGGGAATCGCGAAACCAAGGCCGACAGAACCCGCGCCCGTCGCTTGAGTGGCCCCAGGCAACGCCGCAACGGCGGAGTTGATGCCGATCACCTCGCCGCTCATGTTGAGCAGGGGCCCGCCGGAGTTACCAGGATTGATCGCCGCGTCGGTCTGGATGGCCGCCATGAACGAAGACTCGCTTCCCTGGCCGGTTGTCACGGGCCGGTCTTGCGCGGAGACGATGCCGGTGGTGACGGTGGACTCGAGACCAAGCGGTGAGCCGACGGCAACCACCGGGTCGCCGACGACCATGGCGTCGGAGTCTCCAAGGACGAGCGGAGTCAGGTCATCGCGCTCGACCTTGACCACTGCGAGGTCGTACGCCGGCGACGAGCCCACGATCGTGGCTTCCTCGACCTTGCCGTCGCTGAAGAGCACCTGCACGGTGCCCTCGGCGCCGTCAATGACGTGATGGTTCGTGAGAATGTACCCGTCCCCGCGGATCACGAGCCCAGAGCCGGTACCGCCCCCAAGAGCCGTGGTGGTTTCTAGCTGCACGACAGAAGGCAGCACCGCCTCTGCGACGGCCGCGACCGACCCGACGACCGGCTCATCGGTACCGCTCGCCGATGCGGGCAGCGTGACGCCCTTCGTGGTGGAGGCCGAGTCTGCAGGGCCCCATTCCTGCCAGGCCGCTGCGCCGCCGACGCCTCCGACAAGACCCAAGAGGAGTGAGACCACCATCACGACGGCGCCGACGCCCCGACGTGGAGGCACGGGGCGCGTTGCCGTGGCGGGGACTTCGGGAACGACGTACTCGCTACTGGCTTCAGTGCGTGGTGCAGGGGCGTCAAACACCTGCTCCCCTGTCACAGGGGACGCTGCAGCCGCGGGCGCGCCATCCGCAGATCGGACGTCTTGACCGCTCTCAGCGTAAGCATCCGCGCGTTCAGGCTCGTGCCTGGCGCCCTGGTCTGGGCGCGGTTCATCTGGGGAAGCAAATAGTTGGGACACAAGAAACTCCTAGTGACTGACGGCGTCGGCAAAACTCTCAAAACCATCGGCAACGCGTTCCAAGAAGCCGGGATCGGTGCCCTGCGGAAACTCCGCCGCCGCTGACTCCAAGGTGTCGAGGGAACACTCGCAAGACAGTGCGACCACCACATCCCCCGTTTGCCACACGACGGTGGCTGCGTGACCTGTCTCGACCACATAGACCTCGGCGCTGTCGACGCTCGCTCTGGGCATTTGCGCCACCTGTGACGTCAGGTGTCCGTGTTGCTGAACGATCTGCACCACGTCGGTTCCTGATAGCACGGTGGCAAACAGAGCCATCTGGCCGTTGGCACGCTGGACGACGCGACCCTCGATGGGAATCAGGTGCGAACGCGAGAAGTCGGGGTGGATCCACGAGCGCAACAGCTCGCCGGAGCGCATGCCTTGCGGGTCCACGTACGCGACCGCTGCGGTACCGGTCGACTTGCGCGGCTCGGCGAACTCGAGAGACACGTCGTTGGGCGCGCCCTCTTGCCATGCCGCCCCCACGACCAAGACGGCGAGCACGACCATGGCGGCGACGCCCAACACGGGGCCGCGCCGGGGCGGCCGTGTAGCGCGAGCATTCTCGGGCCGCTCAGCGGCCGCGATCTCCGCAATCCGATCGCGATTGAGCAAGCGTTCCGCAAAGCGCATGTCGATACCAGCCTGCGAACTGTTCAGCGCGTCCCTGGCGGCACGCAACTCATGGAAGCGGCTCGCACAGTCTTCGCACTCGCCCAGGTGAGCCATGGCCGTATAGGCGCGGTCTCCCCTCAACCTGCCGTCAAGCAGGTCGTGGATGGCGTCCCCGAGGTGCTTGGACTTCACTGCCCGCCCCGCGATGGCGCGTGATGCGCGAGCGAATCGCGCAAACGGGCACGGGCGCGGGACAAGCGGGAGCGGACGGTGCCGAGTTTGATACCCAGCGTGGCCGCGATCTCTTCGTAGGACAGGCCTTCGATGTCGGAAAGCACCACAGCGGCGCGATACTCGGGGGGAAGGTCGCCGAGGGCTTCGATGATGTCTGCACCAAGGTGCGACATCTCGAATGCATCTTCTGGCTGCCCAGACCGCTCTTCCCTGTCAAAGCTGTCAGACGTCGCCACTGCGGCGTCGTCGTCGGCCATGAAATCGAAGCGGATGCGGCTCTTGCGACGCATCCTGTCGAGGAACAGGTTGGTGGTGATGCGGTGCAGCCAGCCCTCGAAAGTGCCTGGCTTGTACTGCGACAGTGAATTGAAGACTCTGACAAACACATCCTGAGTGAGGTCTTCAGCGTCGTGCTGATTACCCGTCAGGTGGTACGCCAAGCGGTACACGCGAGAGGCGTGCTGCTCAACGATGCCTTGCCAGGTCAGATCCTGAGCGTCGACGGCGATAGCCGCTTCGGCTGAACTCATGCGTCGACCTCCTTCACGCTTCCCCAACGATCCTTACGTGTCCTATGTTCCCACGCGCGAGCCGCGAGTGCCATCGGCCACCCGACGGATACGATCAGGTCAGGAGGTGCCATGACCGTCGACCCTGCTCTCGCGGCGTTTGCTGACGATTTCGTCAGCGAGGACGACGTCCTGCTCGCCGCACGTGACGCGGCCGACGAGTGGGGCGTCGATTCGCTCTCGCCGGGGACCGGCTCGACTCTCAGGGTCATCGCCAGCGCATCGCAGGCACGCGCCGTCGTCGAAATCGGGACAGGGGTGGGCGTGTCTGGCGTCTACCTCGTGCGCGGAATGGCGCCGGGCGGCATCCTGACGAGTATCGACGTTGAGCCGGATCACCACCGCAGCGCTCGTGCGACGTTCGCCGCTGCGGGTTTCGCTCCTGAACGGACGCGTCTCATCACGGGTCGCGCCCTTGACGTGCTTCCGCGACTGACCGACGGCGGCTACGACCTGGTGCTCATCGACGGCCGACGCACGGAGTTCCCCGAATACATGGAGCAAGCGGTCCGGCTGGCGCGCCCTGGCGGGGTCATCATCATGGCCCACGCACTGGGGCACGGGCGGGTGGCTGATCCCGCTCAGCGTGACCCAGAGACGACCGCCATTCGCGAAGCACTTCGCGCCGTCCGCGGTGCGGACGGGCTCACCGCTAGCTTGGTGCCCATCGGAGACGGACTACTCATCGCCACGGTGAATGCTTGAGAGGTAGAACTCTCTACTTCAAGGCGCCCAACAGGGCATCGCCAAGCGACTTGACCTCGTCGGCGTTGATTTCGACGACGAGTCGCCCACCGCCTTCGAGTGGCAGGCGCATGACATACCCACGACCTTCCTTCACGACCTCCATGGGGCCGTCACCGGTGCGGGGCTTCATAGCAGCCATGCTGGGTCACTCCTTGCGCTGATGGGACGACACTCACTTGTCGCCGCGACTATTCTACGCGGCGCTCAAGGGGTTCCCCTAATCCCCGGTACCCAGGCGAAGCGACAGGCCTTGCTGGCTTAAGGCGCCTCGACCGTCTGCAACACGATGGCCAGTGCCTCGTCGACGTCGTCCGTCACGGTGATCAGGTCGAGGTCGCTCTCGCTGGCCTTGCCGTCGGCGACCACCGCGTCCCTGAGCCAGTCCATCAGGCCGTCCCAGTAGGCGTGGCCGATCAGCACGATAGGGAAGCGGGTGATGGTGCGGGTCTGCACCAGAGTGAGCGACTCAAACAGTTCGTCGAAGGTACCGAAGCCGCCGGGAAGCACGATGAAGCCCTGGGCGTACTTCACGAACATCATCTTGCGCACAAAGAAGTACCTGAAGTTGAGGCCAAGGTTGACGTACTCGTTGACGCCCTGTTCGAAGGGCAGCTCGATGCCGAGCCCGACGGACACCCCACCTGCCTCCGCCGCACCCTTATTGGCGGCCTCCATGACGCCGGGCCCTCCCCCGGTGATGCATGCGAAGCCTGCCTCGACAAGTTTGGCTCCGATCTGCTCGGCGATGGCGTACTCGGAGTCGCCTGGCTTGGAGCGCGCCGAACCAAACACGGAGATCGCTGGACCGAGCTCGGCGAGAGCGCCGAAGCCCTCCACAAACTCGGACTGGATCCGCAGCACTCGCCACGGGTCGCCGTGGACCCAGTCAGGAGTGTCTTGGTTCTGGAGCAGGTGTCCTGAGGTGGTGGTGCTCGGCACGTTCTTGCCACGCAGCACTACTGGTCCGCGGTGGTAGTCCTTCACAGATCCTCCTGATCGCCGGTGTTGCTACTGGAAGGCGGGGCCGTCAACCACGCCTTAAGCGCTGCATGACACGCGCGCATGTGTTCAATGGGGCAACGCTCGGCGTCGCCTGAAGCGTGCGCGAGTTCAGGGTCTCCAGGGCCGTAGTTCACGGCCGGGATGCCCAACTCTCCGAAGCGAGCCACGTCCGTCCATCCGAGTTTCGCGCGCGGCGGTAGCGCGCCGGTCGCGGCGACCGCCGCGACAAAGTCTTGAGCGATAGCGGCGTCGAGCCCCGGTCTCGCTGCTGCCGACTCGTCCGTCCAAGTGACTGTGCGCACCGCACCTGCCCCAGCGTCGGCGTCTGCCTCCGCGTAGGCGGCGTCGATGAAGTCGATGACTCGCTGCTTGGCCGTCTGAACGTCCGCGCCAGGGGCGAAGCGATAGTTGATCGTCACGGTGCACTCATCCGGGATGACATTGCCGGCGATGCCCCCAGAGATCCGCACGGCGTTCAGGCCCTCGCGGTACGCCAGGCCGTCGACCTCGATGTTCGCGGCCTCGTGGTTGCTCAGTGCCGTCAGTAGCGGCGCCGCCAGGTGCACTGCGTTGACGCCCTTCCATGCCCTGGCCGAGTGAGCGGCCTTGCCTGCGAGCGAGACCTCGCATCGCAAAGTCCCGTTGCAGCCACCCTCGATCACGGCCGACGTTGGCTCACCCAAGATGGCGAAGTCGCCCTCAACCAGGTCGGGGCGTTCCCTCACGACACGGCCTAGGCCCGACCTGGACGCCTCGACCTCTTCGTTGTCGTAGAAGATCCAGGTGACGTCCCTGGTGGGGGCAGCGAGTTCTACGGCCAGCGCGAGTTGGACGGCGACGCCCGCCTTCATGTCGACGGCGCCGCGCCCGATCACCTCAGTGCCGTCGTCTGAAAGGCACGACGGCACGTTGTCCTTGATCGGAACGGTGTCCAGGTGACCCGCGATGATGATGCGCTCTGCCAACCCCAGCGTCGTGCGCGCGACGATGGAGTCGCCAAGCCTCGTGACCTCAAAGTGGCCGCAAGAACGTAGGGCCTCCTCGACGGCGTCGGCGATGGCTTGCTCGTCGCCCGAGACGGATGGGATATCGATCAAGGCCCTGGCGAGGTCCTCCACCGGAGTGCCGGGAGCGACGGGAAGGGACATGGCTCGATCCTATCGATGGCGGATGAGGTGGATCACTGTCCACCAACCAGCGATCTCGATCACCGCCAAGTAGAAGGCGCCGAGAGCGAGGGGCGCGAGAGCCTCGGGCGGCGAGTCCACGTACGCGCTGCTCAAGCCGACCGCTTGGACCACGAGAAAGACGCTGAGACCGCCAATAATCAGAGCCCGCGACCGAGACATTGTGCGGGCGTGCACGGGTCGACCGATCCACGGCGACGCGGGCTCGTAGTCGGGTCCGACCCATGGCGGCGGGATTGGCTGGTCGCGGCGCGGCACTTGCGGAACGTCCGCGTCGTCGTAGGGCTCCTTGCCACTCATGGCACCACCGTAGCGTCGGCGTGCCCGTAGGCTTACCGCCATGAAAGCGCACGGTTATGGACTCGCAACACTCGACGGCAGCGGCAACACTCTTGACGCCTGGTACCCGGCACCGGCACTGGGTCCCGCACCCGAGCGGCCCAATCCGCCCCAGCAGCTTGAGGCCGCCGTGCGTTCCGACCCGCTGCGCCAGATCTCGACGGAACTTCTCCTGATCGAAATCGACACCGACGATGCTCCCGAAACCGTGACTGACGCGTATTTGCGGCTGCACTTGCTCAGTCACAGACTCGTCAGGCCCCATGCCGTCAACCTCGAAGGCATCTTCGCGATCCTGCCTAACGTGGTGTGGACGTCCGCTGGGCCTTGCGCGGTGGAGGGCTTCGAGGCGACCCGCGGACGCTTCCGCGCATTTGGCCAGCACCTCACCGTGTACGGCGTCGACAAGTTCCCACGGATGGTCGACTACGTGATGCCGTCTGGCGTGCGCATCGCCGACGCCGATCGCGTTCGCCTTGGCGCTCACTTGGCAGAGGGCACCACCGTGATGCACGAGGGCTTCGTCAACTACAACGCTGGCACTCTTGGCACCTCGATGGTCGAGGGGCGGATCTCTGCAGGCGTGACCGTCGGCAATGGCTCCGACATCGGTGGTGGGGCGTCGATCATGGGCACGTTGTCCGGCGGCGGGACTGTTGTCGTCAGCATCGGCGAGCGTTCCCTGCTGGGGGCGAATGCTGGGCTCGGCATCCCCTTGGGCGACGACTGCATCGTCGAATCGGGCCTCTACGTGACGGCAGGATCCAAAGTCCGCATCGTCGGCACCACGGACGACGACGGCGAGCCGGTCGTCGTCAAGGCACGCGAACTGGCTGGCAAGAACAACCTGCTGTTCCGCCGCAACTCCCTCACAGGCGGCCTCGAGGTGGTCGCGCGCGAGGGCACAGGGATCGAACTCAACGCCGCGCTCCACGCGAACTGACGATGACGCGAACCGGCACGGCCGTCGCGACCGTCGCCTTCGTCGGCGTCGGTGCCGCAGCCGTCTACTGGGGGCCTGAGCTCATTGCGGGGTCCCGCGAGCAGACTCCCACCGAGCGCTGCACCGTGACTCAGGGGGATTCTGCGCACACGTTGACCGCTGAACAGGCGAACAACGCGGCGCTCATCGCGGCAGTCGGCGTGCGGCTCGGCTTCGATGCTGCCGGCGTGACGGTGGCTATCGCGACCGCCATCCAGGAATCGAGCCTTCGCAACCTCGACTACGGCGATCGCGACTCGCTCGGGCTATTCCAGCAACGTCCGTCTCAAGGCTGGGGCACGATCGAGCAGGTCACCGACCCGTACTACTCGACCGAGACCTTCTATATGGCTCTGCTCCGCGTGGACGGCTGGGAGTCTCTGGCAGTGACGGACGCGGCTCAGGCCGTCCAGCGTTCGGGCTTCCCGCTCGCCTATGCGGATCACGAGATGGAGGCACGGGCGTGGGCGGAGGCGTTCACCGGGGCGGGAGGCCTCGTGACGTGCTCCGTGAGCGGTCCTGAGACACCCGCTCCTCAGTTGCTCGCCGATAGAGTTGCCGCCGACTTCGGGACCGGCGCCCATGCCGTCGACGTGCTCGACCGCGAGGGCGACGAAACCATTCTGGGTATCCGTCCTGCCGTCGACACCCCTGAGGCCAGGGCTGCGCTGGCAGCTTGGGCTGTGGCGACCGCCTCCGTGACCGGCCTCGTGTGGGTCGAAGGCGACGACGTGGTGGTAAGCCTCGACGGCTCGCATGAGACTGTTGTTGACTCAGACTCGGACTCGGGTTCGGCTGACGGTTACGCGGGCATCAAGGTGGCCGTCGCGGGCGCGTAGCCTTCTGCCGCTCCCCTAGGCGCACCCAGCCCGCTACGGGCCCTAGCCGCCAAATGGCTTGATTCGTACCGTTTTTGCGGGGGTCGGGGCCGCCGGTGGCTCAATTCGTACCGGCTTTCGCAACTTCCCGGCTGGCAATGGCTTGATTCCTACCGTGTCGGCCCCCTGGCCCGCCACCTGGTGGCTTGATTTGTACCGGGTTTCGCTGTGCCGGGCCGACGCCGGGGTGGGGTTTGGTGCCTGCCGGGCCGACGCCGGGGTGGGGTTTGCGTGCCCGCGCGGGCGACGTTCGAGCCTGAAGTGGTGGGCGCCGTCGTACCCAGGAGGGGTCTTGCTCGCTTGTCCACAGGATATCGTGCCTGGTAGGTGGTTGTCAGGGGGTGGTGGTTGACTGTTTGTCATGACCAACCAGACGGTGCTGGAGCGGGCACGAGTGCAGCAAGTGGGTGCACTGTTGCGTGACCTGGTGCACTGTGACGTGTCCGCACTGGGTGAGGACGAGTTTCTTGCCGTGCTGGACGAGGTGGTGGCGGTCGCCCGTCTATCTGACACGTTGCGGGCCCGGGTGGCAGGTGACCTGTCCAGGCGCTCCACCCCGGATCAGGTCGGTGGTGGTTTGGCACGTCGGCAGGGGTTTGGTAACGCAGGGTTGATGGTCGCTTCCGTCACCGGTAGCACCACGGCGGGAGCGATGCGGACCATCGAAGCCGGAAGGGCGTTACTGCCAGAACCGGTACTCGCCGACGCGGATGCGCTGCTAGAAGGACCTGACCGCACCGCCTCCCTAGAGTCCGCGCGCGACGGCGACGACGGTCCTGCCACCATGACGGGCTCCACCACACCCGTGCTTGCCCCACCGGCACCTCGGTTTCCTGCTGTTGCTCAAGCAGCACTGGATGGGGTGTTGTCCACCGATGCGGTCGCGGTGATCACCACCGGTATGGAACGCCTCAGCGACCGTGTCACTAGTGGTGAGCTTCACGACCTGGAGCGCCGTCTGGTGACCAAAGCCGTCGGGTTGACACTGAAAGATGTGCGCCGACTGGTTGACCATGCTGTCGCCAGGGCCGACCTGCCAGGACACCAGGCCCGTGAGAGACGCCAATTTGAGGACCGGTACCTCACCTGGTCTGAGGACCACACCGGGATGGTCACCCTCAACGCCCGTTTGGATGCGGTAACAGCCGCTCCCATTCGCACCGTCATTGAACAGATGGTCACCCACCAGTTCCGTCAGCGCCGCGACCAAGACCCGTCCGAACAGGACCGGCGCACTCCAGGTCAAATGCGGGCAGACGCCCTCCATGACCTCGCCCGCCACGCATTGGGTTGTGACAACACCACCTCGTCGGGAGTGCGCACCACCATCGTGGTCCGCATGAAACTGTCCGACCTGAACTCGGGAACCGGACTTGGCAGCATCGACGGCACCACCCAACCCGTCAGCGTGAGCGAACTACGGCGCCTGGCCGGCGACGCAGAGGTCATCCCCCAAATCCTTGGCGGTCACAGCGACGTGCTAGACCAAGGCCGACGGGTCCGCATGTTCACACCCGCCCAACGCCTCGCCCTCCTCGAACGCGACGGGGGCTGCGCAAAATGTCACGCACCACCCGAACACTGCGAAGCCCACCACATCATGTGGTGGCGCCACGGCGGGCGAACAGACCTTTCAAACGGGATCATGCTGTGCACCAGATGCCACCACGACATCCACCGCCAACACTGGGGCATCCGCATCGACAACGGCCAACCCTTCTTCATCCCACCACCCACCATCGACCCCACCCAACAACCCCGTCCAGGCGGACTCGCCGCCATCACCCTCGCCGAAACAGCGCCGGCAGGCGACGCGCCGTTGAGCCATGTCTCGAAGGAGCACCCTGCCTCCGAGGCGAACTCTGCTTCAGAGGAGCGCTCTGATTCACGGGAGAGCTCTGACTCACGGGAGAGTTCTGCCTCGAGGGAGAACTCCGCCTTGCTGCAAGACTCCGCTCGCAGCGCCGCGTAGCACAAGCGCCGCGAAGAGCCCCCGTCCGCAACGCCCCATATGGCCCCACCACGCGGGCGAGACCTCGCCGTTAGGACACCATCTGGTCCTGAGGGAATCAGTGATCTCGGTGCGCCGCCCTGCACCCGTGGCCGACGCGCCTCTTCCGGATACGGCGTGTTTGGCTCCCGCAGGCAACCGGCCTAGCGCTGAGCCATCGGAACGTAGTCCCGCTCGACGACGCCCGTGTAGATCTGGCGCGGGCGGCCGATCTTGGTCTGCGGGTCGTTCATCATCTCGCGGTAATGGGCAATCCATCCCGGCATCCGGCCCAACGCGAAGAGCGGCGTGAACATCGGCACGGGGAACTTCATGGCGGAGTACACCAGACCCGTGTAGAAGTCGACGTTCGGGTACAACTTGCGCTCGATGAAGTAGTCGTCGCTCAGCGCGATCTCTTCGAGCCGCTTGGCCATGTCGAACGTCTCGTTGTTACCGCCAAGCTGATCAAGGACCTGGTCGGCGATCCGCTTGACCACCGTGCCGCGCGGGTCGTGCGACTTGTAGACGCGGTGCCCAAAGCCCATCAGGCGAGCACCCTCGGCCTTGTCCTTGACCTTCGTCACAAACTGCTCGATCGAGTCGCCAGACTCCTTGATCTGGTCGAACATCTTGAGAGCAGCCTCGTTGGCGCCGCCATGGAGCGGGCCCGAGAGGGCGCCGATGCCTGCCGACACAGATGCGTAGATGTTTGCTTGGGACGAGCCGACGATGCGCACGGTCGATGTCGAACAGTTCTGCTCGTGGTCGGCGTGAAGAATGAGCAACAGGTCAAGAGCACGGCGCACCGTTGGATCGATGTCCAACTCGCCATCGGGACCAGAAAAGGCCACCCTCATGAACTCGTCGACGTAGAGGCCACCCGGGCGGGGCTCAATCAACTCGCCACCCGTCACGCGCCGCTGAAGGTATGAGATCACCACAGCCGTCTTTGCCAGCAACTGCACCGTCGCCAACTCGATCTCGTACTCGCCGCGCCCCACCGACTCCGGGTAGAACGTGCTGAGCGCACTCACGGCGCCCGACAAGACAGCCATGGGGTGCGCATTGCGCGGGAAGGCGCCGAGGAACGTCTTGATGCCCTCATGCACATGCATGTGACGCGCCACGCGATTGTTGAAGGCCGTCAACTCCGCTTCGGTCGGAAGCTGACCATGAATCAACAGGTACGCAACCTCGAGGAACGTCGAGTGCTCGGCCAACTGCTCAATCGGGTAGCCGCGGTAACGCAACACGCCGTTCTCGCCGTCGATATAGGTGATCGCACTCTCACATGAAGCGGTATTCGTGAAACCAGGATCCACCGTCACCATTCCGGTGTCGCGCAACAGGTTGCTCACCGAGATGCCGTCGTTGCCGATCGATGCGCGCTCGATGTCCAACTCGAAGGTGGAACCATCCACAGTGAGCCGGGCGTCGTTGACCTGAGTCATGTCTCCTCCTTTGAAGCGCACCGCCCACTGTGACACGGGCTCCCGCTTGGTAACAAGTTTACTTGTTGTTGACGAGCCTACGGGCTGCGGCGGCAATGCGTTCGTCGCTCGCGGTGAGCGCAACCCGCACGTGACGAGAGCCCGCCTTCCCATAGAAAACACCAGGCGCCGCGACGATGCCACGGTCCGCTAGCCACGAAATGGTGTCCCAGCAATCCTCGCCTCGCGACGACCACAGGTACAACCCCGCGGCGGAGTCATCGATGGCGAAACCCGCCTCGCGCAGCGCAGGCAGCAGGACCTCCCTGCGCGCCCGGTACACCTCTCGCTGAGCCGCCACGTGCGCGTCGTCAGCCAATGCCGCCGCCATGGCCGCCTGGACCGGCGTCGGCATCATCATGCCCGAGTGCCTGCGGGTCTCCAGCAGACCGCTGATCAGCGCCGGGTCACCCGCAGCGAAGGCGGCACGGTAGCCCGCAAGATTCGACTGCTTGGACAGCGAATACAGGGCCAACAGGCCGGTGTGATCACTCCCCGAAACCGTGGGGTCCAAGATCGAGGGCACACCTTCGCTGATCCACGGCTCAAGCCACGGAAGCTCGGCATAGCATTCGTCCGATGCCACGACGGCGCCGATCGCTCTCGCCGCCTCGACCACCTCTCGCAGCGCAGCGGCGTCCGCGACGGCGCCAGTGGGATTCGACGGCGAGTTGACCCATACGAGCTTGACCGCCCTGTTCCCCTCCCACTCCGCCACATCGTCGGCCGGGAAGGGCGTCGCCCCCGCCAGCCGGGCGCCCACGTCGTACGTGGGATAGGCGACCGTGGGGTGAACCACCACGTCCCCGTCCTTGAGGCCGAGGAGCGCAGGCAACAGCGCCACGAGCTCTTTGGAACCGATCGTCGGCAGCACGCCGTCGGGGTTCACGCCCGGCACGCGCCGCCGGCGCGCGAACCATTGTGCGACCGCCTCGCGCAGCGCGGGTGTGCCGTGCGCCGTCGGATACCCCGGCGCGTCCGCCGCCCGCGCGAGCGCGTCCCTCACCACAAGCGGCGTCGGGTCGACCGGCGTGCCCACAGAAAGGTTGACGATGCCGTCGGGGTGCGCGGACGCGCACTCGACAAACGGGGTCAGCGAGTCCCATGGAAAGTCGGGAAGCGCCGACGCCTCAAGGCCCATGCCTTGCCTCTATACGTTCTGCGGAGGAAGGGCCTTGATGAGGTCGTGGTCGTGCGCAATCTGGCCCATCTTGGCGGCGCCGCCTGGCGAACCAATCTCGGAGAAGAACTCCACGTTGGCGCCGTAGTAGTCGGACCACTTGTCAGGCACGTCGTCTTCGTAGTAGATCGCCTCGACAGGACACACCGGCTCGCACGCACCACAGTCGACGCACTCGTCGGGGTGGATGTAGAGCATTCGCTCGCCCTCATAGATGCAGTCGACCGGACACTCGTCGATGCAGGCCTTGTCCTTGAGGTCTACACACGGCAAGGCGATGACGTACGTCACGAGGGGTTCCTTCCTGGAGGTGACAGGTGAAGGCCATCATATCTCCGAGCGTGACCCGCTTTGCGACTAGTCCACGCAGACGACGGCGTGGTCTGGGCGGTAGGTCCAGGTGAAGGGATCGGCTGGCTTGGCCACTTCCCCGTCGAGGAAGTAGACGGTGCGAGTGTTCGTGATCGTGAAGCCGTTATTGCCCCGCGCAGACTCCACGCACTCGGGGCTACTGACCTCGCGAGAGCCTGCAGCGACGACGTTGTACTTGCCGCTGCTTGAGGTTTCGACCTTGTAGTGAGGAGTCGACCAGATGTCCACGTAGATGCGGTTGTCCTGGACGTATGAGTTCAGGATCGCGGCGTACGGGGTGTCGTTGCGGAAGCGCACGTTGGTGGAGTTCTCGTAGATGGTCGACTCCCGGCCAGCGGGATAGCGGTCAAACCACACGGAGTGCGGACGGAACTGAAGAATCTCGTAACCTGCAAAGTAGGCGGCGTTGTAGGACGTCGTCGCCATCTGCGACAGGCCGCCGCCCACTCCCTCGGTGTGGATTCCGTTGACCAGGATTCCGGAACTGTAGTAGCCGTTCGCGAGAGTGATCGGGCTCAGCGTGTTCCAGAGGTTGAACTCTTCACCTGGCATGAGCACCGTGCCCGACACGAGTTCCGCGCCGCGCGCGAGATTGCGTGTGCGGATACTGTCCCACGTCAAGGGCGTATCGAACGACGCTACGATCTGCTTGAAATCGTCGACAGGCAGTTCTTCGCCTTCAGGGGCAGCGGACGTCACCTCGTAGGGAATTGCCGACGTGTGGGCAGCCTGTGCGGCAGCGTGGACGACGCGCTCCCCCAGCATGTCCACGTTGATCGCTCTGCCGGGCTGGCCTTGCTCGGTGACGATCTGATGCGCCGCGTCAAAGCTCGCGCGAGCTCCGCGTGCCTCGCTGTTGAGCGTCGGCTGTTCCGCGAGTATTTGGGCCGCGAGGGCCTCCCCGTCCACGACGAGACTCAGTTCTCCGTCGGCGGTGTCGACGCTGGCGAACTCAGCCCAACGCTCCGGCTCCAATTCAATGTGGCCGTTTGGGCCCACGAGCGTCACCGGCGCAGCGAAGAGCTGATTGTTGACCTCGGCTTGAAACTCAAGCGCTTCGACTCGAGGGATCTCGGGATAGGTGACCTCGGCGGCTGCTTCGAGAGTCGCGGTGGCTGGCCAAGATTCGGCGATGATGTCCACCGTCGCTTCGCGGTCCACATCGATCGAAGGCGTGCCTCCCTCGACGACCACTCGCGCGCCGTCGAGAGCAACCTCTGCGTCTTGCGCACGGCGATCCAGGAAGTCGGCCGCCTCGGCCACGGCGCCCGCCAGTTCAGTTCTGTCGGTCACCACCACGGGGTCGATGGAACCCCCGCCATTCAGGTGAGCCAGCAAGCGCCTTGGGTCGAGCGTGAAGCCAACGAGTGCCTCGTGGGTTGCGGACGCATCCATCCGGAGCCCGGCCTCGCTTGGCAGCAACTCGGCGGCGACACCCGCGGCGTCGAGCCGGATTGCTGACGCGTTGACCTCCTGGGCCTTCGCTTCGAGCGCATCCCGTGCCTCGCTGGCAGAGAGGCCGCCGAGCTCGAGGTCGAGCACTGTCACGCCCGACGCGACCGACTGGGTCGCCCACGCTTGGGCACCGATGTACGCGGCAATCAGCAGTGCCGCAAGGACTCCGAGAGCGGCCAACGCACGGTGCCGTTTGGGGGCGTGGGCGGGTTCGGGTTCGGGCTCCGGTGCTGGCTCAGGCTCGGGTTCCGGTGCTGGCTCAGGCTCCGGCTCAGGCTCGGGTTCCGGTGCTGGCTCAGGCTCAGGTTCCGGTTCCCGTTCCGGCTCAGGCTCAGGCTCCGGCTCAGGCTCAGGCTCAGGCTCGGGCTCCGGCTCAGGCTCCGGCTCAGGCTCCGGCTCCGGCTCCGGCTCGGGCTCCGCCTCGACCTCATCCCGGCCCGCGGCCAGAAGCTCCGCGGGAACCGGCACAGCCTCGAGAGGGGCGCTCTGGCGCGCAGGCCCAGGGTCCTCCAACGGTCGGATGACATCCTCGACGCGCACCTCGCCAAAGAAGGAGGCGTTGGGCGCAACCACCGTCGGGGGCATCGGCGGCATCGGCATGCTGCGCCGCTCCGGCACCACTCGCGTCGCCCTCGGCGGCTGCGGTACGGCGCGCGCGACCAGGTGACGGTGACCGTGCCGGCGACGTCGCCTGTTCAGTGCCGCGACATCGCGGGCAAGAATAAGCCGCCTACGGCGTGACATCGCGGCCCACGAAGACGCTCCTAGGCACGGCTGCCACGATCGCTACCGCGATCGTTCCACCGTAGAGCCAGAGTCTCCCGCGCAGATCGTCGGCCACCAAGTTTGACCCCCCAGGTCCAGTTGACGCGTACACCGCAGCCATGACCCCCCATGCCGCGGCGTACGCAATGAAGCCTGCCCATGCCTGCCATGCCTTCGCGAAGACCCCCACGAGGACCACCACGAGCAGACCGATCGCCACCCCGCCGTAGCCGAGGGAGCGATGCGCTCCCACCCCCACGGTGGCCACCACGACCCCGAGCAGGGCAAGCGCGGTCACCGACAGCACCCTCACGAACATGGTCATCAGGATAGGCGACGACGACGCGGTTGGCCTTCGTTTGCGCCGCAAGGCGCCATAGTCACGCGTTCTGGCGCTTGGCCCGAGAGGCGGCACGCCCGCGCTCGGTCTGGTCCAGGATCACCTTGCGGATGCGCACCTTCTCAGGAGTGACCTCGACGCACTCGTCGTCGCCAGCAAACTCAAGCGACTCTTCGAGCGTGAGACGGCGGGGAGGGCTCAGGGTCTCCAACTTCTCGCTGGTCGACGAGCGAATGTTGTCGAGCTTCTTTTCCTTGCAGATGTTGACGTCCATGTCCTCTGAACGCGCGTTCTCACCCACGACCATGCCCTCGTACACGTCCTCGGTGGGCCCCACAAAGAAGGTGCCGCGAGAGTCGAGGTACGTGAGCGCGTTGGTGGTGACGACGCCTGCGCGGTCGGCCACGAGCGATCCGGAGGACCGATACTCGATGGGCCCGGCCCATGGCTCGTAGCCGTGGGAGATCGACGACGCGATGCCTGTTCCGCGCGTATCAGTGAGGAACGTGGACCGGAAGCCGATCAGGCCGCGCGCCGGGACGATGAACTCCATACGAACCCAGCCGGTGCCGTGGTTCGCCATGGACTCCATGCGGCCCTTGCGCGATGCCAGCAACTGGGTGATCGCGCCAAGGTGCTCCTCGGGAACGTCGATCGTCATGTGTTCCATGGGCTCGTGAACCTTGCCGCCCACTTCACGCGTGACCACCTGGGGCTTACCGACGGTGAGCTCGAAGCCCTCGCGACGCATCTGCTCGACCAGGATGGCGAGCGCGAGTTCTCCCCTGCCCTGCACTTCCCACGAGTCGGGGCGTTCGGTAGGCAGCACCCTGATGGACACGTTTCCGACGAGTTCCTTGTCGAGACGGTCCTTGACCTGGCGCGCGGTGACCTTATGTCCCTTGACCCGACCGGCCAAGGGAGAGGTGTTGATGCCGATTGTCATCGAGATGGCGGGGTCGTCCACCGTGATGAGCGGGAGCGGCCTGGGGTCGTTGACATCCGTCAGGGTCTCGCCGATGGTGATGTCTTCGATCCCTGCGACGGCGACGATCGAACCAGGTCCCGCCGATTCGGCCGGCATCCGCTCGAGTCCCTTGGTCTCCAAGAGTTCGGTGATTTTGACGGTCTTCATGGTGCCGTCTGCCCTTGCCCAGGCAACCATCTGACCCTTGCGGATCTCGCCGTTGTAGACGCGCAGCAAGGCGAGTCGGCCAAGGAAGGGCGAGGCGTCGAGGTTCGTGACGTGCGCCTGGAGCGGCGCGCCCTCCTCATACGTCGGCGCGGGGACGCGCTCCATGATCGTCTCGAAGAGCGGCAGGAGGTTTTCGCCCTCAGGGAGGGAGCCGTCGGCCGGTTGCGTCAGCGAAGCAATGCCGGCCTTGGCCGAGGCGTACACGACCGGCACTTCGAGCAGCGCGTCAATGTCGAGGTCAGGGACGTCGTCGTGAAGGTCAGAAGCGAGAGACAGCAGCAAGTCGTGAGTCTCGTTGACCACCTCGACGATGCGGGAGTCGGGGCGGTCGACCTTGTTGACGACGATGATGACGGGCAGGTGCGCCGCGAGCGCCTTGCGCAGCACAAAGCGGGTCTGCGGAAGCGGACCCTCTGAGGCATCCACCAGCAGGACGACGCCGTCGACCATGGAGAGCCCTCGCTCGACCTCGCCGCCAAAGTCGGCGTGGCCGGGGGTGTCGATCACGTTGATCGTGACGCCGTCCGGGCCCGCGGAGGCTCCCGTGTAGCGAATCGCCGTGTTCTTGGCGAGAATCGTGATGCCCTTTTCGCGCTCGAGGTCGCCAGAGTCCATGGCGCGGTCTTCCACGTGAGCGTGGTCGCCGTACGCGCCACCCTGTCGCAACATGGCGTCGACGAGAGTGGTCTTGCCATGATCAACGTGGGCGACGATGGCGACGTTGCGCAAGTCGGAGCGCACGGACATAGGGACTTCTTTCATCGATGAGGGGAGGGGCCCAGAAGCGAGCCGCCTCATTCTACCCGTCTGGACGCACTTCAACCCATTCGGGCTCGTGATGCGCGCTCTGCGGCTACCTGAGGGGACCGCTCGGAGTGCTCTCAGGCAAGCGACTCTGGTACGCATGCGTGACGTAGGGAAGGTCCATCACGCCTGTCTGTGCGAGACCCGGCGCACGCGCGAGCACCGCATCGACCTTGGCATCGATCGACGCCCGCTCGTCTTCGTTCGCCGCGATGTAGTAACTGCGCGAGTGCACCATCGCAACGAGTGAGTCTCGCGTGTGCGAGGCCGCCCACTCGAAGCGACGCGACTCGAGCGTCGTGAAGGGTGGGCCGACAGTCGGGCCTCCAGCGACGATGAGTTGTTCGGCCGCCGACGAGTGCATCGCCTCGGTGAGCTCGGCAACCCACGGAACCGACTCGTCGCGAATGTTCCACACCAAGGCCAAGATTCCGCCTGGACGGAGCACGCGCGCCACCTCGCGCGAAGCCTGCTCGACGTCGACCCAGTGCCACGCCTGCCCCAGCACCACCGCGTCGACGCTGGCATCGGGAAGGGGAATCTCTTCCGCAGTGCCGACTCGAGCGTCGATGTCGGGTAACGCCTCATTGAGCACCGCCAACATGGCCGCATCGGGATCGACCGCGACGGGCCGGTGTCCTTGAGCCGCGACCTGGACGGTTAGCTTCCCTGTGCCTGCCCCGAGGTCGAGCACGGTGAGCGGCGCGGTGCCGAGCATCCACGCGACGGCTTCTGCAGGGTAACTGGGACGGCCCTCGCTGTAGGACTGTGCCGCCTCACCAAAACTGGTGCCGTGACCGCCCATTTAGAACGCCACTCGCGCACGGCGTCGGCGCACCGCACGCCTCGCGCTCTCGGGCACAGCCGCGGTCACCAGCGCCGCTGGCATCTGCTCCATGAATCCCATCCTAGGCAGGGCGATCCCCTCCCAGACAAGGCGGTCCAAATGCTTAACGGCCCCGGAGTCTGGCCGATGGGTCGGACGACCACCACCGTAGAAAGGTTCGCCATGGCACTCCTCGCGCCCATTCGCCGCTCCTCAGAGACAGGCAAGAACGCGCTGCTTGAGCGTGCTTCACACCTTCGTGCGAGCATCGACGCTCTCCCTGTGCAGGTTTTCCTGGCGGACCCCCAAGGTGACATCGTCTACGCCAACAAGAATGCGCTCGACACCCTGCGAGAGATCGACGGACCGATTAAGCGTGAGTTTGGCGTCGACGCCAATACGGTGATCGGCAGCAACCTGAAGGCGTTCCACCGCCCGGGGGCCTTCACATCGGACCCCAACGTGTTCCCGCGCACGAGCACCCTCACTTTTGACGACACCACCCTGACGACGATCACCGACCGCGTCGTCGACGAGTCAGGCAAGATGATCGGCCTGGCCGTCGTATGGAACAACGACTCGACCGCGATCCGAGTGCGCGAAGCGTCCGTGGAAACGTCGAGCAGGTTGCTGTCGCTCGGCGACAACCTTGAGGCGCTGACCACCCAATTGACTCTGCAGGCCGCCAACACCGCCGAAGGCGCCCAGACGGCGGCAGCCGCAGTGGAAGAGATGAGCGCCTCTGTTCAAGAGATCGCCAACTCCGCCACGCAGGCGGTGACTGTGGCACGCGAGGCCGTCACGGCCGCAGGCACCGCCTCCGACAGGGTCGCCCAACTCGACACGTCAAGCCAAGAAATCGGCGTCGTCGTCAAGCTCATCACGTCGATTGCCGAGCAGACCAACCTGCTCGCCCTCAACGCCACGATCGAGGCGGCCAGGGCTGGCGAGGCTGGCAAGGGGTTTGCCGTGGTCGCTTCCGAGGTCAAGGAGCTCGCACGGGAGACCGCAGAGGCCACGCAGCGCATCACCGAGATGATCGGCACCCTCCAAGAGGACAGCGCCCACGTCACCACCGCCCTGACGGCGATCACAGACCTCATTCACCAGATCTCGGACGCCCAGACCTCCATCGCGGGCGCAGTGGAGCAGCAAAGCGCCACCACCAACGAGATCTCTCGTTCGGTGAATGACGTCGCACAAACGGCCGAGGCAACGACTCACGACATCTCGGCGATCGTTGACCAGCTCGACATGGTTCACGACGCGTCGAAGGCATTGCGAGAGCTCTCGACCGCGGAGTAGCCGCGGCTGGGGCACCATGGGGCCATGGAGATGTGGCACCTTGCCTTGACGCGCGATTGGGAATCGGCGCTGAGCGCTGGTGAGTATCGGGTGTCAACCCTCGGGGCGACGCTCGACGACGTGGGCTTCATTCACTGCTCGCGACCTCACCAGGCGCCTGGCGTGGCGGAGCGCTTCTACACGCGCGTGTTCGAGCCGCTCAGCATCCTGGTCTTGGATGACGACGCTATGCGTGCCGCAGGCGTTGAGGTGCGCGACGAAGATGCCGGCGGTGGAGAGTTCTTTCCCCACATCTACGGCCCCATTGACCCCTCATTGGTACGCAAGGTGTTGCCCGCGCGCATTGCCGATGGCCAGCTCGTTGTCGAGTGATGGAGAGGCTCTCCCGTGTGGAACGATGACGCCATGGACGTCCTACGCGCGCGCAGTTCTGTGTTCTGGGGTTGGCTGTGTGTCGCACTTGGCGCGGTCTTCGCCGCCGTCGACGTGGTGGGCTCAGGCATCGCCGACGCGCGTGTGGGTGTGGGCGTCGGCGCGAGCCTCGCACTGGCGGGCGTGGCGGTGTACCTAAGGCCAGCCGTGCTGATCGGCGAGGACGCTGTGGCGCTTCGCAACGTCGTCGTGACGGCGACCGTGCCCTTCGCCAGGATCCAAGAGGTCACGATGCGCTGGTCCCTCGAGATCCTGGGAGACGACGGTCGCAAGGCGGCGGCGTTCGCGGCGCCTGCCTCGCGGGGAGCGAGGACGGGCGTCTTCGGCACCGACTCACAAGGCCACGACATCACGGACGACGCCGAGGGCCGTCCCGACCCCACTGGCAGTCGGCTCTATCAAGCGTGGCAAGAGTGGGCCGAGGCCCATCCAGGTGATGCTGACCAGACGACGCCGTCGATCAGCCGCGGTGTGGATCCGGTGGGCGTGGCCTTGCTCGTGGCGGCAGGGGCCGGGCTCGCTTTCGCTGCCCTGCTCTGATCCTCGCGACCGATCAGCTGGTTTTCGCAGGAACCTTTGCGCGACGCTCCATGGGGAAGACCCTGCGTCGCCGTTGCGGGCGGGCAGGCGCGCCGATGCCGGGAACCGCGGTGTCCATGATGGGCGCGCGCTCGCCGAGCTTGACGACCACGACGCCGGTCAGCACGAGCCCTGCCCCTGCCCACTGAATGGGTAGCGGCGTCTGCGCGAGAAGGAACCATGCGAAGCCCGTAGCAGCAACGACTTCCATGAGCGCTACGAACGACGCGAGCCTGGCGCCAAGCATGCGCGTGCCAGCGATCCCGGTGACGTACGCGAGCGAAGCGGAGACGGCGCCAAGCAGCGCGACGACCACCCACCAGGGGGCGTCGAACGGGACAAGTTGGACCGTCTCGGCAGCGAACCTGACAGGCAGCACGCCCGCGATGGCGGCCAGGCCCAGAGCGGCAGCGGCCACGAGCAGTCCCCCCGTGGCCAGCGCGATCGGGGGCAGACCCGTTGACGTGTCGGAGGACACGACGAAGTACACGGACGCCCCAACCATCGCCGCGAGTGCCCAACCGACCCCCACCAGGCTGACGCTCCCTCCACCGACCACGTTGAGGAGCAGCACCATTCCCAGGGCGGCGATGACGGCTCCCACCGCGGTGAGCGGACCCGGCTTGTGCCCCTTGCGCACCCATAGGAACAGCACGACCGCGATCGGCGCGGTGTACTCGATGAGGAGTGCGATTCCCACGTCAAGATGGCCGACCGCGAGGAAGTAGAACAGTTGCGCTCCTGCCACGGCGAAGAGTCCATATGCCGCGACCGTGCGCCAAGCAGTCCGGAGCGCTCCCCACCGACCCCGCATCGCAAGGATGCCTGGAACGAGGAGTACAGCGCTTGCGATGACGACGCGGGCAAGCGTCGCCGCTCCCGCCGTCCAGCCGGTATCCATCAGGCCGCGGGCAAGGCTGCCCGACAGGCCGAAGGAGGCGGCGGATGCCATCGCCAGGCCGAGGCCTCCCGCGAGGGCTGACGGCGGCGCGTCATTGGTCAAAGCGGTCATGGCTCATGACAGTAGACCGCCGGTGGTAATGTGTCAACATGGTTTTTGCAAGTGACACGGCCGAGGCGCTCGAGGCCGCCGTGAGGCTCGCGAACACGGAGTTGGAGCCGGACACACTCACCACGCTCGAGGAACTCGAGGCCTTCTTTGACGAGTTCGGCTACACGGGCTCGCGCCCGACCGCGGGCGACCTCGAGCCGGTACGCGCGATTCGCCACCCGTTACACCTCATCTTCACGGCGACTCGCGATGAAGCAGTGCCGCTCGTCAACGCCATCCTCGAGCAGCAGCGCGCCATCCCCCAGCTGGTGCGTCACGGGGACGTCGACTGGCACATTCACGCGACCACGGATGACCGCCCTCTTGCCGAGCGCATTCTCGTGGAGACGGCGATGGCCATGGTCGACGTGATCCGCGCGGATGAGATGAGCCGCTTCGACCGCTGCGAGAGCGACGATTGCGAAGGGGTGGTCTTTGACCTTTCCCGCAACAGGTCTCGCAAGTACTGCTCCACTACCTGCACGAACAAGGCGGCAGTGGCTGCCTATCGCGCGCGCCAGGCCGAATCGGCCTAGATACCTGGCATCTCGCTTCGCCTAAAGCGAAGAGGCAAGGGAAATAGCCTGCTAAATGGGCTCTCCCCCGAGTTAGGGGTCTCTGTTGTCGCGACACGGCGAGACAACTGTGCCTACCTTGGATTGCGGGTAACAGACCCCAACCTAGGAGGTACAAAATGCCTGAGGCACAATCAACGATTACCGTCGATGTTCCGCTGAGCACTGCCTACAACCAGTGGACGCAGTTCGAGACCTTCCCTTCATTCATGAACGGCGTCGACTCCGTCAAGCAGTTGAGTGACACCTCACTACACTGGGTCGCAAGCCCAGGTGGTGTCGAGCGAGAGTGGGACGCCGAGATCACCGCGCAGGAGCCTGACAGCCACATCGCGTGGCAGAGCGTCGGCGAAGTCAAGCAGAGCGGCCGGGTTGAGTTTGCCGCCGCGGGCCTCGACTCCACCGAGGTCACCCTGACGCTCGACTGGGAGCCGGAGGGCTTTGTCGAAAAGGCCGGAGCGGCCTTCCAGGTGGACGACGCCTACGTTCGCCGGGACCTGAGCGCCTTCAAGGAGTTCATTGAGTCGCGTGGCGGCGCCACCGGCGCGTGGCGCGGCGAGGTCTAGGACTCAAGCACGGTGAGGAGCACCCCTCCCCACACCATCGTCGTCGGCGCTGGGCTCGCAGGGCTCAGCGCCGGCGTCCGACTGGTGGACGCAGGTCACCGCGTCACGATCCTTGAGCGTGAGCAGCACGTCGGGGGCCGGACAGGCAACTGGACAGAAGACGGGATGCCCGTCGAGACGGGACTGCACCGCTACCTCGGCTTCTACGTTGAGTTGCCCCGGCTGCTACGCCACGTCGGAGCCGCGCTCAATGACGTGGTCACGTGGACGGATGAAGTCGAGATGCGACTTCCAGACGGCGGGCCGAGCGCCGTGTATGCCACGTCGCTCATCCACCGCCCGTTCGCATCAATCGCGCGGGGACTCGGCAACAACCACTACGTGGGACTCGGCCAGAAGCTCGCTCTCGCGCGAATGATTGGGGCTGGCGCCCTTGCGTACCTGCGTCACCCCTCTGAACTGGATCACGTGTCGGTCGCCGACTACGCCAGGCGACATGGCGTGGCCGATGCGACGATCAAGCGCATCCTCTACCCCCTGACCGAGGGGCTCTTCTTTGTGCCGCCCGATGAATACTCTGCGCACAACTTCATGGGGATCCTGGTCCCCTACTGGAACTCCGTGATCAAGACGCGTGTCGGCTCGTTCGCGGGTGGCATGACGGACGTCATGTGTGCGCCGATGGCGCGCTACGTCACCGACCACGGCGGGGAGGTCCGCACCGGCGTGACAGTCGAGCGTCTCGCGGGCGGGCAGGTACGCATCACCGGCGTCGTCACCGCGGACGGCACCATCGATGCCGACGACGTTGTCCTCGCCGCATCGCTCGGGCCAGCCAAGAACATCGTGAAAGAGACGCTCGGCGATCATCCCTGGTTCTCCGATATGCAGCGCCTGAGTTCCACTCCTGCCGTGTGCTTTCAGGCCGAACTCGATCGACCCTGCCTGCCGAAGGACCGCGCCACGTTTGGTCCCGGTACGGACTTGGGCTCTTTTGCGGAACAGTCCCGCACCACCTTCAAGGAACTCGACGGGCGGCTGAGTGTCATCATGGCGCAACCCCACAAGTACGTTGACGCGACCGCCGAGCAGCTCACTCCCGTGGTGATCGATGAGGCCAAGCGCCTCGGTATCGGCCTTGAGGGTCGCATCGTCCGCGCCAGCGTCATTGTCATCCCAGACGACTTCTACTCACTCCGGGTGGGCAACGAGCATTTGCGTCCTGCCCAAGAGACGCCCGTACCGGGGCTGGCTCTTGCTGGCGACTACACGAGACAGAAATACCTCGCAACGATGGAGGGCGCCGTCGTCTCCGGCAAGCGCGCGGCCGACGCGGTGATCACTCGCAGGAAGGAAGAACGATGAAAGCAGTGGTGTATCACGGCAAGCACGACTTCCGCGTCGACGACGTCCCGCGTCCGCAGCTGGAGAGCTCGACAGACGCCATCATCCGCGTCACCTCCACCGCCATCTGCGGATCGGACCTTCACCTGTACGACGGCGCCATTCCCGGCATGCTCGACGGCGACATTGTGGGGCATGAGTTCATGGGCGTCGTCGAGGAACTCGGCGATGACGTGACGCACGTTTCTGTCGGCGATCGGGTGGTGGTGCCCTTCGTCATCGCTTGCGGTCAGTGCCAGTTCTGCCAGCGCGAAGAGTTCTCCCTCTGTGACAGGACAAACCCTGCCGCAGAACTGGTCGAAAAGGTCTACGGCCATGCTCCGGCCGGCCTGTTCGGCTACACCCACCTGTTCGGCGGTTACCCTGGCGGCCAAGCCGAGTTCGCGCGCGTCCCGCACGCCGACGTCGGCCTCTTCGCCATCCCCGACGAGATGACCGATGACGACGCCCTGTTCCTCACCGACATCCTGCCCACGGGGTGGATGGCCGCCAAGAACTGCGATATCCACGAAGGCGACGTCATCGCGATCGCCGGTGCCGGGCCCGTCGGCCAGTTCGCCGCCGAGAGCGCGATGGTGATGGGAGCGTCGGCCGTTGCCGTGATCGACCGCGTGCAGGACCGGCTGGACGAGGCCGCCCGGATTCCCGGTGTTGTGCCGATCAACCCGCGCCGCCAGAACGTCCAGCAAGAGTTGCGCATGCTGACGAGCGGCCGGGGTCCCGACGCCGTCATCGACGCCGTTGGCATGGAGGCAGGCGGAGGTGGCGCCATCGGATTGCTTGATCGGGTCAAGCAGCGCCTTCGCCTCCAGACGGGACGTCCTACCGCGTTGAGACCCCTCATCAAGGCCGTGCGCAAGGGCGGACGAGTGTCCATCCCTGGTGTCTACGGTGGCATCGTCGACAGCTTCCCGCTTGGGATCGTGTTCGGCAAGGGTCTCACCCTCACCGGCGGTCAGACGCACGTGCAGGCGTACATACCCGAGTTGATCGACCACATTCGTGCCGGGCGCATCTACCCTTCGCGCATCGTCTCGACTCATCTGCCCCTTGAGGATGCACCGGAGGCGTACGAGCGCTTCAAGGCCAAGGAGTACCTCAAGGTGGTGCTCCACCCCTGACGCCAGGAGGAGTCGGCCGTTACCCTGATGAGTGAATGCGGGCCGCATGCGAGGCAGGCCCGCACCTGGACTCAAGGGAGCACCCATAACCGCAACCCCTGGCGGCGAGTGGACAGCGGCGGAGAGGGCCGCCATGAAGGAGCGCGCCGAGGAGTTGCGCGCGGAGAAGGGCGGCAAGAAGAAGGCCGAGGCTCTCGAAGACTTGATGACCAAGATTGAAGCGATGCCAGAGACCGAAAGGCTCCTAGCCCAGCATGTGCATAGTCTGGTGACGGAGGCGGGCCCCGAGTTGGAGCCCCGCACCTGGTACGGGATGCCCGCCTACGCCAAAGACGGCAAGGTCCTGTGCTTCTTCCAGGCTGCGAGCAAGTTCGACTCTCGCTACTGCACCTTCGGCTTCCAAGACGTCGCGTCGCTCGACGATGGCGCCATGTGGCCCACCGCCTTCGCCCTGACCAGCATCGGCCCTGCGGAACAGAAGGCCATCACCGAACTGGTGAAGCGCGCCTGCAGGTAGTGCCAGTTCGACCGCGGCCTACCGCTCCGGGCGGTAGGCCGTCACCTCGATCTCGATGCTCATCGCCTCGTCGAGGAGGCCAACAACCTCCATAGTGGCGGCGGGCCTGATGCCCTTGAACCATCGTCCGAACACGGGGAAGCATGCGGCCGCGTCTTCGCGTCGCGTGAGCAAGTACCGCACGCGCACCACATCCTCGAGGCCCATCCCCACGGAGCCGAGCGCGGTGGAGATGTTCTGCAATGCCTGTTCGGCTTGTTCGGCGGGGTCGGCAGAGATTGTCATCGTCTCGTAGTCATAACCCGTGGTCCCGCTCACCCAAGCCCAAGGTCCAACGACCACCGCCCTGGAATACCCGATCTCCTGCTCGAACGGCGAACCGGAGCTGATCAGGCGGCGTTCAGTGTCCACGGGGACCTCCTTTTCTGGGACGCCAATGACGGCGAGCGAACACCTAGGCTACCCACGCTGGCGGCCCCTCAAAACCACGTCCCTGCATTCCCGGCGGCGATCGTGCACACCCCTGCCGACCCGCGCCCGCTACGGGTTGTCAGCGCGCTCCGCAACCTGCTCGGCCCACCGCGCCAATAGCCCCGCGACGGCCTCAGGTTGGTCGATGCTGATGTTGTGGCCGGCCCGGTCAAGAACGGCGAAGGTCGCATGAGGAAAGCGCTGTGACAGCACCCACTGATCGTGGAAGCCCACCACCGCGTCCTGCCTTCCGGCCACGATCAGTACGGGCTTGTCGAAGCCTTCGAGTTGCGCATCCGGCAGGGTCGGCAGAGCGTAACGCTGCGCGAGCCGATCCATCGCGCGCTCGTCTGCGGCCCGGACGCCAGGTAGCACGGCGTCCCTGAACCGCTGCCAATTCTCAGGCGACTGAATGACCGCGAGTTCCGCGTAGTCAACCGCGTCGGCCGGATCGAGGGACCGCAATAGTGCGGCGTCTTCGACCAGGACCGCGGGCTCGGGCAGCGTCCGGTGATCGCGTACCGAGTCGACGACGGGGGCAAGCAACGCGAAGCCAAGGCACTGTTCCTTCAGCCTGGCGGCCAGTTCGCGAGTCAGGAGCGCACCCAGCGACGCGCCTACTACTGCGAAGTGTCGTTCACCTAGCAGGTCGCGCGCGGTTGCCTCGAGCCACTCGGCGATCTCGGGCAAGCCGCCGGGGGCGGGCAGAGCGGGAGTACGACCGAAGCCGGGAAGGTCGAAGTGAATCCGCTCCCAACCGCCGATCTGCTCAAAGACGGTATCGAGTTCGAGCAGCATGCGGTGATCCACCCCATTGCCGTGGACAAACAGCACCGGCACGCCAGAGCCTCGCCTCACGAAGTGCGTGCCAGCACCCTGGCTGCCCGGGGCTTGAATCCCTTGCAACGCCGATCGCTCGCTCATTCCGATGCCCCCTTCCTTGTCACGCTCCACATTGAAGCAGACACTGCGCACGCTACGGGCGGGATGGAGCCCGGCCTCGCCCGCTCCATTCCGTACGATGCTCAACGTGAAGTCCTCCCAGCGTCGGCCGGTCGCGTGATGCCACCCCGCTCTCCCCTGCCACAGCGACACGGGCTTGACGCCGCTTGGTTGCGCACGCCCGGTACCTCGCCGGCGGGGGCACCGCCTTGGGCGACGATGGGTGACTTCCTGCTGGACCGGCTGCCCGCCAGAGCGGGCGTCACTGACATGCTGGCGGCTGGGGATTTTGTTGACGAGACGGGGTGCGCGCTCACGGGAGGCGAGGCCTACCGGCCTCATGCCTTCGTGTGGTTCCACCGCCAGCTTGCTCCTGAAGTTCCGGCGCCGCAGCCCATCGAGGTACTGGAGACCCACGAGCGCTTCGTGGTGATCGACAAGCCGCACTTCCTTGCCACGACCCCGCGCGGAGCTCACGTGGTGCAGACCGCCCTGGTTCAGGCGCGCCTCACGCTCGACCTCCCCGAACTCGCACCAGCGCATCGCCTCGACCGGCTCACTGCAGGCGTGTTGGTCTTCACCACTCGCCGGGAGTTTCGAGGCGCCTACGCGGGCGTGTTCCAGTCGGGAGCCGCACACAAGACGTACGACGCCTTGGCTCCGTTTGACCCCGACCTTGAGTTCCCGCAGCACATCTCCAATCGCATCGAAAAGCGACGAGACAGCCTGCAGGCCGAAATCGTGGACGGCGCGCCCAACGCCTCCACCCGCGTGGAGGTGGTCGAGGTGAAGGGCGGGTACGCGCGCTACCGACTGACGCCCGCCACGGGCAAGACGCACCAGTTGCGCGTGCACATGGCGGCCCTCGGCCTGCCGATTCTTGGCGACTCGCTCTACCCGAGCGTCGTCAACGTCGCTACCGACGATTTTCGCGACCCTCTGCAATTGATTGCCAGGTCGCTGAGCTTTGTCGACCCCGTCGATGGAACACCGCGAGAGTTCACGAGCCTGCGTGAGTTGAGGTGGCCGGAGGAACGAGCGTAGACCGCCCCTCGAACGCTCGAGCAAGAACTGCGCCGACGCGCGTGCTCGGGTGGGCTACGGACGGCCGAGCCCGTCAACGAGTAGTTGGATGACGGCATCCGCTTCCGTCCGAGACGCTGACCTCGTCGAAGCGAACGCGATGCCGTGAAGGGCAAGCATCAACGCTCCCGTTGAGACATCGTCGCGGATGTCTCCTGCCTGGATTCCACGTTCCAAGAGCGCGCTGACAGCGTCTTCGAGCTCAACGCCCTCACCAGCGATCGCGCCGCCAGCGGCCTCCGCGAAGGCGGCGAAGGTGCGCCCAAGACCGCGGTGCGTGTACATGTGATCCACCATCTCGCGCAGGAACAGCGCAAGTGCTTCACGGGGGGCATGAGCTTCGGACAGGTCGCGCGCCCTGTCACATAGCGCAGACACTTCTGCACGGTAGACCGCAGCCGCCAGCGCGTCCCTCGTGGGGAAGTGGCGGTACAGCGTCCCTGCTCCCACGCCGGCACGCCGAGCGAAATCCTCGAACGGCACCTCTGTTCCCTCCGCGGCGAAGATCTCGCGGGCAGCGGCGATCAGGGCGTCGCGATTGCGACGGGCGTCGGCCCGTAGGGGCTTGTCCTGGTTCACGGTGTTCCTCGCGCTTGACAAGTGGAGACCGTCTCCATATCGTTAACTGGAGACAACGTCCACTTTAGCACGAGGCCAGGAGATGGCATGAAGATCTTGATGATCGGCAGGGGCGTGATCGCCTGCGTGTACGGCTGGGCGTTCGAGCAGGCCGGGCACGTCGTTGAGTTTTTGGTGAGGCCAGGACGCGCTGCGAAGTACGCGCGCCCGATCGACCTCGATCTGATCGACTCGCGCCGACGAGGGGGCCAGGCTCAGGTGTTGCAGGAGTGGTCCCCTCGATATCGAGAAACCCTCTCCCCCGATCACGATGTTGATCTCATCATTCTCAGCGTGCCCCACTACAGCCTCGCCGATGCGGTGGATTTACTGTCCACTCGCACAGGGGACGCCACGGTGCTGATGTTCGGCAATATGTGGCAAGAGCCGCTCGATGCGATCGCCCCCCTCCCCTCTGGTCAGGTCGCCTGGGGCTTTCCACAGGGCGGCGGGGGCTTCGATGCGACAGGCGCCCTGCGCGGAGTGTTGCTCTCGTCGGTCGTGTTCGGGCACTTCGGAGAGGGTCTAACCGAGCGAGAACTGGCGGTGCGTGGCCTCTTTCACGGTGCCGGGTTCCGCGTGTGCGAGCAGCACGATTTCAGGGGATGGCTCCTGTTGCACACCGCGGTAGGAGCGGGCCTCTACTCACAGGCACTTCAGCGCGGGGCGATGGCCGACCTCGTCCGAGACACGGGGGCGTTTGCCGAAGCGATGCGGGTGGGGCGCGAACTCCTCCCGCTCTTGCGGGCGCGAGGTGTCGACCTCTCACGGCATCGAGGCACGTCGATGATGCTCAGGGCCCCAAGCTGGTTGGCTGGCGCAGCGATGTCGCTGGCAATCAGTCGCATTGCCGCCGCGCGGCGATCCTTCGAAGCCCAGGCGGATCCCAACGCCCTGGAACCACGACTGGTCTGCCGCGATGTGGAGGCCGACGCGCGCCGGCTCGGTGTTCCCACGCCACGCCTGTCCGCGATCTCGGCGCTGTTCGCCGACGCACCGCATCCGCGCTGACTCGAACAACCACGCCACCCCGCATCCGGATTCAAGGCAGGAAACTCCCATGGCAACGCTTCTTCAACGACTAGGCCTCTTCTCCGCTCGGCATCGATGGTGGGTGATCGCGGCGTGGATAGCCATCCTCGGCACGGTCGCGCTGACGTACGCAACGGTCGGCGGCGCCCTGTCAACGTCCCTGTCGATTCCAGGGACGCCTGCCCAGAAAGTCAACGATCAGCTCGCGAGCGCCTTCCCTAGCGCGGGGGGCGGCAACGGGCAGCTCGTGTTCTCGACGCGCAACGGGGAGCCCTTCACGGCGGCCCAAGAGGCAGCCATCGCCGACGCATTGAGCAGGGCCGTCGACGTCGATGTGGTCAGCGGTGCAATGGACCCCTTCGTGTTCGCGGATCAGCGTGCGGCTGCCGCGGAACAACTGGAAGAAGCCAGGAGTCAGATCTCGATGGCCAGCGAGCAAGTAACGTCGCCGGAGGAGCAGGCGGCCCTCGATCTTCAGGCGCAGGTCATCGAGGACCAACAGCGGATCATGCAGGCCGGGTCAGGCTTTGCCAGCGTCTCTCCCGGTGAAGACACGGCCGTAGCGACGTTGCAGTTCACCACAGCCAATGCTGAGATCGCACCGTCGGAACTCGCGCAGATCAGGGACGCCGTGATCCGCCAAGAGATCGACGGAGTCACGGTGGAGTTCGACTCTGCGATCGCTGACCCCGGCGAACCGCCAGGCGCCACGGAGGCGATCGGCGTCGTCATTGCCGCCGTCGTCCTGTTCGTGATGCTCGGCTCACTGGTGGCAGCCGGCCTGCCACTCGTCTCAGCCATCGTTGGCGTCGCCGTCGGAGCCGTTGGCATCCTGTCGTTGTCCGGCGTCGTCGAGATCTCGTCGACCACGCCAATCCTCGGTGTCATGCTGGGCCTTGCCGTCGGCATCGACTACTCGCTGTTCATCCTCAACCGACACCGGCAATACCTCCGCGCGGGGGTGCCGGTGCGGCGCTCCATCGGTCTTGCGACAGGCACCTCCGGTAGCGCCGTGCTTTTCGCCGGAATGACCGTGATCATTGCCCTCGCCGCCCTCAACCTCACGGGAATCGGCTTGATTGGTTTGATGGGCACGGCAGGGGCCATATGTGTTGCCATCGCCGTCCTGGTGGCGCTGACTCTCACTCCCGCGCTGCTCGCTTTGGCGGACGTGCGCGTTCTTCCCAAGCGCGAGCGACGCCTCGCCCATACGGACGACGACGCCCTTGCCACCGCGCCTAGCAACCTGGGTTCGCGGACCGCCAAGGGCGGACGCCAAAACGGGAGCGTCGCTACCCGCCACCCCGTCGTCGTCATTGTGAGCGGACTGTTGGCCTTGCTCGTTCTCGCGGTACCAGCGGCGAGCCTCCGGCTCGGCTTGCCAGACGCGGCCTCGCAACCAGCGTCGTCCACGCAGTACAAGGCCTACTCGCAGATTGGCCGCGCCTTTGGCCCCGGAATGAACGGGCCGATCGTGGTGGTCGCGACCCTTCCCGAAGCGGCGAACGAAGCCGAGCTGACGCGCATCGAAGCCGACGTGGCGGACCACCTCATGACGATCCCCCACGTCACCGCGGCCGCACTCGGCGGGGCGTCGGAAGACAACAGCGTCGTCGTCTTCCAGGTGATCCCTGCAGAAGGTCCCGTGGCGGCCTCCACCGAGCAACTGGTCAAGGACCTCCGTGCTGCCTCGTCAACACTCGAGACGGACTTGGGGGTGACGATCGGCGTCACGGGTTTGACGGCCATGAACATCGACACCTCGGCGAAATTGGGGGACGCCCTGCCTCTCTATCTGATCGTGGTCCTAGGGCTGTCGATCTTGATTCTCGTGGTGGTGTTCCGGTCGATTCTGATACCGCTCATCGCCACTGCTGGATTCCTTCTGAGCATTCTGGCGACCCTAGGCATCGTCACTGCGGTGTTCCAATACGGCTGGGGGCTGTCGCTGCTCGGCCTCGAGACGCCTTCGCCTGTCCTCAGTTTCTTGCCGACGCTCCTGGTGGGAATCGTCTTCGGCCTCGCCATGGACTACCAGCTCTTTCTTGTCTCAGGAATGCGCGAGGCTCACGTCCAGGGCGCAAAGGCGCGAGATGCGGTGCTGGTCGGCCTCGACGGATCAAAGGCGGTCATCACGGCCGCCGCCCTCATCATGATCGGCGTCTTCGGAGGCTTTGCGCTGTCGCAGAGCTCGACCGTCACTCCCATTGGCCTTGGCCTGGGCCTTGGAGTTCTGATCGACGCGTTCGTGGTCCGCATGCTGCTGATACCCGCGACCATGACGCTCCTGGGGGAATCGGCATGGTGGCTCCCCAAGCGGATCGACAGGATCTTGCCGGACATGGATGTCGAGGGAAGTCAGCTCACGCACGGGCCGCAGTCACGCGGGGCAATGAGCGCCTAGGGCACGGCCCAGAGTCAGGTGCCGCAGAAGGTGCGGTAGGTGCCGAACTCTTCGGGCGCCGCGGCGGCGTAGCGTTCAAGGCCCTCGCGCTCGTCGTACGGGCGGGTCACCGCGGCCAACAACCGCTGGAAGGGGTCGACGTCTCCCGCAGTCGCCGCCGCGAGAGCTTCTTCGACGAGATGGTTGCGGGGGATGTAGATGGGGTTGACCTTGTTCATCAGTTCGGCATCTGGTCGAAGCGGTATCCAGCGCTCCATCCAGCCGTCGAACGCCACTGGGTCGGAGAAGAGGGACCGCGCCTGCTCGGGTGCGCCCGAAGCCGCGGCGCCCAGACTGCGGAAGACCGCCGTGTAGTCGACCTCGTGCTTCTCGAGCACATCCAACAGGTCTTGCACCACTCCCGACGCGATGTGGTCCACGACGTCATCGCCCAGTCCGATCTTTGCCTTCGCGCCTGCCAGCCAGTGGGTTCTGTACTCGCGTGAGTAATGGTCGAGCGCCTGAGTGGCAATCGCTACTGCTTGGTCCTGATCGTCGTGGAGGAGCGGCAGCAGCGCCTCCGCGAGGCGGGCAAGGTTCCACCCAGCCACCGCCGGCTGATTGCCATAGGCGTAGCGGGCCGCGTGGTCGATGGAGCTGTAGACCGCGCCAGGATCGTAGGCGTCCATGAATGCACACGGCCCGTAGTCAATGGTCTCGCCCGAGATGGTCATGTTGTCGGTGTTCATCACCCCGTGCACGAAGCCGACGAGCATCCATCGGGCCACGAGCGACGCTTGAGCGTCAATCACCCCTCGAAGCAATGCCTGGTACGGATGCTCCGCCTGCGCCGCGTCGGGGTAGTGGCGGGCGATCGCGTGGTCGGCAAGCCTTCGCAGCAGGTCGACGTCACCCGTGGCGCGCGCGTACTGAAAGGTGCCGACGCGCAGATGACTGCTGGCCACGCGTGCCAGCACAGCCCCTGGAACCCGGGTCTCTCGAAGCACCGTCTTCCCTGTGCCCACGACCGCGAGTGACCGCGTGGTGGGGATACCCAAGGCGTGCATCGCCTCACTGAGGACATACTCGCGCAGCATCGGCCCCACCACGGCCTGGCCGTCGCCCGCACGGGCGAAAGTTGTTGGACCGGAGCCCTTCAGATGAAGGTCGCGAAGACGGCCATGGCTGTCCGTGATCTCGCCCAGCAGCAACGCGCGCCCGTCGCCGAGCCGCGGCGAGTAGTGGCCGAACTGGTGTCCCGCGTAGGCCTGAGCGACTGGAGCAGCGCCCTCTGGAACATGGTTCCCCGCCATCAAGAGCAGCCCGTCTGGACTGCGCAAGGCGGACGGGTCGAAGCCTAGATCGACGGCCAGCGCGTCATTGAGCACCAGCAGTTGTGGGCCTTCAAGCTCTTGCGCCTTCCACGGGACGCAGAGTTCCGGCAGCTCCTCGGCGAAGCGAGCCTGGAAAGCAACCTCGACGTGCGATGACGTGCTCATCCATCGAGGCTACCCGCCGCGTCCGGTGACGGTGCCGGAGCGCAAGTTGACGCGGGGCTACACGTTGAAGCGGAACTCCACCACGTTCCGTAGCCGAATAGTGTTCCGACACCTGGGCCCTCTCTCCAAGTTGCCAACCTCATCGCCACCGCCCTCGGCTGAAAGCACCTCAGACGCAGCGGGCGTTAGCCCCCCGATCAACCTCACCGCCTGCTCGCGAATCTGTGGCTCGCGCTGCGCAGCCGCGCCAGGAGGATTCCCGTCGACTCCACGAAGGCTCAGTCCGTAGGAGAGACGCGAATGAGATTGCCATCGGGGTCCGTGATCACAAACGTGCGGCCAAAGACATCGTCGTGGGGCTCTTGGACAACCCTAACTTCCTTGGCCGCCCAGAAGGAATACACCTCGTCTACAGCCTCGGCACCCCCAGGCACCATGAGCCCCACTTCGGACATGCGCGGCGTCGACGCCTCCGCGTCCGAGCGGTGACCATTCCACAGAGCGAACAGCACTCCGGGCGCAACCTCAAAGGGGACATAGCGCGGCGTGACCATCGTGGGTTCCATCTCGAACAAGTCGCTGTAGAACGCGGTGGCGCGTTCGATGTCAGTGACGTGGATCAGGAACAGGTTCGGTGTGCCCACTTCGAGATCTCCCTGGTTGCTTGCGGTTGCGACGGCCTGACAATTGCAGCAGCCCCTGACAGTTCACACCGATTCTCGCCACCTGGGCTGACGTCGGACACTGATGGCGTCCCAAGATTGTTCCTGAAGACGCACGTCGCATAGGGTTTTCTGCATGGCAGACGACGTTCGCAACGTTCATGAGGCGCTTTCCACGATCGCTACGCCTTGGCGGCCGCACCGGCTGACAAGCGTCAACGACTACGACGTCAAGGTCGTCAAATTGCATGGCGAGTTTGTCTGGCACACCCACCCCGACACCGATGAACTTTTCATGGTGGTGAGCGGGCGACTGACGATCCAGCTTCGCGACCGCGATGTCGTCTTGAACCCGAACGACGTATTCGTGGTGCCGCGTGGCGTCGAGCACTGTCCGAAGGCCACGGAAGAGGTCCACGCGATCCTGTTCGAGCCGCAAGGCACCGCCAACACCGGGGACGCCGGAGGCGACATGACTGCGGACTTGCGAGAACTCTCCTAACTCTTTCGTGTGATTGCTCACGCTCGCGCGGATCGACAGCGAGCATCTCCTCGCTTTGAGAGTCGAAGGCGACGAACCGCCGCTGTCGCCCGATGCGTAAGGTCGCTCTGGGTTATGACTTCTCACCGCCAGAAATGCGACCTGAACTACACGTTGAAGCGGAACTCCACCACGTTCCGTAGCCGAATAACGTCTGTGACTACGCCCGAAGAGTCTAGGTGCGCATCGACTCAATTCTGCTGATACGTGCGGCGACAATCCGCGACCGAGGCGCGCGCCTGTGTACTCCACCGAGGCTCACCCGTGCTGACGGGCAGCGCGCAAGTCCGCGTCGTTGATAGGGCGGAGGCTTGCGTAGATCTCTGCCACCTCGTCGGCATTCGCAGGTCGATCTCCATCTTCGTCACCCCAGGAAGCCTCTTGGCTGCGCACGATCGTGTACGAGCCGTCCTTGTAGCCCGCAACGGCGGTGCCGTCCGCACGCACCCAGAGATCGCCGTCGAGCACGCACCACGAATCGAAGTCCTCGTTGAGATCGCCCTCGTAAGCTAGCCATGTACACAGTGGACGTGACTCGGCGTTAACATTCTCAGGGTCGACGAGCGGGGCCTCGACGCGCTCGATAGTGAGAAGACCCCCGCCAGCCGTCTCCACGTGTGTCAGCGATCCATACACGTGCCTGATCGTGAGCCCCGGGACGTCCGCAACCCACGCCTCAGCGTTCTGGCGCTTGAATTCTTGGAACTGCTCCTCCGGTGATAGCGATGCGCCAGCATCGGTCACCGACGGCCCCGAACGCTGCGCAAGGGCCGCGACACCCACACCAATCACGACAATCCCAAGGGTCAACGCCGCACCGAGGACCCTCACTCCCTTACTCCTAGTCCATGGGACGAAAAGCACAGGACAGACTAGAACAAACGCCCCCGCCGCCAAGAAGAGAACCGCCGCGGCGGGATCATCGCCGGCGTTGCCACAGCCATCAAACCCGCACTGCGACAGTGCTGACAACAGCAAGAGATACGTGGCTCCTGCTACGGCGAGGGGCATCGTCCACAGCAGGTGGAGCCAGGGTTGTCGAGCAAAGATACCTGGCCGAGCTGAGTGCCCGAGTTCGGTCTGCATCGATCTACCCAGCTTCGACGTTCGTCATGGCGTCGACGAACTGGTCGAGCGACGGGAGATTGGAGCCAGCCACCAGGAGGTGGAGATCGGCCGGCACGATGATATTGAGCCACCGCTCTGTGCCATAGGGGGAGGACCCGGTGACCTGCCTCAAGAAGCGCTCTTCCAGTTCCGCTTCCGTGGGCGGCTCCCCTCCCGTAAACCGGTACAAAGAGAGGTCCGCAAGAACCGTGGGCATCACGCGCGCATCGCCGACGCGCAGTCGTCGCAGCAACACGCCACCGTTCACGCTCACTAGACGCTCGACAAGACCGCGGCCGAACTCACGCCACACGCAGCGGTGTGATGGCCGCCACCTGATTCTTCAAAGCCCGGCGCTCGAGCCTCAGCTCGTAGTGGGACTGAAGACTCATCCAAAACTCCGCCGAGTTTCCGAAGTACGCGCTGAGCCTCACTGCGGTATCGGCGGTGATCCCACGCTTGCCATGAACAATCTCGTTGATGCGGCGTGGAGGCACGCCGATTGCCACGGCGAGCTTGTTCTGGGTGATACCAAAACCCTCGATGAAGTCCTCCATGAGGATCTCACCGGGATGGATGGGCCGCATCCGCGAGCCGTCAGTGGTAGTCAACGAGTTCGACATCATCCGCACCTCCACCTCTCCAAACGAAACAAATCCGCCACTGAGCGTTCACGCGGATGCTGTGCTGGCCCTGGCGGTCACCGACCAACTTCTCAAGTCGGTTCCCCGGAGGGATCCGCAGATCCTCGACGTCGCGCGCAGCGTGGAGAATCTCCAGCTTGCGCAGCACGACGCGCTGAACCGTCGGGTCAACAGACTTCGTGAACTGCTCGTTCCAGATGCGCTCGGTGGCCTTGTCACCGAAAGACCTGATCACGCAGCCATCGTATAACGCTTCGCGCCAATAACGCTATACGTTAAAGCGGAACTCCACCACGTCGCCGTCGTGCATCACGTAGTCCTTACCCTCAATACGCACCTTGCCGGCAGCCTTCGCCGCGGCCATGGAACCGGCTTCAACGAGGTCGGCAAAGTGCACCACCTCCGCCTTGATGAAGCCCTTCTGGAAGTCGGTGTGAATCACCCCAGCGGCCTCTGGCGCCGTCGCACCCTTGCGGATGGTCCACGCGCGTGACTCCTTGGGTCCAGCCGTGAGGTACGTCTGCAGGCCGAGCGTGTCGAAGCCAACGTGCGCCAACTGGTCAAGCCCTGACTCGTCCTGGCCGTTCGCCTCGAGCATCTCGCGCGCTTCGTCCTCGGTGAGGTCCACCAGCTCGGATTCGAACTTTGCGTCAAGGAAGATGGCCGCGGCCGGCGCCACCTGCGCGGCGAGCGCGGCCTTCTTGTCCTCGTCCACCAAACCCGCCTCGTCGGTGTTGAACACGTAGATGAACGGCTTGGCCGTCAGCAGGTTGAGCTCGCGCACGTCGGCAGGGTCAAGGCCAGCCGCCTTGGCGCCTGCACTGATGGCTGTGCCGGACTCCAGAATCTCCTTGGCCGTCTGCACTGCAGCGAGGTACGAGGGGTCTGCCTTCTTGATGCGGACCTCCTTCTCAAGCCGCACCATCGCCTTGTCGACTGTCTGCAGGTCCGCGAGGATCAGCTCGGTGTTGATGGTCTCGATGTCGCTCGCCGCGTCCACCTTGCCGTCAACGTGCACCACATCGGGGTCCACAAACGCGCGCGTCACTTGGCAAATCGCATCCGCCTCGCGGATGTTCGCCAGGAACGCGTTGCCTAGACCCTCACCCTCTGACGCGCCCTTGACGATGCCGGCGATGTCCACGAATGAGACCGTCGCCGGGAGGATGCGCTCCGACCCGAAGATCTCGGCAAGCGTGTTCAGGCGCGGGTCAGGGAGAGGCACCACCCCGACGTTCGGCTCGATCGTCGCGAACGGGTAGTTCGCGGCAAGAACCGTCGCGCGCGTGAGCGCATTGAACAGGGTTGATTTGCCGACGTTGGGCAGGCCGACGATGCCGATAGTAAGAGCCACGGGCAGAGAGTCTACCGGCGCGCGGCTTGGCCAACCCTCGCGCGGGCCGCGCTCGACGCGTACCGTGTGCCCATGAGCTTTGAAGAGATCTTCAACCCAGGCGCCCGCCACCGCCAAGAGGAGCTGGACGCCGAGAAGATCTTGCCGGTCCCCATCCCTGTCGACGTGTCATTCACAGGACGGCTGCCGGACCTGGGTGTCTCGATGCCTGGCCTCGACTCGCCTCCCTCTCGCCCCGACCTACCTGAGGCCACGGACGACGATGGGGACCCGGCCGTAGCCGAGCCCCCGCCATCTGAGAAGTAGCGCGCGCCTTAAGAGGCGAACTCGATCCCAGAGCCAGGGATCGCGTCAAGCAGCCTCTGCGTGTAGGGCTCCTTCGCATTGTCGAAGATGTCGTCAGTGAGACCCGTCTCCACAATCTTGCCCTGGTCCATCACCGCGACGGTGTCTGCGACCACACGCACCACCGCGAGGTCGTGGGTGATGAACAGATAGGTCAGACCCAGTTCCGACTGCAGGTCCGCCAGCAACTGGAGAATCTGCGCCTGGACCAAGACGTCGAGCGCCTGGCAGATCCGTTCGAACGCGAGGAGAGCACGATCACCATCGATGAACTGTACGACCCCAGAGGTCCCGGGTTGAGCCCCCATGCGAATATCGAGCGAGCCGCCTACAGAGTTCCGATGGCGCGCTTCGGCTCATGCACTTCAGCTGCGAGCGCTTTGACGCGCCGCACTTCGCTCATCGTGGTCCCATTAAGTTCGCCCGCGTGAGTCGCAGCCTGCTCGCACCAGCCTCGCAGGATTCAGCGACAACTGCGTATCTCCCTACGCGATCTCGCCAACACACCGCATCGCCCGCTCACGAAACTCCGGTCGATGCTGCCTCGGTGGCGGCGTCGCCATCTTCTCGACAAGTCACAACATCCTCGAGAGCCAGGTAGACTCGCGGCGCCTGCTTGCGCCGTCCTCGCACAGACTCCGGTGCGACCTCCAACTGTGTCGCGACACCTTCGGTGGTCCGATGCTTGCCGATATCCGTGCCACCCGTGGCCTAATCACAAAGACGCACCGCTCGCACCTCGGGGCCGTCTCGATTGGTGCCCGGCACGATCCACGCCTCCCAAATGGAGATCGGAACCGTACCCGAGACGGACTATCCGTAACCGATTGGCCACTCCACGCTCGTGCCCGTCTTGTGGCGCGATCTCCATGCACCACATGTCTGGAGAACCGTGGCCGGCTCCGACTCGCAGTCGCGGCGCCGCTTCTCATCGGGAACCGTCTCTCGCGGACCACACTCCTCTAGGCTCACTTGAGCGAACTGGTGCTCGACAAACGATTACGGTGGCGCACACTTGGCCACTTCGCGCTTGCTTGCGCCCCACCTGCGGTCCGACCTCGGTGGACGTCGACTCTCACCGTCACGCACCCCCCATCGCAAGCCGTTCCCGAGGCCCTGGCTAGAGTTGCGCCGTACTCGGCTTGCACCATCGGATCGACGGTTCGACGCTCAAAAGGCTAGTCGCGTAGGGACTGCGGCGCACCCAGCCATGGAGCGCCGTCCACCTCACTCGCGCCGTGTTGCGACTGCCATACCGCGATCGCGATACCTGCGGCTCCATTCAGCAGGCCCGGCACGGAAGCCGGCGTACTTATGCCCGGGGGAGTGTAGTCAAATCCATAGAGACTCTGAGGTTTGAAGGACGCGATGACGCGGTTCCGGACGAGCGACTCGGCCTCCTCAAGCCGCGAGTCGTTACTTACAGACCGGCCCGAGGTGAGCACGCCAAGAACTCCCGCTACACCATGACAGAGACTATTGTCCGCGAGAGAATCTATACGTTCCGCGGAAAGCAACGCAAGCTCGATACCGTGATCAACGATTGCGCTGTCTTCCAGAAAACTACCGACGGCGAACATCAGAAGAGCATGTCCTGTCGTTCCGTAGCACCATGATGGGACGCCGCCATTCCAGACAAACTCCACAGCATTCTCTTGAGTGTGCCCGTACATTGGGATACTTAGGTCCTCAAACCACGTATGAAGCCACTCATAGTACGTACGCAATGAAGCTTCCACGCCTGTAGTTGGCCTTTGCTCACGCCGAAGAAATTCCCCTACGCGCACCAACGCAAAAGCAGTTCCGGTAGCCCCATGCGCGAAGCCGAGGTTCCAGTGCGACTCAATGCGGTCGCCTTCTCGTCCGAAAAAGGGCGGACCTTGAACGCGGCCCACCATCCCATTCTCATCCGGGTCGAGAAGCGCACCGAGTACCTCGGCTCCACGGGAGAGACGCTCGGACGAGTCTTGGTCGTTTGAATTGGCAAGGATCACGAGAGATCGACCAAGGCCCGTTAGCGTGTCACTGGTCCAAAATGCTGGCGAGCCTATTCCCCTCCTCGTCGCGCTCTCGAGCGCAACGATTTCCGAGTCGGCCTTTCTCTGTAGCAACCCTCTGATCCGCCCGGCGAGATGCGCCAAACCGGAGTCTGGTGCGGCAAGGTGCGCCGCGACATCTGCTCCAACAAGCGCACTTTGGGCCCCGGGCAACCTGTGATTGAGAGCCGTTGGGAGCCGATCCTCGATCCATTGTGTGTATTCAAGGACCGCTTCACGATCATCGAGCAAGTGAGCCAGTAACAGGACGCCCGATGCGCCGTTCTCGTACGACACCGTGTCCCGGAGTACGACCGAGTTTCCATCTGTGTCCAGGACCTCTGCCGAGGGAGCCGTTGCAGGATCGAATACGAAGTCTGGGTGGGCAGTTCGCTCCAGCACAGCTCGGGCTATCTCCACATCTGCCTCTCCCCCGCCAAGCCGTGTCGGATAACATAACTTCGAAGAACCGACAGCATCTGTGCTTCCTCATCTCCGTCAGCCGCAAACACGCGATTTGCATGCATGTGCAAGACGCTCATCGCGACTCCCACGGGGTGGCTTCCAACATCGAAGGGATTAAGGATGGGGTCGCCCTCGAATGGGGCTCGTGCCGCCAATTTCGAAAGAACCTCATCGCGGGCCTTCCTGCCCACGTGCAAAGGCTTGTGCTCTGATAGACCCTGCGCCACGATGACATTCCATCGAGCCCCCAGTAGTTGTTCCATAGACTCAATCGCCGTCGAGCATGCGGTTTCGAGCCGTGATATTCTGTCCGTCGTAGCAACGTTTGCGCGAAGGGCCACCTCGCTGCTTTGTGTAAAAACCCTGACAATCGAATCGAAACTTCGCTCTCCGCCGTATCGATGATATTCCGGCAGAAAAGGGACCTCGCGCGCGATACGGACCGACGAGCCAACCTCGCTCAACACCGCTTCGCGCAACGCCTCAATGGGAGCCTCGGCGCCCCGTCCGACATGAAACCGAAGTCGGGTGTGTGGATCAGGGTCACGGTAGACAACGAAGTGCCAGTCACTAACGTCGAGGCTCCGCGCTACATTGACAACGCGTTGCGTCGCTCTTGGTAGCCACGCCGTGTCAGGGCCGCCCACCAGTTCGAATCCCAACCAGTCGCGCCGCACAATAGGCGGGACGAACGCCGGAGTGGAATCGAAGCGCGGGAACGGCTCCGTCCGCGCAACCGGAGGCCGCGAGACATGCTGCACATATTCGACAGCCGTCTGATTATGTGTGGTTCTCCCACTTTCAAAGGCGACCGGCGAACTCTTCTCAAGCACCCTGCGAATCTCTGATAGCTCAGAAGGGTCGGTGATGTCGAAGGGCAGGAGATTGTCTCCGGCACCAAACTCCATCCACTTCGGCAGATCCATTGCGCGTTTCCAGCGCGCGAATTCACCACGCCACGCGTCACTGGAGAGATCGCGCCGGAACAGCCGCGACGGCAGACGCCAAGTAGGCTTCGAAATGCGAACATTGCGATAAACTACCCCAGGAAGAAACTCTCGAGCGGACTGACTAGCCCAATTGAAGGGCGTCCAGTCTCGCTCCGTCTCGCGCCCAAGTGTAATGAGGGTTTGCGCGTCGCGCGAGAGATGTCGAGGATAGTTGACCATCGACAAGTTTCGTATGACCAGCGGATCCGCCGAGTCGCGAGCTAACAGCCAAACCTGACCGCCATCATGGATCAACTCGATATCATCCAGCGTGAGGCAACTACTACTCGCATCCGCGAAACTCAGGGATATGTATCGCTCAGTCACCTGCGGCGCATGCATCACGTCGAGGATGTGCCGCGACCTCGGAAAGCACCAGAGTTCGACGGGCTCGACTTCGCGCCCGGTGCTGTCATACCTGCTCGCCACCTCATCGAACCAGGTCCTCGGCAACTCGTCCCAATGACGTACGACCGCCTGGCCCGAGAGCGCCGTTGTGGGCATATTCGCAAGCTCGACCCTTCCAGACACGTCGTCAATGGAGTAGATGACATCCGTATCGATGCCCAGGCTCCGGCGTGCCGGGTCAGTCAGTAGGTCAACGTCACGATCGCCAATTGCGACTTCAGTCGAACCCTCCGCGCGCGCCCTCAACACCAGGTCCTCAAGCAAGTGCTCCGCAGCACGGGTGTGGGCGATGATTGAAGCGCTCGTCTTCTCAAGGTTGATGAGGCCTACCCCCACGATTCCATCAACGGCAGTGCGGTAGGGCACGCGCACTCCGACGCCGAACCGATCCAAGAAGAGGTCCGAAAGGTTACTCTTCGCCGATGCGCTCGGCGTGGATTGCCTCATTCGAAACAGGCGCGCCACCACGCCTTCAACGTTCCGGCTCTGCCCCAAAGGCGCGCCAGCGAGCGGCAACGTGACGCGCGTTACGTTCATGGGTCCGGGAGTCCCCGACCTCTCCTGACGTCCAACGAGTTCGGGTATCGATCGAGGCGCTTCCAGTGTGAATAGGAGTTGCTTCGTGACCATCAGCGCGACAATGCGGTCAAATTGTTCCCTGCTCGCGCCATTTGCTAGAGACAGGTGTTGCGCGAGGTCCTCGGTCCAGATCCCGAATCGGCATCGGCCCCAGATATGTGCCACGAGAGGGGGCATTCGAAATGTCTCCCTGCTGGGTGCCCCATTCTTCTCGTAGAGCACTGCTTCTCTTAGTTCTGCGTCGCAGTCGTCCACGTCGACAGCCAGGTTCGCCACTAGCCACTTGGCATCCAGATTGCTCGCATCGAGAGGTTCCCGGGAGCCGTGGCCCGGCGTGGCAATGGCTTTGCACTGACTCGACCTGTCCGGCAAGCGTCCGGTTGACCCTTGTGGAGGCTGCAGTATTCCCACACCCGCAAACAACCCAAACGGTGTCGCACGGTGCGCAGCCCGTCTCGCGTAGCGCGCAACTGCTCTGGTGATGGCATCCGGGTCTCCACCACCGGAATTCACTCGCTCTAGAATAGCGGTCGAAAGAGACTCCGATGCCACATGTATGGCGGCGAAAAGAGGATTCTCCCTCAGGCGCGCCTCGGCGGTCATCTGGGGCTCTCGAATAGCGACTGCCAACTCCTCAAGAGCCAAGGCAACTTCCCGATGACTAAGCACCGCTGCGCGCCGTGCGTACAGCCCCTTCGACGCCACTTTCAACCGTGCCGAACGTGCATCGCTGTACCGAAATACGCGTCTCCACAGGGACATGGGCCAGTTGTCACGTCGCGTGGAATTCCGGCGAGGAAAGGAACCCCAGCACTTCTCGCGGATACCGCTCCAGCGCTTGGGTCATCATCAACAGGCTGGATCTTAGTCGTCCCGAACGATCGGTCAATTCCCTCGAGAACCAAGCCGAGTCCGATACTCTTCGTTTTCACTTTCCGCTCCCTCATAAGTAGCGCGTTCACCTGGGAGCGCTATCCTGCGTTCCTAAAAGGAGCCCTTGCAGGACACCGCGCGTGCAACTGAAAGTCACTCGTCGTTGCTCGATGTATAGCCAAGGCGCAGGAGACGGGTGTTCGCGTTTCGCCTATGCACGCGCCTTGCCAAACAGGGTTCGCGTCCAGAGACGCGGTATCCCACCGCTTATCCCAGGCTCCGCGCGGTGGGATACCGCGATTAACTCGCGGTGTGCCAGAAGTAGCCTCACGCCGCTTGCGAGACGCACGAGAACACTAGATCCCTGCGGCGCAAGAATCGCTCAACCACCAACCAACGATCGATCCTAGTTTTCTCTGAGCCCGCGCCCTTAAGCCCGCACGGCATGCACAACCGCACGTCCCCAGCAGCACTCACGAACGAACTGCCCTGATTGGCAGCTTCTGAGGCCCGCCGTCAGGTGCAAGGAACGCACATCGCCATACCCAAATACGTGTTCCCGCATGGGGACGGAGCCGCCGAACAGTTGGCACACGTCCAGGTGTTGCATGCCCACCCACCGGTGTTATTTGGCGAGCCTCCGGGTTCTTGCTCACCTTCCGTGGGTGCGACCTCGATAGTGACGAACGACTGCTCGAATTCACTCAGCACCGAATCAATGTCAACGGTTCCTTGGTCCATGTCTCTTCCCTCCCTAGACTGACTGGTCATCTGCCAGCCACAGTTTCTTTCTATCACAGGCTCCTCCGCCGAGCGCTGGGCTGTGACTGATGCCACACCGCTGTCGGACATGGGTCGGTCGAAACGTGTTCGTCGCTGGCAGTGTCAAACGGCAACTCCATGGCTTGGACCACTCTTGTATGTCGGCTTCCCAGCCACCAGTTGAGATCCTCGCTGCGACTCATGGGTGAGTCTCCCCGGGTCTAGTGGTGGGTGAGTTGTCCCGGAGGCGGTTGCCGCTGGGCTTTGCTCTCGCGGTAGTACAGGCCATGCGGCTCGATTGGGGTGATGTATCCGTTCGAGGAGTGCAGGCGGCTCTCGTTGAAACCGTGCGGCCGGGGCGGGGCCGCGTACTCAAGCTCGTCGGCGGTGCATAACAGGCCGCCGAGTCTTACGCACTCGATCATGTAGAACCCGACGAAGGTCTCTGGGAGGGCGTTGTCATATGGGTCGCCGAACGTCTCGTTGGAAGCGATGGCGCCCATGTCCGCGAGCCGTTCGGAGTAGCGGATGCTGGTGTATCTGGCTCCCGCGTCCGAATGCTGGGCCACCCCGGCGATGCCCTGGCCTGCAGGTTCTCGCACCCACTGCACCATTTCGAGCGCGTCCAGGGGCAGGTCTGTGGGCATTCTCGACGTGGTTCGCCACCCGACGAAACGGTGCGAGTAGACCTCGGTGAGAAACACAGTGACGGCCATCTCTGGCCATGTCGCCACATAGGAGAAGTCCACTACCCCCAATTCGTTGGGAGGCGCGGCACGGAGGGATGTTTGAACGTGATCAAGTGCTCGGATCGCGCACAAGTCGCGTCTGGTATTGACAGCCTGTTTGCTGCGACGTGTTCCTCGCGGCACTTGGGCACGCATCAGATGTTCCACGACGCAGCGAGCGACATACTCGGTCGCGGCGCAGCAGACGCCACACCTTTCGGGGGCCACTGGTGCCCCGGCATCGGCTGCGGTCCCAGAACACAGTCTCAATGAACGCGGGGACCTCGGGGTCGCGCACCGAACGCGCCGAGTAGGCACGGTTCCTGGCGGCGTAGTATCCCGGCGAGCCAATCTCCATACCGTGCTCGGTGAGCTCCCGCCTGCTTGGCTCGACGCCGAACTGCGAGCGATGCTCGTCGATGAAGGCCACTAGAACGGAAATCGCGGGTCGGGCACCCGCGCGAGGAAGGACGACGCGGCGAGCGGAGTCTCCTTCGGGCGTTTCTGTTTTGGGACTGCACGCTCCAACGCCTTGATCGTGGTCGCGTCCGTCGTCGTGGCCTCGACCACCTCGCCGGCATCAGTCCGGCCTGCCCCACTCAGCCGCGCAACTTGCCGGGATTGACTCCGACCCGCTGGCCCACACGGATCACCGCGGCGTTCGACGACAGCAGCATTTCCTGCGGCATCGTTTGTCAGTGGCCGCACGGAACGCTCCCTAAGCTCCTGCGGCAACGACCTCGGCGTCGGCAGGACTTCCTTCCGTTCGGAGAATCAGACCCTCCACCAAACTCGGGGCGATTGAGGGATCCTTCTCGCCGGTTGGGACTTGATTGGGGGCGGCACGCGGGCTGAAAAAAGGTGGGAGCCTGACCCTCTTTGGTGGATACTTGATGTGAGGCGAGTGAATTGTCGGCGGCGCTTGAAAATGAGGCCATAGCGGCGGGCGAGAACGAGGCCACCCAGACAGATTGGGTGGATGATCCCATTGGAAGATTGGGCGTCGAGCATTGGATCTGGCTGCGCAGGTTGGGCAGATCGCGGCCACTGCCCGCAATCTGGGGATCAGCGAGTCGTGTCTGCGCCGCTGGATGTCCCAGGACGAAGTCGACCGCGGCTACCGTGAAGGGCTGACGACCACGGATAAGGACGAGTTGGTCGAGCTGCGCCGCAAGAACCGGGTGCTCGAGACCGAGATAGAGATCCTCAAGCGCGCCTCGGCCTATTTCGCTCGCGAGAACGTCCTCCCAAAATGGCGTTCCGGCTCGTCCGCGAGCTCACCGCTGACAGCTTTGCCGTCGCGGTGACGTGCCGGGTGTTGAAGGTCTCGCGCGCCGGCTACTAAGCCTGGTGCAACCGGGCCCGTCGGCAAGATTGGTCGCCGACCAAGTGCTGGCGGCAACGATTTGTCAAGTCCATTTGGAATCACGTGGCACCTGTGGCGCTCCCCGAATCCATGCCGAGCTGCGCTTGGGGATGGGTATGAACGTTGGGCGCAAAGGTGTCTCCCGCCTGATGCGCCTGGCGGACCTGCAAGGCGTGTGTCACCGACGCAAGCGTCGCGGCTGGAAGCCAGCCCCCGCGCCACACGAGGACCTCGTGAATCGGATCTTCCGCGCTGAGGCCCCTGACCGTCTGTGGTTTTCGGACATCACCCAGCATCGCGCGAAGGACGGGTGGGCTCACTGCCCTGCCGTGATCGACGCTTGACTCTCGGCGCGTGGTCGGGTGGTCGGGTGGTCGATCTCGGATCGCATCAGCTCCGAGATTGTCGTCGACGCCCTCGAGATGGCCCGCTGGCAACGCCGATCCCAGCCCGACACCATCGTGCATGCTGATCGCGGAGCTCAATACACCAGTTGGGTCTTCGGCCAGCGGCTACCTCAAGCCGGGCTGCTGGGCTCGAGGGCCGGGTCGCCTCGTACGTGGACAACGCCCTGGGCGAGTCGTTCTGGTCGACAATGCAGCGCGAACTTCTGGATCGCCACGAATGGGAAACGCGCACCGAACTCGCCTCAGCGATGTTCGAGTGGATCGAGGCGCTCTACGACCCTCGCCGCCGCCACTCGTCGCTCGGCGACCTCAGCCCAACCGACTACGACGCACTTCGCAACCGTGTCGCCACTGCGACATGATCAACACACCACCCGTGTCCACGAGACCGGGTCAGGATCCACAGGTCCTTTGCGACGGAGGGTTGTACCAGTATTTCCATCCTGCCCCAAGGCCTATCCCGCCCTCACACCCCGAACCATGTCAACAACCTCGTGAGACGCAACAGCAAGCGGGGCCGCCAACGATAGTCACCGTTCCCCGGAGGCCGCGGTGCTCGGAACCGCCCGCAGCACGAACCGCCGTCGCAGGCGCCCGAGCCTGCCATATGGCTCCGCTACGCACGCACCCATATGGGAAGCCGATCGCGCGACCGGAGTGGAGCGCTGGAACATGCCCCACGATGACCGTTAAGGCCAGGTTGCCACAAAGCACCGGCCACGAGCATCACGGGGCGAACGCACCGTTACCAGGGTCATGAGCAGGAACGATGTGCCACCGCATCCCGACGGCCCACAATGATCCCTTACGAAGGCCACCTGATTCCGGAGCCCGGAATGGCGTCCAGCAGTCGCTGAGTGTAGGACTGCTTAGCGTTGTCGAAGATCTCGTCCGTAAGGCCGGTCTCCACGATCTTGCCCTGATCCATGACAGCAACGGTGTCTGCGACCACCCTGACCACCGCGAGGTCGTGAGTGATGAACAGGTACGTGAGCCCCAGTTCCGACTGAAGGTCGGCCAGCAACTGGAGAATCTGCGCCTGGACCAACACGTCGAGCGCCGACACGGCCTCGTCGAGCACCACCACGTCGGGCTTCAGAGCGAGCGCCCTCGCGATCGCGACACGCTGACGCTGGCCACCCGACAGCTCGTTGGGATAACGGTGCGCGAGCGCCGTGGGCAAAGCGACCTGGTCGAGAAGCTCCTCGACCCGCTCCAAGCGGCTGTTGCGGTCTCCCACCCGGTGAACCTTGAGCGGCTCGGCGATGATCGCGCCAATAGAACGCTGCGGGTCGAGCGAGGCGTACGGGTCTTGGAACACCACTTGCATGCGCCTGCGAAGATCGAAGAGTTGCCGACGGGACACGCCCGTCATGGCGGTACCGCTGACGACGACCTCGCCGGACGTGGGCGGCTCGAGGCCCAAAATGAGCCTAGCGGCCGTCGACTTGCCAGAGCCGGACTCCCCCACGAGCGCCATGGTGGTGCCCTTGTGAATGTCGAACGAGACCCCATCCACGGCGTGCAGCGGCTCAGACTTGAAGCCTCCTCGCCTGATCGAGTACGTCTTGCGTAGGTCCTTTACAGACACGGCGATTGGAGCGGCCTCGACCGTCGAACCCGTCTCTTCATGTCGTGTGGCAAGCCTGAGCATGTCGGGAACGTCGTCGTCCGTGAGCGGCGTCGCCGACGACGACGAGTGGATACGGCGCGAAGCGAGCGACGGCGCGGAAGCGATGAGGCGCTTCGTGTAGGGGTGCTGAGGATTCTGGAGGATGTCCAGGCTCTTGCCAGACTCCACGATCTTGCCCTGGTGCATCACGATGAGCTTGGTCGCGCGATCAGCCGCGAGGCCGAGGTCGTGGGTGATCAGGAGCACGGCGGTGTCGCGGTCGCGCGTCAGCGACTCGATGTGGTCGAGGATGACCTTCTGGACGGTGACGTCGAGCGCCGACGTCGGCTCGTCTGCGATCAGCAGGCGCGGCTCCGCACCAAGACCGATGCCGATGAGCACGCGCTGACGCATGCCCCCTGAGAACTGGTGAGGGAACTGCTTCATTCGCCGGGCGGCGTCGGGGAGGCCTGCCTGCTGGAGCACCTCGATGGCCTTGGCCTGAACGGCTTTGCGTCCCGTAGCGACACCATTGGCCTGGATCGCCTCGCGCACCTGGAATCCGATGGACCACACGGGGTTCAGGTTGGACATCGGGTCCTGAGGAACGTAGCCGATCACTCCCCCACGAATGCCTGCCATCTGGCTCTCGCTATAGCTCGTGATGTCCTTGCCTTCGACGAGGATTCGCCCTCCAGACACGTGGCCATTGCCCGCGAGCAACTTGATGAGTGCCGTCGCTGTGGTCGACTTTCCAGAACCCGACTCGCCGACAATGGCGACGGTTTCCCCAGGGAAGATCTCGAACGACACTCCGCGCACCGCTTGCACGTCGCCCATGCCGGTCTCGAAGGTCACCTCGAGGTTCTCGACCTGAACGATGGGTGCATTGGGATCGACGGCTGCCTCGCGGGTCGACCGAACTTCCACTGTGGTCTCCCGGGTCATCGACGAGCCCTCGCCTTCGGGTCAAGGGCGTCTCTGATGAGCTCGCCGAGCATGATGAAGGCCAGCACCGTGACGGTGAGTGCGAGCGATGGCCAGAACAGCACCATCGGCGCCGTCCTCAGCGTGGTCTGAGCCTGGGCGATGTCTCCGCCCCATGAGACCACCCGAGTCGGGAGTCCAATGCCGAGGAAGGACAGCGTCGCCTCCGCAGTGATCGCGGCACCAAGGGCGATGGTCAGGTAGACGATGACGGGGGTCAGGGAGTTGGGAAGCACGTGCCTGAGCAGCGTGGAGAACTTCGAGCGCCCCACCGCCTCAGAGGCCATGACGTACTCGAGGTTCTTCACCTGCAGGACCTCAGCTCTCAGGATCCTCGCAAGAGAAGCCCACGCGAAACCTCCGATGGCCAACGCAATCACAAAGACGTTCCGGTGTGCGGAAAGCACCGACATCACCACCACGGCGGCGAGGAAGTAGGGGATCGCGAAGAAAATGTCGCCGACGCGGGACAGTAGCGAGTCGACCCAGCCGCCGTAGAAGGCCGCAAGTGCACCCATGGGGATGCCGATCGCTGCGGTGATCAGGACCACCAGGATGCCGACGGACAGCGAGGTACTCGCGCCGTAGATGATGCGTGCATACACGTCGTAGCCCTGGCGCGTAAAGCCCAACGGGTGCCCGTCCATGGGCGGCTGGTTGGACTTGGACAGTTCGCCGAATGCCGGATCGACCTGGGTGAACAGCGAAGGGAACAAGGCCGCAGCGCTCACGATGAGCACGATGGTGACGGCGACGTAGAACAAGGGCCGCCGGCGCAAGTCACGCCACGCATCGAGCCACAGGTTGGAGCGGCGGTCACCCAACTTGATCTTGTCGACCTCGATCGCGTCCGCTGGGTCAACGGGAGCAACGTAGTGCTCGACTGGGCGGTCAGACATAACGAATCCTTGGGTCGAGAACGGCGTACAACAGGTCCACCAAGATGTTCATGGTCACATACATGAGGGTGAGGATGGTGACAAAGGACACCACGGTCGCATTCTCTTGAAGACGAATCGCGTCGAAGAGCACCTTGCCGATGCCGGGGATATTGAAAATGCCCTCGGTCACGGTGGTGCCCGCAATGAGTGCACCAAAGCTGGCGGCCGTGTTAGTCAGCACCGGGATGAGCGAGTTGCGCGCGATGTGCACGGGAATGATGCGTCGGCGGCTGAGGCCCTTCGCGGCGGCGGTGCGCACGTACTCGGCAGACTGGGCCTCGATGACGGACCCGCGCATGAGTCGCATGCCGATCACGTAGATGGTCAGCGCGATGACGATCGCAGGGAGCAGCATCGCCCCCCACGTGGAATTTGCTCCCACGGTGACGGGCGACCATCCGAGCTTGATCCCGATGAAGTATTGGGCCACGAACAGCGCGACGAATGGCGGCACCGAGCTCAACACGAGCGCCGTGATCAGGTTCGCGTTGTCGACGATGCCGCCCTTGCGCAAGCCAGAGATGAGGCCAAGCACCACGGCCAGGATCAACTCGATCACCACGGCCATGAGCACGAGCTTGAGCGTGATGGGGAAGGCGCGCGCGAGGATATCGCTGACCTCGCGTCCGGAGAAGGTGACGCCGAGGTCGCCGGTGAACAGGTTCTTGAGGTACAGGAAGTACTGCACCATGAACGGCTTATCGAGGTTGTACTGAGCGGTGACCGCTTCGAGCACCGCAGGGCTCGGGGTCTTGTCTCCGAACAACGCGAGCACAGGGTTTCCCGGCATCGAGAAAACCATGAAGTAAATCAGGAACGTTGTTCCCAAGAACACGGGGATGGCCTGCAATAAGCGGCGCACCACGTACATCAGCATGGGTGGACCCCGTACGTATCGGTTGGAATGGGCATGTGGGAATTAATTCTACTGTGCCAGTGAGTACGCGATCACAGCAAAGGGCCTAGCCCTGTGCGGCGTGGTGGAGGCGTCGTCACCAGGAAGCGAACGGGAAACGGCCCGCCCCGCACGAGGCGGGACGGGCCGTCGACTCACCTAGTTCTTGGTGATCTGGTAGTACAGCGGCACGGAGTGCCAGTCGAATACCACGTTGTCAACGGTGTCGGCGTAGCCGCCAGTCACGTTGGAGTACCACAGCGGGATGGCAGGAAGTTCCTCGAACAGGATCTCCTGTGCCTCCTGGAACGTGGCGTTCGCCTCTTCAGTGTCGGTCATCGCCGAACCCTCCTTGAGAAGAGCGTCGAACTCAGCCGACGAGTAGTCGCCGTCGTTCGATCCTGCGCCGGTGCCGTAAAGCGGGCCGAGGAAGTTGAACAGCGACGGGTAATCCGCCTGCCAACCTGTGCGGAACGCGGAGTCAATAGACCGATCGGTGACCTGGGTGCGGAACTCGCCGAACGTCGGGAAGGGGTTGCCCTCCGCCTCGATGCCGAGCGAGTTCTTGATCGAGTTGATCACTGCGTCGACCCAGCCCTGGTGACCACCGTCGGCGTTGTAGCCGATGCGGAAGGTACCGGTCCAGGGGTTAATGGCGTCGGCCTCTGCCCACAGTTCAGCGGCCTTCTCGGGGTTGTACTCGAGAACCTCTGAGCCTGGGATGGAGTCAGACCAACCGCTGATGACCGGCGACGTGAAGTCGCTGGCCGGCGTGCGGGTGCCCTGGAAGATGACGTCCGTGATTTCCTCGCGGTTGATCGCCATCGACAGCGCCTGACGACGCAGGTTGCCCTCTTCGCCAGAGAAGTGGTCGAGGCGGGCAGGAATCGTGAACGACTGGAAGACGGCGGCCGGCTGGTTCACAGCGCGGTCACCGAGGTCCGACTCGAAGACCTCAAACGCGGAGTCAGGGATGCCGTCGATCACGTCGACGTTGCCTGCGAGGAGGTCAGCGTAGGCCGCGTCCTGCTGTGCGTAGAAGACGATCCTCAGGCCATCGTTCTGAGCAACACGCTCACCCGCGTAGTCCGGGTTGGTCGCGAGCTCGATCTGAACGTCGTGCTGCCAGTCGGCCGGGTCTTCGAGCATGTAGATGCCGTTGCCCACCGGGTTCTGACCGAAGGCCTCGAGGTCCTCAAAAGCGACGTCGGGGAGCGGGTAGAACGCGGAGTAACCAAGCGACAGCGGGAAGTCAGCCTGCTGCTGGTTGAGCGTGACGGTGAACGTCAGGTCATCAACGACCTCAAGGCCGGACATCTCGGGAACGGACTCTTCCCAGCTGAAGCCCTCGATGGGCTCGAAGAAGTAGCTGTTGAGCGAGACGTCGGCGTTCGCCAGGTCTGCGCCCCAGTTCCAGGCGTCCACAAAGTTGTGCGCGAGAACGGGGGTGCCGTCCGTAAACGTCCACCCCTCCTTCAGCTTCACGGTGAAGGTCTGAGAGTCGTCGGTCGTGATCGACTCGGCAACCTCGTTGTGAGGGGTGCCTTCGCCGTCGTAGTAGACGAGGCCAGCGAAGAGTGCGTCGACAATCTTGCCGCCGCCGGTCTCATTGGTGGCCGAAGGGATCAGCGGGTTCGCGGGCTCGGAACCGTTGGTGGAGATAATCGCCGTACCGTCGGTGGTGCCGCCGGTGCCGCCGGAAGTGGTGGGGTCTGCGTCGTCGCTGGAACCGCAAGCGGCCAGCGTCAGTGACGCCGCCGCAACGACCGCGAGGCCCTTAGTCCATGTACCGAGTTTCATACTCGGGCTCCTTTCTTCTCTCGCAAGGCCGTTCGCGAGCATGGATATGTCCGCGTGAACGTCTACGAGGGGACGCAGGGGAGGTTCCCCTGAGTCTCAATCATTTTAGGGAATAGCACGTAACGAACACGTTACGCGCAGGCATCGATTCCGATATGCAATCGGAGTGTCATGTGACGTAGATCACACTTTGAGCACAAAAGGCCCGTTGCTGACCAAAACGCGCGCCTTGTCTGTGTCACATGACAGAGTGTGGGCATGGAGTACTTGATTGCCGTTGTAGCAGGCATTGCAGGAATCGCTATCGGTTACTTGCTGGGCGCGCTGCGCACCGCATCGGCCACTCGCGACGCCGATGCCAGAGTGGCAGAGGCCCGTTCGGCGCTCGACGTCGAACGCGCCAGGGCGGTGGATTTCGAGCGTCGCATTGTCGAGACCGCCGAGGCCGCGGCAAGGCGAGAGGCGGCGCTCACTGAGGCTCACGACAAGTACGTGCTGCAGATTAGGGGCGATCAAGAGACCCTCCGGCGAGAGTTCCAGGCTCTGTCTGCGGAGACCCTCAAGGCCAGCCAAGAGCAATTGCTCGCCGTGGCGCAAGAGCGGTTGAGTAGGGAACGGCAGGCGGCCGACGCTGAACTGGCCAAGCGCGAGCAGTCGGTCAAGACCATGGTCGAGCCCATCGCAAAGGCCCTTCTCGAGGTTCAGCGCCAGACAACAGAGACCGACAGGAGTCGAGCCGAAGGGCAGGCCGCACTCGCCCAACAAGTGCGCCAGATGCTCGACGCCTCGGAAAAACTCGACAAGAAGACATCGGATTTCATCAACACCTTGCGCCGCTCAGACGTGCGAGGGAACTGGGGAGAGGTGCAATTGCGCCGAGTTGTCGAACTCTCCGGCATGGTGAACCACGTCGATTTCGAGGAGCAAGAGAACGTCAAGGACGCTGAGGGCAAGAACTTGCGTCCGGACATGACGGTCAAACTCGCCGGCGGCAGGACCATTGTTGTCGATTCCAAGGTCGCCCTTTCGGCACTGCTGGAGGCCTTCGAGACCGATGACGAGGTGGTGAGGGCCGAACGCCTGCTCGCGCACGCGCGCCACGTCAAGAAGCACGTGGACGACCTCGCCTCCAAGAAGTACTGGGACATGTTCGACTCTGCGCCGGAGTTCGTGGTGATGTTCGTGCCTTCTGAGGCCTTCTATCAAAGCGCTCTCGAGCAAGACCGAGGGTTGCAGGAGTACGCGTTCGCCAAGCGCGTGGTCATCGCAACGCCCACCACGTTGGTGGCGATGCTGCGCACCGTCGCGCACGCCTGGAAAGAGGACACGCTCGCCAAGAACGCCCAGCAAGTCCTCGCGACCGGCAAGGAACTCTACGACCGCCTGATCACCATGGGCGGCCACTTGGCGCGCGTCGGCAAGGCGCTAGAGGGCGCAGGCAAGGCCTACAACGCCACGGTCGCTTCCATGGAATCGCGGGTGCTCGTCAGCGCGCGGAAGTTTGGCGAAATGCAAGAGATCAGCGGTGCCATCGAGGAGTCGAACCCAGTACACCTCGATATTCGACAGATTGCCTCGCCTGAGTTCGACGCTGGAGACGAGCCGACGACCTAGGCGCTCGCGGCCGCCTCGCGCTGCTTCAGATCGGCACGAATCTCGCGTGGCAGCGAGAACATCAGGTCCTCCGTCGCGGTGCGCACCTCTTCCACCGTCTCGAAGCCGCGCGCGGCGAGAGCGTCGAGCACGTCGCGCACCAAGATCTCAGGAACAGACGCACCAGACGTGACGCCCACGGTGCTCACGCCGTCGAACCACTCGTCGCGCAGCTCGCGGGCCCTGTCGATGCGGAACGAAGAGTCGGCACCTGACTGCAGCGCCACCTCGACAAGGCGCACCGAGTTGGACGAGTTCGCCGAGCCCACCACAATCATGAGTTCAACTTGCGGAGCAATCTTCTTGACCGCCACCTGCCGGTTCTGGGTGGCGTAGCAAATGTCGTCGCTGGGAGGATCCTGAAGTTCTGGGAACTTCTCTCGCAAACGGCGGACCGTCTCCATCGTCTCGTCAACGGACAGGGTGGTCTGGGAAAGCCATACGACGTTGCTCGGATCTGGCACCTCGATGCCCGCTACGTCCTCCGGAGAGTTCACGACGATGGTGTTCTCGGGCGCTTCCCCCGCAGTCCCCTCCACCTCTTCGTGGCCCGTGTGGCCAATGAGCAAGATGGTCTGGTTGTCGCGCGCGAAGCGGACGGCTTCCTTGTGCACCTTGGTGACAAGAGGGCAGGTCGCGTCGATCGTGGTCAGCTGGCGAGCCGCTGCGGCATCGCGCACTGCGGGTGACACGCCATGAGCCGAGAACACGACGCGCGCGCCCTCAGGCACCTCGTCGGTCTCCGAGACAAAGATGGCTCCGCGCTCCGTCAACGTTTCGACCACGTACTTGTTGTGGACGATCTCTTTGCGAACGTAAATGGGGGCGCCGTGCAGTTCAAGCGCCTTTTCCACGGCGATGACGGCCCTGTCAACGCCGGCACAGTATCCGCGCGGCGCGGCGAGAAGGACTCGCTGGGTGGTGCTGGGAGGCATGTTCTCCATCCTACGTGGCAGGCTTGGACGGTGGCCCACGCTCAAGGAGACAACGAACCCGCACCGCACATCCTTCCCGCGGCCACCATCTCGCTCGCAGGCACCGCTGCGGACACGTCGGCGGAACGACCCTGGCCGGTGCGCCACCTGAGCCCAAAGATCGGCGAGTACATCGCGCGTATGAGTCCCGTCTGGGTCGAGGGGCAGGTACTCAACGTCAAGCGCTGGCGTCACCTCGTGTTTCTCACGTTGCGTGACACAGAAGAGAACATGTCGCTCAAGGCCACGCTTCCTGCGTCAGAGGTCGACGCACTTGGCGTTCCCCTGAAGGACGGGGCGCGCGTGGTGGTCCACGCCAAGCCGCAGTGGTGGCCAAGGGGCGGAGACCTTCAGATGGTCGGCGACCAGGTGCGTTCCGTTGGCCTCGGGGACCTGCTCGCGCGCATCGAAGCTCTCAAGGCGGCGCTGGCAGCGGAGGGACTCTTCTCGCCCGACCGCAAGGTGCCCTTACCGATGATTCCCCGCCGCATCGGCCTGGTGGTCGCGACTCAAGGCGACGCAGAGCATGACGTGGTCACCAACGCGACCGCCCGATGGCCAGCTGCTCGGTTCGAGATCAGGCGGGTTACCGTCCAGGGACCGCGCGCCGTCGCAGACGTCTCAGCTGCCCTCCAAGAGCTTGACGCGCTACCCGACGTTGACGTCATCGTCGTCGCTCGAGGCGGCGGATCCTTGGAGGACCTGCTCGCCTTCAGCGACGAGAAGTTGGTGCGCGTCGCCGGAGCGGTCCTCACCCCTCTGGTGAGCGCCATTGGGCACGAGATGGACAGCCCGCTCCTCGATCTCGTGGCCGACTATCGCGCGTCGACGCCCACCGATGCGGGAAAGCGCGTCGTGCCCGACGCCGCCGCCGAGGGCGAACGGCTCGCTGGAGCCCGTGCACTCATGGTCGCCGCGGTGACAGCGCGAGTTGGCCGCGAGCGCGAACGTCTGGCTGACCTTCGCGCGCGGCCTGTGCTCAGTCAGCCGGTGCGCATGCTCGAACCTCACCGCGACAAACTCCACCACCTGCGCGCGACTCTGCGTACGGCCACTACCACCACGGTTGCCCGCGCGCGCGGCGAACTGGCCTCCGCCACGGCATCCTTGCGCGCACTCAGCCCGCAATCGACGCTCGATCGCGGCTACGCAGTGGTCAGGGACTCGGCCGGAAGAGTCATCACGTCATCGGACGACGTCGCTGTGGGCGACGACGTCTTGGTACGCCTTGCCTCAGGCGGGCTTGGCGCACGCGTGACCGAGGTGTCACCGCCGTCCTAGCGTGTGAGGACTAGCCGCGCAGCGCGGCGAGCCCTCCGAGAATGCCTGTCTTGGTGCCGGACTTCGACAGCCGCGCCTTCGCAGGGCCGTAGGCGTCCTTGTGCTTTCCTCTCATGACGCGCGCGATGACAGAGTCGGGGACCGAGTCATTCGCGATGAGCGCGAAGACCACCTCTGCCGCATTGTCAGTGGCAAGGTCGCGCAGCACCTCTTCAGGGATTCCCGGTCGCGGGTTGCGAGCCACACCGGCTCGCACCACATGCGCTTCGTCGCGCGCCAACTGGAGAATGATCGTCAGCGGAGTGTTCGGGTGTGCGGCTGCTGCTGCGCGAACCGTAGCCTGCTCCGACCGCGCCAATTGGGCGAGGTCGTTGTCCGACAGGCTCGGGTCTAGCGGTCCTGGTAGCGCGGCGCGCGAGTGATCGTTGGCCATGGTGTCACCTCATTGTGAGCAGTGGCGGAAGATGTGCACTTTTCTTCCATCGTGTACGTCATGAGAGGACCGAAGTCCCGGACTATGACGCGATAACGTGAGCACGTGACAAAAAAGATGCCGCCAGCAGACGATCTGACCTATGAACAGGCACGCGATGAGTTGATCGACATCGTCGCGCGCCTTGAGGCAGGGGCAACGACGCTGGACGACTCGATGTCACTGTGGGAGCGAGGCGAAGCCCTCGCGCGCCGCTGCGAAAGCTTGCTCGCCGGTGCAGAAGACACCATCGCCAAGGCCACCGGGAGTGACAGTGACAAGTAATCATGCGTTGATCGTGGGCGAGGCGCTCGTCGACGTGGTCGTCTCGCCAGACGGCGTCTCCGCGACGCATCCCGGGGGATCGCCTGCCAACGTGGCGCTCGGCCTGGGCCGCCTGGGTCGCGACGTCGAGCTCCTCACCTCGCTTGGCGACGACCCTCACGGTGAGTTGGTGCGCGCGCATCTGGAGGCGTCTGGAGTCCGGCTCGCCGCCGGCGCTCCTGCTGCACACACGTCGGTCGCGACCGCCACGATCGACGCCGAGGGTGTGGCCTCTTACGACTTTGACCTCGCGTGGGAGTTGCCCGGCAAGGCGGTGACAAGGCCAACGCCGACGGTGGTGCACACGGGCTCCATCGCTGCGGTCCTCGAGCCGGGAGGAAGCGACGTTGAGGCGTTGCTTCGCGCCGCACGCGCCACCTCGACCATCACCTACGACCCCAATGCCAGGCCCTCGCTGATGGGAGATCCGTCGAGCGCCTTGCGAAGGATTGAAGCATTCGTCGAGCTCGCGGACGTGGTGAAGGTGTCTGACGAAGACCTCGAGTGGCTCATGCCTGGCGCCGACCCGCTCGACGCCGCCCGTCAGTGGGCCGCCGCCAACACGGCGCTCGTCGTCGTCACGCGGGGCGGCGAGGGCTCCATCGCGGTCGCCGCTGGCGAGGCCATTGATGTGCCGCCAGTGCGCGTCCAGGTGGTCGATACGGTCGGCGCAGGAGATTCCTATATGGCCGGCCTGATTGACGGGCTTTGGGAGGCCGGTCTGCTGGGCGCTCAGCGCCGCGATGCGCTCGCAACGGCCCCCCGAGACGTCATCGCCGACGTCCTAGGGCGTTGCGGCCGGATTGCTGCGATCACTGTCTCGCGCGCAGGCGCGAACCCGCCGACGACCGCCGAACTCGCGGCGCCCTAGCGGCGCGAGAGACAGCGCTCAGCGACAAGCCTGACAGTCAACCCGCCGTACACGCTCAGGACAGACGCGCAATCCGCTCAGCCGCGAGCTTGCGAACACCCTTCTTGCCGTCTTCGGCCAACGTGCGAAGGGTGTCGAGAGGAGTCGCCGGGTTCATCGCGAGGGCGATACCCACGTCGGTGTCCTTGTCCGCAGCGAGCATGCCAAGCACCGACTGCGCCTTCACCACGGCTGGGTTGGAAGCGAGCGCGTAGCGGACCTTGGACTTCGAGTCCTGAGCGAGGACGATCATGGCGCTGATGGGCGCGTCTTGGCGCGCCGCGACGCTCTCGCGGATGGAAGCGTCGCGAGAGGAAGCAAGATTGATGAGTTCGAGCGCCGAGGCCTCTTCGCCCTCTTGAATAGCAGCAAGCAGTCGCTGTGGTGGGACGTCGGTCAACGCCATAGTTCCCCCTAGTTCGCTTCTGAAGAGCAACTGAGGAGCACGGTCCGTCACCTTGACAGGTCCCACACCGGAGTCGACGTTCTCAACCCGGCAAATGCCTGGTGATGGAGTCGCCCTCGACGGTTGTGGCTGGGCAGCCGTGTTCAGTGTAACGGCAGCCCCCCGGGACGTTCTACCCGAGGCTCGCCATCAACTCCAGTCGCTACCCATTCGCTGACACAATGGGACCTATGGACTACCGCATTGAGCACGACACGATGGGCGAGGTGCGCGTTCCCGCCGCAGCCCTGTACCGGGCCCAGACCCAGCGCGCCGTCGAGAACTTCCCGATCTCTGGGATCACCCTCACGCGCAGACACATCGAGGCCCTGGCACGTGTGAAGAAGGCTGCCGCACGCGCCAACGTCGAGTTGGGAGTTCTCGAGGCTGGCGTTGCGGAGGCGATCGTTTCCGCGGCCGACGCGGTGGCTGGCGGAGAATACGACGGCGAGTTCCCGGTCGACGTCTTTCAGACGGGTTCTGGCACCAGTTCCAACATGAACATGAACGAGGTTCTTGCCACTCTTGCCACCCGTGGACTGGGCGCCGAGGTTCACCCGAACGACCACGTCAACGCCTCGCAATCGTCCAACGACGTCTTCCCCACGTCGGTGCACGTCGCCGCGACCTCGGCCCTCGTGAACGACCTCGTTCCCGCACTCGATCACCTCGCCTCCTCGCTTGAGGCCAAATCAAGCGAGTTCTCCCAGGTGGTGAAGTCGGGGCGAACCCACCTCATGGATGCCACTCCCGTGACTCTTGGCCAGGAGTTCGGCGGATACGCGGCGGCCGTCAGGCTCGGCATCGAAAGGCTCGAGTCCGCCTTGCCGCGCCTCGCTGAGGTGCCGCTCGGAGGAACGGCGGTGGGAACGGGCATCAACACGCCTCAAGGCTTCCCGCAACGCGTCATTGAGTTGCTGGCAGAAGACACGGGGCTGCCGATCAAGGAGGCCAGGGACCACTTCGAGGCGCAATCCGCACGTGACGCGCTCGTGGAAGTGTCCGGCGCCCTTCGCACCATTGCGGTGAGCCTCACGAAGGTGTGCAACGACTTGCGGTGGATGGGCTCCGGACCCAACACGGGGCTGGGCGAGATCGCGCTACCGGACCTCCAGCCAGGGTCGAGCATCATGCCAGGCAAGGTCAATCCCGTGGTGCCGGAGGCGGTGCTGATGGTGTGTGCGCGCGTCGTGGGCAACGATGCGACCGTCGCGTGGGCGGGAGCCTCGGGAGCCTTCGAACTCAACGTCCAGATCCCTGTCATGGCACTTGGCGTGCTGGAGTCGATGAGTCTGCTCGCCAACTCCACCCGCGTGCTTGCTGACAAAACGGTGTCGGGCATCACGGCCAACGTCGAGCGTGCTCGATTCCTTGCCGAGGCCTCCCCCAGCATCGTCACCCCCCTCAACCGCGTCGTCGGCTACGAGAACGCCGCCGCGATCGCAAAGCACGCCGTGAAGAACGGCGTGACCGTGCGCGAAGCGGTCGAGGCACTCGGCTTCGTCGAGCGCGGAGACGTCACGGAAGCGCAACTTGATGCCCTCCTCGACGTCACCACCATGACGGGCGAGCGGTCGAGACTGCGGCCTTGAGGAACAGCGAGCGAGTTGCCACGGTTGACCCCTGAGGGAGGTACACCATGGCTCACACCCGCGTACTCATTCTTGGCGGAGGCTACGTCGGCCTCTACGCCGCGCTGACGTTGCGCCGAAAGGCCGGCAAGAGCGTCGACATCACCGTGCTTGATCGGCGCCCGTACATGACCTACCAGCCGTTCCTGCCGGAGGCGGCGGCCGGATCGATCGAGCCGCGCCACGCGGTGGTCCCCCTGCGCAAGGAGCTGAACGGCGTCAGGGTGATCCAGGGCAGGGTGACCCAGATCCGGCACGCCGACCGCACGGTCGACGCAGCGACGGACTTTGGCGACACGCTTCACGTGGAGTACGACGAACTGATCGTTGCGCTGGGCTCTGTCGCGCGCACGCTGCCCATCCCTGGACTGAAGGACTTCGCGATCGGCTTCAAGTACGTCGAGGAGGCCATCAACCTGCGCAACAGGGTGCTCGGTCGCATCGCGAGGGCGGCGAGCACCCAGGACCCGCGGCTGCGCAAGCGTCTGCTCACGTTCGTCTTCGTCGGGGGCGGCTTCGCGGGCGTCGAGGCCTTCGCCGAGACGGAGGACATGGCGAAGGCAGCCCTGCGGTACTACCCCGAGATCGACCCCAAGGAACTGCGGTTCATCATGGTCGAAGCGATGGGTCGCATCCTGCCGGAGATGGGGCCAGAAATGGGCGAGTACGCTGCCAAGCAGATGCGGGCGCGAGGCACGGAAGTGCTCATGGAGACCCGTCTTGAGTCTTGCGTCGAGGGGTACGTCGAACTATCGAACGGCGATTCTTTCGAGGCCGACACCGTGGTGTGGACGGCGGGGGTGAAGCCCTCGCCCATCCTCGCCAAGTCCGACCTGCCGCTCGGTCCCAAGGGCCACGTGATCTGCTCGCCGACCCTCCAGGTCACCACCGAGGACGGAGACGTTGTCGCCGGAGCGTGGGCGGCAGGCGACTGCGCGCAAGTGCCCGACCTCACCAAGGACGAGGGAGCGTTCTGCGCACCGAGCGCCCAACACGCAGTGCGCCAGGCGCGGCATCTTGGCAAGAACATCGCACGTCACCTCGACGGCAACGAACTCAAGGACTATCGCCACCATCACCTTGGACTGGTCGCTTCACTCGGACTCAACAAGGGAGTCGCGAACATTCTTGGCGTCAAGCTCAAGGGTTGGCCGGCATGGTTCATGCACCGCACGTACCACCTGATGCAGATTCCCACGGTGAACCGCAAGGCACGCATCGCGCTCGACTGGACGGCCGCTGCGTTCTTCCGCAGGGACTTGGTGTCCATGGGCAGGCTCCACGACCCACGCCGCGCCTTCGAAGAGGCAGCGGGATCGTGACTGGCAGGACCTGATTCGCCCTTAAGACGCCGACGCGATGGTGGGCTTGGACGCCCGGCCGACGCAGCAATCGGTGGGACACACGTCTTGCCACGGGCCAAGCGGGGTGAGCGCCTCACGGGTGAGGGGTTGCCCCTCGCCGACGACGTGGCGCTCCTGAACCAAGTCGATCAGGCCCTCCACAAAGCGCTGGTCAACGCCAACGGTGGGCACGCGAACGGCCGTGAGCCCGCGCGCTTCGCACGTCTCCATCGCCTCGTTGTCCAGGTCCCATGCGACCTCCATGTGGTCGCTGACAAAGCCAAGCGGGGAGATCACCAGCCCAGTAACGTCGGCCGGTAGGGCGTCGATCGCGAGATTGATGTCGGGCTCCAGCCACGGCACCCGTGGATCGCCGGAGCGCGACTGGTACACGAGGGACCAATCAACTCCAGGGAACTCATCCGCGATCGCATCCATGACGAGCGTCGCGACCGCGCGCTGCTGCGTGGCGTACCAACCGCCGCCAGCGTTCCATTCTTCGCCGCCACCAACCGGCACGGGAGTACCGTCCGGCAACGACTCCCTGGGACCGGACGAGTCGGCTGCGGCCGACGGGATCGAGTGGGTGGCGAACATGACGTGCGGGTTCGCGCCCTTGCCGTCAGTCGCAAGCGCCCGTAGGCCGTTTCGCACCGCGTCGATATTGGGGTTCACAAAGCCGGGGTGGTCGAAGTACTGGCGCACCTTGTCGAGCACGAGTTCGCCCTCGAGCCCCGCCTCTGCCAGGGCAGCGGCCAGATCCTCCCGGTAGGCGCGGCAACCGGAGTAGCTCGAGAACGCGGTGGTCACCAGCACGAGAACCCGCCTGTGCCCGTCGGCGTGGAGTTCCTTGAGTGCGTCGGTGAAGTACGGCTCCCAGAAGCGATTGCCCCAATAGACGGGCAAGCCGAGACCGCGCTTGGCTATCTCCCCCTCGAGTGCGACCTTGAGGTCCCTGTTTTGCTGGTTGATGGGGCTCACGCCGCCAAAATGCCGATAGTGGTGCGAGACCTCTTCGAGGCGCTCGTCAGGCACCCCGCGCCCGCGCGTCACGTTGCGCAGGTAGGGAATCACTTGCTCTTGACCCTCTGGGCCCCCGAATCCGGCGAGCAGGATGCAGTCGTACGCCGCCGGGGCGACCGTGCGCTGTGCCGCGGCGAGCGGCGGCAAGGTCTCGGTCATGCCGCCAACACCTCCACCGCTTCGGCCGTGGTGACGCGCTTGCCCGTGTAGAAGGGCAACTCGTGACGCACGTGCAGTCGGGCCTGTGTGTACCGCAGGTCACGCATCATGTCCACCAGTTCGGTGACGTCGTCGGCTTCCATGGGCAGCAGCCACTCGTAGTCGCCCAGGGCGAAGGCTGCCACCGTGTTGGCGATGACGCCCGTGAACTTGGCACCAGCGACGCCGTGCTCGCGCAGCATCTGGGAGCGCTCGTCCTCTGGCAGCAGGTACCACTCGTAAGACCGCACAAAGGGATAGACCGTGAGCCAGTCGCGAGCGCGTTCCCCTCGCAAGAAGCCAGGCACGTGCGCGCGGTTGAACTCCGCCGCCCTGTGGACCCCTGCCGCTGACCACGTCAGCGTCGTGTCCGCCAACAGCGAGGTCGCCCGCAAGTCTCGCAACGCCAACTGCAGGTCCTCCAGCCGCGGGCCGTGGAGCCACAGCATGATGGCGCCATCAGCACGCAGTCCCGAGACGTCGTACATTCCTCGCAGCGTCACGTCGTGATCGGCCAGATCGGCGATCGCGGCGTCGGCTTGCTCGACGATCTCCGCGAGTTCTTCGTCTGGTGCGTCAAGGAAGCCGTCAAGGACGGAGAACAGGGTGAAGCCCTCTGGCTGATCAGTCATGGTGTCAGTGTCTCTCTACCGGGCCGTTCAGGTGAAATCGGCGCTCTCGTCGGCCGCAACAATGGCTGCGAGCCCGCTCAGGCCAGCGGCTGAGCCCACCAGATGGACGCCGGGACGAGGTTGTCTGTCGGCGACGGCCGCTGGACTCGCGTCAGGCCATTCGACCTGCTCGATCCCAGCCACCTGCTCGGCGCTCAGTTCAACGCCCAGCAGTCGGGAGGCGTCGGCGAGAGCATGAGACCGGACGTCCTCACCGGGCGTGACCGCATAGGAGAGCCGCAACACGTGGCGCCCCTGGGGCAATCGGGAAGCGAGCCACGGCCATTTGGCGCTCGCATGGGTGAGCGCCTTCGCGCGAGTGGCGGATTGCCGCACGAGCACTCCTGTGCCGCGTGGAGCCGCATCCAGCGCGGGGGCATCGAGCACCATCACCACGATCGCCACACACCGAGCCGGTGTGGCGTCTTCATTCATGACGGCGGCGAGCCTGTGGCGAGGGACCGCCACGACCACGGCGTCGGCCTCGATGGGCCCTTCGTTTGTCTCGAGGCGCCAACCGTCACCAGCGACGTGGAGGCCCGTGACCGTCACCCCGGTGCGAAGTGCGGCGCCCTTGTGTACGGCATCGGCCGCGACGGCCTTCGCGAGAGTGGCCATCCCACCCACCAGCCCACGCACGGCGGCGCCAGGGGTGCCGAACGCACGCCGCGACCGCGCGGCCCTGATGAGCCCGCCGCGCTCCCGCACGTCTGCGGCAAGACCCGGCGCGATCGCGTCGAGCGGCAAGTCATCGAGGGGTCGGGAGTACACGCCAGACATGACGGGCGCGAGCAGCCTGTCCGTGGCGCGCCTGCCGAGCCGCGTTGCAGCAATACGGCCGACGGTGGCGCCCTCGCCGATATGCGTCGTCGGCAAGAGCAGGTCGAGGCTGGCGCGCAGCGATCCACGCCATCCAAGGATGCGGCGCACGTCAGGAGCGAAGGGCTTGAGCGGTATCCCCAGCCAACCGGTCACCGGCAGGGGGTACGCGGTATCGCGGCCCACGACCCACGCGGGCGCGGTCGTGGGCGAGACGACGGCGTCCGCGAGCCCCAACTCGTTGCACAACCGCTGCACAGCGTCGCCGCGCGTGGCGAAGGATTCCGCACCCGCGTCGAGAGTATGACCAGCGACGTCGATGTGCCGGAGCCTGCCCCCCACCTCGCGGTCCGACTCGAGCAACGTCACCTCATGACCCTCGCCGGCGAGGCGGCGCGCGGCCAACAGACCGGCGATGCCACCGCCGATAACCACCCAGCGCTTGGCTGGGCTAGAGCTCATGCACGAACTCCACGATGCGGGTCAAGACGGCGGGGTCGGCATCTGGCGGCACGCCATGACCGAGATTCACGACGTGCGCGGGGGCGGCGCGGCCGCGCGTCACCACGTCGCGAACGTGCGATTCAATCGCCTCCCAAGGCGCGCCGAGCACGGCAGGGTCGATGTTTCCCTGGAGCGGCACTCCTGGAAGCCTCCGCGCGGCGTCCTCGAGGGGGACCGTCACATCGATGCCCATCGCCGTCGCGCCCGCCGCGTACATGTCCTCCAGCAGGTGCCCCGTGTGGGTGCCGAAGTGAATCCTCGGCACGTCAAGGTCGGCGACGTGGGCAAAGGCCTTGGCGGAGGCAGGCGCGCAGTGCGCGGCGTAGCGCTCGCGAGGCAGGCTGCCAGCCCACGAGTCGAACAGCTGAACGGCACTGGCTCCCGCGAGAACTTGAGCCCTCAAGAACAGACCAGCGGCGTCGGCCGCCCAGGCCATCAGGGCATCCCATGCCTCAGGGTCGGAGATCATCAGCCGCCTCGCGGCCAAGTGGTCGCGCGAGGGCCTGCCCTCCACCATGTAGGCCGCGAGTGTGAAAGGTGCCCCGGCGAAGCCGATGAGCGGAACGTCGCCCAATTGTTCGAGCGAAGCGGTCACGGAAGAGCGAACAACGTCGAGCGATCGATCAAAGGTTCCGCCGTCCCCCGCCGCGCCCAAGGGAGGCAGTGCGGCGATGTCGGCCGCTCCTGCAATCGGCTTGCCAAAGACGGGACCCACTCCAGGCTCGATGGCAACATCGACGCCCGCGAGGAGCAGCGGCACCACAATGTCGGAGAAGAAGATGCCTGCGTCGACCCCGTGGCGGCGCACGGGTTGAGCCGTAATCTCGGCCACGAGGGCCGGGTTCACGCAGGCCTCGAGCATGGTGGTGCCTTGCCGCGCTTGCCGGTACTCAGGCAGCGACCGGCCTGCCTGGCGCATGAACCATACGGGGGTGCGTTCAGGGCGATCCCCCCGCAGCGCGCGAATCAGGTCAGACGCCGCGGCGTGGCCTGCGACAAGGGGGTGGGAGTCGGGGAGAGTCATGACTTGATTCTCCCCCACTCGCGGGCATGTCAGAATTGACGGATGGCATTGCTGTCCCTTGTGGCGAGCCACCACAACAGAGACCTGAACACCCTGGAACAGCTCAGCGTCGGCGCTGAGCGTCTGGGGAGCACCGTCCTTGGCTCCACGGTGACGGGTGCCGTCGTGCTGCCTACGTGCAATCGCTTCGAGGTCTACCTTGACGTCGCCGACCCCGCACAGGCGCGCGCGGAGGTGGTTGCGGCGCTGTCCTCGATGACCGCACTCGACATCGACGCGATCAACGCCTCGCTCGTGGCCTACGAGGGCGACGACGCCGTCGAACACCTCATGTCCGTCTCCGCTGGCCTGGAATCGATGGTCGTGGGCGAACGCGAGATCTCCGGCCAAGTGCGTCGCGCGCACATCGATGCCCGCGAGTCAGGCCACCTCTCCCCCGCCCTCGATCGCCTCTTCCAGTCGGCGCTACGCACCGCGCGGGTCGTCGCCTCCTCGACGGGTCTTGGCACGTCGGGACGCTCGGTCATGTCCGTCGCTTTCGACCTGGCCGACCCGACGGTCGCGTGGCGCGGCGCGAGCGCCCTGGTCGTAGGAACGGGGGCCCTCGCGGAGACGGGGATTGGCGTCCTTCGAGGCCGCGGCGCACGCCTTGCAGGGGTGTACTCACCGTCCGGCCGCGCGGAGGATTTCGCTGAGCGCCATAACATCCCCGTGGTGACACCGGAGAGCCTGGTGGCCGCCCTCGAGGAGGCTGACGTGGTGCTCGCGTGCTCTGGCGGCGAGTCCATCGTGCTGACGCCTACGCTCGTGGCGCAGGCCATGAGCGAGCGCAGCCACCCGCTGACACTCATCGATCTTGCTCTTCACCGCGACGTGGCCACAGGCGTCGAACTGTTGCGTGACGTCCACGTGGTGCGACTCGAAGACGTCAAGTCGCACGCCCCAGAGGAGTCGATGGCCGCCCTCGAGTCAGCTCGAGCGATCGTGGCCCACGCCGTGGCACGCTTCTCGACAGGCGAGTCCGGCCGCTCTGTTGACCCGGCCATCGTCGCTCTGCGTGAGCACGTCTTTGGCCTGCTCGAACGCGAGGTCGCACGCGCGCGGCCGCTGCCAGGGGACGACGAGGCCGCCTACGCGCAAGCCGCGGCCACCGAGGCGGCCCTCAGGCACTTCGCGAAGGCCCTCCTCCACACGCCCACGGTGAGGGCAAAGGAGCTCGCAGAGTCAGGACAGACCGCCGAGTACTTGAGTGCGCTCAGCATTCTGTACGGCCTCGACGTCGCCGTGCCAGATGACGCCTGCCCCGCCCAGGAGATCGACTCTTCCGACGACTAAGGCGGCCGACGCGTCGGCCGGGTTCTGCCGGGACTCCCGCTACAGGTCCAGGCGCTCGAGCATGTCGGTCACCAGAGCGGCCACGGCCGACCTCTCGGAACGCTCGAGGGTGACGTGCGCGAACAGCGGGTGACCCTTGAGGGCCTCGATCACAGCCGCGATGCCATCGTGGCGTCCCACGCGGAGGTTGTCGCGCTGGGCGACGTCGTGAGTGAGCACCACCCGTGAGTCGCGCCCGATGCGGCTCAGCATGGTCAGCAGCACGTTGCGTTCGAGTGACTGGGCCTCGTCGACAATCACGAAGGCGTCGTGCAATGAGCGCCCGCGAATGTGCGTCAGGGGCAGCACCTCGAGCATGCCGCGAGCCATGACCTCTTCGACCACCTCGGAGCTCACCACGGCGCCCAAGGTGTCGAACACGGCTTGAGCCCACGGATTCATCTTTTCCGCCTCGGAACCTGGCAGGTAACCCAGCTCCTGACCGCCCACGGCGTACAGCGGGCGGAACACCATGATCTTCTTGTGCTGCCGCCGCTCCATGACTGCTTCGAGGCCTGCACACAGCGCGAGTGCCGACTTTCCGGTGCCGGCGCGGCCACCCATCGAGACGATGCCGATCGAATCATCCATGAGCAGGTCGAGGGCGATGCGCTGCTCTGCGGATCGACCATGCAGGCCGAACACTTCAAGGTCGCCGCGCACCAGCCTGACCGCGCCGTCCTCTGTCACCCGGCCCAGCGCCGAACCCCGAGCGGAATGCATCACAAGGCCCGTGTGGACGGGAAGCGTGGCCACGTCCTCACCCGACTCATCGGCAGAGGGCGCCGCGATCGTCTCCGCCTCCCACAGCGTCGCCATCTGGTCCTCGCTCAACTGAATCTCGCGCATGCCCGTCCACCCGGACTCGACCGCGAGTTCTGCCCTGTACTCCTCCGCCTCCATCCCAAGAGCGGAGGCCTTGACCCGCATCGGCAAGTCCTTGGACACGACCGTCACGGCGTTGCGCTCCGCCCGCAGGCTCGCGGCCACTGACAGGATTCGCGTGTCGTTGTCGCCTAGCCTGAAGCCGCTCGGCAACACGCTGGGGTCGGTGTGGTTGAGTTCGACGCGTAGCGTGCCGCCCACGTCGTTGACAGGGATCGCCTGGTTGAGGGTGCCGTGCTGAACTCGCAGATCATCGAGAGCGCGCAGCGCCGATCGGGCGAAGTAGCCGAGTTCAGGGTGGTGACGCTTGGCCTCGAGTTCCGTGATGACCACGACGGGAAGCACTACCGAGTGCTCCGCGAAGCGCTTGAGCGCGCGTGGATCCGACAGGAGAACAGACGTGTCGAGAACGAAGGTGCGAACCCCCACCTGGGTGGGGACTGCTGCGCTGGTCTCGGTGCTGGTGTGGGTCACGGGCTCTCCCGGCGAGTCAGGCCGCGGGGCGCCCATCGCCCAGCGGCGAGGGGGTCAGAACGGTCCCGGTTGGGGCCGCCTTCTGTGAAGTACCACGTTGCCGACGCTACGCCCGAGTGCGTAGAACGGCTTGAGACACGCCGGATGTCATCTGTTCGTCACCTACGCCCCTTGACCCGGGCGCGCCGCCCCCGCAAGTGGCTCGATTCGTACCGCGACACGCCGCCCACCGGCCTTAAGTGGCTCGATTCGTACCGAATCTCGCGACACCCGCGCCGCGATGGCTCAACCCGTGCCGCTAGACAGACCCTGCTAGCGCCCACGCCTGCGCTCCCGCTGCGCGTAACTGCGCAGCGCACGAAGAAAGTCAACGCGGCGAAAGTCGGGCCAGTACGCGTCGCAAAAGTAGAACTCGGTGTGCGCGCTCTGCCACATCAAGAAGCCGCTGAGCCGTTGCTCGCCTGAGGTGCGGATCACCAGGTCGGGGTCCGGCTGACCCTTGGTGTAGAGGTGCTCGGCAATGTGCTCGACCGAGAACTGCTCGGCAACTTCCTCGAGCGAGTGCCCTGCCTCGACCCCTGCGAGCAGGAAGGACCGCACGGCGTCGGCGATCTCGTGGCGCCCCCCGTAGCCAACGGCCACGTTGACGTGGAGCGCCGTCGCGTCCTTAGTGGACTCAACGGCCGCGTTCAGCCGTTCCGTGACGTCCTCAGGCAACAACGACGAGTCGCCGACGTGCTGCAGGCGCCAGCGGCCATCGCGAGCGAGGCGTTCAATCGCGCCGACGATGATCTCCAGCAGATCGCCGAGCTCGGCCCTGTCGCGACCGAGGTTGTCGGTGGAAAGCATCCACAGCGTGACCACCTGCACGCCGCTTTCTTGAGACCACTCGAGCACCTCGGTGATCTTGTCGGCTCCCCGCTGGTGCCCATGCGCAGCGCTCGCGCCGCTCAGCTTGGCCCATCGCCTGTTGCCGTCGAGAATGACGCCGATGTGACACGGCCCTGATCCGCGAGCCTTGAGGTCGCGCGACAAGAGTGCTTCGTACCCCCGGTACGCCGCGTTACGAATCCCCATGCATATCCTCCGCACATGATGCTACGGCGAATTGCGCCAACGCCAACCTACGGTATCGTAGGTTAGTGGCCAAAACATCGCCCAACGCGGGGCCAGAGACCGCGCCGAACGGACACGACACTGCAGCGGCCGACGCCGCCCTGCCGACGATTGGCAAGCCGCTCCTGCGTGGATGGCTGCACCTTGGCGCCGCTCCCCTCGCCCTCATCGGCGGCATGGCGCTCGTGGTGTTCGCTCCCACTCTTGCCGGCCGCGTCTCGTCGGCGATCTTCACGCTCACTGCCGTCATGCTCTTTGGCACCTCTGCCGTGTACCACCGCGGAAACTGGTCGCCCAGGACGCAAGCAGTGCTGCGACGCATGGACCACGCCAACATCTTCCTCATCATCGCAGGCACCTATACGCCATTGTGCGTGATCCTCCTCGATCGCGACACAGCGACGGTCGCCTTGTCGATCGTGTGGACGGGCGCGGTGCTTGGCTTGCTCTCGCGCATCCTGTTCCTCAACGCTCCGCGATGGGTATACGTGCCGATGTACGTCGCGCTGGGATGGGTCGCGGTCGGCTACATCGGGCCTCTGTACGACGCCGGCGGTCTTGCGGTGGTGCTGCTGATCGGCGCTGGCGGTCTTTGCTACACAGTGGGCGCCGTCTTCTACGGCTTCAAGTGGCCCGGCGCCTCAGCGCGCTACTTCGGGTTCCACGAGATCTTCCACTCACTGACCGTCGCTGGATTCGCCTGTCACTACGTCGCCGCCGCTCTCGCCGTCTTCCGCACCTGACGCGGACGTCCGTCCGCCCTCCCGATCGAGGCGAGCCTGCTGCTCCCTCTCGGCGTCCCTACGGACCTTGCGCAAGTGCTTGGACAGCGAGCGGTAGATGAGGAAGATGGCAAGAGCCATCACGAACGTCGCCAAAAAGCCCCAGAATCCGGGGCCGACTTGGTAGTAGTTGGGATCCACAATGCCTCCGGGGACTATCCTGCCTCACAATGAGTACTGACGATTTCCTCGAGGATGACGCTCCCACAAGGGCGCGGCTGTCGACGCGCGCCAAGTGGCTGATCGGCGTCGGCCTCGCAGCGCTCACTGCGGTATCCGCCTTGTGGGCGTGGTGGATCGCCGACCAGCCGGTGCGCTGGCAAGAGGTGGGCTTCAACATCGCGTCCCCCACCGAGGCGAGCGTCACGTACGACGTCTTCTTGTATAGCGACGACGCCGTGACCTGCCACGTGCAGGCGCTCAACGTGCGCTTTGCAGAGGTGGGCGTCACGACGGCACGCATCGATCCGGCCGACGGCACGGAGCAGCGGGTCACCACCACCATGGCCACCACGGAAGAGGCCACGACGGCCGTGGTGGAGTACTGCGAGGCCGACTAGCGCGCGTTGTCCACAGGCCCTGATTGTCCTCCTGGCAGGGACTTCGTTATCCTTGATCATTTCGCCACGAAGGAAGTGATGATGACCGAGCAGAACAGTACCTGGCTGACCCAAGAGGCGTTCGACCGTCTGCAGCAGGAGTACGACCACCTGGTGAAGGTGGGGCGCGTCGCCATCGCGAACGAAATTGACGAGCGACGCCAAGAGGGTGACCTCAAAGAGAACGGCGGCTATCACGCCGCTCGCGAAGAGCAGGCGAAGCAAGAGGCCCGTATCCAGCAGTTGCGCGGCATCCTTGAGTCAGCGCACGTGGGCGAGCCCTCGACAGACGGCAGCGTTCAGTCGGGCTCAGTGGTCAACGCCAAGGTCGCCGGTAGGGACATGCGTTTCCTCGTGGGATCACGCGAGGTCGCGGAGGGAACGGACCTGGACGTCTTCAGCGCGCAGTCTCCGCTTGGTGAGGCCTTGATCGGCCACAAGGCTGGCGAGACCACGAGCTATCTTGCGCCCAATGGCAACGAGATCAAGGTCGAGATCGTCATGGTGGAGCCTTTCACCGGATAGCCCGCTCGCGCGGCGATGACACGCGGCCTATCGCCGCCCGTTGAACCGCCACCAGCGTCAGCGTCGTTCAAGCAGCACTGCAGCCTCGAAGTGCTCCGTCTGCGGGAACATGTCGAGCAGTCGCGCGCGCACGGGCACGAGCGACGGCATCGCGCGCAGATCCCTCGCGAGCGTCTCCGCATTGCAGCTCGAATACACCACGCGCGGAACGCCACTGTGCTCGAGCCAGCGCGCGAGTTCGGCGCCGATTCCGCGTCGCGGCGGATTCACGATCACCACATCGGGCACTCGCGCCGAGGCGGAGTCCCCCTGAGCCAGCGCCCACTGGGTGGCGTCGGCCGCGACAAAGTGCGCTCTCTGAGCGCCAGGCACGCCGCTTTCGGCCAACGCCCTGGCGCTTGATTGCGCGCTGACCACAGCCTGAGTCGACGACTCGACGCCTGTCACTGTGCGACCGTCGGCGAGGCAGTGGAGCGCGAAGCCACCGACGCCGCAGTAGAGGTCCCACACGTCGCTTGGCCGTGACTCGTGCACCCACGCTGAGACCAGAGAGTAGAGCGCCCCCGCGACATCGGTGTTGGTCTGGAAAAAGCTCTGGGGGCGTAGCCGCAGAGTCACGTCGCCAAGGTCCATAGGAAGTTCGTCAAGGGACGTCAGCACGATCTCTCGCTCCCCCTCGATCACCGCCCGGTGTTCAGGCAACACGTTCACGGTCACCACCGTGAGCGCTGGCAACTGCTCCTGCAGCCAGGGCAAGTGCTTGCGGATCCGCGAGAGCGCCTCGGTGGAGCGGAGGACAAAACGCGCCATGAGACCGCCGGAAGGAGAGACGGTCACGACGATGTGCTTGAGCTCTCCGCGGCGTTCAGGGACCGCATAGGGCTCCACACCCGCGACCGACACGAACGCCGCCAGCGCGGGAAAGGCCGCCGTCAGCCGAGAGTCGTACAGCGGGCAATCGCGCAGGTCCACTCCACGACCCTGGGCGTCGAGGATGCCGATCGTGGGGGCGTCGGCGCTGCCCGCTACCACCATCTTGGCTTTGGTCCTGAAGCCAGACTCGGGCCCGACCACCGGTTCTTGCCACGCGATGGAGGCGTCGCCGTCGGGGAGGCTCTCGCCCAGCAGACGCTCGAGTGTGGCCTGCTTGGACTCCACCTGTCGTACGTAGGGCGTCTCAATGAGTGTGCAGGAACGACAACGGCCAGAGTCGTAGGCGAGGCACTCCATGGTGAATGGCGCCGATGCTAGCGTCGGCGGCGCTTGCGCACCTTGATTTGTGACGTGGTCACTTTGGTGCGCGCACGCCTCAGTGCCTCGCGAGAGCGCTCGGCCATGAGCGGTATCTGGCCGGTGATCGGCGGGAAAGGTTCCTCCTTAGCCGCGACGTACTCCTTATGAAGGCCACGCGCGAACGCCGTGGTGAAGGCGAGAATCGGCACCGCGATGACCGCGCCTGCGAGACCGGCGAGCAGAGTTCCCGACGACACCGCGAGGAGGATCGCCATGGGATGGACGGACGCGGCCTTACCGAACAGCCAGGGGTAGAGGACGTTTCCTTCAGTCTGCTGAACAAAGAGCACGATGATGAGCATGAGCAGCGCCGTGGTCCAGCCGCCATCGACGAGCGCCACCAACACGGCAAGCGCACCGGAGATCGCGGCACCGAACATCGGGATGAAGGAGAAGAGGAACACGGCAATGGCGATGGGAAGTGCCAGTGGGACCCCGAGGATCCAGGCTCCTGTCCCGATGCCGACGGCGTCGATGAACGCTACGAGCACCGATGTCTGGGTGTAGCGACGCAAAGTCGTCCAGCCAGCCTGACCCGCGCGGTCGATGCTCGCCTGGGCTCCCTTGGGCGCAATCCTCACAAAGAAGGACCAGATGGTCGCTCCGTCACGCAAGAAGAAGAACAGCGACAGCAGCGCGAGCACGATTCCCGCGATGAGGGCGGTGAGGGTTCCCGTCACGCTCCACGCGCCGGACGCAAGGCCCCACGCGTTGTCGCGAACCGTGCTCATGACCTCATCGACGGCCGTGTTGATCTGCTCGCTTGAGACGTGCAAGGGCCCCTCGACAAGCCAGTCGACAAGCGTGTTGAAGCCCTCTGCCGCAGAGTCGCGGAGCGAGCCAAATCCGGTGACCACGGAGGCGCCAACCGCGAAGGCCAGTCCCAGCACGACCGTGACCAAACCGAGCACCGAGAGCGCCGCTCCGAGGCCGCGCGGAATGCGATGCCGATGCATCCAGTTCACCAGCCGCTCGAGCGGCGCCGCGATCAACAGTGCAATGACCAAGGGCAGCACGATCGCGCTGAGCAGTGTCACGACCTTGGCGATCGCGATGAGCACGATCCCCACCACGATGATGCGCCACGACCACGCGCCAGCCACTCGAAGGGGTAGCGGGACGATGGGCGCCACGGTCTCAGGCTGCGCGTCGACCACCGCGTCAGGAGGGTTCGAGGTCTGCTCGGTTTCGAACTCGTCTGAGGCCATGTCACGAGCGTAGCGTGAGGGCTGGAACACAACGCATGTGCCGCGACGTTGAAGGGGCGGAGGTACACACATGCTTGGTGTCACGAAGACCCAGATGGTCACGAAGGATAGGGCTCTTGAGGGCAGGGACGTCCCCCTGCAGGTCGCGGAACGGCACATGGTGTTGGCCAACCCGCTCAAGGGCCCGTGGCCGGAGGGGATGGAGGTGCTGTACGTCGGCATGGGCTGCTTCTGGGGTGCCGAGCGCATCTTCTGGCAGCTCGACGGCGTGTACTCGACCGCTGCTGGCTACATGGGCGGCTGGACCAAGAACCCCACGTACCAAGAGACGTGCACGTCCCTGACGGGCCACACCGAGGCTGTCCAGGTGGTCTACGACCCCGCCAAGGTGTCGATCGAGACGCTCCTTGCTGCGTTCTGGGAGAACCACGATCCGACGACTCCGAACCGCCAGGGCGGTGATGTCGGCACGCAGTACCGCTCGGCCATCTTCACGACGACGCCCGAGCAACTCAAGGCCGCCGAGGAAAGCAGGGCGACGTACCAAGAGCGCTTGGCGAGCAAGGGCTTCGGCGCCATTTCCACCCAGATCGCCTCAACGGCCGACGCCGGCGACGGGGAGTTCTACTACGCAGAGGACTACCACCAGCAGTATCTGTACAAGAACCCTGGAGGCTACTGCAACCACGGTTTCTGCCAGGTGAGTTACTCCTAGCGGCGCGGCGGGTCCGCTAGGCGAGCACCCGCGCCACGAAGTTGATCTGCTTGGCGGTCTGATGCATCTGGCCACCCTCGTGGCCGTTGTAGGGGTAGACCTCCATCTGCTTGGCAACGTCGGGGGCCGACTGGCTGCCGTACCAGTTGAAGGCCGCGAAGCCCGTTGACGGCGGGCAAATGTCGTCCATCAGTGCGACTGACCAGAGCGATGGCGCCTTCGCGCGCTTCGCGAGGTTGACGCCATCGAAGTACGACAACGTGTTGAGTACCTGCTCGTCCCTGTCGCGATGCACGGCGAGGTACTTCTTGATCTCGCCGTAAGGCATCGTGTCCACGAGTGTCAGTGCGCGCTCAAAGTGACACATGAAGGGAACGTCTGGCATGACGGCGACGAGGTCGGGCACCAAGCCCGCTACGGCGAGTGTGATGCCGCCGCCTTGAGAGCCTCCCTTGAACATGACCCGCGTGGCATCGACACCTTCAAGCTCGCGCGCCGCGTCGACGGCGCGCACGGCGTCGGTGAAAACGCGCCGGAAGTAGTACTGCTCGGGCGACTCGATGCCACGGGTCATGAAGCCTGGACTGGCGGGCCCTCCGCCGATCGGGTCGGCCGTGTCACCACCATTGCCCCAACCGCCACCCTGACCCCGAGTGTCCATGAACAGGTACGCGTAACCAGCCGAGGGCCACAGCGTGTGTTCGATGGCGAGGCCACGGCCTCCGCCGTATCCGCTGACCTCGACGATGCAAGGAAGCGGCTCCGTGGCGCCGGCGGGCCTGGCGTACCACGCCTTGATGGGGTGGCCGCCAAAGCCTGGGAAAGTCACGTCGGTGACCTCGACGCCCGCCAGGCGCATCGTCTCACCCAGAACGACCTCGCCGCCGATGGCGCGGGCCTCCGCCAGCGTCGTCGTCCAGAACTCGTCGAAATCCGCCGGTTCCCTGACCTGTGGCTGATAGGTGCGCAGTTCCGAAAGTGGCAGGTCAAAGAGAGCCATCGCGTGTCTCCTGGTAGTGAGTGGTGTCTCTAGCGGCGCAAGTAGCTCAGCAGACGCAGCATCTCGATGTAGATCCAGATGATCGCGAAGACCAAGCCGTAAGCGGCGCTCCACTCCCACTTCGAGGGCAGTCCCTTGATCACGCCATTCTCGACAAAGTCAAAGTCGCTGATGAGCATGAGCGCGCCGATGCCGATGGCGAAGATCGACAAGATGAGGCCGAGGTTCACGCCGAGCCCGCCGATCTCGACCTCGCGCATGTTGAAGCCGCCGAACATGACCATGGCGACGTTCACGAGCGAGAACACCACGTACGCGGGCACCGCGATCGCGAGGAACTTGTTGATCTTCTTCGAACCGCGGATCCAGCCCATGCGGTAAGCGGTCAGAGCGCTCGCGAACACGATCGCGGTGGCGATGAGGGCCTGCATGATGATGCCGCCGTAGGCCGCCTCGTAGTACACGGACATTCCGCCGGCCGCGCCACCGAACAGGGCGATGGTGATGGCCATGAGCACCGGCTTGGGCTCGTGACGGGTGCCAAAGGCCACGACGAGGCTCATCACAAACGCTGCAAGGGAGATCGGGAGGGTCAACGCCGGGATCAGCATGCCGACAACAACGGCCGACGCTGCGGCCAGCAGGAACAGCGACGCCGCCTTGGCGATCGTGCCTTCGTACGTCATCCGGTCATCGAAGCCGATGACGCCTGACTGCTGCGCCTGGGGGTCGAATCCGACGGGGCTTCCAGACTGGAACTGCTTGGTGTTGGTGAAGACCGGGTTGGCCACAATGCCTCCTGTGAGTTTCCCCTCGAGTTTAGTCACAGCGCGGCGCAGTGACTCCACCTGCTTAACGTCCGGTGAGCACCGATCATGCCCGTAGCGTGGCGCCTAGCGAGTGCGCCGCCGATACGCGGCCATCGCCGCGAGGATCGCGCCGGCGAGGATCGCTGTGCACCACAACGAGGCGACCCAAATCTCCCCGCCAACAGGCTCTTGAGCCAGCAGGCCCCGGACGGAATTCACGATTGCCGTCACCGGTTGATTCTCGGCGAACCAGCGGACTGGCCCCGGCATGGTCGCCGTGGGCACAAAGGCCGAGCTGATGAACGGCAAGAAGATCAGCGGGTAGGAGAAAGCGATCGCTCCGTCCTGAGTCTTGGCGAGCAGCCCCGCCACCACCGCGAGCCACGTGAGAGCGACCGTGAAGAGCACGAGGATGCCAAGGACGGCAAGCCAGGCCCACGCGTCGGCGCCTGACCGGAACCCCATGGCAAACGCCACGATGATGACGACGGCAAGGGAGACAAGGTTCGCCACGAGCGAGGTGAGGACATGTGCCCAGAGCATCGAAGACCGAGCGATGGGCATGGACCGCAGACGCTCAAAGATGCCTCCCGACACGTCGAGAAAGAGCCTGTACGCGGTGTACGAGACGCCCGATGCGATGGTGATCAGGAGGATTCCTGGCAAGAGGTAGTTGACGTATGACTCAGAGCCACTATCGATCGCACCGCCGAAGACGTAGACAAACAGCAGCATGAAGGCGATGGGCATCACGGCGGTCGTGATGATGGTGTCGGGGCTGCGCAGAATGTGGCGCAGAGACCTGCCGGTCAGGGTGCGGGTGTCGATCAACAGTGCGGTCATGACTGCTCCTCCTTGGCGTCGCGGACGCCGCCGTCGCCGTTCTCATCGATCGCTGCGCTCTCTCCCCTGCCGACGATGGCGAGGAAGATCTCCTCAAGACTCGGCTGCTTCTCGACGTACTCGACCTGTGCCGGCGGGATCAGCGCCTTCAGTTCCGCGAGCGTCCCGTTGGCGATGATGTGGCCCTCGTGGAGGATCGCGATGCGGTCGGCCAACTGTTCGGCCTCGTCCAGGTACTGAGTGGTGAGCAACACTGTGGTTCCGCCGCGCGCGAGGTCCCTGATTGTCCTCCACACCTCGATGCGCGCCTCCGGGTCAAGCCCGGTGGTCGGCTCATCGAGGAAGATCACCGAGGGCTCGCCAATGAGGCTCATCGCGATATCAAGCCGCCGACGCATGCCTCCCGAGTAGGTCGACGCTGGCCTTGAGCCCGCATCGGTGAGTGCAAATCGGGCGAGCAAGTCGTCGGCGATCTGGCCGGGATGATCGAGGTGGCGGAGTCTTGCGACGAGCACGAGGTTCTCCCGCCCCGTCAGTACTGGGTCGACCGCAGCGAATTGCCCGGTCAGGCTGATCGACTCGCGCACGTCGGCCGGCTTAGTCGCCACGTCGAAGCCGTTGACGACGGCCTTGCCCGCGTCCGACGCGAGCAAGGTGGACAGGATCTTGACGAGCGTTGTCTTGCCGGCACCGTTTGAGCCGAGGAGGGCGAAGACGCTGCCGGCGGCGACATCGAGGTCAACGCCCCGGAGCACGTGCACCTCCCCGAACGACTTCGCCATGTCACGCACCGCGATCGCAGTGGCTGGAGCGTTCATCGCTGCTCCCGCCGTTCGGCATCCTCGATCGCCTTTGTGAGCCGGGCGCGCTCTTTGCGAATCCAGCTCCCGCCGTCGTAGTTCGCCATGAACGTCTCGACAAAGTCGACAGGATCTTCCCCGACGACGCTGCGTACGGGAGTCCCCTCCGCCGCGCTCGACTCGAGCAGGTCGGCGAGGTCGACGAGCATCGCGATGAGGCTCTCGCCGTTGCCTGTGGGGCCGATGTTCATCAGGTATCGCTCGAGCGCGAGGGCCGTCTCGCGATAGCCAGCCGGGAGCCCCTTCACCCTCGCCCGGTACTCCTTGTATTGCCTCTTCTGTTCGAACGATCCCGTGACCTTCTCGATCCAACTGGTCATGATGGCTTCCCTTCCTGGTGGAGCTGTCCAAGTCGATCCGAGAGGAAGCTCCACGTCCTCCAGAACTCGTCCAAGTAGTCGCGCCCGTTGGCGTTAAGCGAGTACACCTTGCGAGGCGGCCCCTTCTCCGACGGCACCTTCTCCACGTCGACGAAGCCACGCTGCTCGATGCGGACGAGGAGCGCGTAAATGGTGCCTTCGGCGATGTCCGTGAAGCCTTGTTCGCGCAGCCGGGCGGTGATCTCGTAGCCGTACGCCGGCGCTGCGGCGATGATCGCGAGGACGATGCCCTCGAGGGTCCCCTTGAGCATTTCGGTGATTTGCTTGCCCACGTCGTGGCACTCCTTGCTACTCATTGTCACTGACTACTAGTAGATAGTAACGCTAAATAGCGGGAGCGCAAGGGGGAACTTTTCGCAAGCGGGCAGCGTGTTGCCGGGACGACGCACGGGCCAGCCGCCACGGAGCCCTGAGGCGGGATGGACGACGCTCGGGCGGGACGACGCGTAGTCCGGTTGGCGCGTCGGCCGGGGTAACGCCGACGACGGGGCGGCGTCGGCCGTTGAAGTGCCCCCGGCGGGATTTGAACCCGCACTGTGCCGATTTTAAGTCGGCTGCCTCTGCCAGTTGGGCTACGGGGGCGAGCCTGCCGCGACTGCGCGGCAGGCGGGGTCAGTGCCTAGTGAGCCAGCTCTGCGGCGGAGAAGGCGATGCCGTCGAGGATGTCATGCTCGCTGGTCACCACGTGGGGTAACTCGCCGCCAGCATCGTGCACCGCGGTGCGGACCCGACCCATGAGCGTGTGCCATACCAAGGCCCCTGCGCCGATCACATCGACGCGTCCAGGGTGCATGAAGCCAAGTGCCGCTCGCGAACCGCGTGAGGCGTGAAGCAACTCATCGCAAGCCTTCATGGCGGCATCGATCGGCAGCACCGCGCCGTTGATGCGCTCGCGGTCGTAGGCGTGAAGCCCCAGTGCGTGGGCCGTGACCGTGGTGATCGAGCCTGCGAGTCCCACGAGGGTGCGCGTGCGCTCGACGGGCACTCCCTCGAACGCAGCGTCGATCGCCGCGTGAATGTCCCTGACGGCGTCGCCGATCTCGTGCGGCTCTGGAGGGTCAGACACGAGGTGGCGCTCCGTCATGCGCACGCACCCCACATCCATGGAGTGCGAAGACTCAGGGTGTTCCGTTCCGAGCACCACTTCCGTCGAACCCCCACCGAGGTCCACCACCAGGTACGGCGCGTCGTGACTGGCGTCGAGCACGGAGGTCGCGCCGCGGAAGCTCAACTCGGCCTCCTCGTGTCCAGAAATGACCTCGGGAAGCACGCCGAGCCGCTCGCTCACGCCGTCGAGGAACTGCTGCCGGTTGCGAACATCGCGGGTGGCGGAGGTCGCCACGAACCGCGTGGCCTCGACACCATGCTCGCGGCACAGCGCGGCGGCCTCGTCAACGGCAGCAAAGGTCCTGTCAAGAGCGTCGGCCGCGAACTCGCCCGTCTTGTCCACGCCTTGCCCGAGCCGCACCACCGTCATGGTGCGCACCACGTCGGTCAGTCTGCCCTCGGTGACATCGGCAATGAGGAGGCGCAGGGAGTTGGTTCCACAGTCAACGGCAGCGACGCGAGTCATGCGTGCCAGCCTAGTCGCGCTGCGCGACCGGGTCGCTCGCCCTCGGCACGTCGCATGCACAACGGTCTGGCCTCCACGTGCCGGACATCAGCGCGAGCGCCTCGTCTCCCAAAGGGTTGACCCCTGGGCCCGCCGCGAGGGAGTGGCCCACGAGCACGTGCAGGCACTTCACCCGGTCAGGCATGCCTCCGGCCGAGATGCCGTGGAGCTCCTCCACGTCCTCGATCGCGTAGCGCTCCTCGAGATAGCGTTCGTGCGCCGTGCGGTAGGCGGCGGCCAACTGTTCGTCCTCGCCCAAGCGCTCCTGCATGGGGCGCATCGTTCCCGTCGCCTCGAGAGTCGACGCCGCCGCGACCGCGCCTGGGTGCGTCAAGTAATACAGGGTGGGAAACGGCGTGCCGTCAGGCAGGCGAGGAGCCGTCTTGACGACGGTGGGGTTGCCACAGACGCATCGCGCCGCCACGGCCACCACTCCCCTGGGCACACGACCCAATTGCGCGTGCAGGGTCTCGATGTCCTCAGGGGCGACGCTCACCCGCCCAATTCTATGGGTGCGGCGCTGGGCTGCACGTCGGTCTGCGGCGCTTGGAGCGGGCTTGTGGGAGGACGCATCGGCGCCTTCGGCTCCGCGCCCGCCTCGGCGATTGACGCCCACATGGTGTCGTACCACGGCTCATCGTCGATGACGGTGTCGCCTGCGCGGACGGCGTCGAGAGAGCCCTCTGCCACAGGCCTGGCAAACTCGGGATCGACGACGCGGTATGGAGTCTCGCCTGGGAAGACGTAGGCCAGTCGCTCCCTGGCTTGGGCGACCACAAAAGCGGAGTCGTTCCACCTGGCGAGCTGCGCGTCCAGGTCGTCCACCTCGGTGCGCGCGGCGTCGCGTTCGGCCGCGAGATCCGCAATCTCCGCGCGCTGGTCGAGGTAGACCCTCACCGACGGCCACACCAATGCGAAGGCGAGCCCAAGCACCCCGGCGAGCACGAGCGTGCGCCAGGACAATACGGCGGCGAGCGACCCGCGCACGGGAGCCGCCTGGATCGCTTGCTTGACGGTAGGCACGGACCCAGAAGAAGCGTTCTGACCTGGGCGCGCGGGCGGAGACGTGCGCGCGCCGCCTCGAGACGAGCCGGAACGGGCCGTCCCAGAACGCGCAGACGAACGCGGCGCGCCGGGACGGGTGGGGGCAGACATGCCCCTATTGTCCTGGCGCGCCGCGCGCGTGAGGTGGTGACTCGCGGAGAGCCACCGTTGTTCAGTTGTGACGAGCCGACGCTAGCGCCGGCGGTAGAACCTACTTGCCGTAGCGGCGGGGGAAGGAGGACTTGCCCGCGTACACCGCGGCGTCGTCCAGCTCTTCTTCGATGCGCAGCAGCTGGTTGTACTTGTTGATGCGCTCGCCGCGTGCCGGGGCACCGGTCTTGATCTGGCCGGAGTTGTACGCCACCGACAGGTCGGCGATCGTGACGTCTTCCGTCTCACCCGAGCGGTGAGAAACCATCGCCGTGAAGCCTGCGCGCTGGGCCATCGCCACAGCGTCGGAGGTCTCCGACAGGGTGCCGATCTGGTTGAGCTTGACGAGCAGCGAGTTGGCAGCGGCCTCTTCGATGCCCCTCTTCAGGCGCACGGGGTTGGTCACGAACAGGTCGTCGCCGACGATCTGGGTCTTGGTACCGACCGACGCGGTCAGCGCGGTCCAGTTGGCCCAGTCGTCTTCGTCCAGCGGGTCCTCGATGGACACGAGCGGGTAGTCCGCCACGAGGCCCTCGTAGAACTCGATCATCTCGGCGGCGGACTTCTGGCCGCCCTCCCACTGGTAAGCGCCGTCCTTGTAGAACTCGGTGGCGGCGACGTCGAGCGCAAGCGCAACGTCGTCACCTGGCGTGAAGCCGGCCTTTTCGATGGCGACCAGGATCAGGTCGAGCGCCTCGCGGTTGGAAGCGAGGTTGGGTGCGAAGCCGCCCTCGTCGCCCAGACCGGTAGCAAGGCCACGCTCCTTGAGCACTGACTTGAGGGAGTGGTAGACCTCTGCACCCATGCGCAGCGCCTCGCGGAACGTGGCGGCACCAACGGGCGCAACCATGAACTCCTGGATGTCAACGTTCGAGTCCGCGTGCGAGCCACCGTTGAGGATGTTCATCATGGGGACAGGCAGCACGTGTGCGTTGGGGCCGCCAACGTAGCGGAAAAGGGCAAGGTCGGCGCTGTCAGCGGCGGCCTTGGCGACCGCGAGCGACACACCAAGAATGGCGTTGGCTCCCAGCTTGCCCTTGTTGTCTGTGCCATCAAGGTCGATCATGATCTGGTCGATGAGGCGCTGCTCGGTGGCGTCGAGGCCGACCACCTCAGGGGCGATCTCGTCGATAACGGCGTCAACCGCCTGCTCAACACCCTTGCCCAGGTAACGGCCCTTGTCACCGTCGCGACGCTCTACTGCTTCAAAAGCTCCGGTGGAAGCACCCGAGGGGACTGCCGCACGCGCAAACGTGCCGTCCTCAAGAGCGACCTCGACCTCAACTGTGGGGTTGCCGCGCGAGTCGAGAATCTCGCGGGCGCCGACGGCCTCAATGCTGGCCATGTTGCTCCTATCGTTGTGCCGCGTGAGCGGCCATCTATGGGGTTCTCCCCCGTGAGTCTATCGAGACGGGCGCGAGCCCGCCGGGCCACAGGGCCTAGGCTGACGCCTCGCTCGTGGCCCCTTCAACGCCCATCCAGTCACGCTGTGCGTGAGGATTGAAACCGTTGACGTTCTTCAGCACCAAATAGCTGATCTGGCCGGGAGCGTTCGCGTATTCGGCCACCTCCGTGACGGCACTTGCCAGGCTGTCGGCGAAGACTGCTTGAGAGAAGTCGCCGTACTCAGGGCTGACCTTGGCGCGCTCTTCGAGGCCAGCGATCACCTCAAGAACCGGCTCGGTGAAGGTCACGGAGTCTGTGCCGGCCGGGACCACCTGCGTGGCGAGCGCACGCACGGTACGCACCACCGCGATCTGGTCGTCCGTCACCTCGGTCAGCGTCTTGCCCTTGGCGAGCGCCCAGAACACCGCCGCCTCTTCGATCTCTTCGTCCGTCAAGACGTTGCCGTCGTCGAGCGCGGCCTTCTCTGCCACTGGCTGCAGCAACAGCAAGGTGAGCGTCTCTCCGGGGTCGTTGGCGAAGCCCAACTCGGTCAACGCGGTGGACCACGCGGCAACCTCGTCGTTGGTGACCGTATGACCGTCGAACACGGCGGCCGTGCCAGGAGGCGCCGGCTGGCCGGTCACGGCACAGCCACTGAGTGCAAAGGTCAGCAGGAGTGCGGCAGCGATGCGCTTCATGGTTTTCATCCTATCGGGGAGGGCAAGGCGGTCTTGAGCACGTCCCGCACCCAGTCGAGCACCGCCAGACCCTCCACAGGAGAGCCGCCGATGCGAGCAGTCGTGGGGGCAGGAACCAGGACGCTGCGCACCGCTGGCTTGATGAGCGTGCCTGGGTAGATCCTGGTCATCCGCATGGCCGCCGAGTCGGGCAACTCGATAGGAGCGATGCGGACGTACTTGCCTTGGGCGACCACGTCTGTCACGCCGAGTTGACGCAACTCCAACCGCGCCCGCGCGACCGCAAAGAGGTTTGAGACGGGCTCGGGGATTGGTCCGTAGCGGTCGTCGAGGGCGTCGGCGGCCGCCGCAAGAGCGGCGTCGTCCCCCGCGTCGGCGATGGTCCGATAGGCCTCCAAGCGCAAGCGCTCGTGCTCGATGTATTCGGTGGGGATGTGCGCGTCGATGGGCAGGTCGATCGTGACGGGCGCGCGCTCTTCTTCTCCCTCTCCCCTGAAGCCAGCGACGGCCTCGCCCACCATGCGGATGTAGAGATCGAAGCCCACTCCCTCGATGTGTCCAGACTGCTCGCCACCCAGCAGGTTTCCTGCGCCGCGGATCTCCAGATCCTTGAGCGCGACGGCCATACCGGAGCCGAGGTCAGTGTTGGCCGCGATGGTCTCGAGGCGGTCGTGGGCGGTCTCGGTGAGGGTGCGCTCGGCCGGGTACAGGAAGTAGGCGTACGCGCGATCGCGGCCGCGGCCAACGCGCCCGCGCAACTGGTGCAGTTGCGACAGCCCGAAGGTGTCGGCGCGTTCCACGATGAGCGTGTTGGCGTTGGAGATGTCGAGACCGGTCTCGACGATCGTGGTACACACCAGCACGTCGTATTGCCTGTCGTAGTAGTCGACGATTACCTGTTCGAGTTGCTTCTCGCTCATCTGGCCATGCGCCACGGCGATGCGGGCCTCAGGCACGAGTTCGGCCAGTTGCACGGCCGCGCGAGTGATGGTCTTGACGGAGTTGTGAATGTAGAACACCTGCCCGTCGCGCAACAGTTCGCGGCGAATAGCGGCGGCCACCTGGGCCTGTTCTTGAGGGCCAACGTAGGTGAGGATCGGGTGGCGTTCCTCTGGCGGCGTCGCGAGCGTCGACATTTCGCGGATGCCCGTGACCGCGAGTTCGAGAGTGCGCGGGATGGGCGTGGCCGACATCGACAGGACGTCCACGTCGGTGCGCAACGCCTTCAAGGTCTCCTTGTGCTCGACTCCAAAGCGCTGCTCCTCGTCGATAATCACGAGGCCAAGGTGCTTGAAACGCACGGAGCCGGTGATGAGCCTGTGCGTGCCGATCACCATGTCGATCGTCCCGTCCGATAGGCCTTCGACGACGGCCTTGGCCTCCTTATCGCTTTGGAAGCGGCTGAGTGCGGCGACTTTCACGGGGAAGGGAGCGAAGCGTTCGGCGAAGGTGTCGACGTGTTGCTTGACCAGCAGTGTGGTGGGGCACAGCAGTGCCACCTGCGTGCCGTCCTGGATGGCCTTGAACGCGGCCCGCACCGCAATCTCGGTCTTGCCAAAGCCCACGTCGCCACACACCAGCCTGTCCATGGGCACCGGCTTCTCCATGTCGGCCTTGACGTCGTCGATCGTGCTCAGCTGGTCGGGCGTCTCGACGAACGCGAAGGCTTCCTCGAGCTCCCGCTGCCACGGAGTGTCCTGGCCGAACTCGCGGCCCTTGGTCGCCATGCGCGCGGAGTACAACCTGATGAGCTCAGCCGCGATCTCCTTAACGGCCTTGCGGGCGCGCCCCTTGGTCTTCGCCCAGTCGGCGCCGCCCATCTTGTTGACTGTCGGAGCCTCGCCACCCACGTACTTGGTGATGAGATCGAGTTGGTCAGTGGGGACGCTCAGCCGGTCCCCCGCCTGCCCCTTCTTGGAAGGCGCATATTCGATCACCAAGTACTCACGTTCGACGCCGCGGACGGTGCGCTTGGTCAGTTCCACAAAACGGCCGACGCCGTGGCTTTCGTGGACCACAAAGTCGCCAGGGCGTAGCTGCAGGGGGTCGACGACGTTGCGGCGCTTCGATGGCACCTTCACCTTTGGCCCGGCGACGGCGGTGGCGCGGCCCGTCAGATCGGACTCGTGGAGCACCAGCAGTCGCTGCTCCGGGACTTGGAAGCCTCCGCCGTTGACTCCGGCGACGATGTCGATTACCCCTGGCGACACCTCCGCAGTGTCGTCGCTGACGCGTGAGGGCAGGTCCGCGTCGCGGCACTGCTCCGCGATGCGCTGCGCCGAGCCGGTGCCGGCGGCAGCAATCACGATGCGCCACCCCTCCGCCAGGCGCGTTCGCGCCAACTCAAGAGCGGCGCCGGCCCTGCCACGGAAAGACTCGAGCGCGACAAAGCCCGTCTCGCTCGCGTCGTCACCACCGAACGGGCCGATGGTCGCCCAGCCGATTCCGGCCGACTCCATCGCCTCGTGCAGTTCATCCATCGTGAGGAAGCCGCCCTTGGCGAGCGGGCTATCGCTGGCCGAGTCGGCAACGGCGGCCAACTCAAGGGGTGCGTCGGCGCCAGCCGTGGCACTCACCCACGCCGCGGCGAGGAACTCCTCCGCCGTGCTGTGGAGGTCTTCAGCGCGGCGCGCCAGCCGCTCCGGCTCAAGCGCGACGATGCGCGTGCCTCGCGGCAGCAGCGCTGGCAGCGTTTCGAGGTGGTCGACCAGCACCGGCAGGAGCGACTCCATTCCCTCGACAACTTGCCCTGCAGCGAGGCGCCCCAACAGGTCAGCCGCCGCAGGAAGCATCGACTGCACGGCGGAGGCGCGGCGTTGCACCTCTTCAGTAAGCAACACTTCCCTGCACGGAGGCGCCCAGAGCCGTTCGACCTCCGCGAGGGAACGCTGGTCGGCCACCGAGAACTGCCTGATCGACTCCACCTCATCGCCAAAGAACTCGATGCGCACAGGGTGAGGGTCCGTCGGAGCGAACACGTCGACGATGCCGCCGCGTACCGCGAACTCACCGCGGCGCTCGACCATGTCGACGCGCGCGTAGGCGGCCCGCGCCAGCCTTTCCACCACGTCGGTGAGGTCGACACGCTCGCCTCGCGTCAACCGGACGGGTTCAAGGTCCGCGAGGCCCGGAGCCAGGGGCTGCAACGCCGCGCGCAAGGGCGCCACGACGATGCGAGGAGCCGGCAATCCAGTCTCCACGGCAGCCTGTTCAGGGTGCGCGATGCGGCGCAAGGTGGCCAACCTGCGCGCGACCGTGTCCGCGCGGGGGCTGAGCCGCTCGTGCGGGAGCGTCTCCCAGTTGGGAAACAGGGCGACCTCGTGAGGGTCGAGATACGCGCCAAGGGCGGATTCGAGGGCTTCGGCGTCGTTGCCCGTGGCGGTCAAGACGACGAGGAGGCTCTGAGGGTCAACGGCCGACGCGATCAGGGCAGGCGACGCCGACGGCGGAGCCACCAGGTGGTCGCCGTCTGCGATGCGGGGTGCCCCGACGGAAGCGACAAGCGGCGCGAGCGGACGTGACAACGGGGGCCTCCAGGGCATGCCAATAGACCGGATTTCCGGCTTCACCATCCTAAGCGCCGACGCCGACACCGCCTCCCGGTAGCGTGAGGCAAATGACAGAGTTGGCCGAGTTGCCCGATCTTGACCAAGCCGACGCACGTGATCTCGTGGGACGCGCGGTGCTCGATGGCCTGCGCCTGGACGGCGCCAACCTGGACGGCACGAGCGCCGCGCAGGTACGCCTCTTGGAATGCGCGCTCGTCGACTGTAGGGCCGATGCCCTCGACCTTCCGGGGGTCACCGCAGTCGACGTCTACGTCGGCGGCCTCCAGGCGCAGACCCTCAGTTGCAGGAACGGCGAGTGGCGCGACGCCACGTGGGCGGAGGTGCGCATCGGTGCCGTGTCGGCCGATGGCTGCGAGTTCACCGACTTCACGGTGCGCGACTCGCGAATCGATCTTCTGTCCCTGCGTGATACGCGCATCCGACGCCTCACCGTGCGCCACTGCCGGATCGACACCCTGGACCTGTCGATGGCTACGGTGGAGGATCTCACGGTCCTCGGAGGCACGGTGGGAGAGGTGTTGACCGAGGAATCGCGCATGACGCGCGTGGACCTGTCAAACACCACACTCGGTGCCGTCGGCCACCCAGGCTCCTTGCGCGGCATGATGCTGTCGCGGCCACAAATCGAGGACATCGCGCCGGCTCTCGCCGCGCACCTGGGGATCGCCGCGAAGGACGTCGGTTAGGCGTCGCGGTCTGGCTCACTCTGGCCGTAGGGCCAGGCAACGACGACGGTCGAGCCGCCCTGCGAACCGTGCACCTCCGGGGCGGAGCCAGCAAGGTCATGACCGAGGTTCATGTGCCAGTCGAAGAGGACCTCGAGGGACGAGCGGATCAGTGGGTAGAGGTCGCGCCGGTAGGGGAAGCTGATTTCTCCGCGCGGCTGGCTGGGGCGGTGCACGAGGGACGTTCCGACGGGCACATCCGGCGGCTGCGGAACGGCCACGCAGAACTCGACCGCGCCCGCAAGATCGTCTGTGACGGGTTCGGGAAACCGCATGTACATGGGTCCGTGATCGAGTGGACCGCACGCCTCAGCGAACACGGCGAACCATGACTGTGCGGCCTGATCGACGCCGATCGCGTTGCATCGCGTCGAGCCGACAAGCGCGAGATGCGCGGGGGCGTGCCCGATGGTGACGTCCAGCGCGGGGGTGCCATCAGGCACCGCGAGCCTGTTGATGACCTGGTGGAGCCGAAACTGCTTGCCTCGGAGCGCCTCGGCCTGGCCGTAGACCAGCGTCTTGATGGCGTCAGCCGCCGACTGGGGCGCGCCCATGTCGGCACCGAGCACGGCAACCACATCCACCAAATCAGCTCGGGTGAAGCCCACGGTACGCAGTTCGCGGAGCAGCACGCCCAGCTCGACCTGGTCTGGATGGTAGTAGCGGAATCCGGTCCGGTCATCGACGAGGTGCGGGGAGATGAGGTCAATCTCCTCGTAGCCGCGGAGCGTCTTGCGGCTCAGGCCGGTGCGTCGTGCGAATTCACCCGCCGTGAGCACGTCGGCGGCGTCGTGCCAGGGGTCACCCGTTGCCGTCCGCATAAAACCCAAGATAGGCCTCCACGTTGTCCACCCAGTACGAGAAGTCGTGGCCACCCTGACCCAACTCGAAGTGCACATCCGCTCCGCGGGTCTCGAGCAACTGGGCGAAGTCTTCCGTGGGTGGCCGGAAACCCCACTCGTCGTTGTCGCCCACGTCGAGGTAGAACTCAAGGCCATTGAGATCGGCTGTCTCTGCCAGCAGGAAGGGGTCTCGCTCCTCAAGGGGCACGTCGGGCGGATACAACCAGGTGAAATCACGGTCAGTGACAAGCGCCGGCGAGTGAGCTCCCACCCGGGAGAACAGGTCGGGATGGCGCAGTGCCAGGTGCAGCGCCGCGAACCCTCCCATGGAGATTCCGCCAACAAAGCGACCGGATCGGTCATCCACCGTGTCGTACTCCTGGTCGATGAAAGCGATCAGGTCCTCGGCCAGGAAGTCCTCGTAGCGGTTGCCGTCGTAGTAGACCGAGGGCCTACCGGGTATGTCGACCATGCCCGACTCGGTGTTGTTGACTCCGAAGCTGTTGTCGATGTTCGGCATGACGATCAGCATCGGCTCGATCACGCCAGTGGCGATCAGGTTGTCTGACACACTCGCCACACCCAGGTTGCTCCACATGTTGTTGTTCTCTCTTTGGCCGTGCAGCAGATACACCACCGGAACCGGACCAAGGTCTTCAAGGCCAGGGGGTTCATACACCGTCACCGATTGCGTGTGCCCGAGCGCCTGGCTTTCGACCTGAAGCTGGTACACCTTGCCCGCGCTCGACGGCGAAGGTGAAGGTGCCACCGCCGCGTCACCCGACGCGATGCTGCCGGGCGACGCCGTCTGGCTCCCCCCGGGACCAGCGTTCACCGTTGTCGGTTCCGCGCAAGCACTCACACCAGCAACAACACAAGCAACCATCGTGACCGCACTCAAGAATCTCATGAACGCGATCTTGACATTGGCCCCAGGGGCCAACACAAGCGTTGCTCGGGCGGGCGTCTGCTAACTCAGCGAGTTCGGCGCTTCCATCTCCACATCCGTCACGTCCGCCTCGTTCACGTTCGGCGGCAACGATGCCGTGACGACAGTGCCGTCGGCGCGCAGCGTGCCGTGATACTTCTGCGGATCAGGCATGCCGTCGATGCGCGGTCCCTGATCCTCGAGAGGCACGACGACCTCGGCGTGAGCAAGGACGTTGTGGTGAGTGCCGCGCACGTCGACGGTGAGGCCCGGACCCTCCTCGATGCTGAAGGCGATCGACTCCTTGCGCACCGTCACCTTGACCCTCGTCCCCCGCTGGGTGAGCCTGAAGGTGAGCGACGGCCACGCGTCGGGAAGCCGCGGGTCGAAGTGGAGCATCGAACCGTGATCGCGCAGGCCGCCGAAACCAAAGACAAGCGCGGACCATACGCCGCCAGCCGAGGCGACGTGCACGCCGTCGGCCGTGTTCGAATGCAGGTTACCGATGTCGACAAAGATGCCGTCCCAGAAGTACTTCAAGGCGAGCTGGTGGTAACCGACTTCTGCCGCGATGATCGACTGGACGACGCCTGACAACGACGAGTCTCCCGTGGTGATCGGGTCGTAATACTCGAAGTCGGAACGCTTCTCTTCCAAAGAGAAATGCTCAGACTGCAAGAAGAGCGCAAGCACCACGTCGGCTTGCTTGAGGACCTGGAAGCGATAGATCACCAGTGGGTGGAAGTGCAGCAGAAGTGGCCGCTTTTCCGGAGGCGTGTTCGCCAGGTCCCACACCTCGCGCTCATTGAATAGCGCGTCTTGAGGGTGGATCCCAAGGTTGTCGTCCCACAGGATGGCCATGGCCTCCGCGGCGCGTTCCCACTCCTCGACTTCCTCCTGCTCAAGACCCAGGCGCGCCACCATCTTGGCGTGCTGATCGGGCCACGTGTCGGCGAGCTTGCGCACCGACTGGGCGGCACAGCGCAAGTTGAAGCGTGCCATCACGTTCGTGTAGAGGTTGTCGTTGACCACCGTGGTGTACTCGTCCGGTCCAGTCACCCCGTGAATGCGGAACGATGTTTCGTTGCCTGCGGTCCCGCGCCAGAATCCGAGGTCCGCCCACATCCTGGCGGTCTGCACCAAGATGTCGATGCCCTCGCGTGCCAAGAATTCGTCGTCTCCCGTGGCGTGCACGTACTTGTTGATCGCGTATGAGATGTCGGCGTCGATATGGTACTGCGCGGTTCCTGCGGCATAGTATGCGGAGGCCTCCTCGCCGTTGATGGTGCGCCACGGATACAAAGCCCCCCGTTGGGCGAGTTCGGCGGCCCGTCGTTCGGCGGCCCCGAGCATCCGGTACCGATATCTGAGGGCGTTGCGCGCCATCACGGGGGACGTGTAGGTGAAGAATGGCACCACGTAGATTTCGGTGTCCCAGAAGTAGTGGCCGCCGTAGCCGGAACCACTGACTCCCTTGGCGGAGATGCCGTTCCCGTCGCCGCGCGCGCCCGCTTGCGCGAGTTGGAACAAGGACCACCTGATGGCCTGCTGCAGACCCGGGTCTCCCCCCACCTCCACGTCGGAGCGTGCCCAGAAATCATCGAGCCACTCTCGCTGCTCCTCGAACTGCTTGTCCGCTCCCTCATCGCGCAGGCGATCGAGCGTGCGGTTGCAACGGTCGGCCAGTTCCCGAGCTGGCACCACACTCGACGTGTGATAACTGACCGCCTTGGTCAGGGAGAAGGTCACGCCGGGCTTCAGTTGAGTGCGGAACACGTGCTTGGCATAGTCCTCCTCCACCTCGCTGAGGCACTCGTAGTCCCCGGTGTAGTCGACCCAATGCTCCATCGCCACGGCCATCGTCATGCCGGAGTTCGCACACTCATACCCCAAGTGGATGCGACCGTCTTCCTCCTTGTGCATACGCGGCTCAAGAACCCGTTCGACAAACTTTTGCGCCTTGCGGGGGTCCGTCTCACCCGTGGGATCCGGGTTGGCCCGGTACTCGTCCAGGCCCGCCTGACGGTTGAGAAGTTGGGAGGAGATCGCGATCGGCGCTTCCTTGTCCAGGAGCGTCACCTCGAAGGTCATCAACGCGGCGTGGCGGTGCGTGAAGGACACCACGCGCCGGGACCGCACCCTCACCCGGTTTCCCGCTGGGGTACGCCACAACAGGTCGCGGGTGAGCACGCCGTCACGCATGTCGAGCGAGCGGTTGTACTCGATGAGGTCCGCTACGGATAGCAACAGGGGTTCATCGTCGACGTACAGCCTGATGACCTTGGCGTCGGGGACGTTGACGATGGTCTGGCCGGTGCGGGCAAAACCGTAGGCCTCCTCGGCGTGGCGGATGGGCCACGTCTCGTGAAAGCCATTGATGAAGGTGCCGTGGGAATGGAAGTCGTGCCCCTCTTCCACGTTTCCGCGCAGTCCGAGATAGCCGTTTCCCACCGAGAACAGGGTCTCGCTGGTGCCGATGTCGTCGTCGTCGAACGTCGTCTCCGTGAGTCGCCATGGGTCGGCGGGAAAGCGCAATCTGTCGACGTACTCCCGCAGGTCGGTCTCGAAGGGCGGGTTGTGAGCGGCCTTCACGGCTGCACCAACTCTGCAAGATCGCGCACCACTACGTCGGCGCCCGCACGCACCAGGCCATCGGCGCCCGCGCCTCTGTCGACGCCGATGACGAGCGCGAAGTCGCCTGCGGCCCCTGCCTGCACCCCCGAGATCGCGTCTTCGACGACGACGGACACGGCGTCGCTCACGCCCAGTTGTGTCGCCGCGTATTGGAACGTGTCGGGCTTGGGTTTGCCTGGCAACGCCTCGGCGGCGGCCACGTTACCGTCGACCACCACTTGAAAGCGGTGAGCAAGGCCTGCGACCCTCAGCACCTCGGCCGCGTTGCGCGAGCTCGACACCACCGCCATCGGAACGTCAAGAGACTCCAAGACATCGATCAGCGCAACCGACCCTGGAAACGCGGTGACGCCTTCTTCGTCGAGCACGGCATTGAAGGCGTCGTTCTTGGAGTTGCCGAGCGCGCACACGGTCTGATCACCGGGCGGGTCGCTTGGAGACCCATACGGCAACTCCACGCCGCGCGAGGCGAGGCACACCTGGACGCCCTCGTACCGGGGCCTGCCGTCGATGTAGGCGAAGTAGTCCTCGTCCGTATAGGCAGGGGTGATGCCATGGGAGGCAAAGAAGGTGGTGAACATGCGCCGCCATGCGGCCATGTGGACGTCTGCGGTGGGAGTCAGTACTCCATCGAGGTCAAACAGGACCGCGCCAAAACTGCGGTCAGGGACCTGCGGAATGGTCCAGTCGGAGCGACCTGAGGTCAATGGGGAACCCCCTTGGGCTGCTGGGTGAGGCCGGCATCGGTCGTGGTGCCGTGCCCCCAGCAAAGGGGGCCGACGTCTTCGATCGTACTGGCGAACCTGTGGCCTGTGTCCAGTGCGGCGGCGAGAGGAGTCACGATCAGGTCACAGATCCCCCCGCCCTCCTAATCCGACGTGTGGAACCGTTGTTGTGCCTCGGAGATGCCCTTGGTGAGGAGGTCCTCAACGGCGTCGGCTGCGAGCGCGACGACGAGGTCGCGCTCCTTGCGCTCAGCGGCGCTGAACGGCTTCAGCACGAAATCGGCTGGCGCTTGGCGGCCAGGGGGACGGCCGATGCCGACGCGCACTCTCACGTAGTCGGGCGTGCCAAGAGCCTTGGTGATGTCCTTCAAGCCGTTGTGCCCACCCGAACCGCCGCCGCGCTTGATCCTGATCGCGCCGTAAGGGATGTCGAGCTCGTCGTGAATCACCACGACGTCTGCCGGCGCAATGTCGTAGTACTTGGCCAAGGCGCCGACTGGTCCGCCGGAGAGATTCATGTACGACATCGGCTTGGCGACGACAACGGCGGCGCCCCCTGGGCCGACGCCTCCCAACCTGATACTCGCGGCCTGGGAGTGAGTCCGTTTGACGGACGAGAACGACGCCGAATACCGCGACGCAATTTCGTCGGCGACCATCTGGCCGACGTTGTGGCGCGTCTGGGCGTATTCGGGACCGGGGTTTCCAAGGCCAACCACCAGAGCCGTCACCGCGTTCTCCTCAGTCATTGCGTCGTGCGGGTCTTCCTGACGTGACGATCCCGTGAGGGAGCGCACAGCACGACGCCCGGCTCGCCACATCGCGGCAAACCGGGCGTCCATGCGTGTCAAGTCTTACTCGGAGTCTGCCTCGGAGGGGCCCGCAGCGGACTCTGCAGCCTCTTCCGCTGCCGCTTCCTCTTCCTCGGAGACGGTTCCGCGTGGCACCGAGATGGCGACGACAGTGGTGTCGGGGTCCGTCACGAGCGTCGAGCCCGCTGGCAGCTTCACGTCGCCTGCAGTGACCTTCTGACCCTCTTCGAGGCCCTCGATCGACACCTCGACCGACTCGGGAATGTGTGTGGCTTCTGCCTCGATCGACAGTGTGTTGTGCTCGGTCACGGCAACGGTGCCGGGGAACGAGTCGCCCACGACGTGCACCGGGATGTCGACGGTAACCTTCTCGCCCTTGCGGACAATCAGCAGGTCGACGTGCTCAATGGTGCGCTTGACGGCGTGGCGCTGGACATCCTTCGCGAGCACCATCTGGCTCTCGTCGTCCCACGCCACCGTGATGAGGGCGTTCGAGTGCTTGAGCGTCATCATCGTCTCGTGGCCTGGCAACAAGACGTGCAGCGGGTCAGCACCGTGGCCGTAGATCACTGCAGGGATCTTGTGCGCCATCCTGGCGCGGCGCGCGGCACCCTTGCCAAATTCGGTGCGCTTTTCGGCAGCAAGCTTGAGCTTGTCAGACATGGTTCTCCTCGAATCGGTCGAATACGGGCCCAGGCAAGGCAGGACGCACCGCATCCGCCGCGTCGATCACGCCAGCCGTGCTGCTTGCCAGCCTCGCCGAGGAACCCGGATAGTCTACTGCGTCTCACGACCAGCCGCGACCTTGATTCGCGGGGCGGAATGCCTGGTGCCGCCGCGGTCGTTGCCACCACCATGACTACCTCTGCGAATGGCACAGCACGCAATGGCACATCGGGAGACGTGTGGGAAAAGACGGCGCGGGGCGGGTACGCCATCACCGGCCTTGTGCACATCGTGCTCGGCTATCTCATCGCGAGGCTGGCCTTCGGTGGCAGCAGTGGCGAGGCGTCCCAGTCCTCTGCGCTTTCACAACTCAGTGAGACGCCAGTCGGCGGCGTCGTTATCTGGGTAGCAGTGGGCGCATGGGCCGCTCTTGCGGCCTGGCAAATCGCCGATGCGCTCCGCAGCCACGACGAAGGGAAGGACAGGGCGAAGGCGGCCGGCAAGGCTGTCGTCTACGCCGTCCTTGCCTTCGTGGCGTACACCGTGGCTCAGGGCACCGGTGGGTCAAGCAACGGCGACTCGCAAGCGCAAGGCTATGCCAGCGACCTCATGCAGGCTCCCGGGGGTCGGGTGCTGCTTGGTGCTATCGGACTCGGAATCTTGGCTGCGGGTGCCTATCACGTCTACAAAGGCGTCACCAAGAAGTTCGAAGAGGACCTGACGGGCGCGCCGAATGCGGTGAAGGCGCTCGGCACGGTCGGATACCCCGCCAAGGGCGTCGCGCTCGGCGCTGTGGGCGCCTTCTTCACCTACGCCGCACTGACGGCGGATCCTGACAAGGCGCGGGGGCTTGACGGAGCAATCGGCGGCCTACTCGACGCCCCATTCGGCCAGCCGATCGTGATCGCTGTAGGCGTGGGCTTCGCGGCGTACGGCCTGTACTCATTTGGCCGCGCCCGCTACGCGAAGATGTGACGGATTCCCGAGGAGCTAGACGTTCCCGTTGAACAGGCTCGTCACGGAGCCGTCGTCGAATACCTCGCGCACAGCGCGTGCGATGAGCGGCGCGATCGACAGCACGGTGAGGCGCTCAAAGCGCTTCTCGTCTGGGATCGGCAACGTGTCCGTCACCACGACCTCGGAGATGCCTGAGTCGCGGAGCCTCTCCACGGCGGGGCCCGACAGGAGGCCGTGAGTCGAGGCCACGATCACGTCCTTGGCGCCGTTCTCGAAGAGCGCGTTGGCCGCCTGGACGATTGTACCGCCGGTGTCGATCATGTCGTCGACCAGCACACACGTGCGACCCTCGACCTCGCCGACGAGTTCGTGGACCTTGACCTGGTTGGGAACCGAGGGGTCGCGGCGCTTGTGGATGATCGCGAGCGGCGAGCCAAGGTGGTCTGACCACTGGTCGGCGAGGCGCACACGGCCGGCGTCGGGAGAGACGATCGTGAGGTTGTCTGGCGCCACGCGGGAACGCACGTACTGCGCCAGCAGCGGCATGGCCCACAAGTGGTCGACGGGACCGTCAAAGAATCCCTGAATCTGCGACGTGTGCAGGTCGACAGACATGATGCGATCGGCGCCCGCCGTCTTGAAGAGGTCGGCCATCAGCCTGGCGGAGATCGGCTCGCGACCCTTGTGCTTCTTGTCCTGGCGGGCGTATCCGTAGCACGGCATGATCACCGTGATGCGCTTGGTCGAGGCGCGCTTCAGTGCGTCCACCATGATGAGCTGTTCCATGATGGCTTCGTTGATGGGGGCGGCGTGCGATTGCAGCACGAACGCATCGGTGCCGCGCACCGACTCACCAAAACGGATGTACAACTCGCCATTGGCGAAGGTGTAGGCGGTGGTGGGGACGGGTTCGATGCCGAGCTCTCTGGCGACGTTCTCCGCCAGTTCAGGGTGTGCGCGGCCGCTGGTAAAGACGAGCCTTCGCTCACTCGTGTTCGAGATCATCGACATCATCGCTTTCCTCGCTCGCTCGGCGCGTCGTCCTGACTGAACGATATCGGTTCGGGGAGAGCCCCCGCGCCGCCGAGGTCCTGTTGGGAAGCCCTCACGGCGGCGTCTGCCGACGCGGTTCCTGGGCGATGGGATGCCACCCAGCCCTCGATCACCTGCTGCGGCACGCTGTTGCGGCCCAGCGCGCCAGAGGGCACATCCCTGCGAATGATCGCGCCAGCCCCCGTGTACGCGCCATCGCCGATTGTGATCGGCGCGATGAGCGAGTTGTCTGAACCGATCCGCACGTGGTTGCCCACGGTCGTGTGGTTCTTGTTCACGCCGTCGTAGTTGACGAAGATGGTGGCCGCTCCGATATTGGAGTGCTCGCCGATGGTCGCGTCGCCCACGTAGCTCAAGTGAGGAACCTTCGAGTGCGCGCCGATGGTTGCGTTCTTGGTCTCCACGAACGCGCCGATCTTGCCGTCCGTACCGAGCGCTGTGCCTGGGCGCAAGTAGGAGAACGGGCCAACCGTCGCGCCTTCGGCGATCGTGGACGAAGAGCCGTGAGTGCGGATCACGGTGGCGTCCTTGCCGACGGTCACATCAGTGAGCGTCGAGTCGGGGCCGACGACGGCGCCGGTAGCGACGCTCGTGGTGCCGTGCAGTTGGGTACCCGGCAGGATCGTCGAATCTTGCTCGAGAGTGACGGTGACGTCGATCCAGGTGGTCGAGGGGTCCACGATCGTCACTCCACTGCGCATCCATCGTTCGAGTACCGATTGATTGAGCGCGGCCCCCATCGCAGCGAGTTGAACCCTGTCGTTGATGCCTTCGACTGCGCCGGGCTGGGGAGCCACAAAGGCACCGACCGGCTTGCCTGCCGCCCGCGCGATCGCCACGACGTCCGTGAGGTACAACTCGCCTTGCGCGTTGTCTCTGTCGAGCCCGCCGAGCACCTCGCGCAGCGTCGCGGCGTCGAACACATACAAGCCAGCGTTGATCTCGGTGATGGCCAGTTCCGCGTCGCTCGCGTCCTTGTGCTCGACGATGCGGGCGACGGCTCCGTCGGCGTCGTGGACGATGCGTCCGTAACCGGTGGGATCGTCAACTTTGGCTGTCATGACGGTGACGGCCCTGTTCCCTGCCGTGTGGTCGGCGAGCATCGCGCTCAGCAAATCCGTGTCCACCAGAGGAACGTCGGCGGAAGTCACGAGGATCGGACCAGTTGCCTGGCTCGAAATGACGTCTTCCCGATCGAGGCCCTCTGCGACGGCGGCGGCCATGGCTGTGGCGTCGAGAGCGGAAAGCCCGCACCAGACGGCGCGCCCCGTTCCCGGGACGTCGTCTTGGTCGGCCATGAGAGCGGCTGGCGCCGCCTCGACGGCGTGCGCGGCCACCTGGTCGCGTGCGTGGCGGACCACCACCACGAGACGCTCGGGCTGAAGGCCTTGGGCGGCAGCAATCGCGTGGTGAAGCAGTGAGCGTCCACCGATTCGGTGCAACACCTTGGGTGTCGAGGACTTCATGCGAGTGCCTTCACCCGCTGCAAGAATCATGACGGCGGCTGGTCGCGTGACGCTCACCGCACCCCCTTGTGTGGGACTGGGACCCCCGTAGGGCTGACCGGGTCAGTCTAGCCGCGCGTGTTCCGCCCCCAGGATTCGAACCTAGACCGCAAGGCTCCAAAGGCCTGCATGCTGCCGTTACACCAGGGCGGAACGGGGATCAAAGTGACTCCCGGCGAACAAGTGTGCCAGGAATCGCGGCACACTAGGAACGTGACAGAGGAAATCAAGCGCGTTCCGCGCGCTCGCATGACCGCCCGCCAGCGTCGGGAACAGCTGGTCGGCGTCGCCAGGGCGCTGTTTGCGGAGAAGGGTTTCGACGGCACTTCTGTCGAAGAGATTGCGCTGAGGGCCGACGTTTCCAAACCGGTCGTGTACGAGCACTTCGGCGGAAAAGAGGGCCTCTACGCCGTCATTGTTGACCGCGAGGTGGAGGCCCTTCTCGGCGCCTTGACAGGGGCCCTGGCGAGCAGGGCGCACCCGCGCCAGCTGGTGGAACGCGCTGCCCTCGCGCTGCTGGGATATATCGAGGATTCACCAGACGGCTTCCGGATTTTGGTGCGCGACTCGCCCGTCGCACAGGCGTCTGGCACCTTCTCTTCGCTGCTGGGGGACGTGTCCTCCCAAGTGGAGGGGCTCCTTGGCGAGCAGTTCAGTCGGCGCGGGCTCGATCCCTTCGTTGCGCCGTTCTACGCGCAAATGCTGGTCGGGCAGGTGGCCCTTGCCGGTCAGCACTGGGCCGAGGTACGCGAGCCAGCCAAGAACGTCGTCGCGGCGCACTTGGTGAATCTCGCTTGGAACGGACTGAGTGCACTCGAACGCGACCCTGCCATGCCAGAGCCGAGGGTTCCGCGGGAGCATCCGAGCGCGTCCGAGTGAAGCACGTGACACGGGTCCCCGAAGCCGCGCCGGTAATCCTGAACTACCCCTTGGAGGGCCGGTTTCGAGCCCGCAACAGCCCGGCCCGGCGCATTCCGAGCCACGGGACTCACCTGATGGGGACGACGTACGCCATTGACCTCATCCCCGTCGACCACCGGGGAAGATCGGCGCCATGGTCGTGGCGCGCTGCGCTCGCCACTGAGCCGCCTGGGGAATTCGTTGGCTTTGGGGAGGCGGTGCTCGCCCCAGCCGCCGGAAGGGTCGTCATCGCGCACGACGGCGAGGCAGACCACGTCGCCCGCAGGTCGCAATTGTCGCTGCTTGCGTACATGGCGGGGCAGCCAGCCCGTCTCCGCACCGGGCCCGGTGCGATCGCTGGCAATCACGTCGTCATCGCGATGAACGAAGGTGGGCCCTTCGTACTCGTCGCCCACTTGCGCGAGGGCACTGTGCGAGTTGCCGTGGGCGACACAGTCAGGGCCAGTCAAGCGATCGGCGAGTGTGGCAACTCGGGAAACAGCACCCAGCCGCACGTTCACATCCAGGTCACCGACAGTGTCGATTGGGAACGCGCAAGGGGACTACCGATCGCGTTCGACGGGCCACTCGGCGTACACCTGCCGGCCGAGTCGGAAGTGGTGGAGGTTCCCAGGCATGGTTCCAGGCAGCGTTGAACGCCCGTTTGCCCTAGGTTGAGCAAGACGGCTCCAGCGGGCGCCCCATCGGGAGGACATCATGCTCCAAGGCTTCAAAGCATTCATCATGCGCGGCAACGTCATGGACCTTGCGGTCGCCGTCGTCATCGGCGCGGCTTTCGGTGCAGTCATCACTTCGCTCGTCAACGACGTGCTGAACCCGGTCATCGCAGGCGTCTTCCAAGTGCCAGACCTCGCGAGCTTTGCGACGTGGACCATCAACGATGGCGGCACTCCAGAGATCGATGACGACGCCATTGTCTCGTTCGGTGCGTTGCTCAATGCCGTCATCAACTTCCTGCTCGTCGCCGCCGCGATCTATTTCGCGGTAGTGCTGCCGCTCAACAAACTCGCCGCTCGCTCGCGCAAGGACGAGCCAGTCGCTGAGCCGGAGGGGCCCACACAAATCGCGTTGCTGACCGAAATCAGGGACGCGCTCAAGAAGTAGTGCGGACCACGCGGGGGCGTTTCTCGGGAAGGCCGACGCAGGGGCCCACTTCTACCGCGGCCGACGCCGGTGCGGCTATCGCTCGAGCAGGACGGCGCCGGTGGCCGGGCCTGTGGCGGTGACCACGGCGTCGGCGACCCCTGCTGTCGTGATCATGGCGCCGATGGCGAGCGCGTGCTGACGCGATCGTGCGAGGCCAGCGACGGTCGGCCCTGATCCGGACACGATCACCCCGAGCGCGCCCGCGTCTTCCATGGTGTCGATGACGCCAGCCAAGCCGGGTGCCAAGTCAAGCGCAGGAGCCTCGAGGTCGTTCCTGAGCGCCGCTCCCAATCTCGCGGCGTCGCCTGCGATGAGCGCCGCCATCACCTCGGTGTTGACGGCGGGTTCTCGCGCGGCGATCTCCCCGAGAGCCACCATCTTGTCGAAGCGCTCGAAGACGCGGGGCGTCGACAGACCGCCGCTTTGGAGGGCGAATACCCAATGGAATTCGCCGTGCGTCATGACAGGAGACAGCTGCTCTCCCCTGCCTAGCCCGATCGCGGTGTGCCCCATGAGACTGAAGGGAACGTCTGCTCCCAGTTCGACAGCGAGTCCGTGGAGCTCCGTACGCGTCACGCCGCAGTCCCACAACTCCGCGCAGGCAAGCAAGGCCGCTGCGGCGTCGGCGCTCCCTCCAGCCATGCCACCTGCGACCGGCACGCCCTTCAGGATGTGAAGGTCAACTCCGTCGACGATTCCGTACGTCTCGCGCACCGCTTCGGCGGCCCGCCACGCGAGGTTGGTCTCATCGAGCGGTACGGGCGTCTCCCACTCGGCAAGCGTGTCAGACCACTCCATGGTGAGGGCGATGGCGCCGTCGGGGCGGTTGCTCGCCGTCACCGTCTCGTAGAGGTCGACCGCCTGGAACACCGTCGCGAGCGGGTGGTACCCGTCGTCGGCAAGAGGCCCAACAGACAGGTGCAGGTTAACCTTGCCGGAGGCACGCGCCCTGACGCGCCGCCGTGCGACTCCCTCTGCCGCCGGATCCGCGGTCACGTCGCGACCCGCGCACTCTCCAGGGCCTCAGCGATGCGCGCAAAGGCCGCCACGTCCAGTTGCTCGCCTCTGGTGAGCGGTTCGATCCCTGCCTGTCGCAGCGCGGCCTCCGCCGCCGTCGGCGACCCAGCGATCGTCGCCAGCGCGCCGCGAAGGGCCTTGCGGCGCTGGCCAAAGGCGGCGTCGATCACTGCGAAGACCTCGCGGCGCGGCGCAGTCGTGAGCGGGACGTCACGACGCTCCATCAGCACGAGCGCGGAGTCCACACGCGGGACGGGCCAGAAGACGGCGCGGCCGACGTCTCCCGCGCGCCTCACTTTGCAGTACCACGCGGCTTTGGCACTCGGGATGCCGTAGGTGCGCGAGCCAGGAGGAGCCGCGAGTCGGTCGGCCACCTCAGACTGCACCATGACCAGGACGGTCTGCAGGGAGGGGAAGATCTCGAGGAAGCGCAGAATCACCGGCACCGACACGTTGTACGGCAGGTTTGCCACGAGCATCGTCGGCTGTTCGGGAAGTTCCGTGACCGTCATGGCGTCCGCCTGGATCACGCTCAAGCGATCGGCCTCGGCTGGGGCGTGTGCGATGACGGTGGCTGGCAGTGCCTCTGCGAGCCTGGGGTCGATTTCGATCGCGGTGACGCGAGCCCCCGTCTCGAGCAGCGCGAGCGTTAGCGACCCAAGTCCGGGTCCGACTTCCACGACGTGATCATCGTGGCTCACGCCCGCGATGCGCACGATGCGTCGCACCGTGCCAGCGTCGACCACAAAGTTCTGGCCCCACTTCTTCGTGGGTGTCGCGCCGAGCGACGCCGCGAGGGTGCGGATTTCAGATGGTCCGAGCAACGTGGCCACGGACCGCTAATACCAATTCTTGGAGGTGAAGTGACCCCAAGCGCCGCACGGGGTGCTGTAGCGGCCGGAGACGTAAGACAGACCCCACTTGATCTGGGTAGCAGGGTTGGTCTGCCAATCGGAGCCAAAGGTCGCCATCTTGGAACCTGGCAGCGCCTGGGGGATGCCGTAGGCGCCCGAATTTCTGTTCTCGGCGGTGTGCGACCAGCCAGACTCGCGCTTCCACAACTCGTCAAGACACTGCCATTGGTCGCCGGTCCAGCCGTAAAGGTCGGCCGCGAGTTGCTGACCGAGGGCGCGGTTCGTCCCGCGCTGCACATCGGTTGCGGGCGGAATGGTGAGGGCGCCGACGGCGACGATCTCGTCGGTAGGTGGAGTCACCACCACGGAGATGCTGGGGAAACGGTCGACCTCGACACCGTTGATGGTCGTGACGGTGTAGCTCACGAGCTCAACGCCAGGCGCACCTGCTTGCACCACTCTTTGGGTGCCCGCCATCGCACCAGGATCCGATTGTTGGATCACGTTGTTGGCGATCGCGTTCTCGGTGGTCACCGTCTCCACCTCAACCTCGACGTCGCCTGCGCTCACGGCGGCCACGGGGACCTCAACGGGCCCATCGTTGCGATCGCGCCAGGCATCGGCAACGTTCGTCGCGCCTGCAGAGGTGAAGGTCGCTGCCGCGACCGCTCCCATGACGACTGTCGTGCCGAGTTGACGGTACGTTCGCAGGCGCGCTCGATTGCGCAGGCGACGCTCACGGCGACCGCCCGGCGCTGGTGGAAGCGTCCGATACGTCATAGATTCCTTGGGTTCAACAGGCGCGTGTCAATCCCCCTTTGTCTCACATCGACACACGTGGGCGCAAACCCAAGGAAATTGCGCGATTCCGTGGTATACGCCTCACCAGGGACCGTAGAGCCGTTCCGACGTGCCGTTGATGGTGGCGCAGGCGAACTCGAGGTCGGAGCCCGTCACCTCCGCGATTGTCAGCATGGTGGTCGCCACTTGAGACGGCGAGTTCACGCGGCCGCGTTGGGGATGCGGAGTGAGGAAGGGGGCATCGGTCTCCACGAGCACGCGCTCAAGAGGAGTGACCGCGAGCGCCGCCCGCAACGCCGTCGCGTTCTTGAACGTCACGTTGCCGGCAAAGCTCACGTAGTAGCCGCGGTGGGCGCACAACTTCGCCATGCCTGCGTCGCCAGAGAAGCAGTGAAAGACCGTGAGCTCCGGTGCGCCGTCTCGCTCCAAGATCTCCAGCACGTCCGCGTGGGCGTCGCGATCGTGGATCTGCAAGACGAGGTCAAGCTCTTTCGCGAGCGCGATGTGGTCCCTGAAAGACGTCACTTGGGCGTCGCGCCGCTCTGGCTCGGTGCGGAAGTAGTCCAGACCCGTCTCGCCAATGACTCGCATGCGTGGCACGCGGGCTAACCGAGCGATCTCGGCCAACGCCTCCTGGTAGTCAAGGCCGCTGTCGTGCTCGCCCGCTGCGTGAAGGGGAGCTTCGTTGGGGTGGAGCGCCACCCCTCCGACCAGACGGTCATCCTCCTGGATGGCCTGGGCGGTCCAACGCGCGGACGCGATGTCGCAGCCAATCTGCACGGCACGGGTGACGCCGACGGCGGCGGCCTCGTCGAGGATCTGAGACGTGCTGCGCGGTTCCGCGCCTCTGTAGGGGAAGTCGAGGTGGCAGTGGTTGTCAACCATCGGCGACGGTAGTCCTGTTCCTGGGGTGGCCCATGCAACGTCGTTCACCCTCCCGACGGTAGCGCTTGCGGGAGGAGGGGACGACGCCTGGCCTTGCCGCCATCCCGTCTCGCGTCATGCGCAACGGGGAAACCGCCTTCTGATTGGATGTCTCGGCGCACCGCCTTACGGTCGCCGACGCAGTAAGCACGCACGCCCGACGCACATCGTGCCCACTTCGCGCCCCTTGCTGAGGCGGATTGCGACCTTCTGAGAAATCGGTTACTGTGCGGAGTTGGCGGGCTCGGCACCGCTCATCAGGCCGCCAGTGCGAATCGAAAGGGGATTCCCGTTAGCGCTCACCCCCACTCCGCGCGGCAGCGTCGCTACGCGGTAGCAGGCACCGGCGCCCGTGCTGCGGCGTACGTCGACGGTTTGCTCGGCGATCACGCACGGTACGGGGCCATCGTGGCGTGGTGCGAGCCCAACCCGGCCAGGGCGTCTTTCTACAACGCCAGGCTCGCCGCGTCGGGCATGCAGGAAGTCCCCACCTATCGGCCCGAGAACTATGAAGACATGATCGCCTCGGAGCGCGTCGACACCGTCATTGTCACCTCACCGGACGACACCCATGCCGACCTGACCGCTCGCGCTCTCGACGCTGGCGCTCGCGTCGTGCTGGAGAAGCCCGTCGCCACGACCGCAGCTGGTTGCCGCCAGATCGCTTCGGCCTTGGAGCGCACCGGCGGGCAACTGTCCGTGACGTTCAACTACCGCTACGCACCCCGCAACGTCGCACTCAAGCGCATCGTCGCATCGGGAGTGATCGGAACCGTCACGGCCATCCATTTCGAGTGGATGCTCGATACCATCCACGGCGCCGACTACTTCCGACGGTGGCATCGCGACAAGGACAGGTCAGGCGGGCTGCTCATCCAGAAGGCGAGCCACCACTTCGACCTCGTGAACTGGTGGCTCGAGGACGCGCCACAGACCGTGTTCGCGCGAGGCGCCTTGAGATTCTACGGAGACGCCGGCGCCGGCAAAGCGGCCTCTGAGACGGCGCGCCCTGAGCGCGGGACGCCAGGCGAGCCTGGCGGGCCCCTACCGGACTCCCCTCCTGATCCTTACCTGCTTGACCTGACCGCCGACGAGACGTCTCGCCTGCTGTACCTCGAGGGCGAGCGCCACGATGGCTACCGGCGCGACGCGGACGTGTTCGGTCCCGGGATCACCATCGAAGACACGATGTCGGCGATGGTCGGTTACCAAGGCGGAGCGACCCTCACGTACTCCTTGGTCGCGTACGCGCCGTGGGAGGGGTACCGCGTGTCCATCACCGGCACCAAGGGCAGGGCCGAACTTGAGGTGGTGGAACGCGCCGCGTCACCCGCCGGGCCAGACAGCGCGGTTGGCTCACCCTCCCAGTCACGCCCTGCCCATCGCGCCAACGCCCCTGGGACCAACGCGCGCCGGGCCGGCCATCGGCTCGTCGTGCAAGGCCTGTGGGAAGAAGCCCGCGAGGTCGCCGTCGACGACGGAGATGGCGACCACGGCGGCGGCGACGCCGCGATGCTGGACGACCTTTTCGACGGCACGCGGGACGATCCGCTCGCTCAACGCGCTGGATGGCGCGACGGACTTCTTGCTGTCGCCGTGGGACTCGCGGCGAACCGCTCTATGCAGTCCGGAATGCCTGTCCGGATTAATGAACTCACTATCGGCGAGATCTGAGGAAGCCATGATCACGAGGCCATTGACCCTTCACCCCGATAGGGCGCTGCCAGCAGAGCCGGCCGTGCGTGAGATCGCAAGGCAGCTCTATCAGAGCGTTGCAGAGCTCCCCATCGTGTCGATGCACGGGCACATCCCCGCCGCACTTCTCGACGCCGACGAGGCGTTCGGCAACCCGGCGGAAGTACTCGTGGTACCCGACCACTACCTCGTGCGCATGCTGTTGTCTCAAGGCGTGTCTCACGATGCGATGGGAGTCCCTCGGCGTGATGGCGGCCCCGTCGAAAGCGACCCTCGTGAGATCTGGCGGCGCTTTGCGGAGAACTGGCACCTCTTCAGGGGCACCCCCACTCGCTACTGGCTTGAGCACGTTCTCGTCACCTTCTTCGGCGTCACGGAGCAACTGTCGGCAGCAACATCGGACAAGGCGTACGACACGATCTCCGAGGTGCTGGCGCGGCCGGATTCGCGCCCGCTGTCACTCCTCGATCGCTTCGGAATCGAGATTCTGGCAACGACGGACTCCGCGGCGTCGACACTGCCCCACCACACCTCGCTGGCACAGCGCGGTTGGGGCGAACGCATCGTGCCGACCTTCAGACCAGACGCGTTGGTACACCCCACCGCACACGGCTGGAGCGACAAGGTGGCGGCACTGGGCGAGGTCACTGGAATCGACACCGGCACGTACGACCGCTACCTCGACGCGCTCGCATCCCAGCGCGAACGCTTCGTTGCAGCTGGCGCACGCGCGAGCGATCACGGTCACGTGAGCGCCGCGGCGGAGGCGCTCGATCCCGCCACCGCGAGGCGCATCTACGATGCATCGCTGCGCGGCGCGGTGACCGAGCAAGAAGCGGCCGCCTTCTCTGGTCACATGCTCGTCGAGATGGCGCGCATGTCGACTCAAGACGGGCTCGTCATGCAGCTCCATCCTGGAGTGTTGCGCGATCACCACGGCGAGGCGTACACGGAGCGGGGGCCCGACATCGGCTACGACATTCCCGCCCCCACCGACTTCACTCACGCGCTCCGGCCGCTGCTCAACGAGTTCGGCAGGGACAACCGCTTGAGGCTGATCCTGTTCACGGTCGACGAGGACACGTACTCGCGCGAACTGGCGCCGCTCGCAGGCGTCTATCCCTCGGTGAAACTCGGTGCCCCGTGGTGGTTCCTCGACACTCCTGGCGGGATGATGCGGTTCCGCGAAGCCGTCACCGATACGGCTGGCTTCTTCAACACCACCGGCTTTGTGGACGACACCAGGGCCTTCTTCACCGTGCCGGCGAGGCATGACCTCGCCAGGCGGATCGACGCAGGCTTCTTGGCTCGCCTCGTCGCCGAGCACCGGCTGGATCTCGATGAGGCTTTCGAGACGGCAAACGAGCTGGCTGTCGGCCTTGCCAAGCGAGCCTACGAGCGGACCGTGTAGGGAGCATGACTGTGTCACCCGATCACCCCAAGACGTCCGCATCGATCACCTCCGTCACCCACACCCTGGAACAACATCGTGTGGTGCCGGTGGTGGTGATCGATGACGCCGCTTGCGCGCACGATCTCGCGGGCTCGCTCGTTTCCGGAGGGCTGCCGATCGCCGAGGTGACCCTGCGCACCGCCGCCGCGCTCGACGCCATCCGCATCATCGCCGCCAGGGGCGACGTCATGGTCGGTGCTGGCACAGTTCTCACGGCCGACCACGTCGATCGCGCCGCCGACGCTGGGGCGCAGTTTGTCGTCTCACCCGGCCTGTCGCGAGCGGTGGTCGAGCGAGCCCTGCACCACGGCATCGGCGTGATTCCTGGTGCCGTGACTGCCACTGAAGTCCAAACCGCCCAGGCGATGGGTCTGGACGTCGTGAAGTTCTTCCCCGCCAACACATCTGGTGGCCCTGCGGCGATCGCGGCTCTCGCTGCGCCTTTCGCCGCGATGCGCTTTGTCCCCACCGGCGGAGTCACCGCCACCAACGTCGGCGACTACCTCTCGCTCGGCTCGGTCGTTGCCGTCGGCGGGTCCTGGATGGTGCCGAGGGACGCCATTGAATCGCGGCAGTGGGACCAGATCGCGGACCTCACCACCCAGGCCGTCGCAGCGGCAAACGCCGTGACGAAGGGAGCATCGTGAGCCAGACCGTCGTGAACCTCAAGCCGGCCGAGGACTGCGCTTACGATGCCGTGGCGCTCGGCGAGGTGATGCTCCGACTAGACCCCGGCGCGGGCAGAATTCGCACCGCCCGCACTTTCACGGCGTGGGAGGGCGGCGGCGAGTACAACGTGGTGAGGGGACTGCGGCGCGTCTTTGATCTGCGCACCGCGATCGTCACCGCGCTCGCCGACAACGAAGTCGGGCGCCTCGTCGAGGACCTCATGCTTACCGGCGGCGTCGATACTTCGCGGGTGACCTGGGTGCCCTACGACGGCATCGGCAGGCAAGTGCGCAACGGCCTCAACTTCACGGAGCGGGGCTTCGGCGTGCGTGGAGCCGTCGGGGTATCGGACCGGGGCCTGAGCGCTGCCTCTCAACTGCGCGCTGACGACGTCGACTTCGACGACCTCTTTGGCAACCAAGGCGTGCGGTGGTTTCACACTGGCGGCATCTTCGCTGCCCTGTCCGATGTCTCGGCGGAGACGTGTCTCGCCGCGGTGCAGGCGGCGCGCAGACACGGCACCGTCGTGTCTTACGACCTCAATTACCGGCCAAGTCTGTGGAAGAGCATCGGCGGCCAGGCTCGCGCTCAAGAGGTTAACCGCGCGATCGCACCCTACGTGGACGTCATGATCGGAAACGAGGAAGACTTCACCGCGGCGCTCGGCTTCCCGGTGCCGGGGGTTGGCGCTGACCTCGCGGAGCTTGATGTGGCGGGTTTCGCCGCGATGATCGACAACGTGGCCAATGAGTACCAGGGGCTGTCCGTCATCGCCACCACGTTGCGGACGGTGCACACGGCGAGCGACAACGATTGGGGCGCCGTCGCCTGGTCGCCTGCCACGGGGATGGTGCGAGCGACCACGCGCGACCACCTGGAGATCTTTGACCGCGTGGGAGGTGGAGACTCCTTTGCCTCGGGCCTCATTCATGGCCTGTTGAGCGGCGCCGACCTGGCGACCGCCGTCGAGTATGGCGCCGCACACGGTGCACTCGCGATGACGACGCCGGGAGACACGTCGATGGCCACGGCCGCCGAAGTGACCAAGCTTGCTCGAGGCGGCGGCGCGAGGGTGGACCGGTAGGGCCACCGGCGGTCACCGAGGGTGCGTGAGTGCCCCGCAGGCGAGCCCGAGCGGCTGCTGAGGGTGCGTGAGTGCCCCGCAGGGGGCTACGCGAGCTCGGAGACGAGGCGTGAGAGCCCCGCAGAGGTGATGAGGTCGACTTGGGTCGCCACCTCGTCGGCGAGCCGGGCGACAACGGCCGCGTCCACGTCGACAGACCACCCGAGTGCGCCTATTGCTGCGCGCACCCAGCGGAGCGCATCGGCGGGGTCATACGCCGACGCAATGGACTCGACAAGAGCCTGGTCGTCCGCGACGGGTGGCCCGTCCGCGGCCACGATCCCGGCGTATCGCAGCAGCGTGCACGCGAGTCCCAGGACTTCGCGTGGTGCCTCGCGACCAGCCGCCCAGCAGTCGACAATGACGGGCAGCGCGCGCACTCGCCACTTCGCGAGCGAATTGAGCGCGATGTCGCCCAACAGGTGCTCGAGGGAGGGATTCGCGAAGCGCTCGAGCGCGTCGGCGGCGAAGGCTCTTGCGTGATCGGGATCGCTCGGCAGTGTAGGCAGCACCTCCCGTTCAAGGAGCGAGCGCAACAACGCGAGCAACTCGGGTCTGGAGATCGCCTCGCGGACCGTGGAGGCCCCCAAGGCGAGGCCGACGGCGGCGAGCAGGGTGTGCGAACCGTTGAGCACGCGCACCTTGGTCTCGCGGTACGGCGCCACGTCGTCCACGTACAGCACTGGCAGTCCCGCACGGTCGAACGGCAGCCGCTCGCGAAGCCGCTCAGTACCGACGATGGCCCACTGCGCGTAGTCCTCGCCCGCCACCGCCACCTCGTCTCGCACGCCCCAGCGCGCCATCAGCGTCTCGGCGTTGGCATGCGGATACCCGGGGACGATGCGGTCAACGAGCGTGTCGTGAAAAGCGCAAGCGCCATCGAGCCAATCGAGGAAGCCCTGGGGCAGCGAATGCTCCGCGGCGTGGCGATGAACCAAAGACCTCAACAGCTGGCCGTTGTCCGCCACGAGTTCGCACGGCACGATGTCGAGCCCAGCAGAGGGAGCACCCTGGAACTCGCGCCAGCGGTCGAACAGCAACGCCGTGAGCTTGCCCGCGAAGGAGTCCGGCGGCTTCGCATCAAGATTGTCCTGCTGCCACACGAGGCCAGCCTCCGTCGTGTTCGACACGATGATCTGGAGGTCTGGGTCGAGGTAGGCGTCCCGATATTCATCAGGGTCGTCATACGCGGAAATGACGCGCTGCACAGATGTCACCAGGGTCGTTCGCTGCATGCGCTGTCCGTGGTGAATCCCCTCAAGTACCACGTGGAACATGCCGCGCTGGTCCCGCAAGCGTTGGAAGGCCTCGTCGGGTCGCGCAGTGGCCTTGACCACGACGATTCCCGCGTCGCTTGCGCCAGCGTCGTTGGACTCCTGCACCATTTGGTCGACGAACCCTCGCAGGAAATTGCCCGCGCCGAACTGCAAGATCCTGCGGGGCCTCGTGTCGGGGCGCGAGACGCCCTCGCCCAAGCGCGGCAGCCGCGCGACCTCGACGTCGCTCACGTCACGGCGCCCAACTGCCACGGGACAAACTCGTCGGCGCCGAGGTCAAGGTCTTCCGACACGGTCGGACGCCCTGACGCCACGGCCAAGATCTCGGCAAGGATCTGGTCACCCACCTCTTCTACGGTCGCCTTGCCGTCGACTATCGTGCCAGCGTTGATGTCCATGTCTTCGCTCATCCGCTCGTACATCGCGGTGTTGGTGGCGACCTTGATGGTGGGGCTCGGCTTGGAGCCCAACACCGAACCGCGCCCCGTCGTGAAGACCACGACGGTTGCGCCGCCAGCAACGATGCCCGTGACGGAAACGGGATCGTAGCCAGGGGTGTCCATGAACACGAGACCGGATTCCGCGACGCGCTCCGCGTACTCGTGGACGGCGACGAGAGGTGCGGTGCCGCTCTTGGCGACCGCGCCGAGCGACTTCTCCAGAATGGTCGTCAGGCCGCCAGCCTTGTTGCCTGGTGACGGATTGTTGTCGAGCGTTCCGCCGCCTCGCGTCATGTACTCGCGCCACCACTCGATCCGCTCGATCAGGCGCGCGCTCACCGTCGGATCAGTCGCGCGCGCGGTCAGCAGATGCTCAGCCCCGAACACCTCTGGCGTTTCCGCAAGAATGCTGGTGCCGCCGAGCGCTACCAGTTGATCTGAGGCATAGCCGAGAGCGGGGTTCGCCGAGATCCCTGAGTAACCGTCAGAGCCCCCGCAATTGAGCCCCAGCACCAGAGCCGACGCAGGGGCCGTCTCCCGGCGGGCCTGGTCGACGACGGGAAGCATCTTCTCGATCGCACTCACGCCCGCGCGCACCGTCGAGCGAATCCCGCCGCTCTCTTGAATGATCATGGTCTCGACCGGCTTGGTGAGGTCGAGCCCGTTGAGCAGTGTCTGCGCCTGCAGCATCTCGCAGCCAAGGCCAAGAACCAGTACGCCGCCGACGTTCGGGTGGTCGGCGTAGCCGCGGAGCGTGCGCATGGTCAGTTGGGCGCCCTCGCTGCTGGGCACCAGGCCGCAGCCTGTGTCGTGGGTCAACGCGATCACGCCGTCGACGTGATCAAAGGCCTCCAGCCCGCGCCCAAACCGGAACTGGTCTGCGATCAGGCGGGCCGTCGATGCCGAGCAATTGACGGTGGTCAGTACCGCGATGTAGTTGCGCGTGCCCCAGCGTCCATCGGCACGCCGGTAGCCCTCAAAGGTCGGCATCGAGACCGCCTGAACGTCGGCGCGCACCGCCGCAGTGCCCACCTCTCGCCTCGCCTCGTCCGCCATCGCGAGATTGTGAACGTGGACGTGGTCGCCTACCTGGATGTCGCGGCTTGCGCGCCCGATCAACTGCCCGTACTTGAGAACGGCGCCGTCGGTCGCAATGGGCCGGATCGCAATCTTGTGCCCACTCGGCACCGTGCTCGACGCCGTCAGGTGGATGTCGCCAACTGTGACGGAGTCGCCACGGGCCAAGCCATCAACGGCAACGCCGACGTTGTCGTCGGCTCGCAACACGAGAATGCGGTTGTCGGACACGGGAACACCACTCTTTCGCTCCCGACAACTCTACCAGTAACCGGTTTCTACGCGGAACTGGACGCAGGAGGAGCGGTGCTGTCCCTGATCACCAACTCGGGCGCGAACCACAGCGCGCCGGTGGTGGGGGTCCCGCCGCTAATCACCGCGCTCAACTCTCGCCAGGCGCGCGCGCCCAACTCCCTGTGCGGCGCGGCGAGCGTCGTCAGCGCGGGAGTCGCATACCTCGCAAACTGAATGTCGTCGAAACCCACCACCGACAGGTCCCGCGGCACGTTCACTCCTCGCTCGCGGGCGCGTGCCATGAGCCCGAAGGCCACCAAGTCGTTATGGCATACGACGGCCGTCACCCCTGCAGCCACGACGGCGTCGGCAGCGTCGTAACCGTCGTCGATCTGCGCCCCACCGGGCAGCACCTGCACTCTCACGTCTGGAAGCTCCAGCTGTGCCTGGCTAATCCCGTCGCGGCGAAGCTGATCAGCCGCGCTCAGCGGGTTGCCAGCGACGTACGCGATGTCTCGGTGGCCTAGATCGAAAAGGTGGCGAATTGCGGCGCGAACGCCAGCCGCGTGGTCGACAACCAGGCTCGGCAGTCCGCTACCGGGCAAGTGACGGTTGATGACGACGGCCGGCGTGAGTCCGCCCAGCATGGACCGGAGTTGCGTTTCAGGAAGTCGCGGCGAGACCAAGATGGCGGCGTCGCAGCGACTGCGAGCATCGAGGGTGATGGTCGCGCCTTCCGCCGCATCCTCCGCCAAGTCCGCAATGAGCACGCGGTACTCGTCTTGAGCCGCCGCTGTGGTGACCCCGCGCAACACCTCTTGGAACATCGGGTTGGTCACGTCAGGCACCACGAGCGCGACGGTGCGCGTCTTGCCGAGCGAGAGGTTGCGACCAAGGACGCTCGGTGAGTAGTGAAGCCGCTCCGCGACCTCCCGAACTTTGGCGGCCAGTTCACCCGCGACGGTGGGGTTGCCGTTCATCACCCGCGACACGGTGGCGACCGAAACGCCTGCCTCGGCAGCGACGTCGGAAATGGTCGCGACGCCGGAGGGCCGCTTTGCCTTCGTGCGTGTTCGCCGCTCGCCCATGCATCCTCCTCAGTGATGCACGAAAGCGTATCGGAAACCGCATTCCCTCCGGCGAGGGCCCGCTGGGGGCGGGCGTCAGCGTCTCGCTACCCCTGTCAGGCTTCCGAACGCATGCGCTCGAGCTCGGCCTCCACCACGTCGTCATCGAGCTTGGTGAAGATGGGGCTTGGCGCCGGCACCGGCGTGCCAGGCACGAGCGCATTGCGATGCCACGTGCCGTGCTGCACCGAGTAATCTCCCTCGATCACGGGATAGCTGCGATCGGCCACGTCAAGGTCTTGAACCTCGGCGATGCGCGGCATCGGCGAGAAGACGCCATCGCCGCCGAGCGCCTCGTGGACCTTCTGTGCGCCGTGCGGCATGAACGGCGCGAGCATCGTGTTGGCGTCGCTCACCAGTTGTGCGGCCACGCCAAGCACGGTCTTCATCCGCTCGGGGTCGGTGGTCTTGAGCTTCCACGGCGCGGTGTCCGCGAGGTACTTGTTCGCGTCGCCGACGATGCGCATCGCCTCGCTCACCGCCTGGCGTTGGCGGTGAATACCGATGAGCCTGCCCACCTCGTCGAATCCAGCCTCCGACGCGGCAAGGGCAGCGTTGTCAATGTCCTGAAGGTCGATCAGTTCGGGGATCGAGCCGATGTTCTTGTGCAGCAGCGTGGCGGTGCGGTTGACGAGGTTGCCCCAGCCAGCCACCAGTTCGTCGTTCGTGCGGCGCTTGAATTCGGCCCAGGTGAAGTCGGCGTCCGACGTCTCGGGCCCTGCAACAGCAATGAAGTACCTGAGTGCGTCCGGCTGGTAACGAGACAGCATGTCGCGCACGTAGATCACGTGCCCGCGAGAAGAAGAGAACTTGTTCGACTCCATCGTGAGGTACTCGCTTGAGACCACCTCGGTGGGAAGTCGCAACTCGCCGAACTCCGAGACCCTGCCGCCCTTGGCGCCCCGACCGTTGGCCGCGAGCAGCTCGGCTGGCCAAATCTGGGAGTGGAAGGTGATGTTGTCCTTGCCCATGAAGTAGTACGACAACGCCTCTGGGTCGTTCCACCACTTGCGCCACGCGTCAGGGTCACCGGACCGGCGAGCCCACTCGATTGAGGCGCTGAGATAACCGATCACGGCGTCGAACCACACGTAGAGGCGCTTGTTCGGGTTGTTGTCCCAACCCATCAGCGGAACGGGGATGCCCCAATCGATGTCACGTGTCATCGCACGAGGTCGCACATCCTTGAGCAGGTTCAGCGAGAAGTTCAACACGTTGGGGCGCCATCCCTGGCGTCCGCCCAGCCACTCCCCTAGCCTCTCGGCGAGCGCCGGCAGGTCGAGAAAGAAGTGCTCGGTCTCCACAAACTCAGGCGTCTCGCCGTTGATCTTGGAGACGGGATCGATCAGATCAATCGCGTCCAGCTGGTTGCCGCACTTGTCACACTGATCGCCGCGGGCGCCGTCGTAGCCACAGATGGGACAGGTGCCCTCGATGTAGCGGTCGGGCAAGGTGCGGCCCGTCGAAGGGGAAATCGCTCCCCGCGTGGTCTTGGCCACCATGTAGCCGTTGCTGTGGCAGGCGGTGAAGAGATCTTGAGCCACGCGGTAGTGGTTGCCGGTGGTGGTCCGCGTGAACAGGTCGTAGCTCAGGCCCAGTTGCACCAAGTCTTCGACAATCACCCTGTTGTAGCGGTCGGCCAGCTCCTGAGGCGACACGCCCTCGCGTTCGGACTGCACCAGGATCGGCGTGCCGTGCTCGTCCGTTCCTGAGACCATCAGCACGTCGTGGCCTGCCATCCGCATGTACCGGCTAAACACATCGGAAGGGACTCCAAAACCGGCCACGTGGCCGATGTGGCGGGGCCCGTTTGCGTACGGCCAGGCAACAGCAGAGAGAATGCGAGACATGCCGCTCATCCTAGTGACAGCATCGGCCGGGTTCCGCAGGCGGCCATCACGCGGGAACGTCTTCGCGGGAGAGGTTCTCACGCTGAACCGCCGTCGCTAGGGTGGAGTCAGACCGCCGGCGCAGCGCCATCGCCGCTAGGGCAGGTCACCACGCGCACCATCCTCAGGAGGCATTCCGCTCATGACCACTGAACCAGCGCCCACCACGCCTGCGCCCCCGCACGCTCACGGCACCCCCAACCCCTTCGCTGGCATCCCGGTGAGCGACTACGTGCGGGATGCGGTCGCGCTCGTCCTGCTGCTCGTGTCGCTGTCGATGCCATGGAACCTCGACGACTTCGCGACCAGGGGTGCCACGGACAACATCGCTGTGGTGCTCGTGACGGTGCTGAGCATCTTGTCGCTCGCGCTGACGTACCTGGCCAGAGCCCAAGTCTTCGGACCGGCAATGACTGTCGGCACCGCCGCCCTCATCAGGGGCGCGGCCAACGCTCCCTACGCGCTCGTTGTCGCCATCTACCTGATCATTGACGCGTCGAAGGGCGCCGACGAGTGGTACTACTCCGGCGGGATCGGCGTCGCCGCGGCGTTTGGCCTTGCGGGAGCGGTTCTCGCCGGCATGCCGCGCGTCGCAGAGAGCGACTCCCTCGCACCGTGGCAAGTGACAGTGATGCAACAGGGCGCAGTAGGCCTTGCCGCGCTGTGGACCGTGCTGTCGTTCCTCAACCTCATCCTGGTGGTGCTGGACTACAAGGACATGGAAGCAGCCACGATCGGCATCGTTGTCCTGTCAGTGCTCATCATCCTTGTCGCCCTCGGTGCGGCAACCTTCGGCCTCTTTGTGCGCAGCGCGGCCGCCCGCGCCGCGGTGTTCGCTGGCACGCTGGCCGTCTTTGGCACCGCTGTCATCGACTGGATGACCGATTGGGACTTGTCAGGCGCCGGTATGGAATCGCTCCATGCCCCCGTGTTCAGCATCCTCCCGCTCATCACGCTTGGCGCCGTCGTCTCATCCCCGCTGGTCAAGGGACACACGAAGGCTGCGGATTCGGCCACGAGGGACTCCGGCGCCGCAACCTGGCTGCTGTTCGCCATCGCTGGCATCTCTGGTGCCGCCATCATCATGACGATTCTGCGTATGGTGGGCGATTTCGATGTCTCGACAGGCGTGGCGATTGGCTACATCGTGACGCTCATCCTGACCACCACGGCGGCGCTCATTGCGGCGGCCTTCGTGCGCCAGAACTTCACTGGCTCGCGGATGGTGGCGATCGCCGTGATGGGCGGAACCATTCTGGTGGGCGTCATCTCGCTTGTGCTCGTCAACAAGCTGGGCGACGTCGGGTTCCTTGACATCCTGCTGCACGTAGCGCTGCCGCTCGCGGTGATCGCACTGCTCGCTCTATCCATGCGCGGCGCGAACGCTCCCGTGGCCCCCGCGCCTGTCTCCCAGGCCGCGGCGGACGACGCAGGGCAGGCTGCCGCTGTCGAGGCCCCTGTGCCCGCCCCTGTCGTCGAGCCGCAGGTCTTGGCGCCGACGACGGAGATCCCCGAGCCACCCGCTCCCGCGTCAGAGGCCGCTGCGGCACCGGAGGCGCACCCACGTGCAGCCGAGGCCGCCGACCCCGACACCTCCGCTCAGGCGCTGCACGAGATCGCTACCACCATCCCGGAGTTGAGGCCCACCGTGGCGGCCAACCCTTCGGCGTACCCCGAACTGCTCGAGTGGATGGGCAAATTGGGCGAGCCTGCGGTGGACGAGGCGATCTCCAAGCGCGACGCTTAAGGCCGGCCACGCGACCGCTGGCGTCCGACGTCAGCGGTCGCTGCGAGCCGCCACCACGGCGGCATAGAGGTCGCGTTGCGGAACACCGAAGGTGGCGGCGAGATCTGCCACCACGGCTTTGGCGCGCTCTCCCTCGCCCACGCGCGTCAAGGCTTCTGCGACGAGGCGCTCAAGCGTCGGCGCCTCTGCGGGACGCCCGGCCACCACGATCACGATCTCCCCACGCGGCTCCTCCGCCTCGGCCCACTCCGCCAAGTCGGCAAGAGGCCCTCGGCGCGTCTCTTCGTAGCGCTTGGTGATCTCGCGCGACACGGAGGCCTGCCGGTCGGCGCCAAAAGCCGCGGCCATGGCCGTCAAGGTGGCCGCCACGCGGTGCGGCGACTCAAAGAAGATCAGCGTGCGTTGCTCGCCAGCCAATGCGGCGAGTGCAGAAGCCTTCTCGCCCTCCTTACGAGGGGGAAAGCCCTCGAAGGCGAAACGATCCGTCGGCAGGCCCGACAGCGCGAGCGCGGCGAGCGCCGCTGACGGGCCAGGGAGCACCTCGACGGGAGCATCGGCCGCGATGGCCACCTGCAAGAGCCGGTAGCCGGGGTCGGAAACCATGGGCATGCCGGCGTCTGACACCACCACCACGGTCTCCCCCGCGAGCACCCTGTCCACCAGTCGCTGGGCGACGCGCTCCTCATTGTGCTCGTGAAGCGCAACCAGCTCGCCGGCGAGGCGAATCTGCGCCCGCATGGCCAATTCCTTGGTGACCCGGGTGTCCTCCGCAGCCACGACGTCGGCCGTTGACAGGGCCTCCCACAGCCTGGCGCTGCCGTCGCCGACGTTGCCGATGGGGGTGGCGGCAAGGATGAGTCGGCCTGGCATGGCTCCAGACTTGCATACAGCGGCGCCGACGCTGTGCTCCCCTGGCCTGGCGGCGACTAGGCTCTTGCCGTGATCGGGACCCTGTGGCGCTGGCGTGCGACCGTCATGGCGTCGGCCGTCACCCTCCTTGCCGCCGTGCTGCGCTTCGCCGATCTTGGCCATCCGCGCGCCCTTGTCTTTGACGAGGTCTACTACGTCCGCGGCGCCTACTCGCTGCTCACCTTCGGATACGAGGGCAATTGGGGAGACGACGAGGGCCACTTCGCGCAAGGCGACTACTCCGACCTCGAGACCGAGGGTGACTACATCGTCCATCCGATGGTGGGCAAGCTACTGATCGCGGCCGGCATGAAGGTGTTTGGCTACGGGCCTTTCGGCTGGCGCTTCGCCGGAGCGCTGCTGGGCACCGCGACCGTGTTGATCGTCGCGCTCCTGATGCGTCGCATCATGCGATCCACGTTGTGGGGCGGGGTCGCCGGGCTGTTGCTCGCGATCGATGGTCTCCACATCACCATGTCGCGCACCGCGATCCTGGACATCTTCCTGACCTTCTTTGTGGTCGCCGCCTTCGCGTTGCTGTGGCTAGACCGATGGCGGGCTCAACGCATCTATGACGCCCATCCAGCCGACACCGTCGGCGACTGGGGGCCGCGCGTTGGCATCAGGTGGTGGCGCCTGGCGGCGCTCGTGGCCCTGGGACTTGCTGCGGGCGTGAAGTGGTCTGGGCTGTACTTCGCCGCAGCGTTCCTCGTGACCTTCGTGCTGCTTGATGCCGCCGACCGCAAGGCCGCCGGATACCGGCACTGGCTGTCGGCAACGGCTCTACGCACGGCCCTGCCCGGCGTGGTGGCAACGCTCATGATCCTGCCCGCCGTCTACATCGCCCAGTGGGCCAACTGGTTCGCGACCGAGGGTTCCTACCGGCGTCGGTGGGCGGAGAACCACCCCGACGAGGGCGTCACGTGGCTCCCTGCGCCGCTGCGGTCGCTGTGGAGCTACCACCAGTCGATGTACGACTTCCACAAGGACCTGTCCACGCCGCACCCGTGGGAGTCCCACCCGGGCGGCTGGATCATCCAGTTCAGGCCGACCTCGTTCTACTTTGAACGCATTGAAGACGCCAGGTGCATGGGCGACAGTTGCGTGCAGGCGATCACGTCGGTGGGCAATCCCTTCATCTGGTGGGCTGGGCTGGCTGCGCTGTGCTACGCGATCTGGCGATTCATGGTCCGCAGGGATCGGCTCGGCATGATCCTCGTGGTGGGAACGCTCGCCTCATGGCTCCCGTGGGTTCCCTTTGCGCACCGCACCATCTTCACGTTCTACGCAGTCACGATGGCGCCTTTCGTCGTGATGACGCTGGTGTGGGCGCTCCAGCGCTTCGCCCAGCCCGACTGGCTTGAGGGTCGCTTCTCGCGCAGGCGCGGCCTCGCGGTGGGCTGGTTCCTGGTGGCAACGATCTTCGTGTCCGCGTTCTTCTATCCGCTCTGGACGGGGCAATCGATCCCTGACTGGTATCGCGACATCCACGTGTGGCTGCCCACCTGGTAGGGACCGCCGCCAAGGCGGGGCTCGACTACGCCCCGGTGTTCTCCACCAGCCGCGACAGCACCAAGGCGCTGCGGGTGTTATCCACCTGACGCGCAAGCCTGATCGTCTCCAGGGCCTCCTCGAGGTCCGTCATGGTGGCGGCGCGCATGCGCACTAAAGCGTCGGCCGATCCCGTGACGGTCCAGGCCTCCACGACGTGGGAGTTACCGCTCAGGATTCGCCTGAGTTCCTCGGGGGCGACCGTGCCGGTGCAGAAGAGTTCGACGATCGCCTCGATGGCCTGACCATCCACGGTGGGGTCGAGCCGCACGCCAAAACCCCTGATCACACCCTCAGCGGTCATCCTGTCGATGCGCCGCTTCACGGCGGAGGCGGAGAGCCCCACCCGCTGGGCAATGTCGGCGAAGCTCGCCCTGCCGTCCACCCTGAGGTGGTCGATGATGAGCCGGTCAAGGCCGTCGATGGTCACGCTGCACCTCCCATTGCGCCCGATTCTTGCACAGCGGACACCGAAGACGCACAGAAATGGCGTCACTGGTCGTATTCGTGCATGACTTTGTTGGCATCCTGTCCCCAGGAGGTCCCCCCATATGACCATCACCGCGCCGTCCCCGCGCGTCACGGAACGCAGCGCTCAAGCGATGAGCGTTCTCATGTGCCGCCCCAGTCACTTCACCGTGAGCTATCGCATCAACCCCTGGATGGATCCCGACAGCCCCACGGATACTGGCCGCGCGGTGACTCAATGGGAACAGTTGCGCGAGACGTACAGGAGCCTTGGCTTCGAGGTGCGGGAGATCTCACCGATCGATGGCCTGCCGGACATGGTCTTTGCCGCAAACGGCGGACTGGTGATCGACGACGTCGCGTACACCGCAAGCTTTCACTACCCACAGCGTCAACCGGAGGGACCCGCGTACGGCTCGTGGTTCGCCGCAGCGGGCCTCACCGTGCACTACGCGCAGTACGTCAATGAGGGCGAGGGCGACTTCCTGCCGATCGGCGACGTGATTCTCGCTGGGCACGGGTTCCGCACTGACACCGCCAGCCACGTCGAGGCCGCCAGCGTTTTCGGACGCGAGGTGCTGCCGCTGGAGTTGGTCAGGCCGGAGTTCTATCACCTGGACACGGCGCTCACCATCCTCGACAGGCGCCCAGGAGCCGAGCACATCGCCTACCTCCCCGGCGCATTCAGCGAACAGAGCCTCGCCGAACTACGCCGGCGCTTCCCCGACGCGATCGAGGTCTCGGAAGCAGACGCCGCGGTGTTCGGCCTCAACGCGGTCTCCGACGGGCTGCACGTCATCACCGCATCGGCCGCGACGGGCTTCCACGCCCAGCTTCGCGACCACGGCTACACCCCCATCGGCGTCGACCTCACCGAGCTGTTGCTCGGCGGCGGCGGCGTGAAGTGCTGCACGCTCGAACTCAGGAGCGCGCCAGGAAAGGAGTCCTGATGGTTCTCTATGTTGATGCCCCCCGCATGCGCGAGTGGATTGCCGAGCGTGGCGTCGAGCCCATCATCATCGATCTGGTGCAGCGCATGGAGCAGGCCTTCACGCGCTGGATGGACTTTGAACGCGAGCCCCGCATCGCTTCGCACTCGAAGCATGGCGTGATCGAGCTGATGCCTACCTCTGACGGCGAGCACTACGCGTTCAAGTACGTCAACGGTCACCCTTTGAACCCGATGGTGGGCCTGCAGACCGTCTCCGGCTTTGGCGTGTACTCCGACGTGGCGACCGGCTACCCGCTCATGGTTGCCGAGATGAACCTGCTGACCGCGCTGCGCACCGCGGCAACGTCGGCCATGGCGGCGCGCTACCTGGCGCGGCCGGACTCCAAGGTGCTGGCCCTCATCGGCACCGGCAGCCAGTCGGAGTTCCAGACGCTTGCCATGCGCGCCGTGGTGGGCGTTGACTCTGTCCGCATCTGGGATGTGGACCCCGCCGCGATGGACAAGTACGAGCGGAACATGGCCGGCCTTGGCTTTGACGTCTACAGGGCGCACAGCGCGGCCGACGCGGTGGCTGGGGCGGACATCGTCACAACCTGCACCGCCGACAAGACCAATGCGACGGTACTCACCAACGACATGGTGACCGAGGGCGTCCACCTCAACGCGATCGGCGGCGATTGCCCAGGCAAGACGGAATTGGACGCCGCCATCTTGTTGCGCTCGCGCATCTTTGTGGAGCACGAGCCGCAGACCCGCATCGAGGGTGAGATTCAGCAGCTGCCTGCGACCCACCCGGTGGAGGCGTTGTGGCGCGTGGTCGCCGGCACCACCCCCGGCCGCACGGACGACGCGGAGATCACGGTATTCGACTCGGTGGGCTTTGCGATTGAGGACTTCGTGGCGCTCGCCTACCTTCGCGATGATGTCGATGGCACCCGCTTTGCGGGCGAGCTCGATCTGATCACGTCCCCGCAGGACCCCAAGGACCTGTTCTCGCTGATTGCGACTCCCGCACTGACGCGGAGCGCTCGCTAGGCGCGCATCGGGCTGGCGGGGGCGATCTCGTCGGCAGCCTCGCCTCTTTCGACGTGGCTCCTGGCGTGCTCGATGGCCTCGTAGAGATGATCGAACAGGTGATGGTGGTGCCTGAGCGCCTCGATCACGCCCGCACGCGTCACCTGGGCAAGGTGGCGTTCCTGGACGCCCTTGATCAGCACGGTGACGCCGCGCGCCTCGAGGGCCTCGACAATCTCGACGAGCACTTGCGCGCCGGTCGCGTCGAGCAACTGCAACTGGGAGAGCCGCAGGATCACCACGGAGACGCCGTCGATCGCCATGACGCGTTCCTGGACGCGTTCGGCGGCGGCGAAGAACAGGGCACCGTCGATGCGGAACACCGCGATGCTCTCGTCGCCTGGCATTCCTGGGGCGGGGAGTTCTTCGCGGTGCACGCCCGCGGTGGCGGCGAGCGCGCGTAGTGCGAAGAACGCCGCAGCAACAAGACCGACGCCGACGGCGTAGATGAGGTCGACGCTCACGGTCACCACGGCGGTGATGACGAACAGCAGCGCGCTGGAGCGGGACGAGCGGAACACGGCGGTGATGGTCCGGCGCGGCACCATGCGCACCGCGGTCACCATCAGCACACCTGCCAGTGCGGCCAAGGGGATGTTGTCCACCACCGTGGCCCCCACCGAGACGATCAGGAGTAGTGCGACGGCGTGCACGATCGCGGCCAGGCGGGTGCGGCCTCCTGAGCGGACGTTGACGGCGGTGCGGGCGATCGCTCCCGTGGCGGGCATGCCGCCAAAGAAGCCAGACGCAACGGAGGCGAGGCCCTGACCCACCAGTTCCCTGTCGGCGTCGTACGGGCCGGTGTTCGAGTGTGCCGATGCGACGCGGGCGGAGAGCAGCGATTCGATGGCCGCGAGCGCGGCGACCGTGGCGGCGGGAACGATCAGTTGACTCGCGAGTTCGAGGCTCACGTGCGGCACCGAGGGTGCGGGTAGCCCGGCGGGGAGGGCCCCGATGAGGGCCACGGGGGCGTGTGCCACGGCGGCGACGATGGTGGCGCCCACCACGGCGAGGATCGAGCCTGGGATGCGCGGCGCCCACACGGAGAAGCCAAGCGTGACGGCCGCGACCCCGGCGACGATGCCAAGCGACCACACGGCGCTACCCCCGCTGGCGTCGGCGATGGCGTTGCCCGCCTCGATCACGGCGTTGGCGCCGTGGTGCGTGGACGTCACCCCAAGGGCTCCAGGCACCTGTTGGAGGAAGATGATGATGGCAATGCCGAGCGTGAAGCCCTCGATGACGGGCCACGGGATGGCCGCGACCGCGCGCCCCAGCTTGAGCACTCCTGCCACCAGCACGAACACGCCTGCGAGGGCGCTCACCACGGCCAGCGCGCCCACCCCGTGCGCGGTGATGATGGGCGCGAGCACCACCACCATGGCGCCGGTGGGCCCCGAGACCTGGATGTTGGAACCGCCGAACACGCCTGCCACGAGGCCCGCCACGATCGCGGTGACGAGGCCCGCAGCCGCGCCGGCGCCGGAGGTGACGCCAAAGGCGAGTGCCAGGGGCAGGGCGACGATGCCGACGGTGACGCCGGCGATGACGTCGCCCTTCCAGGTGGTGCGCAGTTGCGCGTAGTCCGAGCGGCCTGGCAGGAGGGTGCGCAGCCGCGTGGCGCTCATCACGAGCGCGACGCGCTGGCGGGGGCCTGCACGTCTTCGAGACCCTCGGCGATGCGCTGGCGGGCGTCGAGAGTGCGGGAGAGCACCAGGCGCGCGGCGGCGAGTAGTTCGCCGACGCCGGGATCGGCGGCGCGGCAATAGACCTGGGAGGCTCTGCGTTCCGAGACGAGCAGTCCGTAGCGCCTCAGGACCGCGAGGTGCTGGGAGAGGTTGGACGGCTTGAGTCCCGTGTCCTCAATGATGGCCGAGACGGGCACTTCGGGTTGCGCCGTGACCAGTTCGAGGATGCGGATTCGGAGGGGATGTGCGAGGCCGCGGAAGAGGTCCGCCTTGATCTCGTACAGGGGCTGGTCGTGCATGACACCTTCTTGGGGATTGCGACTTTATGGATTTAGCATATCCGCAAGTCAAGGCATGCAAGACCAGAGGGCGCGCACACGCCCGGCCGGTAGCGCCGCGCGATCCGTGCCCTGGACGGCCTGCTACGCCGTGCGGTGCACCACCTGGGCGGAGACCTGGTCGCGCGGCATGATCAGCATCTGGTCGATATTGACGTGAGCAGGCCGCGACGCCACCCACGCGACCGCCTCGGCCACGTCGTCGGCCGTCAACGGCGTCATTCCCTCGTACACCTTGTCCGCGCGCTCCTGATCGCCGGCGAAGCGCACCACCGAGAACTCGGTCTCCACGAGGCCAGGGTCGATCTCGCACACGCGCACCGGCTGACCCTTCGTCTCGAGCCGCAGCACACGCGTGAGCGCCTTCACGGCGTGCTTGGCGGCGTTGTAACCCGCGCCGCCGGGGTAGGGCTCGTGCGCGGCGATCGACCCGATCGCCACCACCTGGCCGTCACCGGAAGCGATCAGTTTGGGCAGCAGCGCACGCGTGACGCGCAGCGTGCCCATCACATTCATCTCGAACATCCGCAGCCACTCGGCATCGTCCGCCTCGGCTACCGACGTGGTCCCGAGCGCACCGCCGGCGTTGTTGACCACCAGATGACACTCGTCCACGGCGTCGCAAAAGGCATCCACGGAGGCCTGGTCGGTCACGTCGAGCACGTGGGCTGTGCCGCCGATCTGGTCCGCGAGCTGCTCGAGCCTGTCCAGGCGCCGCGCCCCCACGATCACGTTCCAGCCCTGAGCGGCAAGAATCCGGGCCGTGGCGGCGCCGATGCCGCTCGAGGCTCCTGTGACAACGGCGGTGCGTTGAGGCATGGCTGAGACTCCGTTTCTCAAGGTGTGACGATGCCCAGCCTGCCGCTCCCGCTGGCGCTCGTCTAGTCTGCGTCGAGGCGGAGGCTGTCGCGTACCAACGCGGCGAGCGCGTCGGGTGCCATCCCGAGCGCGAGCGCCTTGCGTGACAGGTCCAGGATCTGGTCACGCAACTGACTGAGCGTGCCTGCCGCGGCGGTCACCACCGCTCCCCTGCCCCTGCGCATGTCCACCAGGCCCTCTTCGCGGAGCACCTGATACGCGCGCAGCACGGTGTGGAGATTCACCTGGAGGGACGCGGCGAGCTCGCGTGCGGCCGGGAGTTTGTCTCCCGGGCGGAGGTTGCCCTCGACCATGTCCGCCCTGATCGAGCCGGCCACCTGGTCGAAGATGGCCACGTCGCTCGCAGGGTCGATGCGCACCAGCACGGCTACGCCTTTCCGCGGGCCGACGCCCTGGCCGCCAGCGCGGTGAGCACGGCCGCCGCCGTGCGGGCGTCGTCCACGGTGATGACGACGCTGCGGCCTTGGGTGCGGTTGACCCTGAGCGCGTCCCCATTGCGCAGCACGATGCCTGTCACACCGGGGCGCGTGCGCAAGCCGTAACCGCCGAATTCGGCGAAGGCGTTCACGGGGGCGACGCCCACGTCGGCAACGTCCGCGAGCGGCACCCTCACCCGCGGAAAGCCTGGCGCGGCCACGGCGGTGAGGCCGTCGTCGTCGATGGACACGTGGAACACCGTGGCGATGGACGCCGCGAAGGTCAGCAGGGCGAGCGCCCCCAGAAGGATCCACGCGGTCGCGAGTTCCCCGGCGACCCAGGCGGCGATTGCCGAGAGGGCGACCGCCACGCCCACGCCCGCGAGCAGGAGCACGCCCCACCGCGCGATGGTGGTGGTGCGCATCCACACGACGCGCTCGTTCGGGCCCAGGTCGAGCTGCGCGGCCGCGTCCCAGTCGGGGATCTCCGTGTGTTGCTCGGGCTGCACGAACCAGCCAGCCAGGCCCGCCACCGCGCCGACGCCGAGGGCCACGAGCATCCACGGCAGAATTCCTGGCGCGTCGGTGGCGGCGGCCAGCCCCCGCTGCACGGCCACGGAGGCCGTGTTGAGCGTCACCATGAACGCCGACATGCCGAGCGCGAAGGCGGCCATGAACCGGAACGTGGCGCCGCGCGCTCCGCGCCGCAGCATGGGCAGCGTCGTGAGTGCGATCAGCAGAGGCAGCCCCAGCCCGAGGCCGGCGGTGATCGCCAGGAAGGTCCAGCCGCTGCCGAAGCCGTCGGGGGTGTCGCTTGGCCCCCAATGCACGGCGGCCGGGTGGGGGAGGCTGTCGAGCCACGCGGCTTGGAGCGCCAGGCCTGCCACGGTGATGGCCGTGGGCACCGCGAGGGCAACCACCACAAAGCGGGAGACGACGCTGGGCGACGTTGGGGAGGTCATGACGACACCTTTCGAGTGCAACTGTTCTATAAGAACTATAACACTCGGCGTGAGTCGTTGCTAGAGTGTGGCTTCGTTCGCTTGGTGGCGGGGTTTTTGCAGCGCTCCGTGGCGGTCTTGTTGCCGCGATCACGCAGGACTGGCTGCAGGTAGGTGTCGCGGTCTGAACCGAGAGGGGTGCGCCCGGTCGGGGCCGTTTGGATCGCTGCCGCTACGTCAGAGTCCGAAGGCTCCGCCGCTGACGAGGATCACGATGCCGAGGCCGATGAGAACGATGGGGAAGAGGATGTGCTCCCAGCGTTCGAGCACTTCGGCGATCGGGGGGCGGGTGGCGACGAACTTTGCCAGGGCCACCAGGACCGCGACGAGCGCGAGGAAGACGATGCAGTAGGCGACTACTGCGAGAGGTTCCACGCCGAGGAAGACAGGGGTGTAGACGCCGATGTTGTCGCCGCCGTTGGCAAGGGTGACGCCTGCGACTGTCCACACGCCGACCTTCTTGCCGGCAACCTTGGCCTCGTCGTCATCGTCGTCATCGTCTCCGCGCCAGGCCTGCCATGCGGCCCAGAGGCCGAGGCCCAGAGGGATGAGACCGAAGTACGGGATGGCTGCCGAGGGCAGGAATGCTCCGGCACCGATGGTCACCAGGACCGCGGCACCGAGGATGCCGGCGAATCCGAGGTACTGGCCGGCCAGAATGCGGGCGGTAGTGCCGCGCTGGCCTGCCCCTCGTGCGAAGAAGAGGGAGAGCACGATGATGTCGTCGATGTTGGTCGCTGCGAACAGGCCCATCGCCTGCAAGACCGAGGTGAGGATCATGCGCCCTCCCCAGCTGCGTCGCATCCGGGAAGCGAGCAGGCGGGATCGATGCACGGGGCGTCTTCGTCCACTGCCAGGGTGGCATCGACCAGTGCCGTCAGCGCCTGCGCCAGGTGCGAATCGGCGATCTCATATCGTGTCCGACGACCCTCGGGCTCGGAGACGACGATCCCGCAATCGCGCAGGCATGCCAGGTGGTTGGACACGTTCGGGCGTGTCAGGTCCAGATCTCGGGCCAGTTCCGCCGGGTAAGCGGGATGGTCGAGCAGGGTCAAGATGATCCGGGATCGAGTGGGGTCGGCCAGTGCACGACCCAGGCGGTTCATCACGTCGAGACGCGAAGCAATAGTCAGCATGGACTGAACTATACAGCACGCACTGAACACTCGGTCACAGGCGTCAGCCCAGATCGCATGCCCGTAAGGGGAACCCTCACCGGACACCACCGCTACTTACCGAGAGGAACGACGGCACGCCTGGCGGGCTGTCCCGTAAGACCCGTCCGGTGAACTGTCCGGTGAAGGGAGGCTATATGACACACTGGGGAGCATATCCCCCTTGAAGGTCGGCTATGCCCGAGTCTCCACCGACGAGCAGGACCTGACCGCGCAGCGTGACGGACTCGCGGCGTTCGGCGTCGATCCCAAGCGCATCTACGTCGATCACGGGCTCACGGGCCGCAACGTCGACCGTGAGGGCCTGCGGCAGGCGCTGGCAGCGTGTCGGGACGGCGATACGTTCGTGGTCACCAAACTCGATCGGCTGGCGCGTTCGGTCCGTGATGCCCACCAGATCGCCGACGACCTCGCGGCGCGGGAAGTGAAGCTGAGCATCGCCGGATCGGTGTATGACCCGACCGACCCGATGGGGAAGCTGTTGTTCAACGTGCTGGCGATGGTCGCCGAGTTCGAAGCCGACCTCATCCGTGCCCGCACCCGCGAGGGGATGAAGGTCGCCAAGGCCAAGGGCCGGCTGCGCGGGAAGTCACCGAAACTCACCCCCCGGCAAGAAGCTCACCTCGTCCAGCTACATGCTGCCGACGAGCACACCGTGGGCGAGCTGGCCGAGCTGTTCAGCGTGGGCCGCTCCACGGTCTACCGCGCCCTTCAGCGCGCCGAGCGCGGGCGCGAGAACGCCTTGCAGTAGGTGCGTCGTGGACGCTCGAGCGCGGTGGCGAATCCTCAGGCTCCACGTCGAGGACCAGGTGCCCCTCGCGCGCTTAGCTCGCGAGACCGATGTAGGGCTGCGGACCCTGGAGCGCTGGCACGCCCGCTACCGCGCCGACGGCTACGCCGGACTGGAGACAGCCTCACGGGCGGACGCCGGCTCCCGCCGCCTTCCGCCCGACCTCGTCGACCTGATCGAGGGCCTGGCACTGAGCAAGCCGCGGCCGGCCATCGCCACGATCCATCGCAAAGTCACGGGCATCTGCGCCGCCCGGAGGTGGCCGGTCCCCTCCTACTCGGTGGTGTGGGACATCGTGCGGACCCTGGATCCCGGCATGGTCACCCTCGCCCTGGAGGGCGCAGCGTCCTACCGCGACAAGCACGAGCTGGTGCTACGCCGGCAAGCAGAGCTGCCCAACGCGATGTGGCAATCCGATCACACCATGCTCGACATCCTGGTGGTGGGCACCGACGGCAAGCCCGCACGGCCATGGCTGACAACGATCCTCGACGACTGCTCCCGGGCGGTCTGCGGCTACACAGTCTTCCTGGGCGCACCGTCGGCGATGAACACCGCCCTGGCGCTGCGCCAAGCGATCTGGCACAAGACCGACCCGGCCTGGCCGATGTGCGGCCTGCCCGACGTGCTCTACGTCGACCACGGCAGCGACTTCACCAGTGACCAGCTCGCCCACACCGCCGTCGACCTCCACATCCGACTGATCCACTCCACCGTCGCCCGACCCCAGGGACGGGGCAAGATCGAGCGGTTCTTCGGCACCATCAACACCGAGCTACTCGCCACCCTGCCCGGACACATCACCGAAGGGCACCCCTGGCCGACACCGAAACTGTCCCTGGCCGCCCTCGATAGCGCCCTGGAGGCGTTCGTGGCCACCTACAACCACCGCACGCACAGCGAGCTCGGAACCTCCCCGCGCAGCGCGTGGATCGCCGATGGCTGGCTGCCCCGAATGCCCGAGAGCCTGGAAGACCTCGACAGACTGCTGTTGACCGTCGCCAAGACCCGCGTCGTGCGCCGCGATGGCATCCGCTTCCAGGGCCTGCGCTACGTCTCGCCAACTCTGGCCGGCTACGTCGGACGCTCGGTCGTGATCCGCTACGACCCCCGCGACATCACCGAGATCCGCGTCTTCGATCACGACGAATTCGTCTGCAAGGCCGTCAACCAAGAGCACCACGACCAGAAGGTCAGCCTCAAGGAGATCCAGGCCGCGCGCAACGCCCGCCGCCGGGCGCTGCGAGCCGGCATCAACGAACGCATCGCCCTCGTGGCCGCACCTACCGAGACGCCACGGATCACCGAAGCACCGGCTCCGGCGCCGAGGTCGGCGTTGAAGATCTACAAGGAGGACCTCAGGTGAGCCAGCGCTTCATCGTCACCAAGGAGCACCGCCGCTTCACCGAGTTCGCCGACGCCGTGCGCCGCGGGCACACCATCGGTTTGTGCTTCGGATCAGCCGGCGTAGGAAAGACACTCTCCGCGCGCCGCTACGCACACTACGAGAAGGCTCATGACCTGCTGACCTACTGGGGGCCGCGCTCCGACAACGACGCCAAGATCTACGCCGCCTTGAACCGGAGCCGCACCGTGCTCTACACCCCCAGCGTGCTGACCACCCCGCGGACCCTGAAGGACGAGCTGACCCAAGCCATCACCCGCACCAACATGTGCATCGAGCAGCACCTCGTACCTCCCGGCACGGCCACTCCCGAGGCCTGGGGATGGCGACACGGCAGGAACTACGTGGAGCTGATCATCGTCGACGAGGTCGAACGACTGCGTCCCGCCGCTCTGGAACTGCTGCGCGATCGCTACGACCGCGACGACATCGCCCTGATCCTGATCGGCATGCCCGGCCTGGAGAAGCAGTTCAGCCACTACCCCCAGTTCTACAGCCGAGTCGGCTTCGCCCACCAGTACCGGCCCCTGGGACAAGACGAACTGCTGTTCGTCCTCGAGCGACACTGGCGATCCCTCGGCAAGACCCTCGACCCCGACGACTTCACCGACGCCCAAGCCATCGCAGCCATCGCACGGATCACCCGCGGCAACTTCCGGCTCCTCGAACGCCTCTTCCCCCAGATCCAGCGGGTCCTGAAGATCAACGAACTCGACACCATCACCAACGACGTCATCGAAGCCGCACAGAGCACCCTGGTCATCGGTGTCACCTGACCCCGCCACGAAGCGACCGAAGAACCCCGCCATTCAGCAGACGAAGTCACAGCTAGAGCTCGCACCGCCCAGCGGCGATCGCCTTGGCCCACTCCATGTCGGAGCTGTTGTAGCCGTAGCCCGTGGTGCCGCCGGCACCCAGCAGGATCGCGTAGGCATCGGTCACGTTCTCAAAGCGGTCCCCACCTACGTACACCGTGCCGCACTGCCAGCGCGTGAGGTAGTGGGCGGCCTCGTGGATCACCACGTTGCGGCCCTCCCCCTTGGCCCTGTCCCACGACGAGTAGGCGTTGGTGGTCACGGTGATGGTGGAGCCTCCCGTGTAGCAGCCGGAGACCCAGCTTCCCGAGTGGCCACAGGCCGACGACGCCCACGAGATGCTGGTGCCGAAGGCGGCAGCCACACCGTCGAGGTATTGCTGAGGGGTTTGGCCCGAGCGTGCGGCCGAGCCGCCGCCAGATGAGCGCGCCGATTTTGCCGCGGCAGCTTCTGCCGCCTCGCGTGCCAGCCGCTCCTCTTCTGCCTTGCGGGCGGCCTCTGCGGCCTCCCATGCCGCGACCTCTTCCGTCACGGCCGTCAGCGCGGGGGCGAGTAGCGCGGCGACTTCCTCCACCTCGTCGGGCTCTTGCGCCAACAGCACCGCTGCGTCGGCACGATTGCGCTCGACAGCGAGGGCACGGCGGGTCTCAACGGTCGCCTTGCCTTCCGAGGAGGCGTAGAGCTCGTCCGCAACACGCACCTGGATCCGCAGGTCAACCTTGACCTCCATGAGTGCCTTGACGGCCTCGAGGTCCACCTCGACCACAGGCGCTGGTTGCACCTGATACCACCAGGTGGGCTCGTGGTCGGCGCGTAGGCTGGGCGCCGATGCGGCTCCTCCTGAGGGTGTGGAGAAGCCGAGGGTCAACACCGCGACCGACGCGGTGGCGAGGGACAGTGTGGTGGCTTTGCGCATGCGGAGCTTCATGCTTTTCCCATCGACTCCGCCGGGCGCGACATGCGGGATTGTGACGAAAGTCGCATCGGGGGGCATATGCGCCTTTTGTCCGCCTTGTCGGGCTTGCGCGTGAGCGGGGCCTTGCCGAGTGGTAGCGGCGCACATGCGCTGTTACCAGGCGCGTTGCCGATGCCTGGCGGTGGGGCCCTTGCGGACTGGCGGGCGCCTCGCGAAACGTGACATCCGACACACTCGGCCGGAGGCGACTTTCAGCCGCGGGCGCGCCGGCCCTCGCGGGCCTCTTTCACGATGCGAGCGGCGCGCTCGGGGGCCGCCTCCTGCATGGGCTGGGACATGGGGGCATCGTCACATGGGCCTGTGACACGGAAACCGGGAGACGACGCGTCTCAGTCGTCTGGCGACCCGCCTCCAAGGCCCAGGAACCGTTCGAAGTACGCCCCGAGCTTCTCGATGACGCGCTGCTTCTTCTCGCCGTGGCCACCGTCAGCGCTGAAGCGTGAGGCGGGAGGGAGCACCTTGGTGATCGCGGTGCCGCCGGTCCGGAGCGCACCTTCGCGGAAGGCCGCATCGATGAACTCGCGGGCGCGGTCCGGGCGGAGATTCTCCTCGGCGATGATCGCGTCCAACTCGGCCTCGCGGCGGGCTGCGATGAAGGCCTGCCATTCGTCGTCAACGGAGCCGTCGACGGTGACGCGTTCCACGAAGTCCTCGATGAGGTCGCGCTTGTTGCGCAGCGACGGGCTCGCATCGACGGCGCGGGAGATCTCCGCACGCAGTTCCTTGTTATCGCCGTCGCCGTGGCTGGCGCGGTGCTTGTCCACCAGCATGAGGATGTAGTCGACGTTGATCTCGACCTGCTTGATCAGTTCGATCTCGAACACCACGTCGTCGTTGATCGCTTCCTTGTCCGCATCGGTGTCCTTGCGGAACTCGGCATACAGATCGAGATAGACGCTGCGGTAGTCCTGGCTCTGGCGGGGCTCCAGGATCTCGTTGCCCGCGAAGTCGTCGAACGAGGTGAGGATGTTGGTCAGGCGCAGGATCGCTCCGAACAGGGCGATGAAGTCCTTCTGGGCGGTCTCGCCCACAATCTGCTGGCCAAGCGGGAAGCGGTCGAGCAGTTCTGCGACCTTGGTGGCGTAGTCGGCGTAGTACTCGGCGTAGGGCTTGAGGAGCACGATGCCACGGGCATCCTTGTTGCCGAACAGTTCGAGGGCCTTGTTGGTCTCGTCTTCGAGGTCGCGGAAGGCCACGATGTTGCCGTAGGTCTTGACGGAGTTGAGGATGCGGTTGGTGCGCGAGTATGCCTGGATCAGTCCGTGGGCGCGCAGGTTCTTGTCCACCCACAGGGTGTTGAGCGTGGTGGCGTCGAAGCCCGTGAGGAACATGTTGACCACGATCACCATGTCCAGCTCGCGGTTCTTCAGCCGCTGTGAGAGGTCCTTGTAGTAGTTGCCGAACTTGTCTGCCGTGGTGTCGTAGCTGGTGCCGAACATCTGGTTGTAGTCCGCGATCGCGATCTCGAGTTGCGTGCGCGCGTCACCGGTGAGGCCGTCCGTGTCGAATGCCTCGTCGTCCAGCGTCGTGTCGTCGGGCGCTTCGTTGGCTGCGTAGGAGTAGATCATGCCGATCTTCAGCCGCTGCGCCTCCGGCAGGTCCTTTTGCGCCGTGGCGAACGCAAAGTAATAGCGGGTGGCCGCCTCGATCGACGCGGTGGCAAAGATCGCGTTGAAGCCGCGCACCCTCTTGCTCGCGCGGACCGCGTCGGCCTGACGCCGGGCGCGGGAAGACTCGGCGACGTTGGTGACCACCGAATGCTCGTAGCTGGAGGCGCGTCTGGTCTTCTGGTCGAAGTGCTCCAGCGTGTATTGGACGATCTCGCCGATGCGCCTGGGGTCCAGCAGCGCCTTCTCCGTGTCGATCGCGGAGACCTGGGCGTCGGCGACGTTTCCCACCTTGATGGTGTTGACGTAGTCGATGCGGAAGGGCAGCACGTTCTTGTCGGTGATCGCGTCCACGATCGTGTACGTGTGGAGCTTGTCGCCGAACGCCTGCTCGGTGGTCTTCAGTTGCGGGTTGCCGCCCGTGCCTGCGTTGACGGCGAAGATGGGGGTGCCGGTGAAGCCGAACAAGTTGTAGCGCTTGAACGCCTTGGTGATGGCCGCGTGCATGTCGCCAAACTGGCTGCGGTGGCACTCGTCGAAGATCAGGACGACGTGACGCGAGTAGATCTGGTGGCCCTTGTTGGCGGCAACAAAGTTGGCGAGCTTCTGGATGGTGGTGATGATGATCCGCGCACCAGGGTCCTCGAGCTGCTTCTTGAGCACCGCGGTGGAGGTGTTCGAGTTGGCGGAGCCCTTCTCGAACCGGTCGTACTCCCGCATGGTCTGGTAGTCCAGGTCCTTGCGGTCCACCACGAACAACACCTTGTCCACGCTGGCAAGCTTCGAGGCGAGCTGGGCGGTCTTGAAGGACGTCAGCGTCTTGCCCGAGCCGGTGGTGTGCCACACGTACCCGCCAGCGGCGGTGGTGCCCAGGGGCTTGTGGTTGCCCGGCGTGATCGACACATCAATGCGCTGCAGAATCCGCTCGGTCGCGACGATCTGGTACGGCCGCATCACCAACAGCAACCTGTCGGCGGTCAGCACGCAATAGCGCGTCAGGATGTTCAGCAGCGTGTGCTTGGCAAAGAACGTCTTCGCAAAGGACGTCAGGTCCGTGATGGGCTTGTTCTGCGCGTCCGCCCACCACGAGGTGAACTCGAACGAGTTCGACGTCTTGCGGCCTTTGCCAGGCTTCTGCGCGTCCTTCAGATGCGCGTAGCGAGTCGTGTTCGAGTAGTACTTGGTCAGCGTGCCGTTGGAGATCACAAAGAGTTGCACGTACTCGAACAGGCCAGAGCCAGCCCAGAAACTGTCGCGCTGGTAGCGGTCGATCTGGTTGAACGCCTCACGAATGTCCACGCCGCGGCGCTTAAGCTCGATGTGCACCATGGGCAGGCCATTGACCAGCACCGTCACGTCGTAGCGGTTCGCATAGGTGGCGCCTGCGCTGTGCGTATCCGACGGATCGGCACGGTCGATCTCGTACTGGTTGATCACCTGCAGACGGTTGTTGTGGACGTTTCTCTTGTCCAGCAGGGTGATGTTCTTGGTCGAGCCATCGTCACGCTTGAGGATCTGGACGTGGTCCTCCTGAACGCGGACCGTCTTCTCCACGATGCCGTCGTTCTTGCCCGCTATGCACGTGGCGAAGAACCGGTCCCACTCCGCGTCCGTGAAGACCACGCTGTTCAACGCCTCGAGTTGGGTGCGGAGGTTGGCGACCAGCTGCTCCTCGGACGTGATCGGCAGGTACTCGTATGCCTGGGTCTGGAGCAGCCGGATCAGCTCTTGCTCCAGCGCGGATTCTGACTGGTACGCGGCTTGCGACGCGACATCAGGAACGTACTCCGCGACGACCGTGCTCTCCGCCGAGACGGCGATTGGGTCGTAGCGCACTGATCGGTGCGTGCGCGCTCCGGCCGGGTGCTCACTGTTCACGAGTCAGGTCCCTTCACGTGGTCCACATCACGTCCATCGGCGCGGCGGTGATGCGATCGCCGAAGCACTGGCTGGTCTCGTGAGGGGCGGTCATCGGATCCCCAAAGAGGGGCCGTTTGGTGGATTCGCATCGGTAACGCGGTGGATTCGCACACGGCTGCTGGCGGACTCGCACACACGTCCAACTCTCCCAAGGGCGGCCGTCGTGCGAGTCGTGCTCATCTCGGACAGTCAAGCGAGACCCCGCTCTTCCCACGCGCCGTAGGTGCCGCCCTCCCATTGCCACTCGACGCGGCCGTTGCACGATCGACCCATCGCCACTGCTCCCGCCGTGGAGGGGGACGTGAATGCCAGGTCACGGGTGAGGCGGCCGATGCGGCCCTCGACGGCGATGGAGCCATCGGCCACGAGTTTGTTGTGTTGCGCTCGGTAGGAGTCATAGGCGCGGCGCGTGCTCGCCGCGTTGCCGGTTGCGGTCCACGCTCCGACGACGAGGGAGCCAGCGAGCATGGTGAACTCCTCGCCGTTCACTTGAGCCTGGGCGTCCACGCCAGCCTTGGCGTTGCGCAGGTGAAAGATCGGAGAAGGCGGCGCCGCCACAGCGGGTGCGATGGTTGTCTGCGCCCGCTCACGGATGGCGTTGACGCCGAGTACGGGCAGGATGATGTGGAGATGGGCAAGGAACGCCTCGACGTCGGATACCTGCGCCTCAGAGAGCTTGCGCAGTTGCGGGCTCTGGTCGTTGACAACGTCAACCCGCTGCGCCCGCTTGGCCAGGTCGACGAGTCTTGACTCGAGGTACCCCCAGTGGCCCTCGTTGAACGACTCGTCCTTCGAGGTGATGATGACGACGCGGTCCCAGAAGTCCTTGTTGGCTCGATGGTCGCGGAAGCGCCCCGAGAAACTCTCCGTGCGACCGATGTAGCAGCGGGTGCCTCCCAAAGCCTCGGCGTCGTCGCCGAGCAAGAAGTAGGCGCCGTTGCGTTGGGCTTCGCTACGCGCCAGCACATCGGCGATGTCAGAGCGCGGCCCGGAAAGTACGTGGCCGGTCCACCCGGCGATCTCGGCGGTCGTGATGCCGCCAGGAACCCCGTCGACCAAGAACAACTCAATGTGCTTGCCGCTCATGAGGTGGCCTCCTCAAAGGTCAGCAACTTGTCGCGGTAGTACTCGTACTGCTTGCGACGAGCAGCGAGCTCCGCGGGCAGGCCGATGCTGATGTCGTTGACTAGCGCGTCAAGCTTGTCGAGCCATGAAGCGATCCGCTCCTGTTCAGGAAGCGGTACTAGTGGGAAACGAATCTGTTCCGCTTCGGACTTGCGAATCGACGGCACTGCACCCGAATCGTTGGCGAGTTGTCTAAGGTCGAACGTTTGCATCCAGTGATAGAGGAACCTCGACGAGACCTTCCGCCCTGGGATCAAGCCCATGACGTTGTTGTCATAGGCCGACGAGACTGATAGGACTCGCTTCTTGTTCGTAGCGACAGCCGCTCCAATCTTGGGAAAGATGATAGTCCCGGCGGGCGCGGGCTTCACGCCGAGCGCGCGTGCAACGTCATGAGAGACGTAGTTGTTTGACACGCCCATAATCGTCTCGTTACCTAGGGAGTTCATGTCACTGACCTTGTAGAACGGAAAGTCACCCTCTGTGGCACCTTGATGCGCGTTCGGGAAGCCCCATCCGCTACGAACCTCGACCAGTGAACCGAGTTCGACGAGTGGCACATCGACATCGAAGGTCGTGTGCAAGTGGCGATAGTGCTCGTACTGGCGCGTGCGAGCCTCCAGCTCCGCCTCCAGCTCCGCCTCCAGCTCCGCCTCCAGCTGAGTGAACTGATCCAAGATTCTCACGATCTCGCGCTGCACTTCAAGCGGTGGCACCGGGACACGCAGTTCGTTTAAGACGCTCTGTGTCTGGCTCGGGACCCCGCCAGCCTGGTTCATCTCTCCAAGCCTCATCGTGAGCAACTTGTAGTAGAGGAACTTCGGCTCGATCTGGGTGCGATCCACCTCTGTGCGGAAGACTGTGTCCACTACCCAGAACGGCCCTTCTACATAGAAGATGTTGCCGAGCGATCCCTTTCGCGGGATCAACACCGACGGGCCGTGGGCCGCAGCCGTGTCGGCGTGGCGCATTACGCCGCCGCTGCCGTAGACAGGCACGTCGCCTTCGCCTAGAGCCTTGTGATCTTGACCGTTCCGAATCTTCACCACGTCGCCGAGGCGCGAGAACCGCACACCGTTCGAACAGTGCTGCGCGATCAGATCGTCGATGCGACTCACTTGGAGTCCTCCAGGTCGGCGACGATGGCATCGATCGACGTGCGCAGCTCGGCCTGGCGGGCGACGATGCGGGCTATCTCGGCGTTGAGTTCAGTGATGTCGACGGTTTCGCGGGTGTCTTCAGCCTCGACGTATGACGAGACGGCGATGTTGTAGCCGTTGGCCGCAATGTCTTCGTTGGTCACGAGCTTCACGGCGTGATCTTCATCAACGCGGTTCTCCAGCGCGCTGAGAATGCTCTGCTGGTTGCCCGGCATCAGCTTGTTCTTGTTGCCCACGCGCGTGAACTGGGCCGAGGCGTCGACGAAGAGGACGGCGTTGTCGGTCTTGGACTTTTTGAGCACGATGATGCAGGTGGCAATGGTGGTGCCGAAGAACAGGTCCGGCGGGAGCTGGATGACGGCGTCGACGTAGTTGTTGTCGATCAGGTACTTGCGGATCTTCGCCTCTGCGCCTCCGCGGTAGAGCACGCCGGGGAATTCGACGATGGCGGCCGTGCCGTTCACCGCGAGCCAACTCAGGATGTGCATCGTGAAGGCAAGGTCGGCCTTGGACTTGGGCGCCAGTACTCCCGCAGGGGCGAAGCGCTCGTCGTTGATCAGCAGCGGGTTCGCGTCCCCATCCCACTTGATCGAGTAGGGAGGGTTGGACACGATCGCCTCGAAAGGCTCGTCGTCCCAATGCTGCGGGTCCGTGAGGGTGTCTCCGTGCGCCAAGCTGAATTTCTCGTAATTCACGTCATGCAGAAACATGTTGATGCGGGCCAGGTTGTAGGTGGTCAGGTTGATCTCCTGACCAAAGAACCCGCCCACATTGTCCTTGCCCAACACCTTGGCGAACTTGAGCAACAGGGAACCCGAACCGCAGGCGGGGTCATAGACCTTGTTGACGCGCGTCTTGCCCGCCACCGCGATCTTGGCCAGCACCTCCGAAACCTCTTGAGGCGTGTAATACTCGCCACCGGACTTGCCGGCCTGCGAGGCGTACATCTGCATCAGGTACTCATAGGCGTCGCCGAACAGGTCGATCGTGTTGTCGTCCCAGTTGCCCAGCGGCAGGTCACCGATGGCGTCCAGCAGCTTTGCCAGCTTCTCGTTTCGCTTGGCCACCGTGTTGCCCAACTTGGAACTGTTGACGTCAAGGTCATCGAACAGGCCCTTGAGGTCACCCTCGCTGTCGGTGCCCAACGCGGAACCCTCGATGTCCTTGAATACGCGCTCGAGCGTCTCGTTCAGGTTGGGATCGCTGGCCGCGTGGCGTCGGACGTTCTGGAACAGGTCGGAGGGCAGGATGTAGAAGCCCTTCTCCGCAACCGTGACCTCCCTGCCAAACTCGGCGTCGGCGTCGGCAAGGCGTGCGTAGTCGAAGCCGGAATCCCCTGTCTCGTGCTCGCCCTTGTTGATGTAGGCGGTCAGATTCTCCGAGACAAAGCGATAGAAGAGCATGCCCAGCACGTACGTCTTGAAATCCCAACCATCGACACTGCCCCGCAAATCGTTAGCAATGCGCCAGATGGTCTTGTGAAGCTCCGCGCGCTGAGCCTCTTTGGTTGTTGGCGCCATGCGTCGTTCCCCTTGCAACGGTGACCACGGCCCACTGGGGTCGCGGCGATGAGGCCAACGCTAGCGATAGGCACCGACGCGGCGGGCGTGCCTGGCCGGGCTGGCGGCGGATTGGGCCGGGATCCGACGAGGTGCATCGTGCCGCACCGCCCACGAAAACCACAAAAGGCCGCCCTCTCGGACGGCCTTTCCATGGTGGAGCTGAGGGGAATCGAACCCCTGACCTTCTCATTGCGAACGAGACGCGCTACCAACTGCGCCACAGCCCCATCGCCCCTCGCGGAGCGACCAAAAGAGTATCACTTCACGGCCCTCCCGCGGGAATGGCCCAGGGATGCCCGGCGTCGGCAACGCGCGGCCGCCGACGCCGAACGAGTCCTAACTAGCGGCCAAGATGTCTACGACGAACACCAGGGTCGAGTTGGGCGGAATCGCTTCTCCCGAGCCCGACTCGCCGTAGCCCAGCTCCGGCGGGATCACCAACAGCACCTGGCTGCCGACGGTCTTGCCAACGAGTCCCTGGACCCAGCCCTCAATGAGGCTGCCGGACGTCAGGGGGAAGGTTGCAGGCGCGCCGCGCTCCCATGAAGAGTCGAACACCTCGCCGTCGTACACCCAACCGGTGTAGTGGACGGTCACTGACTGGCCCTCCTCAACGACGGGCCCTTCGCCAGTGATCAGGTCCTGAGCGACAAGCTCCTCCGGCATGGTGGCGCCGTTGGGGTACTCGAGCGACGGCGCGCCGTCCTCCGCGAGCACAACAACGGGCAGACCCTCAACAGGCGGGACAGCGGCACCCTCGGCACGGTCAAGCACGTTGCTGACGCCGGTCACGGTGACCACCATGATGCTGCCGCCGGTGCCATCTCCTGGAACGGCGTACAGAAAGTCGACTCCCACGTGGGCACCGTCAAGCACCTCGGCGATGACGGGGTCGATCTGGCCGTCGATGTACTGAACCTGCTCAGGCATGCCCGTCTCGTACGTCGAGTACTGGACCTCGCCGTCAATGCCGGACACGATGATGTAGTCGAGAGCCAGCATCTGGCCCTCGGAAATCTCTTCGCCGTCGCCGTCAGTCACGAGGCGCGCACCGGTCGCGGTGAACTCGACGGGCGTGTCCGCCTCGAGTTCTGGGGCTTCGCCGTCGCCGTTGTCGATCCACTCCATGTCTGCGAGTGCCTCTGCGGGGTCAACGGCGGTGACGGCGCCCGGCTGAGCGGTCGCATCGGGCGACGCACCTGGCGTGACGTCTTCCTCTTGGTTCGGCGCGCAGGCCGCGAGCGATAGGACTACCGCGGCGAGGGCGGCGGAAAGGGTAAGGCGGTGCTTCACGTGCTGTTCTCCCAGCGGTTCGGTGACGCCCCAGTGTCCCATGCGGGCGTGAAAGGTTCGCGCGCTCAGAACTGCGACGTGTGTACTTCTGAACCAACGTCGGACGCGTCGAAGCGTTCCCGTTCTGCGGAAATTCAGCGAATTGTTGCGTGGGTTTCACCCGCTGGAAACACGGACTCAACACGGGTCTCCTACCGTGACGGTGACGCCAAGAGAGCCGGGTGGCGCGCGAGTCCCATCACTGGGGAGGTGCCATGCTCCAGCACGTTGACCCCTTTGTGGGTTCAGAGGTCACCTCGCTGTGCGCGCCAGGGCGCCTAGCGGCGACGTGGTGGTCGCCCAAGCCGCTCATCGGCAACACCCACCCAGGCGCCTGCTTTCCCTTGGGAATGGTCAGCGCTTGCGCGTACTCTGGCGCCTACCCCACGGGCTACGGTCGCTACGACTTGTCCACGGAGGGAGTGCCGCCAGCCCTCAACGACCGCCTGGCGGCCTCTGGCTTCACGCACTTCCAGCAATCGGGCACTGGCGCGATCCGCAAGTACTACAACTACTTTCGCGTCACGCCGATGATCGAACCCCTCGACGACCTTGGCGCCTCCTTTGGTCTTGACGACGAGCACGCCTCGCCTGGGTATTACGCCGCCACTCTCGACAACGGCATTCGCGCGGAAATCACGGTAGGCCCCAAGTCCGCCATCCACCGCTACACCTTCCCTACGCACCCCTCCGCCCGCGTCGTCGTCGACCTATCGCTTGGCGGCCTCGCGATCCCCTACGGCGAGACCATCCCCTTGCGCGCGCACCTTGAGTCAGCGGCGCTGGGCGTGGCCACCGGCGAGATCGTGGTCGAGGGCGTGCCGCTCGCCGTACACATGGAGTGCGACTCAGAGGGCTGGCGCCAGATGCTCTGGTATGACAGGAGGCTCATGCCGGCCGGCGCGCGGCTCGACCTCGATCACATTCGCCACACCACTCTGCGGCCCTTCGGGATCATGTGGGTGGGACCGGCACAAGCTGGCCAGACCGTCGAGATCAGGATGGGCTTCTCCCTGCGCGGCACCGAGCAGGCCAAGGCGAACCTGCGCAAGGACTGCGGCGTTGGCGGGCAGCGCTTCGACAAGCGCCTCAAGCAGACGCGCGGCGCGTGGCAAGACGCCCTCGACGCCGTCCGGGTCACGACGGGCAACGAGGAGCGGCGCAGCATCTTCGCGACCGCGCTGTATCACTCGCTCATCAAGCCATGCTTTGCCAGGGACGAGTCGCCCTTCTGGCCCTCCAATGGCCCCTTCGTGTTCGACATCTCCACGATGTGGGACATCTACAAGACGCAGTTGCCTCTCCTCACGGCGCTCATGCCAGACAGGGCCATCGACCTTGCCAACGCCTTGCTCACCATTTGCGAGCAAGAGGGAAACCTGCCCATCGGCTACCGCATGGCGCGCGGCTCCGACCGCTTCAGCAGGCAGGGCTCCGCGCTCGCGCACACCTTCTTGGCCGACCTGTGCGCTCTCGAGATCCCAGGAGTCGACTGGGACTGGGCACTCGTGACTATGCAGACCGACCTACGCCGCGCCTATGGAGAGGACTACCTCCTCACCGGCAGCGCCCACCCGATCAGCCACACTCTCGACCTCGCCTTCGGATACTGGTGCACGGCGCGAGTGGCCGAGCGGGTCGAGGACGACCGCGTGGTCGCCGAATGCGAAGAGCTCGCCGCCGGTTGGCCAGCGGCTTTTGGGGCCGACGGGCTGCTCATCGACTCAAACTTCTACGAGGGCGTCAAACACAACTACTCGTTCCGGCTCCAGCACGACATGGCCGCCCGCATCTCGCTCGCAGGAGGGGACGACGCCTTTGTGACGATGCTGGACGCGTTCTTTGGCGTGGGCGCGGGTCCCGTCACGCAACCGGGCCTGCGGCCCTCGAAGATCGAGATGAACACCGGCTATGCGCTCGGCAGGTTTGAGGGCCTCAACAACGAGCCGGACATGGAGGCCCCGTGGGCCTACCACTACGCGGGAAGGCCAGACCGCACCGCCGAGGTGGTCCACGACATCGTCAACTTTGCCTTCGGCACCGGGCGTGGCGGCCTTCCAGGCAACGACGATTCAGGGGGCTTGAGCTCCTGGTACGTCTGGGCGTCGCTCGGGCTCTTTCCCGTCGCCGGCCAGAACCTGTTCCTGCTTCACCCACCGTCCTTCGCGTCGGCGTCGCTACGCATGAGCCGAGGGACACTCACCATCAGCACGGCAGGCTTCGCCGAGCCGACGCCAGGCGGCCCCGTCCTCTACGTCCAGTCGGCCACCTTCAACGGCCAGGCAGTTGAAGCCTTCATCGACGGCGGCCACGTGCACGCTGGCGGTGAACTTCACTATGTGCTCGGCCCCACACCCTCGGCGTGGGGCACCGAGACTCGTCCCCCCTCTCACCCCCACCCCGCTCTGCCCACCCACCCCTAGGAGGCAGCCATGAACAACCCCACCCACCGTCGTCTGGTCATCGTGGTGCGCGCCGATCCGGTGATTTGCGGCCACAGCGGCGAGGCTCGCAACCTTGCCGAGGTTGCCCTCACGCGCGGCTTTGACGACGTCAGCATCGTGACGTGGCCCCTCGAGAGGCTCGAACAAGCGGGCCTGCCGCTCAAGCCAATGGACACCGTGTTGCCGTACTCCCCCGGCATCACGGTGGAACGTCCAGGGCCCGTTGGCGGCTACAAGATTCCCGACGGCAGGTACCAAGCCGGCATGGTGGGACGGCTCGTGGAGCTCTTCACCGACGGCGTGCCCACCGTGTGCCTGTCGCTGTACTTGCACCCTCACACCACCGCGGTCGACCAAGCGCTCCGGATCGCGAGAGCCACCGGCAAGCCAGTGCGCGTCACGACCATCGCCGAGGCCGTCGGCTCGGACGTCACTGAGGCGGTGCGATCCGCAGTCGAACACGGCGAGATGGGCGCTGCCGCGGCGCTCCTCGCGACCTACCTGGGCCAAGACCACTGCGTCGCGGTGTCCCACTACACGAAGCGCGTCATCGTGGAGTCAGCTCAGCAGGTTGACCTCTTGTTCGGCACCTCCTTCGCCGAGCAATGCGAGAGCCGCATCGGCATCTCCTACCCCGCCATCGATACGTCGGCCTACCTCAATCTCGACCCCTCGACCACCGCCAAGGTCTTGAGCGAAAGGGGGCTCGATCACGGCCGCTACGTGTTGTACCTGTCGCGACTCCAAAAGGCCAAGGGCGTCGAGGACCTCATCAAGGGCTTCGCAGCCTCGGAGGCCTGCAGCGACAGGACGCTTGTGGTCGCCGGGCGCGGGCCCGACCTTGACCACTTCAAGGACGTCGCCCACGCCAGCACCGCGAGCGGGCGCATCAGGTTTCTCGAGGACGTGGGGGACGAAGAGAAGCCGCACCTCATGGCGGCGTGCGCGGCCTACGTGCTTCCCTCTCGGCCAAGCCCCGAGTTCACCGAGACCTTCGGGATCGCGCTCGTGGAGAAGATGCTGGCCGGCGGGGGCCCCGTCATCACGTGCGACACCGGCGGCATCCTTGAAGCCGTCGGCGACACCGCCATGGTGGTGCCCGTCAACGACCCTGGTGCCATCGGCGTGGCCCTCAACGTCGCTGTCGGCGGTCTCGACTTCACCGATCGCGAGTGGTGGCAAACCCGCGCGCGTGAGCACGCGATGCAGTTCGACAGGGAGAACGTCTTCGACAGGCTCTTCGCGCGCGTCACGATCAACACTGCGGAGACGCCACTCGTGGCGAACGCATCGAGGGTGAGGATCGCCGCCGCGCCTGACGGCTTTCGTGCGGCCTAGGCGCTTGCTTGACGACGCTTGGCGAGGATCGCGTCGAGCGCACCGGTGACCGGGACATCGCGAGCGGTCTGCTCGGCCCTCGTCTCGGCCTGAGACGCCTTGTGTGAGGCGTGGGACGAGGCCGCGTAGTCATCTTCCGACAGTTGCCGTGCGGCCTGCTGCCGTACCGAGGCTTTGAGCGCGTAGGCGGGTACCGGCATCGTCTTGGGTCGCCACGCGGCGTTGCGCGATTCCGTGGCTTCCCCGCGTGCCGAAGCATCTGCCGGGACGGAAGCCTGCTGTGCCGCGACCGCACGACGAGGCGTGGAGATCGCAGGCGCCTTCAGTGGAGCCAGGTCGGTCGCCGTGATGATCCTGATCGCCTGAGTCGCCACCTCGCTCGGCTGCACGTCCTGGCCGTTCGCACGGGCGGCGGCGACCACTCGCAGCGCGCGGGTGGCCGTGGCCGCAGCGCGCACCTCGCGGTCAACGGCGCGGATTTGCGCCAGCGCCTTGCGTTCGGCGGCGCCTGCGCGGGCAGATGTGCCGATCGTCGTCACCATCACGCCTGTTGCCACTCCGGCGATCAGGGCGGGCATGGCAGTCGTGACAGCGACTACCCATGCTGCCAGCGTGACGAGCGTCGCGAGCGCCGAGAAGAAGGCCCGGCGCCGTGCACGCGCGGCGCGCTGAGCGATCGACCCGAGCCGGTCGCGGCGCATCGCGTTGCTTTCGCGCTGGGCGTGGGTTGCAGCGCGATCAAGGGGGCCGTGGGGCCGAGACATGTGCGACTCGCTCACGGAGGCGACTCGCACTCGCGCCGCGCCTGTCACCAGCAGGGGCACCTCTGACGAAGCGCTCGCCGCGTCGATGGGTGCCACGCGCGCCGCGGTTGCCCGTACCACGCGCATGTCAGCGCTGTAACGGTCCTCTGTGCGCACCAGCGCGTAGTCGCTCCGCTCGCGGATGCGTTGGGGCAGGACATAGGCAAGCACCAGTCCTACGGCGATGATTGCGAGAAGTCCTGCGGGAGGCATGAGACGACGGTACGGCGGCGTCGGGCACGTCTCAGGGACCTGGCACGGCGTGTCAGTCTCAGGGATTCTCGACGGCGCCCGTCCACCAGGTTCCGGTGCGCTTTTCATTCGCCGTCACGGCGAAGATTCGGTGGTCGCGCCACGCGCCATCGATGAAGAGGTACGAGGATCGCATGCCTTCTTCACGCAACTCGAGTTTGTGAGCCACGGCGAGCGAGGCCTCGTTCTCTGGCCTGATCGCGATCTCGATGCGGTGCAGACCTTCAGCGAAGGCAAACTCACTGAGCAAGACGACGGCTGCCGGTGCAATGCCCTGACCGGCCACGCGCTGAGAGACCCAGTAGCCGAGGGTCCCCCCACGCTCCGGGCCCCACTCGATGCGGCCTAGGGAGGCCCTTCCCACCAATGCGCCGTCGCGCTCGATCACGAAAGGGAAGCTGCGGCGTGCACGCCACGAGGCACGCTCGCGGCGCACGTACGCACGAAAGGACAGGGGCGCGTCGTGCGCGCCTGGCGGGGAGGACGCCTCCCAGGGACGCAACCACTCTCGATTTCGCTCCCGCAGCCCGATCCACTCTTGCTCGTCGCGTGGGCGAAGGAGCCGCAGTTTAACGCCGTCGCGCTCGAGGCGCGGCTCACCGAACCTCATCGGCGCCACCAGAGAATCGGCAGGGAGTCGCCCTCGTTGACCTCAACGATTTCCTCGGCGACCAATGCAACGCCGTCGGCCGCGGCAATGTCTCGCAACAGCGGGCTCGCGGGATCGCCAACGGGGACCACCGCATGCGTCGACCCATGAGCGCGCTGAACGGGCACCACTTGAGCGAAACCAAACGGCGCCCTCCAGCCCTTCTCGACCGTCACGGTATGACGCTCGACCTCCAGGCCTCGCATGCGCGTGATCGCATCGATGCCGTAGCCAGCGAACGCCGCGGCAACGTCGACGGGGTTGCCCGGCAGAGCGAGTAAGGGCACCGCGTGCGCATCGCCGTCGCCCACCGTGCCGACTCCCTGGCGGTCGCCTGGCATCAGCCGCACCTGGTGGAGTTCGCCGCCGTACGCATGCCTCAGGAGCGGGCCCACGACATCGTGCCAGTCGTCGGAGACTCCGCCGAGCGTCACGACGAGGTCTGCCTGGAGCGCGGCGTCGGCCACCGCCGTGCGGAGCATCGGTGCGTCATCTGGCACGGCCAGTGTTCTCACCACGCGTGCCCCAGCTGACGTCAGCAGAGCGGCCAGCAGAGGGCCAGAGGCATCGATGGTTGGCTGAGCAGGCGCCAAGGAAGGGTGCTTGCTGCCGGCGTTGCCGCGCAACTCGCTGCCCACCGCAATCACCGCCACGCGGGGCGAGGGGAACACCCTCGCGGTCGCATAGCCGCAAGCCGCGAGGGAGGCGACGTGGCCGGCTCCCAGCACGGTGTCGGCCGCCACGACCACATCGCCAGCCTTCCAGTGGCCGCCAGCGTCCACGACTCCTTCGCCAACCTCGGCTTCCACGTCAAGGAAGAGCGCGGTATCCGCTTCCGTGGGGCGCGCCACCACGGCGTCGGCTCCGTAGGGAAGCGCTCCACCCCTCGCGATTCTCGCGACGGTGCCAGGCATCAGCCGCGTGGGGCCGTGGCCAGGCAACACATCGTGAGTCACGGGGAGCGAGACGGGTCGCATCCTGGCTCCCCGCAGGTCCCCCGACCTCACGGCAAAACCGTCCCAGGCGGCGATGGGAAGCGCTGGCACGTCAGTCCGCGCCACCATGTCCTGGGCGAGAACGCAACCCATGGCGTCGGCAAGCACCAAGTCGAGCGGTGCCAAGGGAGAAAGCCGCGCAAGGACATCCGACCGATGCTCTTCGAGGCTGCGCGACGTCACCCAGGCATTGTCCTGTGCCGCGCTCGCGCCGTGCAACAACTGCGCCAGCGCGGCGCTCGGGTTGTCACGCGGATGTCGCCAGGGTTTGACACAATGGGCCCATGACCCCCTTGTCCCACATCGATACGCGCACCATGCCTCCAGCCGAGGCGAAGTCCGCTTGGAGGAGCGCAGTGCGACAGGGGCGGTTGCAACGCGGCGAGCGCCGGATGGTTGAACACGCCGAATCATTCCGCGATCACGTGCTCGCGTTGCCAGAGATCGAGGGCATCACGTGTGTGTCGATTTACGCATCTCGCAACCATGAGCCGGGAACGCTCCCGCTCATCACTGCTTTGCATGAGCGCGGAGTGGAAGTGTTGATGCCGCGGCTTGGAGACGGCCTGGTGCGAGGCTGGGGCGTGTTCTCCAGCGCCGACGACATTGCGGAGCGCGCGCCTGGTCGCCCGCCAGAGCCGTCAGGCGAGTTCCTCCCGGCAACACGGCTCGCCGACGCCCAACTCATCGTGGTACCAGCCCTGGGAGTCGACAGCCTCGGCACCCGGCTCGGCCAAGGAGCAGGGTGGTATGACCGCGCACTCGCCGACGCGACGCCTGGCGTGCCGATCGTCGCGCTCGTCTTCGACGACGAGTTTTACGACGCCGAGGTGCGCGCCCTTCCGCGCGAGCGCCACGACGTGCCAGTGACCATCGTGGTCACGCCGTCAACCGTTGCCCGAATCCCCGCGTAAAATCTCCCCATGCCCACCTACTCGTACGCTTGCAGCGCGTGCGGACACCGATTCGATGAGGTCCAATCGATTCATGACGACGCGCTGACCACTTGTCCCGCGTGTGACGGCCAGATCCGTCGCGTCATCTCGGCCGTCGGAGTCACCTTCAAGGGTTCAGGCTTCTATCGGACCGACTCGCGTGCGAGCGCGAAACACAGCTCTTCCTCTTCTGCGAAGCCCAAGAGCGAGTCGAAGCCCGCGCCTGCGCCCAAGCCAGCTACCAGTGCGGCGGCCGATCCCGCTTAATCTCGTCGTCGCGGCTGGCGCCGGCATCGCCCCATGCGGCATCCTCGTCTTCCCACGCTCGCGTGGGGATGAGTGGCCGGTCGACACCCACACGCGACGGTTCCACCACCGCCGGCTCTGGGTCGGTGTCTTCTTCGCTCGGGTGGTCCTCGTCGCTACCCGACTCGTCGCCGTCCAGGTCTGAGTCCGGCTCGTCCGCGTCGTCGAGCTCGCCTTCGGCGGTGTCATCGTCGTCAGCTTCATCGGCTGGCTCGTCCGCTTCATCATCGGACTCATCGTCGTCCGCTTCGTCGTCGGACTCATCGTCGTCCGCTTCGTCGTCGGTCGGCTCATCGACGGCTGCTTCGTCGTCCTCCGCCTCATCGGCCGTGTCGAGCGCGTCGCCCCAGAGGGTTGCGTCGTCGAAGAGGGTCGGTTCGGCTGCGTCGATGTCAGGACCGGTGCGATCCGCTACCTGCACCGCTACCTCCGGCGCGGCTTCCACCTCGGCTTCGATCTGGGATTCCGTCCCGACCTCGGCCACCGAGGTTTCCTCCACGTCGCCGCCTGTGAGCGCACGCTTCACTTGGGCGGCCGCGGCCACCGGATCCATGAACACGTCGATCGTCCACAAGGGAACGACCTTCCATCCAAGGGCCTCGAGATGGCGGTACTGCCAACGCAAGCGATCGCGCACGGAGCCCCGCGGGCCCGACGGCGGCTCGTCGGTGACCACTGCGATGCTGTAGCCACGGTCGCGGGTGCCGCCGACCACCATCGGAATCGCCTGGCCACCCACTCCGTAGCGAAGGCGCACCGCCAATCCCTCAGCTTGAAGCAGTCGCGCCACATCGGCCAAGAGCCAGTCGGAGGGACCGGGACCCGAACGCTCCGACGGCACCGGAGGCTTCTTGGTCGCCTCGACCAAGTCTGCAAGTGCGAGGACGCCGTCGACGTGCTCGTGACTGTGCGCAATGTGGGTCAGGTGATAGGGCGCGAGGGCGCTGATCACCGTGACCGTCGATCGCGAAGCGACGAGCGCCTGGGCCAGTGCGCCTGCGCCGTGCTCCGTCGTCAATATGCCCATCTCAGCGGGGCCAACTCCGCGATGGTCGCGCGCAAAGCCAAGGCTCAGCACCACCTCGTCAACACTGAGGCCAGCGGCCTCCCCGCACACGACGACGGGAACCCGATCGGCGACGGCCACGTCGCGCTCTTTGAGAGCGTCGGCCACCCGAGCGGCGTGAAGATCGTTGCCTGCCACGACCGCAACGCTCCGGCGGGGTGACGTCGAGGCGGCACGCACGACCGTCTCTACCGCCGCCGCTACCTCGGCGCGCGTCGATTCGACCGTGGTGCGCCCTGCCACCGGCTGCGCTACGGCGTCGACAATCGTCACCGCCAAACCACCCTGGGTGCCCGGCTCCCCCGGGGCAGGAATGGCGGCAATCGCCTTGTCGTAGCCGAGCCCTGACAACACCGCGGTCACGCGCGTATCCCTCGCTTGGGGCAAAGCCCGCAAGGCGACGTGTGGCAACAGATCGGCGAGGTCGGTGACGGCCGATCGGGTCGCACTGCGCGCGTCGGCGACGACCACCACCTGAGTGGCGCGCGCAATGGCGGGGATGATCTGCGCGGTCGCGAGGGATTCGGCGCCATACACAATGACCAGGTCAACGCACCGCGTCGGGGGTAGCAGGTGCGCCACTTGCTCGGCGCGCGCAATCACCACCGGCCGCAGGGCGGCAACAACGGCTCCGAAGTCGCGCCGTACATCCCTGACGGAGACCTCCGTGCCTTCCATCAGCGTGGCGAAGAGGTCCCGTGCGTCGGCTGGGTGACGTGCGATCGCCTGGCGCCGATGCTCGGCCACCGCCCTCATCAGGGGGCCGACGCGCCGCTCGCCGAACTGCGCGTCAAGTTCAAGGTAGCGCCGTACCGCCGCGCCGAGCGCTCCCGCCTGAATCAGGGTCGGGTCGGCCTCGACAATGCCGTCGAAAGCGGCGGCCCACCAGGAGAACTCGAGGTCGACGCGAATCTGCTCTGGCGAGGCCTGTCGGGCCTCGAGGTCGGCAAGCAAAGCCTCAAAACCCGGCGCTGCCAAGTCCATGGATGCTGGCCGCATGGGCGCCCGATCAATACCGCCGGGCACGCCGTCGGCGAGGTCTTCGAGCGCTGCGACAAGTTCACCCCACTCGGTGTCAGCGGGCTCCTCAATCCCTGACGCGTTCGGCAACACGGGAGCCAATACCGCCCATGCCCTCTCGACGCGTTCCAGCCTGGCCGCGTAGTCGTTGTAGCCGTCGGGAACGACCGGCCATCCGCCTGACGAACAGTGAGCGCGCCACGTCTCCGCCTCCGCTGCTGCGGCCACCAAGCGCGTGTGCAGGGCGCGGCTGTCCCTGCCAGGCCGCAAGAGTTCTCCTGCCCGGCGCACGAGCGCGCGCCTGACCCGGCGCGGCATGTCCGAATCGTCGTCCTCACCACGAGGCGTGGTCGCAGTCACCAAGTCGGATAGCGAGCGGTGATACACGGCGGGAGAGAACGTGTCCAACGTGATCTGCACTGCGCTGAAGAGCTTCACTTGCTCTCGCCATACCGCCAGGTTCTGGGCCTCATCGACTCCCGTGTCGCGAGCGGCCGCTTGAGCATCGGCGCGCAGGCCTGGGACCATGCGCACCAACACCGCGAGCGCCTCGTCAAGCTCCCCACCGTGCTCGTCGGAGGTGGCGATGCGGTACCACCACGGCGCGATCTGGTCGGCGGGTTCGGCATCCGGCTCATCCGGCCACTCAGCCTCGCCGTGCAGTCGTTCCACGATGGCAGCGGCGACGTGACCCAGGCCGTGCTCCGCGACGGCGGAAGCCGCGTCCGAGCCGAGCCGCACGCCGGTACCTGGCTGGGGTTCCTGACCGGTAAGGCGGACGATGGCTTGGACGGTCTCGAACGCGCTCACCCCCCAGGGGCGGTGCGGCCGATGCAGGGCGTCGTAGCGGTTCGCCGCGTCGGCCCTCGCAGCAAGCAGTTGCTCCCCGAGCACTCGCAGCCCCTGCTCGTCGATCTGGGGAGTGTCGAGCGTGAGAGACGCGAGCAAGCGCGAGCGCGACTCGGCGTTCCACGCCGGCACGACGCCCGTGAGCGCCACGTCTCCCGCGCCCGTCGCGGCAAGCGCGGCGTCGACGGCCTCGAGGGCGTCATCGGATCCGCCCACGACCATCGCCGTGCGGCCGGACGCTGCGGCGTCGGCCGCGATGGCTGCGACGACGGCGGTCGCGTCCGAACCTGGTGGAGCGTCGACCGCTACTGAGCGCCCGAGCGCCACCGTGTCGAGCACAAAGAACGATGAGTCGTCGAGGTCGCCCATGCCTCGTTCGGCGAACGGATCGCGCTCCACGGTTGCCCAGCGCGGCAGCGGGTCTGCGAGGGCCGCTCTCGCGTCTTCGTCGCCAGCGATCGCGGCGACCACATCGGAGATGCCGATGACGGGGTCGAGGTCGTCCAGGTCGTCGAGCAACCGCTGTTCGGGATCGTCGAAGGCTCCGATGAGCAGTCGCTCTCGCACCTCGAGCTGCTCGAACAGGTCGCCCTGATCGCGCACCTCCGCCCACAGGGGGCGCGGGTCAAACTCCTTGCCGTCGAGCGTGCGCGGGGCCCTCGATGCGAGGTCGGCCGGGCCGCCCCTGTCCCGCAGAATCGCGGCAAACACAGGGTTGAGGAAGGCGTCGTGCCGCAGCGTGATGACGAGGTCATCTTGGCGCGCGGCGTCAAGTGACAACGGCCTCAAGAGGAGCGGCATCTCGCAGTCTTCCCACGAGACGGTGCCCACCACAAGCGCTGCCGTCCACATCCCCGTGGTGGCGGCAACGGTGAGGGATTCATCGAGGATGAGTCGCCCGCGCAAGGACGCTGCGGCGTACTCCTCCCGATCCTGCACGAGGGTAGACAGCAGGGTCGCGCGGCCAGCGAACAGTTGCGCAAGTCCGGAGGGGTGTGCGTGCTCGAGTTCGATGACCGCAGACTGCGTTGCGGTGAGGTTGCGCAGCGGCGACACCGTTGACCGGGAACTCAAATGCGCCCGCCATTGGCTCAGCGCGTCAGCAACCAGCGCGCGCGAGATGTAGTCCACCACGAACCTACGGTAACGATGTCCCTTGCCCGCGAGGGTCTGCCACGCCGCACCCGCTGATCACACGACAATGCGCGCCGACTTGTACAGCCGACGCGCATCGTTACGGAGATTGTGAACCCTGCTCCCTAGCCGCGTCAACTCAGCGAGAAGCGACTGTTTCTCGACCCGAAACTGAGCGTCTCCAGCCGATCATTGTCTCGGTGAGTACCTGCGACGCCTCGAAGAAACTGCCCCCGATCGCGGTGTCCGCGCGAGCCCCAGCGAGGTCCCTCGCATCGACCTTTTTCAGCACATTTGCGGCCTCACGGTGGAACGCGGCGTGGAGCGCCTTGCTAGTCGCGTACAACTCCTCCTGGCCAGGTTCTGCCACGCTTCCCTTGAGCCACGCACCGAAGGCGCACTGGTCGTCTTCGCCGACGGTGGCGACGTTGTGCTGGTGCGCGCCATTCGCGACGGCCGCCGCGAGCCTGAACTTCCATGCGCCGTGTGCGGCGACCGCGTTGGTGATCTGCTGCAACGTCGACGGGGTGCGCTGGGACTGCTCTGTGGCGGCAAGCCGAAAGCCCCTGAGCAGTTCCGACAACTCCACCGACATGCGGGTGAGTTCGCTCGACGACTCGAGAGTCGTTCCGACGCCGCGGTTGGCGGCCGTTGCCGCTTCCGCCACTCCCGTGATGCTGGCCGCGATCTCCGACGATCCCGACGATGCCTCGGTGATGTTCCGACTCATCTCATTGGTGACGGACGTCTGCTCTTCCACCGCCGAGGCGATCGTCGTCTGTGTCTCATTGATTTGCTCGATGATCTCAGAGATGTGTCCGATCGCCTCCACAGCGGACTCGGAATCGGCCTGGATCGCCTCGACTCGCCTGGCGATGTCTTCGGTCGCCTTCGCGGTTTCTTGAGCGAGGTCCTTGACCTCTTCTGCCACCACGGCGAAGCCCTTGCCAGCGGCCCCGGCACGCGCGGCCTCGATCGTGGCGTTGAGCGCGAGCAAGTTGGTCTGAGCCGCGATCGAGGCGATCGCCTTGACCACGTGGCCGATCTCTTCGGAAGACTCGCCCAGCTGGGTCACCGTAGCGTTGGCGGCCTGCACGGCCTTGACGGCATCACTTGCTACGGACGCAGCCGAGCCAGCATTGTGGGCAATCTCTCTGATAGAGGCGGACATCTCCTCCGTCGCGCCAGCCACTGTCTGCACGTTGGCCGACACCTGTTCGGCACCTGCAGCAACGGCGCTTGCCTCGCTCGCGGAGACCTCGGCGCTGTGGCGGATTTCGAAGGTCGACACGTTGAGTTCTTCTGCGGCCGCCGTGAGTCCTGTGGCATCCTCCGCAACGGTCGCGAGCAGCGCTGAGATGGCGCCGACCATGGCGTCGTAGCTGCGGAACGCGCTTGCGCATTCGCCGTGACGGGTGGTGGTGCCTTGCTGGGAGAGGTCGCCCTCAGCGGCCGCCTGCAGTAGCGCGTTCAAAGACGCGAGCGGGGTGGAGACCAGACGCGTCCACCACCAAGTACACGCGCCGACGGCGACGGCGCCGACCACGAATGGCACCACCGGCCCCCCTATCGGGGAGTAGGCAGCAGATGCGAGCACCACCGCAATGCACAAGGAGTAGCTGAGAGCTACCCGGATTCGAAAGCCCCACATGTTGCACCCCTGCCATCGGCGGTTGTCGTCAACGGCCAATCGACCCCGCTGCGACTGAAGTGGGGGACGTAATGCCTACCGTTGTTAACGTTCACGGCGCGCGAAGAGCCTGCGACCGCCGCCCGCACCCTCGTCGGGGTGCTCGTGGCTGGATTCTTGAGGATCCCTGGCAATGGGCGCGGTTGGTTCCAGCGCCATTCCGTTTCCGCCGACGCGAGGGATTCGCCTCATGAGGTGGCGCGCAATGTCGTCGACGGTCGCGTTGTCTTGAGTCACGAGTGCGAGTATCTTGCCGTCAGGTTCGCCCCTGCCAAGAAGCGCAAAACCTCCCGCCGGGCTGATGACCACCAAGAAGGGCACCGAGGCAAGCGGATCGTCGGCGGTGAGGCGCACGCCGCGGAGGCCGGGAAGCGGCTCTTCCTCGATGCCGACGCCGAAGGCAGCCGACAGAAGCGGGACATCCTGTTGAGGGAAGGTGGCGGCAACGTCGCCGTCAAACCCGTCGCGCCCCACGCCAGCAAGGATGATCGGCGCCGCCCCCGGCGCGATGGAACCTCGGGCGATCACCCTGGCCCACTCCACGAAATGGTCGGGATCCACCCTGCGCGTCTCGACGTGGTCGACAAGATCCCATGGCGTCCGCCCCGCGACGTCGCCATCGGACGGGGCTACGAGCGGTATCGGCTTGCGAGGGGCACGGAGGTTGTGCGGAAGCGGGCCGGGCGCACCGAGGTGGTGGCCCTGCCCATACGCGGCGCCCAGCGCGCGAGCGAAGTGAACGTCCTCTTCGTTCTCGATCGACTCGACACACAGTGAGGCGCCCGTGCGCTCGGCGTGCCTCGTCGCGGCAAGAATCACGGCGGCGGCCGACGCATCGGACACCGCCCGCAGCAAAGCGAGGTCAATCTTGACCATGTCTGGCCGCATGACCGGAATCATGGCGTTCGCTCCCGGACCGGAACCCACGTCGTCAAGCACGATGCCCCAGCCCATTTCCCGGGCCCTGCGCTCGACGGCGAGCAACTGGGCGGGATCCTCCGCGAGGGCGCGGTCATTGACCTCAACCATGACGCGTAGCGACGACTCGGCCTTGTGCACCACGGGTAGCAAGTCGTCGGGGCACTCGACCCCGAGCGACTCCGGTTCGGCATTGATCAGCAGTGTCAGGGCCGGGGGCGCGTCGGAGTCCAGGAAGGTCTCGAACGCTGCAGCCCGGCACACCCAGTCAAGCTCCGCGGTGTACCCGTGCTGACGGGCCGCACCAAAGAGCGCCCTGGGGCTCTCCATCGCACTCCCGTGCGGCCCCCTGGCTAACGCCTCAAAACCGACGATCTCCGTGGTCGCCAGATCAAACACGGGTTGAAATACCGGGTGAACCGCCCGCGAGCGAATCACCTCGGCGATCTGGGCGGCCTGGGCCATGGCTTCGCTCGTCATCACTTCTCACTCTCGACGGGGAGTCGCCCGATCGTGGCAGGGGGACAAAGGTCCCGCATTGGGCCTCGCAACCACTATCAGCCGGTTTCCGGGGACCGGTCAACTCGAGGTGGCCAATGCCTCCTCTCAGAGCATCGAACCGAGATCCGAGCCGACCGAGGGATACGCGGCGGTCGCCGACTTCATCTGCCTGGTGGTGATGCCCAGCTTCATCGCCATGGCGATGGTGTTGATCAATTCACCGTACTCGGGTCCGAGGAGGTGTGCGCCGACAACCAGGTCGGTCGAGCGGTCCACGAGGATTTTGCTGGCTGCGGTGGTTTCGCCGATGCGATAGTTGGAGTACCAGCCACTGGTGTCCCGGTAACGGACCTCGACGTCGAGGCCCTTGTCCCGCGCCTCCTGCTCAAGCATCCCGACGCGGACGAGTTCGGGGATCGTGAATACGGCCGTTGGGATACCCGTGTAGTCCGGAACGGCGGCGGCGCCCTTCAGCATGTTGGATGCCGCGACCTTGCCCTCAAACAGCGCGACTGGAGTGAGTGGCATTCCCGGGGTGTTTGCCGCATCGCCCGCCGCATAGACGGCCGGATTCGTGGTGCTCTGCAGGTGCCCGGCCACGCTCACCCCACGCTCACTCCACTCGACGCCCGCGGCGCCAAGGTTGAGCCTGGCGAGATCAGGGAGTCGGCCAGCGCCATGTACGACAAGATCGCACTCGATCGTTTCGGTCGCGCCGGATCGCTCGACGCCTACCTGGAGGCCAGATGCCGTCTGGTGGATACCGGTGATGGTGGTCGAGCGTCGTACGTCGATCCCTGCGGTAGCGCCGCGCGCGACAAGCAGCTCGACGAGATCGGGGTCGAATCCCTTAAGCGGCCGCGCTCCGCGATCGATGATCACCGGCGTGCTTCCAGCGCGTGCGGCAATGTGGGCGAACTCGAAGGAGATGAACCCACCGCCGACGAACAGGATCCGCTTGGGGAGTTTGTCGAGTTCCATGAACTCTGTGCTGTCGGCCATGTGCTCGTGACCCGGGAAGTCGAGCGGACGGGGGCGGGCGCCCGTGGCGATCAGGAAGTGTGACGCCTCGTACGGAGCGCCGTCCACCTCAATGTGGTTCCTATCGGTGAACGCGACCGAGCCGTGAAGTGTGGCCACTCTTTTGCTTGCGAGGCCATCTTCCATACTCTGCGGCATGGGGTCAACGAACCCGTGCTTGTGGCCCATGAGATCGCCCCAGTTGATCGACAGGCCGTTGGCATCGATGCCCTTGCCCTGCATCAGCCGGGCGCTGTCGATGACCTCCGCACCACGCCGCAGGATCTTCTTCGGGTCACATCCCCGCAGCGCACAGGTGCCGCCGTACGCTAGCTCGTCGACGATCGCAACACTCCATCCTTGGGACGCGCACTTGTTGGCAGCGCCGATTCCAGCCATTCCGGCGCCGATCACGATGAGGTCGTACGTTGTCATGAGTGCGCCACCGCCTGGCGCAACTGCTCAAGGGTGGGTGCCCCGGCCGGACCCTGTGGAGTCTCGTAAATGCGGCACGCCAGTCCGACACTTGCATCGGCATGTGCAAACGGGTCCATTCCGTCGATGAGGATGGTGGGCGAGCCGTGGAAACCGACCCGCTCGGCGTCCTCACCTGTCTCGACATTCTGATGCCTGATCCCGAGGTCAGGGCGCTCCGCCGCGAGCACAGCGAGGCGTTCGTCGGCAATCTTCCAATTCGGGCAGCCGTCAAAGTACTGCAGTGTGATGTTCATACGGCGACGGTAGACCTTGAAGCGGACTATAAGGTCAAGGGGTAGCCTGTAGGCATGCAGATCGGGGAACTGTCCCACGCAATAGGCGTGACGAGCCAGACCATTAGGTTCTACGAACGCGAGGGGCTCCTGCCCCCTCCACGGCGGACCTCTAATGGCTACCGCGACTACGACGAATCGAGCGCAAATCGCTTGCTTTTCATCCGCGGCGCACAGTCCGCCGGGCTCACCCTTGCCGAGATTGCGAGCGTGATCGACCTGCGCGAGGAGGGGCAAGCGCCGTGCACGCACGTGGTTGCCTTGCTTGGCGCAAAGCTCGAGAGCGTCCGAGCACGGCAAGCCGAGCTGCGCATGCTCGAGGCGGAACTGGACCGACTCGTCGCCCGTAGCCGCATCCTTGACCCCGCCGAATGCTCTGATGCGAGCATCTGCCACATCCTGGGCGCCGCGCAGCAAGAGCAACGCGACAACTGAAAGCGCGCGACGAGGGCTCTCCTTCGCACGGCCGAGTCACCGTGACGGGAGCGATACCTTGTCCGACTCTGCGTGAGGCACGCGCGGACCCGCCACCCGTGTGCTGGTCGCCGCGCGCACCTGAGCCCGCACGAAGGGCGCACGAGGCATCGTGGCGCAGAGCTTCAGTTGGTCGCGCCACGAAGCGTCCTCGTCCAAGAAGGACAGCACGCGGGGCGCTGGATTGCGTGCGAACAGTGTGGCGAAGATGTCCGGAGCCTGCGCCGGATCTGCGTGCATGACGCGCAGCAGCGCGTGGTCGAGGGTGCGGGCCCAGTGACACTCGCGTGCGGCGCTGGCGGGATGGCGGCCGCTCGCCACACAGGAGGCGATGGCGGCGCTATGGCGCTGGATGCGCTCGAAGCCGTAGCCGGTGCTCGCCTTGACCATGCCGGCCCTCGCGCCAATGGGAACAATCCAGCCGGAGGGCTTGGCGACTGGACCGCGCTCCAGCGGGATGATCCCCACCTCGTGCCCTGTCACGCGGTAGGCGCCCGCACGCACGTGTTCGCGCAAATACTGGCGCACCCGGCTCTCTTGGAGCGTGGCTTGGCGGGTGCGGTCATACCTGTCAGAGAACGCGAAGACCGTCCGCTCCACCAGCGCGCTCCGTGCGGTCAGCGGCAGCACGTAGACGAACGCTGTGCCCGCCGATTGGTCCGTGCGGAAGTCCATCAGCGTGGCCGTTCCGGTGTCGAAGACATCCGTGGGGCAGTCGATGTACAAGCCGTGGAAGTCCAAGTACGCGCGCGTGCCCGAACCGCGAGACGGCTCGCCGGGGCCCACACTGTCGAACACCCATCGCGCGGCAACCTCGACCGTGCGACGGTGTCCGTCATGCGGCACCTCGATCACCAGGCGAGCGCCGGTGGAGTCCTGAGCGATCGCTGTCACCGAGCCAGATAAGCGCTCGTAGCCGGGCCTCTCGGCAATGAACCGGTCGGTTGCCGCCGACAATTCGGGTCCCGTGATGCGGCGGTAAGAGTAGGGCGCGATGGCGAGATCCCGTTGCCACGTCGCGCCAGCAACCCGAAGCGTCCCGATGACCGCGGAAGCGGCCGCATCGAGCAGGCCGTCTCCCCTGCTCCACCATGCCCACGACTTCTGCTCCAAAGGCTGGTCGGCGTCGTCGACCACCAGCACCTTGTCTCCCCAGCCGGAGTCCGCGAGGTGGCATGCGAGCGACAGGCCCGCGGCGCCCGCGCCGACGATGATGGCGTCAAACCGTTCGCCAGGCAGCGGGACGCGTGGCGACGAGGCGGGTGACCCGACCGTCGCCCTCTCGCCGGACGACGTTGGGGTCACGTGACTCTCCCCGCGTCGGCGAAGAGCGGGCGGTAGGCGGCGACCGCGATACTCAGTGCCACCAGCGCAAAGAGGCTGAACGCCGCCGTGTTCGCGACGCTGGCGGCGGGATCCCCAGTGGCCTGCATCGTGATCGCCATCCCTGCCACTGCCGTGCCGAGCATGGCCATCCACCCGACGGCCGCATACCTCGCCTTCACCACCCATGCGGCGCCTCGAATACTCCCCCACCCGACTGCCACGAGCGCGGGGACCACGAGGCCAAGGTCCATGACCTTCACCAACCAGAACACGACCGGATCCGCAAGGTACTCCGGCCCGCTGGGTGCGTCGGCCCACGCGTCCACTAGCCCTGGCAAGTGCAGGCCGACGGCAAGGAACATCGCCACCACGAGTGCAAACCAGCCCACCGTCCGATCGAGCCTGCGCGATGTCCGTGGGAGGTCTCCGGGTGCGAAGGACGCCCACGCGCGTATCGCTATCGCGAGCGCGAGCACCAGCAGTCCCACGAAGAGCGGGAAGAACCTCTCGCTATTGCCCGCGTAGCGCGTGACGTCGCCGCCGACTGAGAGTTGGATCACCGTATACGCGACGTAGACGGAAGGTCCCAGCGCAAGGACCGTTCCCGCGTGGTGGCCGCGGGCCACGAGCCCGCTCGCGACGAGGCTCACGGGCGCGACCAGCACCAACCCGGCGAAGTCGCCTCCCGCGATCTGATTCGCCGCGCCGTCTGACACGTGATACTCGATCACGTTCGTCAGGAGCGGGCCCAGTATCGCGATCGCCGCGACGCCCAACCCCAGGACGACAAGGGCCACCGCGAGCCAGCCGTCGGCGCCTGCGGGCGCGACCAAGCGCGTGCGGCGGCGTCCCGCACCCAGTTCTCGCACGACACACCTCCAGCGGATCCTCTCGCAGTGTCGCATCGTGGCCCTCGCACGCGCCGGGGACGATGGTCCTGCGGGTGGCGGGCAGGGCGCTCGCTCGAATGGTGCGGCGGGTCTTAAGCGGGGCCGTCGTCCTCGAGGGCGTCCGTGAGCAGACTCACCAGGGCCTCGAGCTGCACGTCTGTCGACGACGCGCCGTCGTCTTCTCCTGCCCCGTCAAGTGCCCTCGCGGCCAGACCCGATTTGCTGTCGATGAGTTCGGCGATCTTCGAGTCGATGGTTTGGGCCGCGATGATGCGCCAGGCCGTGACCGGCTCTTCTTGGCCGATGCGGTGGATCCTGTCGATCGCCTGCGTCTGTTCGGCATCGGTCCACGAGAGCTCTGCGAGCACCATGTTGGAGGCGACCTGCAGGTTCAGCCCCACTCCGGCTGCCATCAGGGAGCACACCACGATCGACACCTCTGGATCGTTGGTGAACGCGTCGATGGCCTTCTCTCGCGCCTTGGGAGTCTGGTCGCCGCGGATCGAGGCGTACCGGATGCCCCGGTCGGCGAACATCTGCTCGGCCTGATCCATGACGTCGATGTGCTTGGCAAAGAACACGACCTTGCCGACGGTGCGGGCAAGTTGAGCGGCGTAATCGGCTGCCGGCCCTGCCTTGGCTTGGCCAATACGGCGAACCATGGTGAAGACGTTCTCGCCGGAGGTCTTGGACTCGGAGTCTTTGAGTTCTGCCGCCGCCACGCGACGAGCCAACTCATAGTCGACGCCCTCGACCGCGTCGTCGTCCCCTCGCCACTCCAGCGCCGCGCGGTAGCGCTCGACAAGTCGCTTCGCCAGCGCCGTCTCCGCCGCACGGATCGAGCGACCGGCCGCGCCGTCGAGTTCGACGGGTAGGTCAGCGACACGCCTGGCCGGGATGTCGGCGACCACGTCGACCTTGCGCCGGCGCACGATTCCCATGTCGATCACGGCGGACCTCGCGGCGGAAGGGAATCCGCGGTCGGCGGGGGTCAGTCCTGTGTCTTCGAGAGCGCTCATCAGTTTGCCGAGCGGCTTCTCGTCATCGATCCACCCGAGGAACTGCCAGATGGCCCTGAAGTCTTCGATGTCGTTAATCAGTGGGGTGCCGGTGAGCGCCATCATGAGCGGGCGCGCGGTGCGGGCACGGATGCGTTCGGCGATATCGAGCACGTGTTGGGAGCGTTGCGAGCGTTTGTTCTTGATGAAGTGCGCCTCGTCGACCACCATGCCGCGGAAGCCGATGTCGCCCATCCAGCCCACGTGGCGGTCGAGGAGTTCGTAGTTGACGATCACGACGTCGGCAAAGGCGTCGATCTGTTCGCCGTCGCCGTGGACGACGGTGGAGCGGCGCGTCGGCGTCCACATCCCGACCTCGTGGGCCCAGTTGGTTTTGACGACGTTGGGGACCACCACCAGCAGAGGGTAGGCGTCGGCGGCTTGAGCTGCGAGGAGCGCCTGTGCCGTCTTGCCAAGGCCTGGCTCGTCGGCGAGCAAGAAGGTGCGGTGACCGCGCGAGGTGGCGCCGACGACGCGCGCCTGGTGAGGCATCAGGTCGAGCCCGGCCGGCGAGGTCATAGAGCGCGGCTCGGGGAGTGTCATGCACGCTGGGGCGCCAGCGTCGGCCTGTTCAAAGGAGCGGAAGAGCGGCTCGAGAAGCTCCCACCCTGCGAGCCTGCGGGCCTTGCCTGCGCGTCGCTCTGCGGCGGCCTCGAAGTCCGGCGCAAGGAACGGATTGGCCAGCTGACGAGAAATCACGGATTGCGGAACTACGCGGTTCTGAGCGCTCGGATCGGGCGCGGCGGGTGGGGTGGGCGCTGGCTCCTCTGGCGGCTCCAGACCGCCTGCCCTCATCACGGTCGCCTTGTACTGGCGAGCGGAGTCGGACACCCGCGCGTCCTCGGCGAGCAACTCAAGCAGCGAGGTATCCCTGGCGGCGATCTTGGCCAACTGGGTGGCCACCCCGTCGAGGCGCTTGAGTTCCTTGTCCCGCTTCACGGTGGTCAGCGTGCTGTCCGCCTTGACCCGCGCCCGCTCCTCGCGCACCAGGAGCGCCACCACCTGAAACTTGGTGCGGATGCCTGAACGCGGCGGGGGGCGTCGCATCGCGCTATCGATGTCTCGGGCGATTCCCACGAGCACCGGGATCAGGCCAGGCTCGGTAGGGCGCTGTGGGCGGCGGCGCTGCTGGCGGGAATCCGCGCGCGCTCGGCCGGACCGGCTCTGGGCTGGTCGTGCCACAGTTCCTCCTTCATTCACTGCTCATCGCGGCAGCATTGCTTGCCACCCCGCGCTCCGTGCGTCGGACGGTTACCAGGCGTTTCGTGACGCCGTGGCCCACCCGGCCCTTCTCGTACTCTCGCTCCGACGGTGACAGACATAAGCCGTCGGCGATGCCGTGGGACTTTCGGCAGGACCGCGCGTTCCCGCGCTAAGAAGCGGCGTGAACGTCGACCCCTGGACACATCATCCCAAGACATGGCCTGGGAGGCGGTACCGACTCCCATTGTTCCAGGAGTTGGCGGTGTTGGTGTACGGCCGGATCCTTGGTCGCCTCAACCCTCAGCTGTCCTCCCAAGCCTGTCCGTCTTGGCGTTGCGCTCCTGGCTCCACTTGAGCGTATTGGCGATCGTTCTTCGAGCCTCGAACGAGGAGGCGGCTTCAAACCGCACATGGCTAGATCCCGATAGGAGACCTAGGAATACAGGTCCGGAAGCCCCAGCAACCGATCAGTTGTGCGGCTGAACTCCACCCACGAGTCCTCGTCCTCGCAGATTGCACGGATCACATCGAGGTGGTCCACAATGAAGTCGATCTCACCCGCCACGCCCTGCAATGGATCGACCACCTCACCGGCGACGGGGGCTGGTGCAGGAACTGGTGACAGTTCGGTTTAGGCCGCGAGGGCCAGTGGTGTGTTCATGATGGTCTCGTACTCGATGGGGGTCAAGCGTCCGAGCCGGTCTTGGCGGCGGCGCCGGTGGTAGGTCCGTTCGATCCAGGTCACGATCGCGATGCGGAGCTCTTGGCGGGTGTCCCACCGTTGCCTGTTCAGCACGTTCTTTTGGAGCAGGCTGAAGAACGATTCCATTGCGGCGTTATCCCCGGCAGCGCCGACGCGACCCATGGATCCGACCATGTGGTGACGGTTCAGTGCGTGGCCCATCTTCCGGGACCTGAATTGGGATCCACGGTCGGCATGCAGGACGCATCCGGTGACGTCGCCGCGGGAAGCGACGGCGTTGTTCAGGGCGCTCACGGCCAACTGGGCTGGCATGCGGTCACCGATCGAGTAGCCCACGATGCGGTTGGAATACAGGTCTTTGACCGCGCAAAGGTAGAGCTTGCCTTCACCCGTTTGGTGTTCCGTGATGTCCGTGAGCCACACCTGGTTCGGGCGGTCGGCCCTGAAGATGCGCCTCACGAAGTCGTCGAACACGGGCGGGCCGGCCTTGGTGGCCTTGCCCCGTTTGCGTCGCTGTGTGGCCGACACCAGGCCCGCCTGAGCGGACAGTGACCACGCGGTTCTGCGCGCCATGGGCCACCCCGCGACCTCGGCCTCGTCGCCAAGGAACCGGTAACCAAACTCAGGGTCCTCGCGGTGAGCATCAACGAGCGCATTCATCCGATGCGCCTGCACCCACTCCAGCGCTGTCACCGGGTCACTGAGCCACCGGTAGTACGGTTGACGTGCGATCTTGAGCACCCGGCACGTCACCGTGACGGGCACGCCGTCCACGGCCAACTCGCGGACGAGCGGGTAGATCATTTTGGGTGGCCACCGAGCCTGAGGTTGGCCTGCGACAAGTACGCTGCCGCACGACGCAACACCTCATTCTCTTGCTCGAGAAGCCGGTTCCGCCGACGCAGCTCCCGCACCTCTTGCGCCTGCTCACGGGTCACCCCTGGCTTCTCACCGTCTTCGACATCGGCTTGACGCAACCAGTTCGACAACGTCGCATGAGAGATCCCGAAGTCCTCGGCGATCTGTTTCTGCGGCGCCTCACGGCGCCGCGCGACCGCGACCACGTCACGGCGAAACTCCTCAGGAAAAGCTCTAGACATGACAACATCCTTCCACCAGGACCCGCCCGGATCCCAGAAGTCAGTTGTCACCAATCACTGCACCAGCCCCCATTGTATCGGCGAAGAGGCCGAAGTCCTGGTGAAAATACCCACCGAAGAATCCCGGCATATTCTGAAAGAAGCCCTGGTTCATCGATCTTCGCCTCTCTACTGGGGGTAAGCCGTCAAAATGCGATAACCCAACGCCGAGCCAACGTCGCGAACCACGACCACGCTAGTTCCGTAGGTGGGAACGGCAGTGGAGCCCCGGGGAGCACTGTCCAGGGTACTAACGCGGAAAGACTGAACGAATGTATGGTGCGTCGCCGGTGCGGGGAATCACGACCGGTCCATTTCCGACGAGAGCCTCACGAAATTCCTGATTCTCCAGGTATGCCCTGCTGTCGTACGCAAACTCCCAGCCCTCGTCCGTTTCCTCGCACCGACAAATGACAATCTCCACCCGGTGCACCGGACGTATGACCGTGTCTAGAAAGACTTGGGCCGCATCGAATGCGTCTTGGAGTAGCATCTCAATTCGTCCTCACAAATCGGAAATCATTCCATGCGTCGAAGGCCGCCGCTCCACTCGGCCCTATGCCCTGGAAGTCGACATAGTTCACGCGGCCGTTCTGAACAACTGCATTCCACACGTGCGCGCTCGTACCGTCAGTCCCGTAAACGATACCGCGCGCGCCATTCCCCGCTGCGAGCAGTTCGGAGTCGATGGCCGCCTGGCCCGAGACCGCGCGCCACGACGCCCCCGCGAAGTCCTCAATCAGCGCGTTTCCGCCAGGTATTGGCATACCGGGGTAGAGGTCAAGCGCAGAAGCGGGGTTGCCCGCGAGCGTGGAGTCGCCAGCGATAGCACACGCCACGCAATTGTGCGTACCACCTAGGTGATTGATAGTGCTCGCATCTGCGCCGAGCCCGCCGTTGGCCGCACCGCCTGCCGGGGCGGTCGGGGCCTGGGCGACTGGCCTGACGGTTGTTGGCGGTGTTCCGAAGATGCCTCCTGGGGTGGTGACAGGGTTGTGGAGTCCTGTTCTGAGGCTGGTGATGAAGTCGCCTGGTGCTTGAATGATCCGCACCACGTCGTCCGCCGCACCACTGAGCACGGTTCTGACCATCGGTATCACTCTCTGGGCGGCAGGAACGACCTGGGTGACAGCGTTCTTGATGCCGTTGACTACCCCCGGCAGATCGGTCACCAACCGCGGCACGGACCTCACGGCCGTCACACCCGCCGAGAACCCGTCCACGATGGCGCCGGCACCGCCGGTGGCCACGAACTCCACCGCAAGAGTCGTCACATATCCCGACGTTTGCGAGTACCGATACAAGTCAGGATCCCCATAGATCGGAACCGATGGAATGTTCGGGATCGCAGCACAGAACGTGTCAGTCCAACACGTCGGCGACAGAGCGTTGAACGTGGTCTGACCCACATCCACCACCAGGTCCACCGTGTCGGCCAGAGCGTTGGCGACACCGCCACCGAAGTTCACCACCCCGTGCCACGCAATATCGAGTTGCTCAACAGGGTCGAAGTCGTAGTACTGGGCCTGGTCGTACTGACAGTTCACCCCAGCGGAAAACACAAAATAGGCAGCCCCCGCAATCGAGGAGCACTTCGAGCCACCAGCCTGCGCCGTGACCACATTCGTCACCGTGTTGACCGTCGCATCCACCGCCCGGTCCCACCAGTTCTTGTGGCTATCCGCCTCACGTTTGGCAGCCGCCCGTGCGTCCGCGTCGCGTTGAGCTTGCGCCGCAGCCTTGTGTGCAGCCCACTCCTGCGCCTGCACTTGGCGACGCGTTTCGGCCGCCACCAAGAACCGCTCCAAATAGGCCTGATAGTTCGCGCTACCGACCAAACCCTGGGCGATGTATCTGGGAAGTGTGCCCAAACCAGGAACCGACACCGAACCGCGCAGATACTCGCCCTCCACGGCCCTCAACGCTTTCAAAGCCTCGTCATATGCCGCCTGCGCTGCTGCCAACGCTTGAGCCCGAATCGCTGCGGCAGCACGGTAGAACCCGAGCACGTCCACAAACGACTCCGGCGCCCCCTCGACATAGGCGTAGCGGTTCAAAGACGCAGCCCGCGTGGTGGCGCCCCGGTACGAGTCATCCTGCAACCACACCCTGGATGCCGGATCAAACGTCCGAGTCGCGAACTCCACCAACCCACCCGTCGACACCTGCCCGGTGAACCCCGTCACGGTGTCCCACGACGCCGCATCGGTCACGTCACCAAAGTCACCAAAGACCTGCAGATCCGCAGACACCACCCCATCCACGGCGATCCCGACCGGGGAACCCAACAAGTCCTTCAGCACGTCCTGGGTTTCGCTGACCGGGTGACCCCACCACGGGTGACCCGACCAACTCGTGGTCACCTCCGACTGCACACCACCCATCGGGTCCCGCACCACCTGCGTGTCACCCTCGACGACCACATCGAGCCCGGTGAAGACCCGCTCCGTGACCTCCCAGTCCTCGATCACACTCAGGGCACGGCCCACCCCGTCGCGCACAAACCTCGTGATGCTGTCGTCATGCCACGACCACTGGTGCTCCCCAAAGTCCTTCACCACCACCAGGTCATCACGACCGTCATACGTGAAGTCCTTATGCCCCACCACCCGCGAATGCCACCCACGGCCCTCCGTGACGGTTTCGCTGACTCGGTTGCCACGCTCGTCATACGCATACGTGGACACCTCAGCAAACTGATGCCACGCCGTGCCAGTGGTCCTCACCGACTCCACCAACTGGTTGGCCGCATCCACCTCACGATCCACCACAAACCCATCACGCGGACGCGCAGTCGACACATCATCCGTGTGAGATTCGAACACTAGGTTCGAGGCAGCATCCCACCCATAGGTGGCGCGATCCCCCGCCACCCGGGAGTGGCCGGGGCCCCACGCATCACCCGCGGACACCGACTCCACCAAACGGCCCAACGCATCATGCGCATACGTCGTCACATCCACAGACCCGTCCACCGTGAACTCACGGCGCGACACCAACCCACGCTCCTCGTAGGTGTAGTCGATCGAGATCGACCGGGGCGGCTCGGGCTTCACCCACCACTTGCTCCACCCATGCCGCGAAGCGCCCGGCAGGCAGGGCGACAACCAGGACCCCGCCTCGTCCGTGATTCCCACGTGATCCAGGCCGGTTACCCGACCCGCACCGTCGCGCTCCACCGTGGACGTCACGCCAGAGGGCAACAGCGCCTCCGCGAGACGCCCATTGGCGTCATACGAGTACTCGGTGGTGCCCGTCAGGTCCGTCTGCGACACCGCGAGTCCTCGCCCATCAAACTCACGCGTGATCGTGCGACCATCCGACAGCCCGGTGGCCACCTCGTTGCCAGCGGAATCGAATGTGTGAGTCTGCGTGTTGCCCCGCACATCCGTCTCCGAGACCACCCGGCCATCCCAGTCATAAGCCCACGACGACGTCCCCAAGCTGTCAACCAACGTCACCCGGTTTCCCGCACCGTCGTACGTGGAGGACACCGTCTTGTCCGGATACACCACCTGCGCCACGCGGCCATCAGGGGTGTACGACGTGTCCGTCACAGAGCCATCGGCCGCCGTCACGGCTACCGGCCGCCCCACCGCGTCGTACTCCGTCTGCGTCACCCGACCCAGCGCGTCCGTCTCCGCCGTGAGGCGCCCCGCGGCGTCGCGCGAGTAGGTGGTGGCGTTGCCGCGTGGGTCCGTCACCGACGTGGCCAAGCCGCGCGCGTCGTACGCCGTCAGGGTGGTCACATTGACCGACGCCGACGGTGTGGCAGCGGCCACGAAGTTCTCCGTCGTCGCGGTCAACAGACCGCGTGCGTCATACGTGAAACGCGTGACGACGCCGGCAGGGTCCGTGGTCGAGGACACACGCCCCGCAAGGTCATACGCCGTCGCGGTGGTGGAACCGACCTCGTCAGTCACCGTCACTGGGCGGTTCACCGCGTCATAGGTGGACGTCTGAACACCACCCAGCGGGTTCGTCACCGACAGCAGGTTGCCCACCTCGTCATACGAGTTGGTGGTGGTGAAACCCTCGCCGTCCGTTGACTGCGTGACGCGTCCCAGCGCGTCGTAGGTGTAGCGCTTGGTGGACCCATTGGGGTCCGTCTCGCTCACAATTCTGCCTACCGCGTCGTAGGCGGTCACCACTCGCCCGCCGTCGGGGTTCACCTGGGCGACGGCCCTGCCCAGCGCGTCGAACTCGACCGACACCACGTCGCCCAAGGGATTGCGCACCGTGGTCGCATTGCCGTCGGCGTCGTAGCCAAAGGTGGTGGTGGCGCCCTCCGGCGTCGTCACCGAGATCAGGCGGTCCCGCGCGTCGTACGCGTATGCGGTGGTCTGGCCCAGGGCGTCGGTGACGCCCACGACCGCGCCGACGGCGTCGAACTCACGAGCCGTGCGTGCCCCCAAGGGGTCGGTGCTCGCGACCTGCTGGCCCACGGCGTCGTACTCCATTGCCGTGCGCGCGCCGGTCGGGTCGACCGAAGCGACGGCGTTGCCCACCACGTCATACTCCGTGGCCCAACGCTCGCCCGCCTGGTCGATGCGCGCGGTCTCGCGGCCCGCCGCGTCGTACTCGTGGCGCACGGTCGCGCCCAGCGGGTCAATGACCGCCACGGTACGTCCCATCGCGTCGTAGGCGTACGTGGTGGTCGCACCGTCCGCCAACGTGGACGTAGCGAGCCGGTCCATCGGGTCATACGTGAAGCTGGCCGCTTTGCCGCGAGCGTCAGCGCTAGTCACCACGTTGCCCACCGCGTCGTACTCGGTGAGCGAGGTGCCGCCCAGCGTGTCTGTCGTCGACGTAGGCCGCGACAGAGCGTCGTATGCCGACGTGGTCTTGGCACCGCTCGCATCCAGGGTGGCCGTGATGTTGCCCACCGCGTCGTACTCGGTGGTCGAGGTGCCGCCCAGCGCGTCGGTTGCTACCGTCTGGCGCCCCAGGGCGTCGTACTCGAAGGACGTGGCAAAGCCGCGCCCGTCAGTGGACGCCACCACGTTCCCGCCAGCGTCGTACGCGAACGTGTTGGTGCTGGAATCGGGCAAGGTTACGGAGGTGACGCGACCCATCGCGTCGTAGTCGTAGCGCGTGGCGCGACCCAGCGCGTCCGTGGCCGTGGCCACCTGCCCGGCCGCGTCAAGCGTGACCGACGTGCGGGCACCCAACGCGTCGGTCGTGGCGACCTGCCGGCCCGCCGCGTCGTACTCCATCGTGGTTCGCGCGCCCGCCGGGTCCACATTCGCCACCGCGTTGCCTGCCGCGTCGTACTCCGTGACCCAGCGCTGCCCCGACTCGTCGATGCGCGCCGTCTGCCGACCCGTCGGGGCGTATTCATAGCCGATGGTCGCGCCAAGCGCATCCGTCACCGTGGCGAGATCACCCATCTCGGTGTACTGGTACGTCGTGACCGCGCCGTCCGGCAGGGTGGTCGAGACCAAGCGATTCATCGAGTCATACGAGAAGTCCGTCACGCGTCCCAGCGCGTCGGTCGAGCTCAGCACGTTGCCAGCCGGGTCGTAGTCGGTGGCGAGAGTCCCCCCGAGCGCATCCGTCACCGCGATGCGGCGCTGTAGCGCGTCGTAGTCGTACTCCGTGCGCGCGCCCACCTCGTTGGTGCTCGCCGTGACGTTCCCGATCGCGTCGTACTCCATCGTGCCGCGGCCCCCGAGGGCGTCCACCACGGCGGTTTGGCGGTCGAGAGCGTCGTACTCATAGGCCGTGGTGAAGCCGCGCTCATCGGTCGCCGCCGTCAGGTTCCCGTTCGCGTCGTAGCCAAAGGTTGCGGTGGATCCGTCAGGGTTGGTGTGACCCACAACCCTGCCCATCGCGTCGTAGGTGGAGACCGTGGTGCGCCCGAGCGCGTCGGTGGACGACGCGACCAGCCCGGCAGGGTTGTACGCCAGGCTCGAGGTGTTCCCCACCGCATCTGTGATCGCCGTGGGCCGCCCGAGCGCGTCGAACGACGTCTCAGTGCGGTTGCCCTCGGGGTCAATCGTCGCGGTGGCGTTGCCGATCGCGTCATACACGGTGATCCACCGCTCGCCAGCCTCGTCCACCATGGCAGTCGCGCGCCCCAGCGCGTCGTACTCCCAGGTGCGTGCCGTGCCGTCCTGGTTGGTCTGCTTCACCAGGTGGTGCTCCGCGTCGTACGCGAACGTGACCCGCGTGCCGTCGGGATTGTTTACCGCGGTGCGCTGCACGTTGACGTTGTACTCGTAGGTGGTGACCAGCCCCCGCACGTCGGTCTGGGAGATAAGCGAACCGTTCGCGTCGTGCTCGAACTCCGTCACCTGGCCCAAAGCGTCGGTGAGGCTCGTGAGGTTGTCTGCCGCATCCCACGCCATGGTCGTGGTGTTGCCCAGAGCGTCGGTCGTTGATGTTGCCCTGTTGGCGAGGTCGTAGGTGGTCGTGGAGGTGCCGCCCAGGGGGTCCGTCACCTCGACCACGTTGCCGCGCGCGTCGTACTCAAACGTGGTGACGTTGCCCAACGCGTCGGTGCTGGAGGTCACGTCGCCGTGGCCGTTGTACGTCGCGTAGGTGGTGGTGCCGTCGGGAAGGTGAGTCTCGATGGCCCGGCCGTCGGAGTTGAGCACAAATGACGTGGTCGCGGCGTTCCCGTTCGGGTCCGGCGCGGTGACCGAGGTCAGGTCGCCAGTGGCGTTATAGGTGTAGCTGGTGGTGTTCCCCAGCGGGTCTGTGCTGGTCAGAACCCTGCCGAAGGCGTCGAAGGTCGCCAGGAAGGTGTTCCCGTTCGCATCCACCGACGTGGTCGGGTTGTAGCTCGCGTCGTAGCCGGTGCGGGTGACTCCGCCTGCGGCGTCGTGGGATGCGACCGCCTGACCCTTGGCGTTGTGGTCGACCGTGCTCGCATTGCCCAGCGCGTCGGTCAGCGTCGTCGAGCGGTCCGCCCCATACGCGATGGTGCGCACGTTGCCGGCGCCGTCCGTCTGGGTGACCACCCGGTCGACGTCGTCGTACGCGTTGGTAATCTCCTTGACGCCATCCGCTCCGGTGACCACGGAGAGCAGTCCCCTGTCGTTGTACGCGAAAGAGCGGGTGCGGCCCGCCCCGTCCTTGACCGACGTCAGGTTGCCGCTGGCGTCGTAACCCAGCGTCCAGACGCGCCCATCGGGGTGGGTGAAGGCCGTGATCTGGCCTTCGGCAGTCGAGGACACGGCGACGGTCTGGCCCGCCTGGTCCGTGATCGACGTGAGCGGCGGGAACACGACCTGCCCGTCCGACGCTTCGGCAAGCGTCCCGTACGCGAGGGTGAAGGCATTGCCCTGGCGGTCGACGGTGCGCGTCAACTCGCCGTAGCCGGACTCCTCATCCACCGAGAACTCGAGCGTGGTGCGATCGGGGAAGGTCATCACGACCCCGTCGGCGACGTCGGCGAGCGACGCCTGGCCGCCACCGTTCGCCGTGTAGCCGCCATCACCGTCGGGCGTGAAACTGACGCGCCTGCCATCGGCGAGCGTCGCCAGGACAGCACCGTCGGAGAAGCGCTGGACGCGCGAGGCAAAGGCGAAGTTCCAGCCTCTGCCCACAGGGCTGTCGCGGCCATCGAGTGCGTTGTACGCGAGGACCAAGTCAAGTTCCTGGTCGCCCACACCCGTGAGGGTGAAGACCTCCTCCGAGCTGACAAAGTTGCCGGTCGAGAGGTTGACGGGGTCCGTGCCGTAGATCTGATAGTTGTTCTTGCCCAGCTGCGTCAGGCGGTCAATCTCGGCTTGAGAGGGAGGCTCCGGAAGCGTCACGGGCTCGGCGCACGCGATGCCGCTCGTCGTCTCGATCTGCTGGACGATACTCGCGAACACAGCGTCCACCACCAGGTCACGGCGGGTGCTGATCACGGGCCAGTCGTAGTTGTGGTCGAGGAAGAGCAACTCCGCGTGCGCGTAGGCGGGGGCCGAGCCCACCAACTGGGAGTAGGGAAGCCCATCGTCCGTCGGGTTCAGCCTGCGCCGGTCGGAACGACCCGTGTAGTTCGCGATGTTCGACTTGATGGAGTTTCCCAGGCCGATGCTCGCGGAGTTGTTGGCGGACCACGCGACTATTCCGCCATCGGACTCAATGCCCCACGGGCGTGCGATGCCGTCGGGAGCCGTGTTGTACGTGTTGAACGCGAGGGTCATCGCGATGTCAGCGTCGAAGTTTCTGATGAGGTTGGCGCGTGTCGTCCTATTGACAAAGGGGGTCGAGGCATCGCGCGTGATCAGGACTTCTGCCGAGCACTCCGCCACCAGTCGATTCTTGACCTCGGTCGCTACGGAGGCGCTGAACTGGAGCTCGTTGTAGTTGGTCCCGTTCCATCTGGCCTTGCCAACCAGGTCATCAGGGTCGAGTGCAATTCGGGGGACTCCCTGCCCGGCCGCAGTCGCCGCCATGGCGTTCTGCTGGGAGCCCATCACGGTGAACTCGCTCAAGTGGTCGGACTGAGCAACGACCGCACCCAACTCTGGATCGTAGGCGGAGGGCACCCAGACCCACGGCTCGTCGGCATTCTCTCGCGAATACACGCCAAGCGTCGAAAGGTCGATGCCCTCGATGTTCTCTGGCAACACGGGAAACGTCAGCTCGATCGCAGGTGTGACCTCGTTGAGCGCTGGGAGTTCCTCGGTGGCGGGGGTGATCACCACATCGTGTTCGAGGACCGTGATGTCATCGCCACCAGGCGTCGTCGCAGTGATCTCCACGCCGTCACCGATCGCGGCGACCTCGCCATCGGCCGCCGCTGCCGTAGCGCCGGACGTGTCGAGCGTTGCGACCTCGACCGTCGCGCCCGTGCCCGCGGGGTCTGTCGGATTGAAGACGACGGTGCCGCCCTCTGGCAGGTCGTAGCTTGAGGGATCGGTCGCGGATAACGTGCCGTCTGGCTCGTCAGCTTCAACGGCTACCGGCACCGCCACCAACAAGGCTCCAGCAACAACAGCGGACACGGTGGAGCGCAGTGAACGGCGCACGATTTCCCCCCCAGGCAGAGACTCACGCCCCTCGGCGGGCGTGGCCATACCCTGGCACAGGCCATTCCGTGGCGGCAAGGACTGTGGAGGAGCGTGGGCTGGCATCATGACTCGAGATGTCCCGTATCGCCGGTATGGGTGGCCCGCGTCCCGCACGCCCCAGCGAGACCCCTTTCCTGTGATATTTGTCACAGATCAAAGCGAATGGGCCCTGACGCACGTGAGTTTCGCGAGCACAAGGCCCTCCCCACCGAGCCTGTCAGACCCTCCGCGTATCGATGAGCGACCCTTCGCCATGGCGGACCTCGCCGTGGAGCACGCACAGGCCCCGGCCGCTTCGCTTCGCGTCGTACATCGCCGCATCAGCTGCAGCGATGATCGCGTCTGGGTTGGTGGGGCCATCGCCGGCGAGCGCCACGCCGATGCTGCTCGTTGTCGTGTACTGGTGCCCCTCGAATTCATACGGCGCGCGCAGGCTCGCTGCCACCCGACGCGCAACGCTGAGCGCGGCCGCGTCACTCACGACGTCGTCAAGCAACACCACAAACTCGTCGCCTCCGACGCGAGCGGCAGTATCCCCAGCCCTCAACTCCCCCTGGATACGAAGGGCCGCCTCAGCGAGCAACCGGTCGCCCGCCGCGTGACCAAAGGTGTCATTCACCATCTTGAAGTCGTCGAGATCGAGGAACAGGACTGCCATCCGGGAGCTACGCCTGCCGACTGCTTCCAGCCGCTGGGCGAGCTGGTCCCACAAGGCGACGCGGTTCGCGAGTCCTGTCAGATGGTCCTGCAGCGCCTGTTGCCTGAGCTCTCTGGTGGCGATCGCGAGTTCCGCCGTGCGCTCGGCAACCCGACGCTCCAACTCCTCATACGACGCCTCGAGCTCCTCGCCAAGCGAGTTCACGCCGGCCGCGACGGCATCCACAAAGTCGCCGGTTGTTCCGACAGCCGCCCTGGCATCGAATCGAAGCGCGGCAAGGTCTTGAATGACGTAGACGATCTCTTCCAGCCGGCGGTCCAGATCTGGCACGCCCTCCCCGCCCGGCGACTCGCCAGGCGCGCTCATGTGAGGTGCTTCCTCAGCCAAGCAACTGCGGCGTCCTCATCCTCAAAAAGTCGAATGGGCACGTCGGGCTTGCTGACGTTAATGAAGAAGGTCGCCATCATCCGACTCAGGGGATTGCCGACGACGAGGGCAACGGCGGACACCACCTCTTGCCTCCGGATGAACTCCATCCGCGCTTCCCTGCTCTGGGGGCCTGCGTCCTCCGTGTGCACCAGGAGCGGTGCGGCGTGACCGCCCGTGAGTTCGGACATCGCGTCGATCACGGCGAGCGCGTCCTCAAGCACGGAAGGGACGTGCGGCGCCCACGCAATCTCGACCATTCCGTCTGGTCGTAGCCAGATGCGGAACTTCTCGCCAACAATCTCGCGGCCCTCGGTGCTCATCGGGCAACCCCGTGCGTGACGATGTGACCGTTAGCGGTCCGGATAAGCGAGATCCGTGTCACGAGCTTCCCCTTGTTCGGTAGCCCGGCTAACCCTGTGGGCCCGTGGCTTTGCGTCCCCGCCTCGCAACGGGTTTGCCATTTCGTCTCTGCCCCCCAGCATAGGGGCGCTAAGCGTCGTCGCCGCGGGAGAGTAAGGAACCTCACAGTGGACGGTCGGAGGCACGTCGCCGGCCGAACGACACGAAAGTGCGCCTGGGCAGATTCGAACTGCCGACACCCGCTTTAGGAGAGCGGTGCTCTATCCCCTGAGCTACAGGCGCTGGGGCCCGACTAGCCTACCGGCAGCCGGGACTACCAGCGAGCGTGGACGTGCTCGCGAATGGAGTCGTTGTAAATGCGCGCCAGTTCCGCCATGGTCGAGTCATCGATCGTTGGCAGTTCGCCTACGGCCGCATTGGCCTTGGCCTGCTCCACCGTCCGCGCCCCTGGGATCGCGGTGCTGACTCCCACCTGGGTAAGCCATCTCAGTGCGAGTTGCGCCGTGGTCCAACCCTCAGGAGTCAGCGCGGCGACCTCTTGAGCGGCCCGCACGCCCACGTCGTACGGGACGCCGGAAAAGGTCTCGCCCACGTCGAAGGCCGCGCCTTCGCGGTTGTAGTTGCGGTGGTCGTTCTCGGCAAACTGGGTGTTGGCGTCGTACTTGCCGGACAGCAACCCCGACGCGAGCGGCACGCGGGCAATAATCCCGACGCCAAGGCGGGCGGCCTCTGTGGCGACCTGTTCGAGCGGCTTGCGCCTGAACACGTTGACGATGATCTGGATCGACGCCAGGTCTGGCTCCCTCAGCGCCTGCAGGGCCTCGTCAACCTTCTCCACCGACACGCCCCAAGCGCGCACCCGGCCCTCGTCTACCAAGACGCGCAAGGCGTCGTAGGTAGCCGGGTCGAAGAACACCGACGTGGGAGGACAGTGCAGTTGGATCAAGTCGAGGGTGTCGACGCCCAGGTTTTCCCGAGACCGATCAGTCCACGCCCTAAACGCGTCCAGCGTGTAGGCGCTGGCCTCGTGAGGGTCGGCCCTGCGCCCCATCTTGGTGGCGACGAAGAACTGGTCAGAGTCGTCACGCGAGGCGAGGAACTTGCCCACCGCCCGCTCCGACCGGCCGTCGCCGTAGACGTCGGCCGTGTCGAAGAAGGTGACGCCGGAGTCCGCGGCCGCCTCAAGAATCGCGTGTGAGCGACCCTCGTCGACGTTGCCCCAGTCGGCGCCTAGTTGCCAGCAACCCAGCCCGATTTCACTGACGTGGCGGCCTAGCCGCTCAATCTTTGACGTACGCACAGGCTCCACGTTACGGGACGGCGAACGCCACCCCCGCCATAGACGCTAGCCGGTGACGCGAACGTAGATCGGGTTGACCTGCCAGATGGGACGGAACTGAACAGTCTTGCCGGGTCGCGGTGAGTCGATCTGCAGGTTGGGTCCGGCGTAGATGCCCAGGTGACCAGGAGACACGATGATGTCGCCAGGCAGCGGCGAACTGACGCGAGTCCCCACGTTGTAGTACGCGGCGGAAGTGCGGGGCAACGAGATGCCGAACTGTGCGTACACGTAACTCACAAAGCCCGAGCAGTCGAAGCCTTCGCTCGGCGAGGCTCCACCCAAGACGTACGGAATGCCGACGTACTTGGCCGTCTCGGCGATGATGGCCGAGCCGGCGATGGCCTGGGCAACGTCGGCGCTGTTGGCCACGGTGCGGGCCTGCGAGGTGGGAGCTGAACGCGTCACCACCACTGGCTTGGGGTTTGGCTTCACGTCGAGAGACGGGGTCTCCACCGTGAATCCGGCCTCAGAGTCGGCCGCTACAGGAGCGCCAATCTGCTCGACCTGGTCGACAAACTCGGCGCCTTGACTGGCTACCGCGTCGACGTCGGGCGTCACCGGTGATTCACCGGCGATCGCGACGGCGACCGCTCCTGACAGTGGCACCACAATCAGCGCCACACCTGCAGAAACTGCCACCGCGCGCGTCTTGGCGCGCATGTATCCGTACCTCAAATTCCCGTTCCCTTCGCGCTGTCAGCGCTTACAAGCTTGGAGCCCGGCCTCGTGCGCCACCCCCTGTGGCTGACCTTGGGTACCATACCCGGAGCAGTAGTTACCGCTCCTGTTGACTGACCTACATTACCTGACCGCCAGCGTACCTGGCTTCGGGGCTAACGAACAGGTGACGCGCAACGTCCCCGGGAACCACCACCGATCCCTCTTCAGTGGAGAGCTCGGCATCCCCTTCATAGGACCGAAGTCCTATCGAAATACCAGGTAAAAGCCCAATCTCGGACGACGCTTGGAGGAAACCGGCAAGTGCTTGTGGGTTTTCACCAATTCTCACGAGCGTTGCGCGTGTCACGCCTGCGGCCAGCGCATCGGCCACGCTCAGAGGCTCGATTGCCTCCTTCTGCGGCTCGCCAGGGGCCACATCAAGCTCGTCAAGGCCGGGGATGAGATTGCCGTAGGGAGAGCGCTCCGGTCGCCCCAACATCTCCACCAAGCGGCGCTCGACGCGCTCGCTCATCACGTGCTCCCAGCGGCACGCCTCCTCATGAACGTGGCGCAAGTCCAGCCCGATGACGTCGGTGAGGAGTCGCTCGGCGAGGCGGTGCTTGCGCATCACCTTGGTAGCGCGGTCAACGCCCTCGGCGGTGAAGACGAGCGTGCGGTCCTCGCCGACGACCACAAGGCCGTCGCGCTCCATGCGTGCAATCGTCTGCGAAACCGTAGGTCCCGAGTGGCCAAGCTGCTCGGCGATGCGGGCCCTGAGGGGCGGCACCCCGTCCTCGATGAGTTCGTAGATGGTGCGCAAGTACATCTCGGTGGTGTCGATCAGATCCGTCATGCGGCGTGCCTTCCCATGCCTCGGTAACGCCATCCTGCGGCCTTCCAGGCCTCCACGTCGAGGCAATTGCGCGCGTCGATCACGAGGTCGCCCCTGGCGTGGGAGCGAAGCACGGCGGGATCCGCCTGGCGGAACTCTTGCCACTCGGTCGAGACCACCACGAGGTCTGCGTCTTTGACCGCATCCATCATGGATCCTGCGAAGTGGAGCGTGGGCCACACCGCCTTCGCGTTGTCCATCGCCTGAGGGTCGTACACCCGAACATCGGCGCCCATCAAGTGCAGACGTCCTGCCACGTCGAGGGCAGGCGAGTCGCGCACGTCATCGCTGTCGGGTTTGAAGGCCGCGCCAAGCACCGCGATACTGCGCCCGGCTATCTTGCCGCCGAGTTCCCGCTCAGCGAGGTCGAGTACATGTTGCCTGCGCCGCAGGTTGACGGAGTCGACCTCCCGCAAGAACGCGAGCGCCTGGTCCACGCCGAGTTCTGCGGCCCTCGCCTGGAAGGCGCGGATGTCTTTCGGCAGGCATCCTCCTCCAAAGCCGAGGCCCGCCCCAAGGAACTTGCGGCCGATGCGTTCGTCGTGGCCGATCGCATCGGCGAGCTCCAACACGTCGGCGCCCGTTGCCTCGCATACCTCGGCAATCGCATTGATGAAGGAGATCTTGGTGGCTAGGAAGGCGTTCGCGCTGACCTTGACGAGTTCCGCCGTGGGCAGGTCCGTCACCAAGAAGGGAGTGCCGCGCCCGATGATGTCTGCGTAGACCTCGCGCGTGACCGCCTCGATGCGCCCCGGCCTGTCCTTGTCAATGCCGAGCACTTGGCGATCCGGGCGCAGTGTGTCCTCGACAGCGTGACCCTCACGCAGAAACTCGGGATTCCAACCGAGTTCAGCACCGTCACCCACTGGGGCGAGTTCGCGTACGCGCGCCGCCAGCCTCGCTGCGGTGCCTACCGGCACCGTCGACTTGCCCAGAATCACCGTGGGGCGCTCGAGCATCGGCGCGAGCGTCTCAATCACCGCGTCAACGAACGTCATGTCCGCTGCATACTCGCCGCGCTTCTGGGGGGTGCCCACGCCAATGAAGTGAACGTCGGCGTCGGCCGCCTGCGCAGCATCAGTGGTGAAGCGCAAGCGTCCCGTCGCCACGTGCTTGGAAATCAGGTCAGGAAGCCCCGGTTCGTAGAACGGCACCTCGCCGCGAGAGAGTCGAGCCACCTTCGCGGCGTCAACGTCGACACCCACCACGTCGTGCCCCAGCTCGGCCATTCCTGCGGCGTGGGTCGCGCCCAGGTATCCCGTTCCGAATACGGAAACGCGCATCGTCATGTCGCCAGACTAGCGGCGAGTGTGCGGCGCGGAAGCGATCGCCGTCAGGCCCTTCGAGGTGACCGTGACGGGGCCAGCACAATCCCGCACGAACACGGCATGCCCTCTAGGCAACACACGCCGGTGATCGCGGGTCGACACCTCACAGTCGCCGCCAAGTGCCAGCACAATCCGCGGCCCGCGGGCAATCACAGCCGTCCCGCCCTCCACGATGTCAAGGCTGAACTCTTCTGCCGCCGTCGAGAAGTGCCGCACCGCACCGTCGCTCACCACCGACGGCCGCACAGGGTCAGAGTGCTCAAGCCGGGCGAGCTTGCGCAGGAGTTCCGTGTTGACCGGCTTCGAGGTCAGCCCAGCCCTGACGACGTTGTCAGAGTTGGCCATGATCTCCAGCCCCATTCCCCCCAGGTAGCAATGCACGACGCCGGCAGGAGTGAAGAGTGCATCCCCAGGGCCAAGGGACACGGCATTCATGGCGAGCGCTACCAGCACCCCCGGGTCATCGGGATATGTGAGAGCCGCGAGGCGGGCGGCGCCGAGCGATCCCGCCGCGCCTTCAGGCAGAGATGCGAGCGCCTCCACCGTGTCGAGATGTCCGCCGTCGAGCGCTGCCGTCACATATCCCGCGACCGCGCCGTCATCGAGCGCCTCCATCAAGGCGCCGGCACCGTCACCACCAAGCGACTCCAGATCGTGACGCAACGCCTCAGGCTCGCGGAACCCCACGAGCACGTCCATGGGAGTCATCGCGACAAGCAGTTCCGGTTTGTGGGAGGCATCCTTAAACGTGCGCGCCTTGTCGTCGAGAGCCACCCCCCGGGCCTGCTCGGCCGCAAATCCCTCGTGCGCCGCTGACGCCGTCGGATGCACCTGGATCGACAGTGGCCTCGCGATCGACAGCACCTTCAGGAGGTACGGTAGGCGTCCATAGCCTTCCGCGACCTCACGTCCGAGCGCCGCGACCGGATCTTGAGCGATCACAGTGTCGAGGGGCCCGTCGTCGGTGCCAGAAGGCAACAACGGGTGCGCTCCCCACCACGCCTCCGCGAAGGGCCCACCGTCGGCGGCAATCCCCAGGAGCTCTGGGATGCCACCTGGCGCCCCCCAGTCGAATCGTTGGACTGCCGGCGTCAGAGCGATCACGCACGCCATCATGCCACCGACACCCCTACTACTCTGTGCACATGAGCAGCCACGTCACGATCCCATCCCACTTGTTGCCCCGCGACGGACGCTTCGGATCCGGTCCGTCGAAGGTGCGTGCCGCTCAAGTCCAGGCGATCGTCGACGCAAACCCCAGTGTGCTGGGAACGTCCCACCGGCAGGCGCCCGTCCGTGGCCTCGTGGGCGATGTGAGGCGCATGCTCTCCGAGTTGTACGCCCTGCCAGAAGGCTACGAGGTGCTGCTCTCGAACGGCGGCTCCACGTTTGTGTGGGATGCGGCGGCCTTCTGCCTCATCTCCGACAAGGCGCAGCTGGCGGCGTTCGGTGAGTTCGGCGCGAAGTTCGCGGCGTCCGTCGCCGCCGCGCCACATCTGGCCGAGCCGACGGTGGTACGGGCCGTCCCCGGATCGATCGCCACCGCCGCCCGGGAGGCAGGCATCGACACCTACGCGTGGCCCCACAACGAGACCTCGACCGGCGCCACGGCCCCGGTGCGCCGTGTCGAGGGAACCGCCGACGCGCTCATGGTGGTCGACGGGACGTCAGCGGCCGGCGCGATCGAGTTGGACCCCACGCAGGTGGACTTCTATTACTTCGCGCCCCAGAAGTCGTTTGCGTCCGACGGCGGCCTCTGGTTCGCGCTCGCCTCGCCTGCCGCGATCGCCAGAATCGCTGAGATCGCGGCGAGCGGACGGTACATCCCGCCCTCGCTGTCACTCGCCGACGTGGTGACCAACTCGCGTGCAGAACAAACACTCAACACCCCCGCCATCAGCACACTGCTGATGATGCGCGCCCAACTCGAGTGGATGCTCGAACAAGGAGGCCTGGCCGCCATGGCCGCCAGGTCCCGTGCGTCGTCCACCGCGATCTACGAATGGGCCGACGCTCGCGACTTCGCGTCGCCGTTCGTCGCCGACCCCGCCCACCGCTCGCCGGTGGTCGCGACCGTCGATCTTGTGGACGAGGTGAACTCGGGCGAACTCCAAGCGGTCCTGCGAGCACACGGCATCGTCGACGTTTTCCCCTACCGCAAGCTGGGCCGCAACCAACTGCGCATTGGCGTGTTCCCCGCCGTGGACACCGCCGACGTAGAAGCGCTCCTCACCTGCATCGACTGGGTTGTCGCGAAGGGATGACCACGCCGCGTGCCCACCACGCCCCCTCGCGGTGGCGCACGTGGGCCGCGCCTGCAGCGCTCGCGATCATGGTGACCGCAGCTGCGGTCACGATCGCGCTCGCAGCGCTTCCCTCACACGACGACGCCACGCACGATGCTGAGGCTCCCGAGCATGCTCCCGCAGCCGCGGCGTCGATACCTCCGCTCGCCGCACCCGCAGCAACGGCCAGCCCCGAGCCCTACGTCTCGCCCATCGAGGTGGTGCTGCCACCCCCACCGACTCCGCCACCGGCGCAAGGCAGAAACTCTGCCGGTCAACGCATCGAGGCCGCCGCGAGCGCGGGAGTCACCACGCCCGCCGCGTGGTGCGAGGGCAACTACGGTGCCACCGCGTCGGCGTCCAGCGTGAGCGGGCTGCTCCAGGCCGCCAACGCCGAGCGTGCCCGCTGGGGACTCAGCGCACTGTCGTGGAACTCATCGCTCGCGTCGAGCGCCGTCACCTGGTCCGAGTCGCAAGCCGCCTCTGGAACCCTCTCCCATGGCATGGCGCCCAGCCCCGGCGGCCAGAACGTCGCGTACCGGTACTCCTCCGCAGGGCAGTCGGAGGCCGCCGCGGCAGCATGGGCGCACCCTGCCTGGATGGCATCGAGCGGTCACTGCAAGAACATCCTGAACGCATCGTGGAGCACCATGGGTGCGGGGGCGGCGTCCGTTGACGGCGGAAATACCTGGTATTTGACCGCAAACTTCCAATAGCGGCCGCGGTGCTATGCCCTCGAGGAATGGGGCAACTGCCACCGTGGCGTGAAGCGGTGCAGCACCCCCACCGTGGCAGCCCCCACCCCACCCACGGCGAAGAACCCCAACGGCAACGCGATCGCCGCACCCGCCGCGACGATCACCGGCCCCAAGAGCCCGCCTGCGTCCTGCAGAATCGACCACGCCCCCAGAAACACCGCCTTGCCTTGCTCCGGCGCGGCGTCGGCTCCCAACGTCATCACCACTCCCGAGCCCCACCCGTGACCCAGGCCGATCAGCAGTGCGACGACCCCCACCTGCCATGGCGTCGAGGTTGCAGGCAAGAGAGAAGCCCCCACGGCCAACGCGATCGCTGATGGCACCGCAGTCCACACCCTGCCGAAACGGTCCATCACATAGCCAGCGGGGATGAACATCGCCATATCGATGGCGGTGGCCACGCCAAAGACCAACGAGGCGCCAGAGTCGCTCATGCCAATATGCGCCGCCCACAACGGGATGACCACCACCCGCGCCTGGCGCAGCGCGCCCATCAACAGCACCCCCACACCCAGGGTGGTCAACACGCGCATCTGGGGCTTCAGCACCTCCCCCACGCGCACGCGCTGGCGTTGCGCCCGCGGCACGGAGAGGTGGCGCGGCGCGGTGAACACCAGTGTGCCGATGCCCAGGACCACCATGGCGGCGGCAAAGAGGTACGTCGCTGGCAGCCCCCACGCGTGAATGATCGCGGCGCCGGCGAACGGGCCCACAAAATTGCCGATGCGCCACGTCCCGGCGAGAGTCGTGAGGCTGCGCCCACGAGTGGCGAGCGGCGCCACAGCGTCGACGTGGGCTTGGCGCGCGACGTGGACGCCTCCGTGGCCTACACCGATAACGGCCACGCCCACCGCCAGGACTGCGATCTGGCCAGCGCTGGCGCATACTGCCGCACCGGCGGCGAGCACACCGTAGGTGCCGAAAGTGGCCGGGATGGGGCCCCACCGAGTGGACGCCCACCCGCCAAGCGCTGAGCCCGCCATGCGTCCGGCTGAATACACCGCGACCGCGATGGACGCGACTGCGGCTGGCTCGCCGAGTGATAGCGCCGACAAGGCAAAGATGGGAAGCGTGGCGCCGATGCCGATCTCGGCGAGCAACGTGGGGAGGTACATCGACAGCGCGAGTACCCGCACCACTCCCCTGGCGGGCTGCTCGTTGCTACTCAGCGGGCGCCTCCGGCGCCTTCTCTTGCTCCGCGTCGTCCGGCGTGGTGTCGTGATCGACTGGGCTCTCGGTCGGGGCGTCAGGCGCCACCTCGGTTTCAGGCGCCACCTCAGTCTCAGCCGTCGGCTCGACTTCGGTCTCAGGCGCTGGCTCTGGCTCGGGCTCCTGCGTCGTCAAGTCAAGCGCATCCATGGCGCCGGAGTCGATGACAGGATCCGCTGAGGGCCACTCGGAGGCGCGACGCTCGGCGTCCGTCTGAGAATGCGCGCCACAACCGTGATCCATGCTGACCACTCGGCCGTCGGAAGGCGACCACTCATTGGCACACACGCCGAACATCGTGCGCATCGATCCCGCCACTGGGAGCAGGAAGGCGCAGGTCGCACATTGTGCGCCTGCCGCGACGGCCGATGCCGCCGTGGGCCCATGCGAGCCCCGATACCAGCGCTGGGCAGTTGCTTCGCGCGCCTCGGGGGCGAGCACACGTTCACGACCAAGCCCGAACTCAAAGTTCGCGATCTCGTCGCGGTCCTCGTCACCCGTCTCGGTGTAACCGGGGATCAGACGCGGGTCCTCAGCCTGGAAGGGAAGGATCATTCCCGGCTCGAGGTCGCCCGGCTGGACGCGCTCGGACCACGGCACCCAGGTGGGAGCGAGCAACGCTTCGCTTCCGGGCAACAGCGCCGACTCGCATACCGTCACGACATCGTCCACGACCGCGAGATCAACGGTCCACTCCCAGCCCCTGTAACCGGGCAGCTGGCACGCGAATCGTACGGTCACCAGACCGTCGGCCCCTGGCTCGCTTCCGAGGAGTTGGCCTACCGGCGACTCATCACCAGCAGTCTCGATGACTGCCGTACGCGCGGCATCCGCGATCCTGTCCTCGACTGCGAGTGACATCAGGCTTCCAGTTGCTCGGCCACGGCACGCAACACTGAGGCAACCTGCTTGCCCTTCGCCGCCTCGGGGTAGCGACCCTTGCGCAGCGAGTTGGAGACCCCGTCGAGCATCTTGATGAGGTCTTCGACAATGATCGTCATATCGTCAGCGGGCTTGCGTTGGGCCTGAGCCACCGAAGGCGCCTGCTCCGCGATGATCACGCTCATGGCAGATGGTCCGCGCCTGCCGTCGACGACGGAGTACTCCACCTTGGTGCCCTGGCGGGGCGAGGACACACCTTCGGGAAGCGCCGAGGCGTGCAGAAACACCTCATCGCCCTCTTCGCTGGCGATGAAGCCGAAACCCTTGTCGGCGTCAAACCACTTCACTCGTCCGCTTGGCACGTGCACCTCTCTCACACGATGCAGTCGCATCGGGTGACTCCAAGTCTACAAGGGCGACGGCGCGCGCACGGGCGTGCTTCTCAGGGTTCTCCCAGCGTTGAGCGCCACACTAGAGGCATGACCCAGCAGCGCGCTCGCATCCTGGTGGTCGACGACGAGCCAGACCTGCGCGACCTCCTTGCCACGTCGCTGACCTTCGCGGGGTACGAGACCGTGGCCGTCGCGTCGGGAAGAGCTGCCCTCGATCACCTCCTGCATACCACCGCAGACTTGGTCGTCATGGACGTGATGATGCCCGCGATGGACGGCTTCACCACGGTGCGAAAACTGCGAGCCAGGGGCGACGATGTCCCTGTCCTGTTCCTCACGGCGCGCGACGCGCAAGAAGATGCCCTCACAGGCTTCACTGTCGGCGCCGACGACTATGTCACCAAGCCCTTTTCGCTCGCCGAGGTCGCGGCAAGGATCGAGGCGATCTTGCGCCGCGCACGGCCAACCGTCGACGATACGTCGGTGCTGAGCGTCGGCGATCTTGTCCTCGACGAGGACGCACACGAGGCGACAAGAGCTGGCACTCCGCTCGATCTCACGCCCACCGAGTTCGCGCTGCTGCGGTACCTCATGGCACACCGCGGGACGGTCCTCAGCAAGGCTCGGATTCTGGAGGAGGTATGGGGCTACGGAGGGAACTCTGACGGCGCGATCGTCGAAACCTATGTGTCGTACTTGCGCCGCAAGGTTGACACCCCTTTCGACGTGCCTCTGTTACATACCAAGCGCGGCGTCGGCTACGTGTTGAAGGCCCCTTCATGACCAACTGGCCGTTGCGGTGGACCATTCCAGGCATTGCACTTGTGCTCGTCTTGTTGACGGAGATCGTGCTGGGGGCGGCGGCGTTGGCCCTCCTCAATCGCACTCTGGTGGGGCAGATTGATCGCCGACTCGAAGACGCCGTCTCCGTGATCGAAGAGCGTCCTGGAACGGTGCTGCGTGAGATGGGCGGCGCCGGACGCGCCAACTCGGTTGACGCCTTGCGTCCGCGCAGTGACGTCATCGTCGCAGTCCTGCGCGCTGATGGCTCCGTCGCACGCGACCTGACGCAGGAACTCAACGACGGGCGACCGGTGCCTGACGTGACGTTCAGGGAGGACACGTCGGAGCCGTATACCTCGCGCGCGCAAGGCGAGGCCTGGCGAGTCGTGGTGCGCCCCATCGGCGGCGGCGGTCAGACCGTGGCCGTCATGATCCCGCTGCGCGACACGAGTGACGCCTCCAAGGTCTTGAGGCGAGGAATCATCGTTCTCGGCGTGGTGGTGGCAGTGCTCGCCGCCGGTCTCGCGGCCTGGGCGACCCGCAGGTCCCTGCGGCCCCTAGGTGAGGCGGAACGGACGGCCGCAGCCATTGCGCAAGGGGACCTCACACGCCGTGTCCCCGCATACCCAGGGTCGACGGAGGCTGGCTCGCTCGCCGCGTCACTCAACGTCATGATCGATCGCCTTCATGGCGCCCTTGCGCAAGGGGAGGCGACTCAGGAGCGGCTACGTCGATTCGTTTCCGACGCTTCACACGAGTTGCGCACACCGCTCGCCGCCATCAGAGGCTATGCCGAGTTGCACCGCATCGGCGCGGATGAGCGCGGCGACGCGGTCGGCAGGATCGAGGCGAACGCCGCCAGGATGTCGGACCTCGTGGACGACCTGCTCCTGCTCGCGCGGTCGGACGAGGACGCGTCCCAGCTCACGGCCGACGCGCGCGTGGATTTCTCCGCCCTGGTCAATGACGCGGCCGAGGACCTTCGCGCCCAGGATCCAGCTCGCACGGTCACCGCCGGTTCACGCGGACGATGCGTGGTCAAGGGTTCGCCGCGGCATCTGAGCCAGGTGCTCGCCAACCTGACCGGCAACGTGTTGCGGTACACGCCGTCAGGCTCGCCTATTGAGTTGAGCGCGCACCGATCCGGCGATGCGGTGACTGTCACGGTGCGCGACCACGGCCCAGGGTTCCCCGACGGAAGTGTGGAGAGGCTCTTCGAACGCTTCTACCGCGCAGACGAATCGCGCACGAGGGACACAGGGGGCTCGGGTCTCGGCTTGGCGATTGTTTCGGCGATCGTGACCGCCCATGGCGGATCGGTGGAGGCCGCCGACCTTGGCGACGGCGCCCTGATCACCGTGACGCTCCCGGCGGCAGATTCCGGTGCAGTTGCAGGTGGAGACACCGAGGCCGACACGAGCGAGGGAGAGCAGAAGCCGACCGCGGGTTAGGGTCGCTCGCATGACCATTCTGATCGATCCGCCGCTATGGAGCCGCCACGGCCGCGTGTGGGGGCACCTCGTTTCCGACGCCTCGCTCGGCGAGTTGCACGAGTTCGCGCGGTCGATGGGCATCCCCGAACGCGGCTTCGACCTGGACCACTACGACGTTCCAGAAGAGATGCACGACCGCCTGATCGCGGCAGGCGCGCAACTGGTGGATGGGCGGGAGTTGGTGCGGCGCTTGCGGGCCTCCGGTCTGCGCGTCACCGCGGCCCAGCGCCGCTGAACAGCTGTGACCAGCCTCCTCAGCCCCGCTCAACGCCCGCCGGACTTGCGCCAGCAAACCCCGTCCGGGACTGCGCCGCTGAACAGTTGTGACCGCTCGGGCGAGCGACACGCGGCATCGCGCGCCCAGCGTCGGCGTGTCGCGCACTCGCGCGGTCACCAGTGTTCGGCACGGGTCGGGGGCACGGCCAGAGCTGAGCCGGAACCGGGCCTCTGCTAGACCCCAACCCCGACAGTCCGAACCGTCGCAGTGGGCGACACGCCGAGGCGAGCCTCCGGCGCACGGACCCTCCCGGAGTGGCGCGGCTGGGATTGGTTCGCACCGTCGGGGTGCGGCGCGTCGAAGTGCGGCGGCGTGCGGCGGAGTGCCGCGGCGCGCGGTGCCGTGTCGTGGTGGCGAGAAAACAACGGGCCCCGAGGATCTCTCCTCGGGGCCCGTCGAAGGTATGAGCTGAGGGCCTAGAAGCCCATGCCACCCATGCCACCCATGTCGCCGCCGCCCTGAGGCATCGACCCGTGGGGTTCTGGCTTCTCGGCAATGACCGCTTCCGTGGTGAGGAAGAGGGCCGCGATCGAGGCAGCGTTCTGCAGGGCAGAGCGCGTCACCTTGACCGGGTCGTTCACGCCAGCGGCGAGCAGGTCCTCGTACACGCCGGTCGCGGCGTTGAGGCCGTGACCCACTGGGAGGCCCTTGACCTTCTCGACCACAACGCCGCCCTCAAGGCCTGCGTTGATGGCGATCTGGCGCAGCGGCGCAGAGACGGCAATCTCCACGATGCGAGCACCGGTTGCCTCGTCACCCTCGAGCTCGAGAGTGGCGAACGCCTTGATGCCTGCCTGGATGAGCGCGACGCCACCACCGGCGACGATGCCCTCTTCGACGGCGGCCTTCGCGTTGCGTACGGCGTCTTCGATGCGGTGCTTGCGCTCCTTGAGCTCGACCTCAGTCGCCGCTCCGGCCTTGATGACTGCCACGCCGCCGGCCAGCTTGGCCAGGCGCTCCTGCAGCTTCTCGCGGTCGTAGTCGGAGTCAGAGTTCTCGATCTCGGCACGGATCTGCTTGACGCGCCCGGCGAGCTGCTCTTCGTTGCCAGCACCCTCGACGATGGTCGTCTCGTCCTTGGTGACGACCACCTTGCGGGCCTGACCGAGCAGGTCGAGAGTGGCGTTCTCGAGCGAGAGGCCCACCGACTCGGAGATGACGGTTCCACCCGTGAGGATGGCCATGTCCTGGAGCATCGCCTTGCGACGGTCGCCGAAGCCGGGAGCCTTGACGGCAACTGCCTTGAACGTTCCCTTGAGCTTGTTGACCACGAGCGTCGCGAGGGCCTCTGACTCGACGTCCTCCGCGATGATCGCGAGCGGCTTGCCGGTCTGCATGACCTTCTCGAGCACAGGGACCAGGTCCTTGATGTTCGAGATCTTGTTCTCGACCAGCAGCACGTAGGCGTCCTCGAGGACGGCTTCCTGACGCTCGGAGTCGGTCACAAAGTAGGCGGAAAGGAAGCCCTTGTCGAAGCGCATGCCTTCGGTCAGTTCGAGGTCGAGGCCAAGCGCCGAGGACTCCTCGACGGTGATGACGCCTTCCTTGCCGACCTTGTCCATGGCCTCAGCGATGAGCTCGCCGATGGCGGGGTCGCCTGCGGAGATGCCAGCGGTAGCGGCGATCTCTTCCTTGGTTTCCACGTCCTTGGCGGCCGCGAGCAGTTCGCGCGTGACGGCCTCGACGGCCTTCTCGATTCCCTTCTTGAGGGCGATCGGGTTGGCGCCGGCGGCAACGTTGCGCAGACCCTGCGTTACGAGGGCCTGGGCGAGAACGGTGGCGGTGGTGGTGCCGTCGCCTGCGACGTCGTCCGTCTTCTTGGCGACCTCCTTGACCAGTTCAGCACCGATCTTTTCGAAGGGCTCGTCGAGCTCGATCTCCTTGGCGATGGAAACGCCATCGTTGGTGATCGTGGGGGCTCCCCACTTCTTCTCGAGCACCACGTTGCGGCCCTTGGGACCGAGGGTGACCTTCACGGCATCGGCCAGGGCATTCATGCCCCGTTCCATACCGCGACGGGCCTCCTCATCGAAGGCAATGATCTTTGCCATGGGTGTGTGTTCCTCTTTCGATGGGTTGTGGCGCCGCTGATGCCCGCGACGGACGACGCTCGCGGCGGTGTTCACATCACATCGCCTGAGCGCCTCATCGTTGGCGCCGAAGTCTTAGCACTCTCGTAGTGCGAGTGCTAATGCGATTTTGGCACTCTCCCCCTGAGAGTGCAAATGGCAAGGCGAACTTTCGCGGGCGGCGAAGAGCACCGTGAAGTCGCCTATGCGGCAGGGTCCGTCACCAGCAGCACCGCGAGATTGCCCTCAGGGACGACGCCGAACTCGACAGTGGTGATCCCCAGCACCTCCGCCACCTTGGCAGCAGTGCTTTCGAGGCTCGCATCCGAGTACCTCACGGTATTGCTCGCAGGCTTCGTCCCCGTCAGGTTGTCTGCGGTCGCGGCGGTGAATCCCGCAGCGGCAAGCTTCTCTTGATTCGCGCCCGCGAGGCCAGAGATACCGGCGCCGTTGAGCACAACCACCGGCGCGCCGAACTGCACTGGCTCGACCGTCGGCGTGGGACTTGGAGTCTCCGAGGGCTCAGGCGACGGCGATGGCGACGTCGTCACCTCGGGCGTTTCTGCCTGAGTCGCGGTGATCGTCGCTCGCGGGATGGAGTCGAGCGGGGGAACGCCATCGTTGCCTTGCGCCCGCCACAGGTAGACGACGACTCCGTAGGCCAGAGCGCCTGCGGCGATGGAGATCACCAAAGGAGCGGCTACCGCCCACACCCAACTCTTGCGCTTCCGGTGGACGCCCACGGGGCCGCGCTCGTCGGCGGCAGCATCAAACTCATCCGGAGGGAACTCTGGCACGGGGATACGTTACCGCTGGCGAGCGGCATCTACGACCCGACCCGCGCGTCCGCGCTGACGGGACGATCGCATGCGACGTAAGCGCTTCACGAGCATGGCGTCGTGAGCGAGCGCCTGCTCCGAGTCAATGAGCGCGTTCAGCACCTGGTAGTACTCGGTCGCCGACATGCCGAAATTCTCTCGCACGGCGTCCTCTTTGGAGCCTGCGAACTTCCACCACTGGCGCTCGAACGCGAGAATCTGCGCGTCGCGCTCGCTCAGAGGCGCGACATCGGCACGTGAGGCGTGAACTGAGACCGCGGACATGTGGCTAGAGTACCCGCGAATCACACCGTTGTCATTCGTGGCATGACCCCCGCCGAACGGTGCGTCAGCGTGGATACCCTGAGGCCATGACCGACGCATGGCGCGAGCACATCGCCCCCGACTGGGCGGACGCTTTAGAGCCCGTCGCACCACTCTTGGCAAGCATCGGCGCGTTCCTTCGTACCGAACTTGCCGACGGGCGCGCCTACCTGCCAGCTCCGTCGGCGATTCTCAATGCCTTCACTCGCCCCCTTGCCGACGTGAGGGTGCTGATCGTCGGCCAGGACCCCTACCCGACTCCCGGTGACCCCATGGGCTTGTCCTTCTCCGTGCCCCGCGGTCGCGCCATGCCTCGCTCACTCGCGAACATCGCGCGCGAACTCGCGGCCGACACCGGGGACACCATGACCACGGGTGACCTGACGCCGTGGGCCGATCAGGGCGTCATGCTTCTCAACAGATGCTTGACGGTCCGGCCCGGCCAACCGGGCTCGCACCGCGGTCATGGATGGGAAGGCTTTACGGAGCACGCAATCCGCGTTCTCGTCGAACGCGGCGGACCGCTCGTCGCCATCTTGTGGGGATGCGATGCACAGAAACTCGGTCCGATGCTGGGCGACGTCCCACTCATCGAGTCCGCTCATCCGAGCCCGCTGAGTGCTTCGCGCGGTTTCTTTGGATCGCGACCCTTCTCTCTAACGAACGCGCTGCTCGAGGAGCAGGGGGCCGAGCCCATCACGTGGCGCGTCGCCTAGGGCCGCGGCACGACCCTCAGCTACACACCTGAGCGGCGCCGCTCGACCATGGGAACGCGTTCGGCTGTGTCGTCATTTGGAAGTACAAGGTCCACGAGCCGTTGTTGGTGTTCCTGTTGAACTCAACGATGGGCAGTTGAGAGCACTGGTACGCAGGGCTCGGCAGCGTCGCAATCCGGAAGTCGCCGTTGCCGTTGATCGACGCGGGCGTCCAGCCAGGGAACGGGTAGCGCGACAAGTCGAGAGTCACGCGTGCATCTGAGTGAGACGAGGTCACGGTCATCGACACATTCGCCCATTCATACCCGCCTGAGCTCCACGTCGTGATGCTCGGGGTGGACACGGTGCAGGTCCCACCCTTGGGTACGTTGCCGCCATTGTTCACGGGTACACAGAACACCGACGGGGTCGAGACAGGCGGAACCCAGGTAGCAACGAACACCCAGCCGTCGATCTTCACAATCGCTGATGCAACCGCGCTGCCCGTGTACGGAACCGACGTCGCAAAGACGGTGCTGGCTGAGGTCGACGTGACGGCGCCAGACGCCAACAGCGCTCCCGTCGACGAGTACAGATAGACCTGTGCCGATTCCCCGATGCATGGCGCCGCGAAGCCGGTCACTTGCACCGCCGAGTAGGAGCCCCCGGACGGCGTGCCGCTCGGGGAAGCACTCAGCGCTTGGCTTGCACAGATGGAGTACTCCATCGAAGCCGTGTTGCCTGAGGTGACGACCGCCAGTTGAGAAGCAGAAGCGATCGACGGGCCAAACACCGCCACGAGTCCTAGCACCGCGACGACGCCTGCGCCGCGGAGATATGCGGGAGCGGCGAGGCGCGGCGAGCCAACAGCGTGACGGGGCGCGCGACGTGCGTGCGTCGCCAGGGCGAAGGCGGCAACTACTGTGCGCGCAACGGAAGCAGCCATGCGCGCGAGGGCCGCCTCGGTGCCTTCCACCACGCGGTCAAGCAGATCGGGTTCCTCTTCCGATTCAGAATCACCGTCGGTGCTGTCTCGGTTCTTACGATCATCGTCTTCGTCATCGTCGTCGTCGCAGTCATCGCCCGTGTACCAGAGCATGAGCACCATTGCTGCGAGCAAAACGAAGGCCCACACCATGGGGTTGAGGAGGAGAACCGTGACGCGCCCGAAGTTCGAGTAATGGAGCAATACGACGCCCTTGACCTCCTCGCCCCGCGGCGTAAAGGGGTCGACGAAGTCGTTGTTATCGCCTTGCATCTGCCAGCCCTCGTCGGCGTTGCCGCCAATGATGCGGTGGACGACCTGAGACCCTCCGAGTCCCTCAGGCGCGTAGATGATGATGTCGCCGACGCTCGGCTCCATGTCACGTGCAATAACCAGGTCGCCATCGAAGTACGTGGGCTCCATCGATCGCCCTGACACGATGACGATTGACGTCGCTCCTCCGAGCTGTGTGGGCCAGAGGAACCATGCGTCGATCGCAACGACGAGCCAGATCAGCACTGATCCGATCAATGACAGATACCGGCGAGTGGTCCACTCGCCGGTATCAAGCCATTGTCGAATCTTCACGTCGCTCGCTCGCTACGTCCTTTGCGCGGTCGTTCTTAGTAGATCGCGACGTCGATCGAGCCGAGCGTCGTGGTCAGGTCGACCGTCGAGATGCTGACAGTGACGGTGGAGGTCGTTGCAGGCGCAACGGGGGCAACTACGGTCACGGTGTCCGAGACGATGCTTGCCGGCGAGTCGTCGCTCAGCGTGTACTCGAGAGTGTTGCCAACACAGCCAGCGTCAATGTCGCTGATCACCAGGTTGGTGTACTTGCCCGTCGGAAGGTCGTACGTGTAGTCGATCGTGACTGCATCGTCGCAAGCCGCCGCGAAGGTGTTCGTGCCGACGGCAATGTTGTCGTCGTTGACGTTCAGCGTCAGCTGCGATGCGGATGCAACGCTGAGGCCGGCAACGCCCATGATGCCGAGTGCGACAGCGAGTGCCTTACGTGAGTTCTTCTTCTTCGCCATGATGTGTGGCTTTCCTTTCGTAGTGCGAACAGGACGCGCCCCCTTCCGAGCGCGCCCCGCAACGCGGGTCATGGATTCCCATCGACAGAGTCATCGGTGTGATATTTCCGACACTTGAGAGGCACAAATGCCCCACATATGACGTCGATGCCTCAGATTGTGAGATATGTCACACAGGTGTGTTGCGCGGGCAAGCATGTGGAATTGTCCACATCTGCCGTACGCACACCGAGCAGAGGGCGTCCGGCACTAGCGCGCGAACGCGGCGAGGCACTGGAGAATCCTACGCGTGTAGCATCCGTCACACGCACCCCCCAGTTGTGGGGGAGGTGGTCGACTACGTCGGCAGGCCGCGGACCGACCCGCGATGCATGACGGGCATGGGGATGAGGTGCTCCTGCGGCTGGGTGGCGTTCGTCAGGATCAGTTGGGCGGCAAGCCCGCCCATCGTCTCGTAGGGAAGCGCAGCAGTGGTGAGCCCTGGTCGCACGAACTGCGCGAACTCGTCGTCGTCAAAAGAGACAACAGAGACGTCGTGGCCCACGCGAAGACCTCGCTCGAGCATCGCCTGATAGGCACCGAAAGCCAAGCGGTCGTTCATCGCGATAATGGCATCGAACCTCTCGCCGCGGTCAATGAGGTTCGCGATCGCTTCGTACCCCGGCTCCGGCTCCCAGACGGAGAGCGGAAGTTGGGCAGAGAGCTGCACACGGTGCTCCTCCACCGTTTGCGCAATGCCTGCAGTGCGCCGCCGCACCGTCAAAGTGTCCACCCAGTCTGGCGGTGCGCCAATGTCCCGTCCGAGCACGACGATGCGCTCACGGATTCCTGCGTCCGCCAACACGCCCGCGATCGCCCTGCCCGCTTCGAACTCGTCGGGCAGAACACAAGCGTCCCCCGCCGCCGACGTCGCATTGAGCATGACGAAGGGGACAGGAATCGAGCGGTCCGGCAAGTCGAGCTCCCTCGCGCGGGACGCCGCGAAGATGATGCCGTCAACCGACCTGTCGAGGAAGGAATCGAGCGCCTCGGCAGCCGTGGCGATATCGGTGCCCGTCTCGGCGATGTGAAGGATGTGATCGCGGGAGTGCGCCTCGCGCAAGGCGCCGAGGATCAGGGCGCTGGCCCACGGTCGCGTGGTGACCGAGTCCGAGATCAAGCCGATGGTGGCGGAGCGGGACGTGAGCAGAGTCCTGGCCGCCAAGTTGGGCCGGTAGCCGAGGTCCCGCGCCGCGATCCTCACGCGTTCTCGTGCCGCAGGAGAGATGCGAATGCCTGGCCTGTCGTTGAGAACGAGCGAGGCGGCGCTGATTGACAGGCCTGCTCGCGCCGCTACATCCGCGAGCGTGACTCTCTTGTCAGCCACCCGTCACCTCCCTGACTCACTCTTAGTCTATCGGCCACGGAGGGCTCACCTGCGGGAGGTAAAGCGATACACCTGACCTGATCAATCGTTACATCACCGTGATCTAGCGCGGTTGCCAACGACCGCAGGCGGTGCTCTACTGAGTTTGGTAAACCGATTGACCGGACGACGACGTCGGGAAGAGTGGCCGCGTCTGCCGGACTAATGAGGAGTCGCGACGTGGAAAAACCGTGCAGCCCATCAGTGCCTCGACGACGGCTGGAGCGTCATGCTCTCCGTTGACGGCCGGTGGGTCTGGGACTTCTGGATTGCCGACGACGGCGACCAGTATCACCTCTACTACTTGAACGCGCCGGACTCCCTTCATGGCGAAGATCTCCGCCACCGACACGCGAGGATCGATCACGCTGTGTCGACCGATCTCGTCAGCTGGTCCGTGCGCGGCAACGTCTTGTCGGCCTCTGGTGGCGATCACGACGACGCCACCGCCTGCTGGACCGGCTGCGTGGTGTCACATGAAGGCCGCTGGACGATGTTCTACACGGGCAGTCGATTCCCGGACGAGGCTCGCCCTGGCGCGAACGTCGAGACAATCCTTGCGGCGAGTTCGGCCGACTTGGACACGTGGCGGCGTCGCGAACAGATTGTCGTGCGCGCCGATGCTCGCTGGTACGAACTGCTGCACGCTTCCGAGTGGCGCGAAGAGGCATGGCGAGACCCGTGGGTTGAGTACGACGGCGAACGATGGGTCATGTACGTCACTGCGCGCGCCAACCACGGCGCTGTCGATGACCGCGGCGTCATCGGCTTCGCGGTGTCGGAAGACCTGGAGACGTGGGACGTGCAGCCGCCGCTCAGCCAGCCGGGCTCTGGTTTCTCCCACCTTGAGGTTCCACAAATCGTGCAGGTTGAAGGCCAATGGGTGTTGGTGTTCTCGTGTCCCACGTCGGCGCTTTCGAGCGCGCGCAAAGACGCAGGCCACCGCGGCGGGATTTGGAGCCTGCCGGTCGATGGACCGGGCCTTCCCTGCGATACGTCGGCAGCGAGACTCCTGCACGACGAGTCGCTCTACTCGGGCCGCGTGGTGTTCGACAGGCGACATCGGCCACAACTCCTCGGGTTCCATGCCGGCTCGGGAGAGGACTTCGTCGGCGCGATCAGCGACCCATTGCCACTGACCTTGACGAGCGATGGCTACCTAGCCATCGGATCAGATCTTGGGTTCACCCGCATTGAGGGCGGAACCAAGCCACACAAGGAGGAATCATCATGAAACACCGCAGGATGACGGGCGCCAGCGTTGTCGCAGTCACAGGCGCCGCAATGCTGCTCGCCTCATGCAGTTCGGGCGGCGGCGGGACATCGGAGGCCGGCGACGGCACCGGCGATATCGAGGTCTGGGCCCACCAGGGCAAGGACAGCGAATTTGCTGCCCTCCAAGACGCCGTTGCGAATTTCAACGCGTCGCAATCGGACATCAAGGTCAACCTCACGCTGGTTCCAGAGGCGGACTACACCACCACCATTCAGTCCACCTCTGCCGACGACCTACCAGACGTCCTCGAGCTCGACGGCCCGACGTTGGCAAGCTTCGTGTACGACGCCAAGGTCTCGCCGATCGGCGACTACGTGTCGCAAGAGACGATCGACAACGCGACCGTCGGCAACGTGAACCAGGGAACAGTTGACGACACTCTCTACGCTCTTGCGCAGTTCAACTCTGGCCTGGGCCTGTGCGCCAACGGCGCGATGCTCGACGAGGCAGGGGTGAGTTATCCCGACTCAATCGACAGCGCGTGGACGGCCGACGAGTTCCTCTCAGCACTCGAGACCTTGGCGGCAGCGAACGACTCTGGCTACGCGCTCGACATCAAGGAGAACTATGGGCTGGGCGGCGAGTGGGGAACGTATGCGTTCTCGCCACTCCTGCAGTCGGCAGGAGGAAACCTGATTGCCGACAACAAGGCCTCCGGCGTGATCGACAGCCCCGAGTCCGTCGCGGCGTTGGAGGCCTTCCAGAGTTGGATGCCCTACGTCGACCCCGACGAAGACGACGCTGCTCTCGTTGAGGGGCGAGTAGCGATCAGCTGGTGCGGGCACTGGCTCTACCCCGGATATAGCGAAGCGCTGGGCGACGATCTCGTGATCCTGCCGCTGCCAGACATGGGCACCGGCACCAAGAGTGGCGCCGGCTCGTGGACGTGGGGCATGGGTTCCACCACTGACCAGGGGGCCGCGGCTGGTGCCTTCCTTGACTACCTGCTCAATGACGAGAACGTGAAAGCCATGACGACGGCCAACGGCGCGCCGCCGGCAACCGAATCAGCCTTGGCTGCGGACGCTCTCTACAGCCCAGGCGGACCGCTCGAACTGTGGGGGCAGCAACTGGAGGCCGGCTGCAACGCGGACTCGATCACGAGCGATTGCGTCACCGTGTTGCGACCCCTCACGGCTGGTTACCCGGTCATCACGTCGGAGTTCGCCTCAGCCCTCGCGGCGATCGCAACGGGCGATGACGTCCAGTCCGCACTCACCGACGCGGCTACCGCGATCGATCAGTCGTTCTCGGACAACAACGACTACGAGTAGACCGAGCACAATGTCCGCAGCGGGCCCCACCGCCCGCTGCGGACATTGGAGAGGCAATGATGTCGAACTCCACTCTTGAAGGTCCCAAGAAGCGTCGACTTCCCTGGAGCAAGCGCGAGCTCCCCGGCGTCGCGATGGCGGCGCCCGGAATCGTCGGGCTCATCGTCTTTGTCGCCGCCCCGTTCTTGGTGGCCGTCTTCTTGTCCTTCCACAACGCGCAACTGAACTCGCCGCGCTCCCCCAACTTCATCGGTATCACTCAGTTCACGCGGCTCTTTGACGACGCCGAGTTCTGGCGGGCGCTCGGCAACAACGTCACGTTCGCCGCCGTCGTCATTCCTGTGCAAACGGCGATCGCGCTCGGGCTCGCGATGCTCGTCAACCAACGTCTCAAAGGGATCTCGATCTTTCGCGCCCTGTTCTTCTTACCGGTCATCTTCCCCATGGCGCTCGTCGCAGTGATCTGGCGACTCATCCTCGCCCGTTCCGAGGGCGGCATCCTCAACTCGATCGTGGACGTCATCACGTTCGGCAGGGTGGAAGCCCAAGACTGGCTAGGAAACCCGACCACGGCGCTCCCCTCCATCATCTTGTTGTCCATCTGGCAAGGGGTCGGATTCCAGATGATCATCCTGCTTGCCGGGCTCCAAGAGATTCCGCAAGAACGCTACGAAGCGGCACAACTTGACCGGGCCAACCGCTGGCAGCAGTTTCTGTATGTGACGCTTCCTGGGCTCCGCAACACCCTGATCTTCGTGGTGCTGCTCACGTCAATTCTCGCGTTCAGGGTGTACGACCAGGTCTACATCCTCATCACGTCCGGCGGAGCAAACGAGGCCGCCACCCAAACGGTGCTCTACCAGGCGACGACGAGCGTCTTCGACCAAAACAACTTGGGGCGCGCATCCGCCATCACGGTCGTGTTCTTCGCCATCGTGCTGGGGATCACCATCCTTCAACGGCGTCTGATCAGGCAAGAGAGCGAGGCGTGAACCCCATGACCACCACCCGCAAACGCAGCCTTCGCACGTCCCGGTGGCGTACGGCGCGCAGCTACGTCATCCTCACCGTTCTTGCGGCCGTGTATGTCGCGCCTGCGTACTACCTTCTCGTCGGATCCTTCAAGCCAACGGCCGACGTCCTCGGTGGGTTGAGAGGATTCGTGCCGGAGAACTTGAGCTTCGACAATTACCGTTCCGTCTTCGACTCGCTCGCCTCGGACAGCACAGGGTACTTCTGGCGATTCATGGCGAACTCGATCGTCATTTCGGCGGCGGTCGTCGTCGTGGGTTTGGTCATCAACTCGATGGCCGCTTACGCGTTCGCCAGGCTCTCGTGGCGCGGTCGCGACAAGGCCTTCCTCATCGTGGTCGCCCTCGTGATCGTTCCTTTCGAGGCTGTGGCGATCCCGCTGCTCTTCATGCTCAACGACATGCGCAATTCCCTGCTCGTCCAGATCCTCCCGTTCTTCGCGAACGCGTTCTCGATCTACCTGTTCTATACGTTCTTCCTTGGGCTCAGCAAGGACGTTGAAGAGGCCGCAAGACTGGACGGCCTCGGCTCCTTCGGGACCTTCGTGCGCATCGCGGTCCCCTCCGCCAAGCCAGTGTTCGCCACCGTCGCGATCCTGACCTTCCTCACCACGTGGGGTCAGTACTTGTGGCCCTCGCTGGTGGTCTCCGATCCCACCTACCGGCCACTCCCGCTTGAGCTCAGCGTCTTCTCTGGCCAGATGCCGGTCGACTGGGGCGAGGTGCTCGCGTTCGGGGCGCTACTCGTGTTGCCCGTGCTGGTGTTCTTCGTGGCGTTCCAGCGCTTCTTTGTGCAGAGCCTCGCGTCGTCGGCCGTCAAGGGATAGGCAAGCTGGACTGTGACGTCACACCACGGTGGCGTCACAGAACAGTGACGTCATACAGAGCTGGCAGCGGGACTCGAACCCGCAACCGCCCGATTACAAGTCGGGTGCGCTACCAATTGCGCCATGCCAGCGTGCATGCGAGTGCACCAGAAAAGGGTACCCGGGTCGTGGCCGACTTACTCCCCGCCGTCCGCGTCACGGATGGCTTGCTCGAAGGCACCTTCGACTGTCCAGTTCAAGTCGCCGGGGTTGTCGCGAGGGTTCTGCATCTCACCGTTGATCGCGATCGTGGGGGTGAACAGCAGGCCATCTTCGCGAGCGGTCTCGGTCGACACCCGTACCCACGACTCGTACTCGTGGTCGGGGATGCGTGCGACCACCACGTCGGCAACGCCCACCTGGCTGGCGATCGCCTGGATCTGCTCATCGGTGAGGCCCTCGGTGCCTTCGGCAGGCTGATTGACGAACATTGCTTCCATGAACGCCAGGAACTCAGTCGGCGACTCGGCCCCGACAAGCGCGGCGGCGGACGCGGCACGAGTCGAGTACTTGGTGCCAAGAGAGGTGCGGTCGAGCGTCGCAATCGGGTGGTAGTACACGTCAAGGATGCCCTCGGCGCGAAGCTCGCTCATCGTCTCGCTGTGCATCTGCTCGAAGCCTCCGCACGCGGGGCAGATGAAGTCGAAGTAGACGTCAAGACGCACGCGCGAAGGGTCGACATCCTGGCCAACGACGCCCTCCGCCCCCACGGGGATGCCGCCATTGTCGCTCGCCACCGCTAGGTCGAGCTGTCCTTCGCCGCCCACCTCGCTCACATCGCCCTGCCGGACGATGTACGCGATCAGCGCAACGAACAGAGCGACCACCACCAGGCCCGCGACACTCCACCCCACCGCTCGCCTGCGCGATTGCGCCCGCGCTTGGGCTAGCGCCGCGCGCTTCGCCTCCGCTACCGCCGACGATGCCCCTGTGGACTTGGCCATGGTTCCCCCCTCTCGACCCGCTGGGCCGCTACTCGTTCGCTGCTTCTTGAACGGCGCTCAGCAGGGCGCCGGGTTCGGTCCAGTTCAGATCATCGGGGTTGGCGCGCGGGTCCTGCATCTCGCCGTTGATGGCGATGGAGGGCGTGCCCTTCATGCCGTCGATGCTTGCCTGCTCGGTGGCGCTGCGCACCCATGCGGCGTAGGCGTGGTCGGGGATCTTCGCCACCACGTCGTCTGGCACTCCCGCAACGCGCGCGATCTCTTGGATCTCCGCGTCGGTCAAGCCGGTGGTGTTCTCCGCAGGCTGGTTGAGGAACATCGCCTCGACAAAGTTCAAGAAGTTCTCTGGTGACTCCTGAGCGATGAGCGCCGCGGCCGAGGCGGAACGCGTCGAGAACTCGGTGTCCTGCGAATATCGGTCAAGAATCGAGATTGGGTGGTAGTAGACGTCCGCAGTGCCGTCCTCGCGCAACTGCTCCAACACTGGACCCTGCGACTCTTCAAAGACACCACAGATGGGGCACATGAAGTCGAGGTAGACGTCGACCTGCACGCGGCTGTCGTCCAGTTCCTCGCCGACGACGCCGCTGGTGCCGATCGGGAATCCACCGTTCTCCGTGGCGACGGCTGGCGTCAACTGATCGCCCGAACCGACGTCGGCCACTTGCCCCTGACGCACGACATACGAGACCAAGGCGGCGAACAGCGCCACCACGACAACGCCGACGACGACCCAAATCAGCGCCGTACGGCGCTCCTGGGCGCGCACTTGCGCTTGCGCCTTCTTCTTGGCGTCGGCGACCTTGTCAGATCCCTGGACGTTCTTTGCCATGCGGAGACTCCTTATTCGGGTCGGCTCGTGGCGACCAGCGGCTCGCCGCGCATCCACGCGTCGAGCGAGAGGGGTGTACGGGGAAACACAAGCAGGAAAACGCCGAGCGCAATGAATCCCGCGCGCTCGAGCATGTGGCCAGGGTAGTCGGTCGTGCCCTCGGCGATGTCGCCGCCGCCGCCGAAGCATCCACAGTCGATGCTGTAGCCCTGTGACCACGCCCACGCGACGCCAAACGTGAAGGCGGCCATCATCACGAGCCATGCGACCGACGCAAGACGCGTGAAGACGCCAACGATCAGCACGAGCGCGAGCACCAGTTCCAGGTATGGCAGTGCGGTGCCCACGAACGGCACGACGGCTTCCGGCAGGAGGCGGTAGGCCCGCACGGCGCGCACGGACTCGTCTGGCTCCATCATCTTGGGTAGGGCCGCCGCCACCAAGATGCCAGCCATCGCGAGCCGGACCACCAAGCTGATCCACGGCTGGACGAGTCGCCATCGCTGTGTTGATGCGGTGCGCTCGTCCGTCGCGGTTTCTGACATCACGTTCTCCTTGTTCGTCGGCTCAACGCGCTGCATGGCATGCGAGTTTCCTCTCACACCGCAACAGACCGCACCGTCAACCCATGACTTGCGGGATTTGCGGGAATGGCCACCACCAAGGATCGGCGCCCACGTAGACGGCAACCACGAATGACCCTGTCACGATCAGCGCAACAACAATCCAGGCCGCACTTACTCCCGTCGTCGGCGCAAGCGCTTCTGCCACGCGGTAGGCGCCCTCTCGGGTCCGCCATGACCACAAGCCCCACCACAGGGCGCCCACGAACGCGAGCGCGCCGATCGCCAGTGCGATGGCATGGCCCCAGGCCTGCGCGTCGGCGCCTTCTGGTGCGGCTGCGCCGCTCGACACCAGCCACCACCCGAGCGCACCGATCCCGACACCGATCACGAGGGCCGCGATCAACGAGGGCAGCATTTCGACGAATGCCCTGAGAACATGCCACGGAACCCCGACGGTATGAAGGAGCGCGTCCATGCGCCGCTCGCCCCGCCTCGCGCGCGCCTGCCGTATCGCTTCGGAGCGCTGGAACACGGTCCGAGCGATCAAGGCGGCCAACGTGATGATGGCCGCGGTCACGATGGGCGCGAGCATCGCCCCCGCCGACGCGGCCACCGCCCACGCGACCACCAAGACGGGGCGGCGTGGCGAGAGTTCTACGTCTTCAACCACCTCGTCAGAGGGCGACAGGAGGAACTGATCGAAATCCTCCCCTGAACCGTCCTCCAACGTCTGAGTGTCGTCCCAGCTACCGTCACCGTCGGCCCCGCCGTCAGCGTCGTCGCCTTGCCAGCCGACGTCGACCGGAAGGACCGCTGTGCCGCCAGGGGCGTCGTCCGCGCTGTGCATCACCGTCGTCGCTGGCACGGCCTCACGCGGTAGCACCGTCGTCGCTCCGCGCAAGGCGGCGATCACGTCTCTCATGCCTGGGCGGGCGTCGAGATCGCGATCAAGGGCGGCGGCGAGCGCGTGGGCACCCTGGATTTCGGGAACCTTCCACTTGCCCTGCAAGGTGCGGCGAATCGCCGAGTTGCCCGTGCCAAACGGAGCCTCGCCGGTCATGGCGTAGGCGACCGTCGCCGCCCACGACCAGCGATCGGCGACGATGCCGGGTTCGACTCCGTCGATCACCTCAGGCGCCACGTAACCGGAGGTGCCGCTCACAAGGCCCTCCCTGGTGAGGCGGTCGTCGTCCTCCCGGTGTGACAAGCCAAAGTCGATCAGCACGGCTCCTGCGGGAGACATCATCACGTTGGACGGCGTGACGTCGCGGTGCACCAACCCTGCGGCGTGAGCGGCCTCGAGCGCTCCGGCGATCCGCTCCGCACAAAAAGCGAGGTCTTCACCCACGAGCGGTCCGCGTTCGGCCACCTCTGCCGCGAGGCTCTCGCCCTCGATGAACTCGAACACCACGAACGTCTCGTCCTCTTCGAGTTCGGCGTCTCGCACGCGCGGCACCGCCGGGTGGCGGATCGCCATAAGGGCCCGGACCTCGCGACGCAATCGCTCGGCGGCGACCTCGTCGTGCTGAGCATCGACCCGCTTCAGCGCCGCCGGATTGCCTGCGCCGTCGCGCACCAAATAGACCTCGCCGGAGCCTCCAGCGCCCAGTTGACGCTCCACGACGTATCCGCCGATGCTCACACCTGGGTCGAGTGCGCGGCGGGCCATGGCATCACGTTACCGCTGCCACGCTCGCACGCACAGAATCTCGGTCCCCAGTCCCGGCCCAGTTGTGGCACCATAAGAGGGCCGCCGCACTGATGCGTCGGCAAGTGTCAGTGTGGACACCGCACAGGCGCTCTTCACAACGGATCGTCCGGCACGTACCTGCCGGTGAAGGGACCAGCAATGGCAACCGTGACCTATGACAAGGCCACCAGGATTTATCCAGGCACCGACCGCCCCGCGGTCGACCAGTTGGACATCGACATCGCCGACGGAGAATTTCTCGTTCTCGTCGGCCCCTCCGGTTGCGGAAAGTCAACCTCACTGCGCATGCTCGCAGGCCTTGAGGACATTGACGAAGGCGCCATTTGGGTGGGCGACCGCGATGTGACGAACGTGCAGCCGAAGGACCGCGACATCGCCATGGTGTTCCAGTCCTACGCCCTGTACCCCCACATGACCGTGGCGGAGAACATGGGCTTCGCGCTCAAGATCGCCAAGGTCGACAAGGCCGAGATCCGCCAGCGCGTCGAAGCAGCCGCCAAGATCCTCGACCTCGTCGAGTACCTTGACCGCAAGCCGAAGGCCCTCTCCGGTGGTCAGCGCCAGCGTGTTGCCATGGGTCGCGCCATCGTGCGTCAGCCCCAGGTGTTCCTCATGGACGAGCCGCTGTCGAACCTTGACGCCAAGCTGCGTGTCCAGACCCGTACCCAGATCGCCGCTCTCCAGCGTCGCCTTGGCGTCACGACCGTGTACGTCACGCACGACCAGGTCGAGGCCCTCACCATGGGCGACAGGATCGCCGTGATGAAGGACGGCGTGCTCCAGCAGGTGGGCACGCCGCGCGACATGTACGACACCCCCGCCAACGTGTTCGTTGCCGGCTTCATCGGCTCCCCCGCCATGAACATCGGCACGTACCAGGTGTTCGACGGTGCCGCACAGGTGGGCCGCGGCAAGGTTCCGCTCAGCCGCGACGTGCTCGCTGGCCTCAAGGACGAAGACAAGAACCACGTGGTGCTTGGCTTCCGTCCCGAGTCCCTCGACCGCTCGGCCCCGAACGCCGAGGGCGCCATCCCCGTCGAGGTCGACGTGGTGGAAGAGCTCGGATCGGACGCCTTCGTCTACGGCTCAGTGCCGAACGAGTTCGGTGACAGCAAGGACATCCACTTCGCAGCGGGCGACTCGCAGATGGTCGTGCGCATCGACCCCCGCGACGTTCCCAAGAAGGGTGACACCATCTGGGTCACCATTCGCGAGGGCGAGCAGCACACGTTCTCCGCAGCTTCCGGCGCACGCCTGAGCAGCGGCGGCGTGACCACCAAGGCTTCGCCTAAGAAGTAATTCACGACTCACGCCGAGGGGCGGTCCGGTTCTCCGGGCCGCCCCTTTGCGCGCCCGGGGGGTAGTGGCACCCTCGACACCCCCTACCCTTGAGGTATGCCATTGCGCATCACAGGTACAGCCGACGCGTCGCTGATCAATCTTCCGTGGTCCATTCCGCTCACGGTCTGGCCAGAAGACCGCATTGCCGCATTGCCTCGCGGCCTGTCGCGTCACGTCGTCCGGTTTGTGCGTTACGGCGACGGGGTCCTGGCCATCAAGGAGACCAATCCCGAGATCGCTCAGCGCGAGTTCTCGATGCTCAGCGAATTGCGCCGCATGGGAGCCCCTTGCGTCAGGCCCATCGCCGTGGTGGCAGGCCGGGTCGATGGCGCGGGCAACGAGCTCTCTGCCGCCCTCGTGACAGAGCATCTCGCGTTTTCCTTGCCCTACCGAGCCCTCTTCAGCCAGGGCCTTCGCAAGTCCACCGTCAAGCGGCTCATCAACGCGCTGTCGGTGCTGCTGGTGCGGCTCCACCTCAACGGCTTCTACTGGGGCGACGTGTCCCTCTCGAACGCGCTCTTTCGCCGTGACGCTTCGGAGTTCTCCGCATACCTCGTGGATGCCGAGACGGGCGACATGCATGACCACCTCACCGATGGCCAGCGAGACTACGACCTCGAGATTGCCGTCACGAACATCACGGGTGAGTTGCTCGATCTCCAAGCAAGCGAGGACCTCGACGAGGCGATCGATCCTTTCGAGATCGGTGAGCGGATCCGCAAGCGCTACATGGACCTGTGGAGCGCTCTGACGGAGACGGAGACGATCGAGGCCAACGTGCCTTACGAAGTGTCGCAACGCGTCAGGGCACTCAACGACATGGGCTTCGACGTGGGCGAGATCGACATGGAGCAGACGTCCGACGGCACGGCCGTGCGGATCCGTCCCAAAGTGGTGGACGCTGGCCACCACTCGCGCAGGCTCTTGCGCCTCACGGGGCTCGACGTGCAGGAGAACCAGGCCAGACGCTTGCTCAACGACGTCGACGAGTTCAGCACCATTCACGCGGACGAATACGCGAGCTACCGTGCCGATGACCTCGACACGGAGACCTTTGCCGCCCATAGATGGCTGACCCACATCTTCGAGCCCACCGTCAAGGCCGTCCCTCGCGACCTGCGTGGAAAGCTCGAGCCAGCGCAGATCTTCCACGAGATCATGGAACATCGCTGGTATCTTGCCGAATCCGCAGGCCACGACGTACCGATGCCGGTGGCCACAGCGTCGTACGTCAAGAACGTGCTGCCCACCAAGGCCGACGAAAAGGCCGTCCTCGGTCGCTCCCTCGCCGAGATGACCGCCGAACTGCCTGCGCTCACCGCTGAGGTGGGCACCGTGTATGGCGAGACGCGAGACGCCTACGAAAATGACAACACCCACGGTTGGGGCCGCATGCCTGAACCTGACGACGCGGAGCCTCCGGCAGTGCGGCGCGCCAGCACGCGAATCCCCGTGACCGCCAAACCCAACCCGCACCGAGCACCCGACCCTGACGAGTAGCCGCGTGACTCTGTCCTCATACGGCGGCACATCCGCGCGCCGCGCGATCTTCCTTGACTTCGATGGCACCTATGCCCACCACGGCGAGGTGCCTCCTGCCCACGCCGACGCCGTCGCCGCCGCGCGCTCGAACGGTCACCTCGTCTTCTTGTGCACTGGACGCCCCCTCTCCCTCGTCCCCCGGCACGTGCTGGACTCCGGCTTCGACGGCTTCATCGCCACGGCCGGCGCCTACGTCGAATACGAGGGAGAGGTGCTGCTCGACCTGCGTTTCTCAGCTGAGCTCACCGCGAGGGCGCTGCACCACCTGGACGCGAGCGGAGCCATGTTCATCATGGAGACGCCCGTGACCACGTTCACCAGGCAAGGGGTCGTCGACGCCATGACCGAGCACGCCCTCGCACTCTCCAATCGTGACGCCGCACGCGGAATCCGTGGCATTCTCGATGCGCTCACCGTGCAGTCGGACTTGAGCGCCATCCGGCCGTCGAAGGTGACGTCCTTCGCTGGACCTGTCCTCCTGAGTGAAATTGGCGCTCGCATCGGGCCGGAAGTGGACGTCATTCCTGCCTCGCTCGACGATCTCGGGGAGGGCGCTGGGGAGATGTTCCTCGCCGGCGTCAATAAGGCCACCGGGATTGAAGCGGTGATCGCTCACCTTGGCCTTCACCGGGCCGACGTTGTCGCGTGCGGGGATGGCCCCAACGATCTGGAGATGCTTCAGTTCGCCGGCACGTCAGTGGCGATTGCGGGGTCCGCCCCTGCGCTGCTCGCAGCCGCCGACCTCGTGGCCGCCGGGCCCGGTGAGGCTGGCTTGGTCGATGCCTTCGTGACGCTCGGCCTGATCGAGCAAGCCAAGGCGTCCTAGAGCGCCGGGCGGGGCCCGCCGGAGTCAGCGCTGAAGCGCCCGCGACGCCTCGTACAGCGCGATTGAGGCGGCGACGGACGCGTTGAGGCTCTCGGTAGCACCAGAGATCGGGATGGAAGCCACCTGGTCGCACGTCTCCCGCACCAGTCGCGACAGTCCCGCGCCCTCTGCCCCCACCACGATCACCAGCGGACCGTCGAGCAGGTTCGACTCCGCCAGTTCGACATCCCCGTCCGCGTCGAGGCCCAGGACAAAGAGCCCTGCCTTCTTGTAGTCCTCGAGCGCACGGACCAGGTTGGTGGCGCGGGCGACAGGAAGACGCGCGGCGGCACCCGCGGAGACCTTCCACGCCGCCACTGTCACTCCCGCGGCCCGGCGCTCGGGAATGACAGCGCCGTTGGCCCCGAAGGCGGCCGCGGAACGCAGGATGGCGCCAAGGTTGCGCGGGTCCTGGATGCCGTCGAGAGCGATCAGCCTGATGGGGCTCGGCGCCTCGAGCAGGTCGCCTGGCTGCAGATACTCGTAGGGAGCCACCTCGAGCGCGACGCCTTGGTGAGGGCTGCCGTCGGCGATCCGATCCAGTACCGGCTTGCTGACCTCCCGCACCTCGATCTCGCGCTCGACCGCCTTGGAGACAATCTCGGTGATGCGGTCGTCGGCGTCCACACGCTCAAAGACGAGCAGCACGTTCGCGGGAAGCCCTGCGCGCAATGCCTCGAGCACCGAGTTGCGGCCGATGATGACGTCGTCCGCCTTGGAGGTCCTGTCGCGCGGGCCGCCACCTCGAGCGCCCGCCCGCTTCTCCGCACCAGCGACAGAAGCCTGCTTGGCCTTGTACGCCTTGTGATACGGGCGATCCTCGGCCCTCGGCGTCGGCCCCTTGCCTTCAAGAGCCTTGCGCCCCTTGCCACCGGTGCCGATGCTGGGGCCCTTCTTGATTCTGCGGGTAGCGCCTGGACGCTTCTGGTTGCCTGCCATCAGTTCTCCTCCGCGAGCGACCAGCGCACGCCTTCTGCCGAGTCTTCGAGCACGATACCCGCCGCTGCGAGCCTGTCCCTGATGGCGTCGGCCGTCGCCCAATCCTTGGTGGCACGAGCGGTTGCCCTGGCCTCAACGTCGGCGTGCACCAAGGTGTCAAGCGCACGCATCGCCGTCGATGTTGTCGTATCCGAGCCGGCCCACATGTCCGAGGCGGGGTCGAGCCCGAGAGTATCGAGCATCGCGCGCACGTCCAACAGGGCGGCCGCGAGCGCGTTCGTGTCGCCTGCCGTCGCCGCGGCATTTCCCGCGCGCACCGTCTCGTGGACGTGAGCGAGGGCGCGCGGCACTGCCAGGTCGTCGTTCATGGCCTCAACGAAGGGCTCTGGCAACGCTGCCTGACGCACCTCGTCGAAAGATGGCGAACCAACCCGTTCAGAGGCCCTCTTCACAAAGCCTGCCAACCGCGCCCAGGTGGCCGTCGCATCGTCCATGGTGGCGTCCGAGTACTCGAGCATCGACCGGTAGTGGACTTGGGCGAGCGCGAGCCGCAAAGCAGGCGCCGGGTAGCGCGCGAGCACTTCACCGACGAGTGCGCCGTTGCCAAGCGACTTGGACATCTTGGCGCCTGACTGGGTCACCCATGCCGCGTGCATCCACAACTGAGCAAAGCCGTATCCGGCTGCTCTGGATTGGGCCTGCTCGTTCTCGTGGTGAGGGAAGCGCAAGTCGAGCCCGCCGCCGTGGATGTCGAAAGTGTCGCCGAGGAAGCGTCGCGCCATCGCCGAGCACTCGATGTGCCAGCCGGGACGCCCTGGTCCCCACGGCGAGTCCCACGACGCGCTCTCGGGCTCCGTTGGCTTGCGCGCCTTCCACAAGGCAAAATCGCGCGGGTCGCGCTTGTCCTCTGGGGGCGCGTCCGGCGCCGCCGTGAGATCGTCGAGTCCCTGGTTGGTCAGCGAGCCATAGTCGGCGAACGCATGCACGTCGAAGTAGACGGAGCCATCCTTCTCGTACGCGTGGCCGAGATCAATCAGTCGCGCAATGAGCGCGAGAATCTCAGGGATGTGCCCCGTCGCACGCGGCTCAGCAGCTGGCGGCAGGACGCCGACGGCCGCGTAGGCGGCCTGAAACTCGCGCTCGAAGCGCAGTGCCCACGCCCACCATTCGGCGCCGGCTTCGGCCGCCTTCGTGAGTGTCTTGTCGTCAATGTCCGTGACGTTGCGCACGAGCGTGACGGTCAGCCCAGACCGCTCAAGCCAGCGCTGCAAGACGTCCATCGCCACCGCGCTGCGAAGGTGACCAACGTGAGGACTTGACTGCACCGTCGGCCCGCACAAGTAGATGCCCACGTGGCCAGGCACGACGGGGACAAGGTCGCGCTCCTCACGGGTAGCGGTATCAAACAGGCGCACAGTCACGAGTGCAAGGCTACCGGTCAAGTCGCCACGCGACTCCGCTGCCGCCCGCTGGCGGACATCCGCCGGACAGTGCGAACCGTTTCCATGCCGACGCGCCGGGCTCGCGTGCCCGCGCGGTCGAGCATGCGGCGTGCCGCGCGCCAGAACGGTTCGGAGCGTCGTGAGGCACCGGGCGGCGGGTTTGGCCGACGCTAGGCCCGGGTGACGAGCGCCGTCGCGATCGCCGCCAGCCCCTCGCCGCGACCGGTGAGGCCAAGGCCGTCAGTGGTGGTTGCCGACACGCTCACAGGGGCGCCGACGGCGGTGGACAGCGCCGCTTCTGCCTCCGCCCTGCGTGGGCCGAGCTTGGGACGGTTGCCGATCACTTGGACGGCCACATTGGAGATCTGAAAGCCGGCCGCGCGCACCCGGCTCGCGGTCTCGGTCAAGAGCGTTGCGCCCGAAGCGCCAGCCCACTCCGGCCTGTCGGTGCCAAAGTTTGACCCGAGGTCGCCGAGACCAGCCGCGGACAGCAGCGCGTCGCAGGCCGCGTGCGCCGCAACGTCGCCATCGGAGTGCCCCGCCAGTGCCGTCTCTTCTGGCCAGGACAGACCGGCCAGATGCAGGCCCTTGTGGTTAGCGAACGCGTGGGTGTCGGTGCCGATCCCTGTGCGCATCATGCCGTGATCCTCAACTGTGCAGCCGCGAGGTCCGCTGGATAGGTGATCTTGGACCCGAGAACATCGCCCTCGACTGTCGCAAGCCGGAAGCCATATCGCAACGCAAGCGCGCCATCGTCGGTGGCCTCAACACCGTCCGCCTGCGCTCGCTCGTGCGACTCGCGAAGGACGCTCAGGAGAAGGGCCTGAGGAGTTTGGACTGCCCCGAGGCTCTGCCGGTCAAGGTAACTCACCTCGCCGCCGACGCCCGTGACGATCGTGTCGACCACCGGGAGCACGGGAATGACCGCGTCGCACGTCTCGAGCGCGTCGAGTAGTCGGCCAAACACGGCCACCGGCATGAAGGGCCTGGCCGCGTCGTGAACGAGCACGGCGTCTCCGCCTCCGAGGTCGGCGAGCGCGTCCAGCCCGCGAGCGACGGAGGCTTGCCTGGTGCCGCCACCCACGACTACCTCGACGCGCGCCGCAACCCCCGCTACGGCGTCGACGAAATCAGCAACGGCGTCGGCCGGGGCCGTCACCACGATGCGTTCGCACACCGTGGCAAGAGCAGACGCCGCCCATGTCACCAGCGGGGTTCCACCGACCGTCACAAGGCCTTTGGGAATGTCGCGGGCAAGTCGGGAGCCGCTCCCTGCGGCCGTCAGGACGGCCGCCGTTGTCACGACGCGAGGACCGCGTCGAGCCGAGTCTCTGCAGTGGGCTCGTCACACTTCTCGGCGAGAGCCAACTCGCTGACGAGGATCTGGCGCGCCTTGGAAAGCATGCGCTTCTCGCCTGCACTCAGGCCCTTGTCCGTGTCGCGACGCGACAAGTCGCGGACTACCTCGGCCACGCGAATGACGTCGCCGGAAGCGAGCTTCTCCACGTTGGCCTTGTAGCGACGCGACCAGTTGGTCGGCTCTTCGATGTAGGGCTCCTTGAGGACTGCGAAAACCTTCAGCAGTCCCGCCTGGTCGACCACATCGCGGACGCCCACGAGGTCAACGTTCTCTGCGGGGACCTCGATGGTGAGGTCGCCTTGTGCCACTCTCAACTTGAGGTACATCTTTTCTTCGCCCCGAATGGTGCGCTTCTTGATGTCCTCGATGAGGGCCGCACCATGGTGCGGGTAGACGACTGTCTCGCCAACGACGAAGTTCATGTGTTTTCGTTTCCCCTTCGATCCGAGGGCCTAGTCTACCACCGCGAACAAGTGCTATACAGGTCGGTTACGGAATGGGGTCGCAACGACACGCCGTCAGGGCCGTCGCCCGCTCCCGGTATCCTGATAATCGTCCCCTCCCGCGAATGTCCCCCGCGAAAGGAAATCTCGTGCACTCACGCGCGAAGGTTGCAGCCGTCGCCCTCGGCGCCGCGCTCGTACTCAGTTCCTGCTCCCTTACCTCGAGCGTCACCACGTCGCTGGAGTACGACCCTTCTGACGGCACCTCCGTGGCCGTAGGCGACGTGCGAGCGCTCAACATCACGCTCATCACGACAGCTGAGGGCGAGCCTGGCGCCGTCATCGGCGCGCTCTACAACGCCCATCTGACAGAAGAGGCCACCGTCACCCTGGAAATCGGCGGCACGGAGGAGACGTACGACATCCCGCCGATGGTGGGCATTCAACTGGGTGTCGGCGAGGGCACCGAGGAGTTCGTCACGACGGCGCCCACCAACCCCGGGCTGTTCGGCACCTACACGGTCACCGTCGAGGGTGAAGGGGCAGCGACGGGCGCGCTCCCCGTCATGGACGGCACTCTTCCGCAGTACGCCGACGTGCTCGAGGAGTTGGAAGCCTCCGCCTCCTAGTGCGAGTGGCCGGGAGGTCGCGGGGCCGACTAGCCGGCCGCCGAGGGTCGGGAGGCCCGGCCGCCGAAGGCCGAGAGGCCGAGAGGCCGAGAGGCCGAGCGCAGCAGCTGTCGGTTTGGCGGCCGAACAGTTCTGACCGCGCGAGGGGCCGACGCGCCGCCCCTAGCGCATGTAGACCGCGTGCCGCATCCGCCGACGGTCAGAAGTGTTCAGGGATGCCGCACCGTGTCGCCACGCGACGGCGCTGACCACTCGAGACGCAGCTCCGGCGCGATCCAACGCACCGGTGCGCCCGCAGGGTTCAACCGAAGCGGCCGGAGATGTAGTCCTCTGTCGCCTTCTCTGACGGCGCAGAGAAGATGGTGGTGGTGTCGTTCATCTCGATGAGCTTGCCGGGCTTGCCCGTACCGGCAATGTTGAAGAACGCCGTCTTCTCACTCACGCGCGCAGCCTGTTGCATGTTGTGCGTCACGATGACGATCGTGTAGTTGGCCTTGAGCTCCTGGATGAGGTCCTCGATCGCGAGGGTCGAGATCGGGTCAAGCGCCGAGCAAGGCTCGTCCATCAACACCACGTCAGGCTTGATCGCGATCGCGCGGGCAATGCATAGGCGCTGCTGCTGACCGCCCGACAGCGACGAACCAGGCTTGTCTAGGCGGTCCTTGACCTCGTCCCACAAGTTGGAGCCGCGCAGCGACTGCTCCACGAGGTCCTCCGTGTCCGACTTGGACATCCGCTTGTTGTTGAGCTTGACGCCAGCCACCACGTTCTCGGCGATCGACATGGTGGGGAACGGGTTGGGTCGCTGGAAGACCATGCCGACGTGGCGGCGCACGGCCACGGGGTCGACAGCCGAGTCGTAGAGGTTCACCCCGTCCATCAGGACCTCGCCCTCGACGCGGGCGCCAGGAATCACCTCGTGCATCCGGTTGAGGGTGCGCAAGAAGGTCGACTTGCCGCAGCCCGATGGGCCGATGAACGCCGTCACCGAGTTGGGCTCGATCGCGAGCGAGACATCTTCGACAGCAAGGAAGCTGCTGTAGTAGACGTTCAGGTTGTTGACGTCAATGCGCTTGGCCACGTGGGATTCCTTTACCGACCGGTTTTGGGCGAGAAGTACTTGGAGATGAGGCGCGCAATGAGGTTGAGCGCCATGACGATGAGGATGAGGACGAGGGCGGCAGCCCACGCGCGGTACTCGGTGATCTCTGGCACGCAGGCAACGGAGGGGTCGTTGCACGGTTGGTCGCCCTTGCGCCATTCGGCCACGATGTACACGGGAAGCGTCATCATGCGACCGTCAAAGAGATTCAGGTTGTACGCATCCGTGACGCCGACCGCAATGAGCAACGGCGCAGTCTCGCCAATCACTCGCGCGATCGACAGGGTGATACCCGTCGTGATGCCAGCGGCCGCTGTGCGAATGACGACCTTGATGATCGTCAGCCAGCGGGGCACACCCAAGGCGTACGACGCCTCACGCAGTTCGTTGGGGACCAGCTTGAGCATCTCCTCTGTGGCGCGCACGACGACGGGAATCATGAGTACCGACAACGCGACGGCGCCCACGATGCCGAGCTTCGTTCCGGGGCCGACGATGATGGCGAACATCGCGTAGGCGAACAGACCGGCGACGATCGAGGGGATACCCGTCATGACGTCCACGAAGAACGTCACGGCGTTCTTGAGCCAGCCCTTGCCGTACTCGACGAGGTACACGGCCGTCAGCAGGCCGATCGGTACTGAGATGACCGTTGCGGCGAGCGTGATCGCAAGAGTGCCGAATACAGCGTGGTAGATGCCCCCCTCCGGCATGCCACCGAACACCCCTCGCATGGACTGGTTGAGGAACTCGAGGTTGAAGGTGGAGTCTCCATTGGAGTCCACCATGAAGCGGTCCATGCCACGCGTGACCACGGTGACCGACAGCCACACGAGCGGGATGAGCGCGACGGCAAAGGCGCCGTAGATCAACACAGTCATGCCGACGTTGGTCCACTTGCGGCGCTGCGACAGTTCGCCAAGCGGCGACGACGACGACGTCATGGTCTGGGTGGCCATCAGTTAGCTCCAGAGAATTCGGATCGCTGAGCGACCACCCAGCGGGCGGCCATGTTGACGAGCAGCGTGATGATGAACAGTGCCAGGCCCATGGCGATCAGGGCGGAGACGCCCGACGAGTTCGCCTCGGGGAACTGCAGTGCGATGAACGAAGCGATCGTGTTGTGCTCGCCAGCTTGCAAGATGTTGAACGAGTAACTGAGACCCGGAGAGATGATCATGTAGACGGCCATGGTCTCCCCTAGCGCCCGGCCAAGGCCCAGCATGGTGGCGCCAATAACGCCAGAGCGGCCGAAGGGGAACACCGCCATCTTGATCATCTCCCACCGGGTCGCACCCATCGCGAGCGCCGCCTCCTCATGCAAGGTGGGCGTCTGGAGGAACACTTCGCGGGAGACGGCGGTGATGATCGGCAGGATCATGATGGCCAGAACGATGCCGGCGGACATGGCCACGCGGCCGGTGCCTGACACGGTGCCGTCTTCGGCGGCCGCAAACAGCGGAATCCATCCCAGCACCTCAGAGAGGAACTGGTAGAAGGGCTGAAGCACGGGAATGAGGACGATCGCGCCCCACAACCCGTAGACCACCGACGGGATCGCCGCGAGGAGGTCGATCAGGTAGCCCAGCCCTGCGGCGAGCTTTCGCGGCGCATAGTGCGAGATGAAGAGCGCGATTCCCACCGACAGCGGCGTAGCAATCAGCAGGGCGATGGTCGAGATGATGACGGTTCCGAAGACCAAGAAGCCGATGATCTCGATGAGCGACTCACCGGTCTCAGGCTTGATCCACTGAACCCTGTCAGCCACGTCACCAGCGGTGTCAGTGAGCGCTGGCCACGCCTCCACCAAGAGGAAGGTCGCTACGGCCGCCAACACGACCAGAATCAATGACGCTGACGTGCCGGACAGCCCGAGGAAGACCTTGTCGGCTGCCGACTCCTTGCGGGCGGTGAGCGCAGGCTGGTCGTCAGCGACGACGGCACGGTGCTGAGTGGTTGTCACTCGGTATCGCTCCCTGTGATGTGGAAAGGTCCGGTGGCGGCGCACCCCGAGCGGGATGCGCCCACCACCGAACCTATACCGACGTGACTAGTTAGCCGGCCGCAATCTCGTCGAGAATCGCGGTGATGTCGCTCGACAGCTGAGCCGAGATCGGCGAGGAGCCTGCCGCCGAGGCGGACTGCTGCTGACCGGCGTCGGAAGCGACGTACTTCAGGAACGACGTCACGAGCGCGCGCTCGTCGGCGTCGTCGTACTGCTGGCACAGGATGTGGTACGACACCAGCACGAGCGGGTAGGCACCCGACGCCGTGGTGGTGCGGTCCAGCTTGTAGGCCAGGTCGTTCTCGCCGTTGGCACCTTCTGCGAGCGGCGAAGCGTCGACGACGGCGGCGGCGGCTTCGGCCGAGAACGGCACCCACTCCTCGCCCACACCGAGCGCAACGGTTCCGAGGTCACCGGCACGCGAGGCGTCGGCGTAACCAATGGCACCCTCGGTGTCCTGAACGATCTGCACCACGGCAGAGGTGCCTGGACCAGACTCGCCCAGCGCGTTCGGCCAGTCGCCCGACTTCTCGTAGGGCCACGAGGTCGAGGCCTTCGCGAGGTAATCCGTGAAGTTGGACGTGGTGCCCGACTCGTCGGCACGGTGCACCATGGTGATCGTGGTCGAGGGCAGTTCGATGTCGGGGTTGATCTCGACGAGCGCCGGGTCGTTCCACGCCGTGATCTTGCCGTCGAAGATCTGCGCGATGACGTCGGCCGTCATGTTGATGCTGTCGATGCCGGGAAGGTTGAAGATCACGGCGATCGGGGAGATGTACATGGGCAGGTGGATGGCACCGGCGTCGGCGTCGCAACGATCGACAGCGAGGGCGTACTCCTCCTCGTCCATGAGCGAGTCGGACCCGGCGAACGACGTGGCGCCGTCAAGGAACTGGGTGCGTCCGCCGCCAGAGCCGACGGGGTCGTAGTTGACGATCACGTCCGGGTAGTCGGCGGTGAAGCCAGCGCGCCAGGCCTCCATGGCCGACTCCTGCGAAGAGGCGCCCGCTCCGTTGAGCGTGCCTGCCAGGTCAGCCATGGCCTCGGTGGTGGTCGCGCCGCTGGTCTCAGGCGAGGTCTCTTCGTCCTCGTTGGACGGCCCACAGGCCGCAAGCAGCAGGGAGAGCGCGGCCACAGAGGCGACGGCTCCCGAGCGAAGTGCGATGTTCACAGAGATTCCTTACGTGTTGACACTTCCCGGCGTTTGCCGGTCACCCCCCACGTTAAGGATGCAAGGTAACGCGCATCGACGGAAGGTCTGAACGGGGGGTGAACGTTCGGTGAACGCACATCACGGTTCGACAACGCCCCCCGTTCAGGGGGCTTTACGGCTCAAAGGTGTAGCCGACGCCGCGCACCGTTTGCAGGTGCTGTGGCGAGCCTGGCTCGTCCTCTATCCGGCCGCGGAGCCGCTTGATGTGGACGTCGAGAGTCTTCGTGTCCCCGAAGTAATCGGCTCCCCAAACGCGGTCGATGATGACCTGGCGGGTCAGTACGCGGCCAGCATTGGCGGCGAGCAAGTAGAACAGCGCGAACTCCTTGGGCGGCAGGGACTGTGCGACACCGTCCTTGGTGACGGTGAGGCGCTCTGGATCGAGAGTGAAGCGGGAGACGGTGAGCCGCGTCGGTTCGTCATCGAGGTCGGCCGGTAGCGCACTCGCCCTACGCAGCACGTTGCGCACCCTCGCCACCAACTCCCTGCCGCTAAAGGGCTTGGTGACGTAGTCGTCGGCGCCGAGTTCCAGCCCGATGATCTTGTCGACCTGGTCGTCTCGCGCCGTCACCATGACGACCGGAACGTCGGAATGCGTCCTGATTGCGCGAAACACGTCCGTGCCCGATACCTCGGGAAGCATGAGGTCGAGAAGCACCACGTCGGCGCCGTCGCGTTCAAAGGCCTCGATGCCCTCCCGGCCGTTGGCTGCGAGGGTGACACGGAAACCCTCGCGTTCGAAGATGAATCGCAGCGAGTCGCGATAGGTCTCCTCGTCCTCGACGATTAAGACGTGGTCGGTCATGGTGACTCCTGGTATCCGGGAAGGGTCAAGGTGAAGGTGGAGCCCACCGAGGGCTGGGACCAGACTGTCACCGCCCCTGAGTGTTGCAGCGCCACGTGCTTGACGATGCTCAGCCCCAGGCCGGTGCCTCCCGTCTGCCTGGCCCTCGCGGGATCGGTGCGGTAGAACCGCTCGAAGATGCGCTCTTGATCTTTGGCGTCGATGCCGATTCCCTGATCCATGACCGCGATAGACACGGCGTCTTCGTGGGTGGTCACGGAAGCCGTGACGCGCGATCCCGCGTCTGAGTAGGCGATGGCGTTGTCGACGAGGTTGCGGACTGCCATGACCAAGAGGTCCCTGTCACCCAAGACCATGGGGCGGGCCCTCAGGTCGGCGACCAGCTCGATTCGTTTGGTCTCCGCAGCAAGGCGCGCGCCCTCGAAAGCCTCGTGGACCACGCCAGCGACGTCGATCTCCTCATGGTCGAGCACCGACTCGCCGCCCTGGAGCCGCGAGATGTCGATGATCTCCTGGATGAGTTTCGTAAGCCTCCTGGCCTCGCGGCGCATCTTGACCGCGAACTGGCGCACCAGTTCCGGATCGTCCGCCGTGTCTTCGACGTTCTCTGCCAACAAGGACAAAGCGCCGATCGGAGTCTTCAGTTCGTGCGAGACATTGACGGCAAACTCGCGCCGTGTTGCCTCCGCGGCCCGTTGCTCCGTGTTGTCGTTCGCCACCGCTAGCGCCAGTTCCTCGTCGATGGGCGTCACCCTCACGTGGACAAGAGACACGGCGCCAAGCACCCCGCGCCGCACTTCGACTTCTTCCTCGACCACCTCGCCCGTACTCCACGCCCGCTCGGCCAGGTCGGCAACGCCGTCGTGAAGCGCGCCGTCCGGTCTGGCGATTCCCAACGCCGCGGCCGAATGGTTCGAGAAGGATGCCCTGCGATCGCGCCGCACGATGACTGCTCCCGACTGCAAGGCACCGACGATTTGGCGCGTGCGGTGCGGCACCAAGGTGCGCGCGACCACCTCCTGCTTGGCGCGTCGGCGCAATAGGAGCGCACCAAGGAGCACTCCGCCGCAAAAGGCAAGGGCCATCGCAAGCCATGCGAGCGGTGTCATGCCGCCACAGTATCCATAGGAGGTCGGCTTTACCGAAAGTTCACAGTCGTCATCGATTGTTCACCACGCCCAACGCCCACTTCTTCTTCCCGACGCGTCACGAGTGCCACACTAGGAACGATTAGCGATACCAAGGGAGACCCATGCGCACGCTGTTTACCGCCGAGATGTCGGAACTTGCCGATGATCTTGCCGCCATGGCTCGGCACGTGTCGACCGCCATCGACCAGGCGGGCGAGGCACTACTGACCAAGAACGTGGAAATGGCCCAGCAAGTCATTGCCAACGACGCCACACTCGATGACATCGAGGGAACAGTCGACGAACGCTGCGTCCTGCTCATCGCACAACAGCAGCCCGTTGGCCTTGACCTGCGGACCATCATTGTCAGCTTGCGCATCTCCGCAGCGCTCGAGCGCATGGGCGACCTGGCTCAGCACATCGCCGAAGCCGCGCGTCGCGCGTACCCAGACAGCGCCTTCCCCGACTCGCACGCCGATGTGGTCGAGGGGATGGTCGTGGCCGCCAGGAAGGCCGCTCAAGAGGTCGCCGAACTGATCGAGGGGCGCGACCTGAACGTCGCCGCAGGAATCGTGAGCGACGACGACACTCTCGACCAGCTCCACGCCGAGGCATACCAGCGACTGCTCGCCGAGGACTTCGTGGGTAGCCCGCAAGAGATCCTCAACATCTCGCTGCTCGCACGCTACTTCGAACGCTTTGGCGACCACGCCGTCGGCGTCTCCCGCAGGATCGTCTACTTGGTCACGGGTGACCACACTGGCGAGTCCGCTCGCATCTAGCGTCTCCTGACGCGCAAACGACGAAGGGCCCCGCCGTGAGGCGGGGCCCTTCGCTTTGTCGGCCGACAATGAGAGGTCGACCGAACGCTTACTTTGAGGCTACTACTTCTTGCCCTGATTGGCCACGGCCTGAATGGCAGCTGCCGCGGCGTCGGCGTCAAGGTACGTGCCGCCCGGCTTGATGGGCTTGAGGGTCTGCTCGTCGAGTTCGTAGACGAGCGGGATGCCCGTGGGCACGTTGACGCCCACGATGTCGTCGTCAGCGATGCCGTCCAGGTACTTGATGATGGCGCGCAAGGAGTTGCCGTGTGCGGCCACCATGACCGTTTTGCCTTCCTTGAGATCAGGAACGATCGCGGACTCCCAGTACGGCAGCGCGCGCTCAAGGACGTCCTTGAGGCATTCGGTCTTGGGAATCGGCTCGCCGGCGTAGCGGGGGTCTCCCTCTTGGGTGTACTCGTTGTCCGCAGAGATCACGGGCGGCGGCACGTCGTAGGAACGGCGCCACGTCATGAACTTCTCTTCGCCGTACTGCTCGAGGGTCTCGGCCTTGTTCTTGCCCTGGAGGTCTCCGTAGTGGCGCTCGTTGAGGCGCCAGTTGCGCTTGACGGGAACCCAGTGCCTGTCGGCGGCGTCGAGCGCGAGGTTCGCGGTCATGATGGCGCGACGCAGCAACGAGGTGTGGACGACGTCGGGAAGCACGCCTTCCTCCTTGAGCAGCTCGCCGCCGCGTACGGCCTCGCCCCAGCCCTTCTCGTTCAGGGGCACGTCGACCCAACCGGTAAACAGGTTCTTGGCGTTCCATTCGCTCTCGCCGTGGCGGAGCAGGATGAGTGTGTAGGTCATGGGTCCATCCTGACGCATGGCGGCGGACGGTGCACGCATCGAACGTCCCGACGGCGCGACGTGCGGACCGTTTTCTCGGTTTAGGAGAGGGGAACGACGCAGGCGGGGCTCGTGATGGGGGCCGACGTGTGCGGCAGCGAAGCGACCGCGCCAGATTCCGATTCAGGAGGCAACGCCAAAACGTCGGCCAAAGCGTAGGCACGCACTTCGTGGCCGCGCTCGGCACCCACGATCAGTTGCTCGCCGACGACCGCGAAGTGGCGCGGCCAGTGACCGGCATCGAAGGCGGCCCTGTAGGTCAACTCGCCTTCAGGAGCGATGTCGAACACGGAAATGACGTCCGCCCCCCTCACGGACACCAGCAGGACGTCGCCTCGCTCGCGATGCACGATATCGACGTGAGCGTCGTACAAGGTGTCGCCGGAGCGCAGCGGAACCAGCGTGGTCTGGTGCTCTGCAATGACCTCGGCCGTGCCAGACGCGCCATCCCACCGCAGCGTCCGCACGTAATGGTCGAGCTCGCACACGACGTAGATCAGGTCGCCGCGCACGGCGAGATGGCGCGGGCCGGACCCTGGCTGCAGCGTCGCGGCAATGCCGGGTTGATACAGCAGCCCGTCGGCACCCACGTTGTAGCGCCGCAGTTGGTCGGTGCCGAGATCAGCAATGAGCAGGTGCCTGCCACCGGGCGCGAAGGCGGCGAAGTGCGCGTGCGGCCCTTGTTGGCGATCGCTGCGCGGCCCCGATCCCTCGTGTGACACGGTCTGCGCGGGTGCGGTGGCGTGGGGAATGCCGCCAGGCGCGAGAGGGATCACGCTCACATCCCCGTTGCCGTAATGGCTGACGTAGAGGGTCGCTCCGTCAGGGGCAACCAGGGCGTGGCACCCGTATGCGCCCCCTGCGTCGATCCGAGCCAACTCTCGCGGGGGCTCGGTACCCACATCCCACACCGCCACGGTGGTGGGCTCCGTCTCCTCCACCACGTAGATCACCGGTGCTTGCGGATGTGTGACCGCAAAGGACGGAGCGGGCTCGACAGTGACCTGGGCCGCGGTCATGTCGCCCTCGGCGTCGATCTGGGCGCGCCACACGCCCTCGCCCTTGCCCGGCTCAGTGCCAAGGCCTGCCTGCGGATACGTTCCCACGAAGAAGGAGGTCATGTCCTAAGACTGGCACGAGCATGGCCGCGACACGAGGGGGATGTGTCGCGGCCAGCCCTGGCCTAGTGAGCCGCGTCGTACGCGGAACGTACGGTGGCCGAAATGCGGCCGCGCTCCGATACCTCGAAGCCGTTCTGCTTAGCCCACGCCCTGACCTTGCTGGTGTCGGCACCGCCGCGCGGCTTGCTCGTACCCCTGGCGGATACCTTGCGAGCGGCGGAAACCCACGGCGCGAACGCCGCGCGCATCTCGGTGGCGTGGGCGGTCGACAGGTCGATCTCGTACTGGGTGTTGTCGACCGCGAACCTCAGCGTCTCATCTGCCGAACCACCATCAACATCGTCGACCAGGACAACCTGGACTTTCTGAGCCATGCGACTTCCTTTCTTCAGCGTCCCGACCATCTTTGCATCATCAGCAGGATAGTGCGTATCGAGAGCGATTTCCCTGTCAATTCTTGATTGGGGGGTCGACCCTTTCCCCTAAGCGACAAAGTCGAACCACGCAAACGAGCGAAATCCGCTATTGCGCGTCCTGGCCGCCGTGTTCGGCCGTCAGCCGCTGGGCAGCCTCTTCCTCTTCGCGGTCCAACTGAGCGATCGCTTCTCTCTCGCGGCGATCCGCTCTCATGATTCCGCGCATCACAAAGAAGAACAACCCGCCGACACCAAGCGACGGCAGGATGCCTGCAGCAAGGGCGGTGGCGTTCATGGCCTCTCCTCAGGCTTGACCAAGGGAAAGAGAATCGTCTCCCGAATCCCCAGTCCTGTCAGCGCCATCAGCAGTCGATCAATTCCCATGCCCATGCCGCCCGCTGGGGGCATGCCGTGCTCCATCGCGGTCAGGAAGTCTTCGTCGAGCCGCATCGCCTCGGCATCGCCGAGCGCGGCGAGTCGCGCCTGCTGTTCAAAGCGTTCGCGCTGGATCACAGGGTCAACCAACTCTGAGTACGCGGTCGCGAGTTCGAAGCCGCTCACGTAGAGGTCCCACTTCTCCACGAGTCCAGGAGTCTCCCTATGGTCTCGCGTGAGCGGGCTCGTCTCTACGGGGAAGTCCCTCACAAAGGTCGGCCTCGTCAGGCTCTCGCCCACGTGGTGCTCCCAGAGCTCCTCGACAAGCTTGCCGTGATTGGTGTGCTTGGGATCCACCGAGATCTCGGCCTTGTCGCACCAGGCCTGCAGTTCAGCAACCGGCGTCTCGGGTGTGATGTCGGTTCCGATTGCCTCCGACAGAGATCCGTAGAGCGTGATGGACGGCCACTCACCTCCGAGTTCGTATTCCTCGCCGTTCGCGTGGGTCACGGTGGTGGTTCCAAACAGATCAACGGCCGACGTTTGAATCAGGTTCTGCGTGAGCGTCGCCATGGTCGAGTAGTCGCCGTAGGCCTCGTACGCCTCGAGCATCGAGAACTCGGGCGAGTGCGACGAGTCGGCGCCTTCATTGCGGAAATTTCGGTTGATCTCGAAGACCTTTTCAATGCCGCCCACGACGGCCCGCTTGAGGAATAGCTCCGGCGCGATGCGCATATAGAGATCAATGTCGAACGCGTTCATGTGGGTCACAAATGGCCGTGCCGCCGCGCCGCCGTGCTGCGTCTGGAGCATCGGCGTCTCAATCTCGATGAACCCGCGACCGTGCAGGGACTCTCGCAAAGAGCGCATGAGACGCGCACGTTGGCGAGCGGTGTCACGTGCGAGCGGCCGCACGATCAGGTCGATGTAGCGCTGACGGACTCGGGTGTCTTCGGCAAGATCCTTGTGAAGGACGGGCAGCGGCCGCAAGGCCTTGGCCGCGAGGGACCACTCGGAGACAAAGACGCTCACCTCGCCGCGGCGGGACTTTCCCGCTCGCCCTTGGGCGAACAGGTGATCGCCGAGGTCAACGTCGGTCTTGAATGCAGCAAGCGAGTCTTCGCCGACGGCGGCAAGGCTCACCATCAACTGCAGCCTGTTGCCTTCGCCATCTTGGATGGCGGCGAAGCACAGCTTTCCCGTGTTACGCACAAAGACCACGCGACCGGCTACCGCCACGACGTCGTCCGTCTCCACGCCGTCCTCGATCGACGCGTAGGCCGCCGAGACGTCGGCGATCTGGTGCGTCACCGGAACGGACACGGGGTATGCCTGCCCGCCAGCGGCGAGAATGCGGTCGCGCTTGTCGCGCCGCACGCGCATCTGCTCGGGGAGGTCTTCTACTATCGGCTGCTCAGTCACGGGCTCAAGGCTACCCGGCGCACGGAGCCCTACGTGAGGGCGCTGCCCGCCTTCGCCTCGCGCACGTCGAGCGCGATATCCAGGATGGCCGAGCTATGGGTGAGCGCGCCCACCGACATGAAGTCCACGCCGGTTGCCGCAACGTCGGCCGCGTTCGCGAGCGTGAGCCCTCCCGTGGCCTCGAAGCGCACCGCACCGTACTGATCGTCCATGCCGCGGATCTCGGCGATCAACTCCGCCATCTGTGCGGGGGGCATGTTGTCCAGCATGAGGAAGCGAATGCCCGCGGCGAGGGCCTCCAAGGCCTGGTCGCGCCCCTCGACTTCCACCTGAAGGGGAACGTCGGGAAAGGCCTGTCGGATCGCGGCCACGGCGTCGGCGATGGACCCCGATGCGATGATGTGGTTGTCCTTGATCATCGCGCAGTCGTACAGACCGAATCGCTTGTTCACTCCCCCGCCGCACCGCACCGCGTATTTGTCGAGCTCTCGTAACAGAGGAGTGGTCTTGCGGGTGTCCAGCACCCGTGCTTCGGTGCCTGCGAGCGCGTCGGCCCAGCGCCTCGTGTGGGTGGCGACTCCCGACGCCCTGGACATGAGGTTGAGGACGGTGCGCTCCGCAATGAGGACCACGTGCCCTGCACCCTCGACGCGGGCCACGCTGGTTCCCGCCGCGATGGCGTCGCCGTCGGCTGCGAGGTGTTGCACGCGCGGGACGTCAAGGCCGAGCCGCTGCGCTACCTGTGTCATCGCGTCCTCGACGACGCCGATGCCGGCGAGCACGCCGTCGTCTCTGACCACGACGTCGCCGGTGACCTGGAGCGTCGGCGCGATGGTCGCCTGCGTGGTCACGTCTCTACCAGGGCGTCCGCCCAGGTCCTCGTCGAGCGCGGCGGCGACGGTGGCCTTGAGCCACGCGGGGTCGAGTTCACGGTCTTGAGGCAGGTCTTCGGGCATCATGTGCCTATTGTGGCGCGCTCACGAGGTGGGCGCGGGACCGAAGACCTTTCGCGCAGGGTACGGGCGGGGGTATATTGAGCGCGGACGCGGTGCGTGTGCGCCGCGCCGAAAGGGAGGCGTCATGTCGGCTGTTCACTTGGAGCCGCAAGACCTCGAGCCTGTCATCAAGCGCTTGCGCCGCGCGCAGGGTCAACTTGCCGGTGTGCTCAACATGATCGACGAGGGCCGCGACTGCGGCGACGTCGTCACCCAACTGGCCGCCGTCTCGAAGGCCATCGACCGCGCCGGCTTCACCATGATCGCGGCGGGCCTGCAGCAGTGCATCCGGTCGGACGAGGACGAGACGGACGCGCGCGAGCGACTCGAGAAGATGTTCATGTCGCTGTCCTGAGGATGGATAGTTATCCCCACCTAGGCGACACCTCTTGTGCGAGCGTGACCCCACCCCGCTAGCCTGTCTGCCAGGGGTGTGCTCTGGGCGCGCCTCACACCGGGGGGCGAACGATGAGTTCGAGAATGTCGGCCGATACGGACGCCGTACGCGACGCTGGCCTCGCCATCGGCGGGTGGGCGAGCACGCTGGCCGCGGCGCCACACACGGCACACTGTTCTCTCAGTCAGTGCGGGTCCTCTCTCGTCGCCGGCGCCGGTGCCACCAGCGAAGACAACTTCCGAGTTCAGGCTCTCGTGATCGAGACTGAGATGCGCGACCTCGCCCAGGCGGCGGGTCTTGCCGCCTCCGCCCTTGAGGTGTGGGACCGCCACGGCATCAACTTGGAACTGTGAGCACGATGAGCTCCTATCCAGAGGTCGGTCACACCGGACAAGTGCGCGAGTTCGCCGACACCCAGAGGCTTCGCTCGCAGTCGCTTCACACCTTGGCGGACGACGTGGGGCGGCTCCAAGGGAGTTCCTCTTTTGCGGGGTGGAACAGCCAGGTCGCGGATTCCTACCGTGCGCGGCTGACCCGCCTCGGCGCACTTCTCGGTGACGTCGCGGCGGTGACCGACAGGTGGGATCGTTCGGCGCGCAGCTACGCCGACAGCCTCGACGCAATGGGCCGCACGGCAGAAGGAGCCCGCCAGGACGTCAGTTCAGGGACGGCGATGCGGGCGGGACTCATGCACGTGAGTCCCGAATCGCTCCCGCCGGGCTATTGGGCACAGCGGGTGTCAGAAGCCGACGACCTGATCGCTCAGGGGCACGGCGCTCTGTACGCGCTCCAGCAGCAGCGCAGTGTGATCGACACGGCCTTCGCCTCGTCCCTGGCCTACGTGGGCGGCGTCGCGCAAAGTGTCGACTGGGCAGGCATGGTCTCGCTCTACGCGGGAGCCCAATCCGTGGCGGACATCCGCGAGCGCAGGGCCGAGCTTCTCGCCGAGGCCAACCGCCTTGCCGACGCCGTTGAGGGGTTCTCTTCTGACGCCGATGACATTGCCGCGCTGACTGCGCTCCTACAGAGCATGGGCGCCGACCCAGGGCTTGCGGGCGCCTTCTGGAGTGGGCGCGGTGGGGACACGGTGCTCGACCTCATGGAGGCGGGGCTCAGGCAATATGGCGGCGACGGCTTCACCACCGCTTTCCACAGCGACGAGGACCGCGAAGCCGCCCTGGCCTTTGCGCGCGCCATCCGCGAGTCCCTCGCGAGCGGTTCGGCCACCTGGGGCGAGGCGGCCGCAAGGAACTTCGCCTCGCAGATGTTGACCGGCGACGATTGGCCCGGTGGGAACGGGTTCCGGACCAATCACCTCGCGGGCGTCGGCTTCTTGTTTGACGACGCCGACAACCACCCCATGGGTCCTGGCTTCACCACCGCGATGGCCGACCTGTTCGACATGCGGGAGCGCGGAGAGGGTGTGCCTGGCGAGGCCAGGGGATCATCCCAACTTGAGGCTGGCGCCACCTACGGATTGTTCGATGGGATCGCGATCGTTGACCAACTCGAGCGCGGCGAGGCGTACGGCAGCAACGTCGGCTCTGGAACCGGTACGCCGGTGCGGGATCCCATGGGCAGGGTGCTCGACACGCTGGGCCACTACCCTGACGCTGCCTGGGAATGGCTGTCGGCCGACGGTGGCACCCTCGCCAACGGTGCGCCTGCGATCGCGGGCGACAAGGTCGCGTACTGGTCCTCGCGCGACTGGTCGGCCGACGGTTGGGACGGCTTCGGGTCGATGTGGGAGGGGTCAATGCGTGCCGATGGCGGGTTCATGGACGGACCGCCGAATTCCTCTACGTGGGACGCCCAATGCGACGTTGCCGTGCGCGTCGTCGATGGGCTCGAACGAGGCCTCGAGCCAGTGCGCCCAGGGGACCTCTCCGTGGGAGGCGCCCTCGCGCTGGGCACCGGACTAGCCGAAATCATGCCGCTCATCGAGCCCACGATATGGTCGAGCGGCACGATCGAGGGCAACCTCGATCACGGCCGGTCCGTCGCCGGGATGCCGGGCGACGTCACGGTTCCGAATTTCAACGATGACGCGCTCGGCGAGGTGATGGGCCACGTGGGAAGCACTGTTGATGGCTTCGCTGCTCTGCGCTCGGGCGTCTCTCATACCCAGGACCTGTTGCTTCACGACGCTGATGCGGGGGGGACCTACCAGACGTGGGATTCGGGCCTCAAGCGTGTGACCGACCTGGAAGGAGCCTTCGAAGGCGCACTCGGCGGCGCCGACATCCTCCAGGGTCGCTTCGATGACAACGTGGTGCGCCAGAAGCTTGCCGCCATGGACCTCCTATGGAGCGTAGCCCCGCTGCCGGACCTTGGCGCAGTAGGAAACCTCGCTGTGGGCCAAGGCTCGTCTGCGGTGGCTGGCAGCTTCGAAAGCGCGGTAGTCAACAACGAGAGACTCGCCGTCGAATTCACCGATGTCTCGAGCATCGCCGGGAGCGGAGTCATTGCCGCTCAAATCTCACGCCTCGACAACGATCCGTCGTTGTCGCTTCAAGGAGTCGTACTTGAGGGCGACGTGAACGGGACCGACAGGACAGAGTGGCTGAACAGCTTTGCAGACGAATACAGGGCGTACTTCGGCGAGGGGGCACGGGATGGTTCGCACTAGCTCGAGCGGAACCAGCATCGGGCCAGCTACGACGCGCCGCAGGTTGGGGATGGGCGCGTTGCTGTCGGCACTGCTCCTAGCCGGGTGCTCTCCGTCCGCGAGCGACCTCGAACCGCCAGACATCGTCTGGCCTGGCGGTATACCGAGCGGGCCCCTCGAGGACTCGGAGTGGGGTCAGGCGTACCGGAACGCCGAGATCCAACTGTCGACCGCGCAGGCTTTTGGTGACTTCTCCGACCCCGATCTCATCGCTGCCGTCGGATATGACTACGCTGACACGGCCGCATGGGCTTCGAGCATTGCGGAGTTCGACATTGCTAGTGAGAGCCAAGAGAGCATCGACTCCTACACGGCCTTTGCCTCCAAGGGCGTCATCATCGATATCTTGGAGCAGCCGGACGGACAGTCGGCAGAGGTACTCGTCTGCGGCGGCTGGAATAGCACCGCCACAGGTGTGAGGACCCTCCTGTATGCCTGGACACTGACGCGCGAAGCGAATGGCTCCATCACCGCGGGTTACCAAATCGGGGACGTAGGCCATTACGAGGACGACCCTGGTGGACCCCGGTGCCGTCACGAGGTATCGCAGCCCGGTCTTTGGGTAGAACCGTTTGACCCGAAAGATATCGACCTCAAGAACATCAAAGAGCCTCTGCCCCGCGAGTACTACATCGACCTGGGCGTCATCAGTGAGTAGGCGAACCATGGCGCGACGAGCAGGCGCGGCGGTATGCGTCATCGCTCTGTCGCTGCTGCTTGGTGGATGTTCGGAGACGGCAAGCGACCTAGAGCGGCCCGACGTCGTATGGGCAGAAGGGGAACCCACCGGCGGCGTGTGGGACTCCGAGTGGGCACAGGCCTACATCGATGCCACTATCCAGCGGAACCTCGCCGCTGTATACGCGGACGTCTCCGACCCAGACACTGTGGCCGCGCTGGGCTACGACGGAGCGACAGCTGAGGCGTATGCGCTAAAGCAGCAACGCTTCTCAGGCGCTCTTGTCGACACGCGAGCCACCGAGCTTGATGCCGAGTTTGCGTTTTACGGCAACATCCTTGCTATCGAAGAGTCACCGGACGGCAACTCCGCGGTTGTCGAAGGGTGCTACTCGGCCGTGCGAGGCGGGCAGCAAGTGCTCTACGCGCTCGACTGGACCATCACCAAGCATCCCGACGGCAGATACTCCACGGAGCACGAGTGGGGAGTCACTGGATACGGCGAGTGCTTCAACGCCGAGCCCGTCATCGCCCGCTGGGCCGAGCCCATCGACCTTGACTCCATCACGCGCGACACCGTCAAAGAGCCGCTACCCCGCGAGTACTACATTGACCTGGGCGTCATCAGCGAGTAACGGCAGGGACCAGCCTCGCCTCAAGCGTTGCCCTCAACCGCGCTGCGTCGGCGTCGTCGCCCATAGCCACGGCGTCGGCGAGGTCCGTCAGTTCTGCCTCGGTAGCCCGTTGGGCAGGCATGGCCTGACGGCCGTAGGTGCGTACGACGGAAGCGCGGTACTTGCGGCGCTGCCACCACGTCGGTCGCACGGCATCAAGGTAGGCGGGCGGAATGGCACCGAGCACCCCTGGCTCAGCGAGCGTTCGGCGAAACCACAGATACTCACTGCGCCGCACCGCCCACAACACCCACCACACGAGGAACGGCACGACCACCAGGAACAGCGCGCGCAGCCACAGGGACAGGAACCATGGCGAGTTCCACAGCCCGTGGAGCACCGGTCCGAGCAGGATCAGTGCGATACCCAGCGGAACACGGCCCTTGTCGCGGCCCACCAGCAGGTAGCCGAGCCCCGCGCCCACGAACGCAGCGAAAGCCGCGTGGGCCACGGCGCCAAAGAGAACGGCGCGCACAAAGTAGATGACCACCGTCGAGATCACCTGGTTCTCGCCAAGGTTGATGTACGCGATGTTGAACGCGTAGAGCACGTCCTCTGTCAGGGTGAAGCCCACACCGGCGAAACCGGCTAGCAGCGCGGCATCCATCGGCGTACGCAGCCTCTGACCGGCGGCGAGCAGCACGACGCCGATCACCATCGCCTTGCCCGTCTCCTCGGTGAGGGGCGCGATGAGCCCTGGTCCCCACGCTTGCGCGGTGTCGATGCTGATTCGCTGACCCATGACGGTGATGAGCGCGGAGTTCGACGGCAGTGCGTAGATGCCGGCCGCCACCGCAGCACCCCAGGTGATGGACGCGACGGCGGCAGAAGGTGCGATGCGGGCCCACAGTTGAGGCAGCCTCAACAGCCACCACCATGTCACGGCGAGCGGCACCGTGAGCACCAGCGCGGTCACCCCGACGGTCGGGAAGTCTTGCCAGCCGGGCTCGAGCGCAAGCCACACGCTCACGGCACCGGCGACGCAGGCCACGACCAATAGCCACCAGCCGGCTCGGCGGGGTGCCCACCACGGGACGGCGAATCGCTTGCGCGTCAGTTCCCTCACGCGGCCACCTCCACGTCGACGGTCGACAGGTCGAGTGTGATCGAGTCCCTGATCTCGTCGATCTGTTCGGTCAGCACCTCCGCTTCAGCGGCATCGCCCCTTACCACCACGAGCGCGACGCCCTCGCCCTCACGCACCACGTCAACCCAGACGGGAGCGTCGTCCGCGGCGTCGGCCGATGGCGTGAGCTGCCACACCTCGCGCGACGGCTCCCCACCCTCGGCGTCGGCGTCGTCTGTATCTATCTCGGGCACGACGGCGTCGCCGTCGAAGAGCAACCGCGCAACGTTGTCGAGCAGTCCGGAGCTGCCCCCCAACCATGCGGCGTCGGCGATCGTGACCTCCACGCCGCCCATGGACGCGACAGGGGTCTGCTGCGACGTCGCCGCGATGTCGACCTCCCACCGCGCGGGGATCACGACGGAGCCGGTCGCCATGCCGACCTCGGTATCCGCATCGAGCGTCCGCGTCTGGTCGCCCAGCGCCGGAAGCTGAGGGACCACAAGACCGAACGCGACCAAGGTCACTAGCACGGTGAAGAACCACGCGGCACGCTGAGATTGGGTCACATTCAGAGGTTAGCGTGGGCCGCGCGCGGCGATACCCCCGGGGGTATGTGCTAGACTGCGGGAAGTCGCCGGTGACACCCCACCTTGCCCGGCATCGACAACCCAAGGAGTACCCATGCGTATCGTCATCGTGGGCGGAGTGGCCGGCGGCATGTCGGCCGCCGCCCGAGCCCGCCGCCTCGACGAATCTGCCGAGATCATCGTGTTCGAAAAGGGTCCGTACGTGTCCTTCGCGAACTGCGGCTTGCCCTATCACGTCGGCGGAGAGATCACCGCGAAGGAGTCGTTGCTCCTGCACACTCCCGACACCCTCGCAGCCTCGCTCGGCCTCGACGTCCGCGTCGGTACCGAGGTGGTTGGCATCGATCGCACCGCGCAAACCGTCACCGTTGTCGGCCCGAACGGCGAGGAGCGGGTCGCGTACGACGCCCTCGTCCTCTCCCCGGGCGCCAACGCCTTCATGCCGCCGATTCCCGGCGTCGATCTGCCAGAGGTCACCCACCTGCGCACCGTCGACGACGCGATCGCCCTGGCAGACAGGGTCACGGACGCGAAGACCGCTGTCGTCCTCGGCGCCGGCTTCATCGGGCTCGAGACGGCGGAAGCGCTCCGCGAGCGCGGCCTTGAGGTCGCCCTCGTCGAACTGGCGCCACAGGTGTTGCCCCCGCTATCGCCCGAGCTCGCGCGCCTCGTGGAACTCGAACTCACCGCCAACGGCGTGGACGTCATCACCGGTGCCGGCGCATCGGCGATCGAGCCCGCGGAGCGCGGCGTCACCGTCACCCTGACCAATGGTGCCGCAGCCACCGTGGACCTTGTGGTGGTCTCGGTGGGCGTGCGCCCCAACTCGCGGCTTGCCTCCGAGGCGGGACTCGAGGTCGACGAGCGCGGCGCGATCATCGTCGACGCACAGCAACGCACCGCGGACCCTCACATTTGGGCCGTGGGCGACGCCATCGCGGTGCGCCACGGCGTCACCGGTGTTATCGGACCCGTGCCGCTCGCAGGCCCCGCGAACCGCCAGGGACGACGCGCGGCCGAGTCCATCTACGGTGTCGCCACGGATGCGCAGCCAGTGCTTGGCACGGCCGTGGTGCGCGTCTTCGGCTTGACGGCGTCCGTCACCGGCGCAAGCCCTCGCATGCTTGACCAGGCGGGCATGGACTACGTGGTGCACCACACGCACCACCTCAACCACGCTGGCTACTACCCGGGCGCGCAACAACTGCACCTGATGGCGACATTCGCTCCCGACGGCACTCTGCTGGGCGCACAGGGCGTTGGCCGCGACGGCGTGGACAAGCGCATCGACGTGCTTGCGACGGCGCTGCGCGCCGGATTCGGCGCCGACGACCTGGCCGAGTTGGAACTTGCCTACGCCCCGCCCTTCGGTTCCGCCAAGGACCCCGTCAACATGCTGGGCTTCATGATGCAGAACTACGTGGCCGGCAACCTGAAGTTGTGGCACGCCGAGGACGTCGAGTGGGCGCGCGAGAATGCGCTCATCATCGACGTGCGCTCGGCGGGCGAGGTCGAGAGGGGCCACCTCCCGGAGGCGATTCACATCCCGCACGACGAGATCAGGGAGAACCTTGACCTCATCCGCGAGCGTGCGGCGGGGCGCCCCGTCCGGGTGCACTGCGAGTCCGGTTTCCGCTCGTACCTTGCTCACCGGGTGCTCGCTCAGTCGGGATTTGACTCAGCAAACTTCGACGGTGGCATGCTGACGATGCGCACATCGCTGCCGGATCTGGAGCTGGAGAACGGACCGATCGCACCGCTCGTTCCTGCATAAGACGTGGCGGCCAATGGCCGCCGCGAACCGAGATCGTGGGGATATCCACCGGCCGAGGGGGCACTGCCCTCCCGGCCGGTGTCGCATTCGCTTCAAGAACGGACAAGCCCCCGCGCGCCCGTCCGCCCGACAGTACGAACCGTTGCGCCATGCGCCGCGCCGGCGGAACGCCGTGTTCAGGCCCCCAGCCCGGCGTGTCGGGCCGAGATCGGTTCGCAGTGTCTGGGGGTGTACCGCGAGGGTGCGCCAGGGTGCCCGCTTCGTCACGCCAAATGGCTCGATTCGTACCGGCCGCTATGTGAGCTCGATCGGGGCCCTCATGAACTCGAGTGCACCATCGGGGTTGAGGGTCGCCGCAAGCCGCACGCGCCACGCCTCCGAGGTGTCGGGAAAGTCGGTGCGCTGGTGGCCTCCACGGCTCTCTTCGCGCTCGAGCGCCGCCTCCGAAATGACGGACGCAGCGCCCAGCACGTTCGACGTCTCCCACTCGGCGACCTGCGGCATCACCGTGGTGCCGTTGGTGGTGTGGAACTTGGCTCGCGTCGCCGCCAAGGTATCGACCGCCCGCCGCAGGCCGTCGGCGTCGCGAAGCGGCCCGGCTCCCCGGTGCGCAACCGACTGGATCCGCCCGCGCATCGTCGCAGGGACGAGCGAGGTGGGTCCTGGTCGCTCGACGGGCTCACCCTGCGCGAGCGTGCCGTCGGCGACCAGCGCGGCGGCGTCGGCCGCAGCCCTCGTCGCGAAGACCAGGCCCTCGAGCAGCGAGTTTGACGCGAGTCGGTTCGCGCCGTGCACGCCGGAGCACGCCGCCTCTCCCACCGCGTAGAGGCCCCGAATGGTCGACCGTCCGTTGAGTTCCGTGAGAATCCCACCCGAGTGGAAGTGGTGAGCTGGTGCCACGGGAATCAGGTCCGTGGCCATGTCGATGTTGCGTTCCTCGAGGCGCTCCCAGATGGTGGGGAAACGCTCGCGCAGGAAGGTCTCGCCCAGGTGCCTGCAGTCCAGGAACACATTGTCGGAGCCTTCTTCCTCCATCATGCGCACGATGTTGCGCGACACGACGTCGCGAGGCGCGAGTTCCGCCAAGTCGTGACGCCCCACCATGAATCGCTCGCCAGCGGCGTTCAGCAGGTGCGCCCCCTCCCCCCGTACGGCTTCAGAGATGAGGGGTTGCTGGTCGCGGGCCGAGGCGCCTTGCCACAGGACGGTCGGGTGGAACTGGACAAACTCCATGTCGGCGACAGCCGCTCCCGCACGCAGGCCGGCGGCCACCCCGTCCCCCGTCGCCGACGCTGGGTTGGTCGAGGATCGATACACCTGGCCGATGCCTCCGGTGGCTATCACCACTGACTTCGCCAATGCTGCGCCGATGCCGTCGCGCGTTCCCTCGCCGATGACGTGCAGTGTCACCCCGCAGATCGAACCAGCGTGACCGTCAGCATCGGGAGCGCACGTCAGCAGGTCGACCACCATGGCGTTCTCGATGACCTCGATGCGAGGGTCGGCCTTGACCGCGTCGAGCCGAGCCACGAGCGCGCGGGAGATCTCTGCGCCGGTGGCATCGCCGCCGGCGTGGGCGATCCGATCGCGGTGATGACCGCCCTCGCGAGTGAGGGTCATGCCACCGGTGGGCCCAGTGTCGAACTGGGCCCCACGTTCCACGAGCTTGCGCACGCGATCAGGGCCCTCCGTCACGAGGGCGCGGACGGCGGCCTCCGAGCACAGCCCTGCACCCGCCTCAAGGGTGTCGACAAGGTGTTCTTCGGGAGTGTCCTCCGGGTCCATGGCCGCAGCGATTCCGCCCTGCGCCCACACCGTGTTGCCCGAACTGAGCGGCCCCTTGGTCACGATCAGGACGCGATCAACCTTGCGACGCAGTTCGAGCGCAGTCGTGAGCCCAGCAATGCCAGAGCCGACCACGATGACATCGGCCGTGGCCGTCCAGCCGGGTGTGGGGGCGGACAGCTTCTGAACGTAGCGCGTCATGGCCACAGCCTAAGCCCGTCGAGCGCTCCGGCTGCCGTGACCGGCTGGAGGCCCGTAGGGGACCGGGTGTCCCGCCCGACCCCCTACGTCGCCTCGAAGGTGACGGCTAGCGCCACCATCCTCCAGACCCGAAGCTGTGGTGCTTCATGGGCGAATACCAGGGCTTGAACCATCCGAAACCGTGGCCGCTCCAGCCACCGCCATGACCCCAACCGTGGCCCCAGCCACCCCAGCCGCCGCCGTGGCCCCAACCTCCGTCGTGCGGCCAGCAGGCCTTGCCAGGGAACCAGCCCCACTTGCAGGGCGGCGGGCACGGCTTGCCGGGACCGCAGGTTGGCGGTTCGACCTCCGCCGCGACCAGTTCCCCGACGCCCCAGTGCGCCGTCGACTGATACCCGAGCCCCGTGGGGTCGGCCCAGTTGCGGATGGAGGTGCGCTCCCCGTCCGTCGCATCGTTGACCTGGAAGTCCAGGCCGTGGAACGTGCCCTCGCCTCCGTACTCGAGGAGGCTGATCGCCGCTTCGACCACGTAGCCGCCCTCCACGAGAGCCGTGGCCGATTCAAGCCTTGACGCCTGGATCGCCTCGTCTCCCGTGCCGAACGAGACGACGTTCTCCGCGTTGATGCGGATCTGCGTGTCGTCAGGACGATACGAGCCTGCCTTGGCGTTGCCAGCGTCGACAAAGATCTCCACGGAGTCTTGAGTCCACGGGTCGGAGCCGGTGAGGTCCACAGTGGGATCCGCCACCTCTGCCAACACGTAGAGCGTGTCGTCCTTCCACAGAGTGCGAACCGTCGCAATCGCGCCGTCCGTGCCACTGACCTGCTTGTCGGTGGTCACGGCGTTGGCGTCCTCCCAGACGTCGTCGATCGAGGCGTCGATGGCGGGTGCCTCCGTCGCTTCCTCAACCTCGACAAAGGAGAGCTCCTCGATCAACGTGAGGGTGCCAAGGACGCCTTCCGTGTTCCACCCCGATGAAGCGCCTTCGGAGAGCACCGCGACGTCAAAGGACAGCGTGTCCCCTTGCGCCGCATCGGCGAGCGGCAGGTGAGCAACCACGACGTAGCCGTCTTCAGTCTCCTCGGCCTCGGCCGCCACGTCCCCGCTACCGTCGCGATTGACCGTGTAGACCGCCTCGCCCACCTGGAACTGGACGGCGTCACCCGCCGACGCCGTGGCGTCGTCCGTCTCGACGTAGACGGTGAGGTGGTCGCTTGCCCAACGCGTCTGGAAGGAGCCTCCTTCGAATTCGATCAAGGGCAGGCGCTCCCACACGGGCGAGCCGACGGCGTCGCCATCGAGCGGAACGTCCCCAGCGAAGACGTTCGCCGAGCGCAACGGAGCCGGCAAGTCCCCATCGACGATGCCGTAGTAGGCAGGCTTTGCCTGGAGATCGTCGTCGAAGACGAGCGGGCCACCGTTGTCGTCGCGCCAGCTGCGGGCGTCGTACAGGCCCCACACGGTGACGGAATACAGATCATCGGCATGCGCCCTGAAGATGTCGAAGGCCTGCTTGTAGTAGTAACCCTGGTCTATGAACTTGGCCTCCGACTCGGGTGTGCCGGTGGGCACGTCGAACTCGGTGACAGCCTGGATGACTGGCAGGTCTTCGAAGTCCGTCAGCGCGGCCTCGACGTTCTCCACGGGGTACGCGAGGTTGAGGTGGAACTGGTGACCCACGCCGTCCACAGGGGCGCCGCGGTCCAGGAGCCTCTCAACGAGGTCGTGGTAGCGCGCTCGCTTTCCTGCCTGCTCGGTGTTGTAGTCGTTGATGAAGAGCGTCACCGGGCGGTCGGCAGCAGCGTCGGCGTAGACGTCGTTGAACGCCTCATCCGCGTAAGCGAATGCGTCGTCAATGAACTGCTCGCCAAGGATGGCGTACCAATCCGAGCGCCGCAGTCCGTCGGCGTACTCGCCCGAGTCGGAGATGACCTCATTGACCACGTCGAAGGCGATCAGCGGGTTCGTCTCCGAACCGAACAGCCCGTACTCGTCGCTCAAGTACTGCGCGACATTGAAGATGTGGTCGCGCATCCGCTGGCGCAACAACTCCTGGTCGGCAGGGTCCGAGGTGAGCGGCGTGCCGTCCTCGTGCTGGAAGAAGAACTCCGGCGTCTGGCTGTGCCACACGAGCACGTGTCCGTAAACGGTGAGGTCGTTCGCTCGAGCGAAGTCCATGACGGCGTTGATCTCGCCAGCATTGGGCGCCCAGTTGCCCTCATCGTCGTACCAGGCCTCTGGCTTCATGTAGTTCTCCGGCGTGACCTGGCCGAAGTGGCGCTGCACGAGTTCGGCCGCCGCGCCGGTGGTCTCCCTGCTGTCGATCGCGACCCCTATCGGGAACGGGACGTTGTCCTTGATCGGCGGCAAGTCCTCGATGACCACGGGGTCTGGCACCTGCAGGGTGATGTCGTCGAAGTACAGGTCCGACGTGTTGGTGCCCGAGTACGCGGTTTCGAAGTACAGCAGCGCCGTGTCAAAAGCCGCTGGCGTGAAGCGCGCGGTCACTTGCGTCCATCCAGAGTTGGTCACTCCGGTGAATTGCGCGAGGGTGTCGAAGGAGTCCGAACCGTCGGTGGTGCGCTGCATCGATAGCCAGACGTCGTCCGTCGCCTGTCCTTCGCCAAAGCGGACCCACGCGGTCAACTCGACCGGCGCGCCTGGCGTGAGCAACTCGGTGACGTCGATTCCCATGCCGGAGCCTTGGCTCACGCGGTCCGTGACGGCCGCCGACTGGCTGCCGCCGTGCGCATAGGCGGTGCTGAGGGAGACGGTTGGCGCGCCCTCGCCGTTGTCACGCGCGCCCCAACCGCCCAGGTCGCTCTCGAAGTCATTGGCGAGGAGCACGGTGCCTGGCGCTGGCCCATCAGGGCCGCCCCCGTCGTCGCAATTGTCGCCGTTGGCGGTCACCACAATGTCGTCGACGTAGTACGTGTAGTCCGCGATGCCCTCGATGTCATCGGTGCCGATGTAGACCTGGAGGTCCGCCGCAACTGCGTCGTCGGGCACGGTGTACGTGCCCGATACCGTCGCCCAACCGGAGGAGTCGACCGTCGTGTTGCCCACCCACGTGTACGCGGGCTTGACCACAAAGCGCACCCCAGCGGCCTCGGTCGCATCGGCGCCCAACTTCACGCGCATCGACAGGTGATACGTGGTTCCAGGCGTGAGGTACGCCGCCGGGCTCTGCAGGCCCTCGTAGTCGGCGGCGCGGCCAGCGATCTCAAGGACCTTCGTGTCGTCGTCGATCACCGCGAGAGCGGCGCCTCCCGACGCACTCCAGTCGCCCGTGGTGCCGTCCTCGAAGTCAATCGATGCGACGGGGACCACGTCGGGCACGCACTCGGGAGCGTCGGCCGTCTTGGTGACCACGATGTCGTCCAAGTAGTACGTGAAATCGTCAAGGCCGGCAATGTCGTCGGTGCCGATGTACGCCTGCAGTTCACTCGCATTCGCGTCGGCGGGGACCACGATGCTGCCAGTCACCTGAGTCCAGCCAGCGCCATCGATCGTCGTGTTGCCGATCCACGTGTAGGCGGGCTTCATCACGAAGCGAATACCGGTGGACTCGGTGACCGCATCGTCGAGTTTCGCGCGCATGGTGAACTCGTACGTCGCGCCAGGCTCGAAGATGCCGGTGGCGGTTTGGATCCCTTCGTAGTCGGCGGCCCTGCCGGCCACTTCAAGCACCTTGGTGTCGTCGTCGACGACGGTGAGTTCCGCCTCCCCAGAGGCGCTCCAGTCGCCGAGGGTGCCGTCTTCAAAATCGACAGACGTGACCGTCTCCGGTACGGCCGCCTGTGCGGCGGCGGGGATGACCACCGCTCCCACCAAGGCGATGAGGCCCGCGATCACCGCGGTGGAATGAAGCCTTCTTCTCATGAGTGTGCTCCCGTGTCAGCATCGTTGCGTGAACCGTGAGACGTCCTCAGCAGGGAGCCGCGCTAGCGACGCGGCAGGACCCCTTCGTCCCATGGAAAACGATATCGAAACGGGCAAAAGCCGCAACTCGGCATGAAAAATGGCCCTGCCACCAGGGCAGATGCAGTGGAGTCTTATGGCAGGTCGGGAGCGGGCGTCGTCGGCAGTTCGGCGGTCTTGTACGCCTTCCAGCCTCCCGAGCGGAAGTCGTGAATCGGCAGCCCGGACGGCTCCAGCCCTGAACCGGCAGGCACCCTGCCGGGCTCATCACAGACATCCATGATGCGGTTGGCGGCGTCAACGAACACCACGTGCGGCTCGTACTGGTGAGCCTCCTCATCGCCGATCAGCCCGTAAGCGATGATGATCACCACGTCGCCCTCGTGCACCAAGTGCGCGGCCGCGCCATTGATGCAGATGACTCCCGAATCGGGTTCGCCAGGGATCGCGTATGTGGTCAGTCGCGAGCCGTTCGTGACGTCAACAACGTCGACCTGTTGGCCTGGGAGCAGATCAGCGGCCTCCATGAGCGTGGCATCGATCGTGATGGAGCCCACGTAATGCAGATCGGCTTGGGTGATCGTGGCCCGATGAAGCTTGGAGATCATCATCGGCCGCTGAAGTGTCTTGAAGGTCATGCCGTGCCTCTCAGGGGTCTACGCCTCGGCCGCACCCTCGCGGGGGCCAACGCGTGTCATCACGTTGTCGATGAGTCGCGTCTCGCCCACGTGGGCGGCGACGGCGATCACCACCTCTCCACGGTAGTCGCCCTCGACCACTCGCGCGGACGCCGGGTCCATGGCGGCAACATAGTCAGGGACGACGTCAGGCACCTCCGCGAGGGCCGCTCGCGCCACCGTGAGCGCAAGCGACAGCGGTCCGCCCTCCTGAATGACCTGTTCGGCCTCTCCGAGCGCGCGCGACAACACGAGGGCGTCGGCCCGCTCGGACTCCGACAAGCGCGCGTTACGGCTCGACAAGGCCAGCCCGTCCGCGTCACGCACTGTGGGCACCACCTCGATCTCCACCGGCACGTTGAGATCACGACACATCGTCCGAATCGCGATCACCTGTTGCGCATCCTTCTGCCCGAAGTACGCGACATCGGGTCGTGTGAGGTGCATGAGCTTCAGCACGACGGTGAGCACCCCGTCGAAGTGCCCCGGCCGATGGCTCCCCTCGAGGACGTCGTTGATCTCGCCCGCCGACACCGTCACCACGGGCCTGCCGCCAGGGTAGACATCCTCGACGGAAGGGGCATACAGCACGTCAACGCCGAGCGGCTCGAGCAAGGCCGCGTCGGCGTCCAGGTCCCGCGGGTAGCGTTCAAGGTCGCTCGCGTCGTTGAACTGGAGCGGATTGACGAACACGGTCACCACGACGTGCTCGGCGGCCTCGCGTGCGGCACGCACCAGCGCGAGGTGCCCCTCGTGCAAGGCCCCCATCGTCATGACGACGGCCCGACGGCCGCGCTCGTCATCGTCGGCGCGAGGGGCAAGTGGGGCAAGATCGGCGGCGGTGTGAACGATACGCATGTCAGTTGTCTCCCAATGCGGCGATCACTGCCGCGTAGTCTGCAGGGCCGATCCGGCCTGCGGCGAGCGCAAGGTCTGCCGTTGACCGCGCCATCGCACGATAGGCGTCCTTCACGTCAGCATGCGCCCTGAGCGCCTCGAGGTGCGAGGCGATGGTCCCTGCGTCTCCCCTGACAACGGGTCCCGTGAGGGTCGCCGCCGTCCCTGGGGTGTCCGCGAGCGCCCCCTCAATCGACGCGTGAACGAGCGGCCCCAGCAGCCTGCCGGGATACTCAACCCCGGCGTCGGCGAGGAGCGCGGCCGCTTGAGAAACCAACGTCACCACATGATTAGCGCCGTGCACGAGCGCCGCGTGATAGAGCGCACGCGCAGCGTCGTCAAGAACAACCGGCTCGCCTCCCATCTCCACCACGAGCGCTTGAGCAATGGGCAAGAAGGCGGGCGGCGCCGTCACGGCAAAAGTGGCGCCGACCATTCGGTCGAGATCGAGGGACGTCCCCGTGAACGTCATCGCTGGGTGGATTGCGAGCGGCACAGCGCCGGCTCCAGCCGCGGCGGCGAGTGCCCCGAGACCGAGACGACCCGAGCAGTGCGCCACGAGCTGGCCACCGCGCCATGCACCCACCGCGGCGAGGCCCTCTACCAACTCGACCACGGCGTCGTCCGGCACCGCGAGAAACACCAGCTCGCAGCGGCGCACCACTTCCTCGACGTCGAGCCGGGGCACACCGGGCAGCATCGTGTCGATGCGGTTGACCGACGCTTCAGACACGCCAGAGGCGCCGACGACGAGGTGGCCGGCCAATCGCAAGGACGCGCCAAAAGACGCGCCGACCTTCCCGGCGCCCACAATGCCGACGTTCAGGCGACCGGGCTTGGAAGGGTTACTCGGAGCCGTCATCGATGAGCCCGACCTTTTGCATCCACTGTTCCGGCGTCTGCACCTTGCGCCGTGCTCGCGCCCTGCGAGCCTGAGCGGTCAGCAACTCGATCGCGTCCACTACCGCAAGGTGCTGCGCCACTGGGTTCACGACGCCCTTGGTCGAATGCACCGCGACGTCGGCCAGCCCCAGTGCCCTTTGGACGGGGCCCTGCTTGAGTGCGAGCGACTGCGTGCGCTCGTGGGGCACCACGATGAGCTCCTTCACCAACCAGCCGCGGCGAATGAACAACGCCGTGTCGGTCGCCAGTACCCCGCGGAATCGGCGTTGGAGAGGATCGAGCCACTTGGCCGACTCCGGAGTCGTGATGAAGCCGCCATCGGCACCGCTGCCAGACAGCGCGCGCGACACCGTGCTGTGCGGGTCGGGATCGCCCAGGTCGGGCAGCACCGTCCACAAGGCTTGGAGGGCATCGTCGCGCGTGCCGACAGGCAAGAGCGTTGACACCGCTTGTTGGTCGTCCTGATAACCGGCGACATTGACGACGATCTGCCACCAATCGCGCCGACGCCACAACAGGGATTGCTTGAAGTGCACAGCCTGGACGCGGCCGGGTGGGACGGTCTGCTTGCGCGTCTCGAGCAAGCCATGAGCGATCCGCACTCCGTCGGACGAGATGCCCAAGCGGAAGTTCATTCCCCTGTTGATCGAGGACAGGGAGTAAGAGATCATGCCAGCGCCTGCGGAGAGGAGGCCGATGAAACCGCCACCGAAGAAGGCGCCGACGATGTCGATGTCGGGAACAAAGACGCCGACGGCGACGATCCCTGCCATGAGCACCACCGCCGACGCTACCGCCACCACCGTCCCCCACGACAGCAGGATCGACACGAGCAGTCGCGGCACAGGAACGGTCACGAGGAGGCGCTCCTCCGCAGCGGCGATCGCCGTGCGCGCCGAGCCTGGCGCTGGGGCAACCCTGAAGTGCTCTAGCTCTTCGCGCATCGTTGTCCCACGGCGCTCGCCGTCCTGCTCGCCGTGGCGCGCGGCGACCTCGGCGCGGTAGCCAGCGGCCAAGGAGAGGATCTCGTTGCGGAGCGCCTCGGCGTCGGCAAGACGGAGGAACTGCAAGGCGATTCCGGATTGAGCGCCTCCCGCGACCTCGACAGTGATCTTGGCGAAGCCGAAAATCCTGGCGATCAGGGGCTGCACCACGTCGACGGCCTGGAGTCGGTCGAGTCGCGCCTGGCGCTGTTGGCGAAACACCATGCCCTTGCGCTGCTCGATGGCCTCGTCGGTGATGCGGAAGGTGTGGAAGTACCACGCGAGGTAGCTGAAGCCCACGGCGAGAATGACGCCGAGCACGATGGCGCCCACGAGGAACGCGATGGACAGGTGGAGTTGCCCTCCCTCGTCGCCGGACGCGGAGCCAGGCCCCTGGTTGTAGAACCAGTAACCGGCGATACCGGCGAGGACCGCCCAGCCGCCGAGTAGCGGCGAGACGGGGTGGACTCTCGTCCACTCGCGCGGCGCGGAGTACACGCGGTCAGGAGCGCTCACAGCCCCGCCAACCGCGCCTCGCCCCTCGACGTGAGGCGATCCCTCAGCCGCGCAGCATCGTCAGCGGGCACCCCATTGAGCGACGCATCGGTACCGGGCGAGGCGGTGTGCAACTGCACCGTCGCGATCCCGAACGCCCTCGCGATCGGTCCTGAGGAGACCTCGACGTACTGCATGCGGCCATACGGAACGACGGTGACCGAGCGCCACAACCGGCCTCGCTTGACCAACAGGTCGTCCTCGCGTTCTGCCCAGCCGTGCGCGAGCACCAGTCGTACACCGATCCAGGCACACCACGCGCCCAAGAGCAGCAACCCGGCCGTGAACCACCACATGCCGCTCCAGACAAGCGCGGCGAGGATGGCCGTCGCAGCGACGGCAGGCACAAAGACGATGCCGATCACGATGAGGCGGACGGGGATGAGTTGTCGAGATGCGGGGGTCCACGCGACGTCGTCGGGGCTAAACCAGGTCATGTGGCTAGTGTGCCACTCCCGCCTCCGCTGAGTCGCTGCCGTCGTCGTCGTCATCGGGGCCAATGCGGCACCAGTATTCGGCGATGACGCCCGCCACGAGCATGACGAGCCCTCCGAGCGCCGCCAGCCCTGCCGCAATCGCGGCCTCCCTGCGTGGCGTGTGGGACCAGTCGGGAAGGAGCGACGCCGCGTAGCCGCCGTACGAGCCAGCCAGGAGCGCGCCGGCGTAGGCGCAAGCCTGTCCTAGCACGGCCGTGCGCACGGCACGAGTGGGGTCCATGCGCCGACGTCCCAACTTGACTTGGCGCACGGTCCAGCCTGCGGCGAGGACGACGCCTCCGAGCACGATGCCGACGATGAGCGTGGTCCAGGGCACGAGGATGGGGGTCGCGCCTCCCCGGAGGGCAAGCATGGAGCCGCCCCAACCGAAGAGGGCCGAGATGAGGGTCGCCGAGGCGAGCACCTTCCACCGCAGTGGCCTCACAGAAGCCTGCCCTTCACTGCCCGATTCCCGTCACGACCATCGGCGGCTCATGCCGACGCGTGGCTGCTCTGCGCTGGCCAGGGATCGGCCACCAGAGCTACCGAAGCGGCGAGTCTGCGAGCGAGTTGGGCGACGGAACCCACGCCAGGCAACTGCGCATCTGGTTCCATGTGCGCCCACGGCACGACCACAAAGCCGCGCTCGTGCGCTCGAGGGTGAGGAAGTGTCAGATCGTCGGTTTCTCCCACCGCGCCGTCGAAGTCGATGATGTCGATGTCGAGCGTCCGCGGGCCATTGACCTCCGTGCGCTCGCGATCGTGCGCGATCTCCAGGCCTTGGCAGGCGCCCAAGAGCTCCCGGGGCGACATCTCCGTTTCGAGGCGCACCACGGCGTTCAGGTAGTCGGGCTGGGGCGGCCCGCCCGCCGGTGCAGACTTCACCAGCGCCGACGTTCCACGCACGGTGTTTCCAGGGATGCGGTCGAGTTCACCAACGGCCTGGCGCAGCGTCTGCTCAACGTCGCCGACGTTGCCGCCAATCGCCAGGAGGACAGGCACCGGGCGGACAGGACGCTGATCAAACTGGTCGAACACCGGGGGCTGCGAATCGAATGCCAGCGGATCGTCTGGCATCCCTGCGGAGGAGCCGATGCGCTTGTCGGCCCACAGTCCACCAGTGCGCAGGTCCCTCCGAATGGTGACCGAGACGTCTTTGAACTCCACGTGCAAGGGCGCTTGCGGCTTGTGCACGCGCACGTCCACGCAATACACGCCATCCATCTCGAGTACTGCGAGCGCGATGCGTTCTGCCACCGTCTCGATGAGTTCCGCAGGCTCGCCGCCCAGCACTTCGGCGGCACGGTCGGCGATGGTCGAGTAGTTGACCGTGCGTGCCAAGTCATCGTTGAGAGCGGCCGCGCGGGTCGACACGTGAGCAACCACGTCGGCCTTGAATACCTGGCCGGTCTCCCGTTCGCTGTCGAGCACTCCGTGATAGCCATTGACGCGAATCCCTTCAATGGCAAGGCGATCGAGTTCAACGCCGGAGCGCATGTAAGGGGTGGACATCCACGTCATGGCTTCATCGTGTCGCCTTTGTGGCCGCTTGCCAAGCGGACACGACCGCGATCGCGTCACACGCCGCGCGGGCGTCGTGCACCCTGACCGCCCACGCCCCCGTAGCGGCAGCGAGCGTCGTCACGGCCGTCGTCGCGTGTTCGCGCTGGACGGGCGACACTGCGTCGTCTTCGCCACGAGAGATCGCGGCACCCAAGAAGCGCTTTCGCGATGCGCCAATCAGGACCCTCTTTCCCGCCGACCACTCGGCCAGGTTCGCCAGGAGCGGCCAGTTGGAGTCCGCGACTTTCGCGAAGCCAAGGCCGGGGTCGAGCACGATGCGGTCTTCTGGCACTCCGGCTCGCACCAGGGCGTCGACGCGGTCGGCGAGCTCCTTCGCCACCTCGGCCACGACGTCGTCGTAACGGTCCCTCGCGTCCATGTGGGTGCTGTGCGCGCGCCAATGCATCGCCACGAAGTCGACGCTCGCGCCAGCCACCACGCCAGCCATCTCAGGGTCAGCCAACCCGCCAGAGACGTCGTTGATGAGGCAGGCGCCAGCCTCCACAGCTGCTTGCGCCGTCGACGCCCTCATGGTGTCAACGCTCACGGGGATGCCGCGGGCGACGAGCGCCTCGACGACCGGTAGCACCCGGCCTTGTTCCTCGCGAGGTTCCACGCGTTCGGCGCCTGGGCGAGTGGACTCACCTCCGACGTCGACGATGTCGGCCCCTTGTGCGGCCAACTCGAGACCGCGGGCGATCGCCGCCTCAGTGCCGTCGTAGAGCCCGCCGTCGCTGAACGAGTCAGGCGTGACGTTGAGAATGCCCATCACGAGAGTGCGGTCGGCGACCGGTAGCCGCGGCGCCTCGCTCGCCATGGGGCCTACTTCCCGACGATGAGGCTCATGGCCTCCGCGCGGGTCGCTGCGTCCCTCATGACGCCCCTCACCGCCGACGTGACCGTGCGAGAGCCCGGCTTGCGCACTCCTCGCATCGACATGCAGAGGTGCTCTGCCTCGACCACGACGATCACGCCACGGGCGCCAAGTTCCGCGACCAGGGCGTCGGCGACTTGCGTGGTGAGGCGCTCCTGAACCTGGGGCCGCTTGGCGAACACGTCCACGAGGCGCGCGATCTTGGAAAGACCAGTGATGCGCCCGTCTGGGCCAGGGATGTACGCCACGTGGGCCACCCCGTGGAAGGGCACCAAGTGGTGCTCGCACATCGAATACAACTCAATGTCTTTAACCAGGATCATCTCTTCGTGACCCAGTTCGAAGACGGTGCTGAGAACGTCGGCGGGGTCTTGACCGAGGCCCGCGAAAAACTCCTCGTAAGAGCGGGCGACCCTGGCGGGAGTGTCGCGAAGGCCGTCCCTGTCGGGGTCCTCGCCGATGGCCGCGAGAATCTCCCATACCGCCGCTTCGATGCGCGCCTTGTCGATGCTGCCGTCAGCTGGCCGCGGCGGGACATCGTCCACTGGCGTGCTTCCGTAGCTCTCGCTCATGCGACTTCTAGCCCTTCTCGGCGGCGTCGTCGGCCTTACCGTCCGCGAGCGTGTCCTTCGGTTCGGTCCGACGCGGTGCTGGCGCCTTGGCGATGCGGCGCTTGGGGGTGCGCTTGGGCGCCCATTCGCCACTGACCCACTTGGCGCGCTCGGGGGCCTTCTTGACCTTCGAGAAGATCTCTTTGAGTTCGGCCTCGTTGAGGGTCTCCTTCTCGAGGAGCTGCTCCGCAAGCGTGTCCAACAGCTTGCGGTTCGACGTGAGGGCCTTCGTGGCCTCTTCCATCGCGTGGTCCAAGAGCTTGCGAACTTCGGTGTCGACGACGGCGGCGAGTTGCTCCGAGTACTCGCGGCCGTGGCCCATGTCGCGACCAAGGAAAACCTCGCCAGAACTGCCTGCCAGGCGCACGGAGCCCACCTCGGTGGACATGCCGAACTCGGTCACCATCTGCTTGGCGATCTCGGTGGCTTGAGAGATGTCGTTGCTCGCACCCGTCGACGGGTCTCCGAAGACGACCTCTTCCGCCACGCGACCGCCCATCGCGTAGGCGAGGTTGTCGAGCAGTTGGTTGCGGGTCTTCGAGTAGCGGTCCTCGACCGGCATCACCATCGTGTAGCCCAGCGCCCTGCCGCGCGGCAGGATCGTGACCTTGGTGACGGGGTCGGTGTAGTTCATGGCGGCCGCCACGAGGGCGTGGCCGCTCTCGTGATACGCCGTCACCGACTTGTCGTGGTCATTCATCACGCGCGTGCGCTTCTGGGGACCGGCGATGACGCGGTCGATGGCCTCGTCGAGTTCGGTGTTGCCGATGGTGGTGGCGCTGCGTCTGGCCGTCAGCAGGGCCGCCTCGTTGAGCACGTTTGCCAGGTCGGCACCCGTGAAGCCTGGCGTGCGCTTGGCCACGGCGTTCAGGTCAACCTCTGGCGCCATGGGCTTGCCCTTGGCGTGTACCTCGAGCACCTTGAGCCTGCCCTTGAGGTCGGGTGCGTCGACGCCGATCTGGCGGTCGAAGCGTCCGGGGCGCAGCAGCGCTGGGTCAAGGATGTCGGGACGGTTGGTAGCGGCGATCATGATGACGTTGGTGCTGATGTCGAAGCCGTCCATCTCCACCAGCATCTGGTTGAGGGTCTGCTCGCGCTCGTCGTGCCCGCCACCAAGACCTGCACCGCGGTGACGGCCCACTGCGTCGATCTCGTCCACAAAGATGATCGCTGGGCTGTTCTTCTTGGCTTGCTCGAAGAGGTCGCGCACGCGGCTCGCGCCCACACCCACGAACATCTCCACAAAGTCGGAGCCAGAGATCGAGAAGAACGGGACGCCCGCCTCGCCTGCGACGGCCCTCGCTAGCAGGGTTTTTCCTGTGCCGGGTGCGCCGTACAAGAGCACGCCCTTGGGGATCTTGGCACCCACGGCCTGGAACTTCGCTGGGTTCTCCAGGAACTCCTGGATCTCCTTCAACTCTTCGACGGCCTCCTCTGCCCCAGCCACGTCGTCGAACTTGACCTTGGGAGTGTCGGGGGTGACCTGGGTCGCCTTCGAGCGGCCGAACTGCATGATCTTGCTTCCGCCGCCCTGCATCGAGCTCAGCAGGAACCAGATGAGGCCAAGGAACAACAGCAGGGGAAGAATGTTGAGCAGCAGCGACTGCAAGAGCGAACCGCGCGGCACCACAGAGTTGTAGCCGAGCTCTGGATTCGCGGCCTTCACCGCGGCGATGACGTCATCACCCTGGGGCTCGACGTAGAAGAACTCGATGAGCGCGCCGCCCTCAAGCTCGTAGTCGGCAAGCACCTCGGGCACCTCGTCACCCAGCGTCACTTGGACGCGCTGGTCCCCATCGGTGATCTCGATCTGGTTTGCGGAACCAGACTCGAGCACAGCGAAGCCCTCGCTCGTCTCGATCTTCGTCACCGGCGTGCGCGTGGCAGCGGAGAACGCAAAGACGGCGATCGAAATCACCGCGAGGGCAAGGAACAGGTACGACCAGCGCAGTCTTCTCATGGTGAGCACGACTTTACGCGAGTCGAGGCTACGGGTGACCAGGTTTCGCGCTCAGCGGGACGCGGGCCGCCAGCGACCTGACTAGACACTGCGAACCGTCTTGACGTTCAGCCCCGACCGCCCACCCCCCAGACACTGCGAACCGTTCCAACCTTCTGTCCCGACTGCCAACCCTCCGCCACTGCTAATCGGCCCGGCCTCCTGTCCCTACCACCGCCCCCTCCCGGACACGGCGAACAGTTCTGACCGGGCATCGCCGTGGCACGCCGTTCCTGGAGCAACCGTTCCGCGTGTCGGGCCCGAGCACGGTCAGAACTGTTCACCGCTGGCGACCCTGAATGGCGGCGTGCGCCGAACGAGCCCCGAGAACAGCGCCCACGTCCTCCACCACTCGGCTGCCAGACGGAAGCACATCCGAGTACGTGAACCTCAACACTCGGAGTCCCCACGCGTTCAACGCCCGGTCGCGGCGCCTGTCTGCCGCGAACGCCTCTCGGTCTCGGTGATGCTCCCTGCCATCGAGTTCCACCACCAACGAGTTCTCCACCAACAAGTCGACTCGGCCCACGCCTGGGATCGGGACCTGAGTGTCGACCAGATACCCGGCGTCGGTCAGGGCCCATCTCGCCACCGTCTCCAGGAGCGACTCGGCGCGTGGGTCGCAGTGACGAGCCAACCACAGCCCTCTTTCAGTAGCGCTTGGCCTCGAGAAACACAGGTCTTTCAGGGAAATCAGATTCATTCGCAACGCACCATCCACGGCGATGAGGTGATCAAGTGGCCCCAGGCAGCCGGATGCAATCTGTATCGCCGTCGCGACGCCCGTGGGACCGGCGCCGCGGCGATGTGCCCCTCCACTCGCGTCAGACAGCAGCACCGACCGGTGGATCACCACGTCGCGCAGCGCCTCCGAGGCTATGGCCCGGTGAAGATCGACTCCCAAGCCCACGTGAATTCGGTCGGGATCCTCGCGCAGCGGCACCTTCAGGTGACGCAGCGCCGACACGCAGGTCAGTCGCCCGCCCAGCGCAGCCACGGCAATGGCATCTCGAGATGCCCCTTGCACGGCGACCACTCCGCGCGCAGGACGCTCCACCGCTCCGCGATTGACCGCACGCTGGAGCGATGACGGCGCGAAGCCGAGCTCGACAAGTGTCTTCCAGCGCACGGCGCCACCGCGCTCGACCAACGCGCTCTCAAGATCCCCCATTCCTACTGCGCCCGCCATGGCGCAAGCATCGGCTCTGTGGCTCCGATGCCGCGCGCGCGCTCGCCAGGACCAGGGGAAGCGGTCGCCTGGCCGGGGCTGGGCACGACGCGTCGGCTCGGCTAGGTAGTTGGCGGCGGCTCAGCTTGCTGCGTGGCGGCTGTGCTCCGGCGTCCTTGCCAGATGGCGAGCGGCGGTGCTCCCGGTGCGCGCCGGGTGGAGAGTTGTGACCGTTGGCGACCCCGACACGCCGACGTGAGACTACGCCCACGGCGCGTCGCACCGCCGCCCGGTCAGAACTGTTCAAGCCATGGGGGCCGCCGGCGCCCGGCGGCGCCGGACAGAGACCACGACGGGAGGCGGCTCAGTCCTCCGCGTAGACGCTCGGCTTGAGCACCGCCACGAAGGGCAAGGTCCTGTACTTCTCCGCCCAGTCGAGGCCGTAGCCGACCACAAAGTCGTTCGGGATGTCGAAGCCGATGTAGCGGACGTCGATCTCCACCTGAACGGCGTCAGGCTTGCGCAACAGGGTCGCAACCTCGACAGACTCGGCCCCTCGCGAGCGCAGGTTGCCCAGCAGCCACGACAAGGTGACGCCCGTGTCGATGATGTCCTCCACGATCAGCACGTGACGGCCGGTCAGGTCGGCGTCCAAGTCCTTGAGGATGCGCACCACGCCGGAGGACCGTGTGCCGGAGCCGTACGAGGAGACCGCCATCCAGTCCATCTGGACGTAGGGCGGGAGGCGGCGCGCGAGGTCCGCCATCACCATCACGGCGCCCTTGAGGACGCCAACGAGCAACACCTCTTTGCCCTCGTAGTCTTCGCGAATCTGCGCGGCTATCTGGTCGAGCCTGGTGCTGATCTGCTTCTCGGTGACAACGACGCTGCTGAAGTCATCCATGGTGAAGGCGGCTTTGGTGAAGTCGGGGCTCACTCTTCGGGTCCGTTCTGGTCTGGTTGATCGAAGCGTTCGAGGGGGTGCGTGATGATCAGCCTGCCATATTCACGCCGGGCCTCGAAGCCACCTGGCAGCGACACCGCGCCCTGTCCTGAATACGTGGTGACCAGCCGATCGAGCGCCGCCACGTGCGAAGCGGCGAGCGGTCGCGCCCCGCTGTTCTCTGCCAGCATTTTGAGCATGCGGGTCCTGATGGCATCGGGCAGGGCCGCGAGCATGTCGCAGCGCCACTCCTCCCCTGCGACCTTGGACTCCGAGTTCTGAATGGCGGTGCGAGCCTGGCGCTCCAACTCATCCGCGTCCGACTGCAGCATCGCGGCCGAGCGCGCGAGCCCCGAGATGACACCTGGCCCCAAGACGTCGACCAAGGCGGGCATCACGATCCCGCGCAGCGCCGAGCGCCGGGGACCCCCATCGGGCTCGTTCGTGGGGTCGAACCATGGCTCGAGCCCGAGCGCCTCGCACGCCGCCACCGTGTCCTTGCGTCGCAACGACAAAAAGGGCCGCACATAGCGCCCGCGCTTGACCGGCATCCCGGCAAGCGCCCTGGCCCCCGATCCACGCGCGAGCGCGAGCAGTACCGTCTCCGCCTGATCGTCCATCGTGTGACCGGTCAGGATGTGGGGGGTGAGGCCGCCTTCCAGGTCCGCGCGAGCATCGAGCGCGGCATACCTCGCGCGCCGTGCGGCAGCCTCAAGCCCGCCTTCGCGGCCCACGATCACCTTCTCCACAAACGCCGTCACGATCCCGGCCTTGCGCGCTTGAGCGACCGCCTTCTCCGCGACAACGGCCGACTCGGGAGACAAGCCATGGTCGACGACGATGGCGCCAACGAGGAACCCCTCCTTGCGGGCCACGAAACTCGCGGCCGCGGCCAGCGCGAGGGAATCTGGCCCGCCAGAGCAAGCCACCCAGATCTTGGCCCCCATGTCGATGCCATCGAGGGCCTCGCGCACAGCATTGCGCGTCGCCGCCACGGCAGGATGAGGTCCAGTCACACTTCTCCCAGGAGGTCTGTCATGGCGGATTCGGCGAGGTCGGTCACTGCCGACAACCACATTCTGCCAGCGCGTCGACAAAGGCATCGATCGCGGCCCGCGGTTGGTCTTGACCATAAGGCATTCCATCGGCCAAGACGGCAAACACAAGCGGCCTGCCCTGCTCGGTGAACACGATTCCAGACAGCGCCGTCACGCCGGTGAGCGAGCCAGTCTTGGCCCGCACGACTCCGCCTCCCGGCGTCGAGATGAAACGGCCCTCGAGGGTGCCGGTCAGACCGGCCTCCGCCAGCCAACCTGGTATTTCGCCAGTGGTGTCCGCGAGCGCGGCCGCTCGCAACGTTCCCGTCAGCACTTGCGGCGGAATCCGGTTGCGCACCGAGAAGCCCGCACCGTCATACAGTTCGAGCCCAGCGAGATCGACCCCAAGCTCTGCAAGCTCCGCCCGCACGGACAGCATCGCCTCGTCGGCGACCGCGCGTCGGCCGTCGTGAACGGCGAGCACCCTGGTCAGCACCTCGGCGATCGTGTTGTCCGACTCGTGAAGCATGTACTCGACTACTGAGCCAAGTGGCGCCGACTCGACCACGCCCACTTGCGCGCCAGCAGCTCCCGACCGGGCAGCGACCGACGTCACGGTGATCCCGCGCTCGCGCAGTCTCTCCGCAAACACGTCAGCCGTGCGCGCCGCAGGGTCGGGCCAGCGCTTCGCGTAGTCGTCGTCGGTCATCTTCCCGACGTTGATGGCCAGTCCCGTGACGGGTGCGGCGTAACCGCTGTTCAGTGCGTACGAGGGCCATTCGGTCGGGAAGGCGGGTCCTGGAAAGGACGACGTATCGAAGGCGACTTTGACGCTCGAGACGCCCTGGTCTTTGAGCGCGTCGGCCACCTGGTCGGCAAGATCGCCGACGCCAGCGAAACCGACCGCGTCACTACCGTTGCCACCGTCTTCCGCCAGCAGCATGTCGCCCCCCGCAACGATGGCGACCTCGCCGCGCACAGCGTTGTACGTTGCGACGGTCTTGAGCGTGGCGTCGGGCCCGAGCGCGCTGACCACGGCGATCGCGGTCAGCAGTTTGGTCGTGGATGCAGGGACTTGGCCGTCCGCGGCGTCCACGTCGGCAAGCACCTCGCCGGTGATGAGGTCCGTGACGGAGACATTGACGGACGTTCCCGTGCGCGGATCGTCGCGGAGCGCCTGGGCCAGGCCCTGGACGACGGTGGGGTCAGGTAGCAGCGCCGACGCGTCCAGCAGGGGCCACACGCTGGTACCAGGGGCCTCGGCCGCATCGACGGAAGGCACCTCAACGAACGCCGCAGGAGGGCCCTGCGGGACGGACGTCGTGATCCACCCGGGCACCACGTCGGCGGCATCGGCCACGGCATAGCCGCCCGCCCCCACGACGAGGGTCAGCGGCACGAGGGTGGCCACCAATATTCGCGCCCGCACGCGTCACCTCCCGTCGGCATGAGACTATGGGCCCAGCAATCAGACTCTACGCGCGGGAAGTGGCATGGAATTCAACGTCACCGTCGAGATCCCCAAGGGATCACGGAACAAGTACGAGGTGGACCACCACACGGGCCGCATCGTGCTCGACAGGATGCTGTTCACGTCCACCAGGTACCCCGATGATTACGGCTTCATCGACGGGACGCTTGGCCAAGACGGCGACCCACTCGACGCGCTCGTGCTGCTCGAAGAGGCGACCTTCCCAGGCTGCCAGATCCGGTGCCGCGCGCTCGGGATGTTCCGCATGCGCGACGAAGCGGGGGGCGATGATAAGGTGCTGTGCGTGCCCGTCGCCGACCAGCGCGCCGCCTGGCGTCAAGAGATCGCCGACGTCTCCGACTTCCACCGCCTTGAGGTCCAGCACTTCTTCGAGGTCTACAAGGACCTCGAGCCGGGCAAGTCGGTCGAAGGCGCCCACTGGGTGGGTCGCGAAGAGGCAGAGGCCGAGATCACGGCGTCGTTCGAGCGAGCCAAGGGCACTCCCTTCGAGCACCACAACCCGCTGGTTCCGCCGCCTCACTAGCCCTAGCCGGCCCGTGAGCGCGTTGCCGTCCGCGCGGTCGGAAGCGCGCGGTTGGCACAGCGCAGTCTCGGACGTGAAGACCACCCCCTAGAGCGGTCCCGCTGCGGACGACGCTTAGGGTCGCCCCGCCACCGGCATGAGGTTACCGACGCGCCACGAGGCGTCGAATGACCTCACCTGAGACGGATTGCCGGGAGACGTCGCCTCCGCCACCTTGCCATTGCCCAGGTAGATCGCCACGTGGTAGATCAGGGCCGGGTCGCGGTTGGTGCCGTAGAACACCAGGTCGCCAGGGCGCAGCTCCGTCAACGGCACGTGCGCCACGGCGGCGTACTGGGTCCGAGAACTGCGCGGCAGGGTGACTCCCTGTGAACGCCATGCGGCGTAGGTGATGCCCGAGCAGTCATAACTGGGGCCGTTGCCACCGAGTTGGTAAGGCGCGCCCATGAGCGTGAGGGAGTGGTCGGCGGCTCCCTGGCCCTGCGCCGCGGTTGAGCTCCATGCGCCCGACGCTTCACCTGGGGGCGGCGTGGTCGGCGGCGGAGTCGTCGCTGGCGGGGTGGTGGCCGGAGGATTCGTGGCTGGCGGGTTGGTGGCAGGGGGGCTCGTGGGGTCGGGCGTCGACGGCTGCTGCGCGGCGTCGGCAACGGCTTGCGCGAGAGCATCCCGCTCACGCTGAGCCCGCGCTGCCGCAAGACCATCTTGGCGTTGCTGCTCGAGTTGCACGGTGGTGTTCTGGAGCGACGCGAGGCGTTCGACCGCGGCTTCGTGGGTGGCCTGCGCGTCGGCGACGGCCTGCTCGGCCACTCGCTGCGCGTCCTCCGCCTTCGCCAAGGCGGCGGCGGCGGCTTCCGCGGTCTCGGCCGCCTCGGTGGCAGCGTCGGCCGCGAAGTCGCTCATGGTGCCGGCGACCACTTCGGTGGCACGCACCTGCTGCACCACGGAGTCGACCTCTGCCGCGGCACGGCTGTAGTCCTCAGAACGCGCGACCACGTCGTCGAAACCGTCGGCCTCGAGGATCGCCTCAAGGGAGGTGAAGGATCCGCCAGAGCGATAGGCCTCCATGGCGACAGCACCAAGGTCCGAGCGTGCCTGATCCAACTCAACCGCGGCGTCGTCAGCCCTCGTGGCGGCGGCGTCGGCCTGGGCCTTGGCGCGTTCGGCAATTTCCTGTGCTTCCAGGTAGACGTCTGCCGCCAACAACGCAGCGTTCTGAGCGTCGGCGCGGGCCTTCTCCAACTGGGCGACCGCGGCGTCAAGTTCTGCGACGGATGTTGCTGCGTCGGCGACGGCCGCCTTCGCGGCGGCGATCTCTGCAAGTCCTGGGTACGTGTCGGCATCGGCGGTGCGCGGCGAAACAGCGACGACCCCTGCTGCTACAAAGGCGATGGCAAGAGCCAGCACCACGGGGTGCGCCCAGCGCCCAAAGAGCCGATGTGTCACGTGAAGTACTCCTTTGCCCGATCCTTGGAGATGGTAGACGGGATGCAAGACGCCGCGAAAGAGCCCTGTGGCAAGTTCCACGCGCCTGCACTGCTTATCGGCGCGACCACGCGGTGACTTGAACCGTCGCGCACCGGGACCCACGGCGATTGCTGCCCTAAGGTGGTCTCGGCATGGATGACGACGGCATTGAGACAGATGCATGGGCGGCGGACGAGGGTCCGGCCGCCGATGCGCCCTTGCCCGCGAGCGCCGCTTGGCGGGAGGGAGACCACCCCGGCCGTCGTCAGTTTCTCGCGCTAGGCGACCTGCCGCTCGAGGCGGATCCGATGGGGACGCTGCCAGGAGCGACGCTGGCCTACGAGACCTGGGGCGAACTCAACTCGGCGGGCGACAACGCGATCTACGTGGCACACGCACTCACGGGAGACAGCCACGTGTGGGGGCCTTCAGAGCCGGGTCACCACACTGGCGGCTGGTGGAACGCGATGGTCGGGCCCGGCCGGCCGATCGATCCTGACCGCCACTTCGTCGTCTCGGCCAATGTGATAGGCGGCTGTCAGGGATCGACGGGACCAGCGTCGGCGCATCCTGACGACGGGTTGCCATGGGGGTCGCGGTTCCCTTACGTCACGATTCGCGACATGGTCTCCGCTGAGATTGCGCTCGCGGACCACTTGGGCATCGAGCGCTGGCGACTCATCACAGGTCCGTCGATGGGCGGAATGCGCGCCATCGAGTGGGCCGTCACGGTGCCGGACCGGGTGGGAGCCATCGCGCCAGTGGGCTCCGCCGCAGCGACGACGGCCGACCAGATCGCGTGGTCGACGTCGCAAATCGCGGCGGTCAAAGCCGATCCCAAGTTTCGCGGCGGGGATTACTACGACGCGGCCGACGGCGACGGACCTCACGTGGGCCTGGGGATCGCGCGCATGATCGCGCACACCACCTATCGTTCAGAGGACGAGTTGGGCGAGCGCTTCGGGCGCTCGTTCCAAGGCGAAGGGGACCCGATCGGCAAGGGCGGACTGTTCGCCGTGCAGTCCTATCTTGAGCACCACGGACGCAAGCTCGCGCGACGCTTCGACGCCAATACCTATATCCGGCTCGTGCAAGCGATTCAGTCGCATGACGTGGGGCGCGGACGAGGCGGAGTCGAGACGGCCTTGGCTCGATACACCGGTCCGGCCCTGGTGGTGGCCGTGGACTCCGATCGCCTCTATCCGCTCAAGAACTCGCAGTTGCTGGACCGAGGGTTGTCAGGATCGTCGGGCGTGAAGGTGGTTCACTCGCCCGTGGGGCACGACGGATTCCTCGTGGAGTCAGGCCAACTCAACGCGTTCATCGCGGAGTTTGAGTCGGGTCTGTAGTCGGGCGTTCGTCGCGTGACGCCTCGAGGCAGACGGTGCGAACCGTCTGGTCTTGCGACACGCCGACGCCTGCGCCCCGGGAGGAGCCCCAACCGGCGCGTCGGCCGCAGAAACGGTTCGCAGTGCCGGGGGCGCGGGCCCAGCCCCGTCCACTACCCCGCCGACTGGTAGCGCCCGCCACGGTACAGATGGAGCCATTCGGGGTCGCGCGGGGCTGAGGGCGGTACGAATGGAGCCATCTGCAGGGCGAGACTTGCCAATTCGCGGCGCGCGACCCTAGAGTACGAGCCATGTTCCGCCGAATGTGTCGCTAGTCAAGCGCACGTTTGGCGTGCGCCCGCACAGGGCGTCCCGCTCGCAACCTTGAGTCGCGAGCGAAGAACCTCCCGCGGGCCCACTCCCCACGTGTCGCTTATCCGCAGACCTGTCACGGTCGCGGGACTGGCGGCAACCTGAACGTAGGCGGCCGGAGCAGCTCCCGGCGGTGGCCGGTCATGGAACATCCCATCCCCCATCCCCACCCCACGCAAATCAGGAGCTGACATGACCACCGAATGGGCCTTCGAAACACAGCAGATCCACGCCGGCCAGGTGCCCGACCCCACCACGGGCGCCCGTGCACTGCCGATCTACCAGACCACCTCGTTCGTGTTCGAGGACACCACCCAGGCTGCGGCGCGCTTTGCGCTCGCTGAGCTCGGCCCCATCTACACGCGCATCGGCAATCCCACGCAGGATGCCGTCGAGCAGCGCGTGGCCGCGCTCGAGGGCGGAGTCGCGGCCTTGCTGGTCGCCTCCGGCTCCGCCGCGAACGCGCTCGCCATCCAGAACCTCGCGGAGGCTGGCGACCACATCGTCTCCTCCCCGTCGCTCTACGGGGGCACCTACAACCTGTTCCACTACACGCTGCCCAAATACGGCATCGAGGTCAGCTTTGTCGAGAACCCCGACGACCCGGAGTCGTGGCGCGCGGCCGTGAAGCCCAACACCAAGGCGTTCTTTGGCGAGTCGATCTCCAACCCCAAGCAGGACGTGCTCGACATCGAGGCCATTGCGGCCGTCGCCCACGAGACGGGCGTCCCCCTCATCGTGGACAACACGGTGGCCTCTCCCTACCTGGTGCAGCCGCTCAAGTGGGGTGCCGACATTGTCACCCACTCGGCCACCAAGTACTTGGGCGGCCACGGCACCGCGATCGGCGGCTTGATCGTCGACGGCGGCACCTTCGACTACGCGCAAGACCCCGAGCGCTTCCCGCAGTACAACACTCCCGACCCCAGCTACAACGGCCTGACGTACGCCAAGGACCTTGGCGTCGGCTCTGCGCTTGGCGCGAACCTCGCGTTCATTCTCAAGGCGCGCGTGCAGTTGCTGCGCGACCTCGGGCCCGCCGTGTCGCCTTTCAACGCCTTCCTCATCGCACAGGGCATCGAGACCCTGAGCCTGCGCGTCGAGCGCCACGTGGAGAACGCCGTCAAGGTCGCGGACTTCCTGGAGGGCCGTGACGACGTGGAAAGCGTCGCGTACTCCGGTCTGGCCTCCTCGCCGTGGCACCAGTTGCAGCTCAAGTACGCGCCCAAGGGCGGCGGCTCGGTGCTCGCCTTCGAGATTGCGGGCGGCGCCGACGCTGGCCAGGCCTTCGTGGACGCGCTCGAGTTGCACTCACTCGTGGCCAACATTGGCGACGTGCGCTCGCTCGCGATTCACCCCGCGACCACCACGCACTCGCAGTTGACGGAGGCCGAGCAGTCGAGCGCCGGCGTCACACCCGGGCTGGTGCGACTGTCGGTGGGTCTGGAGAACATCGTCGACATCCTGGCCGACCTGGAGAAGGGCTTTGCCGCGGCCGCAGCCTTGCGCGAAGGGGCTGCCACCTCAACCGTCGCGGCCAACGCCTAAAGGCCGGATCGAGAGACACAGGAAGGGCTGAAGGAGTCCCATGGACGACGACGCCTCCGAATGGGTTGACGCTCCCCCGACGCCGGTACCGGCGTCGGGGGCGTGGCGCCCTGGAGACCACCCTGGCGAGCGCCAGTTCCGACGCATCGGCGACCTGCCGCTCGAGGCCGACCCGATGCGCATCCTGCCGGACGTGACGCTCGCCTACGAGACGTGGGGCGAACTCAACGAGGCGCGGGACAACGCGATCTATGTCTCCCACGCCCTGTCGGGCGACAGCCACGCGTACGGGCACGCTGGCCCCGGCCACCTCACGGGCGGCTGGTGGAACTCGCTCATCGGGCCCGGCCGCCCCCTCGACCCCACTCGCCACTTCATCGTCTCCGCCAACATCGTCGGCGGCTGTCAGGGCACCACCGGCCCCGCACACCCCTACCCCATGGACGGCCGTCCGTGGGGTTCTCGCTTTCCATGGCCGACGCTGCGCGACATGGTCGAGGCGGAGGTGCGCCTCACCGACGCGTTGGGGATCGATTCCTGGCTGCTCATGCTGGGCCCGTCGATGGGCGGCATGCGGACACTGGAGTGGGCGGCGCAGCACCCCGACCGCGTGCGCTCCATCGCCGCCGTCGGCACCACGGCCGCGACCACGGCCGAGCAGATCGCCTGGGGAGCGGCCCAGTCCGCGGCCATTCGCGCCGACGCGCGGTTTGCCGGCGGCGACTATTACGACGCTGCCGACGGCGAGGGACCGCACGTTGGCCTTGGCATCGCGCGCATGATCGCGCACACCACGTACCGCTCGGAGCCGGAGCTACATGCTCGCTTTGGCCGCACGGTCCAGCCGGACGACGACGGTGTGGCAGGGAACGTGTTGCGCGCCCCCGGCCAACCCGGGGCAGGGCAGTACGCGATCGAGTCCTATCTGTCCCACCACGCGGAGAAGCTCGCCAGGCGCTTTGACGCGAACACGTACCTGCGCATCGTCCACGCGATTAACACGCACGATGTGGGGCGTGGGCGTGGCGGCATCGAGGCGGCGCTCGCTGGCTTCACTGGGCCGGCGCTCGTTGCCGCGGTGGATTCTGACCGGCTCTACCCGCTGTCGCACTCCCAAGAGTTGGCCGACGCCCTACCCGGCTGCGACGGCGTCGACCTCTTGCATTCTGACGTGGGTCACGACGGCTTCTTGGTCGAGTCGACGGCGCTCAATGCGCTCGTCGAAGGGCTGCTGGCGAGGGTGGACGCGGTGCGGCGGTAGCCCTCCCGTGATCCGCCGCCCATACGATAGAAGCAGCCGCCCTTTTGCCTGCCTCTCCCTGAACCAGAATCGGAACCCTCTCGCCATGAACACCGCCAGCCATTCCGTCGATAACGTTTTCGCCCATCGCACCACCTCCACCACCGTGACCCTGGTGGATGGCGCAGGCAACCCGCTCGCAGGCCGCGAGGTCACCGTCGAGCAGACCCGCCACGCCTTCGGCTTTGGCAACATCGGTTTCGACTTTGTGGGCTACGTCAACGGCGAGACCGTTGCCGACCCTGCCAGCCACTTTGGCGGCGCCAAGCCGTCAAGCGCCGAGCACCTGGAACCCCTGTGGTGGGGCTTGTACAACCACGTGACGCTGCCGTTCTACTGGCGCGGCTTTGAGCCCCAGGAGGGCCACCCCGACACGGAGCGGCTCATGAAGACCGCGCGTTGGTTCGCCGAGCGCGGCGCGACCATCAAGGGCCACCCGCTGGTGTGGCACACGCTCGCGCCGCAGTGGCTCATGGACAAGTCCGATGCCGAGGTGGAGGCGACCATCCGCGCCCGCATCCGCCGCGATGCCGGGGCCTTTGCCGGGGTCATCGACCTGTGGGACGCGATCAACGAGGCCGTGATCCTGCCCGTGTTCACAGCCGAGGAGAACGCCGTCACGCACCTCGCGCAGTCCAAGGGCCAGGTGGAGATGGTGCGCATGGCGTTCGAAGAGGCCCACGCCGCAAACCCAAACGGCCGGTTCGTGCTCAACGACTTCGACCTGAGCGCCGACTACGAAGACCTCATCGAGCGGTGCCTTGACGCCGGGATCCAGATCGACGCGCTCGGCGTGCAGACCCACATGCACCAGGGTTACCGCGGAGACGAGGCCATCACCGCAATCCTCGATCGCTTTGGCCGCTTCGGCCTACCGCTGCAGATGACGGAGACCACGCTGCTGTCAGGCGAGATCATGCCGCCGCACATCGTCGATCTCAACGATTACCAGGTGGACTCCTGGCCGTCCACGCCAGAGGGCGAGGAGCGTCAGGCTCAGGAGATGGTGAGCCACTACCGCAACGTGTTCGCGCACCCTGCCACCGAGTCGCTGACGTACTGGGGCCTCGCCGACGAAGGTGCCTGGCTTGGCGCCCCCTCCGGCCTGGTGCGCCTGGACGGTACTCCCAAGCCCGCCTACAACGCGCTGCACGACCTGATCAAGGGCGAGTGGTGGATGTCCCCCACCACAGTGAAGACGGACGACGCTGGCCGCCTGGTAATCGACGGCGTGGCGGGCACGTACGCGCTGACCACGGCCGACGCCACAGCGGCGGTCGACGCGACGGCCACCGGCGTCAACGAGGTCACAGTCACCGTCGGCTAGGACGCGGCGCTGCGGCCATGTGCATCAGCGCTTGGCCGCTAAGCCATGCCTACGGCTTGAGGCGCTCCGCGAGCACTTGCGCGAGGTGCAGTCCCCGCACGCCAGCAAACGCGTCAGCCTGGGTCCGGCAGCTCACGCCATCGGCCAGGTAGACGACGCCCTCAGGAGCCTCGGCGCCCCCAACCCCAGCGTCGTCCGTGGCAAGGCCAGCCGCGCGCAAGGCTGGCAGCAGCGAGTTCTCCGCGATCTGGCGCGAGACGTCGTAGTGGCCCTTCTCGTAACCCCAGTTGCCCGCGAGTCCGCAGCAGCCGGAGGCCTCGGTGACTGTGGCCCCGGCACGGGCCAGCAGGTCGCGATCAGCGGTGTAACCCATGACCGAGTACTGGTGGCAGTGAGGCTGGACCACCGCGGTGACGTCCTCGAGGCTCGGCACTTGCCAGCCGGCACGGGGCTTCACGGGGGCGCGTCCGGTGAGCACCTCTGCCAGGGTAAACGTCGCGGCCGCAACGGCGTGCGCGCGCGGGTCGGCCGGCAGTAACTCCACGAGGTCGCCGCGCAGCACCGCGGTGCACGAGGGCTCCACACCGATGATCGGGATGCCGTTCACCGCAAACGGACCGAGCACGCTCAACAGGTGGTCCAGGTGCTTCTTGGCGCCGTCGAGTTGGCCGGTGGAGATCCAGGTGACGCCGCAGCACGCGTCGCCCGCCGTCACTAGGACGCGCAGTCCGGCGTCCTCGAGCACGCGCACGATCGCTTCTGGCACCTCGGGGCTGAGGCCGTCGGTGAAGGAGTCTGCCCACAGCACGACGGTGTTGCCGCGGATATCGGACGACGCTTCGGGGCCGTCGGCAGGTGCCTCGGTAGCGTCGGCCGCAGGCACCGCCAGCGCCTTGCCTGCCTTGCGAGACTTCGCAAACTCGGAGCGGTGGAACGGCTTCGCCGCAAACCTCGGCAGCGACCGGCGCTTGTCCAGGCCGGCAATCGGCAGGATCAGGCGGCGCAACCAGCCGACGCTCATCACACCGTTGACCAGCCACGGCACCCAGCCGATGAACTTCATCCACAGCGGCAGCCACCCGATCGAGTAGTGGCCCATGGGGCGGAACTTGCCCTTGTAGGTGCGGTACAGCGCCTCCGACTTGTAGGCGGCCATGTCCACGCCGCTGGGGCAGTCCGCACTGCACGCCTTGCAACTGAGGCACAGGTCGAGGCTTTCACGCACCTCTGGCGCAGTGAGCCCACCAATGAGGTTGCCGTTGATCGCGTCCTGCAGCACCCTCGCGCGGCCGCGCGTCACGTCCTTCTCGTCCCCCGTGGCGGCGTAGCTGGGGCACATGAAGCCGGAACTCTGGGTGATGGCGTCGGCGCGGCATTTGCCTACGCCGGTGCAGCGGTGCACCGCCTCTGTCAGGTCGCCGTGGTCGTGCGTGAAGGCGTGGCCGACGCCGGGGGTGCGGGGCGCCGACGGTCGGCGAAGATCGCGGTCGAGCGGCGCCGGGTCGACCATGACACCTGGGTTCAGCAGGCCCTCCGGATCGAAGAGGGCTTTGATTTGGCCGAACAGGGCGATCGCTTCTGCGCTGTACATGGCGGGCAGCAGTTCCGAGCGCGCGCGACCGTCGCCGTGCTCACCACTGAGCGAACCGCCATGGCGCGCCACCAACGCCGCCGCGTCCTCCATGAAGGCCCTCAAGGGGGCGCCGTCGCGCTGCAACGGGATGTCAAGGCGCACGTGAATGCAGCCATCTCCAAAGTGACCGAACGGCTGGCCAGTGACGCCGTGGCGCTCCATCACCCCGTCGAACTCGCGCAAGTAGGCGCCGAGGTTCTCCGGCGGCACCGCCGCGTCCTCCCAGCCGGGCCAGCACTCGGCGCCGTCGGCGCTGCGGCCGGAAAGCCCGGCGCCGTCGGCGCGAATGGCCCACAGTCTCACCGTCTCGGCAGGGTCACGGATGATGCGATACGTACCCGTGCCAGCGTCGGCCGCGAGTGCCGCCATCGCCTCTTCCACCTCGTCGGCGGTGTCCGCGCCCATCTCGACGAACAGCCAGCCCGCTCCGTCGGGAAGGTCCGGCACGCCCTGATTGCCCTTGGCGCCGGCAACCCGCGCCACCAGGCGGGCATCCAAGCCCTCGATCGCTTGCGGCTTGTGGGCGAGCATCGGCACGACGGCGTCGGCCGCGGACGCCATGTCGGTGTAGGCGAACACGCCCATGAGGCGGGCCTTGGGCACGTCTACCAGGTTGACGGTGGCCTCGAGAATGGTGGCGAGAGTGCCCTCTGAGCCCGCGAGGAACCTGGCGACGTGTGCTCCGTTCTCTGGCAGCAGGTGTTCGAGGCTGTAGCCGGACACCTGGCGGCCGAAGCGGCCGAACTCGGTGCGGATGAGGCTCAGGTTGGCGGACACCAACTCATCGAGACCGGGCACCGCGCCGTTGCCGCCTGGACGCGCGGTGAAGCGGCGCCCTGCACCGTCGATGAGGTCGAGCGAGGCTACGTTGTCCGAGGTCTTGCCAAACGCGACGGCGTGGGGGCCGCACGCGTTGTTGCCGATCATGCCGCCGAAGGTCGCACGGTTCGAGGTCGAGGGGTCTGGGCCGAAGCGCAGGCCGTTCGGCGCGAGTTGCTCCTGCAGGGTCGACAGCACCACGCCTGGCTGCACGCGGGCCGTCTTGGCCTCGAGGTCGATGTCCAGGATCTGGTTCATGTGGCGGCTCGTGTCCAGGACGATGCCTGGGCCGATCGAGTTGCCTGCGACGGACGTGCCGCCGCCGCGCATCGTCAGGGGGACGCCGGTCTCGCGAGCGATGCGGTGTACGGCGATGACATCGTCGGCATCGCGCGGGTAGACCACGACCTGGGGTACGACGCGGTAGTTCGACGCGTCGGAGCTGTATTCGGCGCGGCGACGCGCGGAGGCGTCCACTTCACCCTTGATGGCGGCGTGCAGCGCGCCGGCCAGGTCGGTGGCGGAGGTGTCTGAGGAGCGAGGCGCCGTTGTCGTCACGGGGCGATTGTTCCATGCCCGGGACGTCGGACCCGGGCCCTGAGTCACGTGGCGCGCGGCGGGTCCCCCAGCATCTGCTCCACCATGTCCACGAGCGACTCCTTCAGGGGGCGGTAGGTCACGCCAAGCGCTTGAAGAGACTTCGAGTTGTCCGCCACAAACGTGTGATTCACGTTGCCAGCCACATAGCGCCTGCTGATGCCCAACGCGGGAGCGATCAGCCACAGGAACCACTTGGGCATCGCGTTTCGCGGCAGCGGCAGTGCGGAACCGAAGTGCTCGCGCAGCGTCGTCCCCATCTCCAGGGTGTGCGTGCTGTGGCCCGAGACGATGTGCCTGCCCGCAGCATCGGGCAGGAACCCGGCAGCAAGATGCGCCCTCGCAAGGTCGCGCACGTCCACCACGCCGAGCGCCACGCGCGGCGCCCCAAACCGCATTTGCCCGCCGATCAGTTGGCGCATGATGGCGAAGCTCTCCGACGTGGGGCGCGGCTGCAGCGACGGCCCGATCACCAGGGAGGGGTTGATGACGACGAGGCGCCAGCGATCCTGGGCGTCCGCGATGCGCCACGCCTCGCGCTCGGCCTCCGTCTTGGAGAGGTTGTAGGGCTCGTAATCGAGTGAGGCAGTGGTGTTCCAGATGTCCTCGGTGAGCGTCCCGCCAGGCGCGGCGGCGCATTCAGCCGCGTCCGTGTAGATCGCCGCACACGAGCTGGTGACCACCACGCGCGAAACCGAGGCGGTGGCGGACGCGGTCTCGAGCACGTCGCGCGTGCCACCCACGGCGGGCTCCACCAGGTCTCGCTGCGGGTCCTTCACCTTGCGGGAGAACGGCGAAGCCGTGTGGAACACGACGCCACAGCCGGCCATCGCGTCGGCGTACGAGCCTGGTTCGGTGAGGTCCCCCGCGAAGAGCTTTAGCGCGCCCGGTGCGGCCTCGGCGGCGGCCGTGAGGTGCGCAACCTTCGCCGCGTCGTCCGGGTTGCGGACTGCAGCGTGCACCGTCGCCCCCGCGTCAAGCAGGGCCTTCACGATCCACCCGGCCACATAGCCGGTAGCCCCGGTCACGAGCGCAGGCCGCGCGGAGTCGACGTCGATACCGGTCAAGTCGATCTGGGTCACGCGTTCTCCTCGAGGTCAGGTGGCACTCATCCCACGCTAGCGCGCCAGTAGCATCGCCTCATGCGCGCCTTCGTCATCACCGGACCAGGAGCCGGCGCCGTCACTGACGTCCCTGAGCCAGTCGCCGAGCCGGGCCAAGTCGTGGTCGAGGTTGACCGCGTGGGAGTCTGCGGCACCGACATGGAGTTCTATCGCGGAGACATGGCGTATCTGGTCACTGGCGATGCCTCTTTCCCGATCCGTATCGGTCACGAGTGGTGCGGGCGGGTTGTCGCAGTGGGCACGGAACGCGACGCCTTCTGGATTGGACGCCGCGTCACCGGCGACACGATGCTCGGGTGCCGTGCGTGTCGCCTGTGCCTGAGCGGACGCCAACACCTGTGCCGCGATCGCCACGAAATCGGCATCCGCCACGGCTGGCCGGGAGCCCTCGCAGAACGACTCACCGTCCCCACTACCGCGCTGGTCGCCCTGCCGGAGGACATGGACCCCGCGCTGGGTGCGCTCGTGGAACCCGGTGGCAACGCGCTGCGCTCCGTTCGAGGAGCGAATCTGCGCGCAGGCAACTCCGTGCTGATCATTGGCGCCGGCACTATCGGGTTGCTTGTCGCTCAGATTGCTCAGGCAGAAGGCGCCGATGTGCATATCGTGGGCCGCTCCGAGCGCTCTTTGGAGTTCGCACGCAGCCTCGGTTTCGGACACGCCACCACCCTTGAAGGCCTTGATCGCACTCACGCGTTCCAAGCCGTCGTGGATGCGTCCAACAGCAAAGACTCGCCGCCGCTTGCCTTGGACCTCGTTGAACCTGGTGGCCGCATCGTGCTCGTCGGAATTGCGGGAGAGCCAAGCCTCATCGACACCCGGGACGTGGCATTGGCCGACGTCACGATGGTCGGCGTCCTGTCTGCGTCCGGGGGGCTTGAGGAAACGGCCGACCTCTACGCGACCGGAGTCGTGGACCCGCGGCCGCTCGTCGCCGCCACGGTGGGGCTCGACGCGACCGCTGCCATTCTCGCGGGCGAAAGGCCACCGGGCGCCGGGCCTGGGCCCAAGTTCCACATCGACCCCCGTCGCTGACGCCCGCCGCTGAACAGCCCTCGCGACCGGCCGGGCACGCCAGATCGCGCTCGCGCCGTTCGCTAGCATCGGCGTCATGCGCGAACTCTCGCCCGGTTGGGCCACGGACCTCGCCGTTCTCGAGCACTCCGGCTCGGTCATCGACGATCGTGGCGACCACCTGGTGGTGCGAAGTCCCCAGAACCCCGACTTCCACTGGGGCAACTCTGTGTTCGTCACGGATACCACCGCGGTGAACGACGCCGACCGCTGGGTCACGACGTTCCGGACGGCCTTTCCCGACGCCGGGTGGGTGGCGATTGGGTTGAATCGCATGCCGGACGACGCCGACGCTTGGCCCGCGCATAGGCTTGAGGTGGAGTTGGACGAGGTGCTTTCCACTGCCACCCTCCCCTACGAGGCGCCGCTTCCCCCTGGGTACGCGGTGCGCCGGTTCGACCGCGATGACTGGGAACTCTCGGTCGCGCGCAGCATCGCGGAGAACCAGCGCACCGGCGAGCAAGAAGCGCAAGGCTTCGAGCGTTTTGTGAGGGCAGAGGCGGAGACGCGGCGAGATCTCTCCGCGCGGGAGGTCGGGGCCTGGTTTGGAGCGTTCGCGGACGACGCCCTGGTCGCTGAACTCGGCATCGTCCGGTGTGGCGCTGTCGCCAGGTATCAAGCCGTCGGCACGGACGAGGAGCACCGAGGACGCGGGCTCGCCTCCCACCTGCTGGGGGTCGCCGCCAGGTGGGCGGGCGATCACGGCTGCGACCAATGGGTCATCGTGACGGAGGCAACCAACCCGGCTGGACGCGTCTATCGCCGCGCGGGCTTCGAGCCGGACAGCGGCATCGTCACGGCGTATCGCACGCCTGGGGGCCCGTCCTGACCGCCGGAGGTCACCGTGCTTGAACTGCTCGGCGGTTCGCTGGGCACCGTGCTCCTCATGGCGCTGGCCGCGGTCATCATCGGTTTCTCCAAGACGGCCCTGGGCGGCCTCGCCGTGATCTCCATCGCGATCTTCGCGACGATCCTGCCCGCTAAGGAGTCCACCGCTGCCATCCTGGTGCTGCTCATCGTGGGCGACCTGGTCGCGGTATGGCATTACCGCCACGACGCCGACTGGTCACTGATCCGCCGGTTGCTCCCTGCGGTGCTCCCTGGACTCGTACTCGGCGCGCTCTTCCTCCAAGTCGTGTCGGACAGCGTCCTGCGTCGGAGCATCGGCGCGGTCCTGCTCGCGCTCCTCGTGGTTCAGTTGTTGGTCAAGTGGCGCAGCCTGGCATCCGCCTCCACCGCCCACGAACATCGAGCCGCCGCATGGACCGCAGGGATAGGCGCGGGTTTCGCCACGATGACGGCCAACGCCGCAGGCGCGGTGATGACCCTCTACCTGTCTGCTTCCGGGATCGACAAGCGACGGTTCATCGGCACCAATGCCTGGTTCTTCCTGATCGTGAACCTGGTGAAGGTGCCGTTCTCGGTGGGTCTTGGGCTCATGCACTGGGCCGACGTGGGACGCGCCGGGCTGCTCGCGCCGCTCATCCTGCTGGGCGGAATCCTCGGATACGCGACCGTCCGCCGCATCAGCCAATACCGCTTCGACATCGCTGTGCTGCTCGGGTCGGCCATCGCGGCCGCCGCGCTGTTGCTGTAGAAGGCCAGGGAGTGCCGTGCGCTTGACCCTGCAACTGGCCAGCTTTGCATCCGCCGAGTTTCCTCAGATCTCGACTCACACTGACTGATCCCTCTAGGTACAGGTCAGATTCTGTGCCGCTTTGGAGGAAACGACGGCTGTTCCGCCGAGCACGACCTTCTTGGAGGGCGCGAGTGTCACCACCGAGTCGTGAACCGGTCGGGGCGCGCACGCCTGTCTCGAGATGTACAGCGGCGCGCGCAGTTGTCCCGCCAACGCTGCACCCGCCAACGCATCGGGGAAGTTCTCTCCGGTGGCCAGGAACATTGTGTCCGACGAGTTCCTGGGGAAGAACTCGTTGTTCAATAGCGCCGCGGTCGCATACCGATCAGCTCCACCGAAGCGCTCGACGCGATAGCCGCGACCCTTAAGCTGCGTGACGATCTTCGAAGAGATGACACCCTCGCCGCCAGCGACAATCACATCGGTCACACCCAACCTCTCCAACGTCGACAAGGTCGCGGCATTGACGCTTGATGCGGTGCCGTCTATGAGAATCACCGGCGCGCCCAGCTTCCCAGCTACCCCGGTAGCCGACAAGGCGTCCGGGAATGAGCGGCCAGTCGCAAGAACCGCGATGGAAGAGTTGTCGAAAGCATCGTTGACGATCTTGAGGCCCGTTTCATACCGATCAGACCCGCCCAACCGCTGCACAGGGGCGATTGTCTCGAGCGCCGCCACGACCTGGACAGATACTGCGCCCGTGCCACCGATGACGTAGATCTTCTGCGGAGCTAGTCGCTGAATCTCCGCCTTCACGGCCGCCGGCAGGCTTGTAGGACTTGTCAGCAGCAAGGGTCCACCCGCGTACGCAGCTGCAGCGGCTGCAGAAAGCGCGTCGGGAAAGTTGGTGCCCGTCGCCACGTACACCGCAGGAACACCGGGCGAGTAGTTCCTCGCCACCTGAACGGCTGTCTCGTACCGTGACGCTCCAGAAAGACGCGTCGTCCCGTCTGGGAACTCGCCAATGCCACCTGACTCTGCAGGCGGAGTGACGAAAGTGAACGCCGCCGGCGCAGACGAACCCGCGGGGCTCGTGACCAGCACCTCCACAGATCCTTCCGCGTGGGCAGGCGTCAAGACTGCGATCGTGTTGTCCGAAACCACGGTCATGTCCGTGCCCGCGACGCCCCCAAACCTCACCGACGACGCACCCGTGAAGTGGGTTCCCGAGACCGTCACCCACGTGCCACCACCGGTGCTGCCCGAAAGGACAGAGAGCTCATCAAGAGACGGCTTGGCCACCGGGTCCACGGACAAGGTGCCTTGGGCTCCGCGATAAATGTCGTAGAGACCGTTCGTGTCCGCAGGGTTGAGTTGCATTCCAGTCACCGTCGCGGTGTACTCGCCGCCGCGACTCAGCACCCACCAGAAGCCCGCGCGATCTGTCGAGGCGAGCGTGGCTCTCGTACCGTTCGGGAACAACGTGACCAACTCAGATCCGGAGCTTCCACGCGGGAACGCTGGCACGCGCTCAAGGGGTGCCACGACGTATGCACAGCCGCCGCCTGCCGCGACTGCGCCGACGCTACTCTTCTGAGCCTTCTCGTCGAAGTTCACTGTCTGACCGTCTGAGACCCGGTAGCAGCGCACGTCTTGGCCGGTAGCCGTGGCAAACGCAATCGCCGAGCCGTCGAGACTCATCTGCGCGGTGCCCGGCAAGACACCCGTCGCGGCGCTCACATAAGAACCGTTTCCCACTGTGTACACCCGCAGCGAATACGAGCTCGAGAGCCCCTGACGGTACTCGACAGCGACTGTCGAGTCCGTGACGGCGACGACGCGAACGTCATCCGCCGCGGCAAAGGTCGCGACCGGGGTCGTGGTACCGAAGGCGGTGCCCCCCTGCCAGTACAGAGTCTCGGTCCCTGCGGCGACGACCGTGAAGGCTGCGGCGTCTCCGCTAGCGCTGATCTCAGGGCGGCCATACCAATCGAAGGTAATGGGCCTCGCCTGCGACCCGATCTCAACGTTGGTTCCCGATGTGCGGTCATGAACGAACGCCACGTCTCGACTGTCGGCATCCCCTGCCACAGCGCCTGCTCCCCCACTGGGCTCGTACAGCAACACCCGGTTGCCGTCGTCGGACATCCCGAGGACTTCGATTGGACTCACAGCGGTCTGGGAGATGCTCAGCTCTTCTGCGGCATCGGACCCTGCGTCCACCGTGAAAGGACCCGGGTAATTGCCTGCCTCGACGGCCGGAGCCCGTGCGAGGAAGGAATCTGGCGATGATGCCGCGATGGTGCCATTCGATGACACCCATACTCCGTCGGAGAAGACGTCTCCGAACTGGAACTGCACGCCATCCCTGACAACTTGGCCGGTTACCGTCGGCGTCGGCGTGTACTGGACGCTCACTACGTCGGCGATGCCCCCGCCTGCGGTCAAGGCAATGCGCCCGCCCGACGCCGGCGAGGCAGGGACGTGACCCGGGTCTGCCGTGACGACGAACGTCGCGGTTGTTCCAGCGGGCCCCGCGGGGAGACTCACAGATGCGGGAGCGAGCAGCCCCAGCGACGGCGCGAGCGTGATGCTCGCTGCAGAACTCGAGGCAGCGGTACGTTCAATCGTGACGGTGGCTGATCCCGAACTATCGAGGGCGACGTCGGACGCATGAATCCCCGCACGAATCGCTAAGGTCCCATCCACTCCTGGCGCCGAAACCGCCACCTCGTAAGCCAGGTCCGTCGTGATTTTGAGCCACGTTGTCTCCGTGGTCGGCGCGCTATAGAAGGAGAAGTTGCGGCGTTCGTCGGAGGGGTTGAGCCATGAGCAGTAGATCGAGTTGGTCACCGTCAGGTTGCACGGACCCTGCACCTCCCACGTCGCACCTGTGCTATCCATCCACACGTACTCGAAGTGGCGGCGCGCGTCGCTTCCTTCAATCTCATTGAGCAACACGGTGACCGTGACAGGGTCTGTATGCGGTGGTATCTCAACGTAGTTCGGGGCGATGGTATCGAGCGCAGTCTCCACATGAGCCGCCGCGCCCGACGTCTCGCCATTGAGTGAGGAGCTCGCTCGTACGAGTCCCCTTCCACTCGCCGCGTCGGGACCAGTCTCAAACCAATCGCCCGCCGAAATGCTGCTCTCGATCGCGTTCGACATCGAGGCGAGCACCACTCCCTCCAGACAACCGGGACCGACGTCGCACGCCGTACCTGATGGCGCGTTGGCGGGGCTCTGTTGCAGCAGTAGGGCCGCGAGCCCAGCCACGTAGGGAGCGGCCATGGACGTCCCGCCTTGCACCACTGTGTTCGCCGAGAACCAATCGAGCGCCGTCGACTTGGCAGCTTTGATAGATGAGCCGGCAGCGAGAACGTCGATTCCGACGCCGATGTCGGTGGGTCCGTGGCTTGAGAAAGGTGACAGATACTCGCCGTATCGCGTCACACCCGCAGAACCGACGGTGGTTGCGAAGCGTGCTGTGCCAGGGCTGTAGATTGACGACGCGTGGTCGCCGGAGTTGCCAGCAGCCACCGACACGAACAAGCCCTCAGCAACCAATCGATTCACCTGAACACTGGTCGTATCTTGGCCATTCTGCGGGCCGCCGTTTGAACCGAGCGAAAGGTTCACGACGGTAATCCCGTAGGTCGCGTGGTTGTCAATGATCCATTGCAGTGCACCGTCAAGGCTCGATGTCGTTGTGTCTCCATTGCAGTTGAAGACCCTGACGTCGACAATCGAAGCTCCGGGCGCCACACCCTCGATTCCAGGTGCGCTGCTCGTCGCCGCACCGGCAGCGATCGAGGCCACGTGAGTACCGTGGCCCACGGGGTCAAGATCGCCACTGTCAGAGCACACGGCGGTCGTTGGGGAGAAATCTTGGCGGTGGACTACCTTGCCGCCGCCGAGGCCTGGCGCGGCGGTATCTACGCCGGTGTCGACGATCGCGACGACTTGGTCCGTCCCCTGAATACCCAACGAAGTACGCGTCGCCGCAAGATCCGGATCGACGCTGGGGACCGTCGTGACGGTGTCAACCAGCAACTCGAAACTCGAATCCTTGAGTTCGATATCCGAGGGCCCGACGGGGTCGTCCACCGTGATCAGGAGATCTGCAGAGACCCGCAAACCAGTGACGTCGCTGACCGAAGCGAGGTCCGTCTTGCTCACGTCGCCCCGATAGACCCCTTCGCCCACCTGCTCGAGGCGGGCAGCGAGGTTCACGAATGCCTGGTTGTCAAACGCCCTCTCGTCCGCGAGAAAGACGGCGTCGACCGTTGCCCCGTCACCGGCGACCGCGAGCGCTTCCAAGACCCCAGCGTCGGCCGACGAGTACTCACCGTCGGGAACTGGAGGCGACTCGACTGTTGGATCGTTCGGTGGCTCGGCGCTCCCCTCAGATGGAGCCGCCGTTGGTATGGGTGATCGCTCGACTGCGGACGCGTCGACGGATTGCCCGCTCGCCGTATCAGGCGCAGACCCCGTCGCACCGGGCGTGGAGAAACCCGTAGCCCAGACAATCGACGCGATCAGTGCGGCCAGACAGAGCCCACCGACAACGCCGAGCGAACGTCCATTCAGTCGACTCATGTGATGTCACTCCTCAGCACTGCGCAGTCTGCGGCCCCCGGTGCCCGCGTGGCGCCAATGTACCCCGGACAGAACCGGATAGGGGCGCCCTCTTTCTCCCGTAGGCGCAGCCATGTGACCAATCCGACGACGGCATCGTCGACGTCGCCCGCGGGTTGCAGCACGGCAACCGCGTGAGCGGGACGGGATTCCGAGTGGAGCGGAGGGCAACCGGCACTCCGCACGAGTGCAATTCAGCCCATGCAAACTCGCACCAATGGAGCCGCCTAAGGGAATCGAACCCTTGACCTATTCATTACGAGTGAATCGCTCTGCCAACTGAGCTAAGGCGGCGTGCGCCACGGATGGCGCGGTCAGTAAGTCTAGCGCCTACCGAAGCCACGCCAAATCGCGACCTCTGGGAAGCGTCGGCGCCCTGCCTGGCGTCAGCAGCGGACCCCGTCCTCCGGCACCACGCCGTCCACCAAGTAGGCATCGACAACGTCCGTCACGCACTGGTTCGAGCGGCCGTAGGCGGTGTGGCCCTCTCCGCTGTAGGTCAGCAGCGGCGCGCCGAGGTCCTCGGCCAAAGCCTCTGCCCAGCGGTACGGCGTGGCGGGGTCGTTCGTGGTGCCGATGACCAGCATGGGGTTCGCGGAGTCGGCCGCCGCGCCGAGTTCCGTGAGCACCTCGTCGGCCGCATAGGGCCACCCCTCGCAACCACCGGAGCCTGCGAACCACCAACCGAAGGTGGGCGACACCTCGTTCACCTGACGGGCGAAGTCGCGTTGGTCCGCGATCGTCCAGTCGTCGCCGAGACCCGCGGAGTCGAGGCAGGAGATCGCGGTGAACGCCACGCCGGAGTTGCCGTTCCACTCGCCGGTCTCCTCGTTGCGGTCGAGGTAGAAGTTTCCGAGGGACGAGAAGATGCGGGCGGTTTCAGACTCCAGCACCTCGTTGAGCGCGAGCTCCAGGTACTCCCAGTTGATCTCGTCGTACAGGGTGACGATCATGCCGTAGATCATCAGGTTGCCGTTCACGGGCGTCGCGCCGTCGGCGGGGTACGGGTCCTCGAGCGCGTTCTTGGCGATCTGCGCGACCTGCCTGCGTGCGGTCTCGACATCGGGGTTGAGGTCGCACGATTCCCGTTCCACACACCACTCGAGAAAGCTCGTCAGCGCGTTCTCGAAACCGGCCGCTTGCTGCAGCGACTGTTGGGTCGAGTCGAGCAACACGTCAACAGCGCCGTCGAGCACCACGCGGCCCACACGCTCGGGGTAGAACTGGGCGTACGTCGCGCCCAGTTGCGTGCCGTAGGAGAAGCCGAGGAAGTTGAGCTTGTCGTCGCCAAGGACCGCCCTCATCACGTCGAGGTCGCGCGCCGCGCTGACGGTATCGACATTCTCGATCAGCCGACCGGAGAGCTCCCGACAGTTCTCCGCGAACTGCCTGGTCCGTGACCTCGCCTGCTCGAGCTCGTCCTGCGTCTCGACGATGTAGTCGTTCACGTAGTACTCGTCGAGGGTCTTGCCGTCTCCGCAATCCACGGGCGAAGATTCGCCCACGCCGCGGGGGTCGAAGCCGACAATGTCGTAGGCGGCCAGCAGGGTGCCGCTCGCAATGTCCTCGATGCTGTCCAAGAGGTCGATGCCCGAGCCACCGGGGCCGCCTGGGTTGATCAGGAGCGAGCCGATGCGGCCGTCCCTGTCGTCGGCAGGCCTGCGCGACAACGCGATCGCGAAAGTGGGCCCGTCGGGCTCCGACCAGTCGAGCGGCACGTCAATGCTCGCGCACTCAAAGTCTCCGCACGAGCGCCACGTGAGTTCTTGGTCGTAGACGGCCGACGCTTCGGGGTTCTCCGGCGGTCCGCTGCGGCTCGGGCCGTCGTCCTCGATCGACGACGGGCCGGTCGCGTCGTCGCCCCACGGCAGCACGGAGCATCCCGTCAGGGACACGGCGACGACGAGGGCGAGGGCGATGCGCTTCATAGGAAGAGGGTATGCGGTGAGCGGCGTCGCCGACGCACGTAGCGGCAGCGCGACTCGGCTACCCCGCCCTCATCGCTTGGCCGAGCTTGGTGCGCTTCGTGGCGCTCAGTTCCAGCAGCGCCGTCGCGAGACACCCTGCCGTCAGGGTCGGGACGACCAGCCACACCCACCCAGGCACGCTCAACGGCGGACGGCCCTCCTGACCCGTGAGCGCGGCGAGGTCGAGGGGCTCCACCACCGCCCCTGCCAGCGCAATCCCGGCAGCGACCCCTGCCGCGCTGGCCACGACCACCGGCATGGCGAGCGACGCGGCGCCGATCCACGCGGCTCGCGTACGGCACAGACCCAAGACGCGCCACCGCACCGCGCCGGCGGCCCGAAGTGGTGCGCCCGCTACGGCGACGACCACCACCGCGAGGCCACTCATCAGCGCGAGGAGCGCCGCCGCCCCCGGAAGGAGCCAGCGGAAGGCGTGGGCGATCGGGGCTTGGCGATGATCGTCCAGCCACTGGGCACGGGTCACCACCGTGGCGTTCTCCAGCCCTGGTAGTTCGGCGACAGCGGCCGACGCTCCGGCGCCGGTCACCCAGACAACGCTCGGCCACAAGTCACTTGCCTGCACGCTTGACGGCAGCCGCTCGGCGAGCGCCTGCCTGTCGACCCAGACGGTGGGCACAGCGTCGGCTTCGCCGGGGAGGCCGGGAGCCCTTCCCGCCATCACCACCGCGACAGAACCTCCCGGCCACCGCAGCGTGAGTTCCTCGTCACTGTTCGGCACGCCGGTACTCAGCAGCGGGAGCGCGTCAGCCTGGTCAGCGCCCTCGAGCCTGGCGAGTGCCGCGGCATCGGGCAGCGGAGACGTCGAGAGCAGGCGTTCCAGCAGCGCAGCGTCCACGGCAACGACCCTCACGGATTCGTCGACGCCCTGACCAAGGAGTTGGACGTTGGGCTCGATGCGGGCACCCGCGGCGGCCGTGACCCCCGGCTGTGTGGCGAGGGACGCGACGTCCACCTCGACGCCCTCGGCGAGCGGGGCCCTGATCACCACGTCGGCGCCGACGGTAGACCAGGAGGCCTCGACGTCGCCGCCGCGCACCGTCGCGTCGAGCGAGAGGGTGAGGGCGAAGAGGGCCGTGCCAAGAAACACGGCGACGACGGGCAGGCGATCGGTCCGTGTGGTCGCCGCCGTCAACACACTGAAGGGCCCCGTCGTCCTGCGCGTCGAGCGGCGCCACCACCGCCACGCGAGTGGCAACGCGCGATTGAGGGCAAGCGCACCGACAGTGAGCACCAGCACGGGCGCCGCCAGCACGGCGACGTCCGCTGCGGCATTGCCGCCGGAGGCGGCCGCCCCACGCGTCGACAAGGTCATCACTGCGACGGCAGCGGTCAGCGCTACGGCCACCTCCACCACCGTCCGACGCGACCTCGCGATCACGCGCCCCGCCCGGTGGCGGGCGGCGGAAGCGACCCTGCTGCCCCGCCGATAGACCCCCCACGCCAGCACCGGCCCTGGGAGGGCGGCGAGCACGATCACCGGCGCCATCCACAGCGGGTCCGGGCCGGAAGGCAAGAGCACCAGCGCGACGCCGAAGCCGATGGCACCACCGATCAGCGCGAGCACAGCAGACTCGACCGCGATCGCCCACACCACGGCCGCCCGGCTGCCTCCCACCGCACGTTGATGCTCGAGCGTCGGCTCCCTGCGGCGAATGACGATTCCCATCGACAACATCAGCAGCACGCCCGCGACGGCAAACACCCCTGTCAACACCACAAGCGCCTGGGCCGTCGCTGACTGAGTCTTGGCCACCACCAGGTCCAGCTGGCGATCAATCTGAGTCGTGACAGTCGAGCGCTGTCCGTACAGTTCGAAGGCCACCCTGCCCGACGCGAGCGAGCGGGCGGCGGTGGCAACGTCGGGCGCATTGCTCGCGGTCATGCTCTCGGGGACTACCTGGTACGTGAAGGACCGCGACAGTGACGTGTTGCCCACCGCGAAGCGGGCGAATGGCAAGGACTCCTCGCTCAGCAGGGCGCCCACCTCGACTCGCGCCTCGGAGCCGGACACCCTCTTGGGTTCCAGGACGGTGGGCGCGATCTCCCACGCCAGGTCGCTGGCCTCCACGGGCTCAAAGATGCCCGTGACGGTCGCCGTCACCCCGCCGCCGCGAGACATCGACAGGGCGAATTGCGAGCCGACCTGAGCGTCAAGAGTGTTGGCCACCGTGTTCGACAGGGCGATCTCGACGGGGGGCAACTCGAGTATGGGCTCATCCTCATTGGTCGAGACGTCGGAGGCCTGTGGCGGCCCACCCTGGATCCAGGTGACACCGGCGAAGTCGTCGGCCTCGAGATACACAAGCCTCATCTGTGCAGGCACATCGCCCACCCGGCCAGCCTTCATGGCAGAACTCACGAACGACGTGACGGGGCCAGCGAGCACCCCGTCCAGTTCCGTTGGCAGACCTTGCTTGATGCTCGTGGCGATGGTCCTGGCCGCATCGGCCGTGCCGGGAGCCAGCGCGAACTCAGAGCCGTAGGCGTCTTGAAGCGGTACGGAGACGGTCAGTTCCGAACGCTCCGTCTCGCTGGATACGGCCGACCTGATCTCCTCGGTCGCCACGGCCTCCACCACCCGCGGCACCGTTCCGGCCAGGAGCACCGCCACGGCAATGATGATGACCACCAGCGCGAGTGGGCCAGCGTCTCGCCGTGACTGGCGCAAGGTGCTCGCGAGCGGCACGCGGCCAAGGACGAGCCGCCCTCGCGCATGCTGCGGCACGCTCCGCCGTTCGCGCTTGGCCGGGCTCACAGCGGCTCACCCATGCGCAAGCCCACGGCTGCCGAGCGTGCCACCAGCGCCCGAGTCGCCGGCAGCCCCACGGCGATCGTGACGACGAGGATTGCGGCCACCGTCGCGGCGACCACGACCGGCGCGACCGTGAACTGGACCGCGGGAACGGCCACCCCTCCGTCCGATGCCACGACCAACAGCGGCGCGAGTACCCAGCCGACGCCGATGCCCAGGGCAGCGCCAAGCGCCACCGCTCCTGCAGTGAGCGTCATGTGCTGAAGGACGGCGCTGAGCCACACCGCGCGCCGGGGCACCCCGAGCCCCCGCAGCCGCGCCGAGCCGAGCGCGCGCGCCCTCGCCTCTGCGGCCGCGTGTGCCGCAGTGCCGATGAGGACGAGGGCCAAGCACGCCGCCATCAAGAGAGCGAGCGCCACCGGCAAGCCGACGCGCAACGGACCGCTACGCAAGGCGTCTGCCCGCTCCCACCGGGTCGAAGCGTCGGCCAGGCCAGCGTCGGCGAGGGAGGCCGTCGCGACCTGGGTGTCGCTCGACGACCACCAACCGTTGGTCAGGGGCCTGGTATCGCCCGCGGCGAGCGCCGCCCTCGAGAGGGACTCCGCGTCGGCGAGCACCACGGCGCCACGCGGTTGAGACGGCACGTAGGGGGCGATCCCCACGACCTCGACAGGCAGTTCCACCGTGCCGAGCGAGATGGCAAACCGGTCGCCTGACTCAAGACCAAGCTCGCTGGCAGCCGTCGCGGACAGCGCGACGGGAAGCACTTCTGCTGGCGTGAAGGAGAACAGGCGCAATCGATCAGGCTGCCAGCCGAGTTCGAAGGGAGAGAACGTGAACGCGGACAGCACCGTGTCAGTGGTCACCGTCGTGACGTGAGGCACCAGCGCGATGGCGCGGGACAACGGCACTGCCAACCACTCACCTGGAAGCGCCTGGCCGTCCACGACCTCGGCCTCGAGTCGCGCCTCGAGGGTGATGAACCCCACCTCCTCGTAGTCGAGCGACGTTGCCGCCGACATCGAGAAGTCCATTGCAATGACCTCCCACTGCCCGTCGCCCAAAGACACTCCGTCAGGAGCGGTCAGGGGCACCACATGTCGCTCGCCGTCCAAGGGCACGGGGTCCGCGGTCAGCGTCACGCGTCCGCCCCACTCGTCGACCGCCACCACGGTGGGCGTCGCAGTAAGGACCGTCGCTCCTGGCTCGCCGGGAGTGTAGGGGCCCTCGTCGATCTCGCCGGTGACCGCCAACGTGATCACGGGTCCAACGACTTCGATACCAGCCTCGGCCGAATCGGGTGCGAGCCCCTCGACGACAGCCTGCCACGACTCGCCGCCATCGAGGCGACCCCGCATCAGCGTGCCTGCTTGCTCGGTGTCGATCGCCACCACGCGAGCCGCACCCGGTCGCGAGCCGAGGACCACCGGAAGGTCGATCACAGGAGTCACGACGCCCCCTGTCGCCGCGGCAAGACGATCGCCCGTCCCGGGCTCGCCGACCTCGCTCAGCACGACGTCGGCCCCCGTCGCGGCATCAGCCTGGTGGTCTTGAGAGACGGTCCACGTGGACAGATACGTGACAGCGAAGAGGGCACCAGCCGTCGCGAGCACCACGAGGAAGGCTCCTCTGCGCGCGCCAGCGCGCGCGACGTTCCAGCCCACCAAGGGCCACACGATGCCTTTGCCCTTGCGCGCCTCAGCGTCGGCCGCGCGCGCGACGAGGCCCAGCAGGCGCATGGCCACCGCCGCCGCCGCAAGAACGCACAGGGCGGGCACGATGACCAAAGCGACATCGATGCCATCCCCGCTGAACTGGTGGGAACGCAATTGCACGACGCCCGCGACGGCCGCGGCGACCAGCAGCAGGTCGGCCCCCGAACGCGCGTGGCCGCTCGCCGTCGGATGCCGACCGCGAGCGCGCCTGCTCGCCAGCGCGACGATGACGAGCACGCTCGCTGGCAGCAACGCTCCCCCTGCCACTCCCGCCAAGAACGCAGGGTTGCCCAAGGCCTCGCCCAGGCTCGGCGGGGTCCCCCAAGCGGAACGAAGCGCGGGGGTCGCCGTCAAGAACCAATAGCCCGCTGCGGCGACGGGCAGCCCCAACAACACGGCCAACACCGCGAGCGCGGCGCTCTCGGCTGCGGATCGTCGCGCGAGCTGCAGCGTGGTCGCGCCGCGCTCCCGCAGCATGGCGGTCTCCGCCGCACGCCTGGTCACCACCAGTTGGGCCACCAGGCCGATGCTGGCCACGCCGAGCACAAGCGTGATGAGCACGACGGTGAGCACAAAAGACTCCGTGAGGTTGCGCTGCGCCTTCGCCGCCTCGAGCACCTCGGGCAAACCCGACCTCACGGATACTCCGTCTGCCCGATCCCCCCACACCTCCTCCAGCGCTCCTGGCGACCGGCGCACCCGCTCCACCAAAGGCTCGAAGGCCTGCGGATGTCCAGCAAGCACGGGGTCGAGCACCAGGCTGACCTTCCCAAACGGCTCTGGCCCTCCCGTGAGTTCGCCGGTTGCCACCAAGAAAGGCCCGTACGCAGGCAGCCATCCCACCCGCGGCGAGTAGCCCTCGCCTAGGAGCGGGTCCCTCACCCAGCTCTCCGAACCGTCCGGCTGCATGATGCCGACGATCACCACATCGCGGCCTGCGGGCACGCCCTCCTCGTCCCTATCCGGTGCGTCTGTCAGGCGCAGCTCGTCCCCCACGGCGAGGCCAAGATTCGTTGCCGCGGCTGCTGCGACAGCCGTCTCGATAGGACCGTCTGGCCCCGTCGCTTGCGGCCATCTGCCGCTGACAAGGGTCGCGTGCTCCTGGGCAGAGTCGGCGTCCAGCAGGTAGGCCAACCGCACGTCGTTGCCTGGGACGTACAGCATCGGCGAGGCGGCCCATGCTGACACCGCCGCGTCGTAAGGGCCTGCTATATCGAGCAGCGCCTTGGTCGCGTCGGCGAGCCTCGCCGCGTCCTCGCCTGGGCTCGCGGGCCGCGCCTCGTCGGCTGCTTCTGGCATCGCTACCGTCACCGTCAGGAGGTCGGCGCTACCGGAACCCTCCACGCCGTCGGCGTTTCTCACCTCCGCAGCGAGCGCCCGATCCTGGCCAAGGGTCAGCAATTGCATCTCGACGCCCACGAGCGCCGCGCACACCGTCAACACGGCAACGACGGTCGCCATGAGTGGCCACTGGTCGAGCGCTCGGCGGATCAGGGGACCGCCGGCGCCGCGGCGATCACGCATCCGTGAGCCGGCCGTCGACAATCCTGACGGCCCTGTCCGCCAACGCGATCATGATCGGATCGTGCGTCGACACGATTGCCGTCATGCCCTCCGCCTCCACGACCCCGCGAATCAGGGCCATCACGGCGAGGCCGGTGTCCGTGTCGAGTTGGCCCGTCGGTTCGTCCGCCACCAGGAGCTTTGGCGAGCCGGCGAGAGCGCGCGCAATCGCCACACGCTGCATCTGCCCACCAGACATCTCGTCCGGCCGGTGTTCCCCGTGGCCGCCGAGTCCCACCAGGTCAAGAAGCAGGCCGACGCGCTTCTCCCTGTCGCTCACCGACAGCTTGCGTAGCCGCAAAGGCAAGCCGACGTTCTCGGCAGCGGTGAGCTCTTGGACGAGCCCGAAGCTCTGAAAAATGAAGGACACCACGTCGCGGCGCATCGCCTCGAGTGCGTCATCCCCCAGCGACGTGAGGTCCCGACCGTCGACGACGACGTCGCCAGCGTCGGCGCGATCAAGGCCTCCCACGATGTTGAGCAACGTCGTCTTCCCCGAGCCCGATCGGCCCACGAGGGCGACCATCTCGCCCGGCCGCACGTCGAAGGAGACGTCCTGCAGTGCGTGCACCGCGGTGCGGCCCGAGCCGTACGTGCGGCGCACGTGGCGCAGGCTCACCATTGCGGGCGCTGTCGCCGTCGGCGCACCCGCCTGCTCTTCGCGTCCAAACGGGAACGCCGCGCCGCCCGGCACCGCGTCGCCGTTCATCGCGCACCGTCCGGCCACAGCGCAATATGGTCGGCCTCGAGCGCCAACCGCACCCTCCGTGTGAGCCCGAGCGCCTCCCGGTACTCACGCGGCATCTGCACCCGGCCCGCCTTGTCCATGACCGCGTACTCCTCGGCGATGATCCTGGCCCCACCGTCGGCCGTCGCCTCGGTGCGCCTGAGGACCTCCGAGCTGGTCTTGCCGTCCCTGATCGCGACCGTCCGCTCGACCTGGCCGCTCACGGCGGCGTCGTGCGTCACCACCACGACGGTGACGCCCGTGTCGTGACTCGCGGAGCGCAACACGTCAAAGATCTCTTGAGACGTGGCCGTATCCAGCTCGCCCGTTGGCTCGTCGGCCAGGAGCAAGCGTGGCTCGTTCGCCAGCGCGACCGCGATCGACACCCGCTGCTGCTCGCCGCCAGACATCTCCCTCGGCAAGCGCTGCGCGCAATGGGCGACGCCGACGCTGTCCAGCAGGTGGAGCGCGCGGTCGGCCCTGGCACGCTTGCGCATGCCAGCGAGCGACAGCGGCAAGGCGACGTTGGCTTGGGCGGTCAGGTAGGGCACCAGGTTGCGGGCCGTTTGTTGGCGCACCAAGCCGACGACGCTCCTGCGGTACTCCACAGCGTCGGCGCGAGACATCGAGGTGAGATCCCAACCGTCCACGTGGACCTTGCCGGCGCTCGGCTGATCCGCGCCAGCGAGCAGGGTCAGCAACGTCGATTTGCCTGCGCCAGACGGGCCAATCACGGCGATCATCTCGCCGCGATCAACGTGCAAGTCGAGGCCCTGCAAGGCCTGCACCTCGATGGTTCCCTGCTGGTAGATGCGCACCACGTTGTCGCACTCGATCAGGGGCGCGTTCGCGGCCCCGTTCTGACGTCCCAACTGCGTCGGCGCAGGCATGGGCACTCCTTCGAGGGATACGGCTCTGTGGTGCCCATCGTGTCAGAACTCGCGGCCGGAGTGCGCGAACGTCGTCCGCGCTTTGGGCGCCTTTTGCTAGGCGCGTGGGCGGAGCGCGAGGATCATGGCCTCGATCGCCAGGAGGGGTTGCACATTGGAGGCCAGGCGCTCGCGCGCGATCCCGAGTGCGTCGATGCGAGCCATGGTTCCTGGCAGGTCCGTGCGAGCGGCGAGTTCGCGGATGCGTCCCTCGTGCGCGACGTTATTGAGCTCCGTCGCGGCGCCAAGCTGCACGGCGGCCACGTCCCGGTATAGCGACATCAGGTCCGTCATGGCGCGGTCAAGGACGTCCCGTTTGTGGCGGGTCGCCCTGCGCTTCTGGTCCTCTTCGAGCTCCCTCACTTGAGCGCGCAAGGCAGGCGGGATGGTGCCCGTTTCGGCTCCCAACACCGCGAGTAGTTCGGCCTTCTCGTGAGCGTCGCGCTCTTGAGTCGCCGCCGCGGCGTCGTCCTCTGCCACCTGGACCAGGTCGGCCGCTGCGAGCACCGCGTCTCCCACTCCGCGCACCTCGGTCGCGAGCGCGAGCACCTGGTCCCTACGCGAGCGGGCCTTGGGGTCGCGGGCGAGCCTGCGCGCGATGCCGATGTGACTCTGGGCGGCAAGCGCGGATTCGTGAGCCAACCCTGGCTCCACGCCGTCGCGCTCCACGAGCAACCGGGCCACGATGTCGGCGGGCGGGGTCCTGAGCGCCACCACCCTGCACCGCGAGCGGATGGTGACGGAGACGTCGTGAGCGTGCGGGGCGCACAATAGCCAAACGGTGCGCGGCGGGGGTTCCTCGATCGCCTTGAGCAGCACGTTCGAGGTGCGCTCCGTCATGCGGTCGGCGTCCTCGATGATGATCACGCGCCACCGCCCCTCGCTAGGGGCGCGCTGAGCGAGCATCGACAGGTCCCTCACTTCATCGATGCCGATCGTGACCTTCTCCGTGGCGAGGAGCGTGACATCGGCGTGGGCGGCGCTGAGTGCGGTCTTGCACGCCTTGCACTCCCCGCAACCGCCGCTGGTGCATTGCAGCGCCGCGGCGAAGGCGCGCGCCGCGTGGGACCGGCCGGAGCCTGGCGGCCCGGTGATGAGCCAGGCGTGAGTCATCGCGCCCGGCCGCTCGACCGCGGCTCGTAGCGGCGCGATCTGAGTGTCTTGACCCACCACCTCTGCCCAGACCCCAGGCAGCGCGACGCTGGACTGCGCTGTCGGGGCCTGCATCGGCGCTGAAGTCACGGGGTCCCCCACGGCTCGATGCCGGGGGAAGCCGGGTCGAAGCGCGTGGTGCCGCCGACCCGCTCAAGTGCTGCGCGGACGGCCTCCCTCACGTCGGCTGCGACCTCGGCGATCGGACGCGCGGCGTCCACCACCGCGTAACGCTGTGGCGCGCGAGCCGCCCGCTCCAAGAAACCGTGTCGCATCCGTTCGGCGTGCTCCGCAGTCTCGCGTTCCACCCTGTCCAGGTCGCGGTCAAGGCGATCGGCGCGCGGCTCCATGTCCAAGATCACGGTGAGGTCCGGCAGCGCACCGTCGGTCGCCCACATCGAGATGCTCTCCACCATCTCCCCCAGGCCACGCGCCCCGCCCTGGTACACCACCGACGAGTCGAGGTAGCGGTCCTGGACCACCACGTCGCCCCTCTCCAGCGCCGGGCGCACCAACGTGGCGATGTGGTGGGCGCGATCCGCCGCATACAACAGTGCCTCGGCGTGAGGGTCAACGTGGTCGCCGTGCATGATGGCTTGACGCAACTCGATTCCTAGCGGCGTGCCGCCAGGCTCCCTGGTGGTCAGTACTGACCTGGCCCCGGCGTCGGCGCTTGAAAGCCACGCGGCGAGCAGGTCGATTTGCGTGGACTTGCCCACGCCATCGCCACCCTCGAAGACAATCCAGAAACCGCGACCAGCCATGGGGCTACGGTACCGGTTGGGGCCGACGCGGCGTCGCCCGTTGGGGATGCGCGCTCGTACCGCTGGGGACGGGGCTGCGGCTACTGCTCGTTGGGGTAGCGCAGGCCGATCTGTCCGCGCACCAAGTCCATGAGCGCCATGACTTCGCGAGTCGCCTTCCACGGCATGATCGGGCTTTCGGTAAGGCCCGCCGCGATCCCGCGCGCGACCTCGGCCGCCTGGAACTGGAAGCCGTTGTCCACCCGCCCGTCGAACTCACGGATGGTGACGTCGTCCTTGACCACGCGAATCGTGGTGGGAACGTAGAACCAGCCGTCCACCTCGATGCGGCCCTTGGTGCCGATGATCTGAGCCGTGTTGGCCGACTTCGAGACCATCGACGTGTGCAAAGACGCCTGAGCGTTGGGGTAGTCGAAGATCATGGCGACTTGGTTGTCGACGCCGCCATCCGTCAGCTGGCCCACCGCGGTCACCTTGTCGGGCACGCCTAGGAATGTGTGAGCGAACGAGATCGGGTACACGCCCAGGTCGAGGAGCGCGCCCCCTGCGAGGTCCGCGCGGTACATGCGAGGGACGTGCGTCAGGGCCTGGCCGTGATCAGCGATGATGCACGTGATGTCGCCGATCTCGCCTGCAGCGACGGCGGTGCGCAGTTCGTAGATGTGCGGCAAGTGGCGGGTCCACATGGCCTCCATCACGAACACGCCAACCTCTTCTGCTGCGGCGAGAATCGCTTCGGTCTGCACGGAGTTCTGCGCGAAGGCCTTCTCGACCAACACGTGCTTGCCAGCCTCAATCGCGAGAATGGCGGGCTCGTGATGGTTGTTGTGGGTAGTCGCGACGTAGACGGCGTCCACATCGTCCCTGGCAACCAACTCCGCATAGGACGCCACGGCATCGCCAGCGTCGTGCGCCTCGACGAACTGCTTGGCCTTGTCGAGCGACGACGCAGAGGAGACCGCGACCACATCGGACGAGGTGTAATCCCTCACGGCGTCCGCGAACTTGGCGGCGATGCCGCCAGCTCCAAGAATTCCCCAACGGATCGAGGGTGCTGTCATCGGATCTGGTGCGCTCATCCCGCCACCATATCTGAAGGGGTGGGCGGCGCCGCAAGCAGTTGGCGGAGTTGCCCGCGGTGTGCGCAACTGCCATCCGTCGTCGCGCACCCCACCTCGCGGCCAGCGCAGCACGTACCCTCCCTGACACAGCAGACGGTGCGGGCCCGGCGTGTCGCAAGCGACACGCCGGCGCACGCCTCCTAGTGGTGTCAGGCACGGTACACAGGCTCGGACGATCCGCTTGCCGCCCTCGTCACCGCGCCGACCACGCCCCTCCGAGTTGCGCGACGACGGCCCGCGCCACGCATGCGGGATCGCTCAGTACCTCGGAAGCTGCGAAGCGGAGCACTCGGAACCCCAGCTCCTGGAGCGCCCTGTCCCGCCGCCGGTCCGCGACGAACGCGATCGGGTCCGAGTGGTAATGCCGACCATCAACCTCGACAACCACCGCATCTCCCACCATGAGGTCTACCCGGCCGATGCCGTCAAAGCTCACTTGGGTCCTCACGCTGAGCCCGCGTGTCCGAAGAGCGAGCCGGGCAAGTGTCTCCGGGGGCGACTCGGCACCGGCGTTGGCTTCCTCCGCCAACCAGCGGGTGGTCGAAGGGCTGACGCACCGGATCCGCGAGGCGTCGAGCAACCTACGATGTAGCAGATGGTCTACGGCAACCAACAGACTCTCCCGCGGCATGCAGCGCGATGCGTGGTAGACGACATCGGCCGCATCGACCTCCGCGACTCCCGTGAGAGCGGCGCCTCTATGGACCACCACATCTGCGTCGATCCGCGGATCCGCACGGGTGACTCCTCGATTTCTGGGAACGGCGACGTGGGCGCCTCGGGGAGCCGGATCCAGGACAGGCACGCCCCAGTCGCGGAATGCAGTCACGCAGGTGGGGAATCCCCGCAGGGCAGCCGCTGCCACAGCGCCCCGGGAGGCACCCGGCAATGCGTAGCAACCTCGATAGGGCCGAGTCACACACCCGCGCTGTTGAGCCTGCTGAATCTCGCGGCGTGACACGCCACATATCAAGAGGTCTTCGCGACGCATCGCCCCGTGATGTGCCGCGAGCACGGCCTCGATCCGCATCTCACCAATGCTGACCATGCCTCGACTCGCAGTCGAATGGGTGGCGACCTACTTGGGGAGTAAGCGTCGGCATGCGTGTTGGGCACGACGCGCGACCGGCAAGTGATCCGGGAGTCCGCCTGTGGCAAGCCCCGTCGGTGCGTGGGCCGTGCGTTGGACGTGCGCCGGAACTGCGTCGAACGCTAGCTGCGTTCCGTCCAGAAGCCGGAACGTGATCCGTGCCTGACACAGCGCACAGTGCCCACCCGGCGTGTCGCGCGCGACACGCCGCCTCCGACCAACGTGCTGTGTCAGAGACGGTACGCGGAGGGTGCGGAGCCCGGCACGCGCGGAGGGTGCGGAGCCGGCACCGGGCGGGCGGCGGGCGGCGCGACGGGGCCGAGCCGGGCAGGCGCGGCAGGGCGCCCCGCACCCGTAGGTCCGGGGCGCCCCACTCAGAACTAGCCCAGCGCGTCCACCTCCGGCAACGACGGGACTCCGCTGACCACTCGCACCGGCGCCAGCTCCATGACATCGTTCGTGCCGTCGACCGTCAGGTACGCAAGGCGAGTGTGATAGACACCCTCAGGCGGCACCCCGTCACCGTTGCAGCTGTACGTGTCGGCCAACGCCACAAAGGTGCCCGGCTGGTCGTGTACAGGGTCCTGAATGATGCTCCACTCCAGGGAGTAGCCCCACGACAAACCGTCGGCGCTGGTGATGACCAGGATCGCGTTCCGGCCGTACTGCTCCACGCCGGCGGCATCTCCTGCGGCCTCCTGCTCCGCCGTGAGCGGAGCGATCGGGATCGGGTAGCCGCCCACGAGCACGTCGTCACCCCAGCCGTATAGCCTCCCGGTTTCGAGCACGGCCGGTATCGGAACCGACGACCCGAGGAACGGCGCCTCGGCTTGCGCGCCAGGGTAGTCAGCAGCGGCAACGGCTTCACAGGCCAGCGGCCCCTCAAGCGTCCACAGAGCGTCGGTCGCGGCCAAGTAGCCGTCTTCGCCGACGCTGGGCAGGTCAGCTACAGCCGGCAGCGACGACGCGTCGGGCAGTTCGGGTCGTCCCTGGTCCGACGCCGGGCTGGGCGCGGGGGACGGACTGACGGTGGCGGTTGAGTCTGCCTCACCTGAGCTCGGTTCCGGTTGGGACGTCGTCGGAGTGCCTGCGGGCCCAAAGGAGTCAAGCCCGAGGTGCGGCGCGGCGATCACTCCCGCGGCGAGAGCGCCAGCGGCACCAAGTACGCCCGCGCCCATCTTGACGTTCTGGACGCGGCGGCCGCGGGTGACCCGCGCCTCCAAGTGAGCGCGCGTGGCACGGTCGCGCAGGCGGCTTCCCGACGCTGCGGTGTTAGCCCGTGCGAACGCCTCAAGTTCCTCGTGAAGATCCATGGTCACTTCTTCCTCTCGACGACGCCGATGCGGTCCGCATCCCCGTCGATGTCTCCTAGTTCATGTGCCAAGCGGTCGAGCGCTTGGGAGAGGTACCGCTTCACGGTTCCCTCGGCGAGATGCATGTGCGCGGCGATGTCTGACACCTTGAGGTCGTCGTAGAACCTCAGGACGACCACGGCGCGCTCTTGCGGCGCGAGCGCCTTGAGCGCCACACCCATCCGAGCCCGGTCCATGACGGCGACGTCGGCGGAATCCACCGCGTCGGCATGAGCGAGCCGCGGCATGAGCGCTCGAAAGCGGCCCTGGCGCCTGATCCCGTCAATGTGGATTGTGCGCATCGTTGCGCGCACATACCCTTCGGCGGCACGCGGATTGTCGAGCCTTCGTTTCTTGACGAACACCTTGACGATCGCGTCCTGAACGAGATCCTCGCCCGCGTGTTGAGAGCCCGTGAGCAGGTAGCCGTAGGCCGCGAGCCGGTCGGCCCCAGCGTCGAGCATCTCGCCCAACACATCCTTTTGTTCCATGTCCACCCCTTCAGGTCGACACATAAACGCGCCGCCGCGTCGGACCGTTGTCCCTGGGCCGCTCAAGCGTACGGCCGAGCCACCGGCGACGTTGCGAGCCGTCTCTGACACAGGAGACCTGCGGACGCGGCGCGTCCCAGGCGACACGCCGACGCCGACGCCACCGCTGTGTCAGGGACGGTACAGGTCGCCCAGCCGAGGCGTGCGGCGCGGGGGTGCGGCGGGCACGCGGTCGGGTGCGGCGGGCACGCGGTCGGGTGCGGCGGGCACGCGGTCGGGTGCGGCGGGATGGTCCCCGGCACGGCGAGATGGTCCCCGGCACGGCGGGGTGGCGTGCGGCTACCCGGAGGCGCGCGGACGCTGGGCGCAGGTGCAGACCCCCGGCGCGACGGGCGCGCCGCCACCCGGAGTCGCGCGGACGCTTACTTCTTCTTGGGAGCCGCCTTCTTGGCTGCGGGCTTCTTCTTGGCGGGCGCGCGACGCGCGGGCTTCTTCGCCGGGCCCTTGGCGCGCTTGTCCGCCAACAGCTCGACCGCCTTCTCGGGCGTCAGCGTCTCCACCGTCTCGCCGCGCGGGATTGTGACGTTGGTGGTCCCGTCGGTGATGTAGTCGCCAAAGCGGCCGGACTTCGCCACGATCGGCTTCTCGCTGACAGGGTCAATGCCGAACTCGGCCAACGGCGGCGCCGCCTGCCGACCCCTGCCGCGTTTGGGCTCCGCATAGATCGCGAGCGCCTGCTCCAGAGTGATGTCCAGCAGCAAGTCCTCCGACTCGATGGTGCGCGAGTCGGTGCCCTTCTTCAGGTACGGCCCGTAGCGGCCGTTCTGGGCCGTGATCTCCGCGCCGTCGGCGGGGTCGACGCCCACCACGCGCGGCAGCGACATCAGACGCAGCGCGTCTTCGAGGCTGACCGTCTCCAGTTGCATCGACTTGAACAACGACGCCGTGCGCGCCTTGTCCTTCGATCCTTCAGGGACCACTTCGGTCACGTACGGGCCGAAGCGACCGGCCTTCGCGACGATCGGCAGTCCCGACTCTGGGTGGGTACCGAGCTCGCGCTCGTCTCCGCCCTGGTTGGCGAACAGCTCCTCTGACAGCGCGACCGTCAGCTCGTCCGGCGCGGTGTCCTCGGGGACGGAGGCGCGCTGCGTCTCCCCGTCAACTTCGCGCTCGATGTACGGACCGTAGCGGCCCACGCGCAAGGAGATGCCCTCGCCTACGGGGAACGTGTTGATGGCGCGTGCGTCGATGTCGCCCAAGTCCTCAACCAGGTGCTTGAGCCCCTCGGCGCGACCGTGCGTCGCCCCCTCGATGCCCAAGTAGAAGTCGGAGAGCCAGTCCGTGCGGTCAACGTCGCCTGACGCGATCTTGTCGAGCCCCGCCTCCATGTCGGCCGTGAAGTCGTAGTCGATGAGCCAGTCGAAGTGCTTCTCCAGCAATCCCACGATGGAGAACGCGATCCAGGTGGGGATGAGCGTCTGGCTGACCACGCGCACGTAGCCGCGGGCCACGATCAGGTCCACCGTCGAGGCGTACGTCGAGGGACGCCCGAACTTCCTGTCCTCGAGCTCCTTGATCATGGAGCCCTGCGTGAATCGTGGCGGCGGCGTGGTCGCGTGGGTGACGGGCGCGAGGTCGGTCGCGTCAACCGCCTGGCCCTCCGCGAGCTGCGGAAGCCGCGACTCCTTGTCCTCGATGACCTTCGCCTCGTCGTCGTCGTAACGCGACTTCTCGCGAGACTCCTCGTAGGCGGCCATGAAGCCAGGGAACGTGATGATGGTGCCGGAGGCGGAGAACTCGACGGCGTGGTGGTTGGCACTCGTGGCGCCGATGCGCACGGTCGAGGTGGTGCCTGCGGCGTCGGCCATCTGGGAGGCGACGGTGCGCTTCCAGATCATCTCGTACATGCGGAACTCATCACCGCGCAGGTCGGCCCGCACGGATTCCGGCGTGCGGAACGTGTCCCCAGAGGGACGGATCGCCTCGTGTGCCTCTTGGGCGTTCGTGTCCTTGCTGGAGTACACGCGTGGCGAGCTGGGGACCGAGTCGGCTCCGTACAGCTCGATGGCCTGCTTGCGTGCGGCGCGCACGGCCTCGCCAGACAGCGACGGCGAGTCGGTACGCATATAGGTGATGTAGCCGCGCTCGTACAGTCCCTGCGCGACGCGCATCGCCTCTCGCGCTCCCAGGCGCAGCTTGCGGCTTGATTCCTGGATCAGCGTCGAGGTGATGAACGGCGCAGCCGGACGACGCTTGTAGGGCTTCGAGTCGACGCCCACCACAGAGAAGGTCGAGTCGGACAGGCCAGCGGCGAGCGCACCAGCGGCGCCGGCCGTCAGGTGGGTGACCTTGTCGGCATCGGACGTGAGCACGCCGCGGTCGTCGAAGTCCTTGCCTGACGCGACCCGCTTGCCGTCGACCGAGACGAGCTTCGCACCAAAGGTGCGTCCAGCGTCGGCGCCGTCCTTGGCCGCGAACGTCGCGGTGAGGTCCCAATACTCGGCGGCCTGGAACGCCATGCGTTCGCGTTCGCGGTCCACCACCAGGCGCAGCGCGATCGACTGCACGCGGCCAGCGGACAGGCCAGGCGCGACCTTGCGCCACAGCACGGGCGAGACCTCGTAGCCGTACAGGCGGTCGAGCACCCGGCGTGCCTCTTGGGCCTCGACCAACTCCATGTCGACCTCGCGAGGGTGCTCCATGGCGCGCATGATGCCCTCTTTGGTGATCTCGTGGAACGCGAGGCGCTTCACGGGAACCTTAGGCTTCAGCACCTCGAGCAGGTGCCAGGCGATGGCCTCTCCCTCGCGGTCCTCATCAGTCGCGAGGTAAACCTCGGAGGCGTCCTTGAGCTTGGCCTTGATCTCGGCGACGACTTTCTTCTTCTCAGGGCTCACCACATAGAAGGGCTCGAAGCCGTTCTCCACGTCCACAGCAAACTTGCCGATCGAGCCCTCGCGCTTGTCGGCTGGCAGCTCGCTCGGCTGGGGAAGGTCGCGGATATGGCCGACGCTGGAGACGACGTCGTAGTCGTCGCCCAGGTAGCCGCCGATGGTGCGCGACTTGGTGGGAGACTCCACGATGACGAGCTTGCGGGCCATGAAAACCTGACTTCTATAAGGGGTGCGCCTCAGGGTCGAGACCGTCACAGGATACATACGGACCGCAGTTGCCTCTTCTTTGCCCCCTTGGCCGCGACCGGGACTGCCGGAGCGTCGGCCGGGTGCGAGACCTGACACCATGGTGTGGTGACCCTCCCCCAGAACGCGATAACTGCCGACCTGTCCACCGCCGTGCTCGCTGCCATGACCCGAGCCGCAGAGACCGAAATCTTGCCCAGGTGGCGATCACTTGCCGCGTCGGAAATCCGCACCAAGGCTCACGACTGGGACCTCGTGACGGACGCCGACGTCGAGGCAGAAAAGCAACTCACGGTGGCGCTGCGAGACATTCTCGACGTGACGGTGGTGGGCGAAGAGGCAACAGCCGTGAACCCTGCGTTGCTGGACGAGGTCGGCACCGGCGAGCCGTGCTGGGTGGTTGACCCCGTCGACGGCACCCGCAACTTTGTCCACGGCGAAGAGACCTTCGCCTGCATGGTGGCGCTTATTGACGGCGGGCGCACTCAAGCGGCATGGATTACGTACCCCACGACGGGTAGCGAGGTGCACGCTGCGCGGGGCGTCGGCGCGTTTCTTGACGGCCAGCGCCACGTGGCTCCAGCGCCTCCGCGGCCGGAGGCGCTGCGCGGCGCGGTCTCGGCGGTCTACACCGGCAAGGGGGCGGACGACGCTCTGCTGGAGCGGGCGGGGACGCTCGGCCCCGCCTCGCCGATTCGCTTCTGCGCTGGCTGGGACTACCTGGACATCGTCACGGGGCAGACGGACTACACCTCCTTCACGCGCACCTTGCCGTGGGATCACGCGCCAGGAGCGCTCATTGTGAGCGAGGCGGGCCTGCGAGTCGCGCGCTTCGATGGCAGCGAGTACCTGCCAGGAGACAAGCGCACAGGGATTCTGACCGCGCACCCCAGCGTGTGGCAGCGCGTCAGCGACGCCCTTGCGCAGTAGCGCCGTCGCAGCGCGGCACGTCGATCGAGACGGGCCTAGCGAATACCGAGTTCAACGTGGTCACGAGGCGTCATGACGTCCTTGAGGCGGAGGCTACCGAGCGCGCGCTGATACTCCTCCGACGTGCCGTCGGGCCTGGCCTCTTGCAAGACGGGCCGCGGCCCGCCCATCTCTTGGACGCGGTTTACCACCGCCCAGACGTCGTCCCGTGAATGGTGAGTCGGGTCGACGGTAAGTCGCACCTGCAGTTCGCCACCCCACGCGATCGCGATCTCCAGCGACTCCCACGCCTTAGCGCCGGAAGCAGAGATTCCCGTGATGTCCACATAGCCCTCTGGCGTGGCCTTGATGTCGAGGCCGAGCCAGGAGCAATAGGTCAGCGCATCGGCAAGCCGCACGGGATACGCCCCCGCCGAGTGAAGCCCCACACCGAAGCCCATAGCGAGCGCCTCCTGCATGGCTGGGATGAGCGCTCGTTGGCGCGTCGGCTCACCGCCGCTGAAGATCACTCCGTCAAGCTTGCCCATGCGCTGTGCCAGGTGAGATGAGACCGCCGCCCATGGCAGCAGTCCGTCCACGTACATCGGCTGCATGCCGATGTTGTGGCAGTAGGCGCACTCCCACGGACAGCCCTGAGCAAACACGGACGCGACCAACTTGCCCGGCCAGTCGACGGTGGAAAACCGCTCGAATCCCGCAATCTGAAGATCGTCAGCGGCCACCGGGGCGTCGGGACCGAAAAGGCCTGCAACCAGACTCATGTCGCCTCCCCTGCTCGATGGCCGTATGGGCATCGTGGCCGCTGCCCCGGCCGCCGATGCCAGACCAAGGTCCCCCGTCACTCTCCCCGGGCCGCGGGGCCCTCTGACACGCCCTGCTCGCGGAAGTGAGTGCGCTCGGCGTGCTCGCCCTTCTTGCCGATGTTGAACGACTGCACTGGTCGGTGGTAACCCATGACTCTCGTCCACACTTCGCACACCGTGACTTTGTCCTCGGCGGCGCACAGCGGGCACGTGGGCTGCTCTCCGTCGAGGTAGCCGTGACTCGGGCAGATGGAGAAGGTCGGGGTGATCGTGATGTACGGCAGCCGCGCCGACTCGAGCGTGCGCTTGACCAACATCTTGCACGCCTCCGAAGAACTGATGCGCTCCCCCATGTAGAGGTGCAGCACGGTGCCGCCGGTGTACTTGGACTGCATCTCGCTCTGGCGCGCCACCGCCTCGAACGGGTCGGTGGTGAAGCCCACCGGCAGCTGAGAGGAGTTCGTGTAGTACGGGTTCTCGTCGGTGCCCGCTTGGAGGATGCCCTTGTAGCGGCGACGGTCCTCCTTGGCAAAGCGGTATGTGGTGCCCTCCGCCGGCGTGGCCTCCAGGTTGTAGAGGTGTCCGGTGGACTCCTGGAACTCGACCATGCGCTCGCGCACGTGATCGAGAATCTCCAGAGCGAACGCCTCGCCGTCCGGAGTGGTGATGTCGTCAACGTCGTCAGAGAAGTTGCGAATCATCTCGTTGATGCCGTTGACGCCGATGGTGCTGAAGTGGTTGCGCAACGTGCCGAGGTAGCGCTTGGTGTAGGGGAAGAGACCGTCGTCGATCGCTTGGCCGATGACCTCGCGCTTGCGCTCGAGGCTCTCCCTGGACAACTCGAGTAGCCGGTCGAGAGCGCCGTAGAGGGCGGTCTTGTCGCCCTTATAGAGGTAGCCGAGCCTCGCCATGTTGATCGTGACCACGCCGAGTGATCCCGTCTGCTCGGCGGAACCAAACAGACCATTTCCCCGCTTCAGCAGTTCGCGCAAGTCGAGCTGGAGGCGGCAGCACATCGAGCGGACCATGTGCGGCTCCAGGTCCGACGTGATGAAGTTCTGGAAGTAGGGCAGGCCGTACTTGGCCGTCATCTCGAACAGGGCTTCGACGTTGGGGCCATCCCAATCGAAGTCCTTGGTGATGTTGTACGTGGGGATAGGGAACGTGAAGACACGCCCCTGCGCGTCGCCCGTGGTCATCACGTCGATGTACGCGCGGTTGATCATGTCCATCTCGGCCTGCAGGTCGCCGTACGTGAAGTCCATCTCGCGGCCAGCAATGACGGGCACCTGCGGCCGCAGGTCCTCCGGGCAGATCCAGTCGAACGTGAGGTTGGTGAAGGGTGTTTGGGTGCCCCACCGTGACGGCACGTTGAGGTTGTAGATGAGCTCCTGGATGCCCTGCCGCACTTGCGTGTAGTTGAGCCCTTCGAGCCTGATGAAGGGCGCCATGTAGGTGTCGAAGCTCGAGAATGCTTGGGCGCCAGCCCACTCGTTCTGGAGCGTTCCCAAGAAGTTCACGATCTGGCCCACGGCAGAGGAGAAGTGCTTGGCGGGGCTCGCCTCCACCTTGCCGCCGACGCCGTTGAAGCCTTCCGCGAGCAACGTGCGCAGCGACCAACCGGCACAGTAACCAGAGAACATGTCGAGATCGTGCAAGTGGAGATCGCCTGCTCTGTGCGCCTCGCCTACCTCCGGCTCGTACACGTGGCTCAGCCAGTAGTTGGCGATGACCTTTCCAGCCGTGTTCAGGATCAGGCCGCCAAGCGAATAGCCCTGATTCGCGTTCGCGTTGACACGCCAGTCGCGGCGGAACAGATACTCCTCGATCGAGTCCTCCACGCTGATGAGCGGGGTGCCGTTTCGCGGCGTCGTGATGTCGATGCCCATGGTGCGAGGAGCGGCTTCGGCGGTGTCTCTGGCGTCCTGGATGGCGGTCACAATTCTCCTTGAAGAAGCGAGTGGACGACGGCCCGAACACTACATCTAGTGGCGCCATTGCCCGCGAGTACCTACATCTAGTGTTCTACGCCTCTTCGACCGGCGCCATCTGGGACCATCGTCCCGGCCCAGGCGGGTTGCGGCGGACGGGTGCGGGCCGAGCGCAAGCAATGCTGCCCGCCGCCACCGCGCCTCCGCCCTATCCGCACAGCCCGCCGCCACCGCGCCTCCGCCCCATCCGCGCGTTCCGCCGCCACCGCGCCTCCCCCTATCCGCACAGCCCGCCGCCACCGCGCGTAGAAGTCACTACCAGCCGCACGTCGGAAGCCTCCTCCACACGGGGCCGAGCGGTCTGATGTCGCTGCAGTAGTGAGTTTTTGACGGAGCGCGCGCGTGGGCGGGTGCGGGCCGGAGCGAACGCAATGCGGCCCGCTGCAGAACTAGTCGCGCGGCAGCAAGCCGTCCCGCGCAAGGTCGCGCAGCAGCAAGCCGTCCCGCGCAAGCTCGCGCACGGCCGCAGCCAGTCCCGAACGCATCGTGCCCGCATCAACCTCGAGCAGCGCCGCCAGCGCATTCGCAATCTGTCCGCCGGTCAACTCCCCGTCGCACGCTCCCACGAATCCAGCCAGCGCGGTATCGGCCTTGATGGCCCTCCCTAGGCCCCCGCCCTGGCGAATCAAGATGTGCTCAGGATCGTCGAGCGTTGGCCGCCCGTACGTCTCCTTGGTGACATCCGGCGCAACGACCCAGCGCTCGGCAAGCACCTCGTCGTCGCTGCGGACAACGAGCCAATCGTGAGCTTCGAGCACCTGGGCAAGGTGCGGCCCCAGTGGCTGCGCGACGGCGCCCTCGTGCTCCTCCAGCCTGCGCAGTGTCGGCGTGCCGGCGAGCGGTCGCCGCAGCGTGATGATGCCAAAGCCCACCGCCTCGACACCCCGTGCGGCGAAGTCCTTCAGGTACGCCTCGTAGGCCGACTCGAAGCCCTCGCGATCCCGCTCGGGCACCACGCCAGCGTCCCTCAGCCAGGTCTCCGCGTATTCGGCAACGTCCAGGAGATCGCGCTGGATGACCCATGCGTCCAGCGGGACTTCCGCAGCGTCGAGCCACTGCTCGATGCGCTCGCGCCAATCGGTCCCCGCGCGCACCTCCCAGTTCCCCAGCAACTGGGCCAACCCGCCGGGCGCCAAGACGGTGCCGATGTCGCGCATCAGGGCGCCGACGATCCCGTCGCCACCGCGGCGTCCGTCGCGATAGACAAAGCTGGGCGCGCCAGGAGGGGTGATGACAAAGGGTGGGTTGGAGACCACCAGGTCGAACTGCTCGCCAGCGACCGGTTCGAGCAGGGAGCCCTCGCGGAACTCCCACGTTGCTGGCGGCTCATTGAGGCGCCGATTGAACTCGGCGAACGCGAGCGCACGGCGAGAGATATCCGTGGCGACAACGGCGTCGGCGTGAAGCGAGGCGTGCAAGGCCTGGATCCCGCAACCGGTGCCAAGGTCCAAGACCCGGCCGACGCTGGCGCGAGAGGTCGCGGCGGCGAGGGTGGCGCTCGCACCGCCGACGCCGAGCACGTGCTCGGCCGTCAGGGCGGCACCGGTGATCCGCTCGCCGAGGTCGGAGGCTATCCACCAGTGGTGCTCGCCGTCCGCGTCGGCGAAGGAGTATGGGGAAAGGTCGACGGCCGCCGTGACGCGAGCGTCGGCGCCTGCACCGCTGACGTTCACGAGACCGCTCCGCTGGGCGCCATCAACCGTGAGCATCGGCAGAGCATCGGCAGCTTGGGAGAGCGTCAACGCTTCCCCCAAGGTGAACAGGCGGGTCAGCAGCGCGACCGGGTTGTCCACGCGCCTCGCCTCCATGCGGGCGGGCACCACCTGCTCGCGCGCGAGAGCTCGCACCGCGGTCTCACCCACCACCGCGGCGACCGCGTCCACCGTCCATGCGGCGAGGTCCGAGCGCAGGGCCGACGCTGATGACTCATCGATGACGGGCGCAAGAGATGACACACCACGCAGGTTAGCGGCCGGGGCCCTCCTCACGCGTGAGATCCAGAACCCACTCCGTCTCAGGGCCGATCACACTGGTGAACGTGCGTCCCGTGGGCACGAACCCGCAGCGGACATAAGCCGCTTGCGCATGAGTATTATCCCGGTGCACGTCGAGGGTCAGCGCGCGAAGGCCCGCCGCGCGCGCCCACTTCGCCGCGTGATCAATGAGAGCATCAAGAACCCCTTTGCCTCGGCGCTCTGGCTTCACATACACGCCCACAAGGTCTGCGCGATCCTTGGGAACGGCGGCTCCGTGGTGATCGGCGTCTCCGGCGCGACGCAGGAGCACGGCAACCGACCCCATCCACTCGCCGTTGGCCTCAGCCACAAACTGAGCTACGCCATCCGAATGCGCGCCCGTGGATGTGCGCTCGCGCCAGAAGTCGGCGCTGAGCGCCAGCGACGACTCCAGCGTCTCAAGGAAGGCGACCGCCGCGTCCTTGTCGGCTAGCGATTCGAGGCGCAGGTCTCGCACTCGGTCCCACTCGGCCGCGCGGATCCGGCGGACCTCTACCCCGCTCACACCTCGCCCGCCATCAGCGGACCCGTCAACAACGCTCGATAGAACACCACTCCCCGGCCGAGCGACTCGACCTCGACCTTCTCGTTGGGGCCATGCACTGCAGCACGCTGCTGCGCGGACATGCGCAGTGGCGCGAAGCGGTAGACGGCGGGGGCGATCGCGTTGACGTGACGCGCGTCGGACGCGGCCAACATGACGTACGGAACGGTCACGGCGTCGGGGTAGGAGGCGGCGACCGCGTCACGGATGGCGAGCCACCGAGGGTCGTTGCCGCCGGGTGACACAGGCGAAGGTTCGGATCGCTCGAGCACGGAGACCGCGATGCGTTTGTCGTCAATCACGTCAATGAGGCGCGCGACCGCTTGCTCCGTGGAGGTGCCCGTGGCGACCCTGATGTTGAGCACGGCGCTCGCCCGCGTGGCAAGGACATTGTGGGAGGGGCTCGCCGCAAGCATCGTCACCGCCGTAGTGGTGCGGACCATGGCGGCCATCTCTGGCCCGAGCCGCGGCAGCACTCTCGCGATGACAGGGCGCAGCGAGTCGGCGCGCCGGAGGAGGCCCCTCATCGCGAGCGAAGCGTGAGGAGCGACCGTGGCGAAGAGTTCGACCGTCACGTCATTCACTGAGCAAGGGAAGGGGTGCTCCTCTAGCTCGCAAATCGCGGCGGCGACCAGGCCTGCGGCGGACCTCTTGGGAGGAGTGGAGGCGTGACCCCCGGTGCCCTCCGCCGAGATCTCGACCGTGAGGATGCCTTTCTCCGCCACGCCGACGACGGCGAGCTCGCGCTTGACCGTAGGGAAGGCGCCCGTCGCGACGGCGCCGCCTTCATCGAGCACGAGGTAGGGCTCGACGCCTCTGGCCGCGAGCAGCGCGGTCGCCTCGACGGCCGAGCTTCCGTACACCTCCTCGTCGGCGCCCATCAGCACGTAAAGGTCGCGCGGCGGCGTCCAGCCGTCTTCGAGCAACCCCTCGATCGCCTCCAGCATGACCGCCAGAGCGCCCTTGTCATCGAGAGCTCCCCGGCCGTGCACAAACCCGTCTGCGATCACACCGGCAAACGGCGGGCGCTCCCAGCCCTCCGCTTCCCAGTCATCCGGCACGGGCACCACGTCTTGGTGGGCCATGAGAACCACAGGACGGTCGGCTGTCTGGCCAGCGATGCGGAGGAGCAGGCCAGCACGCCCCACCTCGTCGATCTGAGCGGCGGCGAAGGTGCGCGGGTAGTACTCGGTGAGCAGGGAGCGAAAGCGCGCAAAGGACGCCTCAGCCTCGTGCTCGAGGGCCTGCCCCGCTGGAGGCGCCATGGTGGCCACCTGGATCAGACTCGAGAGACGTTGAGCGACTCGGGAGGCCGTCGCGTCCTGCTCCACCTTCTTGCGGCGCTTCATAGCAAACCATCCTGGCGCATTGCGAGGCGTTCGTCAGCGGTCGGTGCCGTTGTGGTTGCGCGGCTCGGGCGCGCCGACCGCCTCGAGCGAAAGCCCCATGGCGTCGGGATCGGCGTTGGTGAACGCCACCTTGGGCACGGTGACGAGCGCGATCACGGCGCCAACAGCCGTCACGCCGCAGATGATCCACACGGTCTGGTAGCCGGTCAGCGAAGCCGCGGTGGTCGTTTCAGGGTCGACGCCAGAGGCGAGCGCGAGGGCGAAGATGGCGGAAGCGAACGCACCGCCCAGCGTCTTGGTGGTGTTGGTGAGCCCCGTCGCCACGCCGGTCTGGTGAGGCGGCGCAGCAGCCGCGGCCATCGCAGGCAAAGCGGCCACCAGGGCGCCGGAGCCAAGCCCCGCCACCACCATGCAGGAGGCGACGATCAGCACAGAGCCGTGGAAGGGCACCAGCGCGAGGTAGCCCACCGCGACCATCGTGGAGGCGCCCATGAGCACCTGCCGCGGCGCGATCATCCGCGACACGCGAGCAAAGACTGCGGCTCCTACCAGCAGGGAGAACACGTACGCACCAATGAGATACGACCTGTTGGCCGAGTCGAGTCCAAGCCCGTAACCCACCTCGGCGGGGTCGGTCGCCGCGAAAGTCGACAGCGGCCCTTGAGCGCCCAAGACCGACACCCCGAAAAGCGCCGACGTGAGCACAACTGGCCACACCGTCGGCCGCGCGAGCAACCGCATGTCAATGACCGGCTCGTCGTGGCCGAGCTCCTTGCGCACGAACAGCCACATGAGCGCGCCGCCCACGAGGATCATGCCGATCACCCAGACGGTCACGCCATCGAGCCGCACGAGCGCAAGACCACCGGTGATCGCAAGCAACGAAAGGCTGAGCAGCACGGTGCCTGCCAAGTCGATGCCGCCCTCACCCCTCGTTCCTGGATCGGGCACCTTGAAGAGCACCACAAAGAAGGCGACGGTCACGAACAGGGCGGGAATGGACAGACTGATCCAGAGCCGGTCAGAGAACAACAGGCCAAACTGGCCGGCGAGCAAGGCGCCTCCAATGGCGCCCGCCTCGAGAGCCACGACGATGATCCCTGCACCCTTGCGCGTCAGTTCGGCCGTGTTCGGGTGCTTGCGCGCCCGCGCGTGAATGATCGCCACGTTCATGGGTAGCCAGACCACGTAGAAGCCCTGAATGGCCCACACGAGAGTGAACAGCCAGAACGACGGCGCAAACGCGATCGCCCACGATGCCGCCCCTGTCACGGCGAGCGAGCCGATGAGCACCTTGCGATGCCCCACGATGTCACCCAGCCGGGCCAGCAGCGGTACCACGATGGCGCTCAGCAACAACTGCGCCGCCTCGAACCAATTGACTTGAGCGTCGTTGATGTCGAGGTGCCGCGCTACGTCGCTGAGCAACGGCGTGTAGTAGCCCTGGATCACGCCAGAGGTGGCCTCGACCACCACGAGCGCGCCCACCACCCCTGCCAGGGGCGAGACCGAGCGTGTCATGCGCGCATCCTCTCAGGCAGAGGTGTCGACATCATGACGCGCCGCCCTAAAGCCGCGCCCGCGCTTCCCGTTCTCCGTGACCTTCTGCCTCGGCGGCCTCGTCGCCCTCAAGCTCAAGGCCCCCTGCGTGCGAACGCCGGGAAGCCGTCGCCACCGCGAACACGGCGATGCCTGCTGCGACGATCGCGATGCCCCACCGAAGCCACGGGTTTGCCCCATCGCCGTAACTCAGCGCCACCACGGCCGGCGCGATGAGCAGGGCCACCAGGTTCATGACCTTGAGCAACGGGTTGATCGCGGGACCGGCCGTGTCCTTGAAGGGGTCCCCGATCGTGTCGCCGATGACGGTGGCCTCGTGGGCCGGCGAGTTCTTGCCGCCGTACTTGCCGTCCTCGACGATCTTCTTGGCGTTGTCCCATGCCCCACCGGAGTTGGACAGGAACACGGCCATGAGCACGCCGGTGCCGATCGCGCCGGCAAGGAACCCTGCCAAGGCACCGACGCCCAGGCCGAAGCCGACGAAGATGGGCGCCATCGCCGCCAGCAAGCCGGGCGTCGTGAGTTCCCGCAGCGAGTCACGCGTGCAGATGTCAACGACGCGCCCGTACTCCGGCCGCTGCTCGCCCGTCATGATGCCAGGCATCTCCCGGAACTGCCGGCGCACCTCGAACACGATCGCGCCCGCTGCCCTCGTGACCGCGTCGATCGCGAGACCCGAGAACAGGAACACGGTCGCGCCGCCAATGATCACGCCCACCAGGGTCAGCGGGTCAATGATCTCGTAGGTGAAGTCGCTCGTGGATGCCGCCGCAGAAGCGATGGCCTCGTTGACCGCATCTGAGTACGAGCCGTAGAGCGCCGTCGCGGCGAGCACGGCTGTCGCAATAGCAATGCCCTTGGTGATCGCCTTGGTGGTGTTGCCCACCGCGTCGAGGTCGGTGAGGATCTGCGAGGCCTCCTCGTCGACCTCCCCCGACATCTCTGCGATGCCTTGGGCGTTGTCGCTCACCGGGCCAAAGGTGTCCATCGCGACAATGACGCCGACGGTGGTGAGCAGCCCGCAGCCAGCAAGGGCCACCAAGAACAGCGCGAGCGACAGCGAACCCGCGGCGACGAAGTACAAGATGACAATCGCGCCAGCGATGACCGTCGCGGTGTAGACGGCGGACTCAAGGCCCAGCCCGATGCCTGAGAGGACCACGGTCGCCGCGCCTGTGCGCGACGTCTCCGCCACGCGCTTGGTAGGCTTCGATGCGGTGTCGGTGAAGTATCCCGTCAGCCACAAGATCGCGCCCGCGAGGCCGATGCCGATGAAGACGGCCACCGTCGCGACGACGCGGGGGTCGGCTTCCAAGTCAGCGAGGGAGGAGCCATTGAACTCGCTGAACGAGCTGGGCAGGTACACGAACGCCGCGATGGCAGACAGCACGGCCCCCACGGCAGCCGAAGTGTAGAAGCCCCTGTTGATGGCGCGCAGCCCGGGCTCGCCCTCGCGCACCTTGGTCATGAACACGCCAAGTGCGGCGGTGAGCGCGCCTACCGACGTCACAATGAGCGGGAAGATGAGGCCTTCTTCGCCGAAGGCCACCTTGCCGAGGATGAGCGCCGCCACGAGCGTCACGGCGTACGACTCGAAGAGGTCGGCGGCCATGCCTGCACAGTCGCCGACGTTGTCGCCCACGTTGTCGGCGATCGTCGCGGGGTTGCGGGGGTCGTCTTCAGGGATGTGGTTCTCGACCTTGCCCACCAAGTCGGCGCCAACGTCGGCCGCTTTGGTGAAGATGCCTCCACCCACGCGCATGAACATGGCCAGGAGCGCTGCGCCAAAGCCGAAGCCCTCAAGCACAGCCGGCGCGTCCTCGCGGAAAATGAAGACGACGGCCGCTGCACCAGCGAGGCCCTGACCCACCACACCCATGCCGACGGCTCCGCCGGTACGGAACGCGATGCGCGCTCCCTTCTCGCGGCCACCTGGCTCTGTCGCGGCAGAGGCCACCCGCACGTTGGCGCGCACGGCAAGCCACATGCCCATATAGCCGATGGAGGCGGAACAAAAGGCGCCCAGCAGGAAGAAGAGCGAACGGCCGATGCGCACCCCCGTGTCGCCTGGCAGCAAGAAGAGCAATCCAAAGACCACCGCCGCGAACACGATGAGCGTGCGCAGTTGGCGGTTGAGGAACGCTGCGGCGCCCTCCTGGATCGCCTTCGCGATCTCCTGCATCTTGGACGTGCCATCGCGAGCGCTCAGCACTTGTTGTCGTAGCGTCCACGACAACAACAGAGCGGCCGCGGCGACGACGCCGATGACCACCACAATGACGACACTTGACTGACCGAATTCCAGGCCGGGGACAGTGGCCAAATGCATTCGTCCTCCTTGACGACCTGCGCGCCCCATTGCGCGCATTGCAGTACGCGGCGAGTCTAGGTCAGAACTCGGTTTCGCGTCTCACACCCAACGTTTCTGACCCGCCGGGCGTCGACATGGTGAAGAGCCTCAAAGGAGGGCACATGGCCAACTGGCTGGATGGGATGGAACGCCTGGTCCGCGAGCGCGAGAAGGCGCTGCTGGGCTACGCGTACGTCGTCTGCGGCGACCCGACGCTTGCCCAGGACCTGGTCCAGGACGCGCTCGTGAAGACGTTCTCGCGGCCCCGTGAGGGCCTGTCGCAAGTCAAGGCAGAGGCCTACGTGCGACGCGCAATCACCACGTTGTACGTGGATCACTACCGGCGCCAGCAGCGGTGGCAGCGCGTGCAGCATCTGTTCAGGCCACAGGTCGTTCAGGAGTCATCGACGGTGTTCTCCGACTTGAGCGCCGACGTCGCAGTCGCGCTTGCCGACTTGCCGCCGCGGGTTCGCGCCTGCGTGGTGCTCCGCTTCTTTGACGACCTGACGGTGCCGGACATCGCCGGCCAACTGGGCCTCGCCCCAGGCTCCGTCAAGCGCTACCTCTCCGATGGAATGCGCGCTCTTGAACTTCGACTCGGCTCCTTGGACGACGCTGACCATGCGTTCACCACGGAAGTCGACGTTGCCACCACGAAAGGACACTCCCATGACTAGGCTCTCGGATCACTTGCGCGGGCTTGCCGATAGGGCTCCCGTGGCCGACTCCACGATCTCGGTGGACGTCGCGTCCCGGCGGATTCACCGCCAGCGCAGGCTGCGCGCCGGCGCCAACGCTGCCGCTGGGCTGGGTGCTGCCGCCGTGATCGCGGTCGCAGCCGTTAACCCTGGTGCAGGAGGAAACGACCTCGCGGCCGACGCTGCGGCGCCAGACATCGCCGGCGGCGCGAGTGACGGAGCGATGGCCACGGAAGACCAGGCGACTCGACTCGCATGGGGCTTGTGCGGCTCATACCCACTCGAGGAGCTCGTCGCGGTGGACCCCGTCAACTCGCTGACCTTGAGAGGCGCCCCTGAAGAGGCGACAGGCGGCGCGGCGATCACTCTCGACGCGACCCTCATGCCCGCATCATCAGGCGAGGTGGAGACCTTCGGTCCTCAAGCGCTCGTGTTGTGGAACGGCATGGTGGTTGCCTCAGGCGCAACTGAGGCCGTCGACGCCGCTGTCCTGTCGCTGACGGCAGGCGAGGCGATCGAACAGTCCGTGGCAATCGACCTCGTTGACTGCTGGGAAGGGGCGCCTCTGCCCGGCGGCAAGTACCAGGTGATTGCGGTTCAGGAACTGTACTCGGCGCTCGCTGAAGAGCCCGCACTGCCGGAAGAGCCTGTGACGGAGCCTGGCACCGAGCCGGGCACCATCGAGCCTGCCAACACCGAGCCAGCCTCTCCTGACACTCCTGTTGACGATGGCACCGTCACGAGCGGGGGCCTCGCCGCCGACGCCGTTGACTACGTTCGCGTGGTGTCCACTCCTGTGGACTTCGCCGTCGCCGGCGACGTTCCCGACGACCCCTTCGGGCAGTACCAGCCCAAGCCCGTCGAGCCGGTTGAGCTCCCTGACGACGCGCTCACGCCCGCCGCAGCACGCGCCGAGTTTGCGGCCCGCGCGACCATGACTCCATGGGCGATGCAGAAGGGCTCTCAACGAGTGGTCAAGGTCAACGACTCGCTTGAGGACAACCCCGACACAGCCTGGGAGCGGAACTTCTTTGGCTGCACGTGGGACTCCACCACCAAGTCGACCTTCCCGGCGACGAGTGCCTCGTGGGATCTGCTCGGGGTCACGGCAAGCCTGCCCGGCACCATCGATGTCTCGTACGGCTGGGTGGTCGAGGGCAACCCGACCGTCGAGCTCGAGGTCACCAACGTGTCCGGGTACACCCTCCCTGGGTACTGGGGCTCCGACCCCAACACCGCGCTCATGTTGGTGAGAGACGGCGCGGTGGTCGCGGAGGGCTACCCCGTGGCGAGGGACCGCGACGGCCAGTACAGCGAGATAGACATCGCGCAAGACTCGATGCTGAGCCCTGGAGAAACCCTCGGAGGGACCTACCTGTGGCGCGAAGTGAATGCTTGCTCCACTGATGGCGGCTCGGCCGAACTAGCGCCGGGTACCTACACGGTGGTCAACGTCCAGTCGGTCTACATCGAGACTGGCCAGCCGTACTACGAGACCTTTGGCGAAGAAGGTGTTCCAGAGGTCGCCATCGATACCCCGGTGGCCAGGGACGGCGCGGCAACTGCTGGAGACGGCGGCGATGCGGCAGGATCATCGACGAGCGCTATCGCTCCGGCACCTGTTGACTACGACTGGCTCGAACTGCAGGTCTGGACCTCGCTTGGAACTGTCACGGTGAGCTGAATTCCCGTTCCCTCGCCGTGCCTCGGCGCGGCCGACGCCCCCCTCGTCGGCCGCGCCGCTTTTCTGTCTCCTCCTAGAAATCCTCGCGACATGCCGTGACCGCCCATGTGAGATATCTCACAAAGGAAGTTCCCGCCCCAAGGTTTCTGTCCCCCGGTCCGTATCAATAGGTACAAGCGCCAGCCAAGGGAGACTGCGTGAACAAGTGGGCGGACGTCCTCGAACGGCTGGTGCGTGAGCGCGGCCGTTCACTCGTGACGTACGGATACCTGCTCACTGGCAACAGCCGTGACGCAGAAGATCTCTTTCACGACGCCGTCGTGAAGACCTTCGCGCGAGGCAGAGCGTCGGTATCGCTCGGCGAGGCAGAGGCCTATGTGCGGCGCGCGATGTTCTCCGCACACATGGACGCTGGTCGCAGGGATTCGGCGTGGCGGCGCGTGTTCCACTTGCTTGGCAACGACGAAGCACAATCGTCCGACGCTACCGCCGTCGAGTTCCGCACCGACCTTCACGAGGCACTGCAGCAACTCACCCCACGCGAGCGCGCCTGCACCGTACTCCGCTTCTATGACGACCTCACTGCAGTCGCCATTGCCCGCGAACTCGGCATCACGGAGGGCGCGGTGCGCCGCTACCTCTCGGATGCCGCCGTGAAACTGCGCGCGACGCTCGGAGCCTTCCACGACAACCCCTCGGAGGGTGTCGCGTACGCACAAGTCAACGAAACCTCACGAAAGGGGGCGCTCCCATGAACATCAACGACGAGATGAGAGAACTCGCCACACAGGGCGGCCTGGCGTACGCGCCCAGTGATGACATGATCGCCGACCTCTTGGGCCGCACCAGGCGAGCCCGCTCCACCAGGCAATCGGTCGCGACGATCGCCACCACGGTGGGTGCGATGGCTCTCGGTCTTGGCGCCGCTCAGGCCTATAGCGCCGCGAAGGACGATCCGGCCTTCAGGGATCGCAACATCATCAACAACAAGGACGGACTCACCCCGATCGAGTTGTACCGCGCCAAGTTCGGGGCCGATAACCCCACGCGCAATTACGACTCCCAGGTCGACCTGAGTTCGATCATCGACAAGCTGAAGACGGCGGCGCAGACCGACCCGAACCCTCCGAACGTCAAGACCGTCATCCCGGCCAGCGGCGGTACGTCGGGGTCAGGCAAGACCTCCGGCTCCACCGGTTCAACAGCGAAGGACCCCTACGCCGAGTGCAAGGCCGACCACCCGGACAAGCCGTACAAGTACTTCGATTGCGCCAAGCAACAGTGGATCATCAAGGACGGTTGGTACAAGGATCCGGCGAACTCGACGTACTACGAGTGCGCCAACCAGCCCGCCTACGTGGGCTACACGTACAACTGCTCCACCGGCTCCTATGCGCCGAAGTCCGGATACTTCCTGTTCGGCAATGGCGCCGTCTACAAGGCGATCACGTGGACGGATGCTGCGACGGGGGCCTCCTCGCTCGGCAACTGGAGCGGTAGCGGCAACTGGGGCGGATGGGACAACAAGGCGATTCTGGTCTCCTCCGGCTCAAGCACCTACAGCGAGTACAAGTACATGGCTGGCGATGCGACCTGGAGCGGCTCCACCTGTACGGGCAAGACGGCGTCGAAGTACGGCGCGACCCTGCAACTGAGTTGCCTACCCACGTGGAAGGTTGAATCGCTCGGCCTGAACAATGGCAGCCCCAAGATCTCCAACGACTGGATCCTCCGCGACACGCATCTGAAGTGGTTCGACCCGGACTGCAGATATGCCGATCCCCTCAACCCACCTGAGGGATGGACGTGGACGGGATCGGCGTGGACGGAGACGCCGGTCACTCCCAGTCCATAGCAGACGGTTTCAACGGTGCCTCGTCAGCGCTGCTGAAAGCCAGGATCGCCAGTCGGGCGGTTGCGTGAATCCCACGCAGCACGGCCGGTCGGCGTATCCTTAGAAACGCCCGGCGGCGGCTCAGATCCCTCAGCCTGAGTCGCCGTCGGGTCTTTCTGTGTGCGGGCACCCTTATCCCCTCGCGGGACCCGCCCGCGCAGTGGCCGTCGCTGGTTGCGGCCAGCCCCGAATGGGCACGCTCACCGACACCACAACCGATGCTCCCGCGCCGCGGGAACAGTCCGTCAACGCGGCCTGGTTGACGCGCGCGACGCTTGACGCCACGTCGCACGCCGCGGCGAGGGCCGAAGAGGCCGTGAAGCCCTGCGCCCTGAGGTCGCGGTCGGTCCGCGCCGCGCCCAGCGCCACCAAGTCGGCGGCCGCACTCGCTCGCGCCTCTCCCACGAGCGCGGCGCCCACCTGGGCGCTCGCCCCTGCGAGCACCATGACCACGGCGACCATGGCGACGACGAGGGGGCTCGCCGAACCGCGATCCCCTGCATCAGCGCTCACTGTTGCGACCTTGCTGTCGCGCAGCGCTCGTACGCTGGCCACGGCGACCTCCGTCCGGCGACGCAAGCGGTCACATACTCGCCACTTCTGACGACGCTGACGTCGGACTGACCAGACACGCGCCTACCCACCGCTGCCGCCTCAACATCGGAAGACGTGATCGCCGCGCGCGCCGCCTCGCCAGCACCGCGCTGCGCCACCTGGACGTCGAGCATCCACGCCAGGGCGCTGATCGCGAGCGCCATCACGAGCACCACGCTGGGCAAACCAAGCGCGAATTCGACGGTCACGGATCCGGCGTCATCGCCCGCGGCGCAGCTGGCACCACGCGCCACGGCTTCATCCCCCCGAGAGGGCACCGCTGACGATGGACGTGAGCGCCGAGCGCACCTCCGGTGATTTGACGATGGCGATGAGTACCGCTGCGAAGGCGGCGGCAGCCACCGTGACGAGCGCATACTCCACCGTCGCCATGCCGTCGTCCTTGCGCGCGTCAAGCCGCCGCAACACATGAGTGATCATGATGGTCTTCCCTTCTCTTGAGGGCCGTGGGCCCCGATCTCCCCCGGCGAGTGCCGGGGAACCTCTTGCGGCAGGAACGCACTCTTCACGGTGCGCCGCCGGCACTGCCCACCACGGTGCTCGCAAGAGCGATGAGCAGCGGCACGATCCCCGTGAGCACGAAGGCAGGCATGAGACACAAGGCCAGCGGCAGGGCAATGCGCACGCCGAGTTCGGCAGCCGCGCTCTCCCCAGCCGCTGTCGCCCTGTCCACCAGCGCGTCCCCCAGCGCCGCGAGTGAGGCCACTGGGCTGGTGCCTTGGTGCCACGCTGGAGACAGCGCGCGTGCCAGGCCCTGGAATCGTTCGGGCGAAGCGTCCCATGCGGCGTCCCATGCAACGCCCTGCCCCAGCGCCACGGCGACCCCGCATAGAGCCTGCGCCTCGCGTCCTGTCGAGCGCCCTACATGCTCGAGCGCGCTCCTCACGTCGAGTCCACAACTCAGCGCCGCCCCCAGGAGCGCCGCGACCGACGCCACCGAGACCTGCCCGGTCACGGAACCACTCCCGCGCGCTCCGCTGCGCGCACGAGCGCACGCATCCACCACCTACCGAGCCACACCAGCAACCCCGACACGCTCAGGAGGGCCCAGCCGAGCGGGGTGGCCAGCAGCACCGCAGCCGTCTTTGGCTCGACGATCACTCCGAGTAGCACGCCTGCCGCTGGCAGCCAGGCGAGTACTCGCGCCGACGCGGTGGCGCCGGCGAGCGCGGCCTCGCGTCTTCTGGCGGCATCCGCGCGCGCCTTCGCCACTCGCACCAGGCAGTCGAGCACGTCGGCGAGCGGCACTCCCGAGCGGTACGCAAGCCGTGCGGCCGCTCGCGCCTCGGAGGTGAGGACATCATCGCGATCCCATAGCGGCGCCCCTTCGTGGTCGAGGGCGAGCGTCGGCTCCCACGCTCGCCACGCCTGCGCGGCCGGCAGGCCAGCCCGGGAGGCAGCTGCCACCGCAACGAGGCGCTCAATGTCCGTGACCTGATCGCTCATGCGGCGTCCAGCAGCGGTGAGCCGCGGCGGCCGAGTCCGGAGCCAACCCCGCCGTCGAGTTGCGTCTCGCGCGCCGCATCCGCCCGCTCATCCACGCCCGCCGCCGCAGCCAGGAGCGGCCACGCCTCGCGAAGAACCAGCCTGCCCTCAGCGTCAACGCTCGCAGCCGAGACGGTGCGCAAGCGGCCCCCCGTGGCGTCTAGCAGGGCCACCTCGGCGACCCTTCTCCTGCCCTCGAATTGCTCCAGGTGCACCACCGCGGTGAAGGCCGCGGCGGCATGCAATGCCACGGCACGCTCAGAGAGATCAGCGAGCGCACCGAGGCCAACCAAGCGCGCGGGAACATCCTGAGCTGCATTCGCGTGGAGCGTGGTCAGGCTTCCGCGGTGGCCGGTGTTGAGCGCGAGAAGCACGTCCCTGATCTCCGCTCCCCTGCATTCGCCAAGGACGATGCGGTCTGGGCGCATCCTGAGGGCCTCCCGCACCAGCCGCGCGAGCGCCACCTCGCCAGCACCGTCGACGTTTGCCGCCCGCTCCACGAGCCGCACCACGTGAGGGTGATCGGCCCTGATCTCGCCCGCCTCTTCAATCAGGACAATGCGCTCCGCCGGGTCGACTTGCGCAAGGCACGACGCCAGCAAGGTGGTCTTGCCAGACCCTGTCGCACCCGACACGACCAGGGACCTCTTTGATCGCACAAGACCGCGTACCACCGGCGCGAGGCCCGGGTGCAGCATTCCCGACATGACGAGGTCCTCCCATGCAAGCGAGGACGGCCTTACCGTGCGCAGTGACAACACGGCGCAACCGTCGGCAATCGGCGGCAAGACGGCGTGAAGACGGGTGCCGTCGGGAAGCCTCGCATCCACCGCTGGCGAAGCGTCGTCGAGCCGCCTGCCACCCAAGGAGGCGAAGCGCACCGCGAGCGCGCGGACGTCGGCCGCCTCCCACTCCGGAAGCGCCCCTGGCACCACCTCGTCGGCGCGCTCCAAGCCAAGCCCACGATCAATCCACACGTCGCGAGGCGTGTTGATCAGCACGTCGGTGATGCCTGGTACCTCGAGGATGTGGCGAAGCCAATCGGGGACCCACTCAAGCGTCGTCATGGCAACACCGTGGCGGCGTAGCGTCGGAAATGGGAGCCAAGGGCCGCTCACCAGGGGAAACGGGTTTCACACTGCTCCTGTGGACGACGCTCCACGCCTTCCCCGCGTCGGCCGGTGAGGTTAGGCTGGACGCATGGCAGGACCCAGCGCAGCGTTCTTCGACCTCGACAAGACGATCATCGCCACGTCGTCGTCGGCGGCGTTCTCGCGCCCGTTCATGCGGGAGGGTCTCGTGACCCGATCCGACGCCGTCCGGGCGGCGTACGCGCACTTCTTGTTCTCCGTCGGCGGCGCCGACGAACGCCAGACCAGTCGGCTTCGCGACGCCCTGTCGGAACTGGTCAAGGGTTGGGACGTCGCGAAGGTGACGGACATCGTCTCTGAGACCGTTCAGGAGCTCATCGACCCCGTTGTCTACCTGGAAGCACTCGCCCTCATCAGGCGTCACCAAGAAAATGGCCGCGACGTCGTTATCGTGAGCGCCTCTGGAGCCGAACTCGTGGCGCCCATTGCCCAGCTCCTTGGCGCGGAACACTGGGTCGCCTCACGCATGGAGATCGCCGACGGCGTCTACACCGGCGAGATCACGTTCTACGCCTACGGGGAGAACAAGGCGGCGGCCATTCGGGAACTCGCCGCAGAGCGCGGCTATGACCTCGCCACCTCGTACGCCTACTCCGATTCCATTACCGACGCACCCATGCTCAACGCCGTCGGTCACGGCTTTGTGGTCAATCCCGACAGAGGTTTGCGTCGCGCGGCCGTCAGGAACGGTTGGGGCGTGCTGTACTTCCGCAAGCCGGTCGCCCTTCGCAAGGCCGACGCGAGGGGACCGGCGATCGCGACGGTCGCCTTCGTCGCGCTCGGGATTGTCATCGGCGCCCTGGTCATGAGGGCCGCGCGGCGGCGCAGGCTGGAGTCCTGATGTCCAGGTCCCGTCGGGTCGAGCTTGCGCGCGAGGCGCTTCCTTCCGTCACGGCGTGGGCGGAACTCGTGATTGGTCCTGGCGAAGAGGCCCACCACTACGCGTCCGACGCCGTCGTCGCCGCAGCGTCGGCCTCCGGCATCGCGAGCGTGACCGAACTTGGGCGAGCCGCGCGGGAGCACATCGCTCGCAGGCTCGCTGGCGGCATCTCCGCGATCCCCGTGGCGCGTGACGCCGACGAGCGCGACGGCGGGACGCCGCCGGACGCTGAGGTACATGAGCTGTCGGCGGCGGCTTCGGACGGGCCAGAGGAAGCATCCGGGGACTCGCGCTCTGGCCGGCACCCCGACACCTCGCCCTACGCCCCCGGCAATGCACACTCGGCCTATGCACCCCCGTCCGCGGACGAGCGGCATCCCGCTGACTCCGCCGTCGGCGCTGGCGCCGACGAAATCCGCGAGACGCCTGCTCACCGCACCCCCGCCGAGCGCCTCGCCGACGCCCTGGCTGGCATGCCACCGCACGAGCGGCTCGCCTCAGTGCGCTTCTACCTTGACGGCGAACCGGTCGACTCGATCGCGGCGCTCTTTCGCATCGAGCGCGAGGCGGCGGTGTCGCTCCTTGAGTCCGTCACCGACGTGCTGGCCCCCATCGTGGGCGAGCACGATCTTCCCGACTTCAGCGCCAGGGCCGACGCGACCGAGATCGAGGTGGTGACCCGATGAGCGCCCCACTGCTCAGGCAAGCCCTGGCGACGCTGGTTCGTGACAAGCGCGACAGCGCCTTCACCCTCCCCTCCGGTGCCGAGCGTTCCATCCGACGTCACGTCGCCGCACGCTGGGGAGCATGGATCGCGACGGTCGCTGTGCTTGGCGCTGCGGGGGCCGCGGGCGCATCGGTCGGCATGGACGTGCTGAGCGCTGACGAGCCGGCGCCCACACCAGACGCGCTTGCCGTTCCGGTGGTCGCGCACGTCCCCATCGACGGCGGGCCACAGTACGAGATCCGCTGGGGAGAGTACGTGTGCGGCGACCCCGCGCCCACACCCCAGCCGGATGCATCTGAGCAGCGCCTCTCGCTCGATCTCGAACACCACGGTGCGAGCAACTTGGCCACGGTCGCGCTCACGTGGGGCGCTCCCGAAGAGCCGATCGCCGGACGCAGCGAGCCCGTCGTGGGCATCGGTGCCGTGGAGCTGCTCGCGGTACGCGACGGCGTCGTGGTGGGCACGATCATCACTCAAGACGCGACGCTTGGGTGGCAGCAGCACGGTCTCACCAGGACGGCAGGCGGTCCAGACGTTCTGGACGCCGAGGAGTTCTACTGCATCACGCTCGACGAAATCTCTGATTCGTACCTGTACCACGAGCAGTTGCTCGAACCCGGCACGTACGAGGTGTATGCCGCAGTGCGCGTCTTCGCGACTCCAGAATCCGTCGCGCTGTTCCAGTCGCTCGCGCGCACCGACTTCCTCGTGATCGACGAACGCGCGAAGCAAAAGGGTGTCGTGTATACGCCGGGTTCGAGAGGTTGCAGAGCCTTCCAGTCGCAATACGTCACGGTGCGCTCGTGCCTTCCGGAGGCGATCCCCACCGCCACCCTTGACGAGGAAGAGGGCATCGTCACGCTGCTGTACGACGCCTCCGCCCTACCCCAGGAGTTCGACGTCACGCTGGTGAGCGAGCCCGTCGAGATGGTGATTGAGTGACGTCACCGCGTCTGCGGGAGGTGCTCGCATCGCTCCATCACGAGCGTCTCCGCGCCGCTCCACCGCTCAGCCAGGATGCCGAGCGTGCGATTGGACGTCGCCTGGCGCGGAGGTGGGCGCTACGCGGCGTCGCTTTCGCGGCGGCCGGTTCGCTCGTGGTCGCCGGGGCGGCCGCGTGGGTGACCTCATCGCAGGCGTCCGACGCCGACGCCGAGGCCACTGCCTCGCCCTCCCCGTCGGAGACTCCAGTGCCGACGCTCGCACGCATTCCCCTTGGCGGCGGCCCCGAGTTCACCTCGATCGAGGACTTCCCCATCTGTGGCGAGCCAGTTCCTCTGCCAGACGCCGATTCTCAGGGGTTCTCCTTGGCCGTGGCGTCGGCCGGCGCCGCGGAAGGGTGGCCGACCGAAGACGTGGGTTTCCTTACCGCGAGCCTCTCCCACGCCACCGAAGACCCCGACCCGGCCGCGCGCGGACCCCTGTGGATACTGCTCGTGCAGGATGGGCGCATTGCCGGAGCGACATGGATCGATGCATCACGAGTTCGCGACGTTCTCGCTCAGGACTCCTACAGTGCCGAGTTCGTTGTCCCGGCAGCGAGCGAGTCGTTCTCCTGTCGCAAGTTGTCGCTACGCGGCCCTCGCGAGTACGACCTGTTTCCCATCGAGCCCGGCGACTATACCGCCGTCGCGTACACGCGCGTCTTCGCCACCGAAGAGTCGGTGGCGCTTGGCCAAGCGCTCCCGATCGGCTATGAGATTCGGGAGGAAGCGAAAGCCCCCGGCGGGGTGTACCTGCCAGGCTCCTACGATTGCGCGGTAATTCAAGGCAGCGGCATCGCGGTGCGCGGTTGCTTTCCCGACCTGGTGCCAGGCGCGCAAGTAGATGCCGACAGCCAGACTCTCTCTTTGCTGTACGACGCCACCGGGTTCACCGAAGCCTTCGACGTGACTCTCGTGAGCGAGCCGCTCAGCGTGACCTTGTCATCGATTGCCGACTCAGAGCCTGGCTACATGGACCACTATGACAACCCGACGCGTTTCGCCTCCGCCTCGGACGTCGTCTGCGGCGCAGTTGTCGACGACTACCAGGGGCTCGGAGAGCCGCAAGAGGTGGATCATGGCTACTTCTTCGGGTGGAACGACGTCATCATCGACGCACGTCTGCCTGCGCTCGAGCACCTGTCGGAAGGGACGCAGGAAGCCCGAGTCATGCCGCTCCTTGGTCCCGATGGAACCACGGTGCGGCTCGAAGCAGGCGCGCAACTGGTCTACTTCCGCCCACAAACCACCGACGACGAGTCGGGGTGGATCGGCTACGAGGTGGTCGGCTTCGCCCCCGTCGAGATCCTCGATGAGATTGTTCACGACCGTTACAGGGGCCCGGTAGATGTCGCGCTGCAGGTGGGCTCACCCGCGCCGTGCCCCGGCGTCGATGGCGGCATCCTTCTCAGCCAAGACGCCGCCCTGCTCGGCACGTGGACGACGGTCACCCACGGTGGTCTCGAGAGCAAGCACGAACTGATGACGCCGACCATGGCGTACCTACCCCGCGCTGATGAGATCCTGTCGATGGGCTGAGCGACCCCCCTGCACAGTCTCGGAGGCCGCGACCCGCGCGTCAGCCGGTCTTGCGCCTGAACTGCGTGGGTGCGTGACCAGCGCCGTTTCCGTGCAGGTGTGAGCCTGGTCCCGTCGGCCCGCCGGAGACCCTGCCGTTCGAGTGCTGCGCACCCACGGCGTCGTCCATGATCTGCTGGGGGTCGCCGTCCTTGATGGCCGCCAGGAACTTCTGGGCGTCCTCATCCTTCAACATCTTGGCCAACTTGCCCTGATGGAAGATGTGAACCTCTCCGTTGGTGCGGGTGCGATAGTCAAATCCATTCGGTCCACTCATAGCCTCATAGGACCACGCACGGCGGCGTCGCGCAAGCCGGAATCGCTCAGCGCCGGTTGGCCCAGCGCGAGGTGAGCGCCGGCTTCTCGATCCAGCGCCAGCTGAGCGCCGCCATCCCGTACGAGATGGCGAGCAGGATCCCGCCCAGTGCAAGGTGCTGACCCCAGCTGAAGATGCCGAAGTACTCGAAGCGTCCCTCGGTGACGTAGGACAACAGGTACAGCAGCAGGTAGTGCCAGATGTAGAGCCCAAAGGAGATGGTCGCGGTGTACCGAGCGAAGCGGTTGTCGACCACCCGGCCCAGCCAACGCGAGTGCGCGAGGCCCATGAGTGCCACCGCGATCGCGAGCGGGAACCAGGGGAACAGGTAGGGCTGTTGTTGGAAGTTGTCGAGGTGGTTCGGTTCTGCTGGGAGGCGGTTGAACCACACCAGTGCAGCCGCACCCGCGAGACCAGCGACCGCCACCGCGTCCCACCACCACCTGGTCAACTCGCTGGCCCCAGCGTCGGCGTGGCGCCTGCGCTGGCGAGCCCGCCATGCGGCGATAGCCCAACCGGCGAGAATGCCAAGCAAGAAGTGTGCGAAGAATCCCAGCGGGTTGTAGCCGGGCATCCACTCCTTCGCCCCGCCGATGTCGCCGAAGTCCCAGCCCTTGCCCTCGTCGGAAAGGCTGATGGTGGACACGATGAGGCCGTTGAGCACCAGCACGAGCGCGAAGACCCCGGCCCAGTAGAGGCCGGCACGGAGGGCGCCGCCCCGCCGCGGACCGGCGTCGTCGCCAGCCTTGGACGCCGCCCGGCGCTTGGCCCACCAGAAGAAGGCCGCCATCATGAGCGCGAGCAGCACGTAACTGAAGACCTCGAAGCTGATGGACCACAGCGGCCCATTCACAGGCGACGGGAAGAACGTGACGTAGTGGAAGTCTGACGTGAAGGTGAGGCCAGCGATCAGGCGCCACACCTGGTGTTCGGCGTCTGGGGTGAGCCAGAAGGCCAGGATGAAGCTCACGATGAGGCTGACGTAGTAGCCGGGCACGATGCGGGCGGCACGGCGGCGCGCGAAGTGCCGCAAGTTGGGCATCGGCTCACCCGCCAGGTATGCCCTCCAGAAGGGGAAGCTGAGGAGCATTCCTGACAGGACGAAGAACACCGACACCCCGAAGGCGCCCTTCATGAGCACCCACTGCACCTGCTGGCACCAGTCCTGCTGCATCATCGGGTTGAGGCGTTGGTACAGGTGGGAAAGGATGACCGCTAGCGCGGCCGCTGCTCGCAGGCCGTCGGCTCCCACAATGCGGTCGACACGGCTCCGATCGACATCGTTGTCCATGACGGGAGAATAGCGCCTGGTGGGAGGCCCACTGTGCGCCCTATGGCCGTGGCGTCAGGGGCGCTCGTTTCCGCGAACTGGCCCTCCCCGCCGACGCGGGCACCAACCTTTCGCCCCCCCGCGCTCGTGTTGTATGAGAGACGCGGTAGAGAATATCTGGCAAGGGGGATGCGTGGCACGGTGGCAAGGCTTCTACGACGAGCTCGCGGCGGAGCGCTATCCAGCCCTGCTCGCGTACGCCGTTGCCTTCACCGGCCAGCGCGCCACCGCGGAGGACCTCGTCCAAGAGGCGATGGTGCGGACCTTCTCCTCGCCACGTCGCCTGACGTCGGCCGCGCACGCCGAGCACTACGTGCGGCGTGCGATCGCATCCGTGTTTGTCGATGACAAGCGACGCGAGCAGCTGTTCAGGCGTTCCGCCGCGCGGCTCGCGAGTGCGGAGGTGGGGCCCGACCACGCCGGTGACGTTGACGCCAGGGACGCCGTCACGCTTGCCCTCGCCGACCTCACTCCGCGAGTGCGCGCATGCGTCGTATTGCGCTACTACGACGACCTCACGATGGCCCAGATCGCCGACCAACTGCACCTCGCCGTCGGCACCGTGAAGCGCTACCTGCACGACGGCGCAGAGGCTCTGCGCGGCACGCTCGGTGCCGAGCCAGATGACGAACGCGTTCAGGTCCTCGTGACCCCGCGAAGGGAGAAGTGACATGCCTACACTTCACGACCTCATGTCCGAGTCGATCGACGGCAGGGCCAGGGCCTTTCAGGCGGCCGACGCCTCGCCTGGGGGCGCCACGCGTGGACTCATCGGCCGACGTCGGCGACGCAACGCGGCGATGGCGGGTGGATCGTCGGCGCTTGCTATCGGCGGTCTAGTGACCGCCGGACTTCTTCAGGACGCTCGCCGGGACGACGCTCCTGCAGCGACGGCCGACGCTGGCGCAGTGGCGTATGCCACGGTTCCGGCGGTGAGCGAGAACGGGCCCTACGTGGTCCTCAACAACGAGTCACGCGTCGCCTGCGGCGATGCCGTCCCGGAGTCGGGTGGCTCCATCGAGGGGTTCACCCTGCAAACCGCACTGTTCACGGGCTCGGACACCCGCACTCCCGCCGAGGCGACGCTCGACGATGGCACGTCGGTGCTCACCACTGTCACCTACAGCGGCTCAGCGCACGCTCCGGTGTTCCTCGACGTCGGCTACGGCGTGCTGGCCAAGGATGGCGTGGTCGTCGCCTTGGTGGACCAGGCATCCGCACATAGCGACCTGCGCTTCTCGCCACTGCTCGACGGGTACTCGTGGACCGACGTGGTGAACCTCGGTAGGAACCTGGACCTGTGCTCTGACTCGCCCCTGGAAGTCTCCTCGTACGACGATCTCACCCTCCCCGCAGGCGACTACCAGTTCTACGCGGTCGCGCACGCGAACGTGACCGAGGAGATGATCGGTCTCCACGTCCTGGCTGAGGCCGGCTACGGACCCGTCGGCTCACAAGGTGCATGGGCGCCGGGGTCCATCGACTGTGCGCGTCAGCTCGAATATCGAGAGTCCGACACCGGGCCGGCAGATCCCCTGCCCCTGGCATGCGAGCCCGATGGAGTACCGGGCGCATCGATCGACGCTGACGCGGGCACCATCTCGGTGCCGTACCCCGCGGTCGACTACACGGAAGACGTGGACGTCACCATGGTCTCGGAGGCCCTCCCCATCCGTCTTTCCGAACCGCTCTCCACGGTCCCGCCCGAGATGTGGGCGAGCATCGATGGGTACCCGGATCCCACGCTTGCGTCGGAGCTTGAGTGCGGCCTCGACTTCAGTTGGATCAATGCCGATGCACCCGTTGAAGGGCGGGTTGCTGACGGCATCGACGCGCTGCTCGCCCATGGCAGCGGGCCGATCCTGCTTGACGAGTGGGCCGACCCGACCGGCGCAACAGTGACGCTCGGCGCGTCGAGCGAGGCATGGCTCACGGGCCGGGATAACGAAAGAGGCAACTACATTGCGGGCCACGCAACGGCCACCTTCACGCCGTCGCGCGGCATCGTGATTGACCGGTACTCGGAATACCCGGATGTCTCGATTACCCTCACAGATGTGACGTGGTGCGAACCGCAGCCGAACCCCATTCAGAGCATCATCATCACGGGCGATGTGACGATCACGGGCACCGACGGAACCGTAACGCGCGGCACGTCCTGGAACATCCAGCCCCGATAGCGACTGCGCGCCGTGACGACCGCCTGCGTCCTGCGAGGACATGAGTGCACATTCGGACGGGTTCTGAGCACTCATGTCCTCGCAGGACGCTGCGGTTGAGTTCGCTGGTCGACTGAACCGCGTCAGTCCTCGTCAGGATGTGTCCTGAGGTACCACGCCTCGAGCGCGTACACCACCGCGACGGCCACCACCGCGCCCACGATGACCCACGGTTGCCCGGCGCCCCGTGCCGCCATGAATGCCACCAAGACCACAGCGTCGGCCGCGATCGCGGAGATGACCACCCATCGCCGCGCGCCCACATCCTCACGGAGCCGCGTCAACACGCCCCAGTGGATCACCACATCCATCACTAGGTAGAACACGATGCCGACGGCGGCGATCTGCGACAGGTCGAGGCTCACCGCGAGGACCGCAGCGACCACGCCCAAGTACACGAGCAGGTGGTGACGCACCTTGCCAGGCATCCCAAAGTGGCGATGAGGGATCATCTTCATGTCGGTGACCATGGTGAGCATGCGCGAGACCGCATACATCGAGGCCACCAGCCCGGTCGCGCAGGCGACCACTGCCACCACGACGGTCGCGATCACACCCGCGCTACCGAGCGCCGGCCGTGCCGCCTCGGCGAGCGCATAGTCCTGCGCGGCCACGATCTCCTGGACGGTGAGGGTGGACCCCGCACCGACGGCGACGATCAGGTAGACGGCCGCACAGATGGCCAGCGACCAGACGATCGCGCGGCCCACGTTGCGGGCCGGGTCTTTGAGCTCTGCGCCGTCGTTGGTGATCGTGGTGAAGCCCTTATAAGCCAGCACGCCCAGGCCAGCGGCGGCGACGAATCCGAGAATCCCCGACTCGGGAGCGAAATCCTCAGAGGCCGCCTCGTATCCCCCGCCAGACGCGATCATCGCGGCGATGGCCAGCACGCCGATGCCGCCCACCTTGATGACGGCGCCGGCCGTCTGAAACCAACCGATGTTCTCGTTGCGCGCCAGGTTGATAGCGACGGCCACCACGATGATGAACAGCGCGAGGCCCGATACGAGCCACCTCGAACCCCACCCGAAGGGTTCGAGCAGATAGGTACCAAAGGTGCGCGCCACAAGCGCCTCGTTGAGCACCATCGAGAGAGCCATGAGCATGGCCGAGCCAGCCGTGATGGTGGAGCGCCCGTACGCCTGGTTCAGAATCATGGCGATGCCACCGGCCGACGGGTGGGCTCGGGTCACCTTGATGTACGAGTAGGAGCCGAGGCCGGCCACGCCGGCGGCGGCCAGGAGCGCGAGGGGGAACAGCGGCCCGGCAAGGTCGGCCACTTGCCCCGTGAGGGCGAAGATCCCAGCCCCCACCATGACGCCTGTGCCCATGGCGACGGCGCCTCGAAGTGACAGAGATCCCTCGCGGTATTCGGTGTCAGCCATTCATCCATGCTGGCACGGGCGCGCTGTCGGCGCGCCTTCTAGTCGCGCAACTGTGTGACCGTCGCTGCGCACATCCGTGCGGCCGACATGGATGGCGCTGTCCACAACCCGGGTGGGTTGCGCGGCGTGGCGTCGGTGGAGCGGCATACGCTGGGGTCTACCGACGGAAGGAGTGCAGGATGACCGCATCGATGCCGATGCCAGAGCCCGCCTCCCACGGTTCGGCGTCCGAGGCCGCCATGGGCGAGGTCTCGGCCGTGTTGCTTAACCTTGAGCACACCATCAGCCGCGCCAAGAACGGCCTCGCCAAGGTGCGTCGCGCGGGGGGCGAAAACAATGTGGAGTTGGCGCTGGAGTCCGCCATCAAGGAACTGACCGCTCAGCACAAGCGCCTCATGCAAGACACGTACTACGCGGGCGACGCCATCCGGTTGTTGTAGTCCGGAACGCGACGGAGTGTGAGGAACCGAATCGGCATAGCGAGCGCCTCTCGCAACGTGGCGAAGCTCGCAGAACGCTACGCGCATCGCATGCGGGACAATGGAACGCCCGGGTGCGAAGATGTGAAGTGTAGGAAGGAGGCCTCATGATGGCGATTCCAGAACAGTTGTCGACGCCTCTGTACACACTTACCGAGGCGGCACGCCTCGTGGGCATCCCGCCCGCGACGTTGCGGTCGTGGGCGCGAGGGCGCGACTTTCCCACGGCTTCGGGGGAGATACGCCACTCTGACGCGCTCGTGACGGATGCCGGCGCAGGCCCGGCAGGCTTCGCCACCATGCCTTTCGTAGGCCTCGCCGAAGCGGCCTTCCTTGCCGCCGTCAAAGCCACTGGCGTACCGATGCAGCGCATCCGTCCCGCACTTGAGAAGTTGCGAGATGAGATGGGAGTCGAGCACGCGCTCGCGAGCCAGATGCTCTATACGGACGGCGCCGAACTGCTACGAAGCGTCGGTCCCGCCTCGGGCGCTACTGATCGCGAGCTCGAACTCGTAGTCGTGAGGACCGACCAAGGAGTATTCACCCCCGTGGTCCGCAACTTCCTCAACCACGTCCGATTCGGCCCGTCGGGATACGCAGAGTCAATCAGGCTGCCCAAGTATGGGGAGGCCGAAGTCATAGTCGATCCACGGTTTGGTTTTGGTCAGCCAGTGCTAGAACGCAACGGTGTGCGCGTCGAGGACGTCCTCGATCGATTCCACGCCGGAGAATCCATGGACGTCATCGCAGATGACTTCAACATGCCCCAGAGAACCGTCGAGCAACTGATTCGAGCGAGTTTGCCGATTGCCGCATAGGTTCCTCATTGATCGCAACCTCGGCACGAAGGTGCTGCCGCGGGCCCTTCGAGGCGCGGGCTGGCAGGTCTCGACCCTCGCGGATGAGTTTGGAGAGGCTCGCGCGCAACAGGCGACCGACGAAGAATGGTTGCAGTATGCGGGCGAACGAGGACTCGCAGTTCTGATGAAGGACAAGCGCATTCGATACCGGCGTTCTGAACGCGAGACCCTCACGCGCTTCGAGGTGCGCGCATTCTGCCTGTCGCAAGGATCCCTCACCGGCGACCAGCAGTCTGCGGCGTTTCTGCGAGCGGAGTCGCGCATCATGCGGGCTTGCGAGGATGCCGGGCCGTTTCTCTATGTACTGACAGCTAGGGACATCCGGCGCGTTGAGCTCTAGTCACGCAACTGTGTGACCGTCGCCGCGCACAGGTGCTCGAGCCTGGGCATGAGGCGCTTGCTGAGGTCTGTCGCGCCCGTAGCGTCCAGCTGCTGCGAGAAGGCCACGGGGATAGTCTCGGCCTGGCGACGCACCTCGTCGCGGAGACGTTCCGTGTCCACACCCATGCCCTTCGCAAGCCGATCCCAATGCCTTCCGTGGACGGAGCCGAACACCCGTTTCCCGCCTAGCGACATGGCTGCCTGGTTGATTTCTGAGCCGGCGGCGGCGTCGTACGGCAACGCGGATGCCACGTCGTAGAGCGGCGTGATGCGCGTCAGACCCGGCGCGTGCATGATCGAGTAGTTCTTCGCATGGGCGTCTGGCGCCCCGATGAGATAGTTGAACACCAACGCCTGCGCGAACTCCCACACGTCCGCCTCGCCATCGGTGCAGTTGTCGCGCAGCAGGCGGGCGATGTCGGCGGCCGAGGGGCCGCCGCTTGCCTCGTACTTCTTGCGCGGATACACCGCGAGCGCCTGACACATGTCCTCTTGGTGGACACGCACGATGCTGCCGTCGCGCGCACGCCGACGGTCAAAGCGCGTCACCACGAGTGCGGGCTCGCCGTCAAACTCGCGATACTCGGTCTTGGCAGCGCGCAATCCCACCGCGCGGGCCGTCTGCATGGACAGGTGCTCCACTAACGCCTGATACGGATACTCGCCGATACCGGGCTTCACGATGTGCGTTGACGGGGCATCGCCTCGCACCTCAGCCCAACGCCCATCTGGCTGGCGCGTGAGGGTGAACTTGCTCTGCGCGCCCGCGAGGGACCACCGCTCACCAGAGACGGCCCACTCGGAGGTCTCGCTACGCAGTTCACTCAGTCTTACACCGATGTCTGCATCTACAAGCGCGCGCACCTGCACGGTTCGAGCGGATATGCCCTCCGGCACGAAGCGTGCACCACCAGCGCAGTCAAGCCCCATATGCACGAGCAACGCAAAGGGATTCTGCGCGGAGACTCCGAACTCAGTCGCCCATCGCGAGCGAACCTCATTGCTGTCCGGCAGTAACCCCCACATGAACGGGGAGACACTCTTTCCTCGAAATCGGGCCCGACTGACGGGCATCGATAGCGAGAGCGGCGGCCGGCTCGCGTCTGCGGCGTAGTCGGAGTCATAGGCGAATGAGAGACGGCCGAAGTCGTCCTGGACCGCGGCACCGATCACCGCTCCATACAGTTCGACATTGAGGTGGTGTGCCACGACTACAGTTCCTCAGTTCCTTCGAGTATCGAAGGATCGAATCCTGCGCGCGTGCTCTGCTCAGGCAAGTCGCTCCCACGCGAACGCCTCGAGTTCAATGAGATTTCGAGGTCGAGAGCCTTGGCCGCTGCGATGAGTGTGGTCGCATCGATCCGCGCTCCAGACTCGAGCGCAACGACAGTCGCCCTACTGAGCCCCGCTTTTTCCGCGAGCGCCTTCTGAGTCAGACCCTGGCTCTCGCGCTCCGCGCGCAACGCGGCGCCGAAGGCGTGAAGTGTTCCGATTCCTCGCATGATGTCAGCCTACGTTTACTTTGCGCAAAGTCAAGCAACATCGACATTTGGCGAACTGCATGTCAACTACAGTTGACTTTGCGCAATGTCAACTGTAGTTGACATGCCGCCCACAGTGCGGGTCGAGACCCCCAAGCTGCGGGGACGGTGTGGCTATCCTGCGGAACCGTGCGCACCCCGTCTCCGCCTTGATCATCGCCTTCGTCTTCGTCGTGATCATCGCCTTCGTCTTCGTCGTGATCATCGCCTTCGTCTTCGTCGTGATCATCGTCATGATCCTCATCCTGATGCAGACGTTGATCTTCGAGGAGCCCCCACCCCGCGGGCGCCGTCGGCGTCGATACCTACTGGGGTCTTACCAGGCTCCCTAACAAACCCCTCGGGCCCCATTTTACGAGGCGGGACCTTGGCCCTAGGCTGGCCCCATGGTCAAAGACGCCCATGTCCCTGGCGGCTACGCTCCGTCCCGCCACACCCTCGAGAACCTGCACACCGAGAAGCGGATCTTCCCGCCCCTGGTCAGCATGGCCGCGCACGCCAATGCGACCAGCTACGAGTACAAGAAGGCGCGCGCCGATCGCCTGCAGTACTGGCGCGAGGCCGCGCTACGCCTCGAATGGCACGAGCCCTTCAGCGAGATCCTCGACTGGTCCGACGCCCCCGTGGCCCGCTGGTTCCACGACGGCACCCTCAACGCGTGTGACAACGCGGTGGACCGTCACGTGCGCGAGGGCCGCGGCGACCGAGTCGCCTTCCACTTTGTGGGCGAGCCAGGCGACACCCAGACGCTCACCTACTCCGACATGCACGAGCGCGTCCAGAAGGCCGCGCGCGGCCTCGAGTCGATCGGCATCGGCAAGGGCGACAGGGTCGCCATCTACCTGCCCCAAATCCCAGAAGCCGTCGTGGCGATGCTCGCCTGCGCCCGCGTCGGCGCCATCCACTCGGTGGTCTTTGGTGGCTTCAGCGCGGAAAGCTTGCGCCAAAGGATTGACGACGCCGAGGCGAAGTTGGTCATCACGGCCGACGGTGGCAACCGGCGGGGCTCCCATCTCGCCTTGAAGCCCCTCGTGGACGAGGCCCTCGCGAGTCACGGCGAAGGCACCGCGCATCCAGGGCCCTGCGAGTCGGTCAAGCACGTACTCACAGTGAAGCGCACCGGACAGGACACCGCCTGGACCGAGGGGCGCGACGTGTGGTGGCACGACGTCGTGGACCCTCAACCGGCCGAGCACGAGCCCGTCTGGGTGGAGTCGGAGCACCCGCTGTTCATCCTCTACACCTCTGGCACCACCGGCACCCCCAAGGGGCTCTATCACACCACCGGCGGCTACCTCACGGGAGTGGCACACACCCATCGGATCGTGTTCGACATCAAGCCGGAGACGGATGTCTACTGGTGCACGGCAGACGTGGGCTGGGTGACCGGCCACTCCTACATCGTCTACGGACCGATGATCAACGGCACCACCCAGGTGCTCTACGAGGGCACCCCCAACACTCCGCACGAGGGCCGCTGGTGGGAGATCGTCCAGGAGTACAAGGTCACCATCCTGTACACGGCGCCCACCGCGATTCGCACCTTCATGAAGTGGGGCGAGGCCATCCCCGGCCGGTATGACCTCAGCTCGCTGCGCCTGCTCGGCTCCGTGGGAGAGCCCATCAACCCCGAGGCCTGGATGTGGTACCGCCGGGTGATCGGGTACGACCGCTGCCCCATCGTCGACACGTGGTGGCAGACAGAGACCGGCTCCATCATGATCTCCCCCTTGCCTGGCGTCACGGGCACCAAACCAGGCTCCGCCATGACGGCCATCCCGGGGATTGCGATCGACGTGGTCGACGACGCTGGCTCGCCAGTGCGCAACGGCGAGGGCGGGTACTTGGTGGTCACCGAGCCGTGGCCGGCGATGCTACGCGGCATCTGGGGCGACCGTCACCGCTACCAGTCCACCTACTGGAATCACTTTGACGGCATGTACTTTGCCGGCGACGGGGCCAAGAAGGACGTGGACGGAGACCTGTGGTTGCTGGGTCGCGTTGACGACGTCATGAACGTCTCCGGCCACCGCCTCACCACCACCGAGATTGAGCACGCGCTCGTGTCTCACCCGTGGGTCGCGGAGGCCGCAGTGGTGGGTGCGAACGATGAGATCACCGGCCAGGCAGTGGTCGCATTCGTCATCGTGCGCTCCGACGCGGCCGACGTGCCCACAGAGGGCGAGGCCGTCACCACCGCTCTGCGCGAGCACGTGCGCAAGCAGATAGGTCCGCTCGCCAAGCCGCGCGACATCCTGGTGGTGGCCGAGGTCCCCAAGACCCGCTCCGGAAAGATCATGCGCCGCTTGCTGCGCGACGTGGCGGAGAACCGTGTGGTGGGCGACGTGACCACGCTCGCCGACTCCTCCGTGATGGACGCGATCAAGGAAGGCCTGGCCGCGGGCAAGGCCGACTAGCTCGCGCGGTCCCGCCGCGCGCTATCCGCACACCCTGCGGGGCACTCACGCACCCTCCCGCGCGCTATCCGCACACGACGCCCGGTCTTCTCGGTCGCACCAAGCGTGGTGTGCGGACAGGGCGCAGCGCCGTGTGGAACATGGCGCCATGCAAAACTTGGCCATGCGTATCGAGATCGAGAGCCCCTACGCGCCAGACATCGTCGCGCTCCTGGAGGAGCACCTCGCCGACATGCATCTCACCTCGCCGCCAGAGTCCGTCCACGCACTTGACGTGGCGAGGCTGGCCGCGCGTCACGTGACGTTCGTCGCCGCACGGCGCCCAGACGGAGCCCTGCTCGGAGTGGGGGCTCTAGCGGCCCTCGGCGAGGCTCACTCGGAGATCAAGTCGATGAGGACCACGCCAGCGGCAAGGGGCAGAGGCGTCGCGGCAGCCGTCCTGACCCGCTTGCTCGACATCGCCAAAGAGCGCGGCGATATCCGCGTCAGCCTCGAGACCGGCTCGCAGGAGTTCTTCTCTCCCGCTCACCGGCTCTACGAGCGTCACGCCTTCGCCGAGTGCGAGCCCTTCGGCTCCTACGTCCGCGACCCGCACTCGAGATTCTTCACCCTCGACCTGACCCACCGCGCCTGAGGGTTCGCCCCCTAGCCGCTAGCCGCTAGCCGCTAGCCCAGCCGCCTGCGACCGCGCAGCACCAGCACCACGCCGCCAGCCACCAGCACCAGCGCAAACAGCACCAGCGTCGTCCAGCCTGTCGCGCCCGTGAAGGCGAGCTCGCTGTCGTAGCTGTTGGTCAGGGTGACGGTGACCGTCCCTGCCGAGATGGGCACCGAGGCGCTCACCCTGGTGATCGGCGTGACGCCCTCGCCCGCGAAGGTCACGGTGCTGGCCGCGCCAGAGTCGGACTCCGTCAGCACGCACTCGGAACCGACGGGCAGTCCCTCGACGAGCGCCGTGAACCCATCGGCGCGGGTCAAGTCAAGGCGGGCGTAGGCGCCCATGTTCAGCGGCGCTCCCTCCACCGTGCACGCGACGTCCACTGCAAACCGGCTCGGCGCAAGGTCGGCATAGACACCGGCGACCACCTTGTCGATCTGCAGGGCGCCCGTCATGAGGTGAATGCCCATGCGCGCCGGCGCGATCTTGCGATACGCGGTGGCGCCCGTGTCCAGGTACTTCACACCGAACTGGTTCCACGCGTACGTATCAGCAACCGGCACATCCACGCTCGCCCCGCTCGGGTCAGCGGCCGTCGCTGGCACGTTGGTGGTGCTGTACGTGACGTCTACGAAGGCACCAGGTGCCAGCAGGCCTGCGTCGGTACCGCCGAAGTCGAGCGAGATCCTGAACGCCGTCACCTGAGACCAGTCGTCGTCCGGCCCAGCAACCACCCATACCTCGCCGTTCTGCTCACAAGCGGCCTGGCCCTCAAGTCCTGCCCACGTGCCCGCGCAGGGGTTGAGCGATGACGTCACCTCGACCTGAATGTCGGTTCCCTCCGGCGCGACGATGTTGAGGTCGTCGAGCATCTGCGGCCGGTACATCGAGCCTCGGCTCGAGCCGGAGATCAGGTAGGTGTCTCCCCGCGCCGGCAAGGCGTCGAAGATGACCATCTCGTCCAAGCCTGTGGTGCCAGCGTTCTGTGCGCGCAGCACCCAGGCGTCGTCGCCGCCCATCACACTGTTGGCCGCACATGGAGCCCTGAAGTACGAGCCCCCAGTCGCCTCGAGAGAGGCCCTGCACTCTTGCTCGGGGTTGAGCGGGTTGGAGGCGCCTTCGATCGAGCCGCGCACGCCCTTCACCGTAAACAGGTTGGGGCCGACGCTGGGGGTGACATAGTCGGTCGTGCCACACGTGGTCGGGTCAGTAGCCCATGCCGACGTCGTGGAGCCCCCGCTGGCGATGTTGGCGCAGGACGCGAGCGTCTCGGCAGTGGTGACCGTCATCTCGTTCGTGGCGCGATCGCCCGCGGCGAGGCCAGGCTGCACCTCAAGCATGATCCGCACCGAGAAGGTCTCGCCTGGCGCCATGGTGCGGTCACCGTCTGGCCACGTGAACACGAGTTCGTTGCCGGTCTGGGTCATGTCCGCCGGCTCCGGAAGCAAGCCGGAGGCATCGGTCGTGTACACGGGGTCCGTGTCGCCGAGATAGACGAGCTGCGCAGGAAGCGTGTCCCGCAACTCGGTGATCGTCAGGTAGCCCGTGCCAGCGTTCCTGAACGTCACGTCCCACGGCACCGATTCGCCTGCGCTCGCGGTGTGGTTGCCGTCGTTGGCCAACTTGTTGACCTCGATGGCGTATGTCCCGGGGCTCAGGCCGATCTGCGCGCTCGCCGCGCGGACCACAGAGGACTCTCCGTTGAGGCGATCGCTGATGACCTCGACCGTGTTGTCAACGGAACCCGCAAGTACCACCGGCTCACCAGAGTCGCGGTATGTGTCCCGCAACTGCACGGTGAACGTCGACGACGTGCTCCACTGCTGCGCCGGCATGGTGCTGGAGAAGAAGCCAGCGTCGGCGCGGGAGAACGCGAGCCGCAGGCCCTGGACGTCCTCGTACTGGTCGGGGGGAACCGGAACCGTGGCGCCTGCGATCGGATGGGCCGCACTCGAAACCCACGTCATCGTGCCCGCTGGCCCAAACGGCCCGTAGACGGACACCACGACCTGATCGGAGCCAGCGGGGGGCGTGAGGTCTCCCAAGCCAGTGAAGGAGAACTGGTTCCAGAAGTCGGGTGACGTGGACGCGTCATCAGTGAGGCGCACCTCGGCGGGCGGAAGGGAACTGACGGGCGCCTGGCCCTGGTTCGCGCCCAGCGTCACGGTGACGGGGTTGTTGCGCGTCGGCTCCGTCAGCGCAGCGGGAGAGATCGACTTCAGCGCGGCGACGTTGATGTCGCCACCCGTCAGCCTGGCGGAGGCTTCGTCAACATCGCCGACGGCGACACCGTCGCTGAGCACCGGGTCATAGGACTGCGCGAAGGCGCGGTTCGGCACCGTCAGCCGCTCGTTTGCGGCGACGGTCTGCGCCTCGCCACTCACACGCAGGTGGGTGCGCAAGCGAGTATCGAGCGAGACCCACAAGCGGTTGCCCCGGGAGATGCTGCCGCCATCCGCTACAGGGTCCGTGTCTTGGAAAGTCACGGAGACGCCGACGACGTCGCTCAGTTGGCCAGGGGTCATTGCGTTGACCTCGGCGGCGGTGTGGCTCGTGGTTGAGTATGAACCAGCGGCGTAACGCAACAGCCACACGGTGGAGGCGCCCAGGTCAACCTCCGCTGGGATCGACGCGCTGATGGTCACGCCCGTCAGGTCGAAGCGATCGAAGGGGTTGCCCTGACCAGACGTGGTGAGCCAGTCAACGCCAGGAGTGAAGGGATCGGCGAGCGCGCCGGCAGCCGTGGCTGGGCTCTCACAATCTGCGATCGGGTCGGCGTCGGTGCACACCGGCGAGTCCATGACCCTCACGTAGGAGGCCTGCGACACCGAGTTGTTGTTGGCCTCGACGGCGAACCTCACGGTGGGGTAGCTCAAGGCGGGAGTGCCCTCCATGGGCACGTAGATAAGAGACGAGGGATTCACCGCCTTGTCGACGGTCACGCCCGGTCCAGGGTTGGTGATGAGGATCTCGTCGTTCGCGGTGTCGGTCGCGTCCGAGCCGCCACCCAACGGCGTCGCCTCAAGCAGGACCGTGTTGTCCACCACTCCCAGATCGACGGTGTTGTAGGTCACCGCGTCGGTCACCCAGTCCTCACTGACGCGCATCTTGTCGCGCAATTGCCACGTCAGGGAGAACTCACGAGTGGTGCTCGGCGAGGCCACGCCGGTGCCGACCTCTGGGGCATAAGGGTCGTAGGCGGAACCGGCCTGGCGAGCGGCCGTGCGAGCAGCGGCGTTCTCGCTGAGAACGATCCTGACTCCCGTCGCCTCTGCCGACTCCGTGGCCGTCAGCGTGTAGCCAACGAACCGGCCGGAGGCGTTGATCCAGCCGCTGGCCGGCTCCGTCACCGGCACCCACGACCCCGCACGGTAGAGCTCGACCGCGTCGACGGTGTCGTACTTCAGGTACCAGCCATTGCTGAAGGGTGTGCCGCTCGCGGCGATCGGGGCGATGGAGACCAGGTTGAAGGCCTCGAAGACGGTCGTCTCTGGGTCACTCGCGTCGACAGGGTCGGTGATGGTGACAGTCTCGTAGCCCTCGGCCACCGACCACGTGAGGCGGGTCGAGCGCTGCGCGCCAGACTGTGCCGGCACGGTGACTTGGTTCCACGCCTTGTCGATCCCGGCGGGGCCCTCGCCCACTCCGGACTCCACGGTCGCGGGATCAACGTCGAGGTCAGAGTCCGTCAGCGGAGTGCCCGTCTCGGTCTCGCCGGAGCCTCCTGCGAAGCCGGAGTTCTCAAACTCGACCGTCTCGTCGTCCACGGGCACGGTCGGTCCGCCAGTGCGCAACGTGGCCGACGCCCTCGACACGACGTAGGGAGTGACGGTGGTGTCGGACGCGAAGCCGGCCGCAGTCGCGTTCTCAAAGGTGAAACGGATACCAGTGGCCGCCGTGAGCGCGGCCGGGCTTCCGAGCGCGGTCTCCAGTTCCGCCCTGGTCAGCGACGCGAGGAAGGGCGTCGCGCTCGCGGCGAAGAGACCCACCTGGGTCCAGGTCGACAAGTCCGCGCCCTGGACCTCGACAGTGAGTGACGTGTTCGCAGGGACCTGGGTGGGAGCCATGCTGTCGAGCACAAAGGCGTCCCAGAAGCTGCCGACACCGCTGTAGGCGTCCTCGACCACGATCTCGTCGGCCGTGATGTAGTCCGAGGTGGTGGTCAGGCGCGTCCGCAAGGACGTGACGACACGCTCGCCGGGAGTCACGGTCGTGGACGGCAAGATCGACTTGTTCAGCGTGATGTCGATCGCCGGACGGAGCAACACCAGGCTTGCATCGTCGCTCGCGTCGTCGGTGAGGCCGTTAGCCGCCTCGACGGTGGTCACCACGGTATTGGTGGTGTTCAGGGAGTTCGCCGTGCCGATCGCCGACTCTGCGGTGTCGATGTCGAAATCGATGGTGCTGGAAGCTCCCGCCTCGATCGTGCCGGCGGCGGCGCTGAACACCACCTCGAAACCGGAGATGGGTTGCGCGGGCGCGGCGGGAGTCGCTCCGTCACTAAACGGAAGCGTGACCTCGGGGCTGCCGTCGAGCGGGTAGTACGTCACCGCCGCGGATACGGTCCCAGCGGGCCACGACGGCGGGGCAGTGAAGCCGCCGAAGGTGACGTCAGCGGTGAAGTAGCCAAGGTCGGCCGCGCGAAGTTCTACGACATCGACATCGGAGGCATTGGTCGCGACGATCCGACCGGCGGTCGAGGCTCCGGCAGCGATCCGCCCGGGAGTGATGTCCTTGGTGGTCGCGGCGAGCACGGTCGCAGGATTGACGGTGTGCGGCGCCGTCGCGGTGTCGGAGGCGGGAGTGTGGCCGGCGGCGGAAGCGGTCGCCTCGACGACGTTGGTGACGGCGTGGATCGCGGCGGACAGGCCAGCGCCCTCGCGGTCGGTGGCGCGCTGCTCGACATCGAGCGTCACGGCCGCTGACGCGCCTGGCGCGATCTCGTCGCCAGTGAAGACGAATCGCAAGCCGCCCACGTCGGCCGCGGCGACGCCAGAGGGCAGTGCGGGAGCAATGTTGGCGATGCCCTCAACCCAGCCCCAGGTGCCCGCCTGGAACACGTACGCATCCACCTGGACAACGTCGGCGCCCGCAGGCATGGCGAAGCCGTCAAAGCCCGCGAAGTCCTTGATCGTGAAGGGGTTTGACGCGTCGAGCACCGTGGCGCCGTCGGGCGCGGTCTGGGGCTCCTGCACCACGATCGAGTCGACAGGGATGTTGGAGGTGTTGGTGGCCGTCAGCGCGATCGCCGACGCCCGTCCCACCTGGAAGGTCTGCGTGGCTGGAGTCCAAGCCTTGGTCACATCGACGGCGATACGTTCCGGCATGGTGACGGTGATGGTCGCCGAGTCCGAGGAGTCTGAGGAGTTCTCCGCGGTTGTCGACGCCGTGTTGATGATCTCCGTGGTGCCTGGCGGCAACTCGTCGGGGACCTGCATGGTGAGCTGGACCGTGAAGGTCTGGCCATTTTGAAGACCGGTGCCGGTGGGTGCGGTCACGTCGCCAGTGAAGTCGACGACCAAGCGCGTGTCGTTGTTGGCCGCGGCGGGTGCGGAAGACCCTGGAACGCCGTCGACAATCCAGGTGATGTCACGCGGAATGACCGAGTCGCTGGGCGTGAAGGACACTTCCTCGATCGCATACCCAGCGAGTTCTGCGGGCAGAGGGTCATCCAAGCGCGCGTTAATGCACGAGGCCTCTGAGCAGCTCACCCGGATGGTGTACGTGAAGGGTTCGCCCGGCTCGGGGGTCGCGTTCGACACCGTCTTGGTGACCGATAGATAGAGGGGATCGCCCGGCCCTGCCTGGGCGGGACCAGCCGTCACCACCGTCGTTCCAAGAACAACAACCGCCAGTAAGGCGGCCCACAATGGGCGCGCGACAGCAGAAAGCCTCATGCAGTTAGCCCCTCAGCTAAGTTCACTCCGCCGGCGCACGTCAGGGGACATCAGTCGCGCATCACGTCCGGAGCGTGTGGCCAGGCTAACGTGACAAATGTCACACTGGCAAGCACCTGCCGCCAAGTGTCCGCTTTACCCGTTATTTCCCTGCAAATGTGGCCATCATGGCCCAGATGCGGTCGGGCTCACGCCCTGCGGGGCACTCACGCGCCCTCCGCGCGCACTCCGCCGTCCTGCGGGGCACTCACGCACCCGCGTCAGCTGCGCGCAGCGCCTCCCACTGAGCCCGCCGTGATGCCTGCTCGACGGGATCAGGCACCGGCAGCGAAGCCAGCAACCGCTGCGTGTACGGCTCGCGCGGGGAGCCGAGCACCTCGTCTCCTGTCCCCTCCTCGACCAGGCGACCCTTGTGCAACACGGCGATCCTGTCAGCGAGCATGTCCACCACCGCGAGGTCGTGGCTAATGAACAGCGCGGCGAAACCCAGTTCCCTGTGCAACTCATCAAAAAGGTCGAGCACGCGCGCTTGCACCGATACATCCAGCGCCGACGTTGGCTCGTCGGCGATCAGGAATTCGGGGTCGAGGGCAATGGCCCTCGCAAGCGACGCCCGCTGGCGCTGACCGCCAGACAACTCATGGGGGTAGCGATTGCCAAACGCAGCTGGCAACTGCACGGCCTCGAGCAACTCGTTGACCTTGACCCGAGCGTCGGCGGCGTTCTCTGCCAGCCCGTGCACCACGAGCGGCTCAGCCACGCACTGCGCGATGGTGAGCAGCGGGTTGAAGCTTGTCGCCGGGTCTTGGAAGACGAAGCCGATGCGCCGCCGCGTGGGACGGAACTGCCGTTCGCGCATGCCGTGCATTTCGACGTCGAGCACCCGCAGTGAGCCGCCTGACACCCTGGTGAGGCCTGCCATCGCACGGCCGATGGTGGTCTTGCCACTCCCCGACTCGCCCACGAGCCCGAGCACCTCGCCCGGTCGGATCGCCAAGTCCACGCCGTCAACGGCCACGAAGTCGGGCTGCCGGAAGCGACCGGGATACGTGATCCGCAGGTCCTTCGCCTCCACGACGGGCTTGTGTTCTGCCCAGCCTTCAGGGCGGCGGGCGGCGCGCTCGTGCGCCCTTGCAAGCCCCTCGCCGATGCGGGGAACGGCCGCGAGCAGTTGCTGGGTGTAGGGGTCTTGCGGGGAACTGAACAGCGTCTTGACGTCGGCGTGTTCGACGATCTTGCCTTGATACATCACGGCCACGCGGTCGGCGAGATCTGCCACGACGCCCATGTTGTGGGTGATGAGCACGATCGCGGCACCAAACTCGTCCCTGCACCGGCGCAGCAAGTCGAGAATCTCGGCCTGCACCGTGACGTCGAGCGCCGTGGTCGGCTCGTCCGCCACGATCACGCCGGGATTGAGCACCAAGGCCTGAGCGATGACGATGCGCTGCTTCTGACCCCCCGAGAACTGGTGGGGGTAGTGGTTGATGCGCGTCTCAGGATCAGGGATGCCCACCCGGCCCATCACGTCGATGACCTTGGCCCGGATCTCTTTGCGCGACAGTTTGCCGTGCGCGCGCAAGCCCTCAGCGATCTGCCAGCCGACGGGGAACACGGGGTTCAACGCGGTCGACGGCTCTTGGAACACCATCGCGGCGTCACGTCCGCGTAGTTCCCGCAACCTGCTGCCTGACACTTGCACCACGTCACCCTCGGTGGCGCCATCCCTGCTGGTCAGCACCACGGCACCGCGCACCGAGGCGGTCTCGGGAAGCAGGCCGAGGATGGTCTTGGCAGTGACGGTCTTGCCACTTCCCGACTCGCCGACGACGGCGAGCACCTCCCCCTCGCGCACGGCGAAGCTCACGCCGTCAACGGCCTTCACTGGCCCCGAGTCGGTGGCGAAGGTGACGGCGAGGTCGCGGATATCGACGACGTTGGTCATAGCGACCCCTCCTTTGGCGTCTGCGCGCCGTCGTCCTTGCGGGACAACTCCACGCCCAGGTCCTCCACAGGCTCCGCCCCTGCGGCCCGCTTGCGAAGCCGGGGATCGGCGAGGTCGTTGAGACTCTCTCCCACGAGCGTGAGCCCCAGCACGACGAGCACAATCGCGGCACCAGGGAACACCGACGTCCACCAGATCCCGCTCGTGACGTCCGAGAGCGACTTGTTGAGGTCGTAGCCCCACTCGGCGGCTGCGGTCGGTTCAATGCCGAATCCGAGGAAGCCCAGCCCCGCCAGGGTGAGGATCGCCTCCGAGGCATTCAGCGTCAGAATCAGCGGAAGCGTCCTCGTGGCGTTGCGCAGCACGTGCTTGGTCATGATGCGGATGTTGGAGGCGCCGATCACGCGCGCCGATTCCACGAAGGCCTCCGCTTTCACCCGCACCACCTCCGCTCGGGTAACGCGTAAGTACTGCGGGATGAAGATCACGGTGATGGAGAGCGCAGCCGCGAAGATGCCTCCCCACATGTCCGATTGCCCGCCACTGATGACGATCGCGAGCACGATGGCCAGCAGCAGCGACGGGAAAGAGTAGATGGCGTCGGCCATGACGATGAGCGTGCGGTCGAGCCATCCGCCAAAGTAGCCGGAGATCAAACCAAGAATGACGCCGATGACGATCGACGCAGCCACCGCGACCACGATCACGTAGAGCGCGGTGCGTGAACCCCAGATGAGGCGCGACAGCACGTCGAGCCCGCCTTGGGTGGTGCCGAGCCAGTGCTCGCTCGACGGCGGCTGCTGCGCGCCGAAGGCGCCGGACTCGTCGCGGAGTTGAGAGAAGCCGTAGGGGGCAAGCAAGGGCGCCAAGAGGGCGGTCAGCAAGAACAGGCCAGTGAGCACCAGTCCGGCCACGAGCATGCCGTGCTGCACTCCCACGCTGATGCGCAAGTGGGAGACGATCGGGAGTCGCTGCCACCGCGACCGGTGAGGCGCGAGGTCCTCTGCGGGTATCTGGCTCATGTCAGTACCTCACCCTCGGGTCAATGAGCGCCGCGATGATGTCGACAAAGAAGTTGGTCAGCGCGACGATCACCGCCAACAGGGCGACGATGCCCTGGACGGCAACGAAGTCGCGCGCCTGCAGGTATTGGGCGAGTTGGAAGCCCAGGCCCTTCCATTCGAAGGTGGTCTCCGTCAGCACTGCACCGCTCAACAGGAGCGCAATTTGCAGACCCATGACCGTGACAATGGGAATGAGCGCCGGGCGGTAGGCGTGCTTGCGCAGCAGGCGCCGCTCCGGCACTCCGCGAGAACGCGCTGCCTCGATGAAACCTGCCCCAAACGTCGAGATCACGTTGGTACGCACGAGTCGCAGGAACACTCCCGCGGTGAGCAGGCCGAGCGCGAGGGCAGGCAAGACGGCATGCTGCAGGACGTCCATGATCGCTCCGACATCGCCCGTCTTGATCGCATCAATCAAGTAGATGTTTGTCGGATTGTCCACGCGTTGCAGGTCGAGCTCGGTGCGTGTCGAGGCGCGACCGGCCACGGGAAGGATGTCGAGCCACACTGCAAAGATCAACTTGAGAAGCAGGCCCGCGAAGAACACGGGCGTGGCGTAAGCGAGGATGGCGGAGACACGCAGTACGGCGTCAGGCGCCTTGTCGCGGTGGTAGGCCGCGAGCCTTCCCAGCGGAATACCGAGTGCGAAGGCCACAAGCAGGGCGTAAAAGGCCAGCTCGAGGGTGGCCGCGCCAAACGTGGTGAGCACCTCGGTGACCGGGCGGTGGTCTGACAGCGTGGTGCCAAAGTCGCCGCTCGCGATGTCCGTGAGGTAGTCCCAGTACTGCACCAGGATGGGCCGGTCGTAGCCAGCCTGCGCGATACGCTCCGCGAGCTGGTCCGGCGGCAGCTTGCCGCCCTGTGCCGCGGTGATCGGGTCGCCCGTCGAGCGCATCAACACGAACACGGTCGTGACGAGGATGAACACCGTAGGGATGATGAGCAGCCCTCGCACAGCGATGTACCGCCCGAGCGAGCCGCCCGACTTCTCGCGCGGGGCCTTGGGGGCCTTGGTGTCAACCGACGTCGTCATACTCGCGTCCTCAATGGTCTTTGCTGGACTCTACAGGCGGGTGGATACGCAAAAGCGTGGGGGCCGGGAAACCCGACCCCCACGCTGTGCGCTTAGCCCTTTGACAGGGCGCCGTAGCGGAACTTGAACGAGGCGTCCAAGGTGTCTTCCGCTCCCGACACATCGGCACGCGTCACCGCAACCTGTGCACCCTGCAACAACGGCAGGGTGGAGAGGTCTGCGGCGACGGCCTTCTGAATGTCCTCGATGAGCGCGGTGCGCGCGGCCGGGTCGTTCGTGACCGCCTGCTCCAGGATCATGTCGTTGACGTCCTGGTTGACGTAGTGGTTGCCCAGGAAGTTGTCGATCAGGAAGAACGGCGCCAGGTAGTTGTCGGCGTCCGAGTAGTCCGGGTACCAGCCGAGCTGGTAGGCCGGGTAGACGTCGGCGGTGCGGTCCTTCGCGTACTGCACCCACTCGGTGGACTGCAGGTTGACCGTGAACAGGCCGCTCGACTCGAGCTGGTCCTTGACCAACGCGTACTCGTCGGCCGAACCGCCGCCGTAATGGTCGGGGTTGTACTGAAGGTTGAGCTCGACAGGCGTGCTCACCCCAGCGTCGGCCAGGACGGCCTCAGCAGCGTCGAGGTCAGGGCCACCGGAACCATCGCCGTACATCTCCTTGAGCGCCTCGGTCTGACCTGTCAGGCCGGCAGGCACAAACGAGTACAAGGGGATGTAGGTGTCGCGGTAGACCTGCGACGAGATCTCCGCCCTGTCGACCAGGTTCGCGACCGCCTGACGGACGGCCAGAGCCTTGTCAGCGTCGGCGTCTGGCGTTGCCGCACCGTAAGGCTGCGTGTTGAAGTTGAAGACGATGTAGCGGATCTCTCCGCCCGGTCCGTCAATCACCTTCACGCTGTCATCGCCGCGCAGGTCCTCGATGTCGGTGGCCGACAGCGAGCGGTAGGCCACGTCGATGTTGCCCTGCTGGATGTCCAGCTTGAGGTTCGACTCCTCGGCGTAGTACTTCACGTCGATGGCGGACGTCTTCGGAGCACCGAGCACACCCTGATACACATCGTTCGCTTCGTAGCTGATGAGGTTGTTCTGGTCATAGCTGAGGATGGTGTACGGGCCAGCAAAGGCTTCCCCTGCAACGATGTCGGCGTCAGGGGTCAGTGCGTCGGCCGCGAACACCTCTTCGTCGACGATCGGACCAGCAGGGCTCGACAAGATCTGCGGGAAGATTTGGTCGTTCGGCGACTTCAACGTGAAGACGACGGTGGTGTCGTCAGGCGCCTCGACGCTGTCGAGGTTGTACAGCAGCGAGCCGGGGCCGTTGCCTTCGTCAGCACCAGACTCGAAGATCGCCATCTGACGGTCAAAAGTGAACTTGACGTCGGAGGACGTGAGCTCGTTGCCGTTCGCGAAGGTGAGACCGGGCTTCAACGTGACCGTGTACTCGTCAGGAGAGGTGAACTCGGCGGACTCAGCGATGTCGGGCTCGACGTCCGACGTGCCATAAGGCGAGTTCATCAGGAACGGGAACACCTGGTTCATGACAGCGAAGGAACCGTTGTCGTACGACCCTGCAGGGTCGATCGTCGTGATCTTGTCGGTGGTGCCGATAATGAGCGACTCGCCTGAGCCGCTCGAGCCGTCGGCGGTGGCATCCGTATCGGCGTCGTCGCTAGAGCAGGCCGCGAGGGCCAACGAAGCGAGAGCGATTCCGGACGCAAGCGCCGCACGCCTGTGATTGAACGAGCGCAACATCCTTACCTTCTTTCATGTGGCGTCACCACACCCACGGGCGACAGCCTTGCGAAACTCCTTGTTAGCACACCTTGACCCTGCGTTTACCTGCGCTGACGCTTTTTTAACGTCGCTGCAACACTCAGGGACGGCACTACCGCGTACCGTGACCAAATTGTGACCTGGCGGCGTGATCCTCGCGGCAGCGTTCAGGACCTGCACACAATGGCCTCATGACTCTTCATCACCAGCACTTTGACACCATCGTCATCGGCGGCGGCCAGGCCGGGCCCTCCCTCGCATCCAAGCTCGATGCGGCAGGAGAGAAGGTGGCCGTCTTCCAAGAGGGCCCCTTCGGCGGCACGTGCCTCAACGACGGTTGCCGCCCCACCAAGGCGCTGCGGGCAAGCGCCCACGCGGCGCACGCTGCCCGCACCGCCGCTCGCTACGGCGTCCATGTCGAGGGCGTCACCGTCAATGTGGGAGAGGCGATCGATCGCAAGGACGGACTCATCGGCGCATGGCGAGACGGAGCGACCGACTACTACGAGAACCACGACACCATCAGCTATGTCACGGCCAGGGCGCGTCTCGACGGCAAGGAGGGCGACCACTATCGCGTCACGTTTGACGGCACCACCGTCACCGCGCCGCGCATCGTGCTCAATCCAGGTGCGCGCTCGGTCCCGCCTCCGATCGAGGGTCTCGGTTCCATTGACTATCTCGACCACCACACGCTGCTCGACCTCAAGGAGGCGCCAGGCCACCTCATCGTCATTGGCGGCTCGTACATCGGGCTCGAACTGGGCCAAGTGTGGGCGCGGTTCGGCTCGCGCGTCACCATCCTTGAGCAAGGCGACCACGTCATCGCCCGCGAAGACCACGACGTTTCCGATGCCGTCGCGCAGATGCTTCGCGACGAGGGTCTCGACGTGGGTACTGGCGTGCAGATTGAGAGCGTCGAGCCCGACGGCGAGGGCGTCGTCGTGGTGCTGGCTGCCGGAGAGCGGCTCGCAGGCGACCGCGTGCTGGTGGCTGCTGGGCGCATTCCCAATAGCGACGACCTTGGGCTCGCCACCGTGGGAGTCGAGACCGACGACCGTGGCTACATCACGACGGATGAGCACTTCCTCACTTCTGCACCCGGCATCTACGCGCTGGGTGACGTCAACGGGCGTGGCGCCTTCACCCACACCAGCTATCAAGACCACGAGATCCTCGCCGACCACCTCGCCGGCGGCGACCGGTCGGTGAAGGGCAGGATCGCGACGTACGCGCTGTTCACCGATCCCCCGCTGGGGCGTGTGGGGCTCACGGAACAGCAAGCTCGCGATGCGTACCCGAACGTATCCGTCGCCAATTACGAGATGGCCTCAGTGACCCGAGCAGCGCTCGATGGCATCAGCCCTGGACTGGTGCGCTTAGTGGTAGACGCCGACGCCGACAGGCTGCTGGGAGCCGCGGTCTTTGGCCTGCACGGTGACGAGGTGATTCACGCACTCTCGCTCCTCATGCATGTGGACGGCCCTGCTTCTGCGCTCGCCACGTGGCTCGCCATCCACCCCACAGTGGCCGAGTTCTTGCCCACGATCTATGGCGGCTTGGAGTCCTCTTAACACCGGCGGACTGCCGTTTCGCTACGCCGAGGTGACTGCAGCGTCGTCCGCGCGACGCCGACGAAGGTCGAGCCATCGCGACGCAGCCACCACGAGCCCGAGGGTCACCAAGCCGAGGCACGCGCCAGCGAGCACGTCCGTCACAAAGTGGTAGCCCAGATACAGCCTGCTGCCTCCGACAATCAGCACAATGACCACGGAGACGAGTCCCCACGCGGCGAGAGATCTGCGGCCGCGCCGACGCCGCCACAGGAGATAGGCCGTCACCAGCACAAGGGTGGTGGCGCCAGTGGTGTGCCCCGAGGGAAACGAATAGGACGTCTCGAGGCCAGGGATCACCTGAAGATCGTCGGCAGGGCGCGGGCGAGCAACCAGCATCTTGACCGTCATCGCGACCACCGTCGACATGACCATGGCGGCTGCAAGCAGGAAGGGATCTCGCCACGCCCTCGTGAGGCGCGCCCACACGACACATGCGACGCCTATGACAATGGGCAAGATCACGGGCCCGAAGGCATTGGTGATCACTGTGAGCGTGGTGGTGAGCCAAGGGGTACGGATCTCGATCAACCAGTCAAGCGCCGGTTGATCGACTAGGTAGATGTCCTCTCTCTCGAGGAACTGATCGAGCACCCCAACGAAGGCCCACACGCCCGCCGCGGTGAGCGCGAGACCGGGGAGAACTGCCCGCATCACCGGCGACGTGAGACGGTCGATGAGGTCAACAATCATCTGACCAGCCTAAGCGAGGCCACACCGACGAGCCCGGCTATACCCATGCCGACGCCCGTTCCGCTTGGCTCTGGACGGCCGGTCCGTATGCCATCGGTCGCCCGAGGATGGCACCGGCGGCGCACACATGCGTGAACGTCTGCCAAAGACGCTCGCCACCATGCTCGCCGTCATGCCACGATGGGTCCATGTCCTTCGACCCTCAGTTACCCGCCAACGCAGGCCAGCAAGCCTCCCAGCCCGGCGGCGAGGTGCAGCCCGAGGAAGAGCACTTCCCCCGCCCGGCGGATCCCACCACGGAGGCGCTCACCTTGGTGGAGTCAGAAGAGACCTTTCCCGTGCCGATGCTCCCCCACCCCATCGAGCCGAGCCACGGCGCCCCGGAGGGGCTGCCAGAAGACCGCTTCCTCGACAGGGAACTGAGCTGGCTGGCCTTCAACGAACGCGTGCTGGAACTCGCTGAAGACGAGTCGACTCCGCTGCTGGAGCGCGCACGCTTTCTCGCGATCTTCGCCTCCAACCTTGACGAGTTCTTCATGGTGCGGGTGGCGGGGCTGAAGCGGCGCATCGCGGCGGGCTTCGCGGTGCCGAGCGCGACGGGATTGAGCGCGACCAGGCTGGTCGAGCTGCTCACAGAGAACGCCCACGAATTGATGGACAGGCACGCGGCCGTGTTCCACGACCAGTTGCGCCCCGCCCTTGCCTCTGAAGGCATCACGCTGGTGCGCCACGACGACCTCGAGGAGCCCGAGCGGGGACGACTGCGCAAACTGTTCCGCTCCGACATCTTCCCGGTGCTGACCCCGCTCGCGGTGGACCCTGCCCACCCGTTCCCTTACATTTCCGGCCTGTCGCTCAACTTGGCGGTCGAGATCAGGGACCCCGACACTGGCAAGGACTTCTTTGCCCGCGTGAAGGTCCCCGAGACCCTGCCGCGGTTCCTCAGCGTCGACGCCAAAGGCAAGGCTTCTCAGGTCACCGACGCCTCGGTGTTGTCGGACGAGCCCCGCAGCTTTGTCCCGCTAGAAGAGGTGATCGGCGCTCACCTCGACTACCTGTTCCCCGGCATGGAAGTGGTGGATCACTACACCTTCAGGGTCACTCGCAACGAGGACGTTGAGGTCGAAGAAGACGACGCCGAGAACCTGCTGAAGGCGATGGAGCGCGAGCTCTTGAGGCGGCGCTTCGGCCCAGCGGTGCGCCTCGAGGTCGCCGAGGACTTGAGCCCCAAGGTGCGCGAGCTACTGGTGCGCGAACTCGGCATCTCGGACTCCGACGTCTACCAGCTCCCTGCCCCTTTGGACCTGAGGGGGCTCGACGTGATCGCGGACCTCGACCGCCCTCGCCTTCAGTTCCCGGCCTTCAGGCCCACCACTCACCACAAACTGGCTCCCGTGGAGACGGCAGACGAGCAGAACGTGTTCCAGGCGCTCAGCCGCTCGGACGTGTTGCTTCACCACCCGTACGACTCCTTCTCCACGTCAGTGCAGGCATTTGTGGCGCAAGCAGCGGTCGACCCCAAGGTGCTCGCCATCAAGCAGACGCTGTACCGCACGTCCGGGGACTCGCCAATTGTCGACGCCCTGATCGAGGCGGCGCGCAACGGCAAGCAGGTGCTGGCGCTGGTGGAAATCAAGGCCAGGTTCGACGAACAGCGCAACATCTCGTGGGCACGCAAGCTCGAACAGGCAGGCGTGCACGTGGTGTACGGCCTGGTGGGTCTCAAGACCCACTGCAAGTTGCTGCTGGTGGTCCGCCAAGAGGACGACGGCCTGCACCGCTATTGCCACATCGGCACCGGCAACTATCACCCGCGCACCGCACGGCTGTACGAGGACTACGGACTGCTCACCAAGGACCCCGACGTCGGCTCCGACCTCACCAAGCTCTTCAACCAGCTCTCCGGCTATGCGCCGAAGGCCAAGTTCCGCCGGCTCCTGGTCGCACCCACCTCGGTGCGCGCGGGGCTGATCGATCTGATCGACGCTCAAGCCGATCGCGCCCGCGAGGGCAGGGAGGCGTGGGTCAAGTTCAAGGTCAACTCTGTGGTCGACGAGAAGATCATCGACGCCCTCTACCGCGCGTCTCAGGCTGGCGTTCACGTGGACCTGGTGGTGCGCGGCATTTGCGCGATGAGGGCCGGGGTTCCTGGCCTCAGTGACAACATCAGAATCAGGTCAGTGCTCGGGCGATTCCTGGAGCACTCCAGGGTCTATGCGTTCCACGGCGAGGACGAACCGGTGGTCTACATCGGCTCTGCCGACCTGATGCACCGCAACCTTGACAGGCGCATCGAGGCGCTCATCTCCATTTCCGACGCCACGCAGCGTGAGTTGCTGATCGAGAACATCGACCTGGCGATGGGCGACGACGTCGCGGCGTGGGAGTTGGGCGCAGACGGCGAGTGGACCCGCTCGACATCGGGACCTGACGGCCCACTACGCGACTTGCAGTCGATGTATATCGAGCGTCAGCCAGAGCGCAGGACTCGGCGCAAGTGAAGGTAGAGCCCACCGACGTCGTCCTGGCGGCTGGTGCCCTGGTGTGGCGCGTCCGCAAGGGCGAACTCCAAGTGCTCGCTGTGCATCGTCCCCGCTACGACGACTGGTCGTGGCCCAAGGGAAAACTTGACCTCGGCGAGACCCTGCCCGCCTGTGCGGTGCGGGAGGTCGCAGAAGAGACGGGCAAAGTCATCGAACTCGGGCAGCCTTTGCCGACGCTGAGGTACCCGATCGGCGGCGGCAAGGTCAAGATCGTTCGCTACTGGGCGGCGCACGTCATCTCCCCTGACACTCCCGCAGCAATCGCCCGCGAGGCGGTCAAGGAGGCCTCCAAGAACGAAATCGATAGCGTCAAGTGGCTCACGATCGAGGAAGCGCGCCACCTGATCACCTTTCACGACGACCTGCGGCCGCTTGAACGATTGATTGACGAACACGAGGCTGGCCGACTGCGCAGCCGGGTCCTCATCCTCACGCGCCATGCGCGCGCCAAGCGCCGCAAGGCCTGGCCCGGCAAGGACATCGACCGCCCGCTCACGAAGGCTGGCAGGGAGCGGGCCCAGGCACTCGTGGGCCTGTTCGCGGCCTTCGGCGCATCCAAGATCACGTCCTCGCCGGCGGCCCGCTGTCGCCAGACCCTTGAGCCGTATGCCGAAGCGGCAGGCCTGCCAATGAGCACCATCGCATCCTTCACCGAGCCAGCTCACGCCAAGCGGCCGGAGAAGACGGCCAAGGCGTTCGCCGCGCTGCTCGACAAGAAGCGTGATCGGGCCGTGAGTGTTCACCGGCCCACGTTGCCCACCATCGTCAAGGTGCTCAGGGAACACACCACGTCTAAGACGAGGGGGGCCCTGCCGAGGACGATGCCGTATCTACCGGCCGGGGGCGTGCTCATCGCGCACGTGGTCGACCGCGACGGTCAGCCACAAGTGATCGCCGTCGAGAGCCACTTGCTGAAGCCTGGTCTCTAGCAGGGCAATCGGCGCTGGGCTGGTGGCACGCGGCCCTGAGGGCAGAGAAGAAGCGCCGGACCGGGAGCGCCAGACGGCGCTTAGGCCGCTCTAGGCGGCTGGTGTTGGAGCCCGGGGCTGCCACGGTCCGACGCCTCCCTAACGATACTGCGGGATAGCTTCTCGCGAGTCAAGTCAGTGACGAAGACGACACGGTACGCGAGCCCATCGCGGCGCAGAAAGAGTCAGTCGAGCTTCTCTTCGCGCCACAGCGCCGCGGAGCGTTCGAGCTCTTCTCCCGTGCGCAGTAGCTGAGCCGCGCGCACCGTCGCCTCGTGGGCGCGAGCGTCGGCGTGACCCTCGTCCGACTGTGCCTCGAAGGCGGCGCCCGTCGCGACCACGCGGCAGAAGGCCCCTGCCCGCTCAAGTGCTACGGCCAGGTCGCCAGAGAACACCCCCGACAGGATCAGGTCGGCAAGTGTGCGCACCTCGTCCGGACCTGGAGGATCCTCGACGCCAGCGATCGCGTGGCGCACGTGAGCGGCATGCACGCCGTGGTGGTAGGAGCGGGCGACCGACTCGGCGGAGAACTTCACCCATTCGCGCAGCATGTAGATGCGCCACAACGCTCCTGGCAAAGTGTGCGGCTCGGCCTTCGACCACATCATGGCGACGGTGTCGATGCCTTCCTCGTCCACGAGCCTGATCAGCCGCGCTGTCACCTCAGGGTCGCGCAAGAGGCGGGCCTGGGCCACGAGAGCCGCGGCAGACTCGTGCGCCACCAGCGCGCGGTCCAAGGGGTCGATGTCCCCCTCGATCTGCTCGGCTTCCTCCATGTCGAGCATCGCCGGGCGGCGGTACCGTCGTTGTTCCACCACTTAGTCGGCCTCGCCGGGCTCGGCATCGTCAAAGGTCAACGACACCGAGTTGATGCAGAAGCGGTTTCCAGTGGGAGTCTGCGGTGCGTCGGGGAACACGTGTCCCAAGTGGGAGTCGCACGCGGCGCAGCGCGCCTCAACCCTCACCATGCCGAGGCTGCGGTCCTCTTCGAGGGTCACCGCGTCGTTCTCGGCCTCGAAGAAGCTGGGCCAGCCGCAGTGCGAGTCGAACTTGGTGTCTGAACGGAACAGCTCCGCCTGACACGCCCTGCACCGATAGACGCCCTCGCGCTTCTCTTCCAGCAGTTCGCCGGTCCAGGGGCGCTCGGTTGCGGCCTCTCGCAACACCTTGTACTCGAAGTCCCCGAGCTGGGCACGCCATTCGGCGTCGGTCTTCACGATCTTGTTGGGTGACATTGCCACTCCTTCCGTGACTCACGCTAGCGGGCCGCACGGAGCCATCTCGACAAAGTCATCGGGAGGCCGAGCCGGGCCTGGCGCGGCGCCACACGGCCGCGCGCCCGCCAGAGTGCGAGACCCACGGGAAGAGAGCGCAGGCGCCCAACTCCGAGGGGGGGTTGGAGCTGGGCGCCGCACTGACATCTCCCCGTGAGGCTCGCGCCTTGGCGGGTACATCGATCCCAACGACGAAGACAGGCTTCTTGTTCCCGGCGTTCCAAGCATTCTTGAACCGGGTTCTCACACGGGTTCGAGGCTCCAGCCTGGCGGTGTCATCCGTGCATGCCAGACTGGCCCGGTGACACCCCAACGGCCCGACTCTTTCTCGGGGGACCGCGACGGCGGTGCGGCCAACGGCGGCCCCATTCTCGGCATAGGCCGCCTTCAATGGGCCGACGCTTGGGCGGGGTTGAAGGCGATCGCGCCGCTCATGCCGGGTTCCGCCGCGTTCGGTCTTGCCTTCGGCGCGCTGGTGCCCGTCGCCGGCATCAATCCGTGGACGGGCCTGTACGCGTCGGTGTCCGTCGTGGCTGGCGCCAGCCAGTTCTCCGTGGTCGAGTCCGTGCGCGCGAATGCGCCGGCCGTCATCGCCGTGCTCACCGCGCTGATCATCAATGCGCGCTTTGCCCTCTACTCGGCGGCGCTCGGGCCCGTGTTCTCTGCCTTCCCACGCCGCTGGAAACTTGGCCTCGCGCACATCATGACGGACCAGGCCGCGGTGGTGGCGCTCCACCATGCCGACCGCTTCCCCGATCCCGTGCGGCGGCGCTGGTTCGTGGTGGGTGGCGCACTGCCGTTCGTGTTGGTGTGGATCGTCGGCACCTTGGTGGGGGTGCTCGCCGGTCCCGTCATCCCCGAGTCCTGGCAGATCGGCTTCATCGTGCCGCTCATGTTCATCGCCGTGATGGTGCCCACTCTACGTCGCTCCGAGGACGTGGTCGCGCTCGCGGTCACCGGCGTGGTGGTGCTCGTGACGCGCGGCCTTCCTTACGGCCTGAACGTGATGGTGGGCATTGTGGTGGGCATCGTGGCCGGCACTGCGTGGGCGGAGTGGGCGGATGCACGCAGGCGCCGCCGCGGCGACTCGCCCGAGTCGGTGGCCGAGGCCGCCGAACACGAGGCGGAGGGCGGGCTATGAGAGTGTTCCTGATCTTCACCGCAGTGGCCATCGGCACGTACATCATCCGCGTCTCCGGCATCGCTCTGCTCAGCGACCCCCAGAAGATTCCGCCGCGTGTGCGCAGGGCGTTGGGGCTCGTCGCCCCGACCGCGATGGGAGCGATCATCGTGAACGCCCTGTTCCTCGACGAGTCGGGCTGGCGCGAGTTCGGCGCCTGGCACATTGCGGCGGCGGTGGCCGTGGGGGTGGCGCTGTGGCGCCGGTCCGCCGGTTGGGCAATGTCCCTTGGCGCGGCAGCGTTCGCTCTGCTCCTGATCGCCGGCGTCTAGCCAAAAGGTCCAACTGCTGGCAATGTGCCAGAACGAGAGGAAGGAACAACCAGTGGCTCAGTACTTGCTCACCGTCCACAACGACTACTCCGTGCCTCAGCCAAGCGAAGAGCGCATGCACGAGTTCCAAGCCGCCGTCGGTGCCTTCAACTCCATGCTGCGCGACACGGGCGCGTGGGTGTTTGCCGCGGGACTGGCCGAGCCGTCGTCGGCCGCAGTGGTGTCCTCCGAGGACGGCAAGACGCTCACTACCGCTGGCCCCTACGCCCAGACTTCCGAGCACGTCGGCGGCCTGTGGGTGGTCGAGACGGCCGACCTCAACGAGGCTCTGCGCCTTGGCGCTCAGGCTTCCGAAGCCTGCGGTGCACCTATCGAGGTGCGGCCATTGCTCGGTTCGTGAACTCCGTCCCGCACTAGTCGTCAGGCGCCGGGCAAGACACGCGTGGAGGCGTGAAACACTGAGTCAGTGACGGAACGCGATGCCTTCTCCCTGCGCGTTCCCCGTCACCTCCGCCAGCAGTTCGCTGCGGGCGCGCGGGAGATGCTGCCGCTGTCAGTCGGCGGGGCCGTGTTCGGACTGGCTATGGGCGCGCTGATTGCCGCGTCGGGTATGCCGCTGTGGGCCGCTGGCATCGGCACCGTGCTCATCAACGCCGGCGCCGCTCAACTCGCTCTGATCGACCTGGTGGTGAAGGGCGCCCCCTGGATCATCATCCTGGCTACGGTTGCCGTGGTGCAGGCCCGCTTCGCGCTGTACTCCGCCGCGCTTGCCCCCGTGTACAAGGTGTTCCCGCGACGATGGCGGTTCGCGCTCGCATTCCTCCTCACGGACCAGGCCGCAGCCTTCGAGAAGCACTTCACGCCGCTCATTCCCGACCCGGTGCGGCGCCGCTGGTTCTTCCTTGGAGGGGCCTCGCTCTTTGCAGGGCTGGCGATCGTCGGCACGCTCGTGGGCATCCTCGTGGGTCCTGTCATCCCCGCTTCGTGGCAGATCGGGTTCATCGTGCCACTGATGTTCTTGGCCATCATTTTGCGCACCGTGAGCGACAGGCCCGGCATCATGGCGGCCGTCATCGCGGCCGCCGTGGCCGTCATCAGCCGCGACCTCCCCTACGGCTCCAACGTGATCGTGGCGACGGTCGCAGGCATCGCGGTCACGCGACTCGTGGCACCGGCCTCTTGGTACAGAGGCGCGCCCACCGGCGAAGAGGCCGAGCCGCGGGAGGGGGCGCCGTGAGCACTCTGATCCTCTTTGTGCTCGCCGCGGCGCTCACGTTCGCGATCCGCTACTCGGGCATCGCCCTGTTCGCGGGCGACCGCGAGCTCTCACCCGGCTGGGCGCGCACCCTCGAGCTTGCGGGGCCCGCAGCAATGGCAGCCATCGCGGCCAATACCTTGCTCATCGCCGACGACGGCTTCCGCAGTCTCGGTGCGTGGCACCTGATGGCGGTCGCCGCCGCCGCGATGGCCGTGTGGAAGCGAGACACCAACTGGATCCTGCTGGCGGGAGCCGCTGGCTTCGTGGTCTTCAGGCTGCTGGGACTTTAGGACGGCGCGTGACCCTTACCAGCGTCGTCTCTACTTCTGGATGGGGCCCTTCTTGCCTTCCCAGCCGGAGTGATTCATGCCTTGGCTGCGCTGCTGCTTCTGGATCTGGGAGTCAGGCGGCTGCTTGGCGTCGGGATTCTGGTTCTCCGCATCGCCTGAGCCGCTCTGCCACGGAGGCGCTCCGGCGTGGTCTGGTCGGTGGTCGGCCGCGTTGGGAACGTCGATGGGCTTGTCTTGGTCGCGAGGTTCCTGGTCGGTCATCGTGGACTCCCTTCTTCGGAACGGTCGGTCACTAGTGCAACCATATGGACGGGCGACTTCATCCCTCCTGGTCAACATGGGGGCCGCGCTCTGGCACCGATGGGCGGCCTCAGTCGTTGTTCGCCCACAGGGAGGGACATGATGGCGCGCATGTGGGAATCGTTCGGCATCACCACGGCGGTGCTCGCCGGCGCCGGGGTTGTCGCTGCCCTCGCGCTGCTGGTGGTGCTGGTCGCGGTGCTGGGCGGGATGCGTCGCGCCTTGCGGATCACTCCCTGGGTGCTGCTCGCCATGACGACCGTTGCGATCCTGGTGGCAACGCTCGGCTTTGGCGTGGGCGACCCCGACGCTCAGGCAGGGCTCAATCTCGAGCCGTTCACGGAGATTCGGCGAGGGTTGCGCGCCGGAGCCTCCGACGCGGTGGCCGCGAACGTGTGGGGAAACGTCGCGATGTTTGTACCGATTGGCCTGCTGCTGGTGTGGCTGCTCACCTCGCCGCTCATCGCGCGGGTGATCATGGCGACCATCGCCGGCATCGGACTGTCGGTGATCATTGAACTCGCGCAGCTGACGCTGCGCCGCGTGGCCGACATCGATGACGTGATTCTCAATGGCTCCGGGGCGCTACTTGGAGCGCTGGTGGGCATGGTGACGGTGCTGCTGTGGAGGCTCGTGACGTGGATCGCGCGGAGTGTGCGCGCGCGGCGTCACCCTTCAGCCCCGGCCGCCTAGCGCCCGTCGCAGCTTCGGGGCACGCCGCCCATGCAGCAAACTCACTACCGCATCGACACTGGCCCGCCGACCCCTGCGGAAGATGCGTCTCACCTGTCAGTTCAGTAGTGACTTCTCGACGGCAGGGTGCGACGGACCGCGAAGGGCGACGGACGGCACACGGTGTCGGACCGTGGAGCGCGCGGCGGACGGAAGACGGTGTCGGTCTCGCGAGGACGGCTAGTGCACCAGGGGCGGCGCCACCAACCGGTTCACGAGCGCTGGCACGGTCAGGTCGATGGGCCCGCGAATCACCTCTGACGCGTAGCGGTCGTAGTCGGTGGGCTCGGCGGTGACGATGATCAGGTCGGCGCCGGCCTCCACCGCCATGCCGGCGAGGCTCGCCACCGGATAGACCGACAGGCTGGTGCCGATCGCGATGAACACGTCGCACGTGGTCGCGGCCCGCACCGCGCGGTCGATCGCCGCCGCGGGCAGGATCTCGCCAAAGTAGACGATGTCGGGCTTGAGGACTCCGCCGCAGTCCACGCAGGCTGGGTCGGGGTTAGCGGCCAGGCCAGCGACGACGTCGGCCGTGTTCACGCTGTTGCCGCACCCCCGGCACGACGTGGTGCGGAGGGTGCCGTGCATCTCGACCACGTCGCTCTCCGCGAGCCCGCCGGCCTGGTGAAGCCCGTCGAAGTTCTGGGTGAGCACCACGTCAAGGCGGCCAGCGTCGGCGAGGCGGGCGAGCGCCTTGTGGGCGGCGCTGGGGGACGACGTCCAGGCAGGGTGGTCGCGCCAATCGCGCCATCCGGCGATGCGGACTTCCCTGTCGCGCACAAAGGCGTCGATGTCGAGCAACCGCGCGCGCTCGGGGTTGAGGGTCCACACCCCGGCGGGGCCGCGGAAGTCGGGGATGCCGGAGCCTGTCGAGATGCCCGCCCCTGTGAGGACCGCGATCCGTTGGCTTGGCACACGGTGATGGTACGTCGGCGCAGGCGGGCGTGAGCGCGAACGCCCAAGGATGAAGTGGCGCCCCGACTCCCCTTAGGATTGCGGGGCGGGCCTCTAGCTCAGTTGGTAGAGCAGCGGACTTTTAATCCGCGGGTCGTGGGTTCGAGCCCCACGGGGCCCACTAGGTAGATCACCGAATGGTGGTCGCGACACGGGTGTGGTTCGAGGCAAATCCCCTTCAAAACCCCTCCGATGCTCATCTCGGCTGGCCCGTCGGCTTCGCGGCAGCCCGAGTCGATGTCAGTGGTGCGTCGTAGAATCCGACCATGGCTCAATGCACGGCTCCTGTCTACGGCCACCGCACGGCGAGCGGTGCTGCGAACTGCCCCGCGTGCGGGGGACGCTATGGAGGGTACGGAGGTGGCTACTACTCGCCTCGACCCAGCTACTCGCCGCCTCCGCCCCCGCCCAGGCATCCGAGTTTCGCAAGCCGGTCTTCTGGCAGTGGCGGGGGTACCTCGTCAAGGAGTCGAGCGCGCCGAGCATCCGTGACGTACTCAGCACGTGAGTATCAGACGCTTCGACCGGTACGCGATCAAGCAGTTCGAGTTGCGGAGACTCGGCCCGACCTCCGCGACCTGTTCCTCTGCCATGCGTGGGCTGACAGAGGCGGCGCAGCGCTGGAGTTCTACGAGTTCCTGGTCGGTTTCGGGGTGTCCGTTTGGTTTAGCGAGAAGGATCTGCCGCTCGGAACTCCCATGATGCGCCAGATCGACAAAGGTCTCAAGAATTCGAGAGTGGGCGTGGTTCTCGTGACTCCAGCAATGCTGGACAGCCTCGACTCCGAAGGCATTGCAGACAAGGAACTGTCAGTGTTGCTCGGGTCAGGCCGCGTGATTCCGATCGCACACGACACGACGTTTGACCTCATGCGGGACGTGAGCCCGATGCTCGCGTCACACTCAGGACTCACGACCGCAGACTATGGGTCGCTTGAGGAAGTCGCGCTGAGGATCGCGGACACTGTCCTGCTCGACTAGCCACCATCGCTTCGCCCCGCAACGCGGTGATCGGCGCTACGAGGAAGACGACTCCGAGGAATCACCCCAGAACCACTGCACGAACTCACGAGGCACCAGAAAGTGCGAGGCGAGCACATAGCTATCGGGCGACTCGTAGACGGCGACCAGCGGTTCGGGCAGTGACTTGGAGGACAACGCTTCCTCCGCCTGCAGTTGCTTCATCACCGTCCGCGTCGGGCGCGTGAATCCTCGCAATGTTCTGTCGCTGTCGAAGCCACCCATCTCGTAGATACGCTCGCGCGATATCCTCCCGCCGTTGCCGGCGGCTTCCTCTACGACCAGTGCATGCAGTGACGAGTACGCCGCAAGACGTTCCATGAACAGTTCGATGTCGTAGTCGGTCCAAAGCGATCCGCTGGACGAGACCTGGTCGATCGAGCTCAGTGACTCCTCAGTGATCTGCGCGTCGAGCGCTTTGCGCGAGAGGTCGAGTAGTCGCGCGGTACGCACTAAGAGCAACTGCGCACCAGCGTAATCGCGGGCCTCACGAACGAGCGCAAGGTTAGCTCCCACCGTCGCTCCGCCCTCACGCTCGAACCAGTCCCCCTTCTCCGAGTCCTCGGTCACGACTACGAGATAGCGAACCTGCCGTGCTTTTGCCTCCCGGAGTGCCTGTATCCACACAAGGTAGTCGCCAGCGCGGGCCTCACCCGACTTGTCGGTATCGCCGTATCCAGGAGGCACCTTCTGGTCGAATCGCTTCAGCCCGTCCGCGATATCCGCAGATTGGGTGGATGGTTCAGATTTCGAGCCCACCTTGCCCACGAATACGACCCGCAACCTGCCGAGGACCGCGTCGGTGCGCGTATCGACTTCGTGCTTCGTCTCACCAGCGCGAAGTGCAATGTCCTCGCGAGCACCCTGCAACGCCGAGTCGACTTCACCGAACAGGCCCGCCGACACAGCCTCGGGTGCCCCCGTTCGACGTCGCCAGAAGGAGAGTTTCTCTTCAATTTGCTGACCGAAAGACTCCAGAGACTTGAGAATCTCCTCGATGTCCTTCGAGCGCTGCCTAATGACCGTGCGTCGCCGCGACCAAAACTCGCGAGCAACTTGGTGCGGCACGTAGAGGCGATCGCCTATGAGTTGCAGGACGGCGAAGAGCGCGTCTGCCGCGGACTGGTCGTAGCGGTAGAGGTTCAACACGACATTGGTGTCGAGTACCACAAGGCCCTCGCGAACGGCCTCGACCTGTTGCTCATCGGTGAGCTGCTCATACTCCGCAAAGTCATCATCGAGCGAGCCAAGCACCATTCCCCCACCCCTCATCATCGAAGTTCGACGCGGTGAATACCCACGACACTAGCGCCCCTCGGCCACGGAGCCATCAAACTTCTCCACATGGCTCGCGTAGTTACTTGGGTAAGGGTGCGCATAGGCCGCGTCGGCCGTGGCGAGGCTGGCGAGGCTGGCGAGGCTGGCGAGGCCGAGCCAACGGGACACCTCATACGGCGGTGCAAGCCTGCCGCCTGCCGACCGCTGGCGAGCAAAATCGGGACACGCCATTCGAACGCTTGTGCGATTAGCACTCTCGTGCGTAGAGTGCTAGTCGTGGCCCCGCTAGAGGGCTAGGGTCACGCGCCCGCCTCAGCCCTCAGACAGGTCAGCAACTCCCATGAGCATCGAGATCACGCATGTGCGCTTCGGCAGCACCGCAGCGAGCCACGAGACGATCACCGCCTACAAGTGGCGCAACGACCAGACTGGTCACGTTGGATCCAGTGACAAGCCAGCGATGGTCGCCTGGGTCGACATTGAGTCCAACGTCGCTCACGTCGGGCAAGGTGACAAGTATGTAGCGGTCGGCGCTGTCCATCCGACCAGTGGCGAGGCACACTTGCGCACCCATGCCGACGGTCAGTGGACCAACAACCTCCTGTCACTTCCGACCTACTAGTCGGCCAGCGGGTGGATAGCCAGCGCGCACAGCAAATCGCTCGAAGCGGCGAGCATCTGGCTCGTGTAGTGGGCGCGTGGCGACAAATCTGGGTGTCTGATGACTCCGTGGAAGTGCCGGTGCTGGACCAGACCATCACTTCCGGCTTCGTTCATCTCGCGTGGGCCCACCATGCGGTGAGAATCTCAGAGTCCGTCGACGCGCTCTACGAGAGAGCCATGTACCTGCAGGCGGTCCCTCTCATCCGACAGACACTCGAAACGGCAATTACTTCATTGTGGGCTGCGAACGTATCCCAGGCAGGCGAGCGAGCGTACGTCGCCCACCTACTGTCGCGCCGCACCATGCTCCGAGAGATGGGTGGACTCGGCATGCCTGTCTCCGATGGCCTCGCAGAACTGGCGACAGAGATCGCCCAACGTGAGGCGATGCATGGCAAACTCGACAAGTTCAAGATGCCCCTTCTCTCCAACCGTGCAACCGCCGTCCGGGGTGGGCGCGATCTGTATGTTCACTATCGTCACCTGTCGGAGCTCGCACACCCGACGTTCTGGTTAGCAGACGGGTACGCACACCCTGTCGACCTGCCGGACAGCCGGTTCGCTTTGTCAGACTCGTCAAGGTACGACGGCGCGCCGCTCGCCCTGAACTACCAACTCGTGTCGGTCTGTCACACGCTCGGAATCTGGTCGACACTGCCCCATCAGTCGGATCGCTACCAGTCTTTGCTCGCCACACTCGACGATGTTGGACGGGAGTTCGACTTCTCGGTTGCGAGACATCCTGAGGGCAGCGGGTCGTAGATCCCCTCCAGAATCCCCTCCGACCGCGCCGCTTGCGTGAGCGACCGAGGTCGACCGTCCTCGCCCGGCTTGGCTCCCAGCGGTGCTCAGGACGGTCAGTTCCACGCTCAAAAGGGCCAGGTCGGTCTGAGCCGGTCGCCCATCACCAGGGTCTTTTAATCCGCGGGTCGTGGGTTCGAGCCCCACGGGGCCCACTTGGTGGATCGCCGCACAGTGCCTCGGCATGCGGTTCGAGGTCTTACTCGTGCTCCGGGAGCCGCGGCGCGCTCAAGCCAGCGTCGCGTCCTATCAGCGCCGCGCGCGTGACGGCCGCCGCCCCAAAGCGGTTGCGAACGGCATCGAGCGCCGAGTCGATGCGCGCGCCGTCGTGCCAATCCAGTGGCAGCTCTGGCTGGACGTCACCGGACCGCACCAGACCCGCAAGCGAGACACCGATGAGCGTCACGCCGCGCTCGGAGACTTCGCGCGCCACGCTCGTCAGCAACGTGTGCGCGGCGCCGAGCAGCACCTCCGTGCGATCGGTGGGAGCACCCAACGTCCGCGAACGCGTCGCACTCGTGTAGTCGCCAAAGCGCACGCGGACCGTGATGGTCGAGCACGAGGACTCTCGTTCGCGCAGTCGCTTCGCGAGCCCGTCCATGATCTGGGTGACGATGAGCGCGAGTTCATCGAGAGTGCGCGGACGGTTGCCCAGCGCGCGTTGCGAGCCGATCGAACTGCGCCGCTTGGCGTCCTCCACCGGTCGCGGATCACGCAGTCTCGCGAGGGCGTGCAGGTGCGCGCCCGCCGCTCTACCCAAGAGGCGTTCGGCCATCTCCGTCTCCAACTCCGCCAGTTGCCCGACGGTATGGATGCCTCGTGAGTGCAGCTTCTGGGCGGTCACGGCCCCGACACCCCAGAGGCGTTCCACCGGGAGCGGATGGAGGAAGGCCTCTTCGCGGTCGGGTTCCACGACGAGCAGCCCGTCGGGTTTGCTGACGGCGCTCGCGACCTTGGCGAGGAACTTGGTGCGCGCGACGCCCACCGAGATCGCGAGCCCCACCTCGGTCCGGACGCGCTCTCGCAGCCGCACAGCAATCTGTTCGGGGGTGCCGGCGATGCGTCGCAGCCCGCCCACCTCGAGGAAGGCCTCGTCGATCGACAGGCCCTCCACGTGCGGCGTGGTGTCGTAGAAGATCGCGAAAACGGCGCGGCTTGCCGCAGAGTAAGCCTCCATCCGGGGCGCGACCACGACGGCCTCGGGACACAACGCGCGCGCTCTCGAGGTCGCCATCGCTGTACGCACTCCGCGGGCCTTCGCCTCGTAACTCGCGGCCGCCACCACGCCAGCGCCGACGATCAAGGGCCGTCCCCGCAGCGACGGCGTGTCTCGCTGTTCTACAGAGGCGTAGAAAGCGTCGAGGTCAGCATGCAGCACCGTCGCTTCGCCTCGCACGCCACACCTCCTGCTGGTACCCGCCCGTAGGAGCATCGTCCCACTGAGGCACGACGTCGAGAGGACATCTCGCAGGAATGCCCGCGAGCTTGGGAGACGGCACCTACTCGGGCGGAACCACGGTCTCCAAGTGGGCGGGCTCTCGCTGCGAGGTCAGCGCGATCGCCGCCGAGACCGCGACCAAGCCGATCGCCTCGACGAGTGTGGGGACCTCCGCGAGCATCACCACCCCCACCAGCAGTGCGGTGGCGGGGAACACGGACAGCAACACGGAGAAGCGCGCCGTGGGCGCGTGGCGCAACACCAGTTGATCGATGCCGTACGGCAACACGGACGAGAACACCGCCACCACGAGGAGCAGCGCCAGCAGGCCGGGATCGGCGATGGGTGGCGCGTCTCCGGTGACCATGCCTGGCAGCCCGAAGGGGGCGTAGATCAAGGCACCCACTGCCATCGACACCGACAGCGACTCCAGCCCGGATGGCTCCCCCGGTCGGGGAGTCGCAACCTTGCGGCCCAGCATGATGTACCCAGCCCAGCCCCCGGCGGCCAACAGTATCCAGGCCAAGCCGACGGCAGCGTCGGCGCCGCCGATGTCGAGCGTCACGCCCACAATCATCACCACGCCAACGGCGGCAAGCGCGATGGCCACACGTTCTCGCCAGCCGCGACCCGTCAAAGCGCCGACGGCCACCGGGCCAATGAACTCGATCGCGACGGCGGTGCCCAGGGGAAGATGCTCGAGCGCCAGGTAGAAGGCGATATTCATGCCCGCCAGCACCGCGCCAAAGGCCGACGCTCGCCACCAGGTCCGACGGGTCCAGCGGCGCCGCCATGGGCGCATCAGCAGGACCAACACCACCGCCGCGATCGCGATCCTTGACCATGCGACCGAGGCCGCGGGCATGCGGTCGAACAGCCCCACGGCCACTCCGGCGCCGATGTACTGGAACGTTCCAGACAGCACAAACACGAGCGGCGCGAGCGTCACAAAGGCCGAGCGGCGGGTCACGGCGTCACGCTAGCACCGCAGTGCTGGTCGAGATCGTCTGCAGTGGCGCGCTCCTCTTGCCCGCTTCGCGCGAACCCAGAGGCACGTCGATCGCGAGCAAGCGTCGTCGCCTCGTGGAACACTTCAGGCATGCCGATCACTCTCAGGCCGATGAGCGCAGACCACCTGCCCCAGTGGCTCGCGACGTCCAACGCTCAGTACATCGACGAACTGGTCGCAGGCGGCCGCACACGCGAGGACGCCACCCACCACGCAGCCAAGTTCATCGACCCCGCATTCCCCGACGGCCGCCCCGCACACGGCTACGCCGTCTTCGACGTCCTCAACGAGGCGGGCGCCGTCGTGGGCTACCTGTGGGTCGGTCCAGACACCAGCGACGATCCCGCCGCGTGGTGGGTATGGGACATCGAGATCGATGCCACTCAGCGCGGGCATGGCTATGGCCGCACTGCGATGCTCCTTGGTGAGGAGTACGCATACGAGCACGGCGCGCGCACGCTCGGGCTCAACGTGGTGGGTTCCAACGCTGTCGCGCGCGGCCTCTACGAGTCGCTCGACTACGAGGCCACCGCTGTGCAGATGCGCAAGCGCCTGGGCCCGGCCCCGCAGGAGGGCTAGCTACCCGTCACCGGTGCGCCTGATCCCAACCCGCGTCTGCCCACTACCGGACGGACGCGCCGTCCTGCTTCTCAAGCCAGGCCACCATGAGGTCATTGAGTTGCTCCGGCAGCTCCTCCTGGATCCAGTGGCCGCAATCGAGGCTCACCACATCCACGTTCGGCACGAACTGGGCGAGGTTGGCCGACTTGGCCACCATGTCCTGTTCGCCGTAGACCATGAGCGCGGACTGCTGGATGACCGGCTCGACCTCCGCCAACAGGTGCCAATTGCGGTCAAGATTCCGATACCAATTGATGCTGCCCGTGAACCCCGAGCGCTCGAATGCGGAAATGTAGACCCCGAGGTCCGCGTCGCTCATGACCGGGTCACCTGCCGGGGTCTTCGCTTGGGCCAGGTTGATCATCATCATCCCCGGCTCGGGCGGCACGGCAGGCAGGTTCTTGCGGTACAGATTGCGCAAGAACTGCGACGTATTGGCGTCGAGCACCGCATCGGCCACGCCCGGCTGCCGGTTGAAGTGCACAAAGTAGAAGTCACCACCGAGGAACTGCTCCATCCCCTCGATCCACGGCATCTCACCTCGCTCCTGGTACGGCAGGCTGAGGTTGATCACCTGGGTGACGCGCTCGGGGTGGAGCAGTGTCAGCCCCCACACCACCATGGCGCCCCAGTCGTGACCCACGAACGTCGCGTCCTTGTATCCGTAGTAATCGAGCAGCGCGACCAGGTCGCCTGTCAGATGAGTGAGGTCGTAGTCCGTCACCTCGGTGGGGCGGGATGAGTTTCCGTAGCCCCGCTGATTGGGGACGATGACGTGGTAGCCAGCCGCGACGAGGGCTGGCACCTGGTGTCGCCACGAGTAGGCGTGCTCCGGCCAGCCGTGGCAGAGCACGATGGGCTTGCCGAAGTTCACTTGACCGGCCTCGAAGACTTCGAGTTCCACGCCGTTCACTGAGACAAGGGTGGGCTCCGGGAAAGCGCTGGGGTTGGTCATGTCGTGTCCTTTCAATGGGGCGCCGACGCTGGGTTCGGCGTGTTGGGTGCCACCACCGTAGGAAGCATTGCGGACAGATTCAGTCCTCTAAACGTGCGAGACTTTGGACATGCGGAAAGACCCCACCGGCCGAGCGCTGCAGTTGCTCTCGCTGCTGCAGACGCATCGGTTCTGGCGCGGCACCGAACTGGCCGACCGCCTTGAGACCACGGAGCGCACCGTGCGCCGGGACGTTGACCGGCTCCGCGAACTGGGCTACCCGGTGGATGCCACGTCGGGCAAGTTCGGCGGCTATCGGCTTGCATCGGGGGCGCACCTTCCACCGCTCGTCCTCGACGATGACGAGGCCGTCGCGGTGGCCGTGGGGCTGCGTTACGCCGCTGGCGCCGCGATCGACGGTATCGAGGAAACCTCGTTGCGCGCGCTCACCAAGATCGAGGCGCTCCTACCCCACCGCCTGCGGCGGCGGGTCTCGGCGCTGCACTCAAGCGTCACGTCGGCACCCGTCCTGTCCGACGACCACGTGGTCGATCCCGAGGCGCTCAGCGTGCTCGCCGCTGCCTGTCGCGACCACGAGGATGTGCGCTTCGGGTACCAGTCAAGCGAGGGCGAAGCGAGCCGCCGCCGCGTCGCGCCACACCAGTTGGTGACCGCCGGCCGACGTTGGTACCTGGTGGCGTGGGACCACGATCGCGCCGACTGGCGGATGTTTCGCCTCGACCGGATCCAGGACCCGCGCGCGGTGGGGAGCCACTTCACACCTCGCGATATCCCTGGCGGGGGCGCGGCGGCCTTCGTCGCGAGCGCCCTCGGTTCGACCCCGCGCCACGTTGAGGCGACGCTCGCCATCGACGCCACGGCCGCCGAACTCCAGGGCGTGCTGCGGTGGATCGATCACACTCCCGTCCAGACGGAGGGTGACCGCTGCGTCGTTCAGATCCGTAGTGAAGACCTCGGCCGACTCACGATGACGGTTGCGCGCCTTGCGCTCACCGCGCCGGTCGAGGTGATCGAGCCTGCCGAACTCGCGGACGCCGTTCGCGCGCTCGCCCGGCACCTCGGCGGCGCGCCGCGCTAGACACCCGCGAGAACGTCGGCGATTGCCCCCTACTGTCTCGTGGCCCTACTGCCCGATGCCCCAGTTCTCTATCACGTAGTCCATGTCCTTGTCGCCGCGCCCGGAGAGGTTCACTAGCACGGTCCCCGTGCCCATCTCGCGGGCCGTGACCAGAGCATGCGCCACGGCGTGCGCGCTCTCGAGCGCCGGGATGATTCCCTCTTTGCGGCTCAGCGCGAAGAACGCGTCGCGGCAGTCGTCGTCGCTCGCCGTGACGTAGCGGACGCGGCCGGTGTCCTTCAGGTAGCTGTGCTCCGGCCCGACGCCCGGGTAGTCCAGCCCACTCGCGCACGAGTACACGGGCGACGGGTTTCCCTCGGAGTCCTGGAGGAGGTAGCAGTTGAAGCCGTGGATGACGCCGGGGGTGCCGTACGTCATGGTCGCGGCGTTCTCGCCCACCTCGGTGCCGCGGCCGAGCGGCTCCACCCCGATGAGCTCCACCGGGTCGTCCAGGAACGCCGAGAACATGCCAATCGCGTTGGACCCGCCGCCCACGCAAGCCTCGACGACGTCGGGAAGGTTGCCCGTCATCTCGTGGAACTGCTCGCGTGCCTCGATGCCCACCACCTTTTGGAAGTCGCGCACCATCATCGGGAATGGGTGCGGCCCCACTACGGAGCCGATGCAGTAGATCGAGTTCTCGTAGTCGGCCAGGTACGCCTCGAACGCCGAGTCCACGGCCTCCTTGAGCGTGCGCAGCCCGTGCGTGACGGGGACAACCGTCGCACCGAGCAACTGCATCCGGCTGACGTTGGGAGCCTGCTTCTCGATGTCGACCTGGCCCATGTGGATCTCGCACTCGAGGCCAAAGTGCGCCGCGGCGGTCGCGAGCGCGACGCCATGTTGGCCTGCGCCCGTCTCCGCAATCAGCTTCTTCTTGCCCATGTACTTGGCGAGCAGGCCCTCGCCCATGCAGTGGTTGAGCTTATGCGCCCCGGTGTGGTTGAGGTCCTCGCGCTTGAGGTAGATCTGAGCCCCGCCGTTCTCCAGTGAGAGCGTGCGCGCGTGGTAGACCGGCGTCGGCCGTCCTTGGAAGTGCGTGCGGATGTAGCGCAGCTCGTTGATGAACGCGGCGTCGTTCTCGATCTCGTGATACGCCCTGGTGATCTCCGCGAAGGGGCCTTCAAGTTGCGGCGGGAGGAACTGGCCGCCGAAGGCTCCGAAGAAGCCGCTCTGGTCAGGGACGGTTGCGCGGCGGAAGCCCTCGCGCGTGCTGGTCTGCTCGCTCATCACACACCTCATCGTGGTCGGTCGTCAGGCGCGGCGAGCCTACACCCGGGAGGTGCGAGTGGAGTGGGACTCACACCCTGGTGAAACACTCGGAGCGCTTCGCGCGGTTCCTGCGCGAGCGATGGCGGCGGTTGACGGACGCGGGTGACGGCGGTTGACGGACGCGGGTCGCGGCGGTTGACGAAGCGCGGGGCGAGCCGGGGCGAGCGACGAAGATCGCCCGCGACTGGGCCCAGTCGGGCCGGCCTACCGGTGCTCCTCGGGACTTGTCGGCACCTCAGCGGACCCTCCCTGACACCAGGCACGGCGCTCGACCGGCGCGCCGCCCGCGACACGCCGAGGTTCGTACCCGCGGTGTGTCAGGGAAGGTACACCAGCGGCGCGCAAGGTGCGTGAGTGCCCCGCAGGGCGCGGGGCGGCGCGCAGAGTGCGTGAGTGCCCCGCAGGGCGCGGGGCGGCGCAAAAAGGGGTACGTGAGTGCCCCGCAGCGATGGGGGGCCAGTGGCCGAGCACACCCCGTCAGGTCAAGTCCTCCGCCTCCATCGCGGCGTTGAACTCCTTCTTGCTCGACTGCCAGCCGTCCTCGTTCAGTCCGGTACGCCAGTACCCAGAAATGGACACCCGTGCGCGATCAAGCCCCACCTCACGGAACAGAAACCGTCGCAGGGGCTTCACCATGTCCGCGTTGCCGTGCACAAACGCCTCCACCACGCCATCCGGCACGCCCGAAGCGATCACCGCCCGCACCAGCGCCTCGCCATAGGGCAGCCCGTGTTCGTCGCGATGCACCCACGTGACCGTGGTGCGAGACGGCACTCGCAGCGGCTGGTGGTGCGCGGCCGATGCCACCTCCAGGAACACCCACGCACGGGCATCGGCCGGCAAAGCGTCGAGCGCGGCGGCGATAGCCGGAATGGCCGCCTCATCTCCCACCAACAAGTGCGCATCGGCGTCGGGAGCGGGAGCCCAAGCCCCGCCGGGCCCCATGAACGAAATCTCGTCCCCAGGTTGCGCGCGCGCCGCCCACGGCCCCGCCAACCCCTCGTCGCCATGGATCACAAAGTCGATCGCCATTTCGTTCGCGACACGGTCGAACCAGCGCACCGTGTAGGTCCGTGTCACGTCGCCAAACATCAACTTCACGTAGTGGTCAGTGAACGTGAGCTCTGGCAGCGCGCGCAGGCCCTCGCCGGTGAGGATCACGCGCACCATGTCGGTCGCGTTCACCTTGGTGCGAGAGACCGTCGCGGTGTGGACGGGGCGCGGCGGACGCGTGGGAGTAGTCATTACCCCCAGCCTACGTTCATGGCCCCGGCCGTCCGAGCCCGTGGTCCGTCGACCACGCCGATCTAGCATGGAGACTGTCGCCCGATCAGCACCCCTCAGGAGGAGCTCATGAAGATCGTCGTCACAGGGGCCAGTGGCAACGTCGGCACGGCGGTCCTGCGAGCGCTGCGCGAGGCGGACGACGTCACCGAAGTGGTCGGCCTGGCGCGACGGATACCGCGACGCACCCCTGGCCCGCCCTACGACGTCGCGACGTGGCACAGCGTCGACCTTGGCGCGAGTGACGCAGCAAAGGTGAGCGACGCCCTTGCCCGCGCGATGGATGGCGCCGACGCTGTGATCCACCTGGCCTGGGCGATCCAGCCCAACCATGACAGGGCTCGCTTGCGCCGCACCAACGTCCTGGGGTCATCCCGCGTTCTTGCGGCCGCGCGTGCGGCGAGGGTTGATCACGTGGTGGTCGCGTCTTCCGTTGGCGCCTACTCGCCCTGCCACGACGACGCCCTGCACGACGAGTCGTGGCCCACCAAGGGCATCCCCACCAGCGAGTACAGCGTTGACAAAGCGGACCTGGAGACGCTGCTCGATGAGCACGAGACCAACCACCCCGAGGTGCTCATCACCAGGCTCAGACCGGCGCTCATCTTCCAGCGCGATGCGGGCTCGGAGATCATGCGGTACTTCTTCGGCCCCTGGGTGCCCGCGAGCGCTCTGAGCGGCCACCTACCTGCGATCGCGTGGCCGCGCGGCACCAGGATTCAGGCCCTCCATGCGGACGACGTGGCGCAGGCCTATCTTGCCGCTGTCAGGCTGCGGCCGGGCGGGGCATTCAACGTCGCGGCCGACGATGTTCTGGGCGGGACCGAGATTGCGGGCTTGCTCTCGGGCGGCCGATTCAAAGAGACTCCCGCGCCTGCCCTGCGCGCGGCGATCTCGGCAGCCTGGAACACGCGAGTGGTGCCCGTCAGCCCCGGTTGGCTCGACATGGCCGCGTCCGTCGCCCTGATGTCGTCGGACAAGGCGCGCGCCCACCTCGGATGGCAGCCGCGCTATTCGGCGCTGGAGACTGTGGCCGAGGTGCTCGACGGCATGGTGGACGGAGCCGGGACAGAGAGCGCCCCACTGCGCGCGTCTCACTAACGCCGTTTACCATGGCAAAGATGAGCGAATCTCGCCCAGAAAGCGCTGCCGATGCGAGCAACGTCACGCCCGCCGCAGGCCCTCGCATCTCCGTGTTGGCACCCGCCCCCCTCGTCGTCGTAGAGATCACCGACGATCCTGGTGGCGATGGCGGAGACGCCAAGCCGACCATCCACATGCACCCAGGCGGCCAGGGCGCGTGGGTCGCCAGTATGGCGGCGGCGCTCGGCGCGAATGTCAGCATCTGCGCGCCGCTCGGAGGCGAACTGGGCGAGCCCTTGCGCCACCTCCTCATCGCGGACGGCATCACCGTGATGGATGTGGGCGTTGGCGCTGGCACCGGCGCTGCCGTCGTTGACCTGCGCAGCGGCGAGCGCGTCGAGGTCGCCACCATGCCCCCGCCACCACTCGACCGCCACGACCTGGACGACCTCTACGGCATGGCTCTGGTGGACGCCCTCGAGTCGAAGGCCGCCGTGATCACGGGAGTTGACCCACCGGAACTGGTCCCGCCCGACTTCTTTGGCCGCTTGGTGGCCGACGTGCGAACCGCGCGCATCCCCGTGGTTGCTGACGTGGCGGGCGACGCGGCGCTGGCGGTGATTGCCGAGGCCCCCACCGTTCTCAAGATGAGCCATGAGGAGGTGCTCGCCGCCGGCCTTGCGGAGCACGACGACCTGGCCACCTTGCGCGCCGCAGCGGAGGCCCTCGTGGAGCGAGGCATCACCGCCGTGGTCATCTCGCGGGCAGACAAACCAGCGCTGCTCGTCACCGCTAATGGCGCACGCCTGGTGTCAAGCCCCGCCATCCGGCCCGTCGTGCATCGCGGCGCTGGCGACTCGATGACCGCCGGCATCGCCGTCGGCCTGGCCAGGGGCCTCGACATCGAGGACGCGTTGCGGTTGGGCGCGGCCGCGGGGACGCTCAACGTCGCAAGACGCGGGCTCGGCTCCGGTAGGCGCGAGCAAATCGAGCGTTTCGCCGACAAGATCGAGGTCACCGACGCTGGCGATACCGACGCCGACGCCGGCGACACCGATACGGAGAGGAGCGTCTGACATGCGCGTACTTGTCACCAACGACGACGGGATCGGCTCGGCGGGATTGACGGTCTTGGCCGACGCGGCCCTCGCCGCAGGTCACGAGGTGGCCGTTGTCGCCCCGCACCACCAATACTCGGGATCGAGCGCCGCTCTGATGTCGCACGAGGAGGACGGGCAACTCGTCTTTGTGGACGGCAGGCCTCCCGGACTCGACGCCAGTGTCAAGGCGTTCGGGGTCAAGGCCGCGCCGGGCCTGATCGGCTTTGTGGCGAGCTCGGGGGCCTTCGGCTTCACGCCCGACATCGTGCTCTCGGGAATCAACATCGGCGCCAACACGGGGCGTGCGGTGCTGCACTCGGGCACCGTGGGTGCCGCGCTTTCGGCCGCCGCGCACGGCGTGCGCGGCATGGCGGTATCAATCGCCTCTGCGGAGCCCCAACACTGGCCGACCGCTCGCGCCGTGGTCGACCGCAGCCTCGAGTGGCTCACCGACCACGACATTGGCGACAGGGTGCTGAACGTCAACATCCCTGATGTTCCCCTGGAGAAGCTGCGCGGCATTCGTCCGGCGACGCTCGCCAGCTTCGGTGCCGTGCAGGCGCGCGTCAAGGAGGAGGGCGTCGGCTTCGTCAACCTGACCTACGCAAAGGTGGAGCCAGGGGAAGAGCCCGACACGGACCACCAGTTGCTGAGTCGCGGCTGGGCGACCTGGACTCTGGTGCGCGCGCCCGTCGCCGATCAGGACGACGTCGATCTGCCTCGCATCGACCTGGCTGATCTCGCCGACGAGCCCGTCAGTGTGGCGGCCGGAACGGTGATGTCAACGACCCCCGGCGAACCCAACCCGCCTGCGGGGCACTGAGGCACCCTCAAGGCACGTCACCCCAGAGCTGCGGGGCACTCACGCACCCTCACCGGGCAAGCCAACGAGTAGCCCCAACCTAGGCGTCCCCGGTCACGATCGCGAGGTACTCGGCATCAACCACCCGGCCTGAGAGGTCGACCAGGCCAAAGTCCATCGCCTTGTAGGTCCAGATGGCGCTCCCAAAGCCGTGCTCGCGGAGCAACGAGTAGAAGTCCGCCAGCCAGCGTCGGCGGCTGCCTGGGTCGACCCAGTCGGCCACGCCAAACTCGCCGCAATACAGCTCACGGCCAGTGCGCGCGGCAAACTCCACCGCAGGCGCCACCACGTCGGCCAGGAGTTCGCGATCCATCCGCCTGTCCACGTGCTCGTCCCCAAACTGGTTGTGCTGCGGATGCGCTGCCAACCATTCGGCAAGGCCGTCGAGGTAGCCGGGATACGCGGGCGCCTGGCCCCACTCTCGGGGCCCTGCAGCCCACGGCGCATTCTGGTGCGTGAAGTACAAGGGCTCATAAGTGTGGAAGGTGTAGATGACGCGGGGATCGTCAATCTCCACCAGGCCAGCGAGCCCACTCACCGCGTTGTTGTGGGTACCCCCGATCATCACCACGGCGTCAGGCGACACCGCATGGATCGCCTCGACCGTGCGAGCTGCGAGCGGGTTCCACCGACTGTTGTCGGGAAGCGTCACCTCGTTGAGCAGCTCGAGCACGAGCGGAACCGGGGCGTCGGCATAGCGGCGTGCAACCATCTGCCACAGCGCCACGAAGCGGTCTTGCACCGCGGCGTCTTCAAAGAGCGTGTTGCCGGCAGCGTCGCCCTCCTCAAGGTCGTTGCGGAACGTGAACCCCGGCGCCTCGTGCAGATCGAGCACCACGGCCAGACCGGCGTCGGCGCACCACTCGAGACACGCGTCAACGTAGGCGAAGCCCTGGTCGTTCGGCACGCCCGGAGCGTCGTCCGACTCGAAGAGGGGGTAGTCGACGGGCAGCCGCACGTGATCGAGTCCCCACGAAGCAATCTGCTCGATGTCGCCGCGGGTGATGAACGTGCGGAAGTGATCGTGGTCGTAGGCCGCGTATTGCGACAGCCAACCCCCCAGATTGACGCCCTTGACGAAGTGCTCCATTGCCTACCTCTCGCAGTCTTGTGATGGAGAAATCCTAGGGGGCGGCTCACCTACCAGGAGGGACTTGAGGCGCATCCGTGAGGGCCCGCCCGCAGCCGCTGCGGAGTGTTAGCGTCGGGCCGTGGATGCGACCAAGGGCGACGGCTCATGAGCAACGACATCACACCCCCCGTGGCGCATCCCTCGATCACGCTCGAGACCGTGACGGCCCTGATCGCCGAGCAACTGCCCGACCACACGCACCTTGAACTCGGCGAGCGCTTCGACGGATGGGACTGCGCGATGTTCCGTCTCGGCGATGCTCTCGCCGTGCGGCTACCGCGCACTCAAGACGCCGTGCGCTTCCTCCAGGCCGAGATGCATTGGGTCCCCCAGTTGTCAGGCGGCTGGGACTTCCCCGCGCCGACGTTCGTCGCCCACGGCCTTCCCTCGCACGGCTACCCGTGGCCATGGGCGGTGGTGACGTGGGTGCCAGGCGATACGGCCGACGCCGTCCCCCTTGACGCCGACGCCGGCACCAGCGTCGGCCGCGCCCTCGCCCAAGTGCATACGCCCGCGCCGGACGACGCCCCTTTCAACGTCGAACAATCGATCCCGATGGCGGATCGCGACGTGAAGGTTCGCGAGCGCGTCGCTCGACTTGCCGCCACTATCGGACCTGCTGGCGAACGCATTGACACAGAAGCAGCCGCGGCTATCTGGACCGAAGCGCTCGCGGCAAGCGAGCATGCCGAATGGGTGTGGTCCCACGCCGACCTCCACGGAGCGAACGTGCTCAGCCACGGCGGAGCCTTTGGCGGGATCGTGGACTGGGGCTCGATGGCGATGTGTGACCCTGCCGTCGATCTTGGCTTCGCTTACACGCTCATGCCGCGCGAGGGCGTGGACGACGCCGTGGCCGAGTACGGCAGGCTCACCGGGAGGGTCGACGCCAACCTCCTTGCGAGAATGCGGGGCATCGCGCTCAGCAAATGCGTCGGCGTCGCCTTGTCGCCGCGACCGGTGACCACGGCGATGGGCTGGCGAGGACTCGTGGCGCTTGGGGCGGCGCGCGCCGCGTAGCCTAGGGCTGCCCCGAACTCTCAGAGGAACCTCGTGAGTCAGACTCGCCCGCCGATGGCCAGCCGCATGGCCTGGCTCGTGTTCGCCACGGCGGCGGCCGCCTACTTCGTGGCGGTCGTGCATCGCACCGCGCTGGGCGTGGCCGGCGTCGAGGCGCTTGACCGCTTCGGTATCGAGGCCACGGCGCTCTCGCTCCTGGCAGTCCTCCAGATCGCCGTGTACGCGGCGATGCAAGTGCCGGCAGGCAATCTGCTCGACCGCTACGGGCCTGCCGCCGTGATCGCGGTCGGCTCGCTCGTGATGGCGCTTGGGCAGGCCATGATGGCCTTTGCCCCGAACTTTGGGTGGGCGCTGGCGGCGAGAGTGCTGATCGGCGCGGGCGACGCTCCCGTGTTCATCGCTGCCACAAGGCTGGTCGCCCACCACTTCCCGGCGCGGCGGGTGCCACTGATGGTCCAGGTCACCGGCTTGATCGGCCAGTCGGGCCAACTCGCCACCGCGATCCCGCTTGCCTTCGTGCTGCACTGGGCCGGTTGGACCGCGGCGCTCGGCTCCCTCGCGATCGTCGGTGCGATGACGGCCGCGGCGGTGTGGTGGCTGCTGATTCGCCCACGGGACGCCTCGTTCTCTCCCGAGCGCTCCTCGTCGATCTCGGTGCGCGCCGCGATGACCACCTCGATGCGAACGGCGGGAGTGAGGCTCGGATTCTGGAGCCACTTCGTGGGGCCGTTCTCCGCTAACACGATCGCACTGTTGTGGGGGTATCCCTACTTCACGACGGCCCAGGGCCGCTCCCCTGCCGAGGGAAGCCTCCTGCTCACCGCCATGGTGATCGCCATCATCGCCGCCGCGCCCGTCATTGGTGCGCTCACGGCACGCCATCCTTTGCGCCGCAGCTGGCTCGTGATCGGTGGCGCCGTCATCACGGCGCTCGCATGGGTCGCGATCCTTGTGCCCACGACGCCGCGTCCCTTGTGGCAGCTGATCGTGTTCGTGTGCGTGGTGGGCGCTGGCGGGCCGATGTCGCTGGTGGGCATGGACTTCGCACGCACCTTCGCGGTGAGCGGGAGGCTCGGGAGCGCCACTGGCTTTGTGAACATGGGCGGATTCATCTCGACCATCATCAGCGTGCTGTTGGTAGGCGTGGTGCTGCAGGCGGTGTCCCCCGCCGGATCCTCCGAGTACTCGCTGGCCGAGTATCGCGTCGCCTTCGCCGCGCTCGCAGTTCCGTGGCTCGTGGGGATCGCAGGCGTGGTGGGAAGCCGGCGTGACACCAGGGCCGTCATGGCAAGCGACGGCTTGCTGGTGCCGAGCATCCGTGAGGTGTGGCGCAGGCGCCGCGACCGCTAGCTGTTCTGGCTCATGACGTTGGTGACGCGGGCTTTGAGTCGTGAGGCTGGGGGCCGGTCCCCGATGGCAGTGTGGTCACGATGGTAGTTGTAGTGGATGTTCCAGCGCTCGATCGCGGCCGCGCGCTGTGCTTCGGATAGCCAGATCCGGGCGTAGAGCAACTCGTTCGCGATGATCCGGTTGTAGCGTTCGACTTTGCCGTTGTGTCGGGGCGTGTAGGGACGGATGTATTGATGCCGGGACGCAGTCGCGGCGATGGTCCGGATGAAGTCTTTGGCCCGATAGTTGGCTCCGTTGTCGGTGACGACGGTCACGACCCGCTCGATGCCATGCGCTTTGAAGAATGCGCGGGCGCGGGCATAGAAGCCGATCGTGGTCGACGCTTTCTCGTCGGCCAGGTGTTCGGTGTAGGCCAGGCGGGAGTACCCATCGACGATCGAGTGCAGGAACACGTAGCCGGCTTTGGCGCCTGCGACTTTGGCTCGCTCGGTGGCGCGATGCTGCTCGGATCCGCGGCCGTGGATACGATGACCACCACCATCGGGGATGCGGCCGACTTTCTTCACGTCGAGGTGGACCATGTGACCGGGGAAACGTGCCGTGATGGTGCCCACGACCCGGTTGGTGGACCCGTCAGGGTCCAGATCCCGCAACCTTGAGATCCCCAACCGTTTCAGCCACCGACCGACGGTGGCCAGTGACACAACGTGGCCGTGGGCGACCAGTTCGCGGCGGATCGCCCGAGCTGTCCAGTGATGCTCGCGCCGCCACGTCTCGATCAGCTCCACAACCTCGGGCGCGGTGATCGTGGGGCGCGCATGCGGGGCCGAAGATCGATCTGCGAGCCCGGCGAAACCATCGCTATCGAACCGGGATTTCCACTTCGACAAACACGCCCGCGATACCCCCGCCTCGGCGGCGACGTGAGCGATCGGACGGTGCTGGCAACGCTGGATCAAACGCAGCCGGCCTTCGGCAGTGAGCGGGGCATTAGCGTGGTGCATGAGGGATAGGTCCTTTTGGTCAGAACGGTCGTAGTGGTACTTCCATCCTGCCTGGGGGCCTATCCCTCGCTCACGGCCCCGCCGTCACCAACCTCATGAGACGCAACAGCTAGCCCACGACGGAGACGTGCTCCCTGTGGTGCTCGTCGTTGTCGATCAGGTCAAGGATCGCCGCCGCGAAGTCGGGTGCCGAGATGAAGGACTTGCCGTCCTCATCGAAGATGGCCACCTCGCCGCCTAAGCGATACCGACCGGTCGCCTCGCCTGGAGCGAAGGCTCCGAACGTGGCGGCCGGGCTCACGAAGGTCCAATCAAGCGCGGGGTCAGCGGCAAGTAGCGACTCGTAGACGGCGTGTCCGGCCTGCGCTTCTGCACGGTACTCCTCGGGAACCTCGCCCTCGATGAAGCGGGCCGCACCTGGTGCCGGTCGCAGCGAAGAGAAGCCGCCCACCACAATCAGCCTTGCGCCGGACTGGATCGCCGACTCGGCCAACAGGGAGGCCAAGTCAAGGTGGTGATCCACCATGTCTCCGCGAGGGGAGGTGGCGGTGACCACGGCGTCGGCGCCCTCGAAGGCACGCGCCCGCACGTCTCCTGAAAGCGCCGAACCCTGCAGATACGTCACTCCGTCAACAGGGACCATCGGAACGGATCGCGCGACCGCCGTCACGCGGTGAACGCGCGCGGCCGCCTCGGCAACGATCGCGGCACCCGCATAGCCGGTGCCCCCGATCACGGTGATGCTTGCCATGTGAACCTCCTGGTTGCTGCGTCGACGTGCAGGAACGCAGCGCCTCTTCGTGGACGCAACACCGCGTGCCGCCCTGCGATTCCGCACTGGCCGTTCCGGGAGGTCCAGCCGCCGCGTTCGTCGTAGCCTGGGACCATGACCATCCCCACGCACTTGCTCAACGACGGCCACTCGATCCCCTCCATCGGCTTTGGCACGTACCCCCTTCAAGGCAAGGAGGGCTACGCAGCCGTCAGGTCGGCGCTCGACACTGGATACCGGCTCATCGACACCGCCTTCAACTACGAGAACGAGGGCATGGTGGGCCGCGCCATCCGCGACTTCTTGCGCGAGTCAGGCACGCCGCGAGAAGACATCACGGTGCAGACCAAGTTGCCCGGCCGTCACCACGACACCGAGCGCGCGATCGCTTCTGGCTACGAGTCTCTGCAGCGACTGGGGCTCGATCAGATCGACGTGATGCTCATTCACTGGCCGAACCCGATCACCGGCAAGTACCTGGAGGCGTGGCGGGGACTCGTGATGCTCCGCGAGGAGGGCATCGCGCGCAGCATCGGCGTCAGCAACTTCACCGATGAACACCTGGGTCGCATCATTGCCGACACCGACGTCACGCCGGTTGTCAATCAAATCGAGTTGCACCCGCTGTTCATTCAAGAGCAGATGCGAGCGGCCCACCGCCAGCGCGGCATCGCGACCGAATCGTGGAGCCCGCTCGGCAAGCGGAACGCGCCCTTCGAAGTGGGTGCGGTGGCCGACGCCGCAGAGGCTCACGGCGTCGCTCCCGCACAGGTGGTGCTCAGGTGGCAGGTCCAGTTGGGCAACATTCCGCTTCCGAAGTCCGCCAACGCGGCACGCCAGGCGGCCAATCTCGACGTGTTCAGCTTCGAGTTGAGCGATGAGGAGATGGCCGGCATCAGCGCGCTTGACCGCCCGGATGGACGGCTGTTCGGCGGCGACCCGAACACGCACGAGGAGATGTAGGGCCCGCCCCGTCGCCCGCTGGCTGGGTTGCCCTCCCGCGTGGGCCGCACGCGGGCTGGGTCGCTAGTCCGGCCACGCAGCCTCGCCTCTCCCCTACCCTGTGGGCACGGCTCCGACGCCTCACGCACCGTGGGACGAGCCGCCACAGACCGCCGAGGAGCCGCCATGGCCGCACGCGTATCGCGCCGCGCGTGGTGGGTCTTTGCCGCCGCGAGCGCCGCGTACTTCATGGCGATCATGCACCGCACGGCGCTCGGTGTAGCGGGCGTCGATGCGCTCGACCGGTTTGCGATCGGTGCGACCGCTCTGTCGGCGCTCTCCATGACCCAGATCGCGGCCTACGCGATCCTGCAGGTGCCCTCCGGGAGACTCCTTGATCGGTTCGGTCCGCGCACGGTGATGGTCGCGGGTTCTCTCCTGATGGCGATCGGCCAGGTCCTCATGGCCACCACCGAGAGCTTCACGTGGGCAATCGTGGCCCGCGTGCTGATCGGCGCTGGCGACGCCCCGATCTTCATCTCCGCCTCGCGCCTGGTCGCTCACTGGTTTCCGCCCAGGCGCGCACCGCAAATGGTGCAGTTGACCGCGCAAGTGGGTCAGGCGGGTCAGCTCGCCACCGCCATCCCCGTGGCGTGGCTACTTCATGCCCAAGGCTGGTCCACGACCTTCCTGGTGCTGGCGGGCCTGGGGATCGTGGCGGCAGTGGTCGTGTCGGGCGTGCGCACTCCAGGAGCGGCCGACGCCGACGACGTCCCAGCAGTAGCCGTCGCCCAGTCGCGTCCCACGGTGTCAAAGGCGGGGGTAAGGCTCGGCTTCTGGACTCACTTCACGGCGCTGTTCTCCGCCAATACCGTAGCGCTGCTGTGGGGAGTGCCGTTCTTCGTCACCGCGCAAGGGCGCTCGGTGGCAGAGGCGAGCCTCCTGCTCACCGCACTCACCCTGTCGAAGTTTGTGGTGAGCCCGTTCGTGGGTACCGCGACCGCGAGGCACCCGTTCAGGCGCTCCTGGATGGTGCTCATGTTCGCTTGCGTGACGGCGGTGGCTTGGGCGCTCCTGTTGATCCCGAGCACCCCGCGCCCCATGTGGCAGCTCGTCTTGTTCGTCATGGCGATTGCCGCGGGCGGGCCGGTGTCTCTCGTGGGCCTCGACTATGCGCGGACCTTCGCGGACCACAGTCGCCTTGGTGCGGCAAACGGCTTGGTCAACACTGGCGGTTTCGTCTCCACGATCGTGGCAGTCGGCCTGGTCGGCGCGGTATTGCAACTCGCCGCGCCCGACGGCAACTACGACCTCGACGCATACCGCTTGGCCTTCGCCGCGCTCGCTCTTCCGTGGGCCGTCGGCGTGGTCGGCATCGTCCGCAACCGCGCGAAGGCGCGTGCCGACTGGGCGGCAAACGGCGTCCTGGTGCCGCCGCTACGCGAGGTTCTCGAGCGTCGGCGTTCGGGGCGGCGCGGCGACTAGCGTGCGACGTGCTCCGTGATGACCCAGTTGACGATGTCGTGGAGCGCCATCTCGAGGTCGATGTAGTCGGGGTGGCGCAGCCATGCGCCCTGCACGCCTTCGAGCGCGGCGATCAGGGTCCTCGCAAGCGTCTCGGTGTCGTCGTACTGACCGTCCAGGCGCTCCACGAGGAACGCGACCACGGCTTCGTCACGTTGTTTGCACGCGTCGTGGGCAGGGTGGCTGGGGTCCATGGCTTCGATAGACAGCACGGTGCGGAGCCTGGCGGCGTGCGGGTCTTCCAACATGGACTGCAGGACTCCGTCCGCGATGTCCTTGCCCGTCAGGGTGCCACCGGGGCCGGTAGGCACAAAGCGATCGCCATCGAGCGCGTCGCGACGCCTCAGCACGGCAATCAGCAGGGTCTGCATGTCCTTGAAGTAGTACGTGACGGCTGGCGCGGTCAGTCCACATCGAGTCGCCACCGCCTTCATGGTCAACCCGCGATAGCCCCGCTCAGCGAGCATCTCCATGGCGGTGTCAAGGATCTGCTCGCGGCGCACTTGGGGTGGGAGTCGTTGCGCCAAGAACACCTCCTGCAGTTGTCTGCTTCCCACAATAGGCCGAAACGCTAATCTTTCCGCAGTAAAGTAACGGTCCAGGGGGACGAGTCCGCCATCGTCGTTGGGAGTTCGCGAATGTCTTTTCACGAATACCTCGCGCTCGCCTCCACGATCGTCTCTTCGCTCGATGGTGACACCAAGATCACCTTGCTGACCGGCAAGGACTTTTGGACGACCGTCCCTCTGCCCGACCATGACGTGCCGTCGTTCGTGATGGCCGACGGACCCCACGGGCTGCGCCACCAAGATGGAAGCGGCGACCACGCAGGTCTGGGCGGCGCACAACCGGCGACATGCTTCCCCACCGCGTCAGCTCTTGGCGCGACGTGGGACGCCGAACTTGTCGAACAGGTGGGCGCTGCGATCGGCCGCGAGGCGGCAAGCGCTGGCGTTGACGTGGTGCTCGGGCCTGGCCTCAACATCAAGCGCCATCCAGCAGGCGGCAGAAACTTCGAGTACTTCTCGGAGGACCCATTGCTGTCCGGCGTGCTCGCGGCGGCTTTGGTGCGGGGCATCCAGTCAGAAGGCGTCGGCGCGTGCCTCAAGCACTACGCCGCCAACAACCAGGAATCGGACAGGTTCCGTCTCGACACGATCGTGGACGAGCGCACGCTCCGAGAGATCTACCTGACGGGATTCGAGACGGCCCTCAAACTGTCAGAGCCGTGGATGGTGATGTCCTCCTACAACCTCATCAATGGCACTCACGTGGGCGAGTCGGAGGTGATGATCCACGACATCCTGCGCAGTGAGTTCGGCTTCTTGGGAGTGGTGGTCTCCGACTGGCTAGCAGTGTCCGACAGGGTGGAAGCGGTGCGCGCAGGGCTCGACCTCGAGATGCCGTCGAGCGGAAGCGCGTGGGACCGCGAGATCTCCAAAGCCCTCACCAGCGGCCACTTGACCCACCGGACGATCGACCTGGCGTGCACCCGCATCGTCGCGCTCGCCTTGCAGGCTGGCCACGCCCGCGACGGTCGGCTCACTGACGTCGACCATGATGCTCACCACGCTCTCGCCCGCACGGCGGCGGCGGCGGGCGCCGTCTTGCTCACGAACGACGGGCTGCTTCCGCTCGACGCCGCTTCCCAGCACAAGGTGGCCGTGATCGGTGCCTTTGCCGAACACCCTCGCTTCCAAGGCGCTGGCAGCTCCCAAGTGAACGCGACCAGAGTCTCGACCTTGGTCGAAGCGCTTCGTACCAGGGGTGTCAGTGCCACGTACGCGCCTGGCTACGATCCTCGATCGGGCGACACCACCCCTGATCTGCTCGCAGAGGCGACCCGAGCGGCCGAGAAGGCCGACGTCGTCGTCCTCCACGTGGGCCTTCCCCCCAGCGCCGAAAGCGAGGGCTTCGACAGGAGCCACTTGCGTCTGCCAGACGGGCACCTGGAGCTCATCGCTGCCGTGCTCGCCGCCAACCCCCGTACGGCGATCGCGGTGTCGGCAGGCGCCCCGATCGAGACGCCGTGGGCGGACGACGCCGCGGCCGTGTTGCTGACATACCTTGGCGGGCAGGCGTCTGGCGAGGCGCTCGCCGACATGTTGTTCGGCAACGAGGAGCCGGGCGGCAGGCTGGCGGAGTCCTTCCCTGAGGCGGTCTTTGACCTTCCTTCTGACGCTCACTTCGCCGACCACCCCACTCAAGTGGAGTACCGCGAGGGCCTCTACGTCGGCTACCGCTTCCACGACACGTTCGGCCTGCCTGCGCGCTTCCCCTTCGGGCACGGCCTGGGCTATGCCGCCTTCGATGTCGACACGCTGCGCGTCGCGCCGTGGGGAGGCAAACACTCGGTCTCCGTCGACGTCACCAACACCTCCGCCCGCGCCGGCAGCACCGTGGTGCAGGTGTACGTGAAGGATGTGAAGTCGACCCTGTATCGCCCCGAGCAGGAACTCAAGGGCTTCGCGAAGGTCCGGCTCGTGCCCGGTGAGACTCAGGCGGTGACGATCGACCTCGATCACCGCGCCTTCGCCGCGTACGACGTCCAGGCTGCAGCGTGGGTCGTCGAGTCGGGAGAGTTCGAGATCAGGGTGGGCCTTTCGTCCACCGACATCAGAGCGTCGTCGACGATCGTCGTCGAAGGCACGAGGAAGGTGTCCCCCGCCGCTGCGCTCGCCTGTTCGATCGCGAGCCGGGCCGAGTTTGAGGACATGCTCGGCCGCCCGATTCCCTTACCTGCCGCAACGCTTCCGTACACCAGGGAGACGCTGATCGGAGATCTCCATCAGACCGCTCTTGGACGGGTACTGCGCAGGATTCTGTTCAGGACGATCTCGGCCAAGATGGGCATCGACGCCTCGGGCGACGACGCTCCCACAGAGATGGCCTTCATCGAGAGCACCCCTTTGCGCGCCTTGGCCACCGCGTCGGCCGGGAAGGTCTCATTGCGCACGGTAGACCTGATCGTGCGGGTGCTCAACATCGGAGTCAAGCGGCGCTTGCGCTAGTGGCCCTCTGACTCCAGCACGTCGACAACAAAGCCGGTGATGACGTCCACGTCGGCGTCAGCGAACCGGGCGGTGCACTCCGGATAAGCCACGTGCCAATTGTTGATGGCCTCGTACCCGGCGCCTACGGCCGCGATCGCCCTGATCAGGTGCTCCGGGCGGATGGCGTCGGGATCGGTCGTACCACTGAGTCCCATCGCGAGTAGGGCAGCCAACCGGTGCGTGATACCGCTCGACGCCTTCTCGTCATGGATGAGGGGCGCGAGGTTCGGGTCCTTCATCACGGCCACCACGTCGGCGTCGCATGAGGACATGGCCATGATGACGTCTCGAATGAAGCGTTCCCGCTCGGGCGCAGTAGTGAGGTCCCGCGGCTGCTCCATGACGGACGTGATAGCCGCGAAGGTCTGACCGACGATTTGCTGGAGCAGCACTTCCTTCGACTCGAAGTGGTAATACAGCGCAGCCTTGGTCACGCCCAGTTCGTCCGCGATATCGCGGATCGAGGTGCCCGCGAAGCCGCTGGTGGCAAACAGATGAGCCGCCACATCGAGAATGCGCTGGCGCGTGTTGGTGCGCGGCGCCTTGAGTTCGGCTTCGATGCTCATTTTCCCATTCTCTCACTGCGACCCGCCACTAGGGCAGCGACCGCGCGCGACGTTCCACTTGACGACCGTTTAGTCAGTATGCCACGATCGCCCTACCCCATCTTACCGGTCGTTCAGTCACTCCGAAAGGGTCTGAAATGAAAACCCTCGCCCGCCTCGCCACGACAAGGCCCATCCTCGTATTGCTCGCCTGGCTCACAGCCGTGGTGGGCCTCACCGCCGCCTCTGCCGCAGCCGGTCCCGACTTCCGTGACACCTTCTCCCTGCCAGGAACCGACTCCCAAGCCACCTACGACCTTCTCGACGAACGCTTTCCTCAGCAATCGGGAGACGCCGACACCGTCGTCGTCAGCGCCGACGCCGGCGACCTGAGTGCGTGGCAATCGACCATTGAGAAGGCCTTGGCCGAGATGGCCGCAGTCCCCTCCGTCGCCCAGGTGACAAGCCCGTTCACGCCGAAAGGCGCCTCGCAACTGAGCGCCGACGGCTCGGTGGGCTACGCCACCGTGGCGTACGACGAGGCCGCGTACAACCTGCCGATCGACGACATCGAGCACGTCGCAGAGCTGACCGCCAGCCTCGACGCGATCGACGGCCTGACCGTCGGCCACGGCGGCGGCCCTGCCTCACGGCTTCAAGAGCCTGAAGTGGGCATCGGCGAACTGATCGGCCTCCTCATCGCCGGCGTGATCCTGGTCATTGCGTTTGGCTCCGGGCGCGCGGCGACCGTGCCGCTGATCTCGGCCATCGCCGCCGTGACGGCAACCGTCGGCACCCTTGGGCTGGCCAGCAACCTCGGCCCACTCACGCCGTCCGCGTCGATCCTCGCCGTCTTGCTCGGCCTCGGCATCGGCATCGACTACGCCCTCTTCATCGTCAATCGCCACCGGCACTCGCTCAAGGCCGGCCGTGGCGTGCGCGAGAGCGTCACCGGCGCGATGGCCACGTCTGGCCGTGCGGTCGTGTTCGCCGGCATCACAGTGTTCATTGCGCTTGCAGGGATGCTCGTGCCTCAAATCGCCTTCCTCACAGGGCTTGCCATCACCGCGGCCATCACCGTCGCGTTCTCGGTGGCGGCCTCCGCCACGCTCGTGCCCGCGTTGCTCACGCTCTACGGCACCCGCATCCTGGGCAAGTCCGACCGTGCGGCCCTTGCCGAGCACGGTCGTGTCCCCGAGCCCGCGGCCACTCAGGGACGCTTCGCAAGGCTCGTCGAGCGTCGGCCGCTTGGCGCGTCGCTCGCCGCCGTCGCCTTCCTCGCTTTCCTTGCCATCCCTGCCCTCGACATCCGCTTGGGCAACTCCGACGCTGGCAACGACCCCGCTGGCACGCCGTCGCGTGTCGCTTTCGACCTGATGTCCACCGGCTTTGGCGCAGGTACCAACGGTGCAGTGGTGGTCGCAGTCGACCTGGGCGAGACGGGCGCCTTCACAGCCGACGCTCTTGCCGGGACCGCGCCGTTGCCACCCCAGTTGGCACAGCTGGCACAGGACTTGGCGGACGACGCTGGTGTGGCTGCGGTCATCGGTCCAGTGCCGAACGCTGCTGGCGATACGGCGCTCTTGAGGGTCGTTCCCGATTCTCGTCCACAGTCTGAAGAGACCAATGAGCTGGTGGAGCGCATCCGCTCCGACTACGCGCCTGCCGCGACTAACTACGACGTGCACGTGGGCGGCGTGACGGCGTCCAACATCGACTTCACCGACAGGATTGCCGATTCGATCCCGCTGTTCTTCGCCCTCGTGGTGGGGCTGTCAATGGTGGTGTTGCTCGTGGCGTTCCGCTCCTTGGTGTTGCCCCTCGTGGGAGCGGCACTCAACCTGCTGAGCGCTGGCGCCGCGTTCGGAATCTCCGTGGCGGTGTTCCAGTGGGGCTGGGGACACCAGCTCTTTGGCGTGGGAGGTGGCGGACCCGTGGAACCGTTCATTCCGCTGATCCTGTTTGCGCTCCTGTTTGGTCTCTCGATGGATTACCAGGTGTTCCTGGTCAGCCGCATGGCAGAGCTGTGGCACTCCACTCGCGACAACGCCTACGCGGTGCGCCGCGGCCTCGCCGAGGTCTCGCGCGTCATCGTCGCGGCGGCCTCGATCATGGTGGTGGTCTTTGGTTCGTTCGTGACGTCTGATGCCCGCTTCATGAAGCTGCTGGGACTCGGACTCGCTGTCGCCATCTTCTTGGACGCGTTCGTGATCAGGGTGGTGCTCATGCCGGCCATCATGCGCGTGCTGGGTGCCCGCTCGTGGTGGATCCCTCAGTGGCTCGACCGGCTATTGCCGCATATCGACATCGACGGTCACGACCATGACAACCGGCCACCAACCGTAATCGATGGCGCGGCGCCGCGCGAACCCGAGCCGGTGCTCGCGCGTTAGCAAGACGAGCGCCTACCCGAGAGGGCGACGCACGCCCTGTGGGGATGACGCGACGGGATGTGAACGGATAGACCGCCGCGTGGTCCCCGCAGGGCACTTCTGTTGGCCGCGCCGCTGGCCCATCTACGCGGCCAAACGGTAGTGGGTGGCCCGGACAGGCTTGGTGAAGGCGGCCGCGAGCAGACCGACCACGGACGGAAGCGCTATCAATGCGGCGCCAAGCCACAGCCACGGCGGGCTGAACTGCATGTCAAGGCTCTGGTAGCTCAAGGTCCATGTCGTCATCAACCCGGTTGCCAGTCCCATGGCGCTGGCCACTGCCACGATGATGGCGCCTTGCCAGCCTGCGGAAGCCCTTGCGAGGCGAGGTGAGGCGCCCAGCGAGGCCAGAGTGAAGTCGTCCCTGCGGGCATCGGCGCGAGCCAAACCTAACGCCACTCCGGTCGCGGCGCCGGCCACGAGGAGCGCCACCGCCAATGCTGCATAGGCCAGTAGCAACTGGTATTGAGGCGTCTCGTAGAGGCGTTCAACGCGCAACCAACCGCCGCCTGCGGTCGTCAATGCTGCGTTGATCCGCGCTTCCTGCTTCTGGTCGATGCCGCCGTCCACGTGGACGTATACGGTGCTCGGAACCACCGGGTATCCGAGCTCCGCCGCCGTGGCTGGCGAGATGATCCCCGCGAACGCTCGCGTCTGACCACCGGCAGTTCGTTCCACGACGGCGGGCAGGCCAAATTCTCCTGACGGCTTGTTTGTCGGCCCCGCCTCGTCCCCGTACGACGGATAGTTCCCGGCAGCGTAGTCCCACAGTTGGATGGTCAGCGCCCCGTCGGTCACCTGATCAGGATTGAACGCCACCGCCTCGCCACCTGCGAGCGCGTCCAAGGCCGCCTGCGACGGCTCCTGACCCGTGATGGCACTCAACTGTGCGGCACCTCCAACCGCCACGTTGGAGTTCCAGGCCACGTCGTCGTCGCAGCGCGGATCCTCGGCAATCTCGCGTGCCGTGCGCCCCTGGTGGAGGCAAAGAAGTTCTCGCGGATACGCCACCTCGGGCACCAAGGTGCCCGGCTCCACGGTGCCGGTGTCCCATGCCGCCACCTCGGTGATGGTGGCGTCCGGCACCACGCTTCGTACCGCCTCGACCAACTCGCCCGCTGTGGTGGAGGTGGCGTCCATGTCGAGATAGAGCCTGCCGTCGCCAAGGGGCGCCTGGAAGTCCCTCTCTCCCTGCCATCGGGCGATGTCTTGGTCGTTCGTGACCACCACGGCTGTCGCTATCGCCAGCGTTGCCCCGATGGCGGCGATCACGGGAACGGTGCGCCCCACGTTGCGTGCGGCGTCCCTCGCGGCAAGCCGTGCTGACACGCTCACCGGGGCGAGGACCCGCGCGAGGCCACGCAAGAGCGCGGTGGAGACAAAGGCAAGTCCCGCAAACGTCGCCGCGAAGCCCGCTATCAGCAGCACCGAGGCCTGGTTGGCCATGGAGGAATCGTCAATGACGTCGAACGACGCCTCGAAGCGACGTGTGGCGACGATGTCGAGCGCCACACCTATCGCCACGAGTGCGGAGCCGACCCAGGCCATCCAGCGCCGCGGCGGTGAAGGCCTGCGTGCCCCGCGCAACGCTGACATCACGTCAAGACGAGACGCCACCGCTGCGGGAATGAGCGCCGACAAGGCCCCCGCCAGGGCGCAAAAGGCGATCGCGGCGGCCGCGTGGAGGGGCTGCCAGTGATAGCCCCAGACTGCACTCTCGCCGCCGTTCCCACCCGCGTTGAGCAGGTAGGCGATCCAGCCCCATCCCGCGCCGAGTCCAATGGCGGCGCCCACCACGCCGCCAATCGTCCCCAGCAGGAATCCCGTCGCGACTCCCACGGTGGTCAGCGCCCCCCCTGCTCGCGCCGTTTGCGGCCAGCAAGGCGAGCCTTCGCTGGTCCCGGCGGAAGCCAACGGAGAAGGCCGACCCTGCCAGCAAGGCCAAAGCGATGAGGCCGATGCCTGCGGTGGCCAGCATGGCGGGTGCGACCCCGTCGCTGCCGGACGAGGGCCCATAGGCCACGTCGGGAGGGTCGAGCGCCACGGCACGTGAGTACGCGACCACACCCAGCGTGTTCCACTCCTGGATTTGCGCCCACGTAGGCGCCAGGTCAGGTAGGTACCACGTCACCACAGGCTGGTCGCGGTCACCGACCATCGCTGCGTCGGTCAGCACGACGAAGTCTCGGTACGAGCCACGGTATTGCTCGACAATGCCCGTGACCGTCGCAGTCATGTCAGGAGAGGTCAACTCCACCGAGTCGCCCACCGTCACCTCGAGAAGCTCCGCCGCGCTGACAGATACCAGCACCTCGTCGGCTGCAACGGGGGCAACTCCTTCGACCACGTCATACAAGCCCGCAAACTCGGTACGCCACAACTCCCCGGCGAGATACTGGGCCCCCACCAGCGCATCGCCGGCACGCACGGTTCCGCCGCCTTGGGCTACCGGGATTGCCTCGGTTCCCGACGGAAGGATGGCCTGCACGTCGACTAGTGCGGCACCAAGTTCCGAGAACTCGACGTCTTCCGTCCCCACGGTGCGGGGGTCCGTCGGCGCTTGCACCACCGACTGGCCACCCCACATGCTCCCATCGAGCCACGCCTGGTTCTGTCCTAGTTCTGCGCGAATCTGTTGCTGGGCGGTGGGCTGCTGGCTGACATGGACTGTGCCTACAGCCATCAGCACCGCACCCGCCAGCGAGACCATCGTGACCACGAGCACGCCCTGGCGCGGGGCGCGCCGTAGTTCCTTGGTCGCCAAACGCAGGGCCGTGAGCCCGCGCCACATGGGGGCGAGTGGCTTCACCGCACTTCGCCAGCGAGTAGTTGCTCTGGCCGGGACGCAGTCGACTGATCGATGATCCGCCCGTCCGCCAGGTACACAATGCGGTCAGCCCATGCGGCGTGGCGTGGATCGTGGGTCACCAATACCACCGCGCCGCCCTCATCGACTCGCTCTCGCAACCCAGCCAGCACATGGTCACCGGTGACGGAGTCCAGAGCTCCCGTGGGCTCGTCGGCAAGCAGCAGCCCGCGTGTTCCCACGATGGCGCGCGCGATAGCGACGCGCTGCTGCTGACCACCCGAGAGGTCGTCAGGATAGTCACTGCTGCGCTGTCGCATATTGACTGAGGCAAGTGCCCGCCTGGCCTCAGACCGCGCGGTGGCGCGGGAGGCGCCCGCAAGGTCGAGCGGCAGGGCAACGTTCTCGAGGACCGTCAGGGCTGGCATGAGATTGAAGTCCTGGAACACGAAGCCGATGCGCTCGCGACGCACGGCCGCGAGTTGGCGGCGGCCGAGCGTACCAAGGGAGAGCCCACCCACCTCGACAACTCCGGAGGTGGGAGTCAGGAGCGCGCCCGCAATGGCGAGCAGGGTGGACTTCCCTGAGCCTGACGTGCCCATGACGGCCACCATCTCTCCCGCCTCGACGTCGAGGCTCACGTTCTCGAGCGCGTGGATGGAGGTGTCGCCGGAGGGGTAGGTCTTGTTCACTTCTCGAAGGCGTAGCGCGGGGCCTGAATCTTCACCGGTCCTTGCCGCGCGCCTCATGACCGACCCACCGTTTCGTGGGCGACCGTATCTGTGGAGGCCGGGGCCGCGGCCTGAGCGCGCGAGGCGCGCCGTCTCGCGAGCCGCGACTCGGTGTGGTCGAGCCACCGCACCTCGGCCTCTGCTCGGAAGATCATGGCGTCCGCCACCAGTTCCCACGCGTCATCTGCGCCGGACGATGTGCGCTTGGCGCGCGTGAAGTCCTGCAGGGCCTCCATGGCCGCCTTGCGCTGGGCCTGAATGACCGCACCGACGTCCACGCCGGGGCTGGTCGCCGCGAGCGCGACTTTGAGTGCGATGTCCTCGCGGCCGGGGCTCGCCGGAACGGTCGGTGTCGCCCACCATTGGGATGCGGCCTTCCTGCCGGCATCGGTGAGTGCGTAGTGCACCTGGCGCTCATCGTCCGCTTCTCGGCGCTCCACGAGGCCGTCTCGCTCAAGACGGTCAAGCGTGGTGTATACCTGCCCGATGTTGAGGGGCCATGCCCCACCAGTGCGCTGTTCGAATCCTGCGCGCAGCTCGTACCCGTACTGCTCCCCCTCGACGAGCAGCGCAAGCAATGCGTTCTTGATGGACATGGCCCCCCTCATACATACTCGGTATCTACATACTGAGTATGGGTAGCGTGCGCAGAGGTGTCAAGCGCTTCCGCGCGGGTTGACGAAACGAGACCGCAACCCCGGTTCCCTCGCGCGCTCCGTGGGAATCTTCTCGGCACCGGTTCCCGTTGAATCTGTGGCGGACTCCCCGCCTTCGAGCCGGAAGGAGCCGCTGTGCGCGCACTGCGCAAGATGGTGAGCACTCACGCCACTCCCGAGGATCACAAGGTCACCACGGCTGAGCTGTTCTTTGACCTTGTCTACGTGTTCGCCTTCACGCAGGTCACCGCGTGGATCGCACACGAGGCTTCGCCGCTTGGCGCCGCACAGGGCCTCACGTTGCTCACAGTCTTGTGGTGGACGTGGGTTCCCTACGTGCGACTCGGCAACAGCGTCAGGGCCGATCGCGGCCTTCCACTCATGGGCTTCGTCGTCACGATGGCCGCCGTCTTTGTGGCCGGCTTCGCCATCAACGGGCTCTGGGAGGCGGAAGGCGGGACGCTCAAGCCGCTCACCTTCGCGGCGATGTACCTCGTGATCCGCGGCGTCCACGCCTCGATCTCCGCCTACGTCTCCCGTGATGACGACCGCGCGCTGCGGCACCTCGCGTGGCTCGCCGCCGCCTGGCTGCCCTCGTCCGCACTCCTCATCGTCGGCGCTTTCATGTCGCCGGAGACCCGGCTGTGGTGGTGGATCGCCACGATTGCCGCCGACCTCGCAGTCTCGTACGTACTCGACGCGGTGGGACGCAGCCCGGAACTGCGATCAGGCGGGCACGTCGCGGAGCGCTACAACCTCATGTTGATCGTGGCGCTTGGCGAGTCGGTGGTGGCCGTCGGGGCCGCGGCAGACCAGGTCGAACTGGGCGCCACCCTGCTGGCCTTCGCCGTGGCGGGCATCGCCTTGGCCGTCGGGCTCTGGGGCCCCTACTTCAGGGCCGTGGGGCCCGCACTGGAAGAGGCGCTCACGTCCGCGAAGGAGAAACTCAAGCCTGCGGTGGTGCGGGACCTCTTTACGTATCTGCACCTGCCGCTTGTTGCCGGGATCATCGTCGCTGCCGCCGGCGTCGAGGAAGCGATCAAGGCGCTCGAGTCCGACGAGCCCAGCGGGGTCGCGGGCACCTTGATCGCCGTCGGCGCGGCCGTCTACCTCGCGACCCTCGCTGTCGTGATGCGCCTGGCCGGCGGTCGGTGGTCGGTACTCGCGGTGGCCGCCCTGTTCGTCGCCACCGCCGTGTGGTGGGCGTCGTCCCTTGCCGTGCTCGCCCTGCTCGCGTTGGTCGCCGTCGTGCTCGGCGCCGCGACCGTGTTCACACCTGGTCGCTCGGAAGAGGAAGTCTCAGTGGTGGAGGTCAAGGAGTAGCGGCCCCGCCTTACCCCTGGCTACTCGCCGCCGGGTGGCCAAAGCGCTCGCCCTCGCTCCACGCCTTCGACGAGTTCCCCCCAGCGGGGAAGCCCCCCGAATCCTTGAGCCAGCGCGCAGTATGCATGAGGTTCCACGCCATGAAGGTGGCGGTCTGCTGCGTGAAATCGTTGTCTTGGCCGCCGCCGTCGTCACTGAGATAGGAGGGGCCGGGGCCCGCCGCGCCCACCCAGCCGGTGTCGGCCTGAGGCGGGACAGTGAACCCGATGTGCTGGAGCGAATAGAGCAACTCCCTCGCCACGTGCTTGTAGCCGTCCTCGTTACCCGTGACGACTGCTCCACCTGCGCGGCCGTAGAACTGGTACTGGCCGCGTTCGTTTGGTTCACTGCTGATCGCATACAGGCGCTCGATGACGCGGCGCGCGACCGATGACTCGGCGCCGAGCCAGATGGGCGAGCCCAGCACCAGGATGTCCGCCTGAAGGACGCGCTCGGCCAGCGCGGGCCAATCGTCGCTCGGCTGGTTGCCGCCAGGCACATCCTCCGTCATGTCAGCCGCCATACCTGGCGCAATGTCGTGGTCGACCGCCCTGAAGGTATCGACCGTGACGCCTTGGTTTGCCATGACAGCCGCCGCCACGTCGAGCAGGCCCTGCGTGTTGCTCGTCTCAGGTGACGGCTTCAGCGTGCAGTTGATGAAGAGCGCCTTCAGGTCAGAGAATTCTTGCTGTGTCATCGATGACCTCCTTCGATATGTGGCAGTCAGTGTGCGGGAATCGGGTCAAGGTCTCCTAAGGTTGAACTCGCCATGAGCCGTCACCATTCCGCCTCTACCCGCTGGGTAGCCACGCTGCGCGTCGCGATGTCGCTTCTCATCGTCGGCGCGCTCATCGCGACGCTCACTGACAATTCCGGCCTGGTTCCGTCGAGTTACTTGGATCTCCTCAGCTACTACACGCTCCAGACGAACGTGGCGGCTTTGATCGTGTGGGTGGTGGCAACAGTCGCCGCGAGCGGCATGGCTCAAGCACCGTGGTGGCTCGAAGTCGGGCGCGCCTTCGTCGCCGCCAACCTCGTGCTCATTGCGTGCGTCTACTGGGTGCAGGTGGCGCCGCTTGGCCTTGAGCACGGGCCGCAACTGGTGACGGTGATGATCATCTCCCACGTGGTCACGCCGCTCTACATGATCGCGGAACACTTGCTCGTCGGCACTCGGCTGCCCGTCCCCACCAGGCTGTTGCCGTGGCTCGTTGCCTACCCGATGGCATGGTCGGCGGCTGCTGTCATCCGCGTGTGGTCGGGGGGTTGGGTGCCGTATGAGTACCTTGAACCTTCGCGCGGCATCGGAGCTGTCGCTGTGACGATTGCGGCGCAAGGGGCCGTGCTGTGCGCCCTCACCTGGGCGGCCATGCGGCTGCGGGCGTGGCGCCGTGTGCCAGATCCCGCCTACCGGGCCGAGACGTCACCAACATCGATAGAAATGGCGCGCAGCGATGTCTCCCAGCGCGCCTTCTCCCTCGCCGCGAGCACGGACATCACTCCCCAGAGCCCCAAGTCGTCGATATAGCCGATAAACGGCAAGAACAACTCGGGAATCACGTCGATCGGCGACACCACCTAGACAAGCGTTCCGATGGCGGCTAGCCATGAGACGGGCGACAGCTTCCAGGTGCCGTTGGCGATCGCCTTGAAGAACTTCATCCACATCCGCATCGCGAACTCCTCTCGTCCAGCCCAGCGTAAGCGACGGGAATGTCCGCGCCGCAGACTATGCGGAGTCTGCGGCCTCTCGTGCGGGAAGTTCCGCCTCCGCCATGGTGACTGGATCAAGCCACAGGCCGTCAATGACGTCCTGCAGTCTCTGCTCCCCGGTTCCAGCCTCCACGTAGTACTCCCCCTGGTGTCTCCAACCGAGCACGTCGACGATGTCAACCGAAATCAGGTCGAAGCGCCCGTCCGCATCCGCGGGTCGCAGCTCCACGGTGGCATATCGCGCACCACGCATCACGATGCGACCCCCTTTCGCACCATCGGCCCAGAAGTACTCGTCCGGGAGTTCCGCGTCGAGAATTGCCTGCTCGACGCCGCTCACATACGGGTCGTCTTGCGCCGGATCGACGCGTGTCACGAGGTACGGGGCGTCATCCGCATTCTCGCCCGATCCGCGGTAGTACGCCGGCACTGCGTGGGGTAGGTCCGCATCATCGATGCGGATGCCCCGGTCCTCGGCCTCGCCCATATCGGACTCGGTGGACCACCCTTCGAACACGGGGAACCGCACGCCGTGACCATCCCTGATCACGGCTCCCTGCCATGGGGATCTCCGCTCCACGACCGGCAATCCCTTCCACCCACCCTCGACGTAGATGCCTACACGCGCGTGGCCATTGAAGTTGAGTCCCGAGATGCCTGGGCGACCGTCCATGAGGTAGCCGATGCTGATGGTGTACCGCGTGGAGACTTTCTCCCATGCTTGTTCGCCCGTGGACCTCACAATGGGCCGTGCGTACGAGGCGCGGAAGGTGTAACTCGGACCAGGGAATGCGCCGGTCTCGTAATCGACCCGAATCAGTGACAACTCCTGAATGCGCGCGCGAGGTTCGTCCTCGCTGTAAGAGACGGGCTGATAGCCCGCCGTCTGACGCCACTCGAGTCGATCATCGTCGACCAACACAAAGTCGCCCCGGTCGGCGCCAGCAGTGAAGTAGTCGCGAAATGGGTCGACCTGGAGAAGATGGCCGTCCGCAAGATTCCAGAACGCTTCTTGCGCCGCAGGGGAGTCATCAAAGACCAACGGCGAGTCGATGACCACGGAGACGAGGAAGTCAAGGGCGGCACGCGCATGGATCTTGAGCTCATCCTCTCGGAGCGACTCCAGGGCCGACGTCGAAACGATCGCGTCTTCCAGATCGATGACCAACCACGGGTCGCTCACCGACATATGTGCATACGTTCCGTACTGATCGCTTCCCGTGCCATAGACCCCGATGCCGTAGTAGTCACCGAAGTCGAGCGGCTCAGCCGGCTGAAGCGTCGGCGTCTGCTCAGAAGCGCGGACAGCCGCCGACGCCGACGGCATCGGCTCGTCTCTGTCCACACCCGAGCAGCCCACGGCGCATGCCACCGCCGAAACCAAGGCCACTATCCGCATCACCCGTGTCATGACCAGCACTCAAGCAGACAGGGGCGCCCCCGCGTCTCGCGTCAGCGACATCTGTGGATAAGTGGCGGGACTACACGACCTCGCGCAAGCGCCCAGAATGCACGTCGAACACGAAACCGCGCACCTGCGTCGTGTCCACGAGGAACGGGCAGCGCTGCAAGCGGGCCATCGACTGACGCAGGTCGGCATCGAGGTCCTTGAAGGACTCGGGGCTCCAGGTGGGCTTGAGCCCCGTCTCGTCGAGCAACTCGTTGCGCAGTTCGTCGTCGCTAAAGGTCAGGGCGCCGCAGTCGGTGTGGTGAATGAGCACGATCTCTCGCGTGCCCAGTTTTCGCTGCGAGATGGTGAGCGAACGGATCACGTCGTCCGTCACCACGCCGCCAGCGTTCCTGATGACGTGCGCGTCACCGATGTCCAGGCCGAGCATGGCGAAGGTATCGAGCCGCGAGTCCATGCACGCCACCACGGCGAGTTGACGCTTGGGGGCGAGGGGACGGTCGGCAATGTACTCGGCGGCGTAGTCGGCGTTGTGCTCGAGCAGTTCGTCAGTGATACCCATGGGCCATACGGTAACCCGTGGAAAGTGGAATAGGGCGCTCAACGGCACACGTTGCGTCACCAAAGGAGGCCACCATGGCACGCATTTTCATTACCGGTTCCACCCGCGGCATCGGCGCGGAGACCGCGCGACAACTGATCGACCTTGGCCACGAGGTGGTGGTGCACGCCCGCAACGCCGCCAGGGAGGACGACGCGGCAAAGGCGGTTCCCGGTGCCGCTGGGATCGTGACGGGCGAACTCGATAGCCTCGCCTCAACCGCCGCGCTCGCCGCGTCCGCGAGCGCACAGGGACCCTACGACGTGATCATTCACAACGCCGGCGTCGGCGGCGGCTTGGCCGGCAGGGAGTTAACCTCCGACGGTTTCGAGCGCATCTTCCACACCAACGTCATCGCGCCCTACATGCTGACCGGTCTCATGGTGTTGCCGCGGCGCATCGTCTACCTGACCTCGGGGCTGGAAGCGAACGGCACCTGGGCGCCAGAGGACTTGCAGTGGACGCAACGCGAGTGGCGCGGCATGCAAGCCTACTCGGACTCCAAGCTCCACGACCTGATGCTCGCGCTGGAGGTCGCGGCGCGCTACCGCCATGTGATCTCGAACGCCGTCGACCCCGGCTGGATCAAGACGGAGATGGGCGGGCCGCAAGCGCCCGACCCCGTCGAGCTCGGCGCCGAGACCCAGGTGTGGCTAGCAACATCCGACGACGCTGAGGCGACGCTCAGCGGCCGCTACCTCAAGCGTCGTCAAGAACTCGCGCCCAACCCGATTGCACTCGACGCGCCCTCCCGCACCGCCCTGATCGACGAGTTGGAGCGCCTCACAGAAGTGAGCCTGCCGTCGCGGGAGCAGTAGCCGCAGACGCGACGATGCCCCACCGGACCGCACGCTAGAAACGGTTCGGCGGGGCATCGCCCCCTGGCACACCACGGGAGGGGCGCACCAGGTCGGAGAGGTACTGCTATTTGGTTCCTGCGCGACGCTTGTTGTACACGTCGAATGCCACTGCGAGAAGCAACACGAGACCCTTGACCATCTGCTGCTCCGGCAGTTCGAGGCCCAAGAGCGACATGCCGTTGGACAGCACGGCCATGATCAAACCACCGACCATGGCTCCCGTCACTCGGCCGACGCCGCCGGTGACCGCCGCGCCACCGATGAACGATGCGGCGATGGCGTCGAGCTCGAACAGTTGTCCTGCTCCCGGCTGCGCTGAGTTGGTACGAGCTGAGTACAGCACGCCTGCCACACCGGCCAGGAAGCCCATGTTGAGCATGATGCCGAAATTGACCCACTTGACCTTGACGCCAGACAGCGTGGCCGCGGTGAGGTTGCCACCAATGGCGTAGACGTGGCGGCCGAACACGGTGCGCGTAGTGACGACGGTGTACACCATGACCAGCACACCAAGAATGATGAGCACGTACGGAAGGCCGCGAGCATTCGCGAGCTGCCACGCAAACGCCATGACGACGGCACCGACGGCGACGATCTTCAGGATGAAGAGCCACAGCGACTCGACGCTCTGGTTGTAGGCGAGACGCGCCTGACGCCCACGCACTGCGCTGGCCGCGTAGCCAGCGACGGCGAAGGCGAAGATCAGGATGGTGAAGAGGTCGTAGCCGTCTCCACCGAGCCACCCGTTGGCAAAGCCGTTGCCGATGTCTTGGTAGACCTTGGGGAACGGCGACAGGGAGATCGATCCGAGCACGTACCACGTGGTGCCTCGGAACAAGAGCATGCCTGCCAGCGTCACGATGAACGCAGGAATGCCCACAAAGGCGACCCAGAAGCCCTGCCAGGCGCCAGCGATGATGCCGACAGTCACGGCGGCGAGCACGCCCAGCCACCAGGGCAGTCCTTCCCTGATCACGAGCAGTCCCGAGACGGCGCTGGCGAACGCGGCGACGGAACCCACCGACAGGTCGATGTGCCCACCGATGATGACGATCACCATGCCGATGGCCAGCACCAGGATGTAGGAGTACTGCAACACGATGTTGGTGAGGTTTCCTGGGCTCAGGAGCGTGCCGTCGGTTCTCCACGTGAACAGCGCCACGATCGCCACGAAGGCGATGAAGATGCCGCTCTGGCGCACATTGCGCAGCATTAAGTCTTTGAGGTTGGCCGTGCCTGTCATGACTGCGCCTGTTCCATTTCCTCGGCGCCTCCATTGGCGGCCGAACGTTCTTGAGTCATCAATTTCATCAAGCCCTCTTGGGTGGCATCCGCGACGTCGACGACGCCCGTGATCCTCCCGAAGGCAAGGGTGTAGATCCGGTCGCACGTGCCGAGCAGCTCCGGCAGCTCCGAAGAGATGACGATCACCGCCTTACCCTCCGCGGCGAGCCGGTTCACGATCGTGAAGATCTCGTACTTGGCGCCCACGTCAATGCCCCTCGTGGGCTCATCAAGGATGATCACGTCGGCGTCGGTGTAGATCCACTTGGACAACACCACCTTCTGCTGGTTTCCACCAGAAAGGTTGTTGACCGTCTGCATGACCGTTGGCGTCTTGATGTTCATGGAGCTGCGGTATTCCTCAGCCACCTTGAGCTCTTCGTTGCCGTTGACAAAGCCGTTGCGGCTCAACTTGAAGAGCGCTGCGGACGAGACGTTGCGGCGCACGTTGTCGATGAGGTTGAGGCCGTACTTCTTGCGGTCCTCTGTCACATAGGCGATGCCAGCATCGATCGCGTCAGACACGGTGCGGAGGTTGAGCACCTTGCCGTCCTTGAGGATGGTGCCGGAGTGCGCGCGCCCATAGGCTCGTCCGAAGATGCTCATCGCCAGTTCAGTGCGACCTGCGCCCATCAGGCCTGCAATGCCGACAACCTCACCCGCGCGGACAAAGAACGAGGCGTCCTCGATGACGACGCGCTCTTGCTGCGTGGGGTGATACACGGTCCAGTCCTCGACCCTGAACACCTCTTCGCCGACGTGCGAGTCGCGCTCTGGGTAGCGGTGTTCGAGGTCGCGACCCACCATGCCGCGAATGATGCGGTCCTGGTCGACACCGTCGTCGGCCATGTTGAGAGCCTCGATGGTCTTGCCATCGCGAATCACGGTCGTCGTGTCGGCGATGTTCTCAATCTCATTGAGTTTGTGCGAGATCATGATCGACGTGATGCCGCGCTCTTTGAGCTTGCGCAGCAGGCCCAGCAGGTGGGCCGAGTCGGTGTCGTTAAGCGCCGCGGTGGGCTCGTCGAGGATGAGTAGCTTCACGTCCTTCGAGAGCGCCTTCGCAATCTCGATGAGTTGCTGCTTGCCGACACCGAGCTGGCTGACGGGCGTCACAGGGTTCTCGTGCAGCCCGACCTGGTTCATGAGCTCGGTGGCCTCGTGGTTGGCACGGTTCCAGTCAATGAGTCCTGTGCGGCCGCGGCGCTCGTTGCCGAGGAAGATGTTCTCCGCCACCGTGAGGTGGGGCACCAGCGCAAGCTCCTGGTGAATGATGACGATGCCTGCGTCTTCGGACTCGTTGATCGAGTGGAAGCGGGCAACCTGCCCTTCAAAGACAATGTCGCCGTCGTAGGTGCCGTACGGGTAGACGCCCGACAGGACCTTCATGAGGGTCGACTTTCCTGCGCCGTTCTCGCCGCAGATCGCGTGGATCTCGCCCTGTTCGACGGTCAGATTCACGTCTTCCAGCGCCTTGACGCCGGGAAATTCCTTGGTGATGCTCTGCATCTGAAGGATGGTGGACACGCGCCTACCTCCGTTGGTGGCTTCGTGGGGGGGGTGGAGGCCGGCTCCCACGTGGTGCCGGGCGGGTTGCGCCCGGCACCACGATGGGTTCGGCGGGAGTGACTACTTACTCGGCGACGCCGGATGCGACCTCTTCGGCCGTCCAGTAACCGGAGTCAACAAGCAGCGACTCGATGTTGTCTGCGTAGACGATGTCCGACTCGAGCAGGAACGAGGGGACCACCTTGACGCCGTTGTCGTACGTCTCGGTGTCGTTGGCCGTGGGCTCGCCACCGCTGAGGAACTCCTCAGTAGCGGTCACTGCCTGAGCGGCCAGCTTGCGGGTGTCCTTGAAGATGGTCGCGAACTGCACGTCATCTGCAATGAGCTTGACCGAGGCGATCTCGGCGTCCTGACCGGTCACGATCGGGAAACCATCCGCGATGGTGGCGGGGTAGCCGGCGTTCTGCAGCGCGGTGATGATGCCGCGTGACAGGCCGTCGTAAGGCGACAGCACACCGTCAACGGTGGTGCCTCCTGAGTAGGAAGCCGTCAGCAGGTCTTCCATGCGACGCTGTGCGGTCTCCTGCTGCCAGCGCAGAATGGCTGCCTGCTCGATCTCGACCTGGCCGGAAGGAACCACGAGGGTGCCGTTGTCCAGGTAGGGCTGCAAGGTGTCAATCGCGCCGTTCCAGAAGAAGAAGGCGTTGTTGTCATCGAGCGAACCTGCGAACAGTTCCACGTTGAACGGGCCGGTCTCGCCGGTCTCGTTGCCGTCCTTGTCCAGGATGCCGAGGCCGACCAGCAGCGAAGTCGCCTGCTGCACGCCCACCTGGTAGTTGTCGAACGTCACGTAGAAGTCAACGTTCTCGCTCTCGCGGATCAGGCGGTCGTAAGCGATGACGGGGATTCCCTGGCTGGCTGCGTTCTCCAGCTGGGCCGTCAACGCGGTGCCGTCGATCGCGGCGATGATCAGCAGGTCTGCACCGTTGGTGATCATCTGGTCGATCTGCTGGGTCTGCGTGGGGATGTCGTCGTTCGCGAACTGCAGGTCGACGTCGTAGCCGAGCTCCTGAAGTCCACTCTCAACGGCAGCGCCGTCTGCGATCCAGCGCTCGGACGTCTGCGTGGGCATTGCCACGCCGACGCGAACGTCTTCAGCGACAGGAGCCGCTCCGTCGGTGGGGTCGTCGTTGGTGGTTCCGGCACCTTCGCCGGAGCAAGCTGCAAGTCCTAGAGCTAGGACTGTTGCAGCCGCGGCACCCATAAGCCGCTTTGCGTTCATATCTCCTCCTCGAGATAGTCCGCCCCTGTCAGGAGCGGTCGTACAGTCAGTATGTTCACGTTAACATTTCGATGTCAAACCACAATTGGTCACGATCCGGTTACAACACGAACCGGTTCGCGTTTCGACACATTTTCGACGCCGGCGTGTCGGCCGACGTCGGGCCTCAGCGACGGCCAGGCGAGCCGTAGAAGGCCGCGTTGAAGCGCATGGAGCGCTCCACGTCGGCTGCCGTGACGCCGTCGTCGATCGTCACCAGCTCGACACCCATGATGCGGGCGAAGTTCTCGATGACCTGTGGCGACAACTGGTTGGACATGGCCGTGTGGTGCGCGGCACCCGCCATCATCCACGCCGTGGCGGCCGTCTTGAAGTCAGGCTTGCTACGCCACACGGCGCGGCCAACGGGGAGGTTGGGCATCGGCTCCGGCAAGTCCACGTTCTCGACTGCAGCGACCACCAAGCGGAAGCGATCGCGCATGTCCGACAGCGCCACGACGATTGCTGGCCCTGCGTCGGCGGTGAACACCAAACGCACGGGGTCCTCCTTGCCGCCGATGCCGAGCGGGTGCACCTCAAGGCGCGGCTTGGCAGACGTCAGCGAAGGGCTCACTTCAAGCATGTGAGCGCCCAGCGTGAGCTCTTCGCCCTCGACCAGGTGATATGTGTAGTCCTCCATGAGGCTCGCGCCTCCTGGACGGCCTGCACCCATCACATTGGCGATGCGCACCAGCATGGCGGTCTTCCAGTCACCCTCTGCCCCAAAGCCGTAGCCGTCTGCCATGAGGCGCTGCACCGCGAGGCCTGGCAGTTGCTTGAGTGCGCCCAGATCCTCAAACGTGTCGGTGAAGGCCGTGAAGCCGCCTTCCTCAAGGAACGCGCGCAGAGCCACCTCGATGGCGGCGCCATCGCGCAGGGACTGGTGTCGAGCGGCGCCTGGGAGCAGCTCCTCGGCGACGTCATACAACTCGATGTACTCGGCCACGAGCGCGTCGATCTCGGCGTCGGTGACAGCGTCAACACGCTCCACCAACTCGTTGACACCCCACGTGTTGATCTGGGCACCAAAGACGGCTTCCGCCTCGGTCTTGTCGCCCTCGGTGACGGCCACAAAGCGCATGTTGTCGCCGAAACGCGCGACCTTCATGGAGCGGGCGGCGTGAGCGCCAGCAGCGGCGCGCGTCCAGTCCCCCACGCGCTCCTGAACAGAGGCGTGCGAGGCGTGACCCACCACCGTGGTGCGCGGCACTCCCAGTCGAGACTCGATGTACGCGTACTCCCTGTCGCCGTGTGCGGCCTGGTTGAGGTTCATGAAGTCGAAGTCGATCTTGTCCCACGGCAGCTCGACGTTCGCCTGCGTGTGCAGGTGCAACAGCGGCTTGGTGAGCGCCTGAAGTCCGGAGATCCACATCTTGGCCGGGCTGAACGTGTGCATCCACGTGATCACGCCGATGACGTTCGGGGCCGCGTTGGCCTCGAGCATCGTCGCGTGGATCTGCTCACGCGAGATCTGCACGGGCTTCCACGCGATCTTGACCGGGACAGCGTCGGCGCCGTCAAGGTGCGCCACCACGCCTTGCGACTGCTCGGCGACCTGCGCCAAGACCTCGTCGCCGTACAGCGTCTGGCTACCGGTCAGGAACCACACCTCGTACTCGGCGAGGTTGGGAACGATGCTGGTCATGAGAGGCCTCCCTGCGGCTTCTGTCCGTAGACGTTTTGGTAGCGATCAAAGAGCGCGTCGATCTTGTCTTGAGGGATCGGCACCAGGTCGCCCCCCTGCTTCGCGATGTGGACGGTGCGCGCCACGTCCTCACACATCACGGCGGCCTTGACCGCGTCTTTGGCGTCCTTGCCGATGGTGAAGACGCCGTGGTTGGCCATGAGCACCGCCCGCGAGCGGTGGCCGTCGAGGGTCGCGACGATGCCGCGGCCGATCGAATCGTCGCCGATGATGGCGAACGGGCCCACGGGGATCTCGCCGCCAAACTCGTCTGCCTGGCCGGTGATGACGCACGGGATCGGCTCGTGACGAGCGGCCCACGCCGTGGCGTAGGTCGAGTGGGTGTGGACCACCCCGCCCACGTGGGGCATGTGGCGGTACACGTAAGCATGCGCGGCCGTGTCGGACGAAGGCGAGCGATCGGAGCCGGCCGTGCCGGGGATGACGTTCCCGTCAAGGTCGCACACCACCATGTTGTCCGGTGCCAGGTCCTCGTAGCCGACCCCGGAGGGCTTGATCACGAACAGGTCGTGCCCAGGCACGCGGCCCGACACGTTGCCACCGGTCCAGATGACCAATTCATAGCGCGGCAACTCCGCGTGGAGGTCGCTCACTTGCTGACGCAGCCCGGCGACGGTCTCTTCAATAGCGCCGACGTCGTAGTTCGTCACGAGTGCGCCTCCTTTCGCATGGCCTTGAGCCGCTTCATGACGTCGTTGGCGCCGCGGCCAAAGTAGTCGTGAATGAGCTGGTATTCGGCGAAGAGGCGGTCATAAGCGTCGGCCGCTTCTTGGTTGGGCTGATACTTGCCCCGCTCGACGCGGCCCATGGCCTCTCCAGCGTCGGCGACCGACGCGTAGGCACCTGCCGCGGTGGCCGCGTGAATGGCGCTACCCAAGGCCGGGCCCTGGTCGGAGACGATCGTGGACAGCGGCAAGCGGAGCACGTCCGCATACATCTGCATGAGGTGAGGGTTCTTGAGCAGCCCTCCGGCCACCACAAACTCGGTGACGGGAACGCCCGCCGCGTTGAAGGTCTCCACGATCACGCGCGTGCCAAAGGCCGTCGCCTCGAGGAGCGCTCGGTAGCCCTGCTCGGCCTTGGTCGCGAGCGTCTGGCCCACGATCACGCCAGACAGATTGGTATCCACCAGCACAGAGCGGTTGCCGTTGTGCCAGTCGAGCGCGACCAGACCGTGTGCGCCGACCGGCTCCTCGAAAGCGAGGTCGGTCAGATGTTGGTGCACGGACTTGCCAGCTGCCTCTGCGTCATCGAAGTAGCGGCCAGGCACCTGGTTCTTGACATACCAAGCAAAGATGTCGCCGACGCCGGATTGGCCAGCCTCGTAGCCGTACTTGCCAGCGGCGATGCCGCCGTCGACAACACCGCACATACCGGGCACGTCGACCAAGCTGTCGCCGTTCATCACGTGGCACGTCGACGTGCCCATGATCGCGAGCATTTGCCCAGGCTCCATCGCCTTGGCGGCGGGGGCCGTCACGTGGGCGTCGACATTACCTACTGCGACGGCAATCCCTTCGGGCAGACCGGTCCACTTTGCCGCTTCCGCGGTCAGGCCGCCTGCGCGCTCGCCCAATTGGCCGATGCGGTGTGCCAGCTTGGAGGCCGCGAAGCCCTTAAATGCGGGATTGAGAGCGGCTTCGAAGTCCTCGGAAGGGTAGTCGCCGTCTTGAAGGATGCCCTTGTAACCGGCCGTGCAGGCATTGCGGACGTACTCGCCGCACAGTTGCCACACGATCCAGTCTGCGGCCTCGAGCCAGTGGTCCATCCGTTCGTACATCTCGGGGTCTTCTTCGAGGATCTGGAGCGCTTTGGCGTACTCCCACTCGGAAGAAATGAAGCCTCCATAGCGAGGCAACCAATCCTCACCACGCTCGCGCGCGAGGGCATTGATGCGGTCGGCCTGAGCCTGGCCCGCGTGGTGCTTCCACAGCTTCACGTAGGCGTGCGGGCGCGATTCAAGACCAGGCACCTCGCACATGGGTGTGCCATCGGCGAGCGCCGGCATCGGCGTCGACGCCGTGAAGTCGGTCGCGATACCGATGACATCGGCAGGGTTGATGCCCGCCGCTTTGATCGCTGCGGGGACGGCCTTTTGCAGCACCTCGCGATAGTCCTGGGGGACCTGGAGCGCCCACTCGGGGGGCAACTTCTCGCCCGTCGCCGCGAGTTCGCTGTCCATGACCGCATGGGGGTACTCGTGCACCGCAGTGCCAAGCTCTTCGCCATCGCTCACGCGGACCACCAAGGCTCGCCCGGAAAGCGTGCCGTAGTCCACGCCCACTACGTACTTGTCGTCTTGCACTGGGGCCTCCTTGCCCTCGGAATACCGGTGCTGCCGGCGAGAAACCGGAACCGCCAACCTCTGAATGATAACGCTAACATTTGTGAGCGCAACCGGGACATTGGTTCCTGACTGCCGGTGCGGGCTCGTGAAGCCCGCAGGCGGGCCGCATTCGAGGGCCTACATGCTCGGAGCGGCCACCGATGCGCGCACAATGAGCTCAGCTGGCAGTGGCGTCGTGTCAGGGAGTTCCTCGCCGGACAGTGCGGCTACCAGCACTTCTACTGCGAGCGCACCGACCGCTCGGAAGTCCTGCCGCACCGTCGTCAGCGGGGGCATCGTGTGCGCCGCCTCAGGAATGTCGTCGAAGCCGATTACCGAAATGTGACGCGGAACGTCGATGCCGCGAACGCCAAGGGCATGGATGAGGCCAAGCGCCATCTGGTCATTGGCGCACAGGACCGCGGTCGCGGAGTGGTCGAGTTGAGCGCCTGCGTCAAATCCCGACTGAGCCGACCAGTCGCCCTCGATCATCGGCAGCCGTGGCAAGCCGAGGCGCATCATCTCCGAGACGAACGCGCTCTCGCGCAGCCTGCCCTCGGTGGAGTTGCCTGGCCCGGTGATGTGCTGAATCCGCTTGTGACCCATCGCGACCAAGTGGTCGAGGGCCAGCCTGACTCCTTGGCCCTGGTCAACGGAGACCGACCACGGCGCGCGCTCGTCCCCCGTCAACAGATAGGCGACGGGGACGTTGCTCGCCCTGGCGTCGGCGACGTCAAGCACGCTGCGAGTGGGCGCCATCAATACGAGCGCCTCGATCGATCGGCCGAAGAGGAAGTCGAGCGCCTCGTCGACGGACTCGGGGTCGTTAGCCGTCGCCGTGCTGAGGGCTTGGAAACCCGCGTCTCTCAGGGCCCGTTCCACTGCATAAAAACTGGAGGTTGGGCCGAAGTTGGGGGTGTCGGGCACCAGCACTCCGACGGCTTGGGAGCGACCGGTGGCCAAGGACCTCGCGGCAACGTTGCGGCGATAGCCGAGGTCAGCAATAGCAGCCAGCACTCGATCCCTGGTACCGGGTCGGATCCCCTCGAAGCCGTTGAGTACTCGCGACACTGTCTGGTGAGAAACCCCTGCGCGAGCAGCAACGTCGTGCATGCTCGGACCGCGCACCACGTTCACCATTGCCACCCCACCGTTCCTCGTGTCGACATCGTGAGGCTACCGGCCAGGAGCGTTCGCCCCACCACGCCGCGCTACGTGTCAGCCAAAAATGTTGGCGTTAACATCATTTCACACGAGAGGCAATCTCGGACAGGCCCTTTCGCCAACTTCCTCCGACGCGCGGGACCTGATGCTCAGGAACCCAGGACCTTCTACCCCTAGAGTGCGAGCAAGCCGGACACGATGGCAGGCCCGGCGATGGAGAAAACAAGGCGAAGGAGCCGCATGTCTACCGTTGTGTCTCGACTCAAGAGTTATATGTCATGGACCGTCCATGGCGACGGCAAGAATCTGAAAGCCAATCAGGCCGTAGCGCCCGACGAGCGCCTCACCTACCCACGCACCATCGGCATCGGCGCGCAACACGTGCTGGCCATGATGGGCTCCACCCTGTTGGTGCCGGCCATCACGGGCATGCCAGCGTCCACCACGCTGTTCTTCAGCGCTGTCGGCACGGCCGTCTTCCTCATGATCACGGGCAACAAGGTGCCCTCCTACCTCGGTTCGAGCTTCGCGTTCATCGCTCCGCTCGCCGCCGCAGGCGTGACGTCCGCAAACGGACCTCTTGATGGTGCCACGATCGCCGTCGGCCTCGGCGGCATCCTCCTAGCCGGTCTCCTGCTCGCCGGCGTCGGCGCGATGGTGCACCTGCTCGGTGCCGGTTGGATCCAGAAGCTCATGCCCCCGGCTGTCACGGGAACCATCGTGGCGCTCATCGGACTGAACCTTGCTGGCGCCGCGAAGGACATGTGGAACGGCAGTCCGTGGACCGCGCTTGTGACCCTCTCCGCGGTATTGCTGCTCATGGTGCTGTCCAAGGGCTTCCTTGGCCGCATCGCCATCCTCGCCGGAGCCGTCATCGGCGGACTGTTCGCCGCGATCCGTGGCGAGTGGGACGGCGCCGGTGCCGTCATCGGCGAGGCCGCCTGGTTTGGCTTCCCCGAGTACCACACGCCCTCGTTCAAGGGCTCGGTGCTCGTCGCGTTCATCCCTGTGGTGCTGGTGCTGATCGCAGAGAACATCGGCCACGTGAAGTCGGTCGCGGCCATGACCAATAGGGACCTCGACCCTATGACCGGCAAGGCGCTCTTCGCCGACGGCGTCGCCACGACCCTCGCCGGTCTTGGCGGCGGCTCTGGTACCACCACATATGCCGAGAACATTGGCGTCATGGCGGCTACGCGGGTCTATTCGACACTCGCGTACTGGGTGGCTGCGGGAGTGGCGCTACTGCTGAGCCTCGTGCCCAAGTTCGGAGCCGTCGTCGCGGTGGTGCCGATCGGAGTCCTTGGCGGACTCGCCACGCTCCTGTTTGGCCTCATCGCGGTGCTCGGTGCGCGTATTTGGGTGCAGAACGGCGTGAACTTCTCGCACCCCGTCAACCTCGTCACGGCGGCTGTCGCGCTCATCATCGGCACGGCCGACTACGTGGCCGTCTGGGGCTCGATGACCTTCAACGGCATCGCGCTCGGCACGGTCGCGGCGCTCGCGATCTATCACGGGCTGTCATGGGTGGCGCAGAAGCGTGGCACCCAGGAGACCCCTCCCACCAGCCCCGCGATGGTGGAGGCCGATGTGGTCGCCGCCAATGCGGCGCGCACGGCCGACGCGTCCAAGGCGGCGTCGAAGCCCGCCACCAAGCCGCGTGCGGCAACCAAGCCCGGCACTACCAAGAAGTAGGACCTCAGCCGAACGCCGCGCCCCTGATGGGGGCGCGGCGTTCGTGCGTTCTGAGCCTCAGCCTCCGTACGGAACCTCGACGTCACGCACCCCGCACCGCTCACCGCTCACCCCGCACCCCCACCCCGCACCGCTGACCCACACCCCACACCCCACACCCCAAACCCCACACCCCTCACCACTCACCCACACCCGTCAAGAACTCACTGCCTCGATGACGGCAACCACGTCAGCGCCGTGGGGCCCAGGCACTTCGGTCGAGTTGGTAGTGAGTTCTTGACCCCACGCGACCTTGCCCGCGGAGCGACCAGTGTCGCGAACCGTTACCGACGCAACGAGGCGGCCCCACGCACCACGGCCACCACCTGCTCCACGAGCGCGCCCACGTCCCCCATCACGTCGGCGTAGCCGAAGCGCATCACCAGGTAGCCCGCAAGGAGGGCCGAGCGGTCACGCCTCCTGTCGGCGTCGAAGGCGGCGGTCAGAGCATGCGTGGCGCGCCCGTCGGTCTCCACGACGACCTTGCCCTCGACCAGAAGGTCGACTCGACCGACACCGGGAATTGTCACCTGCGGCTGCACCTGCAGCCCCGCCGCTCGGAGCGCGACTCGGGTGCGCGTTTCCAGCAACGACTCACTCCGACCATCACAATGGCGAGCGAGCCACCGACGGGGCCGCGCCGGCGTGTACCGAAGGCCACCAATGTCCCCCTCCAGCATCAGCCCCTTGTTCAAGGCCGAGTCCACCATCTCGAGCTGTTCCAGGCGGGAAGCGCAGCGTGTTGCAGAGTCGATCACATCGGCCGTGCGGGGTGAATCAGGTGGAAGCCGTCTCGTCATGTGGACAATCACCGACGCAGGCGGCCAAGCGTTGGGGCGCCCGGAACTGCGGTCATGGGCAACCGCCATGTGCAGTCGGTCATCGCGAGACGCGACAGGCAACCCGAGGTGGCGGGCTGCGGTCAAGCAGGTGGGCTCGCATCGCCACGCGATACGTGCCACCTGCACTCGATCAGCAAGCGGAACGGCGTACACCCCTTGCCGCACGCGCTCCATGGTGCCTCGCGCCACTGCGTTCGCGAGCGCCCGGTCCGCAATCCCCATGCCGACCAGCTGTTGTCGCGTCGCCACTCCGCCCAGCAACGTAAGGACTTGCTCAGGAGTCACGTGGGGAAGTGTGGCGTCGTCACCGGCTCCAGGGCTTGGTCCGTCGACGAAACTGTGGAGACAGCGGCCCTGTGGATAGCGCTGTCGGTATCGCAGACAGGCCCATGCGCTCCTCGCGCGCCTCGCACCCTCCAACAAACCGCTCGAACCCGTCCCACCTCGGCTCACTCCGCCCAAAACTCACTACCCGCTCGCCGCTCCGGCGCGCGGCGACGTGCACAGCAGCCGTGCGGGCGAGTTCAGTAGTGAGTTCTTGACCGGACCGGGGCGGGAAGAAGCCCAAGGGGGCCGGACGGGGGCGGGAAGAAGCCCAAGGGGGCCGGACGGGGGCGGGAAGAGGCCCCGCCGGGGCGGGACGGGGGCAGGAAGAGGCCCCACGGGGCGGGAAACAAGGGCGGAAGTGGGCAAGGACAGGGGCAGGCCGCGGGGAATGCGTGGGACGCGCTACAGAGCCGTCGGCTAGGCCCACCCGAGCGCATGCAGGCGGTCATCATCGATGCCAAAGTGGTGCGCGATCTCGTGCACCACCGTGACGGCAACCTCTTCGCGCACCTCATCGGGACTGTCGCACACCTTCAGGGTCGGATTGCGGTAGATGAAGATGCGATCAGGGAGCTCGCCGAAGCCCCAGTCGGCACCCCTGTCCGTCAGCGAGACGCCGTCGTATAGGCCCAGCAACTCCGGCTCACCATCGGGCGAATCGTCCTCGATCAAGATCACGACGTTGTCCATCAAGTCCAGTAGCTCGGCTGGCACCATGTCGAGCGCGTCATCGACCGCTTGCTCGAAATCTTCTGCCGACATGGAGACCATGACCCCATTGTGTCCCACCCGTGGGTGGACCCACCCTCCGACTACCCCTATCATTGACACTTGGCTCAAGCCCCTATCGTCTAGTGGCCTAGGACGCCGCCCTTTCACGGCGGTAGCACGGGTTCGAATCCCGTTGGGGGTACTGGGTGTCGGCTGTCATGGTCTACACTTTCTCTGGTCTTGTTCCGCTCCGGCGGGACGTCAAGGCCCTGTAGCGCAGTTGGTTAGCGCGCCGCCCTGTCACGGCGGAGGTCGCGGGTTCAAGTCCCGTCAGGGTCGCGGGTATGAATGCCCCTCTTATCCAAGAGGGGCATTCGTCTCAAAGGGGGGTGCGGTCTCTCGCCGATGCCGCGCTCCTTGAGGCTCTGTAGCTCAGTTGGTAGAGCGCACGACTGAAAATCGTGAGGTCACGGGATCGACGCCCGTCGGAGCCACCACAAGAAGCCCCGCCGCTGCGCTACCCCTCGCCCCACGCGGCGGCGGCTGCGGCCCCCGCGGCCCGGAGCCAGAAGGCCGGGCGTGCAAGAGCATCAGCACCTGAGCCAGCCAAGTCTATGAGCGAGAGCGCCTGTACGGGTGGCTGCTCCGCGACTTGGCCAGCGATGACGGCGGCACGTGTGCCCAGGCGCCCGGCCGCGGTCAGCACCTCGCCCACCACCTTGCCGCCCGACGACTGCGCGTCGTACCGGCCCTCGCCGGTGATGACTAGGTCGATGTGAGCGAGCGCGGCCGAGAGCCCGGTCAGGCGCTGGATGTAGGCGGCTCCCGACTCGATGCGCGCGCCCCAAAGCGTCGCGAACCCGAAAGCCGTGCCTCCCGCCGCACCCGCGCCTCGAGCGTCGAGGTCGCCACCCAGCACCAGCGCGTAGTGACGCAGGGCGGCGTCGAGCACCTGCACGTCGGCCGAGGATGCCCCCTTCTGCGGACCAAAGACCTCCGCAGCTCCCTCGGGCCCAAGAAGGGGCGCGGTCACGTCGGTGAGCATCGTCACGCCGCCCGGGGGCGGCGGACGGAGTTCCGAGTTGTCGCGCATGTGCAGATCGGCAAGCGCGGCCCCGCCAGGGCCAAGAGGCGCACCTGAAGCATCCGTCAGTCGGAGGCCCAAAGTCATCAGCGCACCCGCACCCCCGTCGGTCGACGCCGATCCTCCAAGCGCCAGCACCAGTCGAGTCGCTCCTGCATCCAGCGCAGCGCCGATGGTCTGGCCGAAGCCGCGCGTGGAGGCCCTCAGGGCGTCGTGCTCGGCCATGAGCGGCAGCCCGCACATCTGAGCGAGTTCGACGACGGCTACGCCATCGGGCAACACCAGCCACTCACCACGGGTCGGTCTGCCGTCCGGGCCGTCGACGGGGAAGGTGCCGCGGCGTTGCGCACCCGGGATGCAGGCCTCGATCGCGTCGAGCGTTCCCTCGCCGCCGTCGGCTTGGGGCATGAGCTCCACGTCGTCGCTCGGCCGTACTTCAAGCCACCCATCCGCGATAGCCCTGGCCGCAGCGTCGGCCGCTATCGAGCCCTTAAAGGAGTCAGGCGCTATCGCGACTCTCATACCGGGAGTCTAGGCGGGCACGCCTCGCTTCCGATGGGCGGAATCTCCCGGCGCGTTTGCGCATAGCCCCCGAAACACGCTGTACTGGAGTCTTCAGTCCTAGGAGGAACTATGAAGACCGGCGGCTTTGGCAAGTACCTGGTGAACGCACTGGTGGCGGCCTTCGCGGGCCAAGCTGTGGGGATTCTGCGCACCGAGCTGGACGACGCGAAGACCGAGATGCAGCAGAAGGCCAAGGGCATCGGGATCGGTGTCGGCCTCGTCGCTGCGGCCACGTCGTTCCTGTTCTTTTCCCTCGCAGTGTTCCTGGCCGCCGCAGTGATTGGCCTCGCGCAGGTCTGGCCGGCGTGGCTCGCCGCTCTGGTGGTCGGAGGCGGCCTCTTGCTCATCGCCGGCATTCTGATCGGTGTGGGTGTCTCCAAGATCAAAGAGAACAAGGACCTGAAGCCCGAGCGGGCCATCACCAGTCTGCGTCGCTACTTCGGTAGTTAAGCCACGTCGACAGAGGGCGCTCCCGGCGGAGTCGCCGCTGGCGGGGGTATGCGCTTGGGCCGGGTCCGGCCAGCCAGCCAGACGCCGACGAACACGACGGCGGCGCCCACCGGCTCGTACCACTGAAGGCCCTCTCCCAGGATGGTGACTCCGAGCACCGTCGCGACCACCGGCACCAAGAACGTCACCGACGTCGCGGCCGTGGCACCCGCGAGCTTCACCACCTTCCAGAACATGACGTAGGCGAACGAGGTGCCGAGCACGCCGAGCGCCAGCAACCCCCACAGCGGCGCCCCTGTGAGCGAGAACGCTCCCGGTTCGGGCGCCCCCGAGAAGACGGCCACCGGGGCAAGCATGACGGCCGAGACTCCTACCTGGGTCATCGACAGGCCGGCCGGGCCAGCGCTCACCCGGGTGAGCAACATGCGCGACAACGTGCCCCCAATCCCATAGAACGCGGTCGCCGTCAGCATCAGGACAGTGCCGCTCAAGGAAAATTCGCTGACGTCCCACGCGCCCACGAGCACTGCGATGCCCGCCGCTCCCACGAGGAGACCAACAAGTTGGGCGCGCGTCGTCCGTTCGGCAGGGATGAGGAGCGCCACAAAGAGTGCCGTCCACAGGGGCGTGGTGGCGTTGAGCAGGCTCGCGAGGATCGACGTGATGTGTTGCTCCGCCATCGGGATCAGCACCATCGGCACGCCCGACATGCACACGGCGACCACCGAGATCGCTCCCACTTGCTTGAGGGTGAGACGCGGCCACCGGCGCGACAGCGCGACCATACCGACGAGTACGACGGCACCGACCGCCAACCGCCCAAAGCCCACTTGGGCCGGCGTGAACGCCTCGAGGCCCATCTTGATGAACAAGAACGAGGATCCCCATCCGAGCGCCGCCACGACAAGGGAGGGCATCCAGGCCCGCATGGGGGCGTGCTCAACGGGCGCGACGGTGCTCATCGGACCCCACCCGTCGGCGCCAAGGCATCCGGACTAGCTTCTTGGCCGGCGCGCAGTACGGCGGCGTCGCCCCAGCCCGCCTCAAAAGCCAGCAACGCCGCCTTGATTCCCGGCCCACCAGGCCCGTACTGTCCCAGCCTCCCGCCCGACGCGATCACCCTGTGACATGGCACGAACAACGCGATCGAGTTGTGACCACACGCCGTACCGGCGGCGCGCATCGCTCGCGGCCTTCCCGCTGCAGCGGCCACCTCCTGATACGAGACGGGCTCGCCCGCCACGATGCCGCGCGTTGCTTGCCACACCTCTTGAAAGAACGGGCCGCCTGCTTGCGCGACCGGCACCTGGGACAGCGGCGCGGCGTCGGCGTCAAGCCATGCTCCAACGGCCTCCTCAACGTGCGGAAGCGAGCCTTCCGCCCAGCCCTCTGCGGCCAGGCCCGCCGGCAGCAGTGCGGCCACGTGAGCAGGAGGTCGGAACCCAGCGGCGCGCACCACGCCGTTGGCATCGGCAAAGACGCTCAGGCTGCCCACCGGTGTGTCGAAGCGCTGATGCGCCAAACCAACATTCATGGGGCAACATTACGGCCGCTGTCAGACACGCGACGGAGGCCGCTTGCCCTCAAGGTGGCACCCTTTGTGCAGGCAACGCGGGTGGTAGTCCCCGCCCCAGCGTCGGCGTCGTCCCCAGGGCAAAGAGAACGGCCCCCGCCCTTGGAGGACGGGGGCCGCTGTGACTTGCGAATGCTAAGCGGAGTGAGCCTGTTCCTGCGCCTCAGCGAGCAAGGAGCGGACCTCCAGCTCGCGGAAACGCCGGTGACCACCCAGCGTGCGGATCGAAGAGAGCTTGCCAACCTTGGCCCATCGGGTCACGGTCTTAGGGTCTACGCGGAAAATCGCGGCGACCTCACTTGGCGTGAGCAGCTTCTCCGGGTCATGGAGAGTATCAGCCATCATTTTCTTTCCCTCAGTTGTGCCAGGAGCCCTGCGGGCATCGTCGCCCCATGAGACTCTTGACTCATACGATTATGACGCGGTTCCTGAAAGATTTCCTTTTTTTGTCGGTATGTCTAGAGATTCGCGACTGGTCGAATGAAGGTTGTAGAGTATCGACAGGACTCGAGGCCGAGGACCGCAGTTCTGCGTGTCCTCAGTAGTCAGAAGGGACGGGCGATCATGGGGCGCGGCCGTCAGAAGGCAAAAGACGCGAAGATTGCGCGGCAGCTTAAGTACACCGACCACAGCAGTGATCTGCGTGAGTTGGAACGTGAGCTCATCGGTCGGCCGAGCGTGCCCGCGCAACCGTCAGAGGATGACCGACGCGATCGTTGGGCCGACGACGACGACTAGCGTCGACGTTCGGACACTACGACGAGGACGGCGCCACGAGCGCCGCTAGTAGCGGTACGTGCCGCTGAGGTACACCGCTCCGCCGCGGACTCCCTTGGCGCCGCGGATCGTGTCAGGCGACTCAGTGCGCGCATCGTCAGCCACGACGGCCCCCAGTACCCATGCGGGCACGCCAGCCGCTGCTGACGCCGCCATCAACGCGTCTGCGTCCTCTGGAGCCACCAAGACGACCATGCCGACTCCCATGTTGAGCGTCGACTCGAGGTCGTTCCAAGGCACACGCCCAGCAGCCTGGACCGCCGCGAACACGGCGGGGAGGTCCCATGCGTCGCGCGCCACGTGCGCCGCCAGCCCCGACGGCATGACGCGAGCGACGTTCGCCGCAAGCCCGCCTCCGGTGACGTGAGAGAACGCGCGCAGCCCGGGGATCGAGGAGGCGAGCTCCACGCACAGTCGAGCGTAGATCCGAGTGGGCTCGAGCAACTCAGCACCCACCGAGCGGCCGAGCTCAGGAACTTGCGTATCGAGAGTCCAACCCGCGTGGTCGACCACCTTGCGCACCAGGGAGTATCCGTTGGAATGCAGCCCTGATGACGCCATCGCCACGACCACGTCGCCCTCTCGCACGCGCTCGGGACCGAGCAGCAAGTCGGCCTCCACCACGCCGATGGCTGCGCCCGCGACGTCGTAGTCGTCAGGCTCCATGACTCCAGGGTGCTCCGCAGTTTCGCCGCCCACGAGGGCTGTGCCTGCCATCTCACAACCGATCGCGATACCGCGGACGATGTCGGCGATCCGCTCGGGCACCACCTTGCCGCAGGCGATGTAGTCGGTCATGACGAGCGGCTTCGCGCCACACACCACAATGTCGTCGACGACCATCGCGACAAGGTCTTGGCCGATCGTGTCATGCACGCCCATCTGCCGCGCGATCACGATCTTGGTGCCGACGCCGTCGGTCGAGGAGGCGAGCAACGGCCGGCGATAGTCCTTGAGGGCCGAGGCGTCGAACAGCCCGGCGAACGCGCCGATACCGCCGAGCACCTCCGGTCCGTGGGTGCGGGCAACCGCGTCCTTCATGAGCTCGACGGCCTTGTCTCCAGCGTGGGTGTCGACACCGGCGTCGGAGTACGTGATTCCGCCTGCCTTCTCCTGACGGCCCTGGCTGGCCGCACCGCCGCCCGTCACTTGGCGACCTGCGTCATGAGGAGGTGGCGCGCGTCCACGGGTGTCTCCATGGGGTACTGGCCGGTGAAGCACGCTGTGCAGAGGCGTTCCTCCGCCTGCTGGGTGGCGGCAACCATGCCTTCGAGTGAGATGTGGCCGAGCGAGTCGGCTCCGATGTACTCACGCAACTCTTCGATCGTCTTGCCAACCGACGCAAGCTCCTCGCGCGTCGGGAAGTCGATGCCATAGAAGCACGGCCACTGAACAGGCGGCGCAGAGATGCGCACGTGAACCTCGGTGACGCCTGCGTCGCGCAGCATTGCGATGATCGCGCGCTGAGTATTGCCGCGCACGATCGTGTCGTCGACCACGATCAGTCGCTTGCCTGCGATCACTTCGCGCAGCGGATTGAGCTTGAGCCTGATACCCAACTGGCGAAGGGTCTGCGAGGGCTGGATGAACGTGCGGCCCACGTAGGCATTCTTGGTGAGTCCCTGGGCAAAGGGGATTCCAGACGCCTGGGCGTAGCCGACCGCCGCTGGCGTCCCTGACTCTGGCACAGGGATCACGAGGTCGGCCTCGACGGGGTGCTCGCGCGCGAGCGTCCGACCCATCTCGAGCCTGGCTGCCTGGATGGACCGGCCTGCGATCGAGGTGTCGGGCCTGGCCAAATAGACGTATTCGAAGACGCAACCGTGCGGCTCGGCCTTGGCGAAGCGCTGGGAGTGAACGCCGTCGGCGTCGATCGTGAGGAACTCGCCTGGCTCAACCTCCCGCACAAACTGGGCGCCGACGATGTCGAGCGCAGGGATCTCGGAAGCGACCACCCAGCCGCCTGACGGCAAGGAGCCCAGGACGAGCGGGCGCACGCCGTGAGGGTCACGCGCGGCATACAAGGCGTGCTCGTCCATGAACACGAAGGAGAACGCGCCCTTCACATGAGGCAGCAGCTCAAGTGCGGTCTCCGACAGCGTGTCGAACTCATCGGAACCCAGCAGCGCCGTCACGATCGCCGTGTCGGTGCACTTGCCACCCTTGAGGTCGAGGCGCTTGGCCATCCCCTCGCGCGCAACCAACAGGTCGATCAGTTCTTGGGGGTTGGTGAGGTTGCCGTTGTGGCCGACAGCGACGGTGCCGTGAGCAGTGGGGCCGAGCGTCGGCTGGGCATTGGCCCACGTCGAGGCGCCCGTCGTGGAGTAGCGGGCGTGCCCCACGGCGATGTGGCCCTGGAGCGCCTCGAGCGCTCCCTCGTCGAACACTTGGGACACGAGCCCCATGTCCTTGAACACCAGAATCTTGTTGCCGTCTGACGCAGCGATGCCAGCGGACTCCTGACCGCGGTGCTGGAGCGCGTACAGCCCGAAGTAGGTCAGCTTGGCGACCTCTTCGCCGGGCGCGTACACGCCGAACACTCCGCAAGCGTCCTGTGGGCCCTTCTCGCCCGGCATCAGATCGTGATTGAGACGTCCGTCACCGCGGGCCATCGGCCATCCCTTCATCGTCGTGGCTTTCGCTGGGTGCGTCCCAGACAGAATCAATGGAGGCGCGCTGTCGGTCGGCTGAGCGGCCAGAGACGTACTCCATGACCGCCGCTTGCGCGCCCGTGATGAGCCCGCCCGCAAGGGCACCTGCGACGCCAAGCATCAACATGGCAACACCCCGGCCGACGCTGGTGCCGGCTGGCAGCGTGGCGCCCAGGATGAGGCCAACAAATAGGCCGATGCCGACGCCGGTGAGGATGAAGCGTTCCGTGCGGGGCGCTCGGCGATAGGTCGCCGGAATGGCGCTGTCGCGCAAGTGGTCCTCGGTGGGCTCGGTGCCGTCGCTCACGGGATGAGTCTAGGCGGTGACGCGCCCGCGCCGGTGCGTGACCGGCGCGGGCGGCACCGTTAGCCCTTGGTCGAACCGGCCAGCAGGCCGCGAACGAAGTACCGCTGAAGCGAGAAGAACACGATCAGCGGGATGATCATCGAGATGAACGCGGCGGGAGGGACCAGGTAGGCGTATTGGCCATAGTCACCCGCAAGGTTCGAGATCGGGTAGGTCAGTGGATAGGTCTTGCTGCCACCGAACACTGCCGATACGAGCAGGTCGTTCCACACCCACAGGAACTGGAAGATCGCCAGCGACGCCACTGCGGGCAGCGACAACGGGATGATGATCCGGAAGAACGTCTGCGTGTGGCTGGCGCCGTCAACGCGCGCGGCTTCGAGGATGTCGCTGGGTATCTGAGACACGAAGTTGTGTAACAGGAACACCGCTAGCGGCATGGCGAAGATCGTGTGCGCTATCCACACTCCAGGGAATTGACCGGCGATGCCGAGGTTCTCTGGACCGAGGATCCTGAGCAGCGGGATGAGCGCCAACTGCAGCGGCACCACCTGCAAAGCGAAGATCATCACGAACAGGAAGTTCGAGCCCCTAAACGGGATCCATGCGAACGCGTAGGCCGCCATGAGGCCGAGCACCAGCGGGAACACCACCGACGGCACCGTCACCACAATCGAGTTGATGACGTTGCCGAGCAACGGTGGTGCCGTGGAGTTGTCGCCGAACGACTGGAACAACACGTGGTTGAAGTTAGAGAAGGTCAAGTCGCCATCGGCGAGAACCTCCCACCAGGCGTCGGTGCGGTAGCGGTCGCCGGGAATGAGCGCCGTCATGAAGAGGGCCACCGTGGGGATGGTCCACAGCATGGCGATGATGATCGCGGCAGCGGTGGCCCATGGCGATGTCAGGTTCTCCTTGGCCTGGCCTGCCCTGGTCTTTCTGCGGGCGGACTTCGGCTTGGGCGTAGCTTCTGGGCCAGCGGGAGGCATCACAACACTCATCAGCGCGTCTCCTTCACCTTGTTGAGCGACCGCACGTTGTAAATCACGATCGGAATGACGAAGACGAACAGGATCACGGCGAGCGCCGCGCCGAGGGGCTCGCGGCCCTCCACGAAGCTCAAGACGTACATCTTGTTAGCGACGATGTCGGTGTTGTCGCGTCCCTGGGTCACTGTGCGGACGATGTCGTAGACCTTGAGGGAGGCGATCGTGATGGTGGTGAGCACCACCACCAAGGTTGCCCGAATCGACGGCACCGTAATGGACCAGAACCGCTGCCAGGCGTTGGCTCCATCAAGAGAGGCGGCTTCGTTCATCTCCGCCGGAACGCCCTTGATCGCGGCCGAGATGATCACCATGGCGAATCCGGTCTGGATCCATACCAAGATCACGATCAAGAAGAACGTGTTCCAAGGGGACTCGACGAGGAAGTTCACGGGCTCAACGCCGATCCACGACAACAACGCGTTGAGCATGCCCGTCTGGGAACCGACCTGGTTGTAGTCATACATGACCGAGCCCCAGATGACGGAGGCGCCCACGAACGAGATGGCCATCGGCATGAAGACGAGCGACTTCAGCGCCTTCTCACCCTTGGCCTTATCGATGAAGACCGCGTAAGCGAGACCGATGGTGGTGGAGAGCCCTGGAACCAGGACCATCCAGATCATGGTGTTGATGACGGACCGCAGCGTGGTCGGGTCAGTGAAGGCGAACCGGTAGTTGTCGAGGCCGGTGAACTGAGTGACCGTGGTGTAGATGCCGGTCGTGGGATCGGGCTGCTCAACGACCTTGTTGAACGACAGCCAGATGGTGTCGATGGCGGGCCAGATGAGGCCCACTCCAAGAAGAAAGAGAACTGGTGCGATCAACACGACCAGTTGGACCTTGTCGCGGATCCTGCCTCGCACGAGGTCGGCGCCGAACATGACGAGCGATACCACGACAAGAAAAGCCACGATTGCAATTGCGGCGAGCAACAGATTGCTGCTCTGTGTTTCCCAGAACTCGCCATCGAGCCCTGCCATGGGCAGCCCCCGCGACAAGGACAAGGGCACCTCAGTCGACGTCATCGTCGATTCCTTTCACCTCGTGTGGCAGACACCGGCTGGGCCCCGCGACGATGCGCGAGGCCCAGCCAGCTTGAGGACTTACCTTGACCTTACGGCCAAGCGTTCTCGATGTCCGTCAGAACGGTCTCGAGCGGCTTGCCCGTGACGTAGTCGTTCATGCCGGTCCAGAACGCGGAGGAACCCACCTGTGCAGGCATCAGGTCCGATGCGTCGAAGCGGAAGACGGTGTCTTCGCCCTGCAGGATTTCAATGGACTCCTGCCCGATGGGGCTGGAGGCGTTGTTCGGGTCGAGACCCTTGTTGGCCGAGATGACGCCACCGATCGAGACGCGCTCGTTGGCCCAGGTGTCGGACGCAAGGAACGTCTGGAGCGCCACGGTTGCTGGGTTGTCGTTGAACGCGGCCACGAACTCGCCGCCACCGGTGACGGCGTCGCCGTCAGCCTCGTCGATCTTGGGCGTCAGGAATGCCCAGACGTCACCCTCTGGGTCAACGTTGGTGCCCTCTGGCCACTGTGCCTCGTAGAACGAAGCCTGGTGGTGCAGCGAGCAGCTGCCCTCGAGAATCTGCAGTCCAGCCTCCTGGAAGGCCGTGTCCACGATCGACGCCGAGTCACCGAGGCCACCGTTGACGTACTCGGGGTCCAGTGCAATGGCACCGAAAGCCTCGAACGCCTCCGTGATCTCAGGCGACGTGAAGTCGAGGTCGCCGGCAACCCACGCGTCGTAGGCCTCCGGGCCCTGCTGACGCAAGACGATGTCCTCGATCCAGTCGGTGCCAGGCCAGCCCGTTGCGGTGCCGGACTCGAAGCCGATGCACCACGGAGCGTAGTTGGCGCCCGAGCCTGGGTTGGCGGCCATTTCGGCCGTCAGTTCCATGAGGCCATCCCACGTGGTGGGAACCTCGTAGCCCTTCTCGGCGAACTCGGTTGGCGAGTACCAGACCCAGCCCTTGACCGACGCCATGAGCGGTGCCGCGTAGAACGTCTCACCCACGGTGCCGTAGTTCTTCCAGTCCTCTGACCAGAACTCGTCAACGTTCGCCTCGACCGACTCAGGAGCGGCAACGACCGCGCCGGTGCCTACCACGCGCTGGAGGAGACCAGGCTGCGGGATGATCGCCAGGTCAGGGGCGTTGCCACCCTCGACGCGAATGTTGATCTCGGTCTCGAACTCATCCGAGCCGTTGTACGTCACGTCGATACCGGTGCATTCTTCGAACTTGGTGATCGACTGCTCGAGCTGCTCGGCTTCGACACCAGAGATGGTGCCGTAGAGCTCGACGGCGTCGCCTTCGAACGTTCCGTAGTCGGCGTAGGCCTCGCAGCCCGCCGCCATGTTGCCGCCGTCGTCCGTTGTCATCGTGCCCGTGGTGTCAGGGTCGTCCGAGGACGAACATCCTGCCAACAAGAGACCCGAGACGGCGACGGTAGCAAGCTGAACCTTCATGATTCGCTTCATTAGCGTTGCTTTCCTCTCCGTTGAGTCGTGCCTGTGCTCCGACGAGGTTTTGCGGGATACCTGCACCCGCTTCACCTGGTAGGTAGCCGCGACGGTCAAGGGAACTCTGACCACCGCTCGCGACCGTTTCCACCATATGCAGGCCATAAGGCCCAGGCAATCGCAGAACGCGGTTCATGTCCCGATCACGGCTTCGATAACGTTTTCGTTACCACTTTGCAACCGTTATCACTGGTACGCGTGCGGTCGCCCAGGGGCTCGGTCGCGGCCGCGCTCCCCCTTCCAAATGGCTTGATTCGTACCGCCTTGCCGGGGGTCTGCGGCCGCAGTGGCTTGATGCGTACCGGGCCCGGTACGCATCAAGCCACTGGCGCGCAAAAGGCCCCGGCGGCGGTACAAATCAAGCCATTTTCGGTGGGGGTGCGTGCTGGTGCCAGGCGTCTTGCTGGCACCGTGCACTCACGGGCGCCGACGCCCATCAAGACAGTCCTGATCAGACCAGCGGTAGCAGTCCCGACAATTCAGCTCGCTCGCCCGACGCTCGCGCCTTGCCCTCGCGGACGGCGTCGGCCCACGCCACGTCACCCGTGCACAGAGCTACCCACGTCTCGGCGTCCATTTCGATCACGGCAGGGGGCGTGCCGCGTCGGTGCGAGGTCCCCTCAATGCACTGCACCGCCCCGAACGGTGGCACGCGCACCTCGACGCTGCGACCAGGGGCGCGCTCGCCAAGCTCCTGGAGCAAGTACCTCACTGCGGTGGCCGTGATCGAGGAGTCCACGCCGAACAGCTCCCGCGATCCCTGAGGTGAGTCCACACGGGAACTGTCAGAGGACGCCGCCAGCGGCGTACGGCGGGCGGCCACGATCTGGTCCACCGCGTTGCGGCCTATCGAGGGAGAGATTCGTCGCTGAGCCATGCGGTCAAGTCTGCCGCAGGCTCGGCGAGGGTGCGCGCCGACGGTGCTTGTCGACACCGGCCGACGCAGCGTCGCAGTTGCGCCAAGCCCTCGCCCCCGGCCGACGCAGTGGCGCTGTTATGCGAAACGTGCGGGCAGCGGCGCGTCCCAAGCCTCGCGAAGACCCTCGAGCGCCAGCGTGAACTGTCCCTGAACCTCGATGACCGGCTCTTCTTGAGTGACGCCGACACGCGCGAAGTCCACGCCCCGCGCCTCGAGCATGGCTGTCCAGCGCGGCTCTTCCGTGCGAGGCACCGCGACCAGCACGCGTCCTTGCGACTCGCTGAGCCATGCCTGGGCCGGGCTCACGCCGTCGCGCGTGACGATCTCGTCCAGCACCACCCGCGCACCCACCCCGTACCGCAACGCTCCCATGGCGACCGCCGCGGCAAGCCCGCCCTCGGTCACCTCGCGGGCGGCGTCGGCCAAACCGTCACGCGACGCGGACACCATCACCTCTGCCAGCACCTTCTCGGCGGCGAAGTCGACAGCGGGCGGCAGCCCGCCTAGGTGCCCGTGCAGTCCAGCGAAAGCGGAGCCGTCGAGCTCCGCGCGCGTGGCGCCCACCAAGTACAGGGCCTGCCCAGCCTCCCGCCACCCCGAGGGAGTGGCGCGGCGGACGTCGTCGAAGACGCCAAGGATGCCGACGATCGGGGTGGGGTTGATCGAGGAGTCGATGCGCCCTGGTTCACCGGTGCCGTTGTAGAGGGATACGTTGCCGCCGGTGACGGGCACGCCCAACTCGAGACATGCGTCGGCGATGCCGCGCACGGCCTCCGCGAACTGCCACATCGAGTCTGGGTCCTCGGGCGAGCCGAAGTTGAGCCCGTCGGTCACGGCGCGCGGCTCGGCGCCGGCAATCGCGACGGCGCGGTACGCCGCCGCCACTGCTTGTTCGGCACCGGCGTAGGGGTCGAGCTTGGTGTAGCGGTCATTCGAGCGGGTGGCGATCGCGACTCCGCGGCCCGTCGTCTCGTCGACGCGCACCACGCCCACCTCGTCCGGGCGGGCCTGCGCGGTGTTTCCCTGAACATAGCGGTCGTACTGACTAGTAACCCAAGCCCTGTTCGCGAGTGCCGGGGAACCAAGTAGCGCCAGCGTCGTCGCCTTCAAGGCGTCACCGTCTGCGGGAAGCGCGAGGGACGACGACGTGTCGGCCTGGAGGCCGTCCATCCATGCGGGCCGCGCGTAGGGGCGCTCGTAGACGGGACCGTCGTGAGCGACGGTGCGAGGGTCGACGTCGACGATGCGCTGTCCGTGGTGGTCGATCGTGAGTCGCCCGGAGTCGTTGACCTCACCCACCACGGAGGACTCGATCTCCCACTTGCCCGTGATCGCCATGAACGCGTCGAGCTTCTCTGGCGTGACCACCGCCATCATGCGCTCCTGCGATTCCGACATGAGGATCTCGCCTGCGTTAAGGCTCGGGTCGCGAAGCAGGACGTCGTCGAGCCACACGTGCATGCCGCCGGAGCCGTTGGACGCGAGCTCGCTCGTGGCACACGAAATGCCAGCAGCACCAAGATCCTGGATGCCCTGCACCACGTCGGCAGCGAACAACTCGAGGCAGCACTCGATCAGCACCTTCTCCATGAAGGGGTCGCCCACCTGGACGGAAGGTCGCTTGGCTGGCACGCCGCCTTCGAACGTCTCGCTCGCGAGGATCGAAGCCCCGCCGATGCCGTCGCCGCCGGTGCGCGCACCGAACAGGACCACCTTGTTGCCCACGCCTTCTGCGGAGGCCAGGTGAATGTCCTCGTGCTTCATGACGCCCACGCACAGCGCGTTGACGAGCGGGTTGCCCTGGAAGGACGCATCGAAGGAACAGCCGCCGCCGATGTTCGGCAGTCCGAGGGAGTTGCCGTAGCCGCCGACGCCGGCAACCACACCGTGGACGACGCGGGCGGTGTCGGGGTGGTCGATGTCGCCGAAGCGCAGCTCGTCCATGACGGCTACCGGGCGCGCGCCCATGGCGAGGATGTCGCGGACGATGCCGCCGACGCCGGTCGCGGCGCCTTGGTAAGGCTCCACGTAGGAGGGGTGGTTGTGGGACTCGACCTTGAACGTCACGGCCCAGTTGTCGCCGATGTCCACCACGCCGGCGTTCTCGCCGATGCCCACCATGAGGTGCTTCTTCATCTCGTCGGTGGTCTTGGACCCGAACTGACGCAGGTGGACCTTGGACGACTTGTAAGAACAGTGCTCGGACCACATCACGGAGTACATGGCGAGTTCGGCGGCGGTGGGGCGGCGACCCAAGAGGTCAACGATGCGCTGGTACTCGTCGGGCTTGAGACCCAGGGCGGCGTACGGCATGTCCTGGTCGGCTGTCGCCTGCGCGTGCTCGACGGTGTCGAGGTGCGAGTCGGGTGCGGCGGCTGGGCTGGCGGCGGGCGCGTCGGTCATGCGGGTCCCTACTGTTTTCGGGGGTCGGCGGCTGGGGTTCAGCCTACCGGCGCGCGAGTCGCGTGGTGGTCGTTGGCGTGAGCGTGCGTGTGCGGGCGGGCTCGGCCCATCGAGCTCGCCGGGCCCGGGCTGTTGCGCGGACCCGTCCTCTAGCGCGCGCCCGTACCCTCCCGCGGCCCGCACTTCAGCGCGCACCCGTACCGTCCCGCGGCCCGCCCTTCAGCGCGCACCCGTACCCTCCCTGACACCCGGTCGAGGGCGCGTCCCGCGTGTCGCGCGCGACACGCCGCACCTGCACGGACCGCTGTGTCAGGGACGGTACGCAGGGGTGAGCGTGCCGCCGCGGATCATCAGAGGCCGCAGGGGTGCGCACGCGCGTAGGCGCGGCTACGCCGCGGCGAGGTAGTCCGCGAGCGCGTCGCGCGACTCGCGCAAGAGGTCGTCCCACTGGAGGCCAGGCGCCCTGAGGTGGAGCAACTCGTTGCCCTCCCAGCGGTAGGCCTCCACTCCTAGGACCCGACCGAGAATCACGCCCACCTGGCTCACCACGTGGGAACCGAGCATCAGTTCGGCGGAAGCGGCGATGAGCAGCACGTGCGTGTAGCCCTCAACGCGAGACGTCCCGCAATCGAGGATGACGGCGCGCGGTCCCACGGGCACGCGTGGCTCGCGGGAAAGTGCCTCGCCGGGCGATCTCCCTGGCAGTCGGCCGGTGTCGTCCGCTGCTCGCGGGGCATAGCGCGAGGCGCCATCACGCAATCGATGCGTGATGGTTTGCAGGGCAGTCGTGTCGATCGTGCCCTCGCCTCGTGCGGTCATTCCCTTACCCCTTATGGCCTGAATCGTCCTCTTCTATTGAGGCCCAGGCATGCCACCCCTGTCTAGTCAGTGTCGGCAAATCCACACAAAACCCCCGGACCTTGTACCCACCCACATCGCTCTGCCCGCGTGAGCGCGACGCCGTCGCTCGGCGGACGACGCTGTCATAGTGGTCGGCATGGACATCAACGCGTGGGATCGCGCAATCGACGCCTTCTATGCGCGCGACTTCACGGAGGCCGACCCCGCCGGCACCGTGGCGGCGATGCGCGAACTTCTCGACACCATGGCGGCGGACGACGCTGGCGCCCTCGTGGCGTTCGAGTTGGCCGGGGTGCACGATTCCCTCGGGCTTGAGGTCGAAGCCGTGCCTTTGTATCGCGAGGCGCTCGCCTCTGGGCTGGACGCGGACCATGCCTCGCAAGCCCGCATCCAACTAGCCAGCACGCTGCGCAATCTGGGCCAGTTTGATGAGGCCGTCGAACTGTTGTCGGTCCCCGCTGAAGGAGATCTGGAGCCTGCCCGCAAGGCTTTCCTGGCGCTCACGCTGCACTCGGCGGGGCGCGCCGATGAGGCGTTGCGTGAGGCGATCGAGGGCATCGTGCCCTGCCTACCGCGGTATCAGCGGTCGCTTGCCAGCTATGCCGCCGCGCTCACCGACCCCAAGTAAGTGAGCTCGACCCAACGCCAGTGGCACCTTAAGCGTCGTAGTGTCGGAAGGGACTCGCCATGACTCGTCACCACCGCTCGGCCGCAGGCATGGTCGCCGTATGCGCAATCACGCTTGCGGCCTGCGCGTCACCCGGCGCCTCCGGGACCAGTTCGCCCGACCCAGAGGTCGACCGTCCAGCGCCGGACTCCCCCCATACAGAGGACCTGGCCCGCGCGCTGAACGACACCGGATTCGCGATCTTCAGGGCGGCCGCCGAGGAGGGCGAAAACACCACGGTGTCGCCGCTCAGCATCGGCACCGCGTTCGGCATGCTCAATGCGGGCGCGACCGAGCCGGTGGCTGGCGCACTAGATGAGGCCTTCGCCTGGCCGGTCGAGGGCCCACAACTACTCGACGCGTTCAACTCGCTCGACCAGCGCGCATCCTCGGAACCAGCCGACTTCCCAAGCCCTGGCCAGGACGAGCCCGTCCACGCCGTCGTCCGCATCGCGAACAGGATGTTCCTTGACGAAGGCTTCGAGCCCCAGCAGGACTACCGCGAGCGGTTGGCCGCATCGTTTGATGCCGGTGCCCAGGTGACGCCCATGAGCACCGACCCTGAGCAGGCGGCCGACGCCATCAACGGTTGGGTCGACGACCGCACCGAGGGCCTCATTCCTGAACTCGTGACGCCGGAGATCTTCGACGATCAGTCGCGGCTGGTCCTCGCGAACGCTCTGTACATGAAGGCGGAGTGGGCGCATCAGTTTGAGGAGTTCGCCACGGCGGACGAGCCGTTCACGCTCCCGGGCGGCGACACCGCCGACGTCCCGATGATGAACAGTGGCATCCGCAATGGCACGGTGCACGAGGGCGAGGGCTTCGTGTCGGTGGTGCTGCCTTACGCCTACGACGAGCTCGAGATGGTGGTGGTGGTCCCGGATGACGGCGCGTTCGAGGACGTGCGTGCGGCGCTGGGCCAGGACACGCTCGACCAGATCGACTCCGCACCGGAGGGGACGGGCTACACGCTCGCGATGCCGCGCTTCACGGCCGAGTCGCGCACGGACTTGCGCGCCGTCATGGAGGGTGAACTGGGCATCGAGGACCTGTTCGGCGTGGTCGGCTTGGACGGGATTGCTCCCGACATGTACGTGAGCGCCGCGGTGCACGCCACCAAGGTGATCGTGGACGAGGCGGGCACAGAGGCCGCCGCTGCGACCGCCATCGTTGCTGGCACCACGAGCATGCCTGCGCCGCCCGAGTTCGAGATCAGGGCTGATCGCCCGTTCCTGTATGTCATCAGGGACAACGACACGGGCGCGGTGCTGTTCGTGGGCCAGGTGCTCGACCCGCGGTAGCTGCCAGCACGCCCCGAAGTGGCTCGATTCGTACCGCCTGGCGGCGGTCCGGGCGCCTTGGTGGCTTGATTCGTACCGAGCGGCGCCAGCGAACGCGTGCCACGCCCGATGAAGCGTCGCACGAGCACCACAAATCCTCGGTGTCGGCCGACGTTGTGCGGGGCCCTCCGGGCAACGGGGGGAAATGTGGTGCTGGCGCGAACGCGTGCCACGCCCCCGGCACCGTCGCGAGAGCACCACCTTTTGGACTCAGTAGCGCTCGCCGTGCGGAGCCATCAGCGCAGGCAGCCGATTTGTGGTGCTCGCGCGACGCGGGTCGGCGCCGGGCATGCGACGGGCGGACGGGCTCCACCCGCAGGTCAGGCCTGCGAGCACCCCGCCACGCACACGCCGTACCCTGAGCCCATGATGTGGCTGGGGTGGGTGCTCGCCGCGGTGGCCGGGGGCGCTGCTGCGTGGGCGTTCGCCCGGCTCAGCGCGGAGCGCCGCCACACCGCCGTGGCCGAGCGCTTCGCCGCACGCGAGTCCCAGGCCGCCCAAGCCCTCGCCGCCTCGGACGAGCGCGCCAGGATCGCGCGCGAAATGCACGACGTGGTCGCGCACACCCTCACGGTCGTCGTCGCCCAAGCAGACGGGGGCCGATTCGCCGCACGCACCGACCCCGCCGCAGCCGCGCGCACTCTTGACACGATCGCCGACGTGGGCAGATCAGCGCTCACCGAGATGCGAGCACTCCTCGGCGTCTTGCGCACCTCAGAAGGCGAGGCGGAACTTGGGCCCCAGCCGAGCGTCGGCGACATCCCCGGCCTGGTCGCGACGGCGAGGGAAGGCGGCCTCGACGTCTCGTTCGTGACGACGGGAACCCCGCGACCGCTTCCCATCGGCGCCGGGCTGACGCTCTATCGGATCGCTCAAGAGGGCCTCACCAACGTGCGCAAGCACGCCGGCCCCGTCGCCACCGCGTTCCTGCAGTTGACATGGGATGACGACGACGTGACCCTCACCGTGAGTGACGACGGCAGGGGCGCGGCGGCACAGTCGGACGGCACCGGCGGTGGTATCCAAGGTATGACCGAGCGGGCCACCGTCTTTGGCGGCACCCTCACGGCGGGCCCGAAGGCGGGCGGCGGCTTCCTCGTGAGGGCGCGGCTCCCGTTGCCGCGCCGCGAGCACACCGAGCACACCGAGCATCACAAGGAGACCGAGTGACCATCCGCGTAGCGCTTGTCGACGACCAGCAACTGATCCGCGCTGGCTTCCGCATGGTGGTCGCTTCGCAGCCAGACATGGAGGTGGTCGCGGAGGCCGGATCGGGCGACGACGCCGTGAGGGCTCTCGCGGCGCTCCGCCCGCCGGCCGACGTGGTGCTCATGGACGTCCGGATGCCCGGCCGCGACGGCATCGACGCGTGCGCAGAGATCACCGCCAAGTCGCCCGTGAAAGTGATCATCCTCACCACCTTCGACCTCGACGAGTACGTCGTGGCAGCCATCAAGGCAGGCGCCAGCGGGTTCTTGCTCAAGGACGCGCCGCCGGAAGACCTCCTCCACGCGATTCGCACGGTCCACGCTGGCGACGCCGTGATCGCCCCCACGGCCACGCGTCGGCTGCTGACGCGACTGGTCACCGCGCTGCCCAAGTCGGGAGAGGCCCCCGGCATGGCCGACCTCACTGCCCGCGAGCGCGAGGTGTTGGTCCTGATGGCGCGCGGACTGTCCAATCAAGAGATCCGCGCCGAGCTGGTGCTCGCTGAGCCCACCGTCAAAACTCACGTGGGCCGAGTGCTCGCCAAGTTGGGGGCGCGCGACAGGGTCCAGGCCGTCGTGATCGCCTACGAGACCGGCCTGGTCACGCCCGGCACGTGAGCCGTCATACCGCGGTACCACCGCAAGTCCATCCCCCGGTCCGATGCGCTGGCGGCGGGCGCTCCCGTAGCGTCAAGGCATCGACACCCTTGGTGTGGATGCAGAGGGGGGAGGCGCCGTGACGGATCAACCGTCGACAGCGGCCGGGGAGCAGTCCGCGCCGTTGGCGTTGCGCTCACGCGGCCTGACCAAGACCTACGGTTCTGGTCAGGCCGCCGTGACCGCAGTGGACCACGTCGACCTCGACATCGACGCTGGCGTGCTGACGTCCGTCATGGGGCCCTCTGGTTCGGGTAAGACGACGCTGGTTCACCTACTCGCGGGCCTCGACCGCCCGGACGACGGCCAGGTATGGGTGGGCGACGACGAGCTCACCGGCATCTCCGACGCCGCGCTCGCCCGCATCAGGGGGCGCGTGGTCGGCTTCGTGTTTCAGGGCTTCAACCTGTTGCAGACCATGTCCGCCGCGGACAACATCGTGCTGCCGCTGCGCCTCAACCAACTGCCGCGCGATCCTCACTGGCACGCGACGCTCATCGAGATGCTGGGGATCGGACGCGAGCTCGAACGAAGGCCATACGAGCTGTCCGGCGGCCAGCAGCAACGAGTCGCCATCGCTCGCGCGCTCATCACCAAGCCGCGCGTCGTTCTCGCCGACGAGCCCACCGGCAATCTCGACACCCACGCGAGCGCGCAAATCCTCTCCCACCTGCGCACCAGTTGCCGAGAGCTGGGCCAATCGGTGGTGATGGTCACGCACGACCCGACTGCAGCGTCGTACGCCTCCAAGGTGTTGCTTTTTGCTGACGGCAAGGTCGCCGGGCACATCGACAGTCCGTCGCCCGACGCCGTGCTTGCGGGCCTCGACGCGCTCGCGGGAGTCGAGCGGTGAGTTCGCGGGTGGTGCGGGGACTTGAGATCGGCGTGTTCCCCGTGTTGTGGACCACGAAGAGGCTGCTGTCGGTCCCGGTGATGTGGTGGACGCGCACGGCCCTCGCGCTTGTCTCGGCCTCATTCGGATACTTGGTGTGGGCGCGCTTCTTCGCACCCCACGGCACGCTCACGGGCACATGGTCGGGCTATTCCAATTCCCTTGCGTACGGTGTTGCCTGGCTGTGCTTCATCATCCTCATACAGGCAGGGCCTCGCGGACTCGATCGTCTTGGAATCGCCCTGCTACACCGCGTCGCCCGCATGCTTCCCGTGCGCGGTCAAGGCGCACTCGCCGTGACGAGGCACACACTCGAAACCCGCGACAGCGACAACAAGGCGTCCTTCTGGAACCGCCGGTCTGAGGTCGGCGGGTTGGTCGCGGCAGCCCTGCTGGCCTCAGGCCTCACGGCGGCGTTCACGATCGACCGCGCGATGGAACGCCAAGAGGATGCGTTGACTTTCACTGCAACAGTGGTACCACTTGACACCACGCAGGAGTCCGCTTCATCCGGCGTCGGTGTGCATCGTGCGGCTCTCGATCCATCCGTCATCACCGTCCTCGAAGCGGACCCCTCGCTGGCCGTCGTGCCATACGGGCGTGTCACGGTTGGTCCTACTGGTGGGGTCTCTCCCCAGGCCACGATCACGCTAGTTTCCGTAAGTGACCTGGACGGGGTGGTTCCCGCTGGCGCGGGACCGCTCGGGCTTCAGGACGGCGTGATGCTCAGCCCCGAACCGGAGAGCGAGGAACTCGCATTTCCTGCCCCCCGACAGGTGATCGATGTCTCGACGGGGACCGGCACCGCGACGCTACTCAACCGGGTGTGGTCGCACCCCCTCTCGTTCGCGACCCGCTCGTGGGGCGAGGCGGCCTGGGGCGAGATCCCGGTGGTTGGTGCCCTGGTGGCATACGTCGGCGGCGAGTTGCCCGCGGGAGAGCGCTTCGACTACGTCGCCGCTGCGACGGCTCGTGCCGGCGCTGAGGCACAAGTGCTGCCAACCCTGAGCGCAGAGGCCCTCGCGTTTCGTCAGGACGAGGACACGTTCACGCGTGGCTATTACGGCGTGATGTCAGCTTTTGTGGTGGCGTTGGCGTGTTTCGCTACCGTACTGATCGCCGTACGCACGGTGAGGAAGCACCGCCAGGTGCGAGCCACCGTCGCAGCGCTGGGGGCCACCCCACGTGCGCTCGCGCTGGCAGTACCGATCGACGCAGGGATCACCCTCGCGGTTGCCTCTGCCGTGGGCGCACCCATCGGGGTTGCGGCCGCAGCTGTGGCCAAGGTGCCGAACCTTTTCGCTTTGGGAGCCCCTTTCAACATCAACGCCATCGTGAACGGACTCTGGTGGAACCTCACCCAAATCTCCTGGGGGCCGGTGGCCGGGGTGGTGGGTGGGACCTGGCTCGTTGCGGTCGCGGCGACCACTGCCTACGGGTTTGCGGTGGCGCGACGCACACCGGTTGACGAGCTGCGCGTGGCGATCAAGGAGGGGGCGCTGTGAGCACCAGGTCGAAAGCTGACTCCACACCACGGCTCGGCGCTCTGCAGTGGGTGGGACCCGGCCTCGTAGGGTTGCTCGCGCTCGCCGTTGCCCTCGCACAGGAGCCGCTCTTCACACGGCCGACCTCCAGCGGTTCCGGTTCGATTACCCCGATCCTGCCCGCGTACTACGACTTCCTGATCATGCTGTTCTACTCACCGGTCCTGATCGGACTGCTCGCTTCGCTCATCGGCGCTTTCCGCGCGATCTCGACCGCCTCTCATCGGCGGGAGTTCCGCGCGCTCATGGATCTGGGCGCGCCTCGCAAGGCGCTCGTACGTGAGCAAGTGCGCCTCGGCCTGTTTCACGGTGCCGTCGCGGCGCTGACGGGCACCGTCCTTGGCACCGGGATCACCCAAGGTGTGGCGGGCCCGGGCGGACACTTCAACTCCAATACCGCCTGGACGCTGCTCACGGTCCTTCTGCTGTTAGTCGTTGCCACCACGCTCGCGTACTGGTTCGTGGGGTTCTGGGTCACGGGCGGCACTGGCCGCGCAGTTTCGCCGCGCGACATCGAGGTGGCGATGGGCGTCGAATCGGTGCCCATTCCCAGGCGCCGCCTGAGGCGATTCGCCGTGCCGCTTGCACTGGCCGCGTTCGTCGTGGTGTCGGCGCTCGTCACTCCTCACCTTGAAACCTCGAACTTGGAGTCCTCAGGGCTCGTGAAGGTCTGGATCATCGCCTACTCGATGGTCGCGTTCTTTGGAATTCCCTTCCTCATCATCTGGGCGGGAGCGAAGGCAGCCGCGTGGCTCAGCCACCTCACGGGACGCGCACTGCTTCACGGCGGTAACGCCGCGAGGATCGCGGGCGACGGGCTCACGCGCCCCACTCCAGCGCGTGCCGTGGCGATCGGCGCCGTGGGACTCGTGCTCGGCGGCACGCTCGCCATCGGCATCATGGTGAACGCGTTGGAAGCCCGCAATGACGCGGGCGCGGCTCTAACTCCAAGCCTCATGGTCTCGACCACCGGGCTGCCCGACCGTGACATCGTCGCCCAGGCCTCGCAGGCCGTCGGCTGGAACTCGCAAGGACTCGACCCGGAGCTGGTGGCGGCGCTTCAAGCCGATGACCGCGTCATCGCAGTCCCTGCCGCCATGCTCACAGCTCGCGTCGGCTCCACGGACGGGTCGCCTGCGGTGGGGGACGACAGCACCACCTACCTCGCCGTCGACCCCACAGACCTGGACCGGGTCAGCAAGGGCTCAGCGCGAGCGCTGTACTTCGAGGGCGCGGTGGCGATGGGGGGCGGCGTCAGCCCCGCGGTGCTCTCGGTGGGAGAGGCGTCGGCCAAAGTGACCTCACCCAAGGTGGGTGGGCCCTTCACGGCACTTCCTCGCGATTGGGCCGAGGGCGAGTTCGGACGGGGCGTCACCAGTGCTGTGTTGCTGTACGACGGAGAAGCCGGCGACGCTCAGGCGGCAATCGTCGACTACGACGTTGACGACCTCCGTGTGACGGACTTCGGCGGAGGCGGCACTGGCTCAGGCGGGCTCAACCGCGCCGGCGTGCTCACGGTCTCAGGAACGCTCCTCCTGCTCGCAGTTGGCATGGTCATCGCACTGTCCCTCAGCGTGCAGCGGACGCGCGGGCACGACTACGCGACCATGTCTGCGCTCGGCGCGTCACGCCCGGCGCTCAGGTGGGGCACGGCCATCGAGTCCGCAGTGGTCGCAGCCTCGGGGTCGGTCATGGGGATCTTGCTTGGGGGCGCGTGGGGACTGTGGCTCGGTCTGAGTAGCGACCGCATCTCGTGGGAGCTCGTGTGGACAGGTATCGCCTTCGATCTCGACCACGCTCCATGGGGCACGGTGCTGACCCTGGCTCTCGCCGCGATCGTGGCCTCCGCCATTGCCTCCGTCATAGCGCGCTCCCGTCTCGAGCGTCTCACCCCCGCCGAGCAACTGCGCGAGGCGATCAAGGAGGGGGCGCTGTGAAGCGGCTGGCGGCGTGGGTGGCAGCTAGTGCGTCGTTCGTCTTCATGCTGATTGCCCTGCCGTGGGATCGACAGTCCTGCCCGCCAGAGTCATGCACGATGTCGACGTCTTACGTCGGCCTGGGGATGCCCGCACTCATCGCGGCACTGGTTTTTGCGGTTCCCGTCGCGGTCCTCACTGCGATCCTGGTGGGGCTTCTGGGCGTGCGGGATGCCAATGAACCCCGCGATGTCGCCGTCATGGCCGCGCTCGGACAAACACGAGCCGCGGCAATGCGCGTCGCTGCAACGACCGGCCTCCGCCACGCAGCAATCGGGGTCGGAGGGGCCTACCTCCTCACCGGCGCAGCGCACCTGGCGATTCTCGCGACAACCGGTTGGCCGGTGCTCACCACCGAGGTCGAACTGTGGCTTGGACGCTTCATCCTCGCCGGGGTGGGCAGTGTGGCGCTGATCCTCGCTCACGTCATCGACGCCACGCGACCGCGCCGGACACCGGTGGAACGACTCCACGAGGACGCCGTCGATATCGTCGACTCCCACCGATCGATCACGCGAAACGCGCGCATCATCGGGTGCCTCGGCGGCCTCGCGAGCGGGCTTGTCGTCGGGCTTGCGATCAGCCACGATGAGCTCGGCGGTGAGGCACCGAGCGCGGTGAAGACGACCGCTGGCGTTGCCGTCACCGTCCTCGCCTTCGCCTGCGTCGGCTTGCTCCTCGCTGTGGTGATTCCATGGGCGCGGGGCATCGCGCCTCGCGTGTTGCACGCGTCGGCCGCGATTGCGGGGAGGTTCCGTGCGCCCCGCCTTGCTGTCATCTTGGACAGTCGCGCACACTCCGCCTCCATCGTCGGCGGCCGCATCGTGAGCGTCCTCGGGGGGATGGCCTTCCTCGTCGGCTTTCTCTCCGCGGGACCGACGAGCCCCGCGATGTCAGACCTCTTTCTGCAGTCCGTGCACTTTGGCACGACCGGAAGCCCTCACGAGGTGATCGACCAGTATCGCGCCATCGATGGTGTGACGGTGGTGGTGGGTAAGGCGCAGCCGCCCTCCGACGACTTCGCGCCTGTCCTCGTCAACCCCGGCGACCTCGCGGAGGTTGACGAGACTCTGCGCGCGCTCTTGCTGCGCTACCCACGGGCCGTCATCGGCGGTTGCGGGTCATCCCTTGAGAGCAGCGGCTTTGCCGGGTTCGTCCCCAGCGGCATCGTGCCATTGGAACGTGGGTGCGTGTCGTTGGTCAACGACTCCGCCGCTAGCGTCGGCACGGGTTCCTATGCGCTCCTGCTGTATGCGGAAGAGGGTGCCGACCGCTCAAAAGTGCAGACGATACTCAACGGCATATCGCCGCAAGGCACGGGAGTCACCTACTCCGGTTACTCCACGATGGGAGCGTCGAGCACGACCATGCTCGGCACTCTCGTTGAAGTGGGATTGGTGGTGATCCTGGTCGTCGTCCCGATGGTGGCCCTCAGCGTCGGCGTGGCACGCAGGAGGCGTCGGGACGACGCCACACTCGCGGCGCTCGGGGCAGCACCTCGCACTCTGCGCACGGCCGTGGTGGTGGAATCGACAGCGATCGCGGCCTTCTCCGTGGCGACGGGCCTGGCGTGGGGCGCGCTCGCCCATGCGCTCGTGACGGCGGTCAACTTCGCTCGTCTGTCGCTGGGCGGCGTCATCACGGACTCGTACTTGCGCTGGACCCTGAGCTCCATCGCCTGGAGCGACATTCTCATGATCGGCGCCGCTGCCGTCCTCGTCTTCGGGGCCACGTCGGCGGTCGCCGCGCTTGCGCTACGGCGCCGCACTCCCGTGGAGAACCATCGCCCTGTGAGTTCCAGAGTGTTGTCATGATCCTCATGCTTCCGGGCGGCCCGGCGGTCGTGCGATGAGTTGGCTTCTAGTGTTCGGCCCAGTGCCTGCCGCTTTCATGGCCAGGCGCACACCTGTCGACGAGTGGTGCGAAGCGATCAAGGAGGGGGTCGGGCGATGATCTGGCAACTTGTCCGGGAGCAACTGCGTTCCCAACGACGCGCGGCGGGCGCGCTCTTCGTGCTTGTGGCACTCACTGTCGGGCTGTCCGCGGGCGCCGGCATCGCATCCGCGACCGCCCAAGCGGATACGACAGCCGTCAACCAGGACGGCTCGTGGCCCACGGGTACCGCCGGCGCCTGGATTCCGGTATGGGTACCCGAACCAGGCGTCGACACCCTCTCCACATCCCTTCCCTTCAAGCCCCTTACTCTGAGCGAGTACGCCGAGATGCTGGCCGCTATTCGGGCAGTAGACCCTCACGCCGTGGTGCACTTCGCCGTGGGGGCCCGCACGCAAGCAGAGGACGCTGCGCCCACGATCGCAGTCGCGCGCGACGGGGACTTCGCCAAGGACTTCTTTGTCGAGGGCAGCGCGCCCATAGTGGGCGAGGTGGCACTCTCGGTTCCCCGAGCGCGCGAACTTGGGCTGAGCATCGGCGATGCCCTGCCGGTCTACGACGACGCCGGTGGCACCGCGCTCACCCTGGTGGTGTCGGGGCTCACTCGTACGGACCAGGGCCGGTGGTCCGACGTTCCGATCGTCTCCGTCGAGGATGGGCTGCGTCTCGCGTCGGTGTCACCAACTTTTTCCTACACCACCGCCTCCGGCGACCCCGCGACAGTGGTCGACTTCACGGTCGTGTGGGATGGCGACGTGCCGGCTGGTGTGGCCAAGACCCTCGCCAAGGCTTCTGGGGACGACTCGTTACTCTTCTCCGACGCCGGGCCCCGTGCCGCTACTCTCATGCTGACTAACAGCTCCCCGTGGCTGCTCCTCGCAGCCGCGGTCACGGCTGTGATCGCCATCGGCGCAGCCGTCGCCTCGGGCAAGGACCAAGGCAGGCAGCGAGCCAGCTGGGTGGGAACCGCCAAGGCGCTCGGGGCCGCCCGGCGCGACGTGGTTGGCGCGACACTCCTCGAGGCCGTTGGGGTCGGTCTGCTCGCGTGGCTCGCCGCCATCGCAGTCGCATGGGGCGTCAATGTTGCGGCTCTGTGGCCGCGCCGCGCCGACGCCGCTTGGATCCTGGAGCGCACCGCGCCGTCAGTTCCTTGGTGGGTGGTGCTCGGGTCTGCGCTGCTCGCCGTCGTGCTCGCTCTCATCATGGCTGCCGTGCCGGCACTGTGGGCCGCACGCGTCCCGCCACGCGAGGCACTCGTACCGAACCTCACGATCGAACGCGCAGTCCCCGGACACGCGCGCCGCCTGGCCGTCTACGTTCTTGTCGCTGCGGCGGGCGTGCTCGCAATCGGGTTCGTCCAGGCGCCAGTCGGGTGGACACTCCTCTTCACTGTGACGACTGTGGGGGCGCTCGGGGCTGCCGTCGAGACGGCGCGGCTCGTGACGCCGCTGCTTTCTCAACGACTCGTCGCAGCACGCGCACCGTGGGCGATTGCCGCAGGAGACGCGATGGGCGCACGGCCCGGCGCGGCAACGTTCCCCTTTGCTTCGACCGCCGCGGTGTTCGCGGTGACCACGGGTTGGCTGACGTGGCAGGCAGGCGAAGGCATGACCGGCTCCTTGTGGAAGGACTGGAACGCGCGGGCGCTGGCGGGCGTCGCCGTGTTGGCACTGCTCGCGCTGATCATCGCCGTCGCGGTGTGGATCGGTGGTGGCCGATCGCGCGTCGACGCCTCAGTCCAGGGCGCATTGGGCTTAGGCCACAACGCCCGCATCATCGCATCGTTGGCGCGGCTTGGCGCGCCCGTGCTTGCGGGTGGCGTGGTTGGGGCAATTGCCGCGGTGGCGGGAGTCGCACTGCTAGGCGCGGCTGCGTCGTGGGGCGCGTTGATATGGCCGCCGCAGACCACCTCGTGGCGCATGGTGGCGACCACCGGCACCTCCATTCTGGCGATGATCCCGGGCCTGATCGTTGCCGCCGGAACCGCAGGCCTCGCGTCGTCACGCACCGCCGATGTGCGCGTGCCCCGCTCTTAGTCAGGGCGTAGGCGCCCGCAACCAGCGGCATCGCGTCAAGAACTCACTACGCCACGCGCACGGGGCCAATTCGTCCGCCGCAGGGGTGCACAGACGGTCATCGCGGTAGTGAGTTCTTCACACTCCGAAACGAATTGGGTCGCGCCGATGGCGCTGCGCCGTCGAGTGAGGAGCGGCCAGACCGTCGCGGGAGCACCACAAATCCACGGGTGCGGCCGAACCCGCACGGCACGCGCGCGCCGAGCGTCCATATGTGGTGCTGGCGCGACGGGCCGCGTAGACAGGTCCTGCCTCCCCCCGGGTAGTCTCGCTTCACCCCACCGTGAGGAGCCCCATGTCAGAGCAAGACCGCGAGATCCTCGCCTGGCAGGGCTTCGGCGATGCCTCCCGCGACCTCGCCCAGGCGGTCGCGGACTCGGGTTTCCAGCCCGACGTCGTAGTGGCCATCGCCCGCGGCGGTCTCCCCGTCGGCGGCGCGCTTGCCTACGCGCTCGGCACCAAGGGCGTCGGCACCATGAACGTCGAGTTCTACACGGACATCGACGAGCGCCTGCCAGCGCCCATCATCCTGCCGCCGCTGCTCGATACCGAGTACATGCAGGGCCTCAAGGTATTGATCGCCGACGACGTGGCCGACACGGGCGAAACCCTCGCCTTGGTCAAGACGCTCATGGAGCAACACGCTGGCGAGGTACGCACCGTCACCCTGTATGCGAAGGCGCGCTCGGTCATCGAGCCCGACTACGTCTGGAAGCGCACCGACAAGTGGATCACCTTCCCCTGGTCAGCCCTGCCTCCCGTCACCGCTTCGAAAACTTTCTAGCCCCAGGGAGCCCGTCTCCCTAGACTGTGTTCGACACTCAACGTGGAGGAGGGCTCATGGCCGAGTACGAGGGCGACATCACGCCCCAGCAGGCTTGGGAGATGTTGCTAGACAACCCCGCAGCGGTATTGGTGGATGTGCGCACCGAAGCCGAGTGGCGGTTTGTTGGCGTACCGGACACCTCCGAGACGGGCAGGGAGCCCCTCTTTGTCGAGTGGATCAATTACCCGGGAGGGGCGCCCAACCACGGCTTCCTCGAGGAGCTCGCCGACGCTGGGATCGTCCCAGATACCGGCGCTCCCCTTCTTTTCTTGTGCCGTTCTGGCCAGCGCAGCATGGGGGCGGCTGCGGCCGCGACTGCGGCGGGCATGGGTCCTGCGTACAACATCCTGGATGGCTTCGAGGGCGGTCCCGACGTCGATGGTCACCGCGGCGTGCAGGGTTGGAAGGCCGCCGGTCTCCCGTGGCGTCAGGGCTGACAACAGCCCTCGCTGTGTCAGCGACCTCCCGCCCCGGCCGCGTACCAGGGCCTTCGCCTTGCCGCATCTGCGCCACGAGCCCCGCACCGCTCGAACCGGTTTGATAACGATTCTGCAACCCTGTTGCTTTCCGCCGCGCGACCGTCCTATTGTCATTGACAAGCGATATCGAAGCGCTTCGACGATTTCGGCGAACTGCCGGCTCACGAGCGCTCCACTATGACGATGAGGTCAGGACATGGCAACGATCGACGACGTCGCCCGCGAGGCGGGCGTAGCGATCTCGACGGTGTCCTATGCCCTTTCCGGCAAGCGCAAGGTCAGCGCCGATACTCGCGCCAGGATCGAGGCAGCCTGCCTGGCTCTCGACTACGCACCACGAGCGTCGGCAAGGGCCTTGGCCGCCAACCGCTCTGAAGTCATCGCCGTCACGGCGCCGCTGCACCCCGACACTGATCCCTCCGCTCACATGGCCTTCGCCATGGAGGTCACCATCGCGGCGCGCACCCACGACTACGACACTCTGCTGCTCGTCCACGACGATGCCCAGCAAGGCATGCGTCGATCCGCCGCGACCGCTCTCGCCGACGGCATCATCGTGCTCGACGTCGCCGCCCACGACGAACGCGCCACGCTGGCCCGCAAGCTCAGCTGTCCCGTCGTCTTCATCGGCGTGCCCGAGGACACCGAGGGCCTGGTGTGCGTGGACCTCGACTTCGAAGCCGCGATCAGGACCTCGATCGACACTCTCATCGAGGCGGGACACCGCAGCATCGGCCTGGTCAGCCAGCACCGCGAGACGCTAGAGCGGGAATCCAACTACCCCCTGCGCGTCGTCCATGAGTTTGAGCGCTACGCGCAGGCCTGCGGCATTGAGTACGCCGTTGCGTACCCAGAGACCGACGACGCCGCCCCGGTGCTCGACGATCTGTTCGCCGCGGCACCAGGCATGACCGGCATCGTGCTCAGCACGGCCAACGCGGTCGCCCAGTCCCTTCAGGCAGCCCTGGCCGCTCGCGCCTTGAGCGTGCCAAAGGACGTCTCGGTCATCGCGGCGGGAATGACCCCCGTCATGGCGCGCACGCCGCTTCCCTACGACACGCTTCCGTTGGACCCCCGGCTCACCTGCCCCGTTGCCGTCGACATCCTTGTCGACCTCCTCGAGGGGAAGGCGCCATCTCAGGGCGTCACCCTCGTCACCCCGATCTATCAATCCCAAGGCTCGGTCGCACCTGCGCCCGCTGCCGCATCCCTGCAGGCCAGATGATGCTCCACCCACAGCATCGTCGTAGAATCGTCGGCTTCGTCGAAGCGCTTCGATTGATGTCGCCTGCGAACCCCACGGCCCTCGGGCCACTACAAGGAGGTAGGAATCCCATGAAGTACAGGAACCGCACCATGGGGGCGCTCGTCGCCGTCGGTGCACTGACACTCGCGGCATGCTCGTCCGGCGACTCGGACGACACAACCGCACCCACGGGGGCAGGCGGCGAAGCCGACTTCTCCGGCGAGACGCTCAAGGTCATGCACTACGAGGGCGACGAGTCGGCCATGGGCAAGGCCTGGAACCTCGCGATCGAGATGTTCGAGGAGCAGACCGGCGCGACCGTCGACCTGCAGACCACCGCATTCGAGGACCTCAACGCCTCGGCAGAGCAGCTCTTCGACTCCTCAGACGCACCAGACGTGTCCGAGTACAACAAGGGCAACGGCACCGCTGGCCAGCTTGCGGCCATCGGCGTGATCCAAAACCTGGACGACGCCTACGCCAAGTACGGCTGGGCCGACAAATTGGGCGCTGGCGTCGACACGATCGCCAAGTACAACGAAGACGGCGTCATGGGATCGGGAAGCTTCTACGGCGTCCCCAACTACGGCGAGTTTGTCTTCATGTACTACAACACCGAGATGTTCGAGGAGTACGGCATCGAGGTGCCCACCTCCCAGGAAGACCTCGAGGCAGCCATGCAGACCTTCGTTGACAACGGCATCACGCCGCTGACGACGTCGGCTCAGGAATACCCCATGGGGCAGCTCTGGTACCAACTTGCGCTGAGCCAGGCAGACCGCGACTTCGTGAACGCTTACCAGCTGTACACGGAGGAAGTGAACTGGCAGGGCGAGGAGATCTCCTACGCCACCGAAACCCTCAGCGACTGGGTCAGCAACGGCTACATCAGCAGCGAGGTCTCCGGCCTCACCGCCGAGGACGCAGGCCTGCAGTTCATCAACGGCGAGGTCCCGATGTTCTACTCGGGTTCGTGGTGGTACGGACGCATGCTGTCCGACGTCACCGACTTCACCGTGGGCATCACCAACTGGCCTGGCACCACCCTCACGCCCGGTTCAGGTGGCAACATCTGGGTCATCCCCGTCGAGTCGAAGCAGCCTGAACTTGCGGAGATCTTCATCGACATCACGATGAGCCCCGAAGTCCAGGCACTGCTGGGCGAGTCAGGCGGACTGCCGGTCGCGGCCAACACCGAGGACGTTCAAGACCCCGACGCTCAGGCACTCATCGGCCTGTTCAACGAGGTCAACGACCGCGACGGCCTGTCCTTCTACCCCGACTGGCCGACCCCCAGCTTCTACGGCGACCTCAACGGCGTGATGCAGGGCCTGGTCAACGGCACCTTCACTCCCGAGCAGGCGCAGTCTGAGCTCGAGAACTACTACGAGAGCTACGTCTCGACGGTTCGATAGTCACACCATCCCTTCAGGTGCGGGGGTCCTGGTCTCACCACCAGGGCCCCCGCCGGAGACGGACCCCTCATGCCATCTATGACCCGCACCCCCAAGCGCCAGGTGCAGCCCCAAGACGCCCCCCGCATCCCGCAGCGCGGTGGCGGGAAGCTCGGCTACTGGCTGTACTTCATTCCCGGCGCCATCCTCGTGGGCGTGGTGATCTTCTACCCGATCATCCGCAACCTCCGGCTGAGCTTCTTCCATTGGCGCGGCGGTCGCGCGGAAGAGCAGTTCGCCGGATTCGAGAACTGGACCGCGCTCTTCCAGGATTCCGAGTACCTGCAGTCCTTCATGAACATCGCCTTGGTCATTGTCGCCATGGTGATCGTCCCGACGCTGCTTGGCCTCGTGGTCGCCGCCGCGCTGTTTGACGTGGTTGGCCGCCGATTCGGAGGCAAGCTCTCCAGTTTCTTGCGCGCCACCTACTACCTGCCGCAGATTCTGCCGATCGCGGTAGCGGGCGTGATGTTCAGCTGGATCCTCAAGCCCAATAGCGACGGCGTGCTCAACCAGTTCCTCAGCTTCCTCACCGGCGACGACGTCGCGGTGAACTGGCTGGGAGGCCAATACAGCACCGCCATCATCTCCACGATGGTGCTGATGATCTGGATCCAGATCGGCTACCCCGTCGTGATCTTCATGGCCGCGCTGCAGCGCGTGGAACCGGAACTCTACGAAGCATCGGAACTCGACGGCGCCAACTGGTTCCAGCGCTTCCGCGCCATCACCCTGCCGATGATCCGGCCGGAGGTGTTCGTGGTGGGCCTCACCACCACCATCGCGGCACTCAAGGTGTTCGCGCCCGTCTTCATTCTCACCAGGGGCGGTCCGTCGAAGTCCACCTACGTGCCGTCGTTCTATGCCTACCAAGAGTTCATCAGCGGCACCGACAAGGGCTACGCGGCCGCGATCGCGTCGTCCATCACCATCGTCGTCTTCATCGTGTCCGTGATCTTCATCAAGGCGCAGACCCGCGCCGAACGAAAGGATGCGTGAGCGCCATGACGACCGCACCCGCCACCCTCAACGGCCAGGGCACCAAGCACCGCCCTGCGGGCACCAAGCACAAGAAGCGCGGCCGCACCACCAGCGAGTGGATCGTGCTGGTGCTCATGGCACTAGGCGCCTTGCTCGTGGTCTTCCCGATGCTGTTGTTGCTGATCAACGCCTTCAAGTCGCCGGCCGACTACGCGAACTCCAATCCGCTCGAACTGCCTGAAGCGCTGAGCTTTGACGGCATCCAGGCGTTCTGGAGCGGCCACAACTTCCCGCGAGCGCTGTGGAACTCCGTGTTCATCTCCGGGATGGTCGCCATCCTCGCGGTGATCCTTTCCGTCCTGAACTCCTTCGCGATCGGCATCGGCCGCGTGAAGGGCCGCACGTGGCTCATCCTCGTGTTCCTGATGGCCAACTTGGTGCCACAGGAAATGCTGTTCGACCCGCTGTTCAAGCTCTATGACGACTTGGGCCTGCTCTCGAACCCGTGGTCCGTCATCATCACCTTCACGGTCATTCAGTCGGCGTTCGGCACGTACCTGCTGTCGAGCCTGCTGGGCACCTTCCCCAAGGAGATCCTCGAGGCGGCGGCCGTTGACGGAGCCTCCCGCTTCCGCTCGCTGCGCTCGATCATCGTGCCCATCCTGAAGCCGACGCTGTCCGTCCTGATGGTCTTCTTCTTCATCTGGACGTGGAACGAGTTCCTCTTGCCGCTGGCCTTCCTGAATACGGACGATTCGCTCACGGTGCCGCTCGTGCTCGAGCAACTCAACGGCGAACGCCAGACGGACACCACCACGCTGGTCGCGGGAACCCTCATCAGCGTCATTCCCACCATCATCTTCTTCCTCATCTTCCAGCGCACGCTGACCAGGGGAATTACCGCAGGAGCAGTGAAGTAAGCCATGAAGTTCACCGACGGTTTTTGGCAGTTGCGACCGGGAGTCACCGCCGCCTACGCGCAAGAGGCGTACGACATCATGGCGGATGGCGACAGCATCGTCGTGACGGCCCCCACCAGACGTATCGAGACGCGCGGCAACGTGCTCAACCTGCCGGTACTCACCACCACCATCACTGCCGTCGCCGACGGCGTGGTCAAGGTGCGCGTCGAGCATCACACCGGCGTGAACACGCCGCGCCGCTTCGAGGTTAATGAGGAACGGGTGCCCGGCTCCCTGTCGATCACCGACGATGAGGGCGTCATCACCGCCGGCGGCCTGCGCGCCGTCATCAAGCGTGGCGCTCCCTGGGACCTGTCGTTCTGGCATGGCGACACGCGCCTCACCGGCTCCGGCCACAAGGCCCAGGGCTACATCACGCTCGCCGACGGTGCCCCGGTCACCACCGACCCAGCCGGCGTGGCAGGGGTGACCACCACCGGCCTTGCCCCGTCAAGGACGTACGTGCACGAGCAACTCGATCTCGGCGTCGGCGAACTCATTTACGGCCTAGGCGAGCGCTTTGGCCCGTTCGTGAAGAACGGCCAGACGGTCGAGACGTGGAACGCCGACGGCGGCACCAGTTCGGAGCAGGCGTACAAGTCGATCCCGTTCTACCTCTCGAGCGAGGGCTATGGCGTGTTCGTCAACCAGCCTGAGCACGTGTCCTTCGAGGTGGGCAGCATGGCGGTCGAGCGGGTGCAGTTCTCCACGGCGGGCGAGGGCCTCGAATACTTCGTGATCGACGGCCCCACCCCCAAGGACGTGATCGACCGCTACACGCGCCTCACGGGCAGGCCTGCCGAGGTCCCCGCGTGGAGCTATGGACTGTGGCTGTCCACCTCGTTCACCACGGACTATGACGAAGGGACCGTCAACTCCTTTGTGGACGAGATGCGCGACCGCGGCATCCCCTTAAGCGTCTTCCATTTCGACTGCTTCTGGATGCGCGAGTTCAACTGGACAGACCTCGAGTGGGACTCGCGTGTGTTTCCCGACCCCAAGGGCATGCTGCACCGCCTCCACACCGAGCGCGACCTGCACGTGTGCGTGTGGATCAACCCCTACATCGCGCAGCGCTCGGCCCTGTTTGCCGAGGGCAAGGAGAAGGGCTACCTGGTCAAGCGGGTCGACGGCTCCGTGTTCCAGTGGGACTGGTGGGTCGCGGGCATGGCGCTCGTCGACTTCACCAACCCCGACGCTGTCACATGGTTCCAGGACAAGTTGCGTGCGCTACTGAGCCAGGGCGTCGACGCTCTCAAGACTGACTTTGGCGAACGCGTCCCCACAGACGTGGTGTGGCATGACGGGAGCGATCCCATGGTCATGCACAACCTGTACACGCAGCTGTACAACAAGGCGGTCTTCGAGCTCCTCGTTGAGGAAAGGGGCGAGCGCGACGCCGTGCTCTTCGCCCGCTCTTCCACCGCCGGCGGCCAGCAGTTCCCCGTCCACTGGGGCGGCGACAACACGTCGTCCTTTCCGTCGATGGCGGAAACGCTGCGCGGAGGCCTGTCCCTCGCGTCGTCCGGCTTTGGCTACTGGAGCCACGACATCGGCGGCTTCGAAGGCACCCCAGACCCCGCCGTGTTCAAGCGGTGGGCGGCGTTCGGCCTGCTCTCTTCGCACTCCCGCCTGCACGGCTCCGACAGCTACAGGGTGCCGTGGGCGTTCGACGAGGAGGCCGTCGCGATCACCGCGAAGTTCACCCAGTTCAAGAACACGCTCATGCCCTACCTGTACGCGGCAAGCGCCGACGCTGCGGCCAAGGGCGTTTCCGTGGCCAGGCCGATGTTCTTCGAGTTCCCTGATGACCCGGCCGTCGCCTACCTCGACCGGCAGTACATGCTGGGCGACAACTTGCTGGTTGCACCCGTCATGTCCGCCTCTGGCGAGGTGCAGTTCTACCTGCCGCGGGGCACGTGGACCAACATCTGGACGGGCGAGACCGTGCCTGGGGGAAGCTGGCTCACCGAGGTTCACGGCTTCGAAACGCTGCCCGTGTACGTACGCGAAGGTGCGGCCATCGGCATCGGCGCCCACGCCGACCGCCCCGACTATGACTACCTCGACGGACTGACCGTGCGCCTCTACGGCGTTGCCCCAGAACTGGACCTGACCATGCCGGTGGTCCAGCCCGATGGCACTGCGCATGTGATCCGGATTACCGGAACTCCCGATGCGCCAGTGGCGAGCGAAGCGGGAATCACCGTTCAGGTGGTCTCCCGGCGTTAGCAGCCTGGTCCCGCGGGCACCTCCCTTCCCCGCGGGACCGGGCTGCTGCCGCGCACGGCGGCGGTTGCTCTAGGGCTCGATGACCTCAGGGTCGACCGGCTCGACAGGGGTGTCCACGCAGTCGTGCATCCCGCCGCCCGGTAGCGCCGCCCGCTCCTGTGCTGTCAGCATGTGATCAGCGTCTGAGGAACAGATGCGGGTGATGGTGGTGAGACCCTCAGGGTCGACCATCACTCCGCCAGGGTCGTCCGCGACGAGCGGCAATGAGTTCCAGCCGCAGCGTTCGTGCTCCTCGCGTAGCGACTGTTCCTCGACATCCTCGAACTGCGCCGCCACCATCACGCCGGTGTCGGCGAACCCCACGGCGTTGCCGTCGGCGTCGAGCATGGCTGGGCCGTCGAAGTTCTCGCCGGGGTGCATGGGGTCGGCCATCACGGAGGGTGATGCGCTGTAGCCAGCCGGAGGCATGAAGGGCACCTCGACCGTCTCGTCGTCGACTCCAAAGCGGGCTTGCCAACACACCGTCATCACCGAGCGACCGTTCTGATCGGTGCGCTCCTCCACATTGGTCGCCAAGAGTGTCACGGGGCCCTCGACGCGCACGCCAGGCACGAGGTATTCGAGGGTGGTCGAACTGTTGCTACCAGACGGCGCGCACGCCGTCGCGAGGAGCGCGAGTGCGCTTGCCACCGCCGACCGTTTCCGCATGCTGTTCACGCTACGCTCCCCGCCAGGTCGAGGGGACGCGAAAGGGCCCCCACGGCATGCGCCGCGAGGACCCTTTCGGTGCTGACGTTGCTACTTAGCCCTCGGTGAGGGGGCCAAGCGTCGAGTCGTTCGCATAGACCTCGGCAGCGTTCGCCTGGGTCACGATCTTCGGCTCCAGCAGGTACGCGGGCACAATCTTCACGCCGTTGTCGTACTGCTCGGTGTCGTTGATCGGGATCTCGCCACAGTTCTGGAGCTCAACGATCGACGCGATCGTCTGAGCAACCAAGTCGCGGGTGTCCTTGTAGATCGTCGAGTACTGCTCGCCTGCGACGATCGACTTGACCGATTCCACTTCGGAGTCCTGGCCAGTGATGACAGGAGTGTCCTTGCCTGCCTGTGCGACCGCAACGAGCGCAGCACGTGCCAGGGTGTCGTTTGGCGACAGGATGCCGTCGAGGGCGACATCGCCCGCATAGAAGCCCGAGAGGACCGTGTCCATGCGCTTCTGCGCGTTCTCGGCCTTCCAGCCCTGCGTGGCAACCTGCTCGAACGTGGTCTGTCCGGAGACGACGGTAAGCGTGCCGTCTTCGATCTTCGGCTCCAGAATGCTCATGGCGCCCTCAAAGAACGGCATGGCGTTCGCGTCGTCAGAAGAACCGGCGATGAGCTCGATGTTGTACGGTCCGTCGCCCTGACGCTCGGCGAGACCTTCCAGCAGCGCCGTGCCCTGGAGGACGCCCACCTGGTAGTTGTCGAAAGCGATGTACGCGTCGACGGCTTCAGTGTTCTTCACCAGACGGTCGTAAGCAATGACGGTGGCGCCGGTTGCCTTGGCTGCCTCGAGTTGGGTACCCAGCTGCGAGCCGTCAATAGCGCCGACGACGATGACCTTTGCGCCGGCCTCGACCATTGCGTCAATCTGGTTCTGCTGCTCGGTGACACCGCTGTTGCCGAACTGCACGATCGGCTCAAAACCCGCTTCTGCCAAGCCGTCGTTGAAGAGCTGCTCCGCAAGGACCCAGTTCTCGGAGGTCTTTTGCGGGAGGGAGACGCCAATGGTGGCGCCCTCAGGAATGCACAGTTCGGTGCCGGAGGCCGTCGATCCGGTGGTCGGTTCGTCGGCCGCGGTCTCTCCGCGGTCTGAGGAGCAAGCGGTGAGCGCGAGGGTGCTCGCCGCCGCGAGGGCGATGAGCCCTGGAAGGGTCTTGCGCATTACGTCCTACCTTCTTTGTCTTGTGCATCCGCCGTTGGATGCGCTACTTGGACAGCGGCGGTCGCTGGCTTTGCACCCGCGCCTGCCGCTGCTTCGGTCCGCAGTCCGACGGTGGCAGGCGTCCCAGCCTCGCCGTCCACGGAATCTTGGAGCGCGGGCCTGCTCCTGAAGAGGTGCCCAATGATCGATGGGCGGCCCTGCTGCTTGTTGTAGACGTCGAAGGCAACCGCGAGGAGCAACACCAGGCCCTTGATGATCTGGGTGCGGTCCGAGCCGACACCCATGAGTTGAAGCCCGTTGTTGAGCGTCGCCATTACCAGGCCACCGATAATTGATCCGGTGACGGTGCCGATACCTCCGGAGACGGCCGCTCCACCGATGAACACGGCCGCAATCGCGTCAAGCTCCCACATGTTGCCGTCGAATGGGCCCGACGCGGTCGAGCGGCCGATGAACACCATTCCCGCGACGGCCGCCAGAATTGACATGTTCATCATCACGAAGAAGTACGTGCGCTTCGTGGAGACTCCAGAGAGCGATGCCGCCACACGGTTGCCGCCAACGGCGAAGATGTGGCGGCCAATCACGGTGCGCTGCGTGAGCACGTGATACAGGATCACGAGCCCCACCAGAAGAAGCCCAGGAACCGGGAAAGACGTGCCCACGCGGCCCGAGCCGAAAAGGTACGTGATGTAGGCGATGACAAGGATTAGCAGGCCAGCGCGCGTTCCAGCGATCGCGTAGCTCTGGGGTTGCGCACCGATGCGGATGGCCTTCTTGCGCGCCTTCAACTCGTGCCACACCACATACGCCGCCGCGAGGATGCCCAGCAATAGCGTCGAGTTGTTGAGCCCGGTGTTGGGCCCCCATTCACCCAGGTAGCCAGCACCGATGAACTGGAACTCGTCCGGCACTGGCACCGAGTTTGACTTGCCGATGTACTGGTTCACGCCTCGGAAAAGCATCATGCCTGCGAGCGTCGTAATGAACCCTGGTATCCCTACGTACGCGACCCACCAGCCCTGCCAGGCTCCGATCGCGGCCCCCACGCCGAGCCCGAGCAGCATCCCCATCCACCACGGAATGCCCCAGTCGCGGATGGCCATCGCAACGATGATGCCCGTCACCGCGGCGACGGATCCGACGGACAGGTCAATGTGACCAACCACGATCACCATCACCATGCCGATGGCGAGGATGAGCACGTAGGAGTTGCCATTGATCAGGTTCACCATGTTGGTGGGGGTCAGGACCTTGCCATTGGTCATCACCTGAAAGAACAAGAGCAGCGCTACGAGCGCGCCCAGCATCGTGAATTGGCGAACGTCTCCGCCAAACAGGCTTTTAAAGGAGTTCATCGTTGATATTCCTTCTGTGTGTCGAGGCCGGTCAGGCAGCGCTTGCGGTGGTGGTTGTCATGAGGCGCATCAATCGTTCTTGGTTGGCGTCTGCGTGGTCGACCACGCCGGAGATGCGGCCTTCGCACACTGTGTAGATGCGATCGCAGAGTCCGATGACTTCGGGAAGCTCTGACGAGATGACCACGACGCCCTTGCCCGCGTTCGCGAGGCGCTGGATCAATCCGTAGATCTCGTACTTGGCTCCCACGTCGATTCCACGCGTGGGCTCGTCGAGAATGAGGAGCTCCGGCTCGGTGAACATCCACTTGCCCAGCACGACTTTCTGCTGGTTGCCACCCGAGAGCTTGTTCACGCCTTCATTCACGCTGGGAGTCTTGATGCGCAACGACGTGCGGTACTCCTCCGCGGCGATGAGTTCGGCCTCTTCGTCGATCATCGATAGACGGCTGATCTTGTGCAGGCCCGCCGCGACGATCGTCTTGCGAATGGTGTCGAGCAGGTTCATGCCCAGGGTCTTGCGATCCTCGGGAACGTAAGCAATGCCGTGCGCGATCGCGGACTGCACAGTGGGAATGGACACGGCCTTGCCATCGATAAAGATCTGGCCTGATCGGTAGATGCCGTAAGAGCGACCGAAGACGGAACGCGCCAACTCGGTGCGCCCGGCGCCCATGACACCAGCGAAGCCCACGATCTCGCCTCTGCGCACAAAGAAGTCGGAGCCCTTGCACACCAAACGCCCAGACACCTGCGGGTCCTCAACCGTCCATCCGCTGACCTCGAAGAACTTCTCGCCAATGTTCGGGATGTGTGCCGGGAAGCGCGACTCAAGCGAACGGCCGACCATGCCTCGAATGATGCGATCTTCGTCGAGCGGCTCGTTCTCGACATGCAGGGTCTCGACGGTCACGCCGTCTCTGATGATGGTGACCGCGTCCGCGATCTCCGCGATCTCGTTGAGCTTGTGGCTGATCATGATCGAGGTCAGCCCGCGTTGCTTCAGGCCGCGCAACAGATCAAGCAGGTTGGCGGAGTCCTCCTCGTTCAGCGCCGACGTGGGCTCGTCGAGGATGAGCAGCCTGACGTCCTTTGACAGTGCCTTGGCGATCTCCACCAGCTGCTGTTGTCCCACGCCGAGCGCCTTGATGGGCGTGTTGGGATCGACCGAGAGTCCCACCCTGGCGAGCAGTTCAAGCGTGCGGATGTGCGCCTCGTCCCAGTCGATGAGACCTGTGCGTACCACTTCATTGCCGAGGAAGATGTTCTCGGTGACGGACAGTTCTGGAATCAGCGCGAGCTCTTGGTGGATGATCACGATCCCTGCGTGCTCGGACGCCTTGAGGTCGCGGAACTCGACGTGCTTGCCTTCGAGGACGATCTGCCCCTGAAACGTGCCGTGAGGGTAGACACCGGAGAGCACCTTCATGAGCGTCGACTTGCCGGCGCCGTTCTCCCCACAGATGGCGTGGATGTCGCCGCGCCTCACGGAGATGGACACATCGTCTAGAGCCTTGACACCGGGAAACTCCATGGTGATAGAGCGCATCTCAAGTGTCACGTGGTGTGTCGCCACATCGTCTCCCAACGCTTCGTCGAGCTCGGAGTAATAGTTCAGGGTCTTGTACCGGTTCAGACGCTATTGCCGTCGCCTGTTGGCGTCAAGTCTCGAACCCAGGCGTAACCATTTCGTTACGAACCGCGAAGGGAGCAGAGCACATCGTGCGAGACTCAAGGACGCCTTCCGCCTCGTGGGGCGAGGGTTACGCGCCGACCTCTTCGTCCAGGCGGCCAAGTCCGAACGTTGACGTCGCGCCTCAAACTCAAGCCCCAGCCCGCCGTCTCATGGATTCGCTTTCCAAATTCAGCACTAGTCGGCGTCGGCGTCGCCGGGTACTCTCATCGTGTGGCGGGACACGTGCTGTCGTCAGGGTCGCAGTCGGCACTGCGCGAGGCGAATAGCGCCCGCCTGCTGGCGGCCGTGCGACGATTCGGCGGAATCACTCAAGTGGAGCTCGCAGAGGCCACTGGTTTGTCCCCCGCAACCGTCTCCACCATCGTCAAGCAACTCCTTGCCGCTGGCATCGTCGAGACTCGCACCACCACCCGCAGCGGCAGGCGCGCACAGTTCGTCACGCTCGCTCACAAGTCGGGCCTGCTCATCGGAGCGCACATCGGGAGCCGCGCCTTGAGGTTGGCCGTCGCCGATTCTCGCTTCGAGATCCTCGCCAACCGGACGCTCCCGCTCCCGTCAGACCATCGTCTCGACACCACGCTCGACCGCACCGCTCTGCTCGCGATGGAGCTAGTGGACGGGCTTGGCTCCACGACGTCGGAGATCCTCGGCGTCGGCATCGGCCTGCCAGCACCTGTCGACCCTGAGCGCGGCATGATCCTCGATGAGGGCCTCATGAAGGGCTGGGCCGACGTGCCCATCGCGGACGTAGTGAGCGCGCGCATCGCCGCACCCGTCGCCGTCGACAACGACGCCAACCTGAGCGCACTTGGCGAGACGCGCTTCGGCGCGGCCAAAGGGTTCCGCGATGTGTTGTACGTCTGGGCGTCTTACGGCACTGGCGCCGGACTCATCATTGGCGGAGAGGTCCACCGTGGTGCGCGAGGCAACGCGGGCGAGATTGGGCACACCCTCGTCGACCCGCAGGGGCCCATCTGCAAGTGCGGGAGCCGTGGTTGCCTGGACACTCTGGTGGGCGCGCAAGCGCTCATCGATTCGCTTCGCATCAGCCGCGGGCCGATGTCGCTGCACGACCTCGTGGAGCTCGCCTCCTCAGGAGACCCCGGATGCAGGCAGGTCGTCGCCGACGCCGGTGCCGCGATCGGTGTCGCGGCGGCAAACCTTGCGGTCGCCTTCGATCCTGAAGTCGTCGTCGTCGGAGGGGACCTGGCTCAGGCGGACGCCATTCTGCTCGACCCCATCCGCGCCGCGATGAATCGCCGCGTTCTCATCTCCAGAACAGAGCCGCTCGAAGTACGCCAAGGCGAGCTCGGCACGCTCGCACCAGTTCACGGGGCGCTTGCTCGGGCCGCGGATCTGTCGCACGTCCCCGGTGGTCGATGATGACCGCCGGGAGGCCACAGTCAAGACGGGACATCACCATGAACGCACCGCCGCTGCTGCGTATGAACAAGATCTCCAAGTCCTTCGGGGCCGTCCAAGCCCTCGTCGATGTCGACTTCGAAGTCAAGCACCATGAGATCGTCGCGCTCGTGGGCGACAACGCGGCGGGCAAGTCGACGCTTGCGCGAGTCATTGCGGGCGTTTACGAGCCCGATCGCGGCACCATCCGCATCAATGGAGAAGCGGTCACCCTGCCTCGCACAGCCGTCGCCCAAGCCAAAGGGATCGCCACCGTGTTCCAAGGGTTGGCGCTTGCGGAGAACCTGGACGTCACCGCGAACATCTTCTTGGGACGCGAGATTCGGGAACACGGTCTGCTCGCGGAAGAACTCATGGAGACCCTCGCCCGCGACTACCTTGAGCGCCTCAATGCGCGAATCCCCTCGCCCCGCACGCCCGTGTCAAACCTGTCGGCTGGGCAGCGCCAATGCGTCGCCATCGCGAGGACCCTCGTGGGAGATCCTCAACTCATCGTGCTTGACGAGCCCACCGCGTCGCTTTCTGTTGCTCAGACGGCCGAAGTCCTCACACACATTCAGAGCCTGCGGAGCCTTGGGCTAGGGGTCGTATTCATCAGTCACAACCTCACGGACGTCCGTGCCGTCGCCGACCGCATCGACGTCTTGAGGCATGGCAGGCTCAATGGCTCCTTCACCGCGCCCCACGACGCTTACGAGGAGATCATCGCCGCCATCACGGGCGCCACCACCGTGCGCATATGAGGTGAGGGCCAAGCGTCGGCACTACCCTGTGGGCATGACAGACGACGCGTCCCCCGCCGTTCCCTCCCCGCCAACCACTCTTCGTCCCGACACCCTCGCCGTGCGCGGCGGGCTGCATCGGACCGCCTTCGACGAGATGTCGGAGCCGCTGTTTCTCACGCAGGGCTACATCTACCCCAATGCCGCGAACGCTGAGGCCGCGTTTGCAGGCGAGATCGAGCGCTACCAGTACAGCCGGTACGGCAACCCGACCGTGACGACGTTTGAGGAGCGGTTGGCGCTCATCGAAGGTGCTGATGCCTGCTTCGCTACTGCCACCGGAATGGCGGCGGTGTTCGTCTCCCTCGCCTCGATCCTTCGCCAGGGTTCACGCCTTGTCGCAGCACGTGCCTTGTTCGGCTCTTCCCTTGCGGTCTTCAACGAGTACTTCGCCGAGTGGGGTATCCAGGTCGACTACGTCGACGCCCACGTAAATGCCGATTGGGAGCGCGCGCTCGCCACCCCTGCCGATGCCATCTACGTGGAGTCCCCCACCAACCCGATGCAAGACGTGGTTGACATCCCGTTCGTGGCCGCGCTCGCCAAGAAGGCCGGGGCACTGTTCATCGTGGACAACGTGTTCGCCACGCCCGTCGGCCAGAAGCCCCTCGAGTTGGGCGCCGACGCCGTGGTGTACTCAGCGACCAAGCACATCGACGGCCAGGGCAGGGTGCTTGGCGGTGCAGTGCTCGGTTCGAGCGAGTACATCAACGGCCCTGTGCGCACGATGGTGCGCACGATTGGCTCGACGATGAGCCCCTTCGCGGCCTGGGTGCTCGCCAAGTCGCTCGAGACCCTATCGATCCGCGTCAAGGCGATGGCGGCGTCGGCCGTGGACCTGGCCGCGTGGCTTGACGCCCATCCCCAGGTCGCGGTCACGCGCTATCCCCTGCTGCCCTCGCATCCTCAGTACGAGCGCGCTGCGTCACAGATGACGCTCGGCGGCACGCTCGTCACGATCGACATCGCGCTACCCGAGGACGTCGACCCTCACGGCGATGAGGCCAAGGCCGCAGCGTTCCGCTTCATGGACGCGCTGCAGGTGATCGACATTTCGAACAACCTTGGCGACGCCAAGTCGATCGCGACGCACCCTGCGACTACTACTCACCGCAAGCTCGGCGTCGAGGGGCGCGCGGCCGTCGGCATGAGCGCTGCGACGGTGCGCCTCAGCATCGGACTTGAGGATGTCGAGGACCTGCGCGAAGACCTGGCACGCGCGCTCGAGGCCGTCTAGGCGCCCTCGTCACCTGCTCACCGAACCCGCACTGCTAGCGGGCCCGCACGGCCCGGTTACGCGCGCGCTCGGAAGCGGCGCAGTCGCAGCGAATTGCCGACGACGAACAGACTTGACGCGCCCATCGCACCAGCGGCGATCATCGGGTTGAGCAGCCCCGCGGCCGCCAACGGGATCGCGACGACGTTGTAGGCGAAGGCCCAGAACAGGTTGCCGCGGATGGTGCCGAGAGTCTTGCGGGCCAGGCGGATCGCATCGGCGACGCCTCGCAAGTCGCCCGTCACCAAGGTGAGGTCGGAGGCCTCACGGGCGACGTCGGCGCCGGTGCCAATCGCGATGCCGACGTCCGCCTGGACGAGGGCGGGCGAGTCGTTGACCCCGTCGCCCACCATGACCACGCGGCGGCCGCCCTTCTGCAGGCCCACCACCACCTCTGACTTGTCACCTGGTAGCACCTCCGCGATGACGCTGTCGATACCCAGTTCGGCGCCGACGGCGCGGGCGGCGCGCTCGTTGTCACCGGTGAGCAGCACGACGTCGAGACCGAGAGCCTTCAGGCCGTCGATCGCCTCGCGGGACGTGGCCTTGACCGTGTCTCGTACGGCGATCGCTCCCTCAGCGGCGAGCGCCGAGCGCGTCGGCACAGCGTCGGCCGCACCGCCAAGGAGGCCGCCGGAAAGGGGCGCTGCTCTGCCGACAAAGACGACGGTGGCTCCGGATTCCTCCTGGGCATCTGCCCAGGAGGCGAGAGCGGCTGGCAGGACGTCGAAGAGCCTGCGCGAGCCCACCGTGACGTCCGTCATCGCGTCCTCGGCAGCGTCGGCGCCAGGAAGTTCGAGGCCGCGCACGGTTGCCGTGACACCTCGCCCTGGCGAGGACCTGAAACCCTTGATGAGCAGCTTGCGCTCGTGGGCGTCGGCGATGGCCTTGGCGATGGGGTGTTCCGAGCGGGCTTCCACGGAAGCCGCGGCGTCAAACAGCCGGGCCGCCTGATCAGCATCGAGGTCAGGAGCGTGCTCGGCGAGCAGGGCCATCCGACCCTCCGTGACGGTGCCGGTCTTGTCGAGCACCACGGTGTGCAGCTCGCGCGTGTCTTCAAGAACCTGGGGGCCGCGGATCAGCACGCCCATCTGCGCCCCTCTGCCCACGCCGACCATGATGGCAAGCGGGGTGGCAAGGCCAAGCGCGCAGGGGCACGAGATGATGAGCACTGCGACCGCCGCGGTGAATGCTTGGTCGACGTCTCCCGTCGCGAGTAGCCAGCCGACGAGCGTGCTCACCGACAGCACCATGACGATGGGGACGAAGACGGAGGCGATGCGGTCGGCGAGCCGTTGAATGCGGGCCTTGCCTGTCTGCGCCTCGTCCACCATCCGGGCGATCTGCGCAAGCATCGTCTCCGCACCAACCCTGGTGGCCTCAACGGTGAGCGAGCCGTCGGCCGCGACCGTGCCGCCCACCACCTCGGTGCCGGGGCGCGCGGCGACGGGCGCGGACTCCCCCGTGATGAGCGACGCATCGACCGCGGCCTCGCCCTCGACCACCAGGCCGTCCGTGGCGATCGTCTCGCCCGGGCGCACGATGAAGCGCATGCCGAGCCCTAAGTCGTCGCGGCTGATGACGGTGCCGTCTTCCAGGGTCGCGGTCGAGCTCTGGCGGGCGCTGAGGGCACGGATCGCGTCTCCGGCATGCGCCGTCGAGCGGACTTCGAGCCACTTACCCAACACGATGAGGGAGACGATCACGGCTGCCGTCTCGAAGTAGACGTGCCCTGTGCCCCGCAGGAGAACCACCATCGACCAGGTCCACGCCGCGACCGAGCCGACGGTCACGAGCGTGTCCATCGTCGTGGCGCGGTGGCGTGCGGACATCACGGTCGAGCGGTGGAACTGCCAACCGCTGTAGAACACCACAGGGGTCGCGAGCGCGGCCATCACCCATTCCCAGCCAGCGAACTGCCACGCGGGCACCATCGAGAGCAGGACCGTGGGAATCGTGAGAACCGCGCCGACGATGAAGCGGCGGCGGTAGTCGGCGATGCGCGCGGCATCGGCGCTGCGGTGAGCGGCGTGTTCGTCGGCCAGCGACATGACGTCGGCGCCGGGCTGGGCGGTCTCGCCCTTTGCCGGAGTGAGCACCTGATAGCCGAGGCCCGCGATCGCGGCCCTCATCATGTCCTCGAGCTCTGCGGGGTCGATCGTGCCGTCCACGTTGACCGTGGCGCGGCGGGTGGCCACGTTGACGTCCGCACCCTCGACTCCTGGAAGTACCGCGAGGCCGCGCTGAATCGTGGAGGCGCAACCGGCACACGTCATGCCGCCAACGGCGAGATTGATCGTGTGCGACTCGGCATCGGTGGCGGTCATGGTTGCTCCAGTACAGGTCTGCGTCGGTGAGGTACTTCTGGGTGTCGCTGAGCGAGGGCCGCGGCCCTTGGCACTAGGAGACCACGCGGTAGCCGGCGTCGTGCACGGCGCCGTCAATGGCGAATTCGAGTGAGCCCCGGTCCACTGATCCGTCGGGGTGGACGGCGACGCGTCCACTCGCCACATCGATGTCGACGTCAACGACGCCGTCGGTGGCTGTCAGTGCCGAACGGACCTTGCTGGCGCAGCCTTCGCATGTCATTCCCTCGACGGTGACGTCGATGCTGGGGATCTCATGGGCAGTGGTCATGGCGAAGTGTTCCTCTCTGCGTGCCGGCACCGTGAACCGGGGCGTGGAACCCACGCTAAACCTTCCCCTGGACTGGAAGGTCAAGTCGGACTCGGGAGCGCGACGTCCGCGTCACGCGCGCTAAGCGAGCGGGAGCAATCGTTGGTGAGAGGCAGGCCTCGGCCGCAAGCCTTCTTGCGCAGCCGTGGCGCCGATGACCTGGCAGCGAGCAGGGTCGTTGCACGATGACGGATCCAGGGCTTCGGCCCGCTCCGCCATGGCGCGCAGCTCATTGCGCGTGGCCAGCAACCGGTCGATCTGCGCGTCAACGTCGGCGAGATGGCGGGAAAGGATCTCCGTGGTGTGGCTGCACGTGGACTCGCCGGCAGCCTTCATGCCGAGAATCTCTCCAGCCTCGGCAAGGGTGAGTCCGGCCGCTTGGGCGTCGCGAACAGAACGCAGGCGCTCGACGGCATAATCTCCGTATTTCCGGTAGCCGTTCGCATGCCGATCAGGCTCGTGCATGAGACCGATCTGCTCGTAGTAGCGGATGGTCTTGGTGGTGAGGCCCGTCTGGTGAGCCAGTTCGCCGATGCGCATGGCTCCATGGTACGCGAACCTTCCAGTTGGATGGAAGGCTGCGGGCTTGCGAGCCAGGGGCACGGCCCGCCCGGTGCCACTCGAAACCGCGCAGGCACCTGCAGCCCCGCCTAGCCTGGAGGCATGCGCACCTCACCTCGCAAGATCGGTCTGCTCGGCGGCATCACGTGGCACTCGACGCTCGAGTATGAGCGGCTCATCCACGAGGGAGTCGCCGAGGCACTGCCAGGCCAGACGGCTGACCTTCTGATCCGCCACTACAACTTCGGCGACATCGCCGAGACTCAGGCGGCTGGCGACTGGGACGCGCTCGGTGCCCTGTTCGCGGCCGACGCCCAGTGGCTCGTCGCGGGAGGCGCAGAGGCCATCCTCATTTGCGCCAACACGATGCACATCGTCGCCCCGGCAGTCGAGGACGCGGTCGACGTGCCAGTGATCCACATGATCGACGAGACTGCGAAGGCGATTACTGCAGCCGGACTCGACACCGTCGCTCTCTTGGGCACCGGTTTCACCATGCGGATGCCGTTCTATCGAGACCGGATGGCGCGCCACGGAGTCACCACCGTCGTGCCCGACGAGCCCGACCTCCAGGCGATCCACGACCTCGTCTACACCGAACTCGCGCGCGGCCTCGTGACCCCTGCGGGCCGCGAACTCGCGCGCCGAGTCACATCAGAGACCCTCGCACGCGGAGCCCAGGGCGTGATCGCCGGCTGCACCGAGATACCCATGGTGCTGACTGCGGAGGACGTTGACGTTCCCTACTTCGATGCCCTCGCCCTTCACGCCAAGGCTGCTGTCGACTTCTCGCTCGCGGGCTAGAATGCCCCGAATGGGCTGGTAGCGGCAAAACCGGGGCAATTCGCTCATCTCGCCCGCGAGCCCTTTCCAGCGGGAGCCACCCGGTCTATCGTGAATCTCGAGCACACGAGGTAAGGGGGTCTCGGAGTGACATTGCCGACGCGCGTTGTCCCCCCGTCTCAGGTCGCGATTCCTGATTGGTGCCAGCGAGACCGGATGGCCGCAAGCCACCTGGTCGCCCATGACGCCCTGCGTCGCGGCCCCGATGAGCGCGCCCAGATGCTACGCCGCATCGGCGTGAGCAAAATCATCTGGGACTGGCGAGACGAACATCTGGCCGCATTCGAGACCGAACTCGACGCCCTGCGCAGACACCACGTCGACCTCGCCGGAGTCTGGACCCCGCTGCCCATGCCAGCCTACGAAGAGCCCGACTACGCCAGCCGCTTCGGCGTCGTCCCTGGCGCCATCAAGACCCTCATCACCGAGGCGGCGCGCCGCGGGCACTCGCCGGATCTGTGGACCCAGATCGGTTTCGGCCAACCTGGTGCTCCCGCCGTCATGTCGCCCGAGGTTCACGCGGCCGAGGTGAGCCGCGCAGCCGATCATCTCTCTGGCCTTGCGCGGCTCGCGCGCGGCCATGGAATGTGCGTGGTGCTCACCAATCACGGCGGGTGGGCTGGCGAGCCGCGCACCCTGGTCGATGTGGTGAAGGAGCTCGCGCGCCGCGGCCTTGGCAACGTGGGCATTGGCCTGAGGCTCCAGCACGCGCACCACCTGATCGCCGACCTCGACCACCACCTCAAGGTCATGAACGAACACCTCGTGGCCGTCATGCTGAGCGGCGCCGACGCGGGGGCTGAGTTGACGGGCCGCGTCATCTTGCCTTTTGGCGCGGGCAGCAGAGATCGCTGGGTCACTCACGCCTTGCTCGAGTCGGGTTGGCGTGGGCAACTCGCCATCCACGCCGTCGGTCAAGACGACTCGGAGGCCAGGCTGTTGGACAGCCTTGACGGTTGGGAGTGGTCGGTCGACCGCTTCCTGAGGCATCCCAGGCCACGGCCGACGCCGCGGATTCTCGAGCCGACGTGGCCACCTCGCGAGGACTGGGCTGGCAGGGCAGTGGCCGCCGCGAGAAGAGACCATGCGGTCGGCGCTCTGGCAGGGGTCCCGGCACCGGCGGCGGCCGCCCGAGCCATGAGCCAGCTTCCTGCCGTAGCGCACGCGGCCCCCGCGGCAGCCGCTCCTGACGCACCCGTGCAAACGCCACGGGTGCCGACTCCATATGGCCAGCAGGCACCTCCTCGCCAACCCGCACGGACGGCTTCGGCCGCCGCGTACTTTCACCCACCGGCGGCGACACGCCAGGACGTGGCACCACCCGCCCCGGCCTCCCGGCCGACGCCACCCACACCGTCATCGTCACCCGTCCAGGCCGACCGTCCGACCTCGCCCGCACTTCCGCCATCCCGCGCCACCGCGCCAACACCGCCCGCGCCAATGCCGCACCGTTCTGCGCGGTCCCTTCCTCCCGCGCCCACGTCCCCTCCTATCCCCCCTTCTCGCATCGACCTTGGCCCCACGCGCCGCCAGCGCCGCGCCGCTCGCGAAGAGCACGAGCGCACCGCTCGCGAGGCAACGAAGGCCGACCGCCGCGCCCAGCGCGAGGCGGCACGCCTGCCAGAGCGCATCGGGCATCGGGACGTGCGCATGATCGCTCCCGATCCGTACACGGGCGCGATTCACGCGCTGCTGCTTCACCTCGAAGAGTCAGGGTTCACGGGCGCGCCGCGCTCTTTCGGTTGGGACGACAGGGGCCGGCACCTCGTCGAGTTCGTACCAGGAATGAGGGCGGATCACCCGCACGCCCCAGAGGACGCGCTGAACCCCGCGCGCATCGGCCGCTTCATGCGCGCCATGCACGATGCCCTTGAAAGCTTCGAACCGCCCGACTACGCGCTGTGGTTCGATGGCCTTCCCCCGCCAGGTGGCGACCTGATCGTCCATCACGACATCGCGCCCTCGAACATTGTGGTGCGCGGGGACGGCAGGCTCGTGGCGATCGACTGGGATGCGGCTGGGCCAGGCACCCGCTTGTGGGACGTGGCCTACGCGGCACACGCTTTCGCTCCGCTGTACCAAGCTGACGCCGATATCGCCGAGGCCTCCAGGCGGTTGCGCGGGCTCGTCGACGGCTATGGCCTTGACGACGCCGAGCGCCTGGCGTTGGTCCCGCTGCTGGCCATGCGCTCGAAGCGCATGTACGACTACCTGGACAAGATGCGTGCCACGGGCGTGTCTCCTTGGACGGACCTGTGGGAGCGCGGCATCGGCACCGTGTGGCAGGCGGACGCCCAGTGGATCAGGGACCACTCCGACGTCTGGGAGCGCGCGCTACTGAGCTAGCGTCTCGGTTCCGGGAATCCACCAGCCCGCGGCGTCGAGAACCTGCCTCGCCACGTCCTCACGCGTTGTCGCGTCGGTCGTGACAACGGCGTCGTCGAGGTCGAGGCCTTCCAAAATCTCGTCGAGCTCGCGGGAGCGGTGCAGGCCAAACTCTCGCCACTTGCCCTCCGGCTCCCGCGCCGTGATGCGTTCAGCGCGCGTCTCCTCCGTCGCCGCCACCCTCACCACCGAGACCTGCGCAGGGCCTGCGGGGCTCGCGAAGACGCGCGCATAGCGCTCGCGATCGTCGGGGTCCTCCACCACCCTGGCGACGACCACGCAGCCGTAACCGCGCGCTCGATAGATGGGCGCGATCGCGGCGAGAGCGAGCATGAGCAGATGCTGCTGGTAGGGGTCGTTCGACGGCTCGGGTGTGGCTTGGCAGAGGGCGTCGGCATCGATGAAGGCGACTCGCACCCCTGCCTCACCCAATACGTCCCTGATCGCCGACGCCGTTGCCGTCTTTCCCGCCCCCATCGCACCGTTGACCACCAATAGTCGGGTGGGTATCGCCTTCGCCATGCAGATCGATCGCGCGTCCTCCGCGTAGGTGCCGTAGGACGGGATGCGGGTGTAGCCAATGCCTTGATACAACGCAACAGCTTCAGGCTGGGCTTGGCCAGTCTCGAGCACGAGGCGCGTGGCGCCGACGCGGAAGGCCGCGCGCTCGATCGCGCCCATCATGACCCGCGCGTAGCCGTTCCCGCGATGCTCCGGCCGCACGAAGAGCCTCTTGATCTCGACGGTGCCGGGCCGATCAGGGTGGTAGACCGACCAGCGAACCACGGCGGTGCCAACGGGCTCATCGTCTTCGGTGAGTGCGAGCAGTGACAGGACCAGCCCGTCGGGCCTGATCGGAAACTGGACTTCCGGCCCCCCGTAGCGCTCCTCCAGCTCAGCCGACAACTCCTGCCACAGTGCGACCGCTCGCGGGTCATCGACGCGCACGGACCGGACCGAGATCATGTGCCGAGCGTATCGTCGCGCCCACGGGAATAGTGGGTACTCCGTGCCGGTTCTTGTCACAGACGGTGACGCGTCAACGACTCATGTGGAAGGATGCGGCCGTGAAGAACATCGGCTTTCTCTCGTTCGGGTGGTACTCGAAGGCGCCCGGGTCGAAGGTGCGCACGCCTGCCGATCTCATGCACGACACGATTGCGCTGGCGGAAGCGGCGGAAGACGCTGGCATGGACGGCGCGTGGATTCGCATCCACCACTACGACCAGAACATGTCCTCCCCGTTCCCGATGCTCGCTGCGATGGGAGCCCGCACCTCCCGTGTGGAACTGGGTACCGGCGTCATCAACATGCGCTACGAGAACCCGCTGTACATGGCGGAGGCCGCCGCGACGGCCGACCTCATTTCCGGCGGGCGCCTCCACCTGGGCGTCTCCCGAGGGTCACCAGAGGCGCCGCTCGACGGCCCAGGGTCTTTTGGCTACCCGTTGCCGGCTGGCAAGACGCCCGCCGAAGACGCCGCCGAACGGATCGCGCGCTTTCGGGAAGCCATCTCCGGCGTCGGCATCGCGGAGCCAGGCCCTCAGGCGCACGTGATGCGCGGGCAGTTGCTGCCGATCACTCCCCAGTCCCCCGGGCTGAGCGACCGCATCTGGTACGGAGCTGGCAATACCGAGTCCGCGCGCAGGGTAGGCGCGCTCGGCATGCACCTCATGTCTTCCACGCTGGTGCTTGAGGCGACAGGCGAGCCGCTCGGAGTGGTGCAGAACAGGCAGCTCGAGGCGTTCAGGGACTCGTGGCGCGAGGCCGGTCACGAGGGCGAGCCGCGCGTGTCGGTCTCGCGTTCGATCATGCCCATCATCGACGACGCCACGAGGACCTACTTTGGCCCCCTGCTGGAGCGCGACACGATGGGCGCCAACCGGGACCAGGTGGGCGAGATTGACAACTCGATCAGCACCTTCGGCAAGTCCTACGTGGGCGATGTGGACAAGATCGTGCGCGAACTTCGCGACGACGACGCGGTGATGTCTGCCGACACGGTGTTGGTGACCATCCCCAACCAGTTGGGCGCCGATTTCAACCGCACCACGTTCGACGCGTTCGTGGCCATCAGGGACGCGCTCGCTTAGGCGCGCCCGGCTGCACTCGCTGGCGTCATCGCACCCTCGCACAACAACTCCTCGCCGACATCCCAGACGTGCGCCCGAGCGGAGGTCCCATTCACCGATAACCCTGGGCGCTCCATGCGGTGCCACTTACCGTCTTCGATGCGGAACGTCAGCGCCCGATCACCGTTGGCACACCCGAGGCCGCAACTATCTGTTGTTGCGTCGGAGTCCACAAATCAACTTCGATCTCAGGCGACTCAATGCTGACAACTAGGGAGTAGTGCGCACCCCGGTCACTCTGATCGAGACCTTTGCGATACTTCCACCACCCTGAGACGGGGAACACCGCGATGGCTCCCTTGTCTGCGAGATCCGCAGCGTTCCCGCTCCATATATCGGTGTGGAGCGACCCAGGGCGCTGTTGTTGCTGGGAACCAAAGAGCCATCCAATCTCCGTGTCGAGCCTCATTGGGCCTGAGGCATCCTCGTCGCGCGCTAGAACGTTGTTGCGTTCAACGAACTCGTGCAAGGCGTCTTCAGGCCGCTTGACCGCAAAACGCAAACCGAACGACGGGTATGCCCAGCGTCCACTCCAGCCTCGTCTGGAGGGGTTCGGCTCGATGAAATACGACAATGTCACCCGAAGCCGCACCTGTGCTTCACCAAGGTCCCGCAACTCAGCGACCGGCCAAGGAAGCGTGTGGAGGTTCATTTCGTGCGCACGCGCGTCCTGGGCTTCAGCCTCGCGGCGGAAGGGGTGGATTTTCGCTTCAGAAATCAGAGTGAGTGCGTCTTGAGCACTGCGTAAGGCGCGCTCTGCGCTGGGTACGCCCATGCCATAGCGCCTCAGCAACTTTGCCGAATCTGCCTTGGTCGTTGCCTTCGAAAATCTGTCCCGCATCCTCTCCGTCCACTCGGCAGAGTGGACTAGGAGTGCGCGAACCGTCTCGGGCCTTAGTGCGGGATAGGCCGCCTGAATGTCCGCTGCTATCGCCGCGACCTGCGCGGAGGCGGCTGACGTGTCCCGTGTCGTCGTGAAGAAGCCCTGCCCCGGCGATTGAAGCCTTGTCGTGAGGAGTGCGAGGTTCTCAGGTGTGTCAGCTACTCCGCCGCCGGGCGGCCATGCGGCGTTCCCTCCGTCCGCGACGACCTCGGGTTTGAATGGCCAGTTTCTGGCGTCAAACGCCACTGAAGTGCGGCTAACGGCGGAGAGTTCGCCCCGCGGAGAGATCGGTACATAGCCATCAAAGATCGGATCCGCGTGCGCCATGTCGTCAGTGGCTGAGTAGGCTCCTACGGTGAGTGCATTCCATGCATGCGCAGGGTCTTCGACAGGTTCCAGATCACTTCGGTCCAGGTGATCTTCAGATGAGTTCAGTTCACGAATATTGCCCGCTGACACCACAAATAGGCGCGGTTGTGGCGTCTCGTCGCGATCGAGTACGACGACCGTCTCGCCAAGATCACCAACTGAACGCCCAAAAGTCAATGCATCAACAGCCGCCGACCAAGCGGTCGGTGCTCCTGCGAAGTCAGTCTCAGGTGCGGCCTCGGCGGTCACCGCGAGCAGGAAGACCCGCGCTCGTTGCGAAGCTTCAATCTCCGGCCGAGCAACGGCGCGAGCCGTGACCGCACCAAAAACATCTGGCGCTTGGGCGGTCTCGCCGGCCAGGATCTTCACCGACTCGAGCCGGTGCTTGAGATGGACAGGTGACGCGGTTGTGACCGCGTACTTGAGGTCGTAGTAGAGGGCGAGTCCAGCCATCTCCGTGCCATGACCTCCGGAAGGCGTGCTCGCCCACGTCGCTTTCGCCACGTGCGTATCAGCGACACTGAGAGAGCCAGCCAAGAGCGGATGACCGTGTTGTACGCCAGTGTCGAGCACACAGACAGCTGGCGCATCGTCGGCGGGCGGCACGAGGCGCGAGACCAGGTCGTCGACCCACTCCGACTGTTCGGTTGCCGTCATCGATGTCAAGAGAGCAGCGATCTCGTGTGGGCGCCGCAACTCGGCCAGTGCGTCAGCGAGTAACCGAAGGCAGCCCGACAACTGATCCACCGACGCCTTGACTAGGACCACGGAGCGCTCGGCGAAACCCAAGTAGTGGTCGCTGACGGACAGTTCGTTCTCAGCTGCGATGGCCGCGAAGCGCTGGCGCTCGGCGACACCATCGCCGTCGTGTGCGAGCCAAACCTCCCACCAGACAGTTACTGACGAGTCAAGAGGAAAGGCCTCTACTTGATCTGTCCAGAGCCCGAGTAGAGTTGCCCTCCGGACGGAGGCGATGGACTCCACCAACTTGTAGTTGTCAGCGTGTCTCTTATGGAGCGTTTGCAGGTACTTCTCGATCTTGCGCAGGAAATACTGTCTCTTCCCGTCAGGAATGAACACTGTAGCGATCTGCACAACGTCGCCGTGTGCGTTGCTCTCTGAACGCACGGCTCGAAGCTCCGGTTGGTCGCCGGCGCCGCGGTTGTCGAAGCTGCCTAGCGCAAGCTCAAGGCCCGGCATCGACTCGAACGACACGAGAATGCCCCGGCTCTGTTCATCGCCTTCTGCGGGTGTCACAACGCGTCCGATTTCGCCAGCCAGCAGTCGGCCGTGCTGGGCGCGATCGCCTGAGAAAGAAGCGGGTTCGCTCCCACCTCCAGTACTAGCGCGGCGGAATGGCTCAGGAACTGGCGGCGTGGGGATTACGAGATGGACCCGGTCGCGCGTCGTCATCCGGAACTAGGCCATCTCGCCTTGAACTGAGTTCGCCCGTGGACGGCTCCTCATGGCCGAGACCAGTTCGCCAGTCGAGATAGTGGTGCGCCCGCCAAGCACACAGCGCTTCGCCGCATTCTCGGCAGCCATTGAGATCTCTGCGTGGCTCAGGCCCCTCGCGGCATCGATAACCTTGGTCCAACTCACGCGACTAGTGCCAAATGTCGCCAGACGGTTGCGAACCACGGCACGAATCGCGTCATCTCCCGGCAACTCGAAATCCATGACCACGTCAAATCGCCGGTAGAGCGCGCCGTCGAGTAGCCGCGGGTGGTTCGTGGCCGCGACAACGACACTCTCCGATGAGTCCTCCTCGAGGAACTGAAGAAACGAGTTCAACACTCGCCGAATCTCGCCAACGTCGTTGGATGCGGCGCGATTCCCAGCAAGCGCGTCCACCTCATCGAACAGATACACCCCGCGCGTTTCGGCCAGTGCGTCGAAGACCAGGCGGAGTTTCGCCGCAGTCTCCCCCATGAACTTTGTGATGAGCGTGTCGAGTCGAATCGCAAAGAGCGGCATGCCAAGTTCACCCGCGATCACTCGGGCAGTTGAAGTCTTGCCCGTTCCTGGAGGACCGACCAATAAGAGTCGGCGCACGGGCCGCAGCCCGTGCCTGGTAAGCACCTCCGAGCGTCTTTGCTCAAGGAGTACGTGCGCGATTCGCTCCGCCAACGGTTCGGAGAGCACGAGGTCTGCCAACTTGTCTTCTGGGTACGCCACCGTGAGCAGTGACGAAAGTTCGCCTCGCGGCTGCGCCAGTGGGACGACCGCCGCGATTCGGGAAGAAGGCGATGAACGCTTCTGGAGACTATCGACCAGGTCCCGGAGTTCGCGCGCGAATTTGTCTTGACCTGAGCGAGCCGCCTTTGCGGCGACCTGAATCGCGATTGAGTAGAACTGGGAGTCGTCGCCGCTGGCGTGACTGTTCACCAGCGCTTTCACCTGGTCGTTGGTTGCCACCTTCGAGCCTCCCTCCACTTCGTGCCTTGCGCCAGCACCTGTGGACCGCAGAACGAGTCTATCGGCATGCCGCAAAGACCGACGGCACCGCGCAGAGGTGCTCATCCCCTGTCATCCTGGTTGGGCTGACCCAGTTGGCAGTCCAGGCGACAAGGCTCGTTCGCCCGATTTGCGAGACCGCTTTAGACTCGCTCCCGTCGCCCGGCGCGTCGCGTGCCCTCGCGGTCAGACGTGTGCATCACCCCGACCAACGCCAGCCGCGAGCGCGGGCTCTACGCCCGCGCCATCAGTCCCTTGATGGCCGACGTGAAGAACGCGATACCGTCCGTGCCGGTGCGGCCACCCTCAACTGAGTCGGGGCCAAAGCCAGGCTCCACCGCGTGCTCGGGGTGCGGCATGAGACCCACGACGTTGCCGCGTGCGTTGGTGATGCCTGCGATGTCGCGGCGCGAACCGTTGGGGTTCCAGCCCACGTAGCGGAACGCCACGCGGCCCTCGCCCTCAAGCTCGTCGAGTGTGTGCTCGTCGGCCACGTACTGGCCGTCTTGGTTCTTGAGCGGGATCACGATCTCTTCGCCCTCGCGGTACTCGGTGGTCCAGGCCGTCTCCGCGTTCTCGACACGCAAAGTCTGGTCGCGGCACACGAAGTGCAAGTGCTCGTTCTTGATCATCGAGCCCGGCAGCAGGTGCACCTCGGTGAGCACCTGGAATCCGTTGCAGATGCCGAGCACGGGCATGCCGCCATTCGCCGCGTCCACGATCGTGTCCATAATGGGCGCGAAGCGCGCGATCGCACCTGCTCGCAGGTAGTCGCCGTAGCTGAAGCCACCGGGAAGCACCACGGCGTCGACGCCCTGGAGGTCAGCGTCGGCGTGGAACAGTGAGACCGGCTCCGCGCCTGCAAGACGGACGGCGCGCAGGGCGTCACGGTCGTCGAGGGAGCCCGGAAAGGTGACGACGCCGATGCGAGCGGTCACGCCAGCAGGTCCTTCTGTCCGTTTGGCGTCTCTGAAGACTTCGCGTGACCGCACCCGCAATTGCCGCCGCACTCCTTTTGCTTGACGGAGACCACGTCTTCGATCACGGGGTTGCTGAGCAACGTCTCTGCAGCGTGCTGGACCTTGGCGAGCACCTCGTCCGTGATCTCGCCGTGCACCTTCAGCTCAAAGCGCTTGCCCTGTCGCACCTCACGAAAACCCTCGATGCCAAGGCGCGCGAGCGCGGCGCCGATAGCCTTCCCCTGAGGATCGAGGATTTCGGGCTTGGGCATGACGTCCACAATGATCTTCGGCATGGATGCAGTCTAGCGGCGCAGGTGCTCATGATTTCCTGCCGCAGGCCGATGGACATCGTGTGGGGACACAACTGGGAAGGGCGTTCTGTGGGCATGGCACGACGAGTCGCCGATGGCCTTCGTCGCTACTCGCGACCCTTCAGTAGGTGGGCCGGCAGAAACCGCAACGCGGAGACTGGCGCATTTGCCTCGGCGCTTCGGCTACTCCACGGGCTCGCACTGGTGTCCTTGCTGGCGGCATTACCCAACTTGATCGAAAAGGGCGTAGAGGAGTCGGTCTTTGGCCCGCTCGGCTTCGCGATTCTGCTCGTCTCGTGGTCGGTGCACCGCCCTAGGCGAACGATGGTCACCGCGGTGGACGCGGTGGAAGCCGTCGCCATCCTCATGGTCTCCCTCGGCATGGAGCGGACCTGGCAGGCGATCGTCATCGTGCTAGCCACGCTCTGGTATCGGTCCCTCGGCGGGTCCGCGTGGTCGGTCGTTGCTCGCATCGCGCTTTACACGTCGGGCGTGGCTGTCGAGTCAGCCATCACGGAAGGCGGCGTGAGTTGGGAAGACGCTGCCGTCGCCTTCGGCTCGCTCCCGTTCTGGGTGGGCACCGCAGTAGTCGCCCGACGCATGGGCCTGATGTTGCTCGAACACGACAAGGTGTCAGCGATCGGCGCTGTCGAGGCAAAGCTCAGCGCCATCGTCGTGGCCGACCCCGACTCGGCCCCACTCGCGGAACTGGCCTCCGACTCGTGGCACGAACTATGCGACGTGGTGCCCGGATTGCGGATCGTGCGCCTGGAGCTTCGCGACGGCTCCCTCCACGCCGTCGAGTACGCGGGCCGCTGGGAGCGCACGCCAACGGTGGAACTGAAACTCGACGAGCGCGAGGTAAGCCGTTGGGATCTACTCCCCTCCATCCGGGCGGGAAATCTGCCTCACCTGGACGAAGCGGCCGGGGAACTCTGCCGGTGGGGATTGGGCCCTCAACTTGATCCCGAAGGGCTGAGGCGCGTGCTCGTCGGCATCCCACAGCACGTCAGCCCGCGGCTTGTCACAGCGGCGACCGGAGCGCTCGAGCGGACAGAGCTCATGCAACAACACGCGCGGGACCACGTCCTCTTGGGTGTTCAGGCCCACACTGATGAACTCACGGGGCTCGACAACAGGCTGGGCTTCTTCGCCACGTTGGCCATCCTGGAGGGCAAGGGCCAACCGATGTGCCTGGTCTTCGTTGATCTCGATGACTTCAAGGACGTGAACGACAAGTACGGGCACGCTGTCGGGGACGAGGTGCTTCGCGAAGTCGCCCAGCGTCTTCGGGACATCGGCCCGACTGCAGCCTCGGTGGCGCGCTTGGGCGGCGACGAGTTCGGCGTGCTGTTTGAAGGCGCGGGGCTCGCCGTGGGTTCGCAAGCCGGCGAACGGGCAGAGTCAGCGCTCGCGCAACCTCTGGTGACCTCGGCTGGTCCTGTGCGGATGGGAATGAGTTGGGGGGTCGCCACCGTGGAGGACGGCAATACGTCCAACCTGTTGGCTCGCGCCGATAGCGAGATGTACCGGCAGAAGCGCTCGCATCGGGCCATGGCCGGGCGCGATCGCCGCTCCACCGCCTAGGGATCAGCGAACCTGAGGGGCCCGCTGATCAGCACACCCAGTTGTAGGTGAGTTTGGTGTTGGTCAGCCACGTGTCAAGGTCGCCTGAGTCGGAGGTCCAGTAGGCGAAGCCACCCTCGTACACGGTGAGAGTGCCCACCGCATCGCCGGGACCAGGCGCGATCACCATCGGCACGCGAGCGATGGCCACGCCGTGGCCCGAACCGCCGCCGCCCCAACCGGCCGTCGCGGCCGCAGCGTCGGCGCCCGCGGACGGGAAGCCGTCTGTATCCGCCGGAGTGAACGGGAACCACATTTCGCCTTCGTGAGCGAGGGTCTCGTTGCCGCACGCGGGATAGAACTCGACGTTGTCGTAGGTCGCGATCACGTCTCCAGGCGTTCCAAGGTCGATCTCGACGCCCGGCTCAGGCAGCGGCTCAGGCGACCCTCCTGACGAAGCGCAACCACCGAGACCGACGATGAGTCCCGCCGCAAAAGCGACCGCGGCGGCCACCACCCTGAAGCTCTTCATATCAGTAGGACGTACAGGACGCCGTGAACGTTGGGTCGGAACGCTCTGGTCTACCCTGGTGTGCCGCAATTCTCGCGGCGGGCAACACCGGACGGAGACTGAGATGCACCACTTGGCGTTGGGCGCTGCGACGGCTCCTGACCTGCTGAACTCGGCTCTCGACACGCTGCGCGTCGTGCTCGAGTACGTGGGCACCGTCGCCTTCGCGATCTCCGGCGCCGTTGCCGCAAGCCGCCGACGCATGGACCTGGTGGGCGCGGTCGTGCTCGCTTGCCTCGTCGCCGTGGGAGGAGGAACCGCGCGCGACCTGCTGCTCGACCGGCCAGTGTTCTGGATGGAGAACCCCACACTCGTGCTCGTCGCGGTCGCCACCGCCTTGGTGATCGCTTCTCTCTACCGCCGGCGTTCGATGGACGCCTTGGCGAGGCATCGCATCGTCGAGGGCTCCGATGCCGCTGGCATGGCCATCTTTGTGGTGATCGGCACGAGCATCTCGCTCGAACTCGGCGTGAACCCCGTGGCGGCGGTCATCGTCGGCGTTGTCAACGGAGTCGGCGGCGGGGTGCTGCGCGACCTCTTCGCGGCCCAAGTGCCCGAGGTGTTTTGGAATGGCCAGCTCTACGCGACGGCGGCCCTCGCCGGAGCCGCGCTCTACGCGGCCCTTCACGCCGCTCACGCCGCCGTGCAGGTCACTTTCTGGCTGCCGTTGCTCGTCATCGTGGCGCTCAGGGTCCTCTCGCTCACGCTCGGTTGGGGAGTGCCCACCGTGGCCGTGGTGAAGAAGCGCGAGCGCCAAACAGAGGACCACGCCTAGGCCGGTTGCGCTCCCGCGGTGTGTCGTTCCTGATCGCGAGCCCAGACGCTGCCGAGCGCGAACTGTCCGGAGACGCCGTAGTGCCTCATGGCGGCCTCAACCCGGCGTCGGCCGGTCCTTGAGGTAAGACCGAGCGAACGCGAAGCGCTCTCCATGGTCTGTCCAGCGCTCATGAGGCTCAGCATCGAGTCCCATGGCGCCTCGGACTCGCCCACAGGTGACGACTCATTCCACAGGTGGTCAAAGACCCAGCGCATCACGTGGGCGAGGGCGGGCGACTTGAGCGTCATCACCGCGGTGGGCGCGGGATCGCCCCACACGAGCGGGATCATCACCAAGTCATCGCCCGTGATCCAGAAGTAGCTGGGAGGATCGGGGTGCAAGCGAATTTGAGTGCCGGCCTCCTTCTCGTTTTGCAGGTGACCGGCGGTGTGAATGTGCGCCACTGGCATCAGCACCCTGATGTCGACGTCGCGCTCTTGGCGCGCGGCCCAAAAGGTCTTCTCGTGTTCGATGTTCGCGGCGGCAAGAATCGCGGTATCCGGCATGCACACCCAGACCTTGGACGGCACGGTGGGGGTCGAGTGCTTGCGCCACACCTCCGCGAGTGCCCACGGTCCGCGCACCACGTCAGCCGTGAGGACGTCGTCCCCGTCCTCGCTGTGATCGTGAATGAGGGCGGGCAGATTGGCGAGAAGACCCTGAGCCTCGTTGACGACCTGGTCGAGGTGAACGGACGTCTGCTCAAGCACGCCTCTCAAGTACTCCGACACCGTTGCGGCCGGACTGCGGTAGGTAATGACGTCACCCTCGACGCGGAGCAGACCGCGATCCTCGAGGGTCTCCAGCGCGGCCGCGACCTCGTCTCGTGGAAGTTCCGAAGCCTCTGCCAGGGCTTCCGTCGACGCCGCCCTGGTCTTGAGCGCGAGCACGAGCGTGGCCATGGGATCCGTTGTCGCTGACATCACGGCCCTTCGTTAGGGGTGCAGCACCACGATCGAAAGGGCCCTGCAGGCGAATGGAGTTGAGCTATCCCGCAACCAACCTGTCGTACGCCTCAAGGTAGCGCTGCCTCGTCCTGTCGACCACCTCGTCGGGAAGGGCGGGTGGAGGGCTGTCGCCGTGGCGGTCCCAGCCCGACGCTGGCGACGTCAACCAATCGCGCACAAATTGCTTGTCGAAGCTCGGCTGCGCGTGGCCAGGTTCCCACTCGTCCATAGGCCAGAAGCGGCTCGAGTCGGGAGTGAGTACCTCGTCCGCGAGCACGATCTCGCCCGTGGCGGATCGCCCAAACTCGAACTTGGTGTCGGCCAGAATGATGCCCTTGCCGGCAGCGATCTCGTGAGCACGGGTGTAGGCGGCGAGCGTCAACTCGCGCAATGCCTCCGCGTCCTCCCCGCCGATGCGAGCCGCCACGGCGTCAAATGACACGTTCTCGTCATGCTCGCCCACGTCGGCCTTGGTCGCCGGAGTGAAGATGGGGGCCGGCAGGCGCGACCCGTCGACGAGGCCGTCGGGAAGCTCGACGCCGCAGACCGAGCCGGAAGCCTTGTACTCGACCAGCCCTGAGCCCGTGAGGTAGCCGCGGGCGACGCACTCCACGGGAAACATGTCGAGCCGTTCGCAGATCATGGCGCGGCCGGCGACTTCGGCAGGCACCTCGGCCTCGACCGTGTGGTCTGGCACCAGGTCGCGCAGGCGATCGAACCACCACAGCGTGAGCGCCGTGAGCACCGCACCCTTGCCAGGGATCTCGGTGGGGAGCACCCAGTCGTAGGCGCTGATGCGGTCGGAGGCGACCACCAGCATGACGTCGCCGCGCGGGTGCGGATCGACCGGCTCGTAGAGGTCACGCACCTTGCCGGTGTAGACGTGGCGCCAGCCCTCGATCGCTGGGGCGACGGGCATTGTCACGAAGCCAGGCATCAGGCCTGCTCTTCGTGAGCAACCTGCTTGGCGATGTCCTTGCGGTGGTGCGAACCGTCGAGCGTGATGAAGTCGATCCCGCGATACGCTCGCTCTCGAGCGGCTGCCAGCGAGGGGCCGTAGCCGACCACAGACAACACTCTGCCTCCAGCTGAGACGAGTGCGCCGTCGTCGCCGAACTCGGTGCCCGCGTGCAGCACGTGCACGCCAGGCTCGTCTTCCACTTCGCCAAGCCCGCCAATAGGGTCGCCGTTGCGCGGGGACGCCGGATAGCCCTTTGACGCGACGACGACGGTGACAGCGCCGCCCTCGGCCCACTCCAGGGGCGCAAGGTCGGCGAGCCTGCCCTCCGCGGCCGCGAGCAGCACGCCGGCGAGCGGGGTCTCCAACTGGCACAACACCACTTGTGTCTCTGGGTCGCCGAAGCGGGCGTTGAACTCGATCACCCGGACGCCCTGTGCGGTGAGCGCAAGACCGCAGTACAAGACGCCGACGAAAGGCTTGCCTCTGCGCGCCATCTCATCGATCGTCGGCTGGGCCACAGTCGCGACGACCTCGTCCACTAGTCCCGCAGGCGCCCACGGCAGCGGGGTGTACGCCCCCATGCCGCCCGTATTGGGGCCCTGGTCGCCGTCGTAGGCGCGCTTGAAGTCCTGAGCCGGTTGCAGTGGAACCACGGTCTTGCCGTCTGACAGGCAAAACAGGCTCACCTCCGGACCGTCAAGGAAGTCCTCGATCACGACGGTCCCGCCGGCGTCGATGATGCCTTGGCCATGTGCGCGTGCGAGTTCCCAGTCGTCGGTCACGACCACGCCCTTGCCTGCGGCCAGGCCGTTGTCCTTGACCACGTGAGGCGCGCCGAACTCGTCGAGGGCGTCCTCCAACTCGTCGGTGGTCCGGCAGACGCGCGACTCGGCCGTCGGCACTCCTGCCGCCGCCATGACCTCCTTGGCGAACGCCTTGGATCCCTCCAACTCTGCCGCCGCGGCGTCGGGCCCAAAGACGGGGAACCCTGCGGCGCGCACCGCGTCGGCTACGCCTGCGACGAGGGGTGCCTCAGGCCCGATGATCACCAGGTCCGCCGCGATCTCTGTCGCGAGGGCAGCCACACCCTTGGGGTCCATCACGTCGCGGTAGTGCCTCGTCGTGGGACGCCCTGTACTGCTCACCAGGGAGCCGATGCCCGGGTTGCCTGGGAGGGCGTGGAGTTCGGTCACAGCGGGGTCGAGGCTGAGGGAGCGGGCAATAGCGTGTTCGCGCGCTCCGGAGCCGACCAGGAGGATCTTCACACCCTCCAGCCTATCGAGGCGGCGCGGCTGGAGAGAATCTCAACGAAACCTTCACGAGGACACCGTCCGATCTTGACGAAGCGGCCCAACCATAGAGAGGAACGAAGGGTACCGGCCTTGGCGACCGTCAGCCGGCTCCACTCGAGAAAGAGGAGCACATGGTGCAATGGTGTGGCGACATGGGAGTCGCCGAGTGGCTCGGCATGATCGCCCTATGGGCCGCCGTCATCGGTGTAGCGATCTGGGCGGTCGCTCGACTGTTTCCTGCGCAGCCCAGTTCGCATGCGCGAGCGCTACTCGACCAGCGCCTCGCGCAAGGCGACACTGATGTGGAAACGTACACGTCGGCGCTCGCAGCAATGGACCTGGGCGAGCCCGGCGCTACTCGGGTTGAACCGCTGCGGGAAGCGTGACAACGAAACGCGCTCCCCGTCCTTCACCCTCACTCGAAGCCATCACCGTCCCACCGTGCGCCTCGACAAGAGCCTTCACGATGGCGAGCCCGATCCCGGATCCGCCACGCTCGCGGTCGCGCGCCGCGTCCGCCCGATAGAAGCGCTCGAAAAGGTGTGGCATATGCTCGGGCGCGATTCCTTCGCCCTGGTCGCTGACGGACACCACCACCCACTCGCGGTCATCGCTCGCGTGAGCCCCCACCGTGACCGCTCCACCTTCCGGGCTATGACGCACGGCGTTGTCAATCAGATTCGCGAGCACCTGGGCAAGGCGTTCGGGGTCGACGACGATGGCGAGCCGATCGGCAGATGTCTCCACCTGAACCTTCACGCCGACGAGGCCTGCCCGGTCGGAAGCAGCGAGCACGGCCGCCCTGACGAGCGCCACGGCGTCCGAGCGCTCGAGCCGCAGGTTCGACTCGCGACTCTCGGCACGTGTCACGGCCGCCAAATCCTCCGACAGGCGCACCAGTCGCGCGCCCTGGGCGCGCAACACCGCCACCATCGACGGACTCAACTCAGCCACGCCATCCTCGATGGCTTCAAGAGAGGCGTCGATCGTGGCCACGGGCGTCCGGAGTTCGTGCGCGACGTCCGACAAGAGACGCGTGCGCAGACGCTCGGACTCCTCCAGCCGGTCCGCCATACGGTTGAAGGCGACCGCGAGAGCGTCGAATTCTCGGCCGATGCCTGGCTGAGCGACTCGCACACCGCTTGCGCCGGCTGCGATTCCCTGGGCAGCGGCAGCGAGGGAAGACAACGAGCGGCCGATGCGTCGGCTCAAGAGGACGCTCACTGCGAAGGCGGCCAGGACGCCGAGCGCGAGCGCCAAGGCCAGGGCCAGAGCACTCGCGGTGCGGAAAGCGATCACCGAGTGGTCGATGGTAGAACCAGAGTCGGAGACCTCGGCGGAATCCAGATGACGGCGGAACGCGGATGGACCAATCGCGCCAGCGACAAGCCATGCCGTGACGGCTGCCGTGCCCAGCACGACAGCGATCGCGATGAGGAGCCGCGGCGCAAGTCCCGTACGCGCGCCACCGTCAGCCGTCACTGCCCCGTTCCGATCCGGTAGCCGATGCCGCGCACCGTGCGGACATACTGTTGTCGCTCTGCGCTGTCATTGAGCTTCTGACGCACGTGAAGGATGTGCACGTCCACCAAGTGTTCGTCTCCCACCCATCCGCCTCCCCACACCTCTTCCAGGAGGGCTGAGCGAGTCAACACGCGCGTAGGTCGCACAGCGAGTGCGGCAAGCAGGTCGAATTCCGTGCGCGTGAGGTGCACCGGCTCGCCGGCAAGGCTTACCTCTCGTGCATCGAGATTGATTGCGAGGTCACCGACCCGCAGCAACTCGGACTCTTGATTGCTAAGGGCGACGGCATTCGCTCGCGGACGACGCAGCATGACCCGCACGCGAGCCACGAGTTCGCGAGGACTGAAGGGTTTGGTGACGTAGTCGTCAGCCCCAGCCGACAAACCCACCAAGGTGTCCACCTCCTCGGCGCGCGCGGTCAACATGACCACATAACAGTCGGAGAACGTCCGCAACTGCCGGCACACCTCCAAGCCGTCGATGCCGGGAAGGCCGAGGTCCAAGACCACCACGTCAGGGTCGAGTGTGCGGGCACGGCGCAGCGCGTCCTCTCCGTCACGGGCGCGCTCCACCTCGAAGCCGTCGCGCACGAGGTAGTCGGATACGAGTTCCGCAAGCGCTGGCTCGTCATCCACCACGAGCGCGCGCAGGGGGACTCCAGGGGACGGTGTCATGCGCCCCATTGTCACGGAACCGGCGCCGTCCGCCCACTCCATGCGGCCACGACGACTCGAAACTTCACCGAACCTTGACCAAATGTCGCCGGGGAGGTCAATGCGGCATCCCGAGGATGAAGGCACACGAAAGGAATTCCATGCAGCCCGTGCTCTTCTCGATTCTGGGACTCGATATCCAGACCTACGGCATCAGCAAGGCCGCCGCCGCCGTGGTCGCCGCAATCCTGCTGGGGCGAGCTTTTCGCCGCCACGGCCTCAACAAGGACGACGCATACACGTTCGTGTTGTGGGCCACCGTCTGGGGTTTTGTGGGGGCAAAGATCTACTACCTCCTCGAGAATGCGTCCACCCTGACCGCACACCACCTCGGAGGCATGGGCTTCACCTGGTATGGCGGCCTCCTGGGCGGCATCGCATCCGCTTTGGTAGTCATGCGGCGGCGACACCTCCCAGCCGCAACGGTCGCGGACGCCGCGATGATTCCGCTCAGCGTCGCCTACGCGATCGGTCGCATCGGCTGTTGGCTGTCTGGTGACGGCACATATGGCAAACCAACGTCGCTGCCCTGGGGCATGCCAGTCACCCACGGTGTGGTCCCCACGGACGTCGCCGTGCACCCCACTCCCCTCTACGAAGCGCTCGGGGCGCTGGCCATCGCCGCACTGCTCTGGACTCTCGCTAGGCGGCAGCCGCCACCGCTTGCCGTCGTCGCGGGCTATCTGTTTCTCAGTGGCGTCGCACGTGTAGCTGTCGAGTTCCTGCGCATCAACGAGCCGGCGTTGTGGGGATTGACTCAGCCGCAACTGTGGTCGATCGCCAGCATCGCGGCCGGGCTCGCTCTTGGCGTGGCCGTAGCGCGGCGGGGTCGGCGCCCCGTGGACGATGCTCCCGATGGCCCGCTGCGGCCACACAAGTCTTCATCGAAAGTTGATGTAATGCCAGTCGAGTCTGCAGGGCCCTCCACGCAGACTGATCGCGTCCAGACACCGTAAGGAGACCGTCGTGCCCATCCTTGAGCCTCACCGTATTGCGGTGACCCTGGTTCACAGTCCCGCCTGCCACTTCTGCGACGACGCCTCCGTGGCGCTCGCCGAACTCGCGACCACGCAGCCCATCGACGTCACGACGGTCGGCCTGGAGTCCGATGAAGGCGCGGCGTTGGTCGCGCGGCACCGCCCCGCAATGAACCCACTCGTGTTGGTGGACGGCGAGTTCTTCAGTTCCGGTCGGCTACCGCGCAAGAAGTTGCTACGCCTTCTCTCTCGCCGCGCAGACGCAGCCGCGGCGTACCAGGCAGGGGTCAGCTGATATGGGCACCGAACTTCTCGCCACAGGCAGCATCCTCGCCGCGTTCTTCGCAGGTGGAGTGGCGTTGTTCGCCCCCTGCTGCATTGTCTTCTTGGCTCCCAGCTACCTTGCTGGCGCGGTCAAGAACCGCCGTCGGCGTCTGATTCCCCTCACGCTCATCTTCGCGGCTGGCCTGGCCGTTGTGCTCGTGCCCATCACCTTGGGAGTGAGCCTGCTCGCGGGTGCCATTGCCCAGTACCACGAGCCGTTGTATTGGGCTGGCGGCCTCTTGATGATCGCGTTGGCGGGTCTGTCCCTTTCCGGACGCATGTGGTCGCTGCCGTCGTTTGTGCGCGCCCCGGACACGAGCCGCGGCGACAGTGCGAGCTTCTTCACGCTTGGCGTTTTCTCCGGCGTCGCATCGAGTTGCTGCGCGCCGGTGCTCGTGGGCGTCATGACGTTATCTGCGCTCTCTGGGTCAGCGGCGGGCGGCGCGGTGCTGGGCCTCGCGTATGTATTCGGAATGGTCTTCCCGCTGTTCGTCATGGCGCTGGTGTGGGACCGGGCGCGCTTAGGCGAAAAGAAATTCCTTCGCGCCAAGCCGGTGCGCTTGAAGGTCGCGGGACGGACTCTCGTCACCAACACCGTGAACATCGCCGTCGCCGTGACGTTCGCGGTGATGGGCGTGTTCGTCATCGCGCTCGCGGGGGAATCCGAGATGACCGGCGGAACAGCCGCACAGAGCTGGGCCTCCGCGACCCTCACCCGGACGTTCGCGTGGACCCAAGAGGCACTCAGCCCAGTGCCCGAGCCCGTCCAAGCGCTCGGGCTTCTCGCGCTCGCAGCGGTGTTCGTGTGGGGCGCGCTTGTCGACCGACGCTTGCCGTGGAGCCGCCGCAAGGACGCGCCACCCGCATCGTCCCCCGAAGCCCACTGCCACGAAGCCCCCGCCACGACGTCGTCCGTCGCCGACAAGGAGTAACTCATGCCCTCAGGATCCGCAACCCGCCTCAACAAGCGCGAACAACTGCTCGCAGAGGCCCGTGCCGCCCAGCGTCACCAGGAGCGCCGCCGTACCCTCATCACGCGCGCCTCCTGGCTGGTCGGCGTCCTCGCGATCGGCATTCTCGTGACGGTGGGCCTGCTGTCCGCCCGTCCGGAAACAGGTGCGGTGCAGGAGGTCGCAACACCGTTCACTCTGCCACTGAGTGAAGGCGGCGAGGTGTCCCTGTCCGACTACGCCGGTAGCCCGGTCATCCTCTACTTCAATGAGGGCGCCGGCTGCGACTCGTGCATTTCGCAGATGGCAGCGATTGAAGCGAATCCAGGGTTCGCTGAGGCCGGCATCAAGGTGCTTCCCATCGTGATGAACACTGCCGATCAGATCAACCCTGTGCGCGAGCGCCTCGCCGTGGAAGCCCCCTTCGCACTCGACGATGGCAAAATCTCCAGCGCCTATGGCACGCTCGGCAACGGCATGCACGAGGGCCTGCCGGGACACGGCTTCATTCTCATCGACGCGGAGGGCGTCCAACGCTGGTACGGCAACTACCCTTCGATGTGGCTCGATCCCGAGGAGCTTCTCGAGATCGTGACCGCAGAGTTGGCCTGACGGGAGCCCTTTGCCCCAGCATCTTGCACTACCGAACCTCGACCACGCCCATCATGCCTAGATCCTCGTGATCGAGGATGTGGCAGTGGAAGACAGTCCGGCCTGAGTGGCGGTCGAAGGCGATCCGCACCGTCACCTCTTGGCCGGCGGGTACGTCCACCACATCGCGGATGTCCACCTGGCCCTCGCTGTTGTCGCCCATCAGCTGCATGGGCCAGGTGTGCAGGTGGAAGGGGTGGGCCATGGTTGATGTGTTGCGTAGTGTCCACTCCTCGATCGCCCCCAGCTCAACCTCATGATCGATACGCGCGCCGTCAAAGGTGCGGCCGTCAATGGTGAAGCTCATGCCCCCGCCGCCCATGCCCATCGAGAGAGTGAGAGTGCGAGCGCGATCCACGGTCGCGCCGCGAAGATCACGGGGCGGCGACGGTGAGGGCGACGACGCGGGAGAAGGGGCGCGGCGAGCGGCCACGCCGGGCACGATCGTGAACAGGGTCGCGTCGGCCGGATCGGCGCCGCCACCTCGCATCATGCCCATGCCCCCAATGTCATAAGCGCGGGCGACGAGGCCTGTCGGGGCGTCGGCGACAGGGGCGTCGAGATCGACACGACCGCCGGGCGGCACGAGCACGCGCTTGCGCGCGAACGGCGGGACGAACGCGCCCGAGTCGAAGCCGCGAACGGTCATCTCACGACCCCCGAAATCCAGATCGAGGTATCGGGAGACGCACGCGTTGATGATCAGCAGTCGCTCAGAACTCCCCCCAGGCGCGGCGAGGCGGGGCGCCACGTGGCCGTTGACCAGCACGGTCTGACCCAGGCGGCCCTGCATGCGGTCCATCGCCGAGACGTCGGCGACCCCTCCTCGCGACAACGTGGTGTCCGAGACCACCGCCACTCGAGGCGCTCCCCCGGACCAGTCCTCGTCGTCCACCACGATCGCCCCATACAGACCACCGAATACTTGGTCAGCGACGAGACCGTGGCGGTGGGGGTGATACCAGAACACCCCAGCCGGGTGGTCGTCTGGCAGGTGGATGTTGTAGTCGAAGGCTTCGCCAGGGCCGATGCTGAGGAAGGGGTTGTCGCCGTTGTCCTCCGGCGAGACCAGCAGGCCGTGGGTGTGAAGGTTGGTGGGCTTATCAAGATCGTTGACCAGGCGCACCCGGATCCGGTCGCCCGGGCGAAGATGAAGCGTGGGTCCTGGCACTGAGCCGTTGTAGCTGAGCATCCGCGCCGTGGCGCCTGCGATGGTCACGTCGGTGACAGCGGCGCGCAGTTCGAGCTCCAGGAGGCCTCCTCGCGACTCGACCACGGACGGCTCTGTCCATGTGGTGCCCCGCACGTCGTCCTTGCGTTCGCCGTCGAAGGGAGGCCAACCCTGCGCGCGCAATCCGATGGCGCCAAGCGCAACCGAGCCGGCTCCCGCCGCGCCCAGCGCGAGAAGCGCGCGTCTGGAGAGGGGCTCCGTCACCGACCCTCGAGGTTCTTCTTGCGCTCGGTGAACTCCTCCGTGTCAATATCACCGCGCGCGTAGCGCTCCTCCAGGATCGCCCGGGCGGACGACGTGGTCGCTGGGGGCGGCGTCGTGCCACCATCGCGCGACTTCGATGCGAGCCGCACCACCGCGAACACGAGCGCTGCGATCCCGACGAGGATCAGGATCCACAACGCCCACATCACACCGAAGCCTGCCCCGCCCATCATTCCGTCATAGCCGTGTCCCCACATATTCGATCTCCTCTCACTGAGCCACCGCGGTGGCTTTCCGTCTGCTTCCATGATGAACCCCATGAGGTGAAGTGCATACCCTCGGGAGTATGAAGATCGCGTGAAGACGGTCCCGCTAGAGCGGGTGCAAGAGGCGATGAACGAACTGTCTGGTGCGTTCCTCTCGCGGCGCACGAAGTACTTGCGCTGGCTCCCCGTGCTCAAGCACCCGGCCCTGGTCCACGAAGGCGACCTGCTGCGCCACATCGCGTGCGAACTGCAGCTCGTGGGTCACCACCACCATGGTCCATCCCTCGGCTGCCAGGTCGCGCATGAGAGTCAGGACGTCGCCCACGAGTTCCGGGTCCAGTGCGGAGGTCGGCTCGTCGAATAGCAGCAGGTCGGGTCGAAGCGCGAGCGCACGGAGGATTCCCACCCGCTGCTGTTGGCCTCCTGAGAGTTCGTGGGGGTAGGCTCCCGCGCGGTTCACCATGCCCACGCGGTCCAGCAGAGCGAGGGCTTCTTCGCGGACCTGCTCCTTTTGCCGGCGCTGAACGATGACCGGGCCCTCCGCAATGTTCTCCAGCACGGTGCGATGCGGAAACAGATGATAGTGCTGGAACACCATGGTCGAGCGATCCCTCAACGCCCGGAGCTCACGCGATGCGGGGCGGGCGGAGAAGTCGACGGCCGTGTCTGCAATCGTCACATGACCGGCATCGGGTACCTCGAGTCCGTTGAGGCATCTCAGCAGTGTGGTCTTCCCGGAGCCTGAGGCCCCGATCACTGCCAGCACCTCGCCCCGCGCCACCTTGAGGTCGACCGAACGCAGCACCTCGGTCTCGCCAAAACGCTTGGAGACTCCTTCCACGGTGAGGAGGGACGATGATGGGGTGGGGTCAGTGTGCGACATAGCGGTCCAGTCTCCTTTCGATGGTGCTTTGCCCGCTGGATAGCGCGAGGCAGATCACCCAGTAGACGATTGCGGCTTCGACGTACAACACCATGAACTCCTGACTGAAGGCCGCGATTTGTTGGGCCTCGCGGAAGAGTTCCGTGACCAAGATGAGCGAAGCCAACGAGGTGTCCTTGACCAGCGAAATGAAGGTGTTCGACAGCGGCGGCACGGCGACCCGCGAAGCCTGGGGCAGGATCACCCTTCGCAGCGAGGTGCGCCGGGACATCCCGATCATGTACGACGCCTCCCACTGGCCCTTCGGCACCGAGAGAATCGCGGCCCTCACAACCTCAGCCGCATAGCCACCGACGTTGAGCGAGAAAGCGATGATCGCACTGGGCCACGGATCGATCGTGAGGCCCAGCGAAGGCAGCCCATAGAACACGACGAAGAGCTGAACTAACAGCGGGGTGCCGCGGACGACCGAGACGTACAGCCTCGCTGCAGCTCGCGCCGGACGGTTGCCATAGAGCCGCATGAGCGCGACCCCGACCGCTATCACCATGCCGACGGCGAAGGATGCGAGCGCCAACGGGATGGTGCCTCGAATCGCCCCGCTCGCTAGCGGGCCGAGCGATCCGAGGACCAGATCCCAATCAATTTCCGTCACTGTCCCGGCGCCACCGAGACGTCGTCGCCAAAGAACTCTTCAGAGATTGCGGCGAGAGTGCCGTCGTCAGCCAAGGCAGCGAGGGCGTCGTCGATGGCCTTCGCGAGAGCGTTGCTACCTCCTGCAAGAGCAAAGGCGCTACGTGAGAAGTCCTCAGTCTCCGCGGCGATCACCAAGCCCGTGTTTCCGGTCTGCTTCTGGTAGTCGAGGAAGGTCAGCTTGTCGTTGATAGTGGCGTCTACGCGCCCTTGCTCGACGAGTGCAGCGGCCTGCGCCCAACCTTCGATCGCCTCGATGTTCGCGCCTGACTCCTGCGCGAGGGTGTGCCAGTTGGACGTGAGCGACTGTGCAGTCGTCTTGCCCTCGAGGTCATCAAAAGACGTGATATCGGAAGCGCCTTCAGGAACCACGATGACGCCCGTTGAGTAGGTGTACGGCTGCGAGAAGGTGTACGTCTCCTCACGGTCGGGCGTGATGGACACTTGGTTTGCGATCACGTCGAAGCGGCCAGCCTCGAGGCCTGCGAAAATCGCGTCCCATTGCGTCTCCTCGAAGCGCGCCTCGACGCCGAGCTCTTCTGCGACCGCTCTGGCGACCTCGACGTCGTACCCGGTGAGATCTCCCGAGCCGTCTACGTGGTAGCTGAAGGGACGGTACGTGCCCTCTGTGCCGACGACGAGTTCGCCTGCCGCCTGGACGTCGGCGAGGGACGTGTCGGTGGCGGTCGCAGTGGCACCCGTCGAGGGTCCGGCGGCCGTGCCATCGGCGCCAGAGGAGCATGCCGTCAGGACCAGCGAGGCGACAAGGAACGAGACGGGGAGTGCGATGCGGTGAGTCATGGCTGATGCCTTTCATGGTGCGAGATGGCGCGTACGCCGATGCGAGAACCGCCACGATTCGGTCGTGGTGGCACGGGTGTTTTCGGCCGCGGCACAGGGAGACCTGGCGGCGGTGGCGAAAGGCGGCGAGGATGCCGCCGGGCTGCGGTGAGTGCTCCGGCTAGGAGGCGGGAATCACGATCAACAGCTGAGCGAGGACGCCCCACGACACGACAAAGCACCGCAGCCGTGGGGCGCGGGCATCTGCATCATGGAAGTGGCGTGCATGGGTACGAGGATACCTCACGAGGTCCCAGCCTCCCGCAGGACCTCCTGCCCTGATCGATTTGCTTGCTAAACAGATGTTCAGTATGTTGAACAGATGACCAGTGAACGCGACGTCACCGCCAGGGCCAGCATCCGCAACTGTGCGCTCAGACTCTTTGGCGAGCGAGGGCCCGACGCAGTGACGGTGCGCGACATCGCGGCGTGCGCGGGCGTCTCGCCGGGCTTGGTGCTGCACCACTTCGGCTCCAAGCAAGGCCTGAGGGATGCGGTCGACGCGCACGTGATGACCATCTTTGACGAGATGCTGGCCGGCGCAGTCGAGGACCCCGCTGCGTTCACCTCAGGCGAGCCGCAAGCGGTCAAGGGCTTTGCAGAGCTCTTCGCCTCCCAAGTGCCCCAGGACTCCCCCATCCCGCCATACCTGCGCAGACTGTTGCTCTCCGGAGACCCCGTGGGCCGCACCCTGTTCCGGCAGTGGTTTGAGTTGTCGCTCGCGGCCTTGGACGCGATGGCCGGCGGCGGCAACGCAAGGCCGACGCCCGACCGCGACGCGATGGCCGCGTTTCTCATGGTCAACGACCTCGCCATGATCCTGCTCCACGACCACATTGCCGACGCGATCGGCACCGATCCGCTCACGCAAGAGGGCATGCAGCGCTGGGCTGCCGTCGCCTTCGACGTGTACCTGAACGGCGCCTTCACCAAGGAGGACTCATGACGCCCACCCCCTCAGCCTTCGCGACCGACACGGCAGTCCGTCTCAACGCGGTCACCAAGACGTTTGGCTCCGGCGACGCCGCAGTGCACGCCCTCAAAGGGATCGACCTGGAGATCGGTACCGGCCAGCTAGCGGTCGTGCTCGGCCCGTCGGGCTCCGGCAAGACCACGCTGTGCAACATCATCGGGGGAATCGAGACTGCCACGAGCGGCGACGTCACCGTCGGCGGCGAGAGCATCGGCGGCCGCAAGCCCGCGGACCTGTCCGACTTCAGGCGCGATCATGTGGGCTTCGTGTTCCAGTTCTTCAACCTGATCCCTACCCTCACGGCGCGCGAGAACATCGAGGTGATCATCGAGTTGACGGGACGCGGGGACAAGACTCGCGTGCCTGAGCTGCTCGAGTCGGTGGGCCTCGGCGACAGAGGCGACAGCTTCCCTTCCCAGCTCAGCGGCGGTCAGCAGCAGCGCGTCGCCCTCGCCAGGGCGCTCGCCACTGACCCCGCGATCCTGCTGGCCGACGAGCCCACAGGTGCGCTCGATCTCGACACCGGCCGCCAGATCCTCGCGTTGCTGCAGGAACTGCGCGACCGCGGCCGCACCGTCGTCGTCATCACCCACAACACGTCCGTCGCTCAAATCGCCGACCGCGTGATCACCGTGGTGGATGGTCGAATCGAGTCGACGGAGGACAACGCGTCGCCTGCCAACGCCGACGACGTCACGTGGTGATCGGGATGCGCGTCACCATCAGAAAGAGCCTCAGGGATCTCGCCAGGCAGCGCGCCCAAGTGATCGCCGTGGGCGTCACCATCTTGCTGGGCGTCATGCTTTACGTCACGACCGCTGGCGCGTTTCTCAACCTGAGCGACTCCTACCAGCATACGTACGACCGCCTCCACTTCGCCGACCTCATCGCCACCGGCCCCGACGCGCAGGCCGCAGCCGACGCCGCACTCGCGGCCGGCGCCACGGACGCGATCACGCGCATCCAGGTGGATCCGCCGATGCGGATCGACGGCACCGCCCTGGTGGGTCGCGTGATCTCGCTTCCCGACTCCGGGCGTGCGGCGGTCGACGACGTCGACGTGATCGAGGGCGACTACCTTGACGAGGGCGCGACCGACCAGGTGCTCGTGGAGAAGCACGCCGCGGAGACCTTCGGACTGGTCCCCGGCGACACCGTCGAGGTGTTCGGCCAAGGTGCGTGGCACACGGCCACCGTGCAGGGGATCGTGGTCTCTGCCGAGTACATCTGGGCGGCCCGCAGCCGCCAAGAAGTGATTGCCGACCCCCACTCGTTCGCGGTGGTGTTCGCGCCGGAGTCCGCCGCACGCGAGTGGCTGGGCGCTGAGCCCACTCAGGCACTTGCCCTCCTGCCAGAAGACACCGACGCCGACGCTACCGGCCCGGTCGCCATCGCCATGCGGGGCGCTGGCGCTCACGACGTGGTGACGTGGCGCGACCAGCCGTCCCACGCGACCCTGCAGGAGGACCTCGACGGCTTCAACGACATGTCGGTCGCCTTTCCCTTGCTGTTCCTCACGGCCGCTGGCGTGGCGTCATACGTGATGCTTGCCAGGCGCATCCTGCGCGAGCGACCCATCATCGGCACCCTCATGGCCTCTGGCGCTCGGCGCGGCCGCGTCTTGCGTCACTACCTGTCTCAAGGGGTGATCGTGGGGCTCGCCGGGGCCGCCGTCGGCGTGGTTTTGGGCGCCGCAGCGAACGGCGCGGTGACCAGCGCCTACACGGGGGCGCTCGGCATTCCAGACACGGTGGTGCGCACGCGGCCATGGATGCTCGTGGCGGGGCTGGCGTTCGGCGTCATCGTCGGACTGCTGGGCGCCTTCGGGCCCGCCCTGACGGCGTCACGCACTGCTCCAGCCGAGGCGATGCGCGCGAGCGCCACCCCCCTCACTCCCGGACAGTGGAGCCGCTTCGTGGCACGCCTCGGCCGCCTTCCCGTGACCGCCCGCATGGCGCTGCGCGACGTGGGCCGCAACCGTCGTCGCACGCTCGCCACGGCATTGGGCGGGGTGCTCGCGCTCGTGGTAGTGATCGCCTCCGTGGGCATGATGACGAGCATCCTTGAGGCCTTGCGCGTCCAGTATCACGAGGTCGCCATGCAGGATGCGACGGTCACGGTCGCTGCCGGCGGGCCCGACGCCGACGCCCTTGCCGCCATCGCTGGCGTCACCACCGTGGAGCCCACCGTGGTGGGTGGCACGACCGCCATCGCCGGGGACAAGAGCTACGCCACGTCGCTCCAGGGGTTCGAGCAGGGCACCCGCATGCACGGATTCCGTGCGCCCGACGGTTCGACGGTGGCATTGCCGGAAGACGGCGTGCTCGCGGGAAAGGCGCTCACAGACATCCTCGATGTTGAAGTGGGCGACACCATCACGCTTGCCGTCGGCGGCACCGATCATGAGGTGCGACTGGCAGGCCTCGTCGACGAGCCGCTCGGCACTTCTCTGTACGCCACCACCGGCGTTGCTGCGGATATCGTCCCCTCTCAAGGCCTCGACACCTACCTCTTGAGCGTCGACGACGGCGCGGAACGCGACCAGTTGCGCGACCACATCACCGGCATGCCAGGGGTGGTCGCCTATCAAGACGCCGACGCCGTGGTGGGGGTGGTCGACAGCTACTTGGGCCTCTTCTACGCGTTCATAGGTGTGATGATCGCGTTGGGGTCGGTGCTGGCACTTGCCATGATCTACGTGACCATGGCCGTGAGCGTGGCCGAGCGCACCGGTGAGCTCGCGACACTCAGGGCAGCAGGGGTGAGCGTCGGCAAGGTGGCGCGCACCATCGCGACGGAGAACCTGTTGGCTACTGCGCTCGGCATCCCGGTCGGGTTGTGGCTCGGGGTGCTCGCGGCGCGCGCATTCCTCGCATCGTTCTCCAACGACCTGTTCAACCTCGAGCTCGCCATGCCGTGGTGGATGCTGCCGGCATGTGCGCTCGGGGTGCTGGCCGCGGCCGCGCTGTCACAGTGGCCTGCCGTGCGGGCGGTGCGGCGTGTTGACGTGGCGACGGTGGTCCGCGAGCGGGCGGCCTGATCGAGGGCAGCGCGTCCGCACCGCCGCACCACCCCGTCGGCACCACCACGCCCCGGCTCTCCACAGTTTCCAATCGGGCATTTAAGCGAGAGCTGAAATGCGCGAAAGTGATACTCAGGCATCTGAAGGCCGTGACACATGGCGCGGCAGTGGCGGAGGGAACGTGGGCGACGAACAAGGACAGCGGGGCAGTGGCGCCGAGCGTTCGGCAGCACGTCACCCCTCGGCCGCCGCCGGTTCCGCACTGACCGCGCCGACCGCGCCGACCGCGCCGACCACCCTGAACGCGCTCCACGATGAGGCGCTCCTCGACCGACTCGAGGGCGACGCCGAACTCGATCGGGTGGCCCGCGCGCTCGCCGACCCCGCGCGCCGCTTTGCCCTCGAACTTCTCGTCGTGGGGGGAGCCTCCGCCGGGGACCTCGCGGCCTCGTTGAGCGACACGTTCGGCATCTCGACCGCACGAGCTTCGCAACATCTCCAACTGCTCGCCAAGGCCGAGTTGGTTGACGTCACCGCAGACGGGCCATGGCGGTGGTATAGCCTGCCCCGCACCGTTGGAAGGCCGCTGAGGGACTGGCTGCGCGGACTCGAACGCTCCTACTGACCGCGCGCGTGCAGCAGGTCGTGCCTCACCAGGATCTCGTCGCGGGCGGGGCCGACACCGATGGCCGAAATACGGCAACCCGAGATCTTCTCCAGCGCTACTACGTAGTCCTGTGCGTTCTGCGGAAGTTCCTCGAACGTCGTCGCGCCGGAGATGTCCTCCGTCCAACCAGGGAAGGTCTCGTAGATCGGCACTGCCGCTGCGAAGTCGGCCTGGTCCTGCGGCAACTCGTCAAAGCGCTTGCCGTTGACGTCGTACGCGACGCACACAGGGATCTCTTCGATGCCCGTGAGCACGTCCAACTTGGTGAGGACAAAGTCCGTGAGGCCATTGACCCGGCAGGCGTAGCGGGCGATCACGGCGTCGTACCACCCGCAGCGGCGCGGCCGCCCAGTGGTGGTTCCGAACTCGTGGCCGACGTCGCGCAACAACTCGCCCCACTTGTCGGTCAGTTCCGTGGGGAACGGACCCTCGCCCACGCGGGTCGTGTACGCCTTGACGATGCCGATGACGGAGTCGATCTTGGTGGGGCCAACACCAGAGCCGGTGCAGGCGCCGCCTGCCGTCGCGTTCGACGACGTGACGAACGGGTAGGTGCCGTGGTCCACATCCAGCATGGTCGCCTGGCCGCCCTCGAACAGGACGTTCTTGCCGGCGTCGAGCGCCTGGTTGAGCAACAGCGACGTGTCCGCCACCATGGGCGCGAGCCGCTCGCGGTAGCTCAGCAGCTCCTCCACCACTTCGTCCACTTCGATGGCACGGCGGTTGTAGATCTTGACGAGCATGTGGTTCTTGGCGACCAGCGAGCCTTCCACTTTGTCGCGCAGCACGGCCTCGTCAAAGAGGTCGCCGATGCGGATTCCAAGGCGGTTGATCTTGTCGGCGTACGCAGGGCCGATGCCGCGGCCGGTGGTGCCGATCTTGCGCTTGCCTAGGAACCGCTCCGTCACCTGGTCCAGGGTGCGCGCGTACGGCGCGATGACGTGCGCGGCATTGGAGATGAGCAACTTGGAGGGGTCGACCCCGCGCTCGATGAGCGCATCGAGTTCGCCCATGAGCACGGAGAGGTCAACGACAACGCCATTGCCAATCACAGGGATGACGCCTGGCGTCAGAATCCCCGATGGCAGCAGGTGGAGGGCGAACTTCTGATCGCCGATCACGACAGTGTGACCGGCGTTGTTTCCGCCATTGAACTTGACCACGTAGTCGACGCGGGAGCCAAGAACATCGGTGGCCTTGCCCTTACCCTCGTCGCCCCACTGGGCCCCTACGATCACGACGCCTGGCATCGCTTGACTCCCCTCACCCGGTCTTAGCCGGGGCTTGGTTGTTACTAGAACGTGCGAAAGCCCCCGGCGCAGTTGCGACCGGGGGCGTTCCGCATCGCAATACCTAGATCTTCTTACCAGCCGAGCCGAGCTGCTGGCAGGCCTCGACCACGCGAGCGGCCATTCCTGCCTCGGCAAGCTTGCCCCATGCGCGGGGGTCGTAAGCCTTCTTGTTGCCCCACTCGCCATCGACCTTGAGCACGCCGTCGTAGTTCTTCATCATGTGGTCAACGACGGGACGCGTGTACGCGTACTGGGTGTCCGTGTCGACGTTCATCTTGATGACGCCGAACTCGACAGCGGTCGCGATCTCCTGGGCAGTGGAGCCCGAGCCGCCGTGGAACACCAGGTCGAAAGGCTTGTCCTTGCCGACGCTCGCGCCGACGGCCGTCTGGATCTCGCCGAGGATTTCGGGACGCAGCTTCACGGCGCCTGGCTTGTAGGCACCGTGCACGTTGCCGAAGGTCAGCGCCGTGAGGTAGCGGCCCTTCTCGCCGGTGCCGAGCGCCTTGACCGTCGCCATGCCGTCTTCGACGCTCGTGTAGAGCTTCTCGTTGATCTCTGCTGCGTGGCCGTCCTCTTCGCCACCGACAACGCCGATCTCGATCTCGAGGATGGTGTTGGCAGCCTGCGACAGCTCCAGCAATTCCTCGGCGAGCTTCAGGTTCTCGTCCATCGGGACGGAGGAGCCGTCCCACATGTGCGACTGGAAGATCGGCAGACCGCCAGCCTTGACCTTCTCGGTCGAGGCGGCGAGCAGCGGACGCAACCAGTTGTCGACGTACTGAGCGTGGCAGTGGTCGGTGTGCAGGGCGATGGTGACGCCGTAGGAGTCGGCGACCTCGCGGGCGTAAGCGGCCAGGGCGAGCGAGCCAACCACCTGGTCCTTCACGCGTGCGGCGCCGGAGGCGTACTGACCGCCGCCGACCGAAACCTGGATGATGCCGTCGGACTCAGCCTCGGCGAAGCCCTGAATGGCTGCCGTGATGGTGGACGACGAGGTGATGTTGATCGCCGGGAAGGCGTATCCGCCAGCCTTGGCGGCATCGAGCATCGCGTTGTAGGACTCGGGGGTGGCGAGGGCCATGCGTAACTCCTGAATAAGTGGGTGTAGTAACCGCCGCCTATTGTGTCAGAAACCAGGGCCCGACGCTCCCGGCCCATCGTCCCGGACCCGGCTGGCCAAGCGGTCTATGTGGGAGGCGGCGAACGCGGCTTCCGAGTGGTTGGTCGTGAGGGCAGCGGCAACCCGCCACGCCGCGAGTGCCTCAGTGGTGTCGCCCAGCCGCTCGAGGAGGTGGGCTCTGGCCGCGTGAAACAGGTGGTACTTCGCGAGCCCCTCGATGCGCTCCACCTCGGCGAGACCCTCCGATGGCCCGCGCGCCTCCGCCACCGCGACGGCACGGTTCAACGCGACGACGGGGCCGGGGGTCATCGTCAACAGCAGGTCGTACAAGCGCACGATGCGTTCCCAGTCCGTCGCGTCGTGCGTGTGTTCCGCCGCAATGAGGGCCTGCACCTGCCACGGCCCCATGCGCCGTTGTGCGAGCGCGACGGACAGTGCCATGGAGCCTTGAGCGATGCGGACCCTGTCCCACAACGTCCGATCCTGACGCCCGAGAGGCACCAGCACTCCGTTGCGATCCACCCTGGCCGCCTCACGGGAGCGGTGAAAGAGTTGAAGCGCGAGCAGCCCTCCCAGTTCGGGTTCGTTAGGTAGCGCATCTGCCGCCGTGGCCGTGAGCCGGATGGCCTGATCCGCGAGTGCCGAGCGCGTCAACCCGCCAGCGTCGGCCGTGTGCGCGAGGTAACCCTCGTTGAACACCAGACCCAGGACGGTCGCAAGAGTCTCCGCCCGCTCGGAGAGGTCGGCCGGGATGATGAGCGGAATCCTGGCATCCCTGATCTTGCGCTTGGCACGCACGAGTCGCTGTGCGATGGTCGCCTCCGGCACCAGGTACGCGGCCGCGATCTCGGCCGTCGTGAGTCCCCCGACGAGCCGCAACGTGAGCGCCACTTGCGCGTCGCGCGCGAGCGCCGGGTGGCAACACAGCAGCATGAGCCTGAGTTGCTCGTCCCCCACGTGGGCCAACTCCTCGATAGGCCGCGGATCCTCATCGGCGCCCGCGCCTGCCTCGGCCTCGATCAGCGGCGCGTGTGCGACGGCTCGTCGCCTCCGTGCGGCCTCACGCCGCGCGCGGTCGACGGCCACGTTGCGCGCCACCGTATAGACCCACGCGGCGGGGTTCGCGGGGATCTCCTCGCTCCAAGCCGTCGCCGCGCGGGCGTACGCCTCTTGAAGACACTCCTCGGCGACATCGACGCTGCCGGCGCGGTCCGCGAGGAGGGCGAGCAACCGCCCACCCTCCTCGCGAGCCAGCCGCGTGAGCGCGTCGGCCGCTGCCTTGGTGGTGGTCACATGAACGCGGAGAGGTCCATGATGGGCCGCACCTCGACGGCCCCCTCGCCGACGGGGAGCTTGCGGGCCCATTCGATCGCATCGTCAAGGGTGTCGACGTCGATCAGGTAGAAGCCACCAAGGTGCTCTTTGAGTTCCACGAAGGGGCCGTCAAGGACCTGCGTGGCGCCGTCCTTGTGGCGCACGGTAGTGGCGGTCTCGACGGGTAGCAGCGCCTCGCTTGCCACGAGGGCGCCTGCGGCCGTCAGTTCGTTGGTGTAGTCGGTCCACGCCTGCATGTACGCACCGAACTCCGGGGCTCCCGGCTCGGGCGAGGGCAGCGTGGGGTCAGAGGCGATGATCAGTAGGTATTGCACGTCGGTCTCCTTGAACGTACGAGCCCGAGCCAGCCCCGGGTCTCACCCTCATGACGCAACACCGGGTCCACATCGACACTCTTCGTGTCAGATAGCGGCGTGCCCCGCCTCGATGTCCCCATGCTGGCGCACCCAACTGTGCATCGCAATGGCTGCCGCCGCCCCTGCGTTGATGGAGCGCGTCGAGCCGTACTGCGCGATGGCGAGCGTGGCGTCGGCCGCCTCCCGCACCGCGTCGGAGAGGCCGACGCTTTCCTGGCCGAATACCAGCACGCACTCCCGCGGCAGCACATACGTCTCGAGAGGAACGGAGCCAGGCAAGTTGTCGATGCCGATGACCGGCAGGCCCTCTCCCCGCGCCCACTGCGCGAACTCCTCGACGGAGGAGTGGTGCCGCACGTGCTGATACCGGTCGGTCACCATGGCGCCGCGGCGGTTCCAACGCCGGTTGCCGACGATGTGCACCTCGCGCGCCATGAAGGCGTTGGCGGTGCGCACCACGGAGCCGATGTTGAAGTCGTGTTGCCAGTTTTCGATCGCGACGTGGAAGGGGTGACGACGCTCGTCGAGGTCCGCCACGATGGCCTCGTGGCGCCAATAGCGGTACTTGTCGACGACGTTGCGGCGATCCCCGCCGCTCAGCAGGGCGGGGTCGAGGCGCGGGTCGGTAGGTGGGTCGCCTTCCCAAGGCCCGACGCCGACGCTGGCAGGTTCCCCAACGAACGGTTCCTCCGCCGCTACGGGTGCCTCGTCCATGACTGACAGGCTACGCGCGGCCGCCGCTCTTCCACGCCGCCACCAGGTTGGTGCGCTGGGAGGTGTTGAGGACGGAACCCGCGTACAGCCTGGCGCCCACGATGATGAGCACCACCGCCGTCACGGCGACGATGGCCGCCGCGATAGCCGGCTCCCACAGTGCGGCATCGCCGGTGGCCACACGACCGGGCATGATGAGCGGCGCCGTGAGCGGCACGTAGGACAACACGACGCGCAGTGGGCTCTCTTCGGTGAGGAAGACGGCGGCGAAGAACGGGATCATGACGGCCAACTGCATGTACAACGTCGATGACTGCAGGTCCTCGATGCGCGCCGAGAGCGAACCCGTGACGGCCCACAGACACGCGAGCATCAGGAACCCCAACACGAAGAACAGCAAGAACCACCCCGAGGCTCCGAGCGCTTGACTCACGATGTCCCCCTGGCCCGCCAGGCCTGCGCCCACCAGCCCCGCGCCGACGATGAGTGCCACCTGCGCGATCGCCATCACCGCGTTGCCAGCGACCTTGCCTGCGAGCAACCACCGCACCGGCAGCGCCGCTACCAGTAACTCGACCACGCGCGACTGCTTCTCTTCGACCACTGACTGCGCGATCGCGATCCCGAACGTCAGCACCGAGAAGTAGAACAGGAATCCGAAGACGACCACAAGGAGTTGCGGCGGCACGGCGTAGTCAGGCCCCGGCTCGAGGATGTCCACTCGCGGCGGTGTGGGAGCGACGAGCGCGCTGAGTTGCTCGTTCGTGAGTCCCGCTTCGCTGGCGACCTGTTGAGACGTCACCTGCGCCGACGCGGCGGCAACAAGGCTCGTCAACTCGTCGGGAACGCCTTCACGGCCCGTGAGGACCGCGCGGCCGCCGTCAACGCTCAGCACTGCGGTGACGTTCTCGTCCTCCAGCGCCGCCTCGACCGACTGAGCCTCGACGATGGTGACGTCAGCCTTCGGCACTCCGGGAAGTCGGGCCTCGTCCGGCGCGGAGACGAGATTCACCGCCGCATCTGAGACCTCGTACGCGTCCTCTGCCACGGCTAGCGTGTACGACGGCGCGCCTCCGGAGAGCATCGCTGGCAGCGCAATCGACGCGATGATCACGGCGATGAAGATCACCGTCGACGCGAGAAAACCCTTGTCGTGGAGCTTGACGTTGATTTCCCGTCCGGCGATGATCCTCACCAATTCGCCACGGTTCACGCTCATCGGGTCACCTCCGCAAACAGCTCTGACAGCGACGGCACGGCCCTGCTGAAGTGGGTGACCGCCCCGGCGCGCTGAGCATCGGCAAGCAGCGCTTGAGGGTCGACGCCTTCCCCCAGCTCGATCACCGAAGACTCGCTACCGACGGCAACCACGTCAGCGCCCGCGAGCGTCGGCCGCCATTCCGGCGCACCCTCAACGCCCACACGGTAGCGAGAACCCGCACGCTCGTCGCGAAGCGCTTGGGCGGTTCCCGCCGCAAGAACGCGACCCTCGTGAATGAGCACGATGTCGTCGCAGAGCCGCTCGACCAGATCGAGTTGATGGCTCGAGAACAGGACGGGGACTCCGGCCCGCGCTCGCTCTGTGAGTCGCTCCGCCATCGCATCCATCGCGATCGGATCGAGGCCACTGAAGGGCTCGTCCAACACGAGCAACTCAGGCTCGTGGATGAGAGCCGCAGCCACCTGCACCCGCTGTTGATTGCCCAGTGACAGTGTGTGCAACAGATCCCCAGCGCGATCCGCCAGGCCGAAATCGGCGAGGAGCGCGTCGGCCCTTTCACCCGCAACCGTGGTCTCCACGCCGAAGATCCTCGCGAGATAGACCAGTTGGTCGCGCACCTTCATCTTGGGATACAGCCCGCGCTCTTCTGGCATGTAACCCACGCGCCGACGCGCATCGAGAGTCATGGGGGCGTTTCCCCACGTCACGGTACCCGCGTCAGGTGCGAGCACTCCCACGATCGCGCGCATGGTCGTGGTCTTGCCGGCACCGTTAGCGCCAACGAATCCCGTCACACGACCCGGCCGCACGTCAAAAGTGACGTTGTCGAGCACCTTCCGGTTCCCAAAACTCTGCGTCAAGCCGCTGACGTGCAACGTCAAGGGCATGTGGCTCTCCTTAGCAATCACGCCGGTGAAATGTCTGTCAGCTCGACCGAGAGCGCCGCCTTCGCGTCGCGTGCTCGAGCGCGAGCCTCGTCTACCGTAACGCCTCTTGAGAGCGTCACCGCCATTCTGCGTCGGCCCTCGACGCGGGGCTTGCCGAACAGTCGAATGTCCGTGTCAGGCACCGCCACCGCATCGCCGACGCCGTGGAATGTCGCCACTCCCTGCCCTTCCACCAAGACGGCGCACGACGCCGAAGGGCCGAGCGTCGTGACGTGCACTGGCAAGCCAAGAATCGCCCTCGCGTGAAGAGCAAACTCGCTGAGATCTTGCGAGACGAGGGTGACGAGGCCGGTGTCGTGCGGCCTGGGCGACACCTCGGAGAACAGCACCTCGTCGCCGCGCACAAAGAGTTCCACTCCGAAGACACCCCAACCGCCAAGCGCCCCGGTGACGGCCTCGGCGATGGCTCGCGATCGTACGAGGGCTTCGTGAGACATCGCTTGCGGTTGCCACGACTCGCGATAGTCGCCGTCCTCCTGTACGTGCCCGATCGGATCGAGAAACAGGGTCCCTCCGACGTGTCGCACCGTCAGCTGCGTGATCTCGTAGTCGAAGTCGACAAAGCCCTCGACGATCACTCTGCTGCCAGCGGCGCGCGCCCCTTCCATGGCATACCGCCACGCAGCATCGGCGTCGGCCGGGGTCTTGACCACTGACTGACCCTTCCCCGACGACGACATGACGGGCTTCACGACGCAAGGTGTGCCCAACTCGGCCACTGCCGTGTGGAGAGCCTCGAGCGAGTCGACAAAGCGGTACGGCGACGTGGGGAGTCTCAACTCCTCGGCTGCGAGGCGCCTGATCCCCTCGCGGTTCATCGTCAGGTGTGTCGCACGAGCGGTCGGAACCACCGTGATGCCGCGAGACTCGACCTCGAGCAGCACCTCGGTGGCGATCGCCTCGATCTCCGGCACCACCAGATGCGGGCGCTCCTGGTCGATCAGGGCGCTCAAGGCGTCGGCGTCAAGCATGTCCACCACGTGCGACCGGTGCGCGACCTGCATCGCGGGGGCGTCCGCGTACCGGTCTGCCGCGATGACCTCGACGCCGAAGCGCTGAAGTTCAATGGCGACCTCTTTGCCGAGTTCTCCTGAACCCAAGAGCAAGACCCGGGTGGCTCCGGTGGACAAAGGGGTGCCCAAAGCGGTGGTTGTGTACGTCATCTCCCCATCCTGGCAGGCGCTGAGGGCTCACGCCGCTGGCTTACGCTTGTCAAATGCGCGCACCGATGTTGCTTCCCGATTGGATGGATCCTGAGATCCTCATCAACAGTTTCATCGACCGCTTCGGCGCCGCTGCGCTCGTCGCCATTTGCGTCGTCGTGCTCATCGAGACCGGGCTGCTCTTTCCCTTCCTGCCGGGAGACTCGCTGCTCTTCACTGTCGGCCTGTTCATCGGTACAGGAGCGCTCGAGGTTCCGTTGTGGGTGGCATGCCTTGCCCTGTTCGGAGCTGCACTGTTGGGAGACCAGCTGGGCTACGCCATTGGTCGCAAGGCCGGCCCCGCCATCTTCAGGCGCCCCGATTCACGCTTCTTCAAGCAGCAGTACATCGATCAGACTCACGCCTTTTTCGAGCGCTACGGCGGTCGCGCCATCATTCTGGCCAGGTTCGTGCCGTTCGTCCGCACCTACATCCCTGTAGCCGCTGGCATCGGCAAGATGGAGTACAAGCACTTCTTGCGCTACAACGCCATCGGAGCCTTGCTATGGGGCGTTGGCGTGACGTTGCTGGGGTACTGGCTCGGCCGATTCGACGTGGTGAAGAACAACATTGAGATTGCCCTGATCTTGATCGTGGGCGTGTCGCTCATCCCGATCGCCGTCGAGTGGCTCAAGCACCGCCTCGAAGCGCGCAAGGCTTCGCGCCTGATGGACGCCGTTGAGTCGGACTAGCGCCTCGCCCTGGAAGCGGAGACGCTAGAACTCCACCGTGGGGGTCTGGCGTACAGCGGCGTCCTCGATCTCGAAGTATTCGGCGCGGGTGAAGCCGAACATCGAGGCGACGATGTTGCTGGGAAAGACCTCAATCTTGGTGTTGAGCTCGCGAACGTTCGCGTTGTAGAAGCGCCTGCCGGCGGCAATGCGGTCTTCAGTGTTGGTGAGCTCCTGCTGAAGTTGCTGGAAGTTCTGGTTCGCCTTGAGGTCTGGGTAAGCCTCCGCCACCGCGATCAAGCGGCCGAGCGCTTGGGTGAGCATGTTTTCCTGTTGCGCCTGTTCGGCGACGGAAGAGCCAGGCTCAGAGGCCAAGTTGCGCGCACGCGTGACCTCTTCGAAAGTGCCCTTCTCATGAGCGGCGTAGCCCTTGACCGTCTCCACCAGGTTGGGGATCAGGTCGTGGCGACGCTGCAACTCCACGTCAATCTGGCGCCACGCCTCCTGCACCAGGTTCCGCAAGCGAACCAGGCTGTTGTACAGCGCGACCGCCCACACGGCGACAAGCGCCAGCACGACGAGGACGACGACCAGGACGATTTCCACGAGAACTCCTTCAGTTCGCTACGTCGCCGATGCTATCGGGCAGGGGGACCTGGCGCCAGGCGGCCATCGTCATCGGTGGATGACTGATCTTTCTGGGAGAATCGAGCGTCGTACTTGCGGCGCTTGGCATAGAGCACGTGTTGCTCGTCTGCGTCTCGGATCTCGGGCTTGTAGCCGCCGATCAACGCACCGGGAGTGCTCATCGAGGGCAGTGGTCCTGGCGAGTTCGCCAGCCGACCGTGATCGTCAACGGTATGACGCGGCAAGTACCGTGCGATCGCAATCAGGCCGCTCAGCCGGGAGGCCAAGGACGAGATCCCTTCTCCCTCGCGATCAATCCTGACGGCGAGACCACGTTCGAACAGCATCGGTGCCCGCGGAGTCAGGGCGTTAAGACTGTGCAGCACGCGCGGTCCGAGCATGTCGTGAGCGATACGAGCATCGCTACACACCACGCGCCAGTTTCGATTGAACGACGCAGACTCGAAGTCGCGGTCGGCGCCTCCCAAGAGCTTCGTGAGAGCAGAGGTCACTCCCTCGGGAATGAGCATCAGGCGCGGTAACTCGTCCGGGAGCCTGACCACCGATACCCGGTGACGGCCGGTCAATGTCAGACTGTCATGGACGCGCACATGCCACTCGTAGATGCCGTCGTAGCACTCGAATCCGCCGAATCGTCCCGCGATGACATGGATGTAGCGTGAGGTTGACGTGTTGAAGGGCGGAGTCCGCAGCGTCGCCAAAAGTCCTGACAACTGTGTGTGGTAGGTCCAACCGTGTCTCGCAGCGAAGGCCTGCGCCTCGCGTCGACGATGACCTGCGAGCGCAGTGTCCGCGAAGAACGAGCCTGCCACCGTGACGACGCCGATCAGCGCGAGCACGGCCATCAGCGGCGTGACGAAGCCGATGTACAAAGCGAGCCCGGCAACCGCGAACAGCCCCGCGCCGATGAATCGACGCACGTTGCGCGGAGCCGCCAGTTGTGCGAGCCACATGGCCTACTCCAGTCCGAGGTCGGCCAACCGCGCGTTGCGCGCGTGGGAATGCTTCAAGGGAAGGGGCGCTCTCATGAACGCGAGCCTATCGAGCGTTGAGCGCGAGAACGGGGCCTTTCGCCTCGACCGTGCGGTGCCGCTTCGCCGCTGGCGCCAGCCACGGCTGAACTGTTCGGGCGACTACCGCGCCGTGCTACTGCGCACCTGGCGTCGCGGTGGGAGGCAGTTGGACGGGTTGGGCGGCAGCGCCGCCCCCGTCTTGACGTCCACGCACCGCTGGTTTCCTCCGCTGGTCATCCGCATCAAGAGGTCGCGGGTAGTAGACGGTGTCGCGCGGCACGTCCTGGCGACTCAAGCTGGAGCGATCGTCAATGGTGTGCTGCGGTATGAGTCGCGCCACCGCGAGAACTCCGCGGAGCCTTTCATCGAGGGTGTCGACCCCCTTGGAGAAGTCGTCGAGGCTGATGCCCCACCCGGCCTCGAACAGCAGTGGCGACTTGAGGTTGAGCTTCTCAAGCTCACTCATCACGCGCGGACTTAGCATGTCCGATGCCACCCGCGCGTCATCGGCCAACACGCGCCAAGAGCTATTGAACGTGCTCGACTCGAAGTTCTGGTCGGCACCGCCGAGGGCTTTGACGAGCCGTGCACCACGGCTCTCTGGAATCAGGATGAGGCGAGGGAGCTCAGCCGGCAGCCTCACCGCCGCGACCCTGTACCGCCCCGCCGTCCCGTCACCTTTGAGCAACCCCCACTCGTACACGCCGTCGAAGCACTCGTGGCCGTCAAAACGGCCCGTCACCACGTTGCTGTATGAGACTTCCAGCGCACCGAACGGCGGCGTCTCAATCGCACGAAACAAGCCGTTGTGCCGGTCCTCGAATGCCCAATCGCTATGGTCGGCGAACCACACCGCCGTCATGCGTGCTCGACCAACTCGTGACTCGGTCGCGAGTTGGCCAAGCCCCGCCGCTGCGTAGGCGATCACCATGAGAAACCCTGTGAGCGGTGTGAAGGTGTGGGTGATGAAAGCAACAACCGCCCAAATGAAGATGAGGACGTAGACCCAGCGCCAGACATTGCGCGCCATCACGAGGTTCGTCCACCACATGGCCTACTCCAGTCCGAGGTCGGCCAACCCATACAGAGACAGGTACGGAAGCCCTTCCGCTTCGATTTTCTCCCGAGCGCCAGTGTCACGGTCGACGATCACGGCAACGGCGACTACCTCAGCACCCGCCTCGCGCAGTGCCTCGACAGCGGTGAGTACAGATCCACCCGTGGTCGAGGTGTCCTCCACCGCAACGACTCGCCGACCGCTCACGTCGGGCCCCTCAATACGGCGCTGCAGTCCGTGGGCCTTGGACTCTTTTCGCACCACAAAGGCGTCGAGTTCCAGGCCGCGCGAGGCGGCGGCGTGGAGCAAGGCCCCTGCGACAGGATCGGCCCCGAGCGTCAGCCCGCCCACGGCGTCAACGTCGGCCGGGCCGTGGCCCGCCTCCTCCAAGGCGTCGAGCAAGAGGTGTCCGATGAGCGGCGCGGCGGCGTGGTGGAGCGTCACCCGACGCAGGTCGACGTAATAGTCAGCCTCTTTGCCAGAAGCCAAGGTGACCTTGCCGCGCACCACGGCCAAGTCGGTGATGAGGTCGCGCAACTGCTCGCGAGGTGTCGTCAGGCTCATGGCCGTCAGCGTACCGGTGCCGGCGTGAGCCTCGGCCGGGACCACACCGTCAGCGGCCAAGCGATGCGGCCCGTGACTACTACGCGGGTCCCTTGCGAGCGAAGGCGCGCACCCAGGTACGCGGCAGCACCTTGACGATCCCCGTCATCGCGCCATAGCGCACCGATGGTGTGACGAGCACTTGCTTGCGCCGCACTGCGGCGAGCGCAGCCCTGACCACGTCTTCCGGCTCAAGCCACGCGATCTCTGGCAACTCGTCGTAGGACTCAAGTTCCGCACGCTCATGAAACTCTGTGTGCGTGAGGCCGGGCAAGACGGCTGTCGCGCTCACGCCTGTTCCCTTGAGCTGCGTAGCCAAACCCTCGGTGAAGGACGTGACCCACGCCTTGTGCGCCGCATAGCTGCCGTTGCCGAGCCAACTAGCGACTGACGACACATTCAGGATTGCACCATGGCCCCTTGCGGCCATCGCCTGCGCCGCTGCATGAGACAACACCAGCACCGCGCGGACCATCACGTCGAGCGCCGCAAGCTCCTCGTCGACGGTGGTGTGGAGGAAGCCCCGCTTCAGCCCCATGCCAGCGTTGTTCACCAACAGGTCGACGGGACGTTCTGCGTCGAACAGCCGTGCGGCGACGGACTGTGTTCCTTCCGGAGTCGAGAGGTCCGCGACCAGCACTTCGACGCGCACGCCGGTGGCTCCCGCCAGGAGATCGGCCACTTCGCTCAGCCTGTCCCGCGACCGCGCCACCAAGATGACGTCGCGCCCGGCGGTGGCGAGGTTCCACGCGAACTCCTCGCCAAGCCCTGAACTCGCTCCTGTGATCATTGCTGTAGCCACGGTCCCAGGCTACGCGGGTGCTGCCGGTAGCGTGGGGACATGCGCCTCGCCACGTGGAATGTGAACTCGATCAGGGCCAGAGTCGACCGCGTGGTCGACTACCTGGAGCGAAGCGATATTGACGTGCTCTTGATGCAAGAAACGAAGTGCAAGCCCGAGCAATTGCCGGTCGCGCCCTTTGCGGCCGCTGGCTACGAGGTGGTCTCCCACGGCCTGAGTCAGTGGAACGGTGTCGCGATCGCGTCGCGCGTTGGCATCGCCGACGTCGAGCTCGCCTTCCCAGGCCAGCCTGCCTTCGGGAAGCCGGGCATCGATCCTGTGGTGGAGGCGCGCGCGATCGGCGCGACGTGCGGTCCGCTACGTGCGTGGAGCGTGTACGTCCCGAATGGCCGTGGCCTCGCGGACCCGCACTACGCGTATAAGCGCGCCTTCTTGACGGAGTTGGCGGGCGTGGCAGCCTCGTGGACCTCCACGCCTGTCATGATCGGCGGCGACTTCAACGTGGCGCCGACTCCCACTGACATCTGGGACGAGGCCGACGCGGAGGCCGTCACCCATGTCACGGAAGAGGTCCGACAGGACCTCGCAAAGCTTGAGTCGGCGGGCTTCGAGGAGTTGAGCAGGCGCTTCATTCCCGACGAACGCCGCTACACCTTTTGGGACTACAAGCAGTTGCGATTTCCACGCAACGAAGGCATGCGTATCGACTTCGTGTATGCCTCCCCCGCCGCCGCCGAAGCGGCGACGGGGTGCGTCATTGACAGAGACGAACGCAAGGGCAAAGGCGCTTCCGACCACGTTCCGGTGGTCATCGACCTCGACACCGCGCTCTTGCCTCGTGCGTAGTCTCGACTACTGCTGTGCGTCCTTGAGCGAGCCAGTGGTCCTCGTAACCTCGCCAGCCTCGTCAGGCGTGTAGACGGCGCAGATGACCTCGCGGTCGCCGCTGCCCCAGCCTTCGGCCTCTGGGTACACGTAGTAGACGTCGAGCACGGATGAGTAGTAGTCGATGCCTACGTACTCTTCGAAGCCGGTGAGGCACATGTCGACCGCCTGCTCCTCGACCTTGAGGGCGTCGTAGTCGCCATCGATATCAGCGCCACCCTTGTAGTACACCTCTGCGTCGTGCTCCTCCGAGCACTTGAAGCCCTCGAGCTCGGTGACCGAGGTCGAGTTGACATCGAGGTCAATACAATCGCCGACGTCGGCCGTAGGAGCGGCCAGCATCGAGCAGCCCCCCAGCAGAAGTGCGGCACCTGCCAGTGCAGCCATGATGCGCATCATTGTTCCCCTCATTATGGGCGCCCGGATGGGCGCACTCAGATGCTAGCGGTCCTCCCGCCTGACTTCGGCGGATTCTTGCCTGGAGGCGATCGCTTCCACCACGGCGGAGTCGCCATGGAGAGCCAGCCAACTGAGGAGGCTCGCCGGCGTCGCGGCGTGGGCTGCCACCGCGGGCCGTGCCTCTGGAAGCGTGAAGGCGAGGTCCTCGAGGTCTGCTGATGATGCGGCAGGGTCCAGAGCAGGCGTGGGCACGGGGACAGCGTGTTGTGCCGGTGGGGCGGCCGTGGCCGGGTACGCAAGAGCCTTTGCGGTACTGCGAAGCACGCCAAGACCGCGACCTCGTGACCATGCGGCCCGAGCAGAACGGAGCGAGTGGCGCACCCACAACTCTCTGGTGGCCGCGACGGCGACGGCGTATGAGACAAACCACACCACGGGCACCAGGCGGTCAGGGGCAGACCCTCCCGCGGCGAGGGCTGCGGAGAAGTACACCCCGGCGGCGACAGACAGCACGATGCGAGTCGACAGTGACAGCGCGAGTCGTGGATGAAGCGACGCCACAATCCAGGCAAGAAAAAGGGCACCGGCGATCGCTAGTGCGATCTGCTCGGCGCCCCATTCCATCAAGACACCCCTCCACCTCGTGGAGAGAAAGGAGATCCCCCCCTCGCGAAAGAGGATTCCACGGTCACTCCCCGGCCCGCAAGCCCCCACTTATGGGGGCACTTTGTGAGTAATGGCACGGAGCCCGCGTCTTTCTCAACTACGCCTGGTACCGCTATCGTGACAAAAACGACACGCTCCAAGGGAGAGAAATGTCCACGCGCCGCACGATCGCCTTGGTAGAAGACCACGCCCTCATCGCGATCGGCTTTCGCGACCTCATTGCCGATGCCGACGACCTCGAGCTGGTGGGCATGGTCGAATCGGTCGCGGAGTTGGACAACTTTGGCACCGACCTCGACCTGGTGGTGCTCGACTTGCGGCTGAGCGACGGATCAAAGCCAGAAGAGAATGTCGACGCCATCCACGCCAGGGGTTCACACGTGCTCATCTACACGGGTGCAGAGGATCGCAGGCTCATCCAGTCAGCGGCCCGCTCCGGCGCACTCGGGCTGATTCGCAAGTCAGTGTCCCCAGCGGTATTGCTCGACGCCATCAGGACCGCAGCCGACGGTCGCGAGGTGTTCGGTACCGACTGGGCAGCGGCGATCGACGCTGACGAAGTCCTGAGGGACGCCAAGCTCTCCGCCCGTGAGCAAGAGGTTCTGAGCCTCTACGCCTCGGGAGAGACGGCGGTTGCCGTCGCGCAGACAACCGGCCTGTCGCGCGAGACCGTCGCCGACTACGTGAGCAGGATCCGTCGCAAGTATGCCGAGGCGGGTCGACCAGCCCATTCCAGGATCGATCTTTACAAGCGCGCTCTTGAAGACGGCATCCTGGACGGTCACGACACATGAGTGCTCCGCTGACGCACGTCGACCGCGTCAGCGAAGATACCGCTAGGGCCAGGCTCGAGCGCCTCCTGTACTCGTCCGTCGGATTTGCCGCGTTGATCTACGGAGGCGTGCTTTACGCAGGCTCGGGCGGGATCTCCGGTCAGACGCCACAACTCGCGCCCTGGTACGGCTGGGGGCTCATCGCCATTGCGATCGTCATGCCTGCCACGCTCGGCATCCTCACGTGGGTGATGTCGCGCCGCGCGGTGCGCCGCTTCGCTGGCACCACGGCCCTGCTGTTCCTCGTCTCCATGATGGTGTTTCCGTTCGGGCTGTCGACGCCCACCTTGATGGACAACGCGACTCCTTGGTATCAAGGCATTCACGCACTCCACGGCATGATCGCCGCGACGGCCTGGCAGCGCAGATCGATCTGGGTGTACGGACTCGGCCACGGAGTGATCATTGGCGTCGTGCAAAACGCCGTGAGAGAAGACGCCACGAAGGCCGCCTTCCTCGACGGAGCCGGGTCCCTCGTGTTCATCATCATTCTGATGGCCGCCACCCTCGGCGTCGTTGGCGCTGCTGACAGGCTTGATCATGCGTCGGAACTCGCACGGGCCCAAGCGGCGAGGACAGCCGCTGGGCGCACTCGGGAGCGGGAAGAGACGCGCATCAACGCGATGGTTCACGACGACATCATGTCTGTGCTGCTCACTGCCTCTCGCGAGAATCCCCCTGACTCGCTGCGCGACCAAGCGCGAGTCGCCATCGCCTCGATTACCTCTCTGGAGACGCGCGACGCCTCGGCCAGGGTCTACTCCAACAAGGAGACGGCGCAAGCGCTACTGGAGGTGGTGGAACGCGTCGCCCCCCTCACCCAGGTTGTCCATCAGGAGGCAGGCGACATCGAAGTGCCAGCCGACGTCGTGACGGCATTGAGTGATGCCCTGGCAGAAGCGCTCAGGAACTCGGTCAGGCACGCTGGACTCGAAGGTGGCGACGTGCCTCGTCGCGTCACCATCGCCGCCGACGATCGCGGTCTGGTGGTGACAATGGAGGATGAGGGCAAGGGCTTCAACACCCGTGCGGTGCAATCACGGCGACTCGGGATTAGTTTGAGCATCATCGAACGCATGTCGATGGTGGAGGGCGGTAGCGGAGACGTCGCGAGCCGGCTTGGCGAGGGGACAACCGTCACGCTCACGTGGGTGAGGCCCTCGTGACCGCACCTCGCTTTGAGCCAGTTGACTCCTCGCAGCTCCTCCGACTGTCTTCTGACGCCGCCCGCGTGGTGATGGGCCTGTTCATGTTCTCGAACATCCTCTACACCTTCGCAACGATCGACGAAGTGCAAAATCCCGCGCCGGTCATCCTCGCCATGGTGCTGGTCAACGCGGCTGCAGTGTTACTGGTTCTTGAGCGTCCCGATCCGTTTCCAATGCTCCTCACCATCGTGGTGGTGGCCGCTGTCGCGATCAGCACCGTCCTGGTTGCCTTTCAACTTCCCGACGCCGGTCCGCCTGGCAGGGCCAGCTGGCACTTGGGGTCAAACACCTGGATGCTCTTCTTCCTGGCCATGAGAAGACGTCCGGGCGCGGCGTGGATCGGCTACGTCCTGATGGCGGCAGGGACTCTCGCATGGAGCACCTCCGTGGACAGGGGGGTCGTCGAAGGCGTGCTTCTGCTTGACACGCATGCCGCGATTCTGTTCGTCGCGACACTCTTCGAGGTGAACCTGCGGCGCACCGCACGCCGCATCAACGAGTTTGGCGAGCACTCGGTAGCGTCGGCCGTCGAGGCCGCTGAAGGCGCCACGTCGGCTCAGATCCGCCAACGACGCGTGCGGGAGTTGAGGGCCTCCGCAGTGCCCTTGCTCGAGCGCATCGTCGACCACGGTCCCCCTCAGACAGAGGTGGAGCGCCTTCGCTATGCCACCTCAGAAGCGCTGCTGCGGGACGGAGTGAGGGGCAGGTCCCTCATGACCCCAAAGATCGCGACAGCGGCAACGAGGGCGCGCGAGAGGGGTGTTGAGGTGACGCTGCTCGACGACCGCGGCCAGGGGCTCGATTCAGGCGAAGCCATGGTGCGAATGAGTGCCGCCGTCATCGACGAGCTCGACGCCGCGGAATCGGGATCCGTCACCGTGAGGCTCGCACCCCAGGGGCGCCCCATCGCCGTTTCCATCGTCACCTCCGGCGAGCGAGGCAGGGTCGAACTGGATGCGACCGGTCAGCCAGTGAGCATTCGGTAGTGACCACACGACAAAGCCCTTGCGGCTGCTACGAAAGTGCAGGCGCAAGGGCTAAGGGTCACTCGCGCGCCCGGAGGGATTCGAACCCCCAACCTTCTGGTTGGTAGCCGACGGCGCTCCCGCAGACGTCGTCGAAGAGGCCCCAGAACGGCCCGACGCCGACGTGATCCCCATCAGAAGCCGGGCCGCGAGCCTGTCACTACCGGAGGCAGAGAGCGCATGAGCGACGTCGACGAGAAGTATGTTCGGTTCATAGCCCTCGATCTGCTGGCGGAAGTGACCAGCGCGTCCCGAGCGCACCTAGAGCGCCGTGCGGCATGGCACGAGGGACGCTGGATCGACCGGGCTCTTGGCGACAGCCCGTCCGACGACTTGTGGTCCGAACTGAGCGTCGATGCGTGCCTTTTCATGGTGCGTACCGTCCGGTCCGCTCGGAGGATGCGCGACCTCGAACTTCGCGAGATGGCGATCGCCGCGGTGTCGGCATGATCAAGTGGAAGTAGTTCTCCCGTCGTCCACAGGCCCGGCCGGGAGCGTCATGTCCCCAGGTAGGGCAGCGCGTCGCACACTCGCCAACGGCGTCCGGATGTACGTTCTGGACATGCACACCGGGGCACTGTCGCCCGCGTGGCGGGGGGCGCTCGAGGCATGGGTGCCGTGGCTCCGCACGCGCGGACTGAGGGAGACATCCATCCGAGCGCGCGTCGAGCACGTCACCACGCTCGCCCGCCACATCGGCGTCGAGGATCCGTGGGCCGTCACACGCGATCAGCTCGTCGACTGGGCAGGGCGCCAGGCATGGGCACGAGAGACCCGGCGTTCACGCCACATCTCCTTCGCCCAGGTCTATGACTTCGGACGCGAGCGCGGTTACCTGGTCGACTCCCCCGCCTACGCCCTGGCGCACGTGCGTGCCGCGATCGCCAACCCGCGGCCGATTCCCCACGACGTCTACGCGGCCGCGCTGTATGGCGCCGATGAGCAACTGGCGCTGCTGCTGCGTCTCGGCTTCGAGGCAGGCATGCGGCGCACTGAGATGGCGCTCGTTCACGCTCGTGACTTGGTGCACGACGCCGGGGGGTGGACGCTCACCGTGCACGGTAAGGGAGCGAAGGACCGCGACGTTCCGCTCAACCCGTCCCTGGCGCTGGCGATCCGCAAAGCGTGTCTCGCCGGCGGTGGGTGGTGTTTCCCTGGATCCGACCACGGCCACCTCAGCCCACGCTGGGTCGGCAAACTGCTGACGCGAGCGCTGCCCAACCCGTGGACTGCCCACACCTTGCGGCACGCGTTCGGTACGGAGCTCCTGCGTCTCGGCGTGGATCTCCGCACGATTCAGTACCTGCTCGGCCACTCGTCGGTGGCCACCACCCAGCGGTACACCAAGCCCGCTGACGACGCCCCTCGAGCGGCGATCACCGCGCTACGCGACCGGTACGCAGGCTAGGGCGCAATGCCCCGGACTAGGAGTAGCAACCCACGTCTCGCATGATGTCGTCGAGGTACTCCATCAGCTCGGCGTTGCCCGTGCCGGTACGCTCGCGCTGCTGCGCGTTGTTCGCGTCGGCCGTGTCGAACTCGGCCTGAAGCCCGTCACAGTCAGCCGAGGCCTCAAACGAGTCGATGCGCTCCTTGACGGACGCGTCGTAGTTGTCCCACGGAACGCCTTTGCTCTCTCCGCATGCCGCGAGCGCCAGGACCGCGAGCGCGATCGCGCCCGCCTTCGTGATGTTGACCATGCTTTCACCCTAGCGGCGCCGGACGACGTCGTCACGAGTCATGTGCGCGGGCGCGACAAAACGCCCCCTCACGCTGCCCGGCGAACCGGTGCGTGAGGGGGCATTCGTGTCATGTGCGACCGTCAGTGCGGCCGCATGCAATCAGGGTGCCGGCAGGGCCTCCCGTGGCCGTGTAGCGGCGTTCTTCAACAGAGCCAGCAGGGTGGTCGTCGCACACACCGACAGGATCGTGAGCCAGTCGGCCTCGAAGACGTTGAGGACCTCCACCGCGGCGAGCATCGTCACCAGCGAGTTACCGAACGTGCGGACCACACGCCACGTGACAGCAACCCACATCGGGCGCCCCGTGTCAGGGTCGGGCACCGAGACGATCGACATCACGATCGACAAGCCACCCGAACCGAGAGCGACACCGACGATGTACAACCAGTTCAACTCGGTCAGCGACGCCCCGACCGTGAAGAACGACACAGCGATGAGCTTCTCAGCAGCCTGAGAGCCCGCGCGCTCGAGCGCATCAGACCAGAAAGCCCTGGTGGCCAACCGGCCCAGCCACATGGCCAGGGCAGACCGAATGCTCTGCATTCGCGTGGGGGGGAGCATGGTGATTCCTTCCGTTGAGGGGTCGTGCACTCTAAGGGGGACGCCGACGCCTGGTCAGCGTCCGTCGATGTGGTTGCCCAGGCGCTTCTTGATGTCGCCGATGTCGCCCGAGATCGTGTCGAGCCGGGCATGTACCTCACGCGACTCCTTGTGCGCCGCCTTGGCCGCGACGCGCGCGGCATCCGCTGACCGCCTGGCTGCACTGGCCTCGGCCATCGCCTTGTCGATGTCGTCACGAGCGTTGGTCTCGTGAGTGTTCTTCACCTCTTCGTGGATCTCCGTGACTTGCCTCGATGTCACCTTCGAGCCCCTAGAGGTGCGGGCCGCGGCCACCAGCGCCAGGCCAGCGATGACGGCCGTGGCGATCTCCGTCCAGTCCATGGCTTAGGCAGCAACGAAGAGGTAGGCGTCCGAGTCGAACACCGTCACCTTGACTCCTGGTGCTGTGTTGCCCGGGGCCGCGGTGAGGCGGGCGTAGACGGCATCCCCACGTGCGACGCCATGTTGGAAGGTCACGGAACGGTTGATACGGCCGTCACGGTCGAAGTCCATGCGCTCGACGTAGTGGTTTGAGTGCGGGCCGGACGTAGTGGTGTCGTCCCAGAGAAGGACCACCTCGAGCACGTCGCCGGGCTCGCCTTCCGCGTAGATGTGCAGCGTGATGACGTAGGGGCCGATGCCACCGACGATGTTCGAGGCTTTGTCGGTTCCCAACCCTGATGCCGTGTTGAGGTGGAACGTCTCGCCCGGTTCGACCATCCGGCCGGTGTTGCGTGCTGTCGCGTCTTGCGTGTGATAGTGCTTCACTTTGACCTCCTGGCCGGTGGGGTTGAGCGCACCAAGGACGCCCTTGGGTCGGTACTGACGGGCGTCGAACTCGAAGTGCCAGTCCTCGGAGCTGATGGTCTGGCGCCACCCGTACTCGGGGTGCGCGGCAAGCCAGGAACGCATCGGGTCGTTGCAGTCGATCGCGCGACCATTGCCGTGAATGGACGTGCCGGGGATTGCAGCCATCCCCCGGTTCGATGTACGGACGTACCGCTTGCCCTTCCACCACCGCACGTCGCCATAAGGGCCATTGCCGAACCACTGGACGGTGTACCGCTCAAGGAAGATGCGGACCTGCTCGACGTAGGGCCGGTGCGTTTCGGTGATGTGGGTTCTGGGACACCCGTCATCGAACGCGCGTTCTAAGGCCGCGGCAGCCGGGGCATCAAGGGCGAACGTTGTGCCGCCGAGTGTGGTCAAGATCATGACGTCTCCCTGTCGATCTCTTTGTGTTGATGCCGAGGCGTCTAGCGGACGCAAGCACGGCGAACGACCGTCGGCCCAGTGCTTGAGGGCACGTGTGCGGTGAATGTGCGGTTGAGCTGGTGCTGACGATGTCGCGGAGGCCAGGTCATCCGCGCCGGCCGGGTGGCGCTGTTGCTTGCGGCACCGCACATCGTGGGCAACCCCTACACCGGCGTGTAGATGAACGAGCCCTGCATTGTGGAGCCGGCAGCGAACGTGATGGGCGACGTCGGCGTCGGGTAGTCCAACGCTGTTGAGCCTCCAGACCCCGTGTCGCGTCCAAGGCGAACCGTGGTGGTCGACGTGTTGTCGGCCACAATCCACCCTGGGGCGGTCGCACCGGCGTTGGTCGCATAGGTCACGTGGCCCTCGAAGAACGAGAAGGCAAATGGCGTGACCGGGGTCACCGCGGGATACGTGAACTTAGGTGTCGTCGGGAAGGTAGCGCCCGTCGTGCCAAAGATGAACTTGAAGTCAACGCGGACCCGCCCCTGTTCGAAACGGTACTTGGTCTCAGCGAGCGCTGACCCGCCCGTGCCCACAGCGAATCCGGTCAGCGTCGCTGTGTAGGCGATCCAGTCCGACTCCCACCCCTTCCACGCCGTCCCGTTGTGCCGCCACGTGATCTTCGTGTCGACCTGGAAACCCAGGTCACCCGCCACCATGCCCGTCGCAGCGCCCCGCTCCGCGTCGTCCGCCCAGACGTAGTGACCAGACGTCGAGATGAAGTTGTCACCGTCAACCGTCCAGATCACCCGATGCGCTGCAGGCAGGTCCTCCTGGTAGAAGAAGATCGGCGACGACGTCGACGGCACCACGGGCGTCGACGCGGCCGCCAGCGATGCCAAGAGCGTCGTGCGTGCCGCCGCGTCAGCGACAGGGAGTGGGTCACGGATGGTCAGCGACAACTTGTCAAACGCCGACCGCGCCGGAGCGTCGGTGGAGGCCGGCACATTGTGGCCAGCGAGGTCGATTCCCATGGAGATCTCCTAGACGGGTCGGGTGTAGTTGACGGTGAGAGCCATGCCGTCGGCGTCGGACGTGCCGCGCACCGCGTTGTAGGCCGACGAGCCCACACCCACCGTCGCGAGCGCCTGCAGGGCGCCTGTGCGGAACGACTCGAGGAGCGAGCCATCGAGCGCGAGCGTGGTGACCGCGCCCTTGGCGAGCGCGGCGGGGTTCATCGTGGCGCCGGTTGCTGCCGGCGCTGCGGAAGCGTTGGTGTTCGTTGCCGCGCGCACCACCATGGCGGGACGTGAGCCAAGCGACAGGCTGGCGTCACGCAACGTGAGCGCGATCGACTCGATCGAGACGGCGCCCAGGTCCTTGATCTGGTTGCCATATAGGGCGAGGCCGTAGAGCTGGCCGGAGCCGAACGCGTCACCCTGGTAGAGCGTTGCGCGGCCGCCGTACTCTGCCCGCGAGGCGTTCCACTGGTCGTAGGCGGAACGTGAGACGCGCCACGTGCCCGTCCACGTCGGCAGGATCGTCGCTACGGCCGCCTCAGTGGTCGGCGGGGCGTCGGGTACCTCGGGCGCACCGACCTCCGACGTGCCACCCACACGACCTAGGCAGATCATGCCGGAGGTGCCCGGCAGGTTCTCCCGGAACACCCACACGATGTCGCCCACGGTGTAGGAGCCGGCAAGGTAGGGGATCCACACTCCCGACGAGCCGTCTACGGAGACCTGCACCCGGTTGGTATCGGTGTCCACCGCGAGCAGGATCCCGGGCTTCAACTGAGTGGCGTCCGATGCGGGCTGGATGCCGCGCGGCATCAGGTCCACCTCACGTGTCACGTCCAACGCCGACAGGCGCAATGTTTGGTCGCTCACGAGATCACCGCCACATCGAGTCGCATCGCACCGTCACCGACGGTGAGGGGCAAGTCCAGGCCGACGACGACGCCGACGACGTCCACACCCCACGACCCGTCTGCAGCCTCGTCGGCGCGCACACGTAGCACGTCGCCCAGTTCGATGCGCGGATCCGGCGGCAGCTCGATCGGGATCACCTTCGCCGGCCGCAACGCCGACGCCAGCATCGTTTTCGCCGCGGCGAGGCACTGGGCCTCCGTGGTCAGAAGCGGCGAAGCGAAGAACTTGCGCTTCACTCTGAAGCCATCCGAGACCGCAGCAAACGGGCCCGTCGTCTGGCTCGCCTGAGCCCACACCGGAGGGGACGACGGGTCATCCGTCACCGCACCTCGAGCAACCACGACATTGAAGACACCATCGCGGGTCCGCCGACGGGCCTTGCCCACGATCACCGGGTAGTCGTTCCCCGGCCGGCGCTCACCCTCCGACAGCGTCAACACCGGTTCGGCGTCGTCGTCGACGGGAGGAGCCAACACCACCTGACCCGAAGGCCCTGGACGCAACACCGCAGGGATCGCGTCCGCGATCGTGTACAGCGCGTCGAGACGATCCTCCGACCACTGCAACGACTGAGGGCACGCCCTGTCCGCGAGCGCGACGTCGATCGACACGGGGAGGCCGGCCGGGACCAGACGCCGGAACTCCGAGAACAGAGTGCCGTCCTCACGTGGTGCGAGAGGCGCCGGCAGGCGGTCGTCGGCAATGACCTGGAACTCCCCCGCCGCGACGACTGACAGCACACCAGGTGAGTCCTCCGTCGTCTCCTGGATCTGGAAGCGCCCACGCCGAGTCTCATAGGCGATACCCGTGGTGTCCGACGTGACGATGACCGTGACGTCCAACTCCTGGCCGAGTGGCGCCAGGGGGTGAGTGACGTCGCCCTCCCCGGGCAGCCAGTCGAAGCCGTCAACGATGCGGGCGACCGTGAAGCGCAACTGGTCCGGTACAGCGTCGTCAGCACGCCACACGGGACGACCGCCGATGAGCGGCACAGACGCCGCCAACAACTGGCCGCCACGCCACGACGCGATGCGGGACGTGTAACCACACGACCCGGCAAGAACCTCAGAGGGTGCACCGTCAAGCATCAGAGCCTCGCCCCCCAGTCCTCACGGTCGAATCGATCCCAATCGAACGGAGCCCACTCCGTGTCGAAGTCCGCCCACGTCGCGGCCGCATACACCGTGTCGAAGTCGTCCCACTCGAAGATGAACAGCACCGTGCCAGGCTCCGGCTCATCGATGACTTGATGCGGCAGCGACCACACGCGCAGATCACCGACAGCGCCCACGAGCTCGTGGTCGAAGTCACCGACCGAGATCACCTCGACCGGGGCGAGATCCCGAAGCCCGATCTGCTGCCGGCGCACGATCGGTGCACCCGACGACAAGAGGGACTCGAGCGCGCTCGTGCCGGCCGCAGTGTCGGTCTCCACGACAAGCGGCTTCTCGGGCAACGAGGTGACGTCATGCCTCACCACCACGCCACGACGGCCCGTCACCTGGAAGAACGCACGCCGCGTCCGAAACGACTTCGGATCCGTGAACGTCGCCACATCGACAGGCACGATCTTGTCGCCCGACAAAGACTGGAACACACACACCGCACCCGAGTACTCGATCGAGAACGGCGCCGCCTCGTACACGTCCAAACCGATAGTGACCTTGTAGACGACCGAACCGCCCCACGGGACCCTGGAGTCCACCAACACCAATTGCGTGCCGTCTGACGTGCCCTGACCGCCCTGCACAGGCCACTCGTGGTCGCCCGCCGCACCCACCACGGTGTACACGTCGCCGTCCGCCATACCCGAGACGACGACCTGCGCGAAAGGGGGCGAGCCACCCGTGAGCTCCGAAGCCGAAACCGTGACACTCATCGCCGAGTCCCGCCCCTCATCGCTGCTGACCGTGCTTGCTGTGTGAACCTGGCCGAATCGTCGGCCGCGCCCCGCATCGAACCCAAGAGCGTGCCGTCGACGTCGTACAAGTTGAAGACCGCACTGCCGCCCGACGCGGGGTTCGCTGACGTCCGTGACGCCGACAGACCCGTGTAGGGGCGCAGCATCGCCGACGCCGGCAAACCAGTCCCCGACGCAGACCCACCACCGGCATAGCCGGCACCGATCAACGCAGACAGCACACCGCTCACGTCACGCCGGTTGATGGCGTCCATCGCATCGGTGCCCCAGAAGTGGTGCGCCTGGGCAGTGTGGACATACTCGTCATCCGACAACCACGCCGGAATCGAGTCCGACGTCCACGTGCCCGGACCACTGACCGGGCCACCACCAGCGAACGTGAGCCCACCCGAGCCACCCTGACCCGTTGCGACGCGGATCCTGTGGTCACCCGTGATCGAGCGCAACGCAGCCTGAATGTTCGTGATGTACCGGTACGCATCCGACGCGCCACTGAGCGAGATGTCCGTCACGATCGCCGTGGGGATCAACCCCAACTCGTCCGCATACGCCTCCGCCTCAGCACGGGTCGCACCCATCTGCGTCGCCGTGTCAATGAACGCCTGCCGGCCCTGAGTCATCCGGTCCGTCAGCACGAACTGCGACTCGCCAGCCTTCACACCAGCATCGATCCAGTCCCACGTCGACGAAGCGATCTCGTCCAACGCCGCCTGATTCTCCCGACCCTTCTCCGTGTGAACGTCGAGCGTCCGACCGTTCTCCTCGATACCCGCCGTCGCCGCCGAGTAGGCGTCATAGAACTCCCGCACCGCAGCGGACTCATCCAGCACCAGACCCGCAGCCTCACGCTGCTTATCGATCTGCTCCTCGAGCGCCTCCACCAACGACATGACAGCGTCAGCGGCGTCGTCCGTCGCCTCAGCCTGCTCCTCGGTCGCGTCCGTCAGGAGTACGGCTTGAGCCTCACTGTCTGCAAGAGCCTTCTGGTACCCCGGCAGATGGTCACGCACGTCGTCCGCAGAAATCCCAAGGTTTGCGATCGCGTCGGCAGCCTTGTCAGACGATCCGTCTTGCACCATCGCCGCAAGCGCTTCGTCAAGCGAGCTCACCGTCTCGCGTGCTTGGACCAGGTCTCCTCGCATCGCGCCGGTGACATGTAGGAAGTCTGCGAGCGCAACCTGCGCCTTTGGCAAGCCCTTGGTCGACTCCTCTACCCGAGCGAAGGCGTCAGCCACGGAGTTGATGTCTTCGCCGCCAGAGACGAACTTGTCCCAGCCGTTGTAGTCAGTGATCTTCTTGAGGCTGGTGCTAGCCTCATCTCCGCCTTCCGCGACCTCGTAGAGCGCCGCAGACGTGTCGGTCAAGTTTGCCGTCTCGACGGTGATCGACTCGAGCGCAGTCGACACGGCTTCGAAACCCGCGACCACACCACCCACAATCACCCCACCTCTGACGAGAGTGCCCAGTGCGGCGGCGTGGGTCTTGGTTGCAGCTGTCGACGCCTTGGTTACCGCGGTGTTTGCCGCAGTGGCGGCGGTGAGCGATCCGATCGCCGCGGTCGACGTGACCGTGGCTGTCGCGTCGGCCGCCTTCAGCGGAAGTGCTCTGCCCAAGAGGATGTTGCCGGCCGTCGTGGCCCCGTTCCAAAGCCATTGAGCGCCCGCCGAGAGCGTCGTCGCCGTGGTGTGAATCTTCTGCCAGTTGGCGGCGACCGCGATCGCCGTGGACAACGTGCCGACGGTGACGGCGAGCACCTTGGTTTCGGTCTCGTGCTCACCCATCCACTCGAGCGCTTCCAGACCCGCAGTCGCGACCTCGGTCACGGCCGGCAGCAGTTGCGTACCAAACCGTGCGGAGAGGTCCTCCGTGACCCCAGCCAACTTCTTCTGCATGCCTGCGAGTTCATCCGACGTGCGGGCGAAGTCGCCCGAGGCGGCGGCGGCGTCATTCTGAATGATCGCCAGCGTCGCCGTGACCTTGTCCTGCTCCGTCAACTCCGAGGCGACCTTCTTGCCCGTCGCGGCCAGAGCCTCCTGCTGCACCCGTGCCGTCGAGATGTTCGGGATCAGCTTCTGCAGCGAGTCGTACTCGCCACGCATCGCACCCGAGATGCGGTCGATCACGTCAGCGGTTGGGAGATCCCGGAACGAGCCCAGGTCGGCCGCGAGCTGCACCGTGGTCTGCGACATGTCGGCAGCCTGATCCGAGGCAAAGCCGAGCTGCGTGAACATGTCACCAAACCCAGCGGACGCCTCGAGCGCCGCCTGCTTCGACATACCCACGGTCTTGTAGGCCGTGTCGCCCCACTCCAACATCGCGTCGGCCTGGTCACCAAACAGGACCGTCGTCATGTTGACGGTCTCCGTCAGATCACGCGCTGCACCAATCGACTTCACCGAGAAGTAACCCGCGCCAGCCGCGAGCGCGACGAACTGTGCCGTGCCGGCAACCCGCAAACCGTTGAGCGCACGCTCTTGAGCGTTCAGCTTGTCCGACATCTTGTCGAAGACCTTGGACGCGTTGTCCTTGGCCAGAATGTCGAACGTGATGTTCGAGGGACGGGTCGCCACAGTGCACCTCCTGTCGGCGTGAGTTGGCTACTTGGGGGGCAATGCTTCGAGGTCTTCGCAGAACAGCAGGAACTGCTCGAGCGTGAGCGCACCGACGTCGCTGGGCGACAGGTGGTAAATGCGGGCGAACACCGGCAGGCGGAGATGAACGGATACTCGGACTGACGCCTCCTGGGCTACTGCGGGCCAGTGGTCTCCGGTGTCGGCTCCGTGGCGCCGTCGGAGGCCGGAGCGGAACCCTTCGACGGAGACTGAGGGTCCGCGTTCTCCGACTCCTCGGCCATCGCACCATCGGAGGTGTCGAGCATCGCTTCGTCTTCAGGGTCATCCGGCATCGGTGTGAAGTCCGACAGGCGCATCGAGCACACCTGGCGCCAACTGACAGGGAAGCCGCCTGTGCGAAGCGTGGCGAACCCGATCAGTTGACTCAGAATGATCTCGTCGTTGCCGGTGATCTCCGAGGGCGGACCCGAATACTCCTGACCTGTACGGGCCGCATGCTGCTCGAGGTGAGCGAGCCTGGATCGGTAGGTCAGGGCTTCGAGATCCGTCAGGCGCCACCCCAAGGCGCCAAGCGCTTCGGCCAGGTCGCTCATCTGCATGTCGAGTGGACGAACAATCGGCAACTCCGCGCCCGCCCACGGCAGGGTCTCGTCGGACGGGGTGATCTTGTAGCGCATGGGAGCGCCTCCAGCTTCTATTCGACGGGATGAGACTTGATCAACTTCGCGGCTTCATCGACTACGGCAATCAGGGCCTCGCGGGCCTCGACAATGCCGCCAGCAACACCACGTTGGAAGTACTGGTTACCGGCCTGCTTTGCGTAGGGACGTGTGCCCCGGGGTGCGAATACGGGGTGTTCCCACGTTTTCGCGTTCAGAGCCTTGTTGCCCCAGAACGGCTTTGCCGACGCCACCCGCACCGCGGCGCCCCTGCCGGTGCGCGGTGTCCGCACTTGTGTGGTGAGGTTCGATGCGACCTGGTCACGCAGGCCCGTGTGGTAGCCACGAGCCGACGCCTGCGCATCCAAGCCAATGATGCGAGCGCCAGCCAGTTGACGGGCACGCGGGCCCCTGCGATACCCTCCACGGCGACTCGGTTGAGCCATCGTGTAGCGGGTGCGAGAGACAGTCGCACCCACGGGCACACTCGCCAAGATCGACTGCTGCTCCTCGATGATCGACTCACCGGTCTCACGCAGCGACCGGCGCATGTCCCGCGCCAGCTTCGGACTGATCGCCTTCAGGTCATCGACGACGGCCCGCAGGTTCGTCTTGACGTCATACAGCGACGCATCCGACGTGGCCATGGCAGACCCGCTAGACCGCGGTGTCGGTCGACTGGTAGCAGACGTACACCGGGGACGTCGACGCGGCGACGAGGTCCAGAGCCTCGAAGTTCATTGACGTCACGATCGGGGCGTTGTTGCCGTCCTGAGGCAGCGAGTCGTTGAACACGATCGCCGGGATGTACACCTGCAGTGTCGCCTTCGACGAGGCACCGATCGTGGTCGGGTGCTCGAAGTTCAGCAGCAGCGACAGGCGGGTCTGGTTCAGCAGCGCGTCGCGCATCGTGGTGCCCTGCAGTTCGATGTCGAGCGACCCGGTCACGTCGACCATGCCGCGCTCCGACGTGCGGGTCCGCTTGCCCGCACCACCCAGGTTGAAGCCGCCGGCGTCCAGGTTGTTCTTCACGGTGACCTTGCCGCCCTTGATGAACGCCACCGGGTCATCGGCCGTCGTGGCCAACGTGGTGTCCGTGGGCTTGGTGACCGTGGCGCCGATGTAGATCTCGCCACCGACGAACGTCAGGGGCTCAGCACCGACGACGTAGGACGGCGACGCATACGCCTCGCCCGTCACCACCTCGCGGGAGATCCACTCCAACGCCAGCTTCACGATGGGCGATGCGAAGTCGATCTCCATCTGCTCACACACCGAGCCAGGGAACGTGTACGCCTGCACGGCGCCGCCACCCACCGGAGGCAGACCCTTCTGGATCGTGTACGACTTCGCGGGACCCGTGGTGGCAGGCGTATGGACCTGCAGGTACACACCCGTGTCGGCCGTCTCGGTCACGGTCTTGGTGCCAAGCACCGCCTCGAGCCACACGCCCAGGCCCTTCGTGACCGCCTCGAGGCCGATCTGACCGCCCGCGTCAACCTTCTCCAGCACACGGCCGGCAGAACGCTTCACGCGCGCACCCACGCGGCGGCCCTCAGACTGGGCGTAGGTGTTCTTGAAGTTCATGGACTCCGAGATGAACTCGGGGAAACGGTCGACGGTGACGGCAGTGCCGAACACCGACTCCTCCTTGATACCGATCGACGAGTCGAGAACGTTCGTCATGACTTACTCTCCCTTGGTTTCCGACGGGTCCGACCCGGCGTCGCTGCTGTCGTTGGCCTCACCGCTGTCACCCTCGCCGGCGGCGTGCAGGAGGGGGATCCCGTCCTCACCGACACCGAGCACGCCATCGCCGTCGACGACGGCCGGAGTCGTTGCCGCCATCAGCTCAGGCTTCGTCATGTCCTCCGCGCCCTCAACGCCCAGGTGCTCGGCGTGAGCGATCCACACGGCCTTCTTCGCGTTGTTAGAGGGACGCTGCGACGGATCGCCGCTGGGTCCCACCACGTGCCACACGTCGTTTTGACGCAGCAGCCGCTGCGCGTGCTCGAGCGAGACCTCGACCACTTCGCCGCGCTTGACAAGGCGCCCCAGCAGGGGCACGTCCAGGTCGCCCACTGGCGACACGTTCCTGATGTTGACCACGTTGGCCTCCTAGCCAGTGACGCGCGAGCGCGCGACGAATGTTCCGGCGAACTCCCACATACGGCCGATGCCGTTGTTGGCCTGCTCGCGTCCGGGGATGGTGTTGAAAGATGCCATGCGGCACCACATGACCTTGTCGCCCAAGGTGGTGTCGCCGTTGGGGTTTGAGCGGCGCACATACTCCGCGAGGCGTGACAGGTAGCCGCCGGCGGCGGTGTACGCGTCATCGTCGGCCTTCTGCTCCGTGTCGGCACCGCCGGCACGGAACGCGTAGCAGTGGACGTCGAGCGACAGATCCCAGTCCTGCGTGCGTTGAGAACCCGAGTTTGGGGCATCCTCGAGCACACCGTCCAGGGACCCGATCAGCACAATGTCCGACGCGTTGCGAGCGATGACGGTCCGCGTGACGTAGATGTGAGGCTCAGTGAAGAGATCCTGCGCTGCCTCGAACATCGCGGCACGAAACGCCACGCCCGCGTCGACGGGATTCGGTGCCGTGCTCATGCGACACCCGCTGCACCCGGCACTGCGTGGATCCACTCCAGAGCCCGCTTCGGGATCGCGTATCCCATCGACGTCGTGACCGTCTGCGTACCGTCAGCGTTATAGCCCACGACGCCCTGGTGAGTCTGCTGCCACGAGTGCGCCATGATCTCCAAGCACGCCAACTGGGCAGCCACAGGCACCTGCTGCGAGCCGACCGTGTAAGACACGGAAACCTTCGCCCCGCGACCCACGTCCACCCACACGATGCCCGGCTCCTCATCGACCGTGTAGGCGCCCTCAGAGAGCGCCGTACCGTCCACCGACACAGCAGTGACCGTCACGTCGTGATTGGGCAACACGACCGCCCGCTGCCCGTAGGCGCTCACCTCGGTCCACGTCTCGCTCGACGTGAACAGGGGACCCGTGTGGAACTCCACCACCGCAGACGCGGCCGCGATGTACAGCATCAACGCGTCCAACTCGGTGCCGGCACTGTTGTCCACCTGGCGCAAACGCTGCAGCGCCTGCTCGCGTGACACCAGGAACCGCGGCGTCAAAGGCCACACGTCCAGGATGTTCACGAACGCGTCGGCCGGGGTCGACCAATGCAGCAAGTAGCGTCCAGGCAACTCCGGCGTGAACGTCGCGTCGTGCTGCGCACTGCTGTCAGTCACCGCCGGCGCGGGATCCAACTCCACACCATCGGGACCGGTGACCGTGAGCGACGCCTCACCAGCAGCGGGGCTGAGCCACGACACTGTCGCGGGGGTACCAACGTACTTAGCAGTGTCGCTCACGGTTCACCTCCTACTTGGTCTCGTTGGCGTTGCCATCCGCAGCGTCGCCGGACTTGCCGTCGCCGCCTTCTTCAGCAGCCTTCTTCTCGGCCTCCGCCTTCTCAGCGGCAGCCTTGTCGGCAGCGGCCTTCTCAGCCGCAGCCTTCTTCTCCGCTGCAGTCGCTCCCGTCTCCGGCTTTGCGCCGTAGTGCTTGAGCTGCGCGTCGACCTGCTTCACACGCTCCGGCAGGTCGCGGCGAACGTAGCCCTGGCGCTCCATGTTGAGCGCGTCGATGATCTTCTGGTTGGGGTTGGGCTTGCCGCTCTCGGCGGACGCCTTGCGATCGGCGGCAGCTGCCGCTCGGGTGTTGCTGGCCATGCTCTTCTCTCTTTCGTGTGCGGTGGAGGGTGGAGACGGTGGGGGCCGGATGCCCGGCCCCCACCGCGAGCCCGACTAGAAGGTCGGGGGAACCAGGCCGGTACCACCGATGACCTGCACGGCGCCGTCGTAGCGCTCGAAGCAGGTCGCCTGGTAGCCGTAGACGACGAAGTCGACCTTCAACTTCTTCGACTGGGTCTGCTCGGCTCGAATCATGAGCGGAGCCGAAGGGTCCTCCCAGAGGTGGGCTTCCTTCTTGGCGTACACCGCCACGCGATCCTCGTTGGTGCCCGCGCCGAGGTTCGACGGCAGGTTGCCGTCCGTGACGACCGGGTCGTCCGACGGCAGGTAGCCGCGCACGCCCTTGAGCGCACCGGTGATGACTCCCTGACCCTGCGCCCCGACGTTGCGACCCGAGATGAACGGGTGCGTGTCAATGAACTGGTTCATGAGCCAGCGCCACCGGTTGCGACGCATGAGCACGCGGATGTCGCCGTCGACCGTCTGGTCCTTGAGCGCCTCTTCCACGCCGGAGATGGCCTGCAGGATCTTGGCGTAGAGCTCGATCGCCGTCGGGCTGGCGTCCGTGTAGGTCACTGCGGTGCCCGCGGCCAGAAGGCCGGTCGACGCCCGGAGGATCGCCTTGCGGTCCTTGTCCGTGTAGTACTCGCGGACGAGGTCCTCAAGCATGGCGTCGGATGCGTCGGGCGCCCGGTCGAGAACCTGACGCGGCACCGACTGCGAACCCGCGACCGTGTAGATGGGCACGGTGATGAGCTCGTCGTCGAAGTCCGTCTCGTCGACATCGGCGCCCTCTGCTGACTGCTCGTCCACGGAGGTGCCCGTGGCGACCTTCGGCAAGTACGCCACCATGCCCGTGGCAGGGAGCTCGTGCACCGTCATGTTGTCGCTGTTCGCGAGCTGCGCACCTTCCTTCGCCTCGGGAGCGAACAAGTCGGTGAGGTACTCCGGGATCGCAAAACCCGACACGTTCGCCGTGCTGGCGATGCGCTCAGCGACCGGGGTGCCCGCGTCTTTGCGTGCGTCGAGCACCTGACGGGTTGACTTCTCGAGACGCGAGCGCGCCTCGGTGTCGCCCAGGAACGACCGCGCGACGTCCTGCATGAACGCCTTGCCCTTGGGGTCCCGGTCGGCGCGGTACGGAGACTCCTCGGTGATAACCCGGGTTGAGGTCTCCCGCTCTTCGGGCAACTCAGCGCCCTTGTGAACCTCAGCGGCACGCGTCGCGGCCAGCTCGTCCTCGGCGATCTCGGCAGAGAGGTCCGCGGCGCGGCCCTCCATGTTGCCAAGTTCCGCGTCGATCGCCTTGCGGCGGTTGAGCGCCTCGGCAACCTTGTCATCGTCAGGCGTGTCCTGGCCGCGGAGCTCGGTGAGCTCGGCGACGACAGTGGCACGCTCCTTGTACTTCTCGGAGATGCTGCGCAGGAGTTCTGCGTGCAGCTTCTTCGGGTCCATGGTGGTTCCTTTCGGAGGAGTGAGTGTGTGTCGGTGCCAGGCAGCCAGGACGCCAGGCCGAAGCGCGGCGGCGCGGAAGCGCGGACTTACGGGGTGCGCCTAGTGGAAACGGCGCGGAGCGATGTCGTCCTCACTGATGAGGTCGACACCACGCTTTGAGGGGGCAGTGGCGGCGAGCTGCGTCGGGGGCTCCGGCAGGTCGTCAGCAAGGCCGGAGCCCGCGGTGTAGGGGTTGGCGCCGTAGCCGACGATCGCAACGTCACCGCGGTGCAGATCCACCTGCTCGATGTCGTACTGCATGTAGTCCGGCGCCCAGAGGCCCTTGATGATGCGGAACGAGAACGACATCTCGTCGACCAGGCTGTGACCCGTGTCGTTCGGGATCAACTTCGGCACGATGTACGCCACGTCCGAGTCCCGGGTGTCCAGGTCCGCGCCGACGTGCAGACCGTGCTCGGTCTCCTCGAGGTGCAACGTGCCCATGATCGTCCGGGCGATCCGGCGGATCTGGTCGTGCACGATGACGAACGGCACGTCGAGGTCCGACTGCAGGAGAGTCTGCCGGAACGCGCCTGCACGCACCACCTCGTCGTAGGGGCCGTACCAGTCCCACATCTCGTAGGGCTTCTCCGTGACCGACGCATAGCCGTCGAATCGAACGATCCCGGACGTCGACGGCTCGGAGACCCGGAACTCCGACACACGCGCGGCAACCCGCGCACCCGACGCAAGGCCCTCCGCACACCGACGGTGCGATGGGCGGTCCGCCAGCATCCGAGTCTTCGCGGCGCGCTCAGTGGCGGCCGTGGCGCGGCGCGCCTGCAACAGCGTGGTCATGACGCTCCTTCAGTTGGTGACGTGGACGTGGACGGCTCGGAGAGGTCGAGGTCGGCGCCCGCCCGGTTCGCGAGCTTGCGCAATTCCTTCTTGGAGATGACGTCGTTGACCTTTGCCAGGTAGCCCATCTGCAGGAGCCGTGCGACCGCCGTGGCGCGCTCGGCCTCGTCGATCCCCGACTCGTCCTCGAGCAGCGGCCCCATGTTCTCGAGCCCGCGTGCCTCGTCCTTGGACTTGAGACCCGCCAAGTACTCATCGATGAGGAGACGCCGGCGCTTGTCGGGATCCATGCGGAGCAGACCCTCGGTGTTGAGCTTCACGAAGCCACGGCCAGGGACCAGTCGAGACAGTGCCTTCTCGCGCCTTGTGACCGCGGGGCCGAAGTTCATGATGAGGAACTGCAGGTTGCGTTCGCTGATGTTGGCGTAGGTGATCGACTGGCCAGACACGGCCGCGTCGATGAGGTCCGCCGGCACGCCAAAGAAGCGGGAGATGTCCACCGTCTGGTGATCCATCAACGCCAGGAACCCGACGTCCTTGGCGCGAGCGCTCTGAATGTCGATCTCCCAGCTCTTGCCGATAGCTGCAGGCTCCCCATTCGACATCGACGCCGCGACCCGGCGCTGCACGAGCGAGGCCTCACGCGCGTTGAAGTCTCTGGCGTTGTTGCGCAACACCATGCTGGGCGTTGCGCCACGCTCGAACCAGTCCAGCGCAAATTGCAACGCGGAGGTGTGGGCGCTGAGCGTCCGGGCCGCCATCGCGATCGGCGACAGCCCGATCGGGGAGCCCGCCTCCGTGTATTGGCGCTCGTGCCAGATCTCGGCAGGCTCATAGTCGGTGTTGTCGATGCGGTACTTCGTGACGCGGGAGCCCTTGCCCTTCACCGTCACGTCGGAGGCAGAGACGAGGTGGATCTCGCGCGGCAGACCTGCACCATCTTTCGACGTGATGACGCCGAAGTCGTTGCCGAACCGGTCAAGGTCCAAGCGGGTCGAGTGCATCCATTCGGTGATGTCCATCGGCTGACCCTCAGCCCACGTGTCCGGGGTGACCAGAACGTCCGGCGTGCTGACGGGCGTCATGCGATCGCTGCCCGTGTAGCGGGTGAAGCAGTCGATTGGCAACGTTGACTCGAGGCCTGCACGCAGCATCGTGGCCGCCCACAAGGCCGAGATCCGCATCGCGTCGTTGGTGGAGACCCGACTACCGGAGCCCATCCCGCGTCGTGACGGAACGCCGGCGTCGGTGAGACTGATGCGGCGCTGAGGGAACAGAAAGCCCACGATCAACCACCCATCTGATAGGCGACGTACATCGCGATCGCGCCGCTGACGATGAGCCCCAGTGCGGGAGCGATGAGCCACATGCCGGTGGCGATCGCGGCGAAGCCGACGAAGCCAATGACAGTTCCGACGTTGATGCGCATGGGGATCTCCTAGTTGACGGTGTCGACGACGCTCTGGCTGCTCGGCGGGTCCTCGAGCCACTGGTAGCGGGCCAGCGTGACGGCGTAGCAGGGCGAGATGTCGCCCATGGCCTTGCCTCGGAACCAGATCCACGCGTTGCCGGAGTTGCGCTTGGCTACCCCGGCGAACGCCTCATTCAGATCGTCGTCGTCGAGAAACCACGCCTTGCGGTTGACGACGTCGGCGAACAGAGCGCCGCACGCTGCGGCGATGTCGCGTTGACCCAGCACCACGACCTCGAAGTCCTCGTCCTCCAGAGCTCGCTTGAGCGACATGGCCGCACCATTGCCGGCGAGCACCACTCTGTCGCCGCCGAACTCGTCGCGCAGATCCCGCATGCGGTCTACCACCCAGCCCGTGCCGAGTTCGTGGTCGACCAGGGACCATGCAATGTGACGCGCAGGATCCACCGCCTTGCCAGCGACGGCAATCGAGGAGTACTCGTGATCAGGTGCGATGTCCACGGACCACATGGGTGCCGCCTCGAAGTCGATCGGTGATGACGGCGCGGTCCACTTGCACTCTTTGTACGCGAGCACGGGAATGACCGGATCGGCCTTGAGCACTCCAGTCCAGATGCCGCGGTATGGCCTGTCGAACTCGTCGAGATTGCTTCGGTTCGCGTCGAGCTCTGCGCGGATGTCTTCTTCGCGGATCGTGTGACCCAGTGCCGGCATGAACTCGTACCAGCGTCGTGAGTCCTCACGGTCTGCCTCTGGGTCCTTGTCGGACCACTCGAAGTACGCGATGCGACCCTCGGCACTCGCCTCGATGATCGCGCGACCGTCTTCGACCAACTCCCACAAGTACTTCGAGGTGACCTTGTCTCCGGCAGCGGAGAAGGACCAAATCTGTGCACTCGGCACCGTGATCATCGTCGGTCGAATGTTCTGTGCCGCCTGAGCGTCCTTGTGAGCGAACAACTCGTCCGCGTGCCACTCCTGGTTAGTCCCACCATGCGACGACGACTTCTTGATCGCGTCGATCAGGATCGTGGAGTGCGTTGCGAACTTGATGCGCTCCGAACCAGTACGGGCCACCCATCCGGGCTTGTGACGGTTCGCCCCAGGCTCAAGAACCGGGCGGAGCCGCTCGAGCAGCACCGCGTAGAAGTTCTCCTCGAGCCGCTCGAGCGCCTTGTTGCGATCCTGCGCCGTGTACAGGATCCGCGAGCGCGGGTCCGTCAGTGCACGGTGTGTGGACTTCGACACCATGATCGTGGTCTTGCCTGACTGGCGTGGCACCAGGCAACGCACGTCGCGGTACCAGAACGATCCCGTGGCGGGGTCGAGCTCACACCCGACGTCGAGCACCAGGCGCTGCCACGGCATGAGATTCCAGCCGAGCAACTTGGCGACTCGAGCAACCTGCGGGCCAAGCGTCTCGCGCTGCGGGTTGCGCGGAGTGCCCCACTGCGGTGCCGGCAGGTACAGCCCCTTAGTCGCCATCCTGAGAGTCGCCCTGAATGGCAGCAAGAATCTGCTCCACCGTGGGTCCCGACTCGCCCAAGTGGTTGGGGCTACGCGGCGGCTCGAGACGCTTCAGGCCGTCAAGGATGCGGATCTGCATCGTGGAGATCAGGTCCAGACGATCGATCTTGTCGGCGTTGTCGAGCAGAAGGGCAGCCTGCCTGACCATCGCGGAGACCGTGCGCTGGAAGATGTACGCGCCGTCCGCCGCCGGCAGCTCCTCCACCAGGGCGTTGAAGATGTCGCCCTTCGGCAGGTCCTTGAGCAGGATCAACTCGGCAGGCTTCGTGTCACTAGGCGGGACGGGGACCTCAGCAGGCAAGCCCTCGTCGGCCTTCTTGGAAGCACGCCAGGCGCGCATGCGATCGCGGTTCGCGGTGCGACACGGGGTGCACTTGCATCCGCGCCGGTACCCAGGCAAGCCAGGCTCGACACCGAGAACCTCGTGGCGGGGACGGACGTGAGGGACAGGCTCGGAGGGCTTGGCGGCGCGCTTCGGCATGGCTCCTCCGATCACGTGTAATCCGGTTACCAGGGGTTTTGTGCTCAGAGATAAAAATGAACATTGGGCGATCCTCATGGGGTAAGGAATCCCTAAAAACGCGGGCCCACAGTGGAGCGTCACCCGTCGAGAGCGTTCAACCGTGGTCGACCGAACAGCCGCTCACGAAGAGGCTTGACCACGTGGTGGTGGCGCCGATTGCGCTTCGAGTTGCACGAGCGGTGCGCCGGCCTCAGGTTCGACAGTGCGTCGTTGCCACCATCAGCGACCAGCACGATGTGGTCGACGGTCGCGGCCATCGGGTGCAACCACCACCGGTCATGTGACGGGTCGAAGTCCTCCTTGAAGAGCATCCGCTTGCCGCACAGGGCACACGGTGGCCGGGACGCCAGCACGATGTCGTGGTTGCGCAGGTACTCCTGCGACTTGCGGGCGGCGGGCATCGTCACCTCCGCTGGAGCCTCCGGGGCCCGACTGCCCGCACGCTGACGAGCCCCGGAGGCGGCGAGCTGAGCGCCCATGAGGTGGCCACCCGATCCCCACCGGGCATGACAAAGGCCCCGATCAAATGACCAGGGCCTGCACGTTGGGCGCACCTCGCCCAGCACCAACAGGTTAAACCACGCCACCTACACGCGAGGACCGACACGCCGATTCAGCACGTTGAGAGCCACCAGGCGCGGCCACATGTTCTGCCCGTGCGGGCCTCGACCCTCCGGCTTCAAGCCCGCCTTGCGCAGGCTCTTGCCGACAGCCTGAACGCTGATCCCGAACCACGCCGCGAGATCCCCGGTGCCCACGGTGTCGGACTCAGCGTCGGAGCCCTTCACAGCATGCCCTTCGCGTCGAGACGGTGCTCCCGATTCTTGGTACACACCGCCGTGTGGCGCTTCGCTCCGAAGGCCCGCTTGCGTTCTGCCGGAGACAGCGACGAGTTGCCCGGCCGCACCTCGATCTCGTACTCGCCATCGCACCCGATCTCGCGGCACTGCACACCGATCGGCTGGCGCATCACACCCTCACGCCGAGCCCAACCGACGTCCAACCACAGCTGCTCGAGGTCATCCCAGAACTGCCACGCCACCATCGCCGACTCGTGCTGCGTCAGCCGGGACACGTTGACGTTGATCGCCTGCAGCAACTCGAGCGGACTCGGATACCTCGACGGCTGCCACGGCGAGCACCGCACCAGCACGCCCGCATACCTCGCCGCGAACCGCTCGATCGGCACACAGTCGTCCACGACCTTGAGACTCACCGGCGCAGGCGCTTCAACCTGCGGAGCCTTACGCACTGGAGCACCATCACCAGGCCCAGCCGAACGGATCGTCACCCAAGCCTCAGCCAGACCACGCACACGGCGAGCAGCCTCACCAGCATCAGGACGACCAGACAGGAACGCCACCACTTCAGCCGCCATGAGAACCACCAGCCACACCACCACGTCGGGCACGGCGGCGGCGCGGGCCAGGCCCTGCGCCACCACCGTCGCCCTCCCTTCCCTTCCCTACCCCACTCGTAAGACCCCCCCTGTTGGGAGGCCGTTTTGTGCGGGGATCGGGCGGGTCGGGCGGTGAGTTCGCCTGTCGAGTTTCGATCGAACTGCGATCGGATTGCGGGCGAACTGCAGTGCGCGGTGTCCCACTGGTTGCGGGGTCGCGCGGGTGCGCGGTATCCGCCGGGAAGGCGGGTCGCGCGGGTCGTGAAGCGGTGTCCGCCTGGTGGGCGGGTCGCTGAGCAGGAGAGAGTGTTTCATCCCCGGAGACGGCCTCCTGTGGCCGCTCAAGGGCGCGCGGTGTTCCGCTGGGCGCGGAGTCGTGCAGTGGCGCGGTGTCCGCCGGGAGGGCGGGTCGCGGGGTGATGGGGATCAGGGGCAGAAGCCACTTCTTCCCCGTTGGGCGGACGCCGTTGTGGCCACGTCCGCGCAAGTACTTGGCCGTCGATGCCGTGTAGTACGGCACCTCCGGGGGTGGTTGAAGCGGGGCGAAGTCGTTCGCGTCAACCCGATCGGATCGGATCCCGTTGCAACGACCACATGCGACCGCCAGCGCCTCAGGGTCGCCGTTGGCGAGCACGCGGGGGTTGACGTGGTCGAGGGTGCCTCTGAGCGGGTCCTCCTTCTTCGCACCCCAGTTGACGACGTTGTGGCAGCAGCGGCATTGGTCACCGTCGCGCAGGCGCACCAGTTCGCGGACGATGGGGTCGGACACGTCCTTGCGCTGCGCAGCCCGCCAGGCGAGCGTCTCCGGCTTCTCCCAGTGCGCGAGCTTCGGGTGTGGGCGGAGGCGGTAACGGTCTGTGCCGGCGTGCTCGAGGTAGTTGTAGCGGGTCAACGCGTCGACGAGAAGATCGGTCTCCCACGGCTCGATCGCGACCAGGTCACCGCGGGTGACGATGCCGGCGACATGATGCGCGACCGCACCGGTCTGCACGGCGGCAACTGCGGCCTTCTGCGACATGGAGACAAGCTCGATGTACGCGCCGAGCAGCGCCGACCGCAACAACGGTCGGGCCTCGGCCATCGCGGCGACCACGACCTGGTGGCCGGCAGTCTCGTCGTAGAAGTGGTTGACAGCCACAGGTCGTCGGGATCCTCTCTCGTCGGGGGTGCAGGCCTAGGAGTGCGCGAGCATGAAGCGGCGCTTGAACTCCTCGGCGGGGACGAGGTCGACGTTGGAACCCATCGAACCCCAGTCGTAGTCACAGACCACGTAGTTACCCGTCCGAAGGACGACGTAGTTCTCGTCCCCTCCGCGCACGGGCGACCTGTGGCGATCGATGACCACGTCGCCGGTCGAGAGATTGTGGTGGATGCCCACGCCCGCGTCGGTCAGCATCTGCACGACGGCTCTCAGAGACGCGTCAGATCCGTCGTACATGACTGCCTTGACCCTGGGAGGGCGGGGCTCGTAGAACCCGATCAAAGACTTGGTGTCGGTCTTCGTGTTGGGAATGCCTTCCGGCAGCGCAGCGTGATCAGTCATCGGAACTCCTATTCGGAACAGGCGCACTCGATGGTGCGGGGGTCGATACGGGACTTGCAGGACGGGCACTCGATCAGATCCGGGGGGATCGGGTCGAGGAGCGGGCAGTCCGCGAGCGCGTGTGGTCCGTCGCAGTTGACGCAGATGCGGGTGGTGGTTGTTGTTGGTCCCGGGTGTCGGATTGGGCCGAAGATTTCGTTCAGGGCGTGTGCGCGCTTGAGCGCGGCGTCGTCGGCTCGGACGAGGTCGTAGGCGCTTGAGTGGACGACGTCGACGGGGGTGGACATGCCGAGTAGCGCGCGGGGGTTGGAGGCGAGCACGACCTTGGTGTCACTGCCGATGGCGTTCTGTGTGATCCAGTAGCGGCGTTGCTGCTCGGTGCCGACGAACAGGACCACTTTGGGCTCCGCCATCACTGGCCGCCGATCTGTAGGAGGGGTGTGGGTGCTCCGGTGAGGTATTGGGCTTCGATGCCGGCGGCTGTTGCCTCGTATACGGTTTGTCCGCCTGGTAGGAGGATGTGGGGCAGGAACTCTTGTTCGAAGGTGACGATGCCTGAGGCGACGGCTTCGAGCTTGGCCTTCACGATGAGGGCGAGAGCACGCCAGCGTTGCCGGACGGCTTGCTCGTAGGCGGCCTCGGCCTGAGTGGTCGTGCGGCGTCGTGGTGGTGTGTGGTTGCTGTGGGTGAACTCGGTCGCGTTGCGGTCGGGCAGCGGCATCGTGAAGCGCACGACGCGGCCGCCGGCGGTGAACTGGATTCGTGCGCCCTCACGGTTCGTGGCGTAGCCGAACTCGTCGGCGCCGTACCTCGTAAGGATGCGCTCGATCTCGGCCCGCGAGCGCTCTGACGAGACCGATGTGTCAGCGGCGTAGTTGCTCATGACTTGTTTCCTTCCACGGCGACTCCTGCAGAGCGCAGGCCCAAGCGGTAGCCCGCACGGAACGAGTCCACGCCGGAGTAGGGGTCGAAGTCGTAGTCTTCGGGGCGGTCGCGGTAGTAAAGGCCCTCGGCCTCGGCGTCCACGTCCTGGCGCAGACGTCCGCCGTGTTTCGGGCAGTCGGCGACGTGAAGCGCGTGGATCCAAGTGTCCCCTGCTGGTAGGGCGTCGAGCATCACGCCGCAACAGGTGACAAAGTCGGCGCCGCCCGGACGCCAATGACAGACGCCCTCCGACGTGGCGTCAGCGATGCGGAGCGCGTTCACGATGTCGTCTGCGACGTCTTCCGGGGTGCCGGCCCAGGCGTTGACTTCGGGGCCACCGTCGACGGCCATGCGGCCCCAGATCCGGTTCGCTTCGAAGCCTGCAGGTGTGGGTCCACGGAGCACGGCCGTGATGATGGCGTGGCGTGGGTCTCGACGGGCGTCGACGTCGGGTGTGGTCTCGGTCGGCTCGGTCATGACGGGTCCTTCTCTGCGGTTGGCTTGCGGTCTTTCAGGTCGTCCTCGTTGACGACCGTGCCGTCGGGCATGAGGTAGGTGTCGCGATAGCCGACGATCGGGGCGCCCGGGTGGGCGAGCGGGGTCTCGCGGGCGATCGGGTCAGGCACACCGCGACGCTTCACGAGAGGACGGCCCTTGACCCAGGCACGCTTACCTGCAGCCCACCGCTCAGTGACGTGCGCGACGTGCAGCTGACGCGAGCGCGGTTGCATGGTGTCCCACGACGGGTACACGCCACGGAGGGCCTTCACGACGTCGACGGTGGGTTTCGCGGCGGTCATAGCGTGAACGCTCTGCGGATGGACGGACGGGAGGCCTTGAGTTGCTCCAGGAGGTCGGGGGACGAGATGGTGCGGTTGGACCACACGACTTCGGTGCGTGGTCCGTACACGCCGCCCTGGGCGGTCCCTGATGGGATCTCTACGCGGTCCCAGTCGCGGTACAGGCGGTCGTAGAGCGGCGAGCGGTAGCCGGACAGCACGACCGATGCTTTCGCTGCGCACAACTGCTCGGCGAGGCGTGTGTGCTCTGCTTCTGAGCCCATCTCGTTGCGGTATCCGCGGGAGTTTCGACTCGACGCCAGGTAGGGCGGGTCGGCGTAGATCAACACACCACGGTGAGGTGCGTAGCGGTCGATCAGCTCGACCGCGTCGAGTGTCTCAAGTGTCACGTTCTGCAGGCGCTCCGCGAGCGCTGCCATGCGGGCGACGTAGGCGCGGAGGTATCCGGGGAGGCTGAGGGATGATCCGCTGGGGTCGACGTGCATACGCCACGAGGTGGCCGCTGTCTTTGATGCGCGACCTTGGGCGAAGATCGTGAACACGCGTCGTGCGATCTCGAGGTCATGGGCCGGGGTTGGCGTGAGGTGGCTCGTGTACAGGGAGAGCGCTTCGACGTAGGCGGCACGGGCGTGCGGTGTCAGAGCGCACGCGCGGGCGAGCTCGTCGGGACGGTCACGGAGCACACGCCAGAACGTCATCAGGGCGCGGTCCTTATCGGACACGGTCTCCATCCGTGAGGGACGCTTCGCAAACAGCACCGACAGGCCACCAGCGAACGGCTCGAGGTAGTGCTCGTGTGGGGGGAAGAGATCAACGATGCGTTCCGCGATGCGCTGCTTGCCGCCGTAGTACGGGAACGGGGGCGCGAGCGCGGTCATGCGGCACACCTCGAGCACAGTGGCGGCAGTCCGGGCACCCAACTGCAGGTCGGGGGGCAAGCCCGGTCGTCAGTGCACCCACACACGGAACAGAACGGTGGCAGCTGTTCACGGATCTGGGCGTCGACGTCGGCTGGCAGGTCACGGAGACCCAACGCACCCGTGTAGGGGATCGGGGTCGCGAGCGCGCGGGGGTTCTCGAGCACCAGGTGGTGCAGTCCGTTGTGGTCGGCGTACCTCTGCGCCCATGGGCTGCACGGCGTGCCCTCGATCCAGCCGGCGTGAACGTCGACGAGGTTGACCACTCCGATGATCGTGCCCAGGTTGGACGGCAGGGTGATGAGGGGTATGCAACCGGTGATCCGGCCTATCTGCTCGCTGGCGCCGCCGCGTTCGAAGCGGTTTGGCACCTCGCGTTTGGCGGCGTGGATCGCGACGGGCCCGCGGTAGTCGCCGGCAATGTTCTGGGACCTGTTCTCGACGTCCTTGCCGTGCATGATGGCCCACGCCCATGGTTGGCGAACGGTCAGGATCTTCATGCCGCCACCTCCTGGTGTAGGCCGTCGCGGATCTCGCGGACACGGCGGCGTGACAGGTCGGCGCGCTTCGCCGTCTCCTGCAGGCTGAGACGCGCTTCAAGGCACAGGCGGATCACCTCGTCCTTCTCACGGGGTGACAGTGCGATGCCGGTCTCGCCCGCGACTGCGGCGTCGATCACGCTCTGGTCAATCCGTGAGGAACGGGCCAGAATCCCCGCGGGCTTGGCAGCAGGGTTGTCGAGGTCGTCTTCGTCCCACGCCGCCGGTGGCGCCCACTTGCGGTCGAACGCAAGCCGACGTGCGACCGACGCCTGACGCGACGGAGGTGGAGGGGTGGACGACAGCTCCGCATACAAGGCGACCACGGAAGCACGCGTCGACGCACGAACCCAACGTGTCTTGTTGCGCCGCGGGTTCAGCAGATGAGAGACCGTCGACGACGACGCACCGAGCCGGGCCTGCAGCACCCGTGCCGGCCAGCCCAACGCAACCAAAGCCTGCAGCCGACGACGGGTGCCGACAACGTGCACCAAACAATCCGTGTCATCGGCGATCGCCACCGCTTCCACGGCGAGCAACGCCGACGCGGTCGTGCGGGTGACACGCTTCGAAGCGGGCTTGCCCGGCCAGTCCCCGACGAGCATCCTGATCGACGTGCGATGGATCCCCGATCGCGACTCGATCTGCCCCACAGTGAGGGACTCACGAAGGCGGAGCACATGCTCACGCACCGGCTCAGCATCAACATAGGAGTGCGTGCCCGTCGCCGTCCGATACGAGGTCAGCTTCGCGTGACGGCGCACCGCTGCCAGGCACGGCGCACAACGGCACCCGTCACGCTGCGCCGCCAGGTACGTGCCATGGAAGTGCTTAGCCCGCGGGTGAGGGCACGCCTCGTTCGGCGTCGTCGGCCGATCAGTGACACTCACACCGTCACCTCCGGGGCCGGACGAGGGCCAAGGGCCTTGAACAGGTGGGCACCACGCACTGCGGCTTGGAAGACGCGGTCGCGTTCGGCGTGGCTGAAGGGTTTGCCAGCAGCATGGGCGATGGCTCGTTGCTGGGCGACGTATTGGCGGGCACTGTCGAGAACCTCGGCACGATCGGCCTCCGTGGTGCCGGCGACGAAGCCAGGCATACGAGTCACATATGCGAAGTCCCTGCAGGTCGCGATGACGGAGCAGTTCCCACAGAAGGTGCGGGCCTCGTCGATCTCTGCGCGGCTCAGCTGTTGCGCCGGCACGGTGAACGCTCTCGGCAGCGATTCCACGGGCGGCTTGCAGCGTTGCGTGTCAGCAGTCAGGGTCCTCATGCCGCCCTCACCCACCAGGCGATGACGCCCGCCCCGAACACGAGGGCGCCGGCGACGGGGAGCCACCACCAGGCGGACACCAGCGACCAGGGAGACGGTTGCGGTGTGGGGCCGGTGGGCTCGGCGTCGGAGGCGTGCGTGTTCGTGGCGGGCGTCGTGATCCGTGGGACTGGTCCACCCTCAGCGAAGACCACCCGCTCCCGGGTCACCTGTTCCTGGTCCTTCGGTGCGGCGCGCGACAGCATCACGGCCGACGCCAACGCCGCCGACTCGCCCTTCAACGCGAGCAGACGGGCCGAGTACTTCACCGCGGTCGTCGGACGGATCGACCGCGACCACAATGCGGTGACCTTGATCAACGTGCCCTCAGTGGCCGTGTGCGCGAGGCTCTCTCGCTCCAGGTTCGCCTTCGTGGCGTCGTGCAGGATCCGCTCGCCCGCATACAGGGCACGGGCCAGGTTCAGGTCGCCCTGGATGCGGGCCGCGTCGTCAGTCATCCGCTCGAGCGCCGCGTCCAACGCGGTCGACCGCATCCACAACGACACGAGCATCAGCAACGCCGCGACGATGCCGACGCCGACGTTCGACTGCACCAGCGCCACCACACCGACCAGGACCGCCACGGCGTACACCCACCGCCACCACACCATCACCACACACCGCCCTGCCGCGATACCCAACCGGCACCACACGCCAGGACATAGGCGACGCCCGCGAACAGCAGCGCGCCCGGCCGGCCGGGGTTCGTCTCCGTTGCCGGCGACATCAACGCCACCACCGTGAACACCACGGCCGTCAGGCCAAAGACGGCACACCAACGGCGTGCCACATATGGGGTGACCGCATCAGCGACCTGCTCCACATTGCCGTCGTGGCACCAACAGTCACACACCGAACACGCGGGCTGGTGTTGGCCATCACGGCAGTCAAGGCTGATACCCAAGCTGCGACGTCGCGGGCCGTTCATGACGCCAGACCCTTGATCCACGCGAGGACCAACAACACGCCCGCGATCGGGACAACGAGCGCCGCCGTACCGTTCCTCACCGGGCGCGGGGTTCGCCACTTGACCATCACTCATCACCCGGATCCGCATCGTCGACGTCGTCGAAACGCTCATCCTCGTGGAGCTCAGCGTCACCCTCAGGGTCGACGTCCTCGTCGTTCTCGGTGGTCTCGGTGGTCTCGGTCGCGAGGCGATCCACGCCACTGGACAGCATCTGCTGCTCGAGGTCGTGCAGCTTGTGACCATGCTCTGACAGCGTCCTCAGGTACAACACGACCAGGCCGACGTCGACCAAGGTCAGGTCGTGTTGGCTGCTGCCGAGGTAGCCGCCAAGAGGCCCGTCCAGTGTCAGCAACGTGGAGAGGGTCAGCAGCGCGAAGTGGTTCTCGGGCAGTACCGCGTCCTCCGGGAGCGCATCGGAAGGCGAGGCCTCCCACAGCAGGTATGTGTCGTGCTCGTCACCGTCACGCAGGAGCAGTGCGCGTGCGACGTCGACGGCGACCGCCGCGAGCGCGGCGTATGTGGGTGCGGTCTCGACGCCCTGGGCGGTCAGGGTGTGGAGCAGCCACTGGCGGCGGTCCGTGTTCGCGGTCTCGATCGCGGCACGTGCTGCAGCAAACTCCGCAAGACGGGCAGCGTGTTCTTCGCGTTGCTTGTCGATCTCGGCTTGCCGGTCGGGGTCGACGTTCACGCCGGCGAATGCTTCAGGGTGGTGCTTCTCGGGTTCCGCGCACATGTGGCTTCCCCAGGACAGTGCGTTCTCGCACCAGGCCTTGCTGGTTCCGGTGATGTGGATCTCAGCACCGGGGCAGTGAGCGTGCTCGTCGCGGGAGATCCCCATGCGCGCGATGCTGCGCGGGTCGTTGTAGCCGGCCGTCTCGTGCGTCACGACCAGCTTGTAGCCCGCTGCCTGAAGGTCCGTCTTTGCCTTCTCGAGCGCCTCGCGTTCCGACACGACGCGCCTGGCCTCGCCCATCACGACGTCGACCATGACGTGCGGGTTCATGAGTTTCGCGAGGTTGTCCTGCCACACATCCGGGTGGGCGTCCTTCCAGTCCGCGAAGTGCAGGGCGTCCTCGATCGTGAGTTGGTGGTGGTCGACGTGGCGGCGCACGGGCTCTGGCATGCCGGCGATGCGCAGGCGGGTGTCGACGGTGTTCTTCGCCCGGCCAGTGCGGCGCACGATCGTCGCCTTCGACACGCCGAGGTCGAGGAGGCCTTGGTAGCCGTCGCCCTCCTCGGAGATCGTCAGGTCGATGCGTTGCAGGTTCTCGACGAGCATCACCTCGAGCTGCTCGGTCTCGTCCATGTCCTCGTCGACGAGAGCGGGCACCGTGGTGCGACCAGCCACGAGCGACGCGGCGATACGTCGGTGGCCGGCGACCGTGAGGTAGCGGCCCTCGTCGGTCGGGTGAGGCACCACCGTGGCGGGTTGCTTCACACCGTGGGCCCGGATCGACTCAGCCAGTTCGCCGAGCTCACCGACGTCGCGGCGCGGGTTACGCGGGTGAGGGTCGATCCGGTCGATCGGGATCTCGTGCACCAGGGTGGTGCCGGCGGCGAGAGAGTCCATCGCCTTCGATGACGCCGCGGTCTTGTCTACGGCTTTGACGGGTGTGCGCTTGGTGGCCATGGGCTAGGCCCTTTCTGTGCTGGGTGAGTGGTGCGGGTTAATAGGCGCGGACGCGATCGCGTCCACGTCGCGGGCGGGCATGCGGGCGAGGGCACACCGACAGGTGGTTGATCGCCATGTGCTCCTCGTGGAAGTTGAAGGGCTCCTTGACCGTGATCGGGCGGGCAAACCACCCGCCGGCCGGGTTGTCCCAGATCGCCCACGACGCACGCGGATCCTTCTTGTCTGCCGGCGACGGCGGGTTGATCGGCACCCGCTTACCCGTGTCCGGGTTGTACGCGAACTCGATCTCTGCGTTGCATCCCCTGCACCTAGCCACGTTCCGACACCTCCTCGAGCAGGCGGTCCGCACACTGGCGCAGCGTCTCCGCCTCCGCCTGCAGACCAGCCCACGTCGCGTCGTCCAACACCTCGTCCATGCCCCGGCGCAACAACACACGCGCCTCCGAGTGCCACACCCGCGCCAGACGACGCATGTGGTAGTTCCGGCGCCAATCAGGCTTGCGGTACGCGATGAAGGCTCGGGCAACGTCACGCTGGAACGGGCTCAACTCCACGCCGCCGACGGCCAGCATCGCCATGAACTCTTCATCGCTCGGCTCGGGCTCAGTCGGCAGGATGCACGAGGTCGGGCTCGCCCCAGCGGGCGCGACAGACACCGGCCCGATCCACGGCTTGCCGCCCGTGGCCCTCGGTCCGAAGCGCCGCACCATCACTGCACCCCGACCTGGTGCATCGAGTCGAGCACCGACTCAACGTCACGCGACGCCCTCACCAACGGCGCGAGCATCGCCTCAGCAAAGTGCCGACGCGGATCCTCCGGCGGGATCGCCGCGAGCGCGGCCATGCCGTCCTGCAGAGCCCGCTCGGCGTCACGGAAGCGTTCGATGGCGGAGCCCATGCGACGCAGCGCGACGTCGGCCGCGATGTACGCGGGGATGTCGGTCGTGGGGTCGGGCTCGGGGAGTTGCACACCACCGCATGCGGTCAGTGGGGGTTGTGCCGCCGGCAGGCTGGGGAGGTTGCCAGACGCAACGTTTCCTGCCGGCGGCACAAGCTCTAGGTAGGTGGGGCGGTGCATGGTCATCGCTGCCCCTCGATGAACGCGATCGCCGCGCCGGTGAGAATGCCGGCGCCCAGCGCGAGGACAGAGACGACGGTCACGGCCAGCCACCCGAAGGTGCGGCCCACGCGACGACCCGTGCTGTGCCTCATGACGTCGCCACCGCAACTGGAGGGACCACACGGTAACGGCGTCGATCGCACGCGGGACAGGTCGTGCGGTAGGAGCCGATGTTCGTTAGGTCGCCGTCCGCGGGCTCGACCGTGAGACGCCACCCCTCGCGCTCAATGGCCGCGACGACGTACCCGATTTCCATACCCGGGATTCCGGCAAACCGTGAGTCGACCGAGACCTCCGCCTCCTCGGGGCAAAGTGCCTCACCTGGACCATCGCAATACGCAGTCATAGACGAGGCGAGCATCACGCCACCGCCCTGGACGTCGGTGACTTAGTCCCTACAGGACGCGAGCGCGTGTAGCGTTCGGCACGCACCCGGTCAGCGATGCGCTTCTCATAGGCGAGACGCGAAGACAGTGTCGCGATGGTCGCGAGCGCGGCTTCGAGTTCGGCACGGACGTCGCGCAGCTCGCGCTCGGTGTCGCGGACGGCGTGCCGACTGCGGGACTTCATGGGCGTGTCGAAGAACGTCTGAGTTGGCATCACGCCACCTCCTGGTGACGGGCCGCGAGCGCGGCGGTAGCGTGAGGGGCATCCAGCGAGAGGGGTTCGACGTGGGGTTGTTTGGGAAGCGGCGTAGAGAGCCGACGCCCGCAGAGATCGCGGCGCACAAGGCGGAGGTCCGGGCGCACCTTGCGCGCGTCGACGCTGCGCGGAAGGCCAAGCAGGCAAACACCGTGGTGGTCGAGGCCAGCGACGGACACCTTGCGAGCGGCGCCGAGACGCTGGAGCCCCGCAAGGGACTGGTCGACCGGACGCGGGTTGAGGTTCCCTCCGATGCGGTGGTTCAGCGGCGGGCGACGGTGCCCGAGTACACCGAGATCGTGGGCGTGGGGCACCGGGGGTCGGCGCTCGAGCGTTCCCTCACCCCGAACGAGCAGCGCGCAGAGGAGTCGGTGGTCACGGTCGAGTTGCGAGCCGACCCTGGCAACGAGAAGGATCCACGCGCGATCGCCGCCTTCCACCGGGGAGAGCACATTGGCTTCGTGGCGAAGGGCGAGACGAAGTGGTTCCACCCTCAGCTTGATGACCTGGCCGTGGGCGAGGTACTCACTCTCGAGGCGGTGCAAGTGCTGCGGTACGGCAGACGCTACGTTCGCGTGTACGCGTTCGCCGATCCGCTCGCCTCGAAGGTTGGCGAGCCGACCGTGCTGCTCTCGATCGGCAACATTCGAGGTCAGAATGTCGATCAGGCGGCGATCGCCGCGTGGTTTGAGGCCAACGCCCAGGAGGGTGCGAGGTTCACGACGACGGTCGCGCAGCTCGCGGCGCATCCGCACAGCCCCGACCATGTCGTGATCCACTTGGATGGAGTGGCTGTGGCCGTCGCACCGCAGGGACGCCGCCACGAGATGGCGGCCGAGGTGCGTGCCGCTAACGAGAAGGGAGCCACACTCGGAGCACCCGTTCGGGTGTCGCATACCGACTCCGGCGCCTGGACCGTGACCATCCAGAAGCCCGCCGGCGTGTAGCCCCATCACGCCGCGCCCCGATCGGGAGCAGACGAGGACGGCTTGAGCAGGCGCTCAACGTCACTGCGGCGGAAGCGGCGGTGTCCGTTCGGAGTGCGGCCCGAGGTGATGTGGCCCGCTTTCTCCCAGCGCTTGATCGTGTCGACTGAGACGCCCACAAGCCCAGCGGCCTCGCCGGTTGTCAGCAGCCGAGATGCAACATCATCATGATTGCTTTGCATGGCGCAAGGTAAGCACGCTCGCACACCTCTGTCAACATCATGCTGGTGTTTCGTTCGATGTTGCGTGCTTTGCATGGTTATGCCATACTCAGGACATGGCTAATCACGCTATGAACACTCAGAGTCAGCCGACGCCCGGAGGCACGTGGGTTCCCGAGTGGTCCCTTGCTGACAAGTTCCGCAAGGCCCGCCAGTCCATAGACCTGGACCAGCGAGCTTTTGCCGAGAAGTTGGGCGTCCAGTCTGGGACGTATCAGCAGTGGGAGGCTGGCCGTGCGCGGCCGCGCCACGTCGTCGCCACAGCCAAGCGCATCGAGATGCTCACGGGGATCTCTGCGACATGGATCCTGGGCCTAGAAACGGCTGAGCCCCGCCCGGCATCGCCGAACGGGGCAGTCGCGCGCCCGGAGGGATTCGAACCCCCAACCTTCTGATCCGTAGTCAGATGCTCTATCCGTTGAGCTACGGGCGCATGGCCCACGAGGGACCGAGAAACGAGTATAGCGGGTGGTGACACCGAGCCGAACCCGGTGGCGGAGACGGTGGGATTTGAACCCACGGAGGGCTTTAACACCCTCACGGTCTTAGCAGGACCGCGCACTAGGCCGGACTATGCGACGTCTCCCAGTACTTGTAGTACGGCCACCCAGAATACCCGGCGGAGCGACCTGGCAAAACCGCGGCGGCAACGGACGGTTGATCAGGCCGCCCGCCGCCTCAAGCAGTTAGCAGCAGCCGGTTCCGCAACAGCCGTTCTCGCAGCAGCCATCCGCGCTGCCTCCGTCGCAGCATCCGTTGATGTTCTCGAGTGTCATCGTCTCCACCTCCCTTCGATATATGTCGAATATCGAGAGGATGCCTAAATATTAGATATCTGTCAAATCTAGTGACATACTGTGTGCATGCCTCGCGCGCTGCCCGTCATCGACGTTTCCGCCCCGGTCTGCTGCGCGCCGCTGGGAGAACCATCAGTCGACCCGGCAGCCGACGCCCTCGAGATAGCGACACGACTCAAAGCGCTCGCCGACCCTGGCCGCATCCGCATCGTCCAGGCGCTCGCCTGCTGCGAGGGGCACGAGATGACGACCACCGAGGCTGGGGAACTACTCGCTGTGAGCGAGGCGACAGCAAACCATCACCTCAAACGCCTCCAGAAGGCGGGCATCCTCGCACCACACCGCGACGGCCAGAAGGTCTTCTACCGCCTAGACCTGGTCGCACTGCGTCAACTCGGAACGGTGTTGCAGGTGCGGTGCTCGGCGGCCTGTGACTGCGCATAGTCCTCACGCCCCGCGAGGGGCCAAAAGCGGAGAGTGCGGGATTCGAACCCGCGGAGGCGGGTTACGCCTCAACAGTTTTCAAGACTGTCACCTTCGGCCGCTCGGTCAACTCTCCTTGGTGTCCGCAATGGGCGACGAGGAGCCATTGTGCCAGCCATCTGGCATGCCGGGTGTCACCACGCCCAAGGCATACAGTTCGGCAACCCTCGCCAGCTCAGCGTCGTACGTGGCGATCGTGTCGATTGCGGGGTGCGTCACCGCGGCTCCCAGGTGAAGCGCCGCAAACGGCTTGAGCACGCTCGCCGCGTGAGTCGACACGTTCACGTTCTCGTCCGAGAAGCGAATGACCGGCACTCGTGCCTTCACCCGCTCAACGATCTCGAAGGCGCGCGCCTTCGTCTCGCGTGGGAACAACTCGGCGGCCTGGCGCAACTCGGTTAAGCCCAATTGGGTCGTTGCCAACTCGCCCAAGCGCGGCACGGCCCAACCGTTCCACTCGTCGAAATAGCGCACGCCTGGCAAGAACCGCATGAGCGCAGAACCGTCGACGTAGATCACGCCCTCAAGAGTATCCGGGCGCACGCGTGTACGAAGCCGCTCCTAGCCCTTCAGCCGCTTCATCGCCAACTGCACGACCGCGATCAACGCTTGCTTGGTCGCCGCCCGCTCACGAGCATCGGTGTACATCATGGGCACGTCCGCTGGTACACCAAGTGCCTCACGCACATCCTCAAGCTTGTGACGCGCAACTCCATCGAAGCAGTTGACACACACCACGAAAGGAATGCCCTTGCCTTCGAAGTAGTCGACGGCGGGGAAGCACTGGTCGAGACGCTCAGTGTCGACCAGCACGGCGGCGCCAATGGCCCCTCGCACCAAGTCATCCCACATGAACAGGAACCGGTCCTGTCCTGGCGTGCCAAACAAGTAGAGCCACAGTGAACCCGGCAGAGCAATACGCCCAAAGTCCATCGCGACCGTCGTCGTGGTCTTGCGATCGGTGACGCCGCCAGCGTCATCGACGCCGATCGACTTCTCGGTCATGGCCGCCTCAGTGTTGAGGGGGTCGATATCAGAGATCGATCCGATGAAGGTGGTCTTGCCAACGGCAAAACCACCCGCGATCACGATCTTGACAACGGTAGGGGCCTGCCCCGCATCGTCAGGCGCTACGGCGGCGTTAGAGGGCTGCGATGCCATCAAGGACACTCTCCAGAAGACTCAAGGACAATCCGCCATTGGCGTCATGCGTTGCCGCGTCGTCGGCTGTCCCGGCGGTGTGAATAGTCAGGTAATTTTCTTCAGCAAGATCCGTGACCAGCACTCGCACCACACCCAGCGGGAGCCGGGTGTGGGCCGAAAGCTCGGCAACGGATTGATATTGACCTGCAGCGAGCTGCAGGATCTTTTTCTTTTCCGGGGTGAGACCCCGAAGATTCTGGGAGCCCGACGGCGCCTCGACGAGTGCCTCCATGGGCAAGTGCGAGGTGGCAGCACTCACTCGCCCACCGGTCACGGCATAGGGCCTGACCGTGTAGGCCTCCTCTTCCGCACCCCCGTACGGCTCGATTGCTTCCGTCATAGCGTGTCCTTAGCGGGTTGCCCCGTCGGTGGGGAGGTTCTGGCGCATCTCGGTGATGAGTTGCGGAGTCAGCGCGTTCTCCGTGCGCGACACCAAAAGCGTCATCTCATAGCCGACCAGGCCGACGTCACACGTCGAGTCTGCGGCCACGGCCAGGACTGCACCGTTGTTGACGCTCATGAGAAACAGGAACAACTCGTCCATCTCGATAATCGACTGACGGACCTCGCCTGCCTTGAGTTGGCGCGCGGCACCGCGCGTCAGCGACGCCATTCCTGACACGACGGCGGCGAGAGTGTCGCCGCCCGTGCGGTCAAGGTTCTTCGACATCGCCATGAGCAAGCCGTCGGCGCTGACGACAAGTGTGTGGCGAGTGCCTGGCACGGTCTGGACAAAGTTGTCCAGCAACCACCCGAAGTTGGTGGCCTCAGTACTGAGCGCGGTCACTGGTCCTCCTTGTTTCTGTGACCCCGAGCGGGGTGACACATCGTTGTGTTCATGGTTCCGTCAGGGAACCTTGAGTACTGTCGTTGAAGTTCTTTACATCGTCACGAGCACGTTGGGTTCCAGAATAAAAACTCGAGAAGCGGTTGCGGACCGCGTCGGCGTCTCGTGGAACCTCCGGTGCGGCAACCTCCGCCACAGGCTCGGGCTCGGTCGAGCGCTCGACGGGGGTGCGCTTGACGAGTCCTGCTTGTGTCTTCTCTACCTTAGGCCGTTTGGAGGCTAGCGAACTCAGTTCGGAGAAGACTTCTGAGCTGAAGTCGGCGAAGCCCTCACCCACCGGTTGCGGATCGATCTGCACTACCGGTCGGTACTCCGTAGCCGCCTCTGGGGCCGCTGCCTGCAGGGCGCTCTCACCGGCAGCCTCCCAGCCCATCGGGCGGGCTAGTTGGTCGGGCGAGTATGCCATGGGACCTGCGCGGCCGGAGTCTGGCGCGAACGCTGGCGGTGCGACCGCGGGAATGGGCGCCGCGACATGACCGGGCATGGACCACTCGGCCTCGAACGTCTCATTGCGTGTCGGGTCGGGGATGAAGGCGGTCGGAACGCTCGGAGGATCGGCGTGCGGCGTCGGTGGAGCAACCGGAGCGGACGACGGGGCCTCCCATGACGACGGATTGGCTTGAGGCGCGCCGCCGATCCACATGGAGTTGTCTTCGGGCTGTCGGGTGTCCTCGCGCGCTGGCGGTTGCGCCTCGCTGGTAAACGGCGCTGGTTGCGGCCGCTCCTCGCTAGAGGCGGCGGCGGGGGCCGTCTGCCAAGCGCCCGACGACGGGAAGGGTGTGTGAGCAGGAGGCTGCGCTGGCGCGGGATAGGCCATCTGTTGGGCGTGAGGATGCCCAACGGACTCCTGCACAGCGAACGTCGCCGGGGCGGGGGCTTGCGCAGCGGCAGGGGCCTCGGCCCGCTCCTCTTGCTTTCCGCCCTTGCCAAAGAGGCGCGAGAAGAATCCGCCTCTGCCCTCGGAACCTGACGAAGGTGCACCGTCCAGAATCAGATCGTCGAGACTCGGCGTAGACGTGACAGGATCCGACTCGAACACGGGCGCCTGCCCCGACGGGGGCCGCTGCCAGTCGTGCTGGGGCTCCGCAACCTGCTGGCCGAAGGGTGCCGGCGGAGGATACGCGCCGTTGGCTGGCATGGACGGGTACAACGGTGACCGATACGCAGGGCCTGGTGCGGGTGGCGTCTGGAAGCCGTGGGGTTGCATTGGAGGTGCGGCCTCAGGTGCTGGCACCTGGTTGCCGGCCGATGGATAGGGCGCGTCGTCCAAGGCTACCGACTCGACACCCGCGCTCTGCTGAACCCCAGCCTGTTCCCAGGGCGCGGGGGCGACGGGCTCGGGCTCCGGCTCGTCTTCCTCCAGCATGGGGATCGCCATCGACGGGATCGCTCCCGCACCTGCCGAAGGGGCGAACGGCGACACGCCAGCGTCAGCGTCCTCCTCTACATAGCCCGTCGAGATGAGCGGCGACTGGCGAACGACCGCTGGCTCCGTGTGGCGCGGATCCGAGGCCTCGACGGCGAACGGCGGAGCGCTTGGCTCCTGCCGCGGCTCAGGCGACTGTGCAGGCTCGCTGCGCGGGTCATTCTCCTCAGACTCCGCGGGGGCGACGCCCTGTTCCTCCGTTGCATCCGGCTCAAACCAGGAGGAGGGCTCAGCGTCCGAACCTGACGGGCTCGCGAAGACGTCGGCTTCTGGCGCGCCTCGCCTCACGGCATGCCCCAGGGACTCGGCGTCTGGCGCCAGCGCAGGCGCACCGTCATCGTCTCCGCGCAGCGGACGGAAGCCGCGGAACACCCTCGAACGCTGCTCGGCGCTCTCAGGCGAGACCTCGTCGGCGGCAAGAATTGGCGTGAACCCGGACGTCGTGGCGCTCTCGAGCGCCGTGAGCTGCTCGTCAGAAGCGCGCATCGGCAAGCCGATGATGCTGTTGGTGTCTTGCGGCGCCTCAGCCGCAGCGTCGGCGCTCTTGCGGCGACGTGTTGGCAGGCCGGCGGGAGTCACTCCTTCGGTGAGTGCGTCGAGGTCGACGGCTTGAGCCTCAGGGGCCGCGGCGGCATCGGCGGCGACCAAGTTGTCGAGGGCAGCCGTCTGCTGCACCTGCGGGGTTTCACCAGCCCGAGGGGCGGTGGGCGACTCGACGGGACGTCCGGCGAGGCTCACGCCTTCTTCGATCACGGTTGGCTGGTAGCCGTGCGGCGCGGCGACGGGTCGCTGCGCTTCGCTAGGTGCCGGGTCGCGTTCTTCTGCGTCCGCGACGCTGTGGTGAACAAGCGCGGCTGGCGCATGAGTGCCCTCGTCCACGGCGGACGTTGACTGGTGGCTGTGGTCGTAAGCGGCGTTCGGGTCAAAGAGCGAAGGCGGCATCACGATGCGCGCGACGGTGCCTTCTCCCTCGACCGACTCGAGTTGAACTCTTGCACCAACGCGGCGCGCAATACGGCCGACCACGAACAGACCGAGTCGCTGGGCGCCAAGGATTTCGGAGGCGGCGGTAGATGCGACGCGCGCGTTCGCTTCTGCGAGTTCTTGCGTTGTCATGCCAATTCCGGTGTCACGCACCTCCACGATCACGTTGTCACCTTCGGCCATCGTGCGGACGACGACGGGCGAGCCAGGGTCGGAGAACACCGTCGCGTTCTCGAGTAGCTCGGCAAACAGGTGGGCGGCGGTCAAGGCTGAGTGGCCGAGCATGGACGGGTCGGCGTCGAGCTCTAGCTGAATCCGCTCATACAACTCGATCTCGGACGATGCCGTCCTGATGACGTCGGACAGTGGCATCGACCGCCGCAAGCGGCGTCCGGTGTCGATTCCTGCAAGCACCAACAGCGACTCGCTGTTACGACGCATTCGCGTCGCAAGGTGGTCAAGGGCGAAGAGCTTGGTCAGCGTTGACTGGTTGTCCTCTGTCCGCTCCATCTCGTCGATGGAAGACAACTGACGGTTGAGCAGCACCTGGTCGCGACGAGCGACGTTGACGAACATCTCGGAGATGGAACCGCGGAGGGCTGCCTGTTCGGCCGCGATGGCCAAGGTGGCGGCGTTGACCGAGTTGAACGCCTCTGCAAGGCGCCCCACCTCGTCTTGAGACTCCACAGGAATCTGCACTTCAGAAAGATCCACACTCTGACCTGGCAAGGCAACACGTTCCACGAGTCGCGGCAACTCTTGACGCACAGCGGTTGCCGTGGTGGTCAGGCGGCGAAGCGGATTAACGATGCGACGGGCGATCGCGAGCGCCGTGACGAGCGAGGCGATAACGGCAAGTGCCGCAACCGCGATCGTCGCGATGGTCTGCACCAAGCTGTTTCGCTCGACAGTCGCGGCGCGATCTCGCACCGCGCTCGCAAGTTCAGCAAGGATCGGCGAGTAGAGGGCCACTTCCTCGTCGACCTGAAGCTCCCATTCGGCGGTCCGCTGGTCTGTCAGGGCTCGGCTGGTGGGGTCGCTGACCAGACGGTCTCTGATCGTCTCGTAGCCGTTGCGCTCGACGGGAGAGTACGAGGCGCCGAACTCGGGCACGGGTGTGATGTCGCCGAGCGGCGCGACCGCGCTGGTCGCTCTGTCGAGCGCGTTGTTGGAACCGAAGTAGTAGGCCTGGAATTGGACGGTCTCACCAAGGCGCCAATAGCCCTGCGCGATCTTGCGGGTGACGTACACCTCTTCGAGACGCATTGCTTCAATGAGCTCGCCGACGGATACGAAGGTGGTCAGGTAGTCGGCGAGTACGCGGTCGTCGGTGGTGTTCGCCACCTCTCTCGTGCCGCCAAAAAGCTGGCCAATGATGCCGGTATAGGTGTCTTGAGCTGGTCCCGGTTGGACCGTCCCCTGACGTACTGTCTCGCGCAGCGTGGCGAGGTCGGCAATTCCTTGTTGCGCATCCGTCACATACTCAAGAATGAGCGCGTTGCCCGAGGTATTCGCAATGTTGTCAACCCTGTCGGCAAACGCACCGGCAGTGCGATCGACGACGGTGAAACTCTCCGGCAGCGCCTCGGCTGCTGTCCTGGCGTCCGTCAGGTACCGCTCGGTCGTGACTCCCTCGTTGCGGACAAAGCCGGCCAGAGTCCTCGCCAGGTTGCCGATGTCATTGGCGGGCGCGGCGCTTGCAATAGCGGTCACCTCTTGCGCAATTCGGTCAAAGACCTCGACGACGGAGTCAACTTCGGCCGCATCGGGCCACTCAGGGAATCCCTCCTCGACAGGCTCGACTACAGCGATCGCGCGCGCCGATTCGATGCCTCCCTGCCCATTCGCGCCGTCCATCGCGGCCTGAATGGCGTTCGCGATCGGGGCAAATGATGGGTCGTCCTCGCCGGCCTTGCGTAGCGCAGCCACGGTCGTGTTGACGTTCGTGCGAGACGTGATGCGGTCCGCTTCGCCGTCGGAAATGGCACGGAGGTAGCTCGCGACGAGGGCGCGTTCCTCTTGCAAGGCCACCACGAGTGGCGTGCCTGTTTGCACCGACTCAACGAGTTGAGAGGTATTGCGACCGGCGTTGTATGTCGCGGCGGCATTGAGCACCACGAAGGAGGCAGCAAGAAGAAGCACGATCGTCGGAACTGCGACGACCGCGAGTAGCTTGCCACGAATACCCAGCCTTTGGAGCATGTACCTCTCCCTCGTGCCCGCCAGCGGCGTGCCAGCTTTTCGCCAGCCACACTGCTGAAGCGTGTGATCCTCCGTGATATCGGCACCTTGCCGCGATCACATGAGGGCGCCTCGTGCGGACCCACTTCATGAGACGGTATATCGAACCGGTTATGACGGGAAAGGGGCAAATTGCCTATGCGCGCCATCGTGGTCGACTCACAAGAGGGCCCTGGCGTGCTAGCGGTGCGAGAGGTACCACGGCCCCGAGCAAGCAAAGGGGAGGTGGTACTGGACATTGCCTCCGCCGGAGTGAACCGTGCTGATCTACTCCAGCGACGCGGCCGCTACCCCTCGCCCGCGGGATGGCCTGATTGGCCCGGCCTTGAGTGCGCAGGCGTCGTCACGGAGATCGGCGCGGGGGTGTCGGGGATTCACGAGGGCGACACCATGTGTGCGCTCGTGGGTGGCGGCGCGTACGCCGACGCGATTGTTGTTCCGGCTGATCTCACGTTGCCGGTGCCTGCGGGCCTCGACCTCGTCGCGGCTGGCGGATTGATGGAAGCCGCGTGCACGGTGTGGTCGAACTTCGATGCGGCAACCGCGGCGACCGGCGAGACCCTCGTGGTGCATGGCGGCGCCGGCGGAGTCGGCTCTCTCGCCATCGAGATCGGCAAGGCGATGGGTCTTCGCGTCGTCGCGACCGCTGGAGGGCCAGAGCGTGCTCGGTGGGCCGAGCAACTGGGCGCCGACGTCGGGGTTGACTATCGCGCCGAGGATTTTGTCGAGGTCGTCCGATCACTCGGCGGGGCTGACGTGATTCTCGACGTCGTGGGTGCCGGCTACCTTGAACGGAACCTCGAGGCGCTGGCGGTGGGCGGCAGGCTCGTCGTGATCGGACTCCAGCAAGGCTCGGTCGGGCGCATCGACCTTGGCTCTCTCATGGCTAAGCGATTGCGGGTGATCGGCACCACCCTGCGGTCGCGGCCCCACAGGGAACGCGCCGAGATCGTGGCCGCCGTCGGCCGCGACGTGTGGCCGTGGATTCCCGCTCAGGTGGCGCCAAAGGTGCACGCCGCCGTCCCCCTTGAGGAGGCGGAGCGCGCGCACGAGATGATGCTCAGCGGCGAGGTGGCAGGCAAGGTCGTGCTCGTTCCCTGAGCAGCGCTGGCTGCCACGTCCAACGAAGCGAGCCCAGTACGAGCGCTACATTGCGAGTCGAGCGGGATCGATCAGCGGTTCAAGAGCCTCAAGTACCCCGTCCTCGTCCACAGGACCTACCTCGCCCTTGGCCGCAGCGATCACGCGCTCAGGGGCGTTTCCCATGGCGTAGGAATCACGCGCCCACGTCAGCATGTCAATGTCGTTGTTGCCGTCACCGACGGCCACGGTGTGTTCGGGGTGCACGCCAAGTTGCTCCCGCAGGGCTTCGAGCGCCGACGCCTTCGACACGCCAGGTGGCGTCAGGTCCAGCCACGCCGAGTAACCGACCGCGTACGTCACATCGCTCAAGCCGATCCTGTGCACGATCTGGTCGAAGTGATCGACGTTCGCGCCCGGCGCCCTGATCACGACTCTCGTCACGTCGTCGTGGCACAACTCATCGAAGGTGACTACACGCTGCGGACCCACGAGCTCTCCCATCGGGAACTCCTTGGTGACCCTGAAGCCAACGCCAAGATCCTCCACGGCAAAGAACGCGTCTGGCATCTCCTCCTTGATGAGCTCGAGCGCCGCACGCGGATTAAAGGTAATCGTCTTAGCGATGTCGTAACCGCCTGGCGAGCGCGGGTTCAGCCGGATGGTGACCGCGCCGTTTGAACACACGGCCCAGCCGCGACTGATGCCGAGGCGCTCCGCCACCGGCATCGTCGCAATGATGTTGCGGCCCGTCGCGAGCACCACGTGATTGCGCGACATGCGCACGCGGCCGACGGCCTCGATCACGCTGTCGGAGATGTCTCCGCCCCAGTGCATGAGGGTGCCGTCAATATCGAGGCCGACGAGCCGCCAGTGATCGGGAGTGAGGGGCGGGTCGAGGTCTTCAGGAGCGACGGCCATGGGTCGACTTTACGACGAGCCGTCGGCTAGGGCTGCCACGTCACGGTGACGGTCTGGTGAACACGGCCGTCGCTGGCTCAGGTTCGCGCCGGGGGCGTCAGGAGGTCGACGCCGCCGAGATAGGGCCGCAGAATCGGGGGAACATACACGCTTCCGTCGGCTTGCTGGTGGTTCTCGAGCAGCGCCACGATCCATCGCGTGGTGCCGATGGTGCCGTTGATGGTCGCGACCGCGCTCGTGCCGTCCGCGCCGCGCTCGCGGATGCCCAGCCTGCGCGCCTGGAACGTGGTGCAGTTGGAGGTCGAGGTGACTTCCATCCACCGTTCTTGGCTCGGGAGCCACGCCTCGCAATCGTATTTGCGGGCGGCGGAAGACCCGAGGTCTCCTGCGGCAGTGTCGATCAGTCGATACGGGAGTTCGAGGGCCTGGAGCATCGATTCCTGGATGGCAAGGAAGTTCTCGTGTTCGGCGACGGCATCTTCCGGTCGCGCATACGAGAACATCTCGACCTTGTGGAACTGATGCACCCTGATGATGCCGCGAGTGTCGCGGCCAGCCGAGCCGGCCTCGCGCCGATAACAAGCAGACCAGCCCGCGTACCGCAGGGGCCCGTCATTCAGGTCAAGAATCTCGTCTGCGTGATAGCCGGCGAGCGCGACTTCCGACGTCCCCGTCAGGTACAACTCATCCTTCTCAAGGAAGTAGATCTCATCAGCGTGCGCACCCAAGAACCCCGTGCCGCGCATCGTCTCTGGTCGTACCAGCGTCGGCGTGATCATCGGCACGAATCCCTGTGCAGTGGCAATGCCCATCGCCGCATTGAGGATGGCGAGCTCAAGTTGCGCGCCAACGCCGGTGAGAAAGTAGAAACGGGCGCCGGACACCTTGGCGCCTCGCTCCATGTCGATCGCCTTCAGACCCTCGCCCAACGCGAGGTGGTCGCGTACTGGCACGCCCTCCGCGGCGAAGTCGCGAGGAGTTCCTTCGGTACGCAGCACCGCGAAGTCGTCGGCTCCTCCGGCGGGGACGCCCGGCTCGGGAACGTTGCCAATACTCATCAAGAGTTCGCGCGCCTGCGCATCGGCGGCGTCGGCGTCGGCTTGTAGCGCTTTGACTCGCTGCGCAAGTTCTTTGGTGCGCACCAACAGGGCTGTCTTCTCATCCCCGCTCGCCCCTGCCACCTCGCGACCGAGCGACTTCTGTTCGGCGCGCGCCTGCTCGAACTGCGTCAGCGCTGTGCGGCGGCACTCGTCGGCGGCCAACACCTCGTCGACCACAGCGGGGCTCTCGCCGCGCATCCGCTGGGACTCGCGTATACGGTCTGGGTCCGAGCGCAACAATGCCAGGTCGATCATGATGGCGAGTCTACCGGCGGGGACGTAGGCTCAACCCATGACAGATGGGACGATTGCGGTGATCATCGCGGTCTCCGCCTTCGTGATCGGCCTCGCTGGACTCGTGCTCGCGGTCACCATCACGCGCCGCATCGGCACACGGGATCCGATTGCCATTCCGCCGTTTTGGCGCAAGGTGCTGAGAATCAAGTCGTTACCGGTGGCGCTCCAAGGCGAGTTCGCCCCGACCAAGCGCGGTACCGACAGGATCGCGTTCATCGCCAACCCCACCAAGTCAGGCGTGGCAGAGGTGCGCGAGCAGGCGATGCGCGCGTGCTCGATCCGATACTTGCCGCAGCCTATGTGGCTGTACACCACCGCAGAGGATCCTGGCCGTGCGGCCGCGAGGGAGGCCCTCGACGCCGGAGCCGACGTGGTGGTGGCCATTGGCGGCGACGGAACGGTGCGTGCGATTGCCGCAGAACTGGCGGGAACGGGCGTCCCTCTCGCGATCATCCCGATGGGCACAGGGAACCTGTTCGCCCGCAACCTTGAGCTTCCCCTTGGCGACACCCCCACCCTGCTGCGCATCGCGCTCGAGGGTGAGAACGCGGCGATGGACGTGGGTTGGCTCGACCTCGACAGGGGGCCTCGCGCTCAAGACGAGCGCCACATCTTCTTGGTCATCGCCGGCGCCGGCCTTGACGCTGAGATGGTTGCAGGCGCCGACGAGCGACTCAAGCGGCGACTCGGTTGGATCGCCTACTTCTTTGCTGCGCTCAAGCACCTCGGCACGCGTCGCATGACCGCTTCGGTGTCGGTCGACGGCTCTGACGAGGTCACCACCCAGATGCGGACCGTCCTGTTCGCCAACGTCGGCAAACTCCCCGGCGGCCTCATGCTCGTTCCCGACGCCTCGGCAGAGGACGGCTGGATGGACGTCGCAACTCTTGATGCCCGCGCGGGCATCGTCGGCTGGACCGCCCTGTTCGGCAACGTCGTCGCCCAAGGTGCCGGACTGCGCGTGCCAGACGTCATGAAGGCTTACGGCACCTCGCGCATCGACCATGCTCGCGGCAAGTCGATCGTGGTGTCGATGAGGCAACTGCACAAGGTCCAGGCCGACGGAGAGGGCCTAGGGCTCGCGCGGAGGGTGACCGCCAAGGTCGATCCTGGAGCGCTCATCGTGAGGCGAGCCGTCAGGTAGGGATGTGCGGGCTACTGGCCCTCGCCGCGCTTCAGCGACTCGACCCACGCGTGCGCATCCCAGAAGTCGTCGTTGCTCGTGCCAGAGGCGAGAGGCGTCACCTCGCCGTGCGCGGCCGGGTACGAGCCAAGGAAGACGACGTGCGGACACGTGCGCTTGAGGCCGACGAGGGCCTCCGCTAGACGCGCCTCGTGGATGTGGGCCAGAGCATCGATCGAGAACGAGTACTCGCCCGGGCGGTCGCCGCGTGGGCGCGACTCGATGCGCGACAGATTGACGCCTCTCGCGGCGAACTGTTCCAGCATCTCGAGCAGGGCTCCGGAGCGGTCCGTCGGCAAGTGGACCACCAGGGTGGTCTTGTCGGCTCCGGTTGCTGGCGGGGCAGGTTGAGGCCGGCCCACCTTCACGAATCGGGTGGCCGCTGAGGAGTTGTCCGCCACCCCGTCCGTCACCAGGTGGAGGCCAAGACGTTCCGCCGTCCCAGGAGGCGCGAGCGCCGAGTCAAAGTCGGCCGTGCCGTCGGCAAGCGCTACGGCCGCCGCCGTGTTTGACGTCGTCGAGACCTGAATGACGTCCGGGAGGTGAGACGCGAGCCACCGGCGGCATTGGGCCAAGCCGTGCGAGTGCGCCGCCACGCGAGTGATGGCATCAAGTGGCATCGGTGAAGCGGCGACCAACTCGAAAGCGACGGGGAGGATGACCTCCTGGAGGATGATGAGCGGCTCGCCTTGGGCAAGAGTGTCGAGCGTTGCCGTCACGCCGCCCTCGACCGTGTTCTCGATCGCCACCACAGCGAAGTCGGCTTCCCCTTGGCGTACCGCGGCGAGTGCGCTCGGGACGTCGATCACTGGCATCGGTTCCGCGTCTGCGCCCGCGGTCATCGCACGCATGGCCGCGTCGGTGAAGGTGCCTTCTGGACCAAGGTATGCGTATCGCGGCGCGCTCACTCGACGGGCTCCTGCACCTGTGCGTCGCGAAGGTTCGCGTCGCGGCTAGCGATGTGGAATGCGTCTTCGACTGCGTGCTGGGTTGATCGCAGCGACAAGCGAATGCGGCGCGAGCTGATGGCCATCATGACGTCACGGTACTGGCCAGCGCGCGCCAACGGCTTCACGACCGACTTCTTCGCTGCGCGATGACGCATCTCGCATTCCACTTCGGTGACGGTGAGCCCTGCGTCGATCACGTCGAGAGTGAGTCCCGTCTCCAGGCCTGCACCATGGGACAGCGGCAGAGCAAACTCGAGTGCCTCCCGAGTCAGACAACGCACGCGACTGAGCGGCTGAATGGGACTCCAACCCGACAGCGACGCGATCGCCTTTCTTGCGGCGCCTGCAGTCGCGCCTGTCGACCTGGCTCCACCGTCGGTCAGGCCGATCGCCAAGTCGGCCACATTCTCCAGCACGGCCTCGACCAAAGGTGCGGCACCTATCGCCGCATTGCCAAGGCCCGGCTCCATCAAGAGCACCGCACGCGGCGTCCTGCCCTCTTCGTCGCGCATCCCGATCACGGCGGCACCGGTCTCGATCGACGCCGAGCGCCCGCGCCGGTGCGAGTGGCGCACCACCACTGCGCCCGCCTTGCGAGCGAGTTGCTGAGTGTTGTCTGCCGATCCGTCGTCAACAACGAGGACCAAATCGACCCCTGGGATGGCGCGGGAGGCGCGCACCGTCGCCGCGATGCGCCTCGCCTGATTGTGGGCGACGATCAGGACTGCGGCCGTGGACTGCGAGGGGGCATCTGACGCCCGGTTCTTGGCCGCCGTCCGACCAGCGCGTGCGGGTGACCGGCGCGCCGCACCAGGCGCCTTGGGGGGCTCGGATCGTGGTTTCGCCACGCTCATAGCCTAGCCAGTTTTGTGGCAGTAGATGAACCCCTCTTTACCCATACATGGGAGGACCGTGACCCGCTAGGGCCTGCGCCAACGCCGTCGAGATGCGAGACTTGGGCCATGCACGAACGCGCAGGCACAGTTGCCCTCCCGGAAGACCTCATCGACGTCGACGCCCTGCTAGGCGCGTACTACGACCTGGTTCCCGATCCACGCATCGCCGACCAACAGGTGGTGTTCGGAACGTCGGGCCACCGCGGTTCCTCTCTCGATACCGCCTTCAACGAGGCCCACATCGTGGCGACCACGGCGGCGATCGTGGAGTACCGGCGCAATCGGGGCACCGATGGCCCCCTGTTCATCGGCAAGGACACCCACGCGCTCTCCGGCCCTGCTCAAGAGACGGCGGTCGAAGTGTTGGCCGCCGCAGGAGTCGAGGTCAGGATCGATGCACGCGACGGCTTCACGCCCACGCCGGCCGTGTCTCTCGCCATCCTGGTCGCGAACGGCGCGGTCGACGACGGCGGCCTGCGGACCTCTGGAAGCGGCCTTGCCGACGGCATCGTCATCACTCCCTCCCACAACCCGCCACGCGACGGTGGGTTCAAGTACAACCCGCCGCACGGCGGTCCCGCGGACTCCGATGCGACCAGTTGGATCGCGGCGCGCGCGAACGAACTTCTCGCCGGCGAGTGGCGTCAGGTGCCGCGATTCCAGTACGCCAAGGCAGTGGCCGCTGACAGCACGCGGGGCTTCGACTTCCTCGACCTCTACCTCACGCACTTGCCCTCCGTGATTGATCTCGAAGCCATCCGGCAGGCCGACGTGCGCATCGGTGCTGACCCCTTGGGCGGCGCGGCCGTCGACTACTGGGGCGCCATCGGCGAAGAGTTCAAGCTCAACCTCACGGTGGTCAACCCCAAGGTCGACCCTGCCTGGGCTTTCATGACTCTTGACTGGGACGGCAAGATCCGCATGGACTGCTCGTCCGCCCATGCGATGGCAACCCTGCGTGACCTCATGTCTGCCTCGGATGCGCCGTATGACATCGCGACCGGCAACGATGCCGACTCCGATCGCCACGGCATCGTCACCCGCGACGGCGGCCTCATGAACCCCAACCACTACCTCGCCGCGTCGATCGCGTACCTGTATGGAGGAGCACGGCCGGAATGGCGGGCCGATGCCAAAATCGGCAAGACCCTTGTCTCGTCGAGCCTCATTGACAGGGTCGGGGCAGACATCGGCCGCACCGTCGTTGAGGTTCCCGTCGGCTTCAAGTGGTTCGTGCCGGGCTTGCTCAATGGCGAGGTCGCCTTCGGGGGCGAGGAGTCAGCAGGAGCAAGCTTCTTGCGCCGCGACGGTCGCGTGTGGACCACCGATAAGGACGGTCTCATCATGTGCCTGTTGGCATCGGAGATCACCGCAACCACGGGATCGTCTCCCTCGACGCTGCACCGCTCGCTCACGCACAAGCTGGGTGAGTCTTGGTATGCGCGCGTCGATGCGGCCGCCACCAAGGACCAGAAGGCTGCTCTCGGCAAGCTCAGCCCCCAACAGGTCTCGGCGAGCACTCTCGCTGGTCAGGACATCACGGCCAAGCTCACTGAGGCGCCAGGCAACGGCGCCAAGATCGGTGGACTCAAGGTGACCACCGACGATGCGTGGTTCGCTGCACGCCCGTCAGGCACGGAAGACGTCTACAAGATCTACGCGGAGTCGTTTGTATCTGAGTCCCACCTGGGCGAGGTCCAGCAAGCGGCGCGGGAACTGGTGTCGGAGGCGCTGGAGGGCTAGGAGCTCCGGCCCCGTCATTTCGGTACCACACGCGCGTAGCGTCGTCCGGTGGCACCGCTATGGTGTGTGCCAGACGGGACGATCTGCGTCCCCGTGAAGAGGGTGCGATCATGCCGAAGACCACCACAATGCTCGCAGGCACCCGGCGCCAGGTGGCCGCCGCGACCATGAGCGCCATCGCGATGCTCGTCCTCAGCGGTTGCTACACCATGAAGACCGAGAACATCTATCACGTCGATGGCACCATGGATGCGACCATCCTGATTGCCATGGACGAGAGTCTCATCGAAGACCAGGTGGGCGATGTGGAGGACCCTGCGGCGGCCTTCACTGACCAGATGCTGAACGATCCCAGCATGACCGAACTCACGCAAGAGTTGGGCGACAAGGTCAATGTGAACCCTTACGCAGAGGAAGGTCAGGTCGGCATCGTGATGACGATGACCGGCGTGACCCCTGAGGAAGTCGCCAAAGCCAACGCCACGCAGAACGCACCCGCAGGCGAATCGACGCTGAGTGTCGAGGACGGCACGATCACCTTGCACTATGTCTCGGACCCTGAACTCATGACCGGCTACGACGAGTCGATCGCGTCCTTGGAATCCATGGGAATGGACGTCAACGCGCTGGCCGCCGTGGTCGACCTGGAAGCGCGCCACACGTTCCCCGGCCCCGTCCAGTCGACGACGATCGGCGAGATCGATCCCGAGAACCCGAACTCCGTCATCATCACTGACCTCACGGAGATCAACAGCTCGCTCGACTACACGATTGTGGCGTCCACCGGATCCGACAGCGGCTTCTCATGGCAGTGGTTTCTCATCATCGCGCTGATCACCTTGGCGGTCATCGGCGCCACGGTGGCGTTGCTCGTCACCCGCTCGCGTCGGGCTCGTTCCGACACGTGGGTAGGAAACCAGTCCGGAGTCGTTCACGACGGCTCAGTCGACCCCGCAGCCGCGCCAATCGCCGGCGGCGCGTTCTTGCCGGACGGCTCCACCGGCGACGTGCCGCGGCAGCAGTAGCGCCTACGCCTCGCGCGGCTCCGGGCCGTGTCGCTCCGGGCGTCACGCCGTCTCCGTGTCACGCTCGACCTATGCATCGTTGGCGACTTGCCCTGCTCGCTGCTGTGGGCGCGCTCGTCCTGAGCGGCTGCCTGCGATTCTCAGCCGACCTCACCGTCGAACCGGATGACACGGTCTCCGGACAGTACGTGGTCGCCGTGAAGAAGGGCACTGCCGAGAACTACGGCATGTCGGATGCCGAGATGGCCAAGGAGTTGTGGGCCGACTACCCGAGGGCCGAGACGCTCAAGGACGCGACGTTTGCCGACTACAGCGCCGACGGCTTCGTGGGGATCAAGGTGACTTTTGCCGACGCTCCGCTCGCCGACTTTGCCCCCACCGCCTCGGATTGGGGTATCGCCCGCGTCGGCGACGATTTTGTGGTCTCGGGGCCTTCGAACGCCGTGACTCAAGCGGCTCAAAGCGAACTGCCAGAAGGAAACGTACTGAGCGACCTGGCCGATGCCGAATTCACGGTAGGAATCACGTTCCCCGGAGATGTGATCGAGCACAACGGCAGCGCGGCCAATCGGACTGTCACGTGGAACCTGAACGACGCCCCGCCGGAACTCTCGGCGCGCGGCAGCGCCATCCCAAAACCCGACCGGGCCACCCCGCTCGCCTGGTTCGCGGTGGCGGTGCTGCTGGTAGGAGCGGTGGCATACGGTTCGGCCGGGCGGATCGCGCGCCGAAATACCTAGCCGGTTCCCCGTGACTATGGCAGGGTGATGCACATGAATCGCATCGCACGGGCCACAGTGCTCAGCCTCATCGCCGCCATCGCCCTGAGCGGCTGTGTGCGCTACAACGTCGACATCACGCTGAGCTCTGACGACACTGCCTCGGGCTCCGTGGTGACTGCCGTGCAATCTGGCATCGCCGAGCAACTAGGCGCGGAGTCCGATGCCGCCGCGCTCGAAGAGATCTTCGCTGACAGTCCGTTCGAGGACGACGCCAGCGGCTTCTCGGTCAAGGACTACGAAGACGGCGACTACATCGGCAAGGAGTACTCCTTCGACAACATGGAGCTCAGCCAGCTCGATGCGTTCGCGGACATGTTCACCATCGAGCGCGTCGGAGACGAGTTCGTCGTCTCAAGCGACACCGCGCCGACTCCAGAGGAAGAACTGAGCGAGGTGCCCGCCGGCGCCGAGTCTCAGCTCTCGATCACCTTCCCCGGCACCGTGACCGACCACAACGGCACCCTTGAGGGCAACACCGTCACGTGGGACCTGTTCTCCCAAACGGAGCCTCTGTCAGCCACGGGAAGTGCGACCTCCGGTAGCGACTTCCCCGTGTGGCTCGTGATCGCCGCCGTGCTGATCCTGCTCGTGCTCGCGGCCGTCGTGGTGGTCGTGATCGTCGCCGTTCGCAAGAAGGCTGGCGACTCGCCTGCGCCGTATCAAGAGTCGGCCACTGGAGATTTCTCCCCTCAACCGCAGCCGGTGCAAGACCTCGGAGCGCCCCCCGCCCCACCTGCGCCGCCAGCTCCGCCAGCCCCGCCGGCCCCACCGGCCCCGCCGGCACCTCCCGCTGAGTCAGAGGACAACAAGGAGTGATCAGAGCGGTCGCGCGCGCGGCGGTGTTGCTCACCGTCGCCACGGTCGTGACCGGTTGCGTCACGTTCGAGTCTTCCAACACGTTTACGGAGCAGGGCACGGTCACTCAAGACCTCACCCTGGCCATGACTCCTGCAGCGGCGGAGCAGATCGGCATTGACCTCGACACTCTCACCGCCGAGGCCTTCACCGGGCCCGACGCCGCGGACCTTGGCATCGACCCAGAGAAGGTAACCGTCGAGGATTACGTCGATGGCGACCGGCGCGGTGTCCACATTGTCGCCGAGAACCTGACGCTTGAAGAGTTCAACGAGGCCTCCCAGTCGGGTGCAGGTGCAGTAGGCCAAGGATTTGGCACACCCATGACCGTGGTCCGCGAAGGCGATGTGTACGTGGTGACCGTTCCAGCGGACCCCTCGCGCGACCTCGCGGATGTGCGCGGCGCCGGTTCGCTGGGCCTCATTGCCGACTCCATCGACTTTGCCATCACGTTCACCTTCCCTGGGCCCGTCAAGTCAACGACCGCTGGTCGGGCGGAGGGCAAGACCGTAGTTCTTGGCCTTGAAGACCTGCTGACGCCAGAGGAGATCGTGATTCGCGGACAGGCCACCGAGGCCATCGCCTGGGGACCGATCCTCAAGTGGACCGGCATCGGCGCCGTCGCACTGATCATCGTTGGCGGCGCGGCGTTCCTCGTGTGGCAAGACAAACGTCGGACGTCGCGTAACACGCTTCCGCCTCCGGTCGCAGCCCCTGAGGACGGGGGCGACGCTCCGTCCAACAACGTCGACGACTCTGGCGAAGACGACGATGGCGACGGCACGAGAGGCAACGAGGGGCCGACCCCCTGACGGTGGGGGTTGTCGCTCTCAGGTGAGAGCATGTCCTACGTGTCCAGCCCCTATCGTCCGCTGCTTCTGAAGCCTGGAGCGCGCCAGTTCGCGCTCGCGGGTCTCTTGGCGCGCCTGCCGATCTCGACGTTCAACATTTCGGCCATGCTGATGATCCAGTTGCAGTACGACCGGTGGGAGGTCGCCGGGCGCGTCGTCGCCGTCGGCGTCGGCGTATGGGCACTTCAGACCTTGCCGACTGCACGATGGGTCGACCGCAAGGGCCAAAGAATGATGATCCCGCTGACGGTGTTGTTTGTCATCGGGACCACCATCCTGATCGCCACCGCGATGACTCGCGGACCAGAGCCGCTGCTCTGGCTCGGAATCGGCATCGCGTCGCTGTCAGGACCGCTCGGATCACTCACCCGGGCGCGGTGGTCGCACATCCTGGACAACGACGACGACATTCACACCGCGTTCTCCCTCGAGGGAGCTTTGGACGAGGTGCTGTTCGTCGCCGGTCCCGCAGTGGTGACGGCCCTCGCATACTCGGTTCACCCCGCCTCCGGTCTCCTCCTGGCCGCGGCCGGCATGGTGGGCGGAATCACGCTGCTCCTTGCCCAAAAGGAAACCGAACCCCCCGCTCAGGGCGAGGGCGACTCGGGCGGGCTGGGTTTCAAGGTGCCACCCGCAATCTTCGCGGTGGCGGCCGTCGCGATAGCGCTTGGCGCCATGTTCGGCGCCCTCGACATCTCGACCGTGGCGTTCGCAAAGGAACTCGGCCATGAGAAGTGGGCCGGTCTCGTCATCGGCGTGATCTCTTCCGGATCCTTCCTGGGCGGACTCGCGTACGGAGCACGCCGTTGGCGGACCCCGCTGTGGAAGCGCCTGGTCATTGCGTCAGTGGCCCTCGCCGCCGGGTTCGTCGTGCTCGCGAACATGCCCAACCTGTGGCTCTACACCGCGTTCGGCTTCGTGGCCGGCATGGGTATCGCGCCCCTGATTACCAGCCAGGACTCAGTGGCCCAGCGCGTCGTCAAACAAAGCCAGTTGACAGAGGGCATGGCCTGGCTGCGCATCGGTTTGGGAGCCGGCGTGGCGCTCGGCAGTTGGCTGAGCGGCCGCTTCATCGACCAGTTGGGGCATGGAGCAGGGCTCCAGGTGATGGCATGGTCCGCCGTAGCCATCGCGGTGTTGGCCATCGCAGGCTCGCCGTGGGTGCGGCGCGACACGGAAGCCGCCGACCGGCGCAGGGGCATCATGAGCGAGCCCGGTGATATGGAACCGCCCGTCGAGGCTCACGGCGACCAGCCGCCCATCCCGCCCATGGTCTAGGCGCTTGCGCGATAGCGTGGAGACTATGGCTCCTCGCATCGCACTGGTCACGACACAAGACCTGCCTACGATCGACGCCGACGAGGCACTCCTGACGGCGCACCTGCCGGGCTCCCAAGTGGTCGCCTGGGAGGACGAGTCCGTGCAATGGGCCGACTACGACCTCGTGCTGGTGCGCTCGACGTGGAACTACACCGAGAGACTCGCCGAGTTCTTGGCATGGGCCGAGCGCGTGGACAGTGTGACGCGCTTGCGAAATCCGCTCAGCGTGATCAAGTGGAACACGAACAAGCGCTACCTCGCCGACCTTGACCGCGCGGGCATCCCCGTCGTCCCCACCACCTACGTCGCGCCTGGCGAGGAGGCTCCCGATGGTGCGCTCGCCGGGCACCTCGTCGTCAAGCCGACCGTGGGCGCTGGTTCGAGCGGCGCGGCGCTCATCCGTGATGACGCCGACGCTGCGCTTGCCCACGTTCGCGCCCTGCACCAGCAGGGCCATGTCGCGATGATTCAGCCGTATTTGTCCCACGTCGACACCCACGGCGAGACCGCGCTCATATACGTCGATGGCGGCTTCTCGCATGCGGCGCGCAAGGCCGCGATCCTGTCCCGCGACATGGAGTGGAGCACCGGTCTCTACGCAGACGAGAAGATCGTGCCAGCAAAGGCGACCGCTGCGGAGCGCGAACTGGGAGATCGCACCGTGTCGATGCTCGAAACCCTTGTGCCAGGTGGCGGCGAGGTGGCGTACGCGAGGGTTGACCTCCTCCCCACCGACAACGGCCCAGTGGTGCTGGAACTCGAACTCACCGAACCATCGCTCTTTCTTGCCGTCGACGCCGCGGCCCCTGGCAACGCCGCCGCCGCATTTCTCAAGATCGCCGACAGGCAAGCGCAGGCAACGCCAGAGGAGGGAAGTGAATCATGAGCAACGACAGCCAGTGGGCTACCCCGCCCGAGCACTCTGCAGCGGCCGCGCCGCAACCCGCAGGGAGGAATCCCTCTGGCGAGCGCACCGACAGCAACTGGCTAGGGATCACGTCGCTGGTGCTCTCGCTGGCGACCTTCGTGACCGGTGTGTCGTGGATCGCGGGGATCGTTCTCGGCCACATGGGCCTGGCCGCCGTGAAGCGAGGCGAAGCGAGCAACCGCAGCTTTGCCCTTGCCGGCGTCGTTATCGGCTGGGTGTTCGCCGCCCTGACCTTGTTGGCGATCGCGGGCTTCTTCCTCTTCCTCTTCGCCGTGAGATCGTCCTAGCCCTGGCGGCGACAAAGCCGTAGCGCCCGCCGCCCGTTGCCGACGCTTGACGGACGCGTCGGCGGAGGCCACGCTGAGGTCGAACGTCACGCCTGTTCAGCGAAGAAGGGACGGTGGAATGCGACGCGAGTTCGCACTCCCAGAGGAGCGCCCTCAGATCGTGATGACAGAAGAGGTGAGCGCGCCCATCGACAAGGCGTGGACAGTTCGCTTCGAGCCCCTCTACCTCGCGCAGTGGTGGCGGCCAAACGGCTACGTCAACCCGATCGTCGAAGTTGATCTCGTGCCGGGTGGCAGGTGGCGGATTTCCCAACGGGATCCTGAGGGCAATGAGTTCTCGTTCTACGGCGCCTTCACCGCCGTCGACGAGCCGCGCGTCGCGGTGCAGTCCTTCAGGACCGAACTGTTTCCGACGCTCGAGTCAACGATGACAACCGAGTTCACCTCCCACCCTCGCGGCACCACGATCGTGACCACCCACGAGCTTCCCGATGCGAACTGGTTGCGCGGCTATCTGCGCCTTGGCGCCCTGGAGCGCATGGCGGAGTCTTCCGAGCACTACGGGCACTTATTGGCTCACTTGAGGCCCCGCCCGTCAGCGTCGTGACGCCTTTCACGCATCATCTGGAACGACTTCTCATATTCCCCCTCGCGCTCACGCACAAACGGCTGTAGGATTGTTGCTACATCCAACAAACCTGTGCGACATGGTCGACGCCATAAGGGAAAGCCACGCACCCGCGCCGACGGCCCTACCCGGACGTCGACGGAAGGACACCACCCCTTATGCACGACGTCGAACCCGCGCCCTTGACCAGCGAGATCGAGATCAACAGGCGCTCCGACAAGGTCGAGTCGCCTCAGCAGTACTCCAACTGGCGCGACTACGCATTCTCGGAAGTTCCAGAGGAAGACAGCAACCACCGCCGCTAGTCCGCGAGCGCTGCGTGACACACTGGGTTCATGGCCGAACCCAACCCCTTTGACCAGGTTTCTCTCGATCGCCTCCGCGAACGTACCAGCGCCAAATGGCGCCGATATGACGCCGACGTTCTGCCCCTGTGGGTCGCGGAGATGGACGTCAATCTTGCGGCGCCGATAGCGAACGCCCTCGAGCACGCGGTCCGCTCGGGCGACACTGGCTACCCTGGCTCGACGCCCTACGTTGAGGCATTCGTCGAGTTCGCCCGCTCACGGTGGCAGTGGCCGACGCTCGATCCCGCCCTCGTGCGGCCCGTCGCCGGTGTGATTCCTGGCTACACCGACGCGCTGGTTCAGGCTGCAGGTCACGGCGGCCACGTCGTCGTCACCTCTCCCGTCTACCCACCCTTCTACTCCTATCTGCGCGAAGCGGGCCTGACCGTGGTCGAGGCCGTGTTGAGCGACCAGATGAGGATCGACCCTGTCACGCTCGATGCGGCCTTGGCACAGGCCGGGCGTGACACCGATGCCGGCGTTGCCGTGTTGCTGTGCAACCCCCACAACCCTGGCGGAACGGTCCACACCAAGGCCGAGCTCGAACAGCTCGCGAGCATCGCTCGCCACCATGACGCCACGGTGGTTGCGGACGAGATCCATGCGCCGCTCGTGTATTCGCCTGCCCAGTTCACGCCCTACCTCTCTGTCGATGGCTCCGGCATCGCGCTCCACTCCGCCTCCAAGGCGTGGAACCTCGCCGCCATGCCTGGAGCGCTCATGGTGTTTGGGCACGAAGCGGCCGACGCTCACCGCATCTACGCGGCAGGCGCCCACCACTGGCCGGGCCACTTCGCAGTGATCGCCCAGACTGCCGCCTACTCCCAGGGAGCGGCGTGGCTCGACGCCGCGCTCGCAGGCCTCGACGCCAATCGACACGTGCTTGGATCACTCCTCGCGGAACACCTACCCGACGTCGGCTACCGCATGCCTGACTCCACCTATCTGGCGTGGCTCGACTGCACAGCGCTCGGCCTTGGCGACGACCCGGCCGCGGTCTTCTTGGAGCGCGGACGGGTCGCGCTGAACTCTGGCCCGACCTTCGGCACCGGGGGCGCAGGTCACGTGCGCCTCAACTTCGCCACGAGCGGCACCGTGCTGACGGAGGCGGTGCGCCGCATGGCTTCCGCACTGTAGGAGCCGCTTGCCTTTCCGTGCTCGGTCGCCTGCCGCATGGGACACTCGTCCTATGCGACGGTCTGAGCGCCTCCTGCGTGCCGCCGTCGCCGCATGCCTGTCTACCGGCGTTGCGCTCACGATGCACGTCGCCGGCGGCGGCGCTCTGCCGGCACTTCCTGGCATCGCGGTGCCCCTCATGCTCGCGTTCGCTGTCAGCGTCCACCTGGCTGGCAAGACGATGTCGCGGTGGCGCCTCGGCGCCGCAGTCGCCTCGTCCCAAGCGCTCTTCCACGCCCTGTTCGCCCTGGGTTCAGGCGCTACGTTCGTCACTCACTCCGGCGACGCCCACACGGGACATGCCCCTGGTGCCTTCGCTATTCACGCCTCCGGGTCGCACGCGGCTCAGTCCCATCTCACGCCATCGATGCTGGGGGCGCACGTCGGCGCCGCCATCGCGACCTACGCGGTCCTGCGCCGTGCCGACGTCCTGATCGCCCTGATCCGCGACGCCGCGGCGGCGCTTGTCTCTCGCCTCACCGTCCCTGCCCCAACCGTCATCGCGACCGGCGCCGCCGTCGTCCCTCCCCGCCCCACGCGCACGCCCATCAACATTGCCCGCTGCCCGCACGCACCGCGCGGACCCCCTCTTCGCCTCGCCTGATACCGCTACCCGCGCACCGTGTGCGCCCCTTCAGACGAGAAAGAGATACTCATGTTTGCCTTGTCCCGTGCTGCCCTCGTGGCGGCGATTGCCCTGACCCTTGCCTCCTGCTCGACAGGCTCCCCTAGCGACGACGCCTCGTCGCTCACCATCACCGATACGTGGGCGAAGGCCGCCGACGACGGAATGACCGCCGCCTTTGCCTCGGTCCACAACAACGCCGACCGCGATATCACCATTACTGGCGCGAGCTCCCCGGCCGCCATGGCCGTCGAACTTCACGAGGTCGTCGACGACGAGATGCGCCAAGTCGATGGTGGCTTCACCGTTCCAGCAGGCGAGACGCTCATGCTCGAGCCCGGCGGACTCCACCTCATGTTCATGGGGATTTCCCAACCGATTGCTGCTGGCGATGAGGTGACTGTCACGCTCACCCTCTCGGATGGCACTCACGTCGAGTTCACCGCAGTTGCGAAGGACTTCGCTGGAGCCAATGAGGACTACGACGGCGGGATGGAGATGGAGTCCTCCTCCCCGGAGCCGAGTCAGTGACCTCGATCGAGAACACGCCGTCGCGGCGCCGGTTCCTCGCAGCGGGCGCCGCTGCGGGGGCCGGCGCGTTGGTGGGCGTCGCCGGAGGCGTGGGCGCCGAGCGAGCCGGCGCCATTCCAGGCGCGCCCGCGCGCCCTGACGACGCTGGGGTCAACGGCGGCCGGGTCGTCCCCTTCTACGGCCCTCGCCAAGCGGCAGTGACGGCGCGTCCCGGAGCCTTCGCGTCGTTCGTAGCCCTCGATCTAGCCAGGGGCGTCGGCCGTGAGCGACTCGCCGCCTGGATGAAGCTCATCACGGACGACGCTGCACGCCTGACCCAAGGGCTCCCTGCACTCGCCGACGTGGAGCCCGAACTCGCCGCGACGCCAGCAGGCCTCACGATCACGGTGGGTTTTGGGGGTGGCTTCGTGGAGCGGGCGCGCGGCGAGCGGCCCACGTGGCTGCGTCCGCTGCCCGCGTTCTCGATCGACCGCCTCGAAGAGGCCTGGTCAGACGGCGACGTGCTCTTCATCGTCACGGCCGATGAGCCAGGGACCGTCGCTCATGCCTTGCGCATGCTCCTCAAGGACTCGCGCGCGTTCGCAACCCTGCGATGGCGTCAAGACGGGTTTCGCAGGGCGTACGGCTCCGACCCTTCAGGGCGCACCATGCGCAACCTCTTCGGCCAAGTGGACGGCTCCGCCAACCCGCGGCCGGGCGCACCTGACTTCGACGCAGCGGTGATCGCGGGAGACGAAGCCCCCGCCTGGTTGAGGGGCGGCACCAGCTTTGTGTTGCGGCGCATCGCCATGGACCTCGACGGCTGGGACCAGGTAGACAGAGTGGGACGCGAGAACGCGGTGGGGCGAACCCTCGACACCGGTGCGCCACTCACAGGAGGCAACGAGCGCGACCCGCTCGACCTCGACGCCAAGGGGGCCAATGGGCTCCCCGTCATCTCGTCGGTGGCCCATGCTCGGCGCGCCCACGTGGCCGATCCCGCGCTCCGCATCGTCAGGTTCGGCTACAACTACGAAGAGCCGCCCGCCCCAGGATCGACGGCGCTGAGTTCGACCGGACTGCTCTTCGGTGCGTGGCAAGCCGACGTCGATCGACAGTTCGTGCCGCTGCAGCGCGCACTCGACGAGGCCGACCTGCTCAACGTGTGGACCACGCCGATCGGCTCGGCCGTCTTTGCCATCCCACCTGGTTGCGCTCGGGGCGGTTATCTTGGCGAGGCGTTGCTAGGCGTCTGACGGCCGGTCCCACACGATCGTGTAGCGCCACAACAGTTGCGACTTGTACTCCGCGCCGGGCAAAACCTTTGCTGCGGCGGCCTGCACATCGCGGTAGGTGTGCGGAGGCGGCCATGCGGTGGGCGAGCCGTGCTGCCACGAGCCTTTGACAAGGGCGAACGCCTTGTCAGCAATCGAGGCGCCGACCTCGCGGTGCAGATCGCGCCACGTGGCACGGGCCGCGCCGACGATGCAGAGGCGACCGCCTGGCGCCACCCACGACTTGAGCCGCTCCAAACCCTCCTCGATGTCCATGTGGTGCAGCATGGCGCCCGAGTAGACCACGTCGGCTGGCTCAAGATCTGTCGAGAAGATGTCGCCGACAATGTAGGTGATGCGCTCGGAGTCTTGGGCGAGCGCTCGTTCGATGCTCGGCTCGTCGACGTCGATCCCTGTGACCGTCAGCCCCGCGCGCGCCATGGTGCGCGCAGCAAGGCCCTCCCCGCATCCCGCATCGATTCCCGTGGCCGCGTGCTCGGGAAGTTGAGCGAGGAGTTGCTGTTGGTAGCGGATCGTGTGATTGAACCGGCGGTTGTCTGGGACGGAGGAGGGCGCTGATGACATGCCCCCAGTGTGCCGGTCGCCGGAGGTGGTGCGCGCCCCGCCGCGCACACTTTGGCGCGAGACCCTACTGTGGAAGGGTGAGCAATGACGCCACACCTCCAGCAGAGGTGCACATCGACGAACCACTCGTGCGTGCTCTTCTCAAGAGCCAGCACCCCGATCTCGCGGATCTTCCGCTGGGCGCCCACCATGAGGGTTGGGACAACGTCACGATTCGCTTGGGGGACGACCTAGCCGTCAGGCTACCCAGACGCCGCCTGGGCGCAGCCCTGACAGCGACAGAACTCGACTGGATTCCCGACGTCGGCGCGAGTTGGGCCTTCCCCTCTCCGCGCGCACTGCGCGTCGGTCAACCCAACGAGCGCTACCCCTGGCGATGGTCGATCGTTCCCTGGCTCGACGGCGTTCCCGCCTACGAAGAGCCGCTGAGCGCCGACGGGGCGGCGGAACTTGGCCGCGCCCTCGCCCAGGTACACGTCAGCGCGCCCTCTGATGCGCCCATCAACCCGTTCCGCTCGCGACCGTTGCGCGAGAGGGCCGAGAGGCTTGACTTGCGACTCGAGGCGCTCACCGCAGAGCACGCAGACGCCTTGAGCTCTGACGCCGCCCGCGCAATGTTCCAGGCGGGCGCCACCCAGGAGCCCGCTGACCCGACCTGGACGCACCTCGACATCCACGGCGCCAACGTGCTCACGCAGGGAGGCCTCCTCGCGGGCTTGCTCGATTGGGGGGACGCCGCCGCCGGCGACCCCGCCACCGATCTTGGCGAGGCGCTCGTGCTCGTCGGTCGCGAGCTCTTCGCGCCGCTCGCGCGGGCCTATGCCGACGCTGGTGGCGCCGCCGCGTCGGATGGCACGTTGACAGAGGCGACCATGAAGCGGGTTGAGGCGGAGGCCGTCGCTTACGCCGCTCTGCTCGCCGCCACCGAAGACGGTGACCATGCCAGGGCGGGGTGGGTGGCGCTCGTGGACTTGGGCATTGCCGACGCCGTTCCCACCGGCCTCACGGTGCCCGCTAGGGCGTAGGGTCCGAAATGGCCGTCACGACGGTCGATTCGACTTCACGCCCGTCGCTCACTGTGGCCGAGCGAATCGGCGGGCCTGGGTACTTCGAGCTAAACCAGAACACGAGGGTGACCTCGCCGCTAGCGACCTCGTAACGCGCGCATTCCAACCGGCCGAGCGGGGTCTCGATGGTCTCGCTGGTGATCGTCGTGACGTCTCCGGGGTAGACCGCGCTATCGCGCAGGTCTTCCCACGTCGTCCTTGCCTCCATGGCGTCACCCAGCGGCTCGCCCTTGTCATCAAGGGGGGTGATACCGATGGAGACTTCGTGTTCGTCAGGGTCGATGTACACGGTGCGGCGCCGATCAACCACTTTGCCCTCGCGCTGAGTGACGAGTTCGCGGCTGTGGCCGTGTGAGAAAGCGGCGCGAATCTGTTCCGACGTGAACGGCGGCTTGGCCATAGTCATGTCTCCACGCTACCCGCCGCGACTCAGCCGTGCGCGGCGAGCCGGACTACAGCCCCAGCGCCTTCATGTACGGCTCGAGGATCTCCCAGTTCTCTTCGTCTGAGCGGTCCTCACTCCATATCTCGTCGTACTGTGCGCGCTGCTCTTCTGTCAGTTTTGCCCACACGTCGAGCAGGCGCTGGATGTCCGCATGCCAGTAGCCAACGATGCGCAAGGCACGAGCCGGAAGCCCCAACTCGCGCCGCAGTACCGTGCGAACTTGCCGCGACACCGACGACTCACAGGCGACCCACACGTACACCGGCGGCTCGTCGCCGTGCTCGACGCCAGGCACATCGCCCGCGAGCGCCGTGCTCGCCGTCGCGGCCCTCACCTCCCTCGCCGTCGCGTCGACGATGGTGCTCGCACTCACGCCGTTCCCGCCGACGACCCACTCCACCGAGGCGTCGGCCGCAGTGGGAAGCGACCGTGCATCTTCTAGCGAGGCGAGCTCGACGACAACCACAAACCGCTCGTCTTTGCTTGCCTCAGCGAGGATCCTGGCAATCGCTGGCAGTGCCGTGGCGTCCCCCACCAACACGCGAGGGACGCGCGCTGCTGGAGCCGCGTAGTACGCCTTCGGCTCGCTGACCTTCACCGCGTCGCCCACGGTGAGTGACTCCGCCCACGCGGAGCCTTGGCCGTGGCCGTGGATCGCCACTTCAAGTTCGAAACCCTCAGGGGTCACAGCGGAAATGGTGTAGTGGCGAGCGGTGTGGCCGTCGGCGTCTGGAGTGTGGGCGCCCACCTCGATGTGCACAAACTCGTCAGGCACGCCCAGCGACGACCACGCGCCGTCGCCACAGACCTGAAGACCCACCCTGACAAAGCCGGGCGTGATGCGGGCAAGGGATGTGACGACGGCGTCGATGGTCGTTTCCATGGCTTAAGCGGCCTCCTCGAATGCGGGCACTTCGGTGGCAGGGTCGCCGTCAAGGGCGGCATCGAGCTTGGGCGCCAACTGCTCGACAACGTAGGCCTGTGACAGCGGACTCGCGAAGGAGAACGCGCCTTCGAACACGTTGGACGTCGACCAGATGTGGCCGCCGTTCATGGTGATTCCGAGCGAGTCGTATCCGGGCATGGCCTCGATCTGAGCCTGGGTATCAGGGGACAACGCGGCCAGCCAGATGACGGTGTCGAGGTCGAGGATGTCGAGGCGCTCCGGGCTGACCGTGAGGTAGAAGTCGGTGTCGACATCGCCGTACTGGTCGACCACCGTGGTCTCGAGTCCAAGGCGCTGCAGCAATGCGGGACGGGGATCGTGAGAGTAGTAGGCGCCCGGCTGGCCCTCGAAGAGGAAGCCGACGGCTCCTGTCTTTCCCTCCCAATCGGGGTGAGCCTCGCGCGTGCTCGCGAAGAGCTCCTCGTTGGCTTCGATGAGTTCCTCGCCCTGCTCGGATTTGCCAACGGCAGCGGCGATCAGGCGCGTCTCTTCATCGAACGGCATTCCATAGTCCGCGTAGTCACCCGACTGAGCGACCACGGGCGCGATCTGGCTCAATAGGTCGTACTCCTCCTGCGTGATGCCCGACCACGTCGCGATGATGAGGTCGGGGGCGAACCCTGCGACCTGCTCGATGTTGAGTTCAGCGTTCGCGAGCACCTCTGGCTCGGCGCCGACGGCCTCGCGTGCTTCGTCTGCCCACGGCCAGGTCGCATAGTCGTAGCCACCGAACCATTCACGCACGGCGACCGGCGCGACGCCCAGGGCGTAGAGCCAATCCTGCTCGTGGTAGCCGACGGTGACCACGCGCTCCGGCTGGGACTCGATGGTGGTCTCGCCATACTTGTGCTCGAGCGTCACGGGGAAGGCGTCTGCAGCTGGAGGCGCGGAGTCGGTCGGGTTCGCAGTGTTGGACGCTTCTGGCGAGCCGGACGACGAACACGCGGCGAGCGTAAGCGCCGCGGCCGCCATCAACGCAACGCCCGCACGGCGGGCAAAGGTGGGGTTTCTCATGGTGTCCTTTCGGGATGGGGAACGACGTCGGGTGACGCTTCCGGTGTGCGCAACCCGGTGAGGGGCGCGCGGGAGGGAACGACGAGCGGGGTGCCGGTGACGGGGTCGGGCACCACAGTGACGGGGAGGCCGAAGGCTGCGGAAACGCGCTGTGCCGTGAGTACCTCTGCAGGCGTGCCGCGGGCAAGGACAAGACCGGCAGACATCAACACCACGTGGTCCGCGTAGCGCGCTGCCTGGCCAAGGTCGTGCAACACGGTGACGACGGTGCGGCCCGCGGCGGCGAGCGCGTGGAGTAGATCCATGACCTCGTACTGATGGGCGATGTCAAGGTAAGTCGTGGGTTCGTCGAGCAGCAGGATCTCGGTGTCTTGGGCAAGTGCCAAGGCGATCCAGGCCCGCTGGCGCTGGCCGCCGGACAGCGAGTCGACAGGACGGTGCGCGAGCCCCGTAAGGCCTGTTGCTGAAAGGGCGTGCGTGACTGCCTCGGTGTCGGCGCTCGACCACGGCGTGAAGGCGCCCAGGTAGGGAGTGCGACCGCGGGCGATCAGGTCCTTGACCGTGATCCCTGCGGGAGCAATCGGCGCTTGCGGGAGCAAGCCGAGTTCCCGCGCCACCTCCTTGGTTGGCCGCCGGTGGATATCGGAGCCGTCAAGCGTCACGACGCCTTCGAGGGGCTTGTGAAGTCGCGCCATCGCTCGCAGCAGGGTCGACTTGCCACAACCGTTCGGGCCGATGATGGCGGTCAGTGAAGCGGGAGGGATCGGGACGGAGACTTCGTGGACTACGCGGGCCGACCCGTATGCGAGGGAGAGCTCCGCGGCCTCGAGACGGTGCGGTGGCAGCGGCTGCTGATGATCGGTCATGAGCGAATTCCCTTCGCGCGGTGCAACAGGTACAGCAAGTACGGGGCGCCGATGGCTGCGGTGAACAGCCCGATCGGCACCTGCGTCGGCGAGAAGAGCTCCCTCGCCGCGAGGTCGGCGACTGCGGTCAAGGCCGCGCCGGTGATGATCGACGGAACCAAGGCGATCCCCTCCGTGCGCACAAGTCGTCGTGCGATGGCGGGGGCTACCAGGGCAACGAAGCCGATGGGCCCGGTGAGGGCGGCCGCCAGGCCAGCGGCGAGCGCTCCCAGCGCAATGGCCGCAAGGCGCAGCCGCACCGGTCGCACTCCCAGTCCAGCGGCGAGGTCGTCTCCCATCTCGACCACCCGAAGCTTGCGCTCGAGCCACAGCGCCAGGGGAACCGTGACCGCGACCGCGATGGCCGCGAGGGTCACGTGCTCCCATACACGCGCATTGGTCGACCCGATCGTCCACAGGTACGCCTGGGGAGCGAGGTGCTCGGGAACGGCCGTGAGCAAGTAGGTGGTCACCGACGAGGCCACGAAGCCGATGCCGATTCCCGCGACGATGAGCCGCATCGGTTGGATCCCACGCGACCACCCCACGCCCACGATGAGCGCGGATGTCAGCAGCGCACCCGCGATTGCTGCGGGAGCGAGCGCAAGCGAGGAGGTGTTGCCGAAGGCCCACATGGACGCGACGGCGGCGGCCGCGGCGCCCTGAGTGACCCCAAGGATGTCCGGCGATGCGAGCGGATTGCGGGCGACGGACTGGAGGAGTGCACCCGAGCAGGCGAGCAAGGCGCCCACGAGCGTCGCCGTGTAGGTGCGCGGAGCGCGCAATTGGCCGACGATGAAGTCAGCTGGCGAATCGGTCGTGAAGCCCGTCGCGGATTGCAGCGAGTCCCACCACGGCAGCGCCGTCTGGCCGTACGTCAGCGCTACGACGACGGCTGCGAGCGTGATCGCGGCCAGCACCAGCGAAACCCGCGCGGGCCTTGCGAGCGTCATGGCGCGACCGCCCTCATGCGTCGCGCGAGCAAAGCGAGCAGGATTCCGCCCAAGAGCGCGGTGGTCACGCCGACGGAGATCTCGCCTGGACGCGCGACGATGCGTCCCGCCACGTCACACAACAGAACGACCGCTGCACCGAACGGGATGGACAAGACAAGCAGCCAGCCGATGCGGGGCCCGACGAGGGCACGGACCAGGTGCGGCACGGCGAGACCCACGAACGCGATCGGACCGGCCAGCGCCGTCGCGACCCCCGCAAGGGCAATCACCGTGACCAGCACGTGCACGCGCGTGAGCCCTGCACGCGTCCCCAGCGACGCCGCCGCGTCGTCCCCAAGCGCGATCGCGCTCAGCGGTCGCACCGCGAGAAGCGCCACGAGGATCGTCAGGCCGATGCCCACCACGAGCGGACCGGTGGGCACTCCCGCCCTGCCGGTGAGCGATCCCGCGAGCCAGAAGCGCAACTGGTTGAGGGCGAAAGGCTGCGCGACGACGATGGCGGACGTGACCGCGGTCAGCAGCGCGGTGACGGCGGCGCCAGCGAGCACCAGCCTGGCGGGCGCTGCGGCGCCTGCCCCGGTCGCTCCCACGCCATAGGCGACGAGACCCGCGACGGCAGCCCCCATGAAGGCGAGCAGAATCTGTGGTGCGAACGAGCCCACGCCAGCCACGACGGTTCCCAAGACGATCGCGAGCGCGGCACCCGCGTTGAGCCCCAAGAGCCCTGGGTCGGCGAGAGGATTGCGAGTGAGGGACTGCGTGAGGGCTCCTGCGACGGCGAGCGCAGCGCCAGCCGCGATGCCGATGACGGTGCGGTCGACGCGCAGGTCCCGCACAATCTGGTGACTCGCGTTGGCCGGGTCGTAGTCGACAAAGGCGGCCCACACGTCGGCCGGGGGGATCTCTTGGGCGCCAATCGCCAGCGACGCCACCACCGCGACGAGCGCGACGATGATGGCCGCGGGCGCGGCGAAGGCAAGGCGATACACGGAGGCTCCGAAGTGTGAGGCGTCGCGACGGCGACGACAGCAGGTAAGGCGAACCTAACTCACTGGCGGGCGTTTACGCAACATCACTGTTGCGTAAATAGGCGCCGACGTGCGGCAATCGCTCGCGCCGCTACCAGGCGGCCCGTGCGAGACTCCCCTGGCTCACACCGAGCGCGCGTACGTCACGACGCCTTCTTCAGGCGCCGCCTCGTCCGCCGCGCCATCGATGACTACGGCGAAGCCTTCCCGACGCAGAAAGCCCCGCGCCCTCACGTCGGCCGCGGGAACATCAGTGACGAGCACGGGAACGCCCTCGCGATCGCAGTGTCGGACGGTCTCGCCGAGCAGTTGCTGGGCGGCGCTGCGACCGCGCACCGTGTCGTGCGCCTGAACGGTGACGAGCTCGGCCCGTTGGCGGTCGGGATCGATCCGGAAGGCAACCACACCATGAATGTCGCCATCCGCGATGTAGAGGAGCACCGTGGGTGCGTCTTCGCGCGGGAAGAGCACGTCGATGGTGCGCTCGAACAGGCCTTGCGATGTGGCCGCGCCTCGCCCCCTGCGCGACTCGTAGACGCCGCTGAAGAACCTGGCCACGTCCTGGGTATCCGCCGCCGCTGCGATGCGGATGGGCGCAGACATGGCTTGAGGATACGTGAAGAACACGCGTTGTCGAAGCGCTTCGTTCGAAACGTAGGGAATAGGCGGGGGTGGTCGAGCGCTTATCTGTACGTCTTCGTACACTTTTGATAAGGAGTCCCCATGAGAATTCTTCACCGGATCTACGTCGAGGCCGTCGGCGTCTTGACTCTCGCCGCCTTCGCGCTCACTACGCTGCAGGCGATGCGGCACGGCTCACCAGCCCATCTGATCGCGGCTGCCCCATGGCTCGCGAGCTTCATCCTCATCTTTGGCTCTGCGGTCGCGCCTCGCCGCCTCGTCGCCAAGACGCGGCATCACTCGTGGCCGTTCTACGCCGCCAGTGTGGTGGCGACGGCCGCCGCATTCGCGGTCCATTGGCTAGCCGGCCTCCTCGCACTCGCGGGCACCGCTGCCTTGCTCGGCTACACGCTGTGGTTCACGCGTCAGCATCGTCCGGCTCCCGTGGTCACCGTGGGCGAGGTCCTCCCAGACTTCCCCCTGATGCGCGTCGACGGTTCTGTCGTGTCATCGGCCGCACTCGCGCAACAGCCTCACGTCATCCTGTTCTATCGGGGCAACTGGTGCCCCTTTTGCATGGCTCAAGTACACGGGGTGGCCGCTCAATACCGGGAGTTGGAACAGCGCGGGGTCAAGGTGGCGCTGATTAGCCCTCAGCGCGCCGAGGATTCCGAGGAACTGTCGCGCCGCTTTGAAGCTCCGATGGACTTCTATGTCGACGTCGACGGCTCGGCGGCAAGGACTCTCGACATCGTCCAGGCTGGCGGGGTTCCTGTGACCTTCGGTGCCGGGACAAACGGCGATACCGTAGTGCCCACCATCATCATCACCAAGGCCGACGGCACCGTTGCGTGGATTCACCACGCCGACGACCACCGCGTCAGGCCGGAACCGTCAACCTTCCTGGAGGTCATCGACCGTGAAGGGATCGGCGTCTCGAGGTCAGGCGCGTAGAGACGGAATCGCGAACGCCGCGCTCCAGTTGTTCTTGGAGCGCGGCTTCGGCGTCTCCGTCGACGAGGTTGCGCAGGCGGCAGGGGCCTCCAAGCAGACCATCTACAAGTTCTTCGGCGGCAGAGAAGGACTCATTGGCGCGGCCATGCAAAGCGAACTCGAGGCCGTCGTCGGGCCGATGCGACAAGCGGCGAAGTTCGCAGGCTCGCCTGAGGATCGGCTCGAGCGCTTTGCTCAGGCCTATCAAGACACGCTTTTTGCCGACAATTGCCTTGCCATGTACCGCTTCGTGATTGGCGCAACACGTGAACATCCCGGCCTGAGCACCGTATTCAACGAGACGGTCGTTGAGTACCTCTCGGGGCTTGTGGAGCCTGCCGTCGCCGCAGCCACAGGTGCGGACCCCGTACGGTCACGGGAGATCGTGCAGATGTACCTCGGGATCCTCCAAGGCACAGAGCTCAACAGGGCCCTCGCAGGGATGAGCCCGGACGCAAGCACGCTCGCGGGCCTCAGGGCCGAGGCCGTCCGCGCCGTCCTCAAGTCGCAGTGACACCCGACGGGCTCCCACTTCCGATATGCCGTGACGCCGGCACGAACAGTCCCACGGAGGCCCCTCGTCACGCGGGTTCTACCGCCCTTGCAAGCCTTCTCGAGAGCGGTCGCCAGCTCACGGCTAGCGGATTGTCCCCCGAAAGGATCATACTTCTGCCATGAGAACGCAAAGGCTGTCCTTGATCACCTTGCCGGTTGACGACCTCGGGGCCGCCATCGACTTCTATCAGCGCGCCATGGGGTGGGACGTCAAGATGCGCTTCGGCGACGACATCGCCTTCGTGCAGATGAACGGTTTTGTCGCCGCGTTGTGGTCGCGCGCCGCTTGGGAAGCCGAGGGGCTCGACTTTGCGCCGCCCGGCTACACCTCCTTCGCCATCAACTTCTCGCGTCCGCCAGAGGTTGACGAGGTCGCCACCCAGTGGGCGGAAGCAGGAGGCGAGATCGCAAAGGCGCCCGGCGCGGTGTATTGGGGCGGGTACTCCGGTTACGTGCGCGATCCGTGGGGCAACCTCATCGAACTTGCGGTGAATGACGCGCTCCACATCGCTGAGGATGGCCTGACGGAACTGCGCGACAACTAGCCCCACCCTCCGCAAATGGCTTGATTCGTACCGCCTGGCGCCCGTTCCCCGCACAAATGGCTTGATTCGTACCGCCCCAGGGGCCCCAGCGTCGGCAAATGGCTTGATTAGTACCAGCGTCGGCTGGCTACCACCCGGCCGACGCGTCGGCCGTTGATCCCTGCCGCACACCTCCGGTCGGAGCGCAGGCAGTACAAATCCAGCCACTTCTAAGGTCCAGGGGCTAGCAACGGTACAGATCCAGCCACTTGCGGAGCGGCGGGCCTTGGCGCGGTACAAATCAAGCCATTTGCGGGGGCGGGGCCGACGCTGGCCACGGCTTCCCGCCGAGACCTCAGGCCGATCGCGTGACCGCTAGAGCTCTCCATGGGACAGTAGAGCCATGGAAATCTTCGAGACCCCGCTGCCTGGCATAGGCGTTCGCTACGAGTTCACTTCGGAACTCGGCGACCATGTGGGTGTCGTGGTGCGCCGCGATGGAAAGCGCGATGTCGCGCTGTACGACCGCCAGGACCCCGACTCCTGCCGCGGCACCATGGAGCTCACAGAGGGCGATGCCAGCAAGCTCGCAGAGCTCCTTGGCGGCACCAACATCACGGCGCGGCTCGAGTCCCTGAGGCACATGGTCGAGGGCCTTGCGATCGAGTGGGTGACGATGCCAGCGGCCGGTGGCTTGAGTGGCAAGACCATCGGCGACGGTCACATTCGCACCGCGACCTCTGCCTCGGTCGTTGCCGTCATCCGCGGCGATTCCGGCTTCCCAGGACCAGGACCAGAGTTTGTGCTCGAAGGGGGCGACACCGTGCTCGTCATGGGCGCGGACGACGCGGTGGGCCACGCGCGCACCATTCTGACGGGCTGAGCAATGCCCACTCTCGCGGGCGTCTACCTGTCCGCCAACGCGACTGAGCCGCTCCACGCCTCGGTGGTGCTCATTGAGCTCGGGATCGTGTTGCTGGTGCTCGCGGGTCTGGGGCGACTTGCGTCCCGCATCGGGTTGCCGTCGGTGCCGCTGTACTTGCTCGCCGGCCTGGTCATGGGCGAGGGCAGCTTCTTCAAAGTCGATGCCGGCGAGGAGTTTCTCGCGATCGGGGCGCAGATCGGCGTCGTCATCCTGCTCCTGCTGCTCGGCCTCGAGTACTCGCCTGCCGACCTCAAACACGGACTCAAGACCACCTGGCTGGCCGGGCTCGTCGATGGTCTCGCCAATACAGTCCCCGGCATCGTGATGGGGCTAGTACTTGGCTGGTCGCCGCAGGCCTCGCTACTGCTCGGTGGGGTGACCTACATCTCGTCTTCCGGCATCATCGCGCGCCTTCTCGATGATTTCGACAGGTATGCGAACCGCGAGACGCCCGTCATCCTCAGCCTTCTTGTCATGGAGGACATCGTGATGGCGGTGTTCCTGCCCATCATGGCGGTGATCTTGGTCGGGTCGAGCGTGGTGCAGGGTGCGGTGACAGCCGGCATCGCGATCGGCCTCGTCGCAGTGGCGTTCTTCGTGTCTCTCCGCTTCTCCACCCATGTGTCAAAGGCCGTGCACTCGCGCTCACGCGAACTGCTGTTGTTGTCGGTGTTGGGCCTGTCGTTCTTGGTTGCCGGGATTGCGGAGGCGGCACAGATTTCTGCAGCAGTGGGCGCGTTCCTCTTGGGTCTGACGCTCTCGGGTCAGGTCGCCGACGAGGTGCGGACCCTCCTTCCTCCCTTGCGCGACGTGTTCGGCGGGATCTTCTTCGTGTTCTTTGGACTCACGATCGACCCGCGCGACCTCCTGCCTGTCCTCGTGCCCGCGCTCATCCTGGCCATCATCACTGCAGTCACCAAGATTGCGACAGGCGCCTGGGCGGCGTCCCGTGCAGGCATTGGCCCCAAGGGACGCTGGCGTACCGGGTTGTCTCTTGTCGCGCGCGGAGAGTTCTCGATCGTCATCGCCGGTCTCGGCGTGGCCGCCGGTGTCGAGAGCACCCTCGGGCCACTCGCGGCTGCCTACGTGCTCATCCTGGCCGTGGTGGGCTCGGTGCTCATGCGGTGGGCAGACCGGATCCCGGTGCCCCGCGCCGTGACCAACCTCCCGACTCGGTCTACTCGCCTAGGAACCCGCGTCCGATCGACCAAGAAGGCCTAGCCAGCACGCCGCGCCCGCGGGTAGGAAGTCCGACCTGCTGGCCACTTTTCGTATGTAAGAATTGTCCGTCGCCCGGTGTGGCCCGCGCTTGCGAGGCCCCGGGATGATGCGCCGGTCACATCGCGCGGGTGGTGTGACACTCGCGCTTGCGGGCGCAACCATGGTGTTCTTCGGAGACTTCTGATGTTTGCGCGCTATCGCGAGATCCTGGCGCTGCCGGGCGCGTCTGCCTTCTTCTGGTGGGGCCTCCTGGCACGCATCCAGATGGGCATGACCGGGCTGGCGACGTTCCTCTTGGTCCAGATCGAGTACGGCTCCTACGCGCTCGCCGGCTCGGTCCTCGCAGCCGTCGCCATCGGCAACGCCATCCTGGCGCCTCAAGTCAGCCGACTCATCGACGAGTTCGGCCAGTCACGCGTGTTGCGCATCGGATTCGCTCTGTCAGTGACGGCTCGGTGCGGTCTGGTGATCGCTGCGTTGATGCACGCGCCGCTGTGGATGTTGCTGAGCGTGGCTCCCCTGGTGTCGCTCAGCGGTAGCCAATCGACGCTCACCCGCGCCCGGTGGACCCACATCGTCCCCGACAAGCACAGCCTCAATACGGCGTTCTCCCTCGAGAGCTCGCTCGAAGAAGTGCTCTTCATCGCGGGTCCGGCGCTCGCCACAGTGCTCGCTACGACGGTGGCGTCGTGGCTTCCCAGCGCCATCGCGGCTTTCACGCTCCTGGTCGGCGGGTACGTGTTCTTGTCGTTGCGATCGACGGAGCCTCCCGCGCGCAGGGCCGACGCTGGGACAGTGCCGCTCACGATGGCGCCGGTGATCGACGGCTCGCTTCCGCGAGTGGGACTCGTTCCTGAAGGTGCACGCGCGCGCAAGCGGCCCCGCCGCTACCGCAACCCGTTACGCGGACATCTGCTGGTGACGACTCCCGCGCTCATCATCACGACCGTCGTGTTCGCCACCCAAGGCGCGCTCTTCGCGTCCGTCGACGCGTCCACCGTGGCGCTCGCCGAGGAACTCGGTCACAAGTCGTGGTCGGGCCCCGTTCTCGCGGTCTTCGCCCTCGGTTCGTTGGCCGGAGGCCTGTTGTATGGCTCGCGCATGTGGGCGGGTTCTCTCGCATCGAGGCTGCTGTGGGGAGTCACGGGGAGCGGCATTGGCGCGGCCACGTTCGCCTTCGCTCCCAACCTGCTGGTGCTCGGGGCTCTCATGTTCATGACAGGACTGGTCATCGCTCCGACCATGGCGGTGGGCGACGGAGTGGTGCACGCGCTGATCCCTCGGTCTCGCATGACGGAAGGCATGGCATGGACGCGTGTCGGTCTCGACCTCGGCGTCGCCGGCGGCGCGTGGCTGACGGGAGTGATGGTCGAGCGCGGCGGGGCGTCGCATGGCTTCGGCGTGACGAGCGCCGCCGGTCTTGCAGGGGTGCTCATCATGGCCGCGTCATGGCGGTATTTGCGCGCCAAGCGCGCGTACGACGAAACGGTGGTTCGGGAGCCGAGTCTTGAGTCCGACCGGCAACGAGTCACTGGAATGATGAGCGCATGACCCGCCCGTTCACGGTGCGGCCCGTCCGTCTCGACGACGCCGCAGCCATCACTGCTATCTACAACGCCTACGTGCTTGACACGGTGATCACCTTCGAGATCGACCCCGTCGACAGCCAAGAGATGGCCAGGCGCATCGCCAAGCTCCTCGACGCAGGCCTGCCGTGGCTGGTCGCAGAGGATGCCGTGATTGCGACCGAAGGGGGCGCCGATTCTGCGGTCCTTGGCTACGCCTACGCGTCCCCTTTCCGCGATCGCGCTGCGTACGACCACACCCTTGAGACGACGGTGTATCTCCATCCCGATGCAAGGGGCCGCGGGCTAGGCACCGCCCTCTACGGCTCGCTGTTCGCTGCCGTCGAGGAACTCGAGCCCGACGTCAGCCACCATGCGCCCGTTCACGCACTCATCGGCGTGATCGCGCTGCCCAACAACGCCTCCGTTGCTCTTCACGAGCGCTTCGGCATGATGCAAGTTGGTCATCTCGGAGCAGTCGGCCGCAAGTTCGATCAATGGATCGATGTCGGCTATTGGCAACTCACCTACGACGCCTGACAGACCGCGGGGCCTCACCGCGCACCTGGCCGATGCCGACCCCGGGGCGGGGAGTGCGTCACCTTCCGTTGCGGATCCGTCACGGGCAGGCCAGGATTGGACTGCCAACGTCGTGCTGACGTGGCACCCTTAACCCCGTTTTGGGGACTTGCAGCGAAAGAGCAAAATACATGAATATCGCCTCACTGAGGCGGCATTCCGATGATGGATTCTCCTTGGTCGAGATGCTTACCGTCTTGATCATCATCGGCGTGCTCGCCGCCATTGCCATACCCCTTTACCTCGACCAACAGAAGCGCGCCCACGACTCCACCGCACAATCCGACCTCAATGCGATCACCAAGGGCATCCTTGGCGAGATTGAGGAGGATCAGGTGGGAGCGCCTCTGCTCACTGTCTCCGGAACCTCCGTGCTCCTCGATGGCGAGAGCGTCGGCTCCCTGTCCCCCGGCGTCGTGCTCGGTTCGTTGCACTGGACCGACTACGAGGACTGGTGTGTTGATGTGACCCATCCCGGCGGAGACCACGCGAAGAACCCCGGCTACAAGTTCGAGTCCACCGAAGGCAAGGTGGAGGTGGGCCAGTGCTCGTGACAAGGTGCCATCGCGTGGTCGCCTCTACCTCCGTCCACGTCAAGCGGCGGCGCGCCTCGGGGTCGACGACCTGCCAGTAGACCGAGTCGGACTCCCTTTCGGTGTCCGGGTAAGTGTCGCCCGAGCGCAACGACGAATCAATGACCGGTTGCCCTCGATGCCACCGGGTCTACGAGTTCCGCAGAATGTCTTCTACCTCGTTGTAGTCACCCAGAGTCGTGTACGGGGTGATGATCAAGAATGAACCGTTCGCGTCGTGCTCGTCTGTCGCCTCGCTGTAGTGGAGCTCGGCATACCAGCGTCCTTCCAGGTCGGGGCGTGAGAACGCAAACTTGGTGACCTCCTCGTCCGACACGCGCTCGTCAAGCCTCGCCTCCCACCCCTCGGACTCGAGTGCGGCGATGATGCGATCGCCCATTGCCTTGGCGACACCGGGTTGGTCTGAGAACGCGAGGTACAGCCGAACATTCCAGTAGGCGGGATCTGACGGACGGTGTCCGGCGCGAGATGTGTCACCGTAGCGCACGCCCGAGGTTGACACCGCCTCTGCCGTGAACTCCTCCTGCGGGATGGCGTCGACCACCAACAGGGCGGTCTCTTCGGCCGTCGCTCGGTACTCCATTAACCGGCTCTGCTCCGACACGCATCCTCCTAGGGTCAGGGTCACTGCGACCACCAGCGCCGCCACCGCCACCGCGCGAGCGGACCTCACGGCGACACCGTCATGTATCTGGCGTCGATGTCATCACGGTCGTTGCCGTGAGTAGCCAGCACGCGATCGCCCGGCAAGACAACGTGAACGTCATCGGGCCGATACAGCTCCACCTCTCCATTCACCACCACGCCAATGACATTGGTGAAGGCCGTGCTCCCAGGGTCCAGCAGCGCAGAGTGCCCGGCGAAGTGAGGTGGGTTTCCGCCCTTCCAATAGTCCTCCAGATCGGTGCTGGTTGGATCGGAGGCGTCCACCTGTCCCGTCTCGAGCCTGACAACCCCCGGTGTGACGAGCGGGCTCGGCCCATGCGGAGCGAAGAAGTCCTGTTCCGGGTGCTGGATGAGTCCCACCACCTTGTCGTTGCGCACCATCATCGAGAAGTGCGGCGCGTCGCCAGTGTGCGGGAAGTCCCGCAAGCCCGTCACACCGTCACCGAGCCCCGCCGGGGCCACGTAGACCACCTTGTCCGCGCGCAGTCCAGCCTGTTCGGCCAAACCGAGCGTCGCGGCGCCGTAACTGTGGCCGACCGCCGTGACGTCGGCTCCGACAGGCAGCTCGATCGCGTTGGTGAAGCGTGCGAGCCGCGGTGCGAGCGCATGCGAGTAGGAGGAGTCGATAGCCTCGGGGATGTCACCCGGCATTTCGCCGCCGCACCACTGAAATACGGCGGTCGGCTCGTTCTCATCGCTCGCCGCCACGTAGATGTCCCCAGCCCGCGCGTCGGCAAATCCCATCACCGAACTGCCGGTGCCAGGCACCGACACCACCACGTGCTCCACCCAGTCCGGCATCCCGCCAGTGACTGGGTCCACCCACCCGTGGTAGGTCGCGATTGCCTCGTGGGCGGGATCAAAGACGACAATCTGGGTGCCGGCGACCTGGCGTGGCACGCCGCCGCTCATCTCGAAGGCCGGCGGCACCGCGATCAGGGAGCGATAGTAGTCCGCTCTGGCCTCCTCCTCCGCGATGCGTTGGCGACGGGCCTGGTAGTTGTAGGCATGTTCGCGGTCCGTTGGGATATCGGCGAGTTGCTGCCTGAGGTCGGCCACACGAGCGTCGATCGTGGCAATCTCGTCCTGGACCCCATAGCGGTTCGCTTCGATCCTGTCGGCAAGAATCACGCCGTCGAGGTTGCCCACCATGCGAGGCGCGTGCTCGATGAGGGACCGAGTGGCGTCGGGGTCCAGGTTCGACCACCACACCTCGACCTGATCCGCCGGCGGTGGAAAGAGCCACAAAAGCTCGGCGAGATCGGGATGCTCCTCAAGCCACGCGAGGATCGCATCAGCATCCTCGCTCGCCGCGAGCTGGCGCAAGAACGACATCATGACGGCGGCCTCAAAGTCGGCCTGCGCCACTGCGGAACGCGGGCCGGGGCTGGGGTGCCGGAAAGCCGACATCGCATGCAGCATGAGTGCGTCGGGATCACCGATGCGTTGAAGCGCGCCCACGCAGTCAGAGGTGGCGGTCTCGATGAGGTCGCCTACGGACAGACACTCAGCCCACAATCGACCGTTTGCCTCGAACTGCCCTGGGCCCCACGCATCGTCCATATCCGAGACCGGCATACCCCACTGTTCTGCCATCGACTGCCGCGCGGTGAACACCTGCCTGCGCAGGTCGGGCACCTCGCATTCGAGAGACTCGATGCGCGCCTTGGCCCACGCGAGGGAGTCCGCAAGATCACCGAGCGCGAAGGCGGCTCGCTTGATGCCGTCCCGCGCCTCGGTGACCGCGCTGGTGGCCAGCGCCATCCGATCCATGAGCGGCGCCGTCTGGGCGGAACTCAGCACGGCGGGAACCCCCGCCCACGTTCCCTCGAGCGAGTTAGCGGCGCCATCGAGTTCGGTTGCAGCCTGGCGAAGCTCGTCGGCCGCGCCCCGCACGGCGTCCGGCTGAACAGGCAGGTCAGGGACGTCATGCACGGAGACGAGCGCCGTCATGATCTCTCCACACGCGCGTTCGAGGGCGTGAGGCCGTTGTGCGTTTCTAGGCCATCGGTCGCGAACACCCTCGCCGCGAGTTGCTCATCCTGTTCCAGCAGGGCAAGCACGCCCCTGCGTGCAGCCTCCACCGTGAGCCCCGCCGCAGTCATCGACTCTTGGGCGAGCATCGCCCGAGGACCGAGAACGCGCGCGCATTGACCGGACACGGCAGGTAGCGCCGCCACCGCCCGTGCGGCTGCGCGATGTGCGCGCTCCGCAGCTGCGGACGCCGCCGACCACTCCTGAACGTTGACCGTCGCCCGATGACTCAGCTCCAGGACCCCCTGGACGTCTATCCCCACCCTCATGAATGCAAACTACCCGAAATCGCCCTCCCCTCCGATGGGAAGGATTCCCCTGTGGATAACCCGAGACTCGCCACTGGCGGCAACATCGTCGGCGTCCTGTCACCCCACTGACATGACAACGGCCCGGCTACTCCGCAAGGAGCAACCGGGCCGCCGTGACAAGCCTTAAGCGCGAATAGCCTTGGTGGCCGCGATCAGGTTCTCGAGGCTCGCGGTGGTTTCTGCGTAGCCGCGCGTCTTGAGGCCGCAGTCGGGGTTGACCCACAACTGCTGACCAGGGATCGAGTCCTTCGCGAGAGTCAGCAGCTCCGTGATCTCCTCCGTCGAGGGAACACGTGGGCTGTGAATGTCCCACACGCCGGGGCCAATGCCGCGCGCGTAGCCGTGGCTCTTGATCGCGGGCAGCACCTCCATGCGGGAGCGTGCCGCCTCGATCGACGTGACGTCGGCGTCAAGGCCATCGATCGCGTCGATGATCTCGCCAAACTCGGAGTAGCACAGGTGGGTGTGCACCTGCGTGTCGTCCTTCGCGCCGGCCGTGGCCAACTTGAAGGAGTTCACCGACCAGTCGAGGTACGCAGGCTTGTCGGCGTTCTTGAGGGGCAGGAGCTCGCGCAGGGCGGGCTCGTCCACCTGGATGATGCCGATGCCGGCCGCCTCGAGGTCGGCGATCTCCTCGCGGAGCGCGAGGGCGACCTGGTTGGCGGTCACACCGAGCGGCTGGTCGTCGCGCACAAAGGACCACGCGAGGATCGTCACCGGGCCGGTGAGCATGCCCTTGACAGGCTTGTCCGAGAGCGACTGCGCGTATTCGGCCCAGCGCACCGTCATCGGCGTGGGGCGTGCGACGTCTCCCCAGAGGATCGACGGGCGCGTGCAGCGCGAGCCGTACGACTGCACCCAGCCGTTAACCGTGACATCGAAGCCGTCGAGCAACTCGGCGAAGTACTGGACCATGTCGTTGCGCTCGGCCTCGCCGTGGACCAGCACGTCCAGGCCAAGGTCTTCCTGCATCTTCACGACGGAGGCGATCTCGGCCTTCATCGCGGCCTCGTAGTCGGCGTCGCTCAGCTCGCCCTTAGCCCAGGCGGCGCGCGCCTTGCGGATCTCAGGGGTCTGCGGGAACGAGCCGATGGTGGTGGTCGCGAGCTCGGGCAGGTGGAAGCGGTTGGCCTGGGCCACAGCGCGCACCGAATAGTCGGCACGAGCGAAGTCCTGCTGCTTGACTGCGGCCAGGGCGTCACGCACGTCCGCGCGGTTGGTGCCGGGGTGAGCCTTACGCGAGGCGAGGGCTGCGCGGGCCGCGGCCAAGGCGTCGGCCGCTGCGTCCTCGCCCTCGGTGAGCGCGGTGGCGAGGGCGGCGATCTCCGCGACCTTCTCGTCGGCGAATGCGAGCCAGCTGATGAGCTCCTCGCCCAGGTGCTCCTCACCCGTGAGGGTGTGAGGCACGTGGAACAGCGAGGTGGAGGTGGATACGGACACCGTGGCCCCGAGCCCCTGCACGGCCTTGAGGGTCGCAAGCGCGGCGTCCAGGTCGGTGCGCCAGATGTTGTGGCCGTCGACCACACCGGCCGCGATGACCTTGCCGTCCAGCTGCACGCCCGTCGGCACGGTGCCGCGCACCAGGTCGATGCCGATCGCCTCGACCGGCGTCGCGGCCAGCACCGGGAGGGCGTCGTCGAGCGAGCCCATGGGCGCCGCGACCAGGAGCTGGGGGCGCGCGGTCTGCTCGCCCAGCCACTGGTAGACACGGGACGCGTTGGCGAGCACCTCGGCGCGGTCGGCGTGGGTGTCGGCCACCAGGATGGGCTCGTCGATCTGGACCCACGCGGCGCCTGCGGCCTTAAATGCGGCCAACAGCTCGATGTACACGGGAAGCAGGTCATCCAGGCGGCTGACCGGGTCGAAGTCGCCGGTGGCGTCGTCGGAAGCCTTCGCCAAGTACAGGAACGTGAGCGGGCCGGTGATGACGGGGCGGGTCACGAAGCCCGCGTTCTTGCCCTCGACAAACTCGTCGACCCAGCGCGTGCTCGACAGCGCGAACACCGTCTCCGGGCCGATTTCCGGAACCAGGTAGTGGTAGTTGGAGTCGAACCACTTGGTCATCTCGAGCGGGGCCTTGTCACCCTCGCCGCGCGCGATGATCGAATACGCGGCCAGGTCGGCGGAGCCGTCGGCGCCGCGCAGGTCCGCGAAGCGCGTGGGGATGGCGCCGAACGTGACTGCCGCGTCGAGCATGTGGTCGTAGAACGAGAAGTTCGAGGGGATGGCACTCGTGTCGGCGCCCAGGCCCAGGCCGGCCAGACACTCGCGGGTGACGGCGCGCAGTGCGGCAGCCGTCGCCTCGAGGTCGGCCTCGGTGGAGGCGCCCTTCCAGAAGGACTCGAGCGCCTTCTTCAGCTCGCGATTCGCGCCGATGCGCGGGTAGCCGAGGATGGTTCCGGTGGGAAAGGGCGCGGGGGTGACGTCTAACATGTTTCCTCACATGAGTGCATGCGCGGCGGGCTCGCCATTGCGCTTGGTCGACGCTCATACACGCGCCGAGACAGCGCGGCACAGTCTAGCCCGAGAGGCCCGCACGGGCCAATGTGGGTCTAGTTCTTCTCGACCAGCGCGACCGACGTGGGCGCCTCGATGGTGCGCGACACGGTGCACTCCTTGTCGTGCGAGATCCTGAGCGCCGACGCCACGCGGGCGCGCGCCTTGTCGCCGTCGGTGCCCTCCGGGAACACCAAGTCGAACAGCACGCGCACGTTCTCGAGCACGTTGCCCTCGACATCGTCGTGGACGTAGTCGGCCTGAGAAGTGACCTCGAACTTGCTCGGCTCGGCTCGCCGCGTGGTCATCATGTCGACGTCAAGGCTCGAGCAGCCAGCTACCGAGGCGAGCAGCAACTCGACGGGGCTCAGTAGCCCCTGGCCGCGCCCGAATTGGAGCGAGGCGCCGGCTGCGTTCGTGACGGTGTAGACGCCCACTGAATCGCGGGTGAGCGTTACGGAGCGGGGGGTGATGTCGCGTGTCATGGGATCCATGGTGGCACGTGGGCTGCCGCACCCGGCACCACCTGCGCCGAAGTTACAGCGTGAGCCGAACTCGTTTGCGCACCGTGCGGGGCTCACGAGTAGTAGCGTCCCACGGCCGTGACTTTGGCACGATGGGGTGGGCGGCGGCGCGCTTGGCGGCGGCGCGCTTGGCGGCGGCGCGCTTGGCGGCACGACCGCGTGACGGCGTCCCTAAGACTGGCGCAGTCCGAGAGCGTCCACGAGCGCGCACGCGGCCTCGGGCCTGTTGAACGTGATGATGTGGATTCCAGGTGCGCCTGCGTCGACCAGGTCGCGCGACAGGCGAGCCGCGTGGTCCACGCCAGCCGCGAGCGCGGTTGCGTCGTCCTCCGCGGCCTCGAGCGCACCGAGCAGCTCGCCAGGCGTGGGCACGCCCGTGAGCTCGGCGGCGCGATAGGCGCGGCGAGCGGAGACGAGCGGCATCACCTCGGGGACGATCGGCAGGCCGATGCCCTCGGCGGCCGCGTCGCGGACGAGCGCCTCGTAGTGGGGCACCTCGTAGAACACCTGGGTGATCGCGAAGTCTGCGCCCGCGTCTTGCTTGGCGCGCAGCACGTCGAGTCCCTGCTGGCGCCATTGCTCGAAGGCGTGCTGGGCGGGGAACGCTGTCACGCCAATGCTGATGTCCAGGCCGTGTGCCGCGGCGACTTCTCGCAGCAGCGCAACCAATTCGGACGCGTACTGCAGCCCGTCCGGATGGGGGCTCCAGTTCGTCTGACCCTTGGCCGGGTCGCCGCGCAGCGCCAAGAAGTCGCTCACGCCCTCGCCCAGGTACTCCTCGATCACCGCGACGAGGTCCGCGCGGCTCTGGTCGACGCACGTGAGGTGGGCCAGCGGCGGGATGGTGTGCGCTTCGGCCAGGCGCTGCACCACGCCGCGGCTGGTCGAGCGAGTCGACCCCGACGCGCCGTATGTGATCGAGACGAAGTCGGGCCGGGTGCTGGCAAGCACTTCCATGGTGTCCTTCAGCGATTCCTCGGCCGCGGGGGTACGCGGCGGGAAGAGCTCGTACGACAGGGTCGTGTGCTCGGTGGCGAGGAGGTCGCGGATCGTCATGGCGTGGCAAGACTACGCGGGCGCGCGGGTGCGTGACGCACCGCCAGGCCCGCGCGCAGGCCACCTATGCGTGCGTTGACGCACCGCCAGGCCCGCGCGCAGGCCACCTATGCGTGCGTTGACGCACCGCCAGGCCCGCGCGCAGGCCACCTATGGGTGCGTGACGCACCGCAGGGAGGGGTGCCGCAGACGGCTGTCGTGCCCAGGCGGGCCAGGCGTGGCCTCTCCCCGCCCCCGGAGCTCACCGGGCCTCCCGTCGGCCCCTCACGCCACACTGGAGCCATGATCACGGAACCGAACGACCTCACTCGCTGCTTTGGCAACGGAGACCCGCTGTATGAGGCGTATCACGACTGTGAATGGGGTGTGCCAGTCCACGGCGACACGGCCCTGTACGAACGCATCGTGCTGGAAGGCATGCAGTCCGGGCTGTCGTGGCTCACGATCCTGCGCAAGCGGGACAACTTCCGGGCGGCCTTCGCCGGCTTCGAGCCAACCGCCGTCGCGGCCTTTGGGGACGACGACGTGGAACGACTACTCGCCGACGCGGGCATCGTGCGCAACCGACTCAAGGTCAACGCCGCGATTATCAACGCGCGCGCCGTGGTCGCGCTGCAGGAGGCGGGAGGGTCGCTCGACCAACTGTTCTGGTCGCACGCCCCCGAGCCGCGGGCCGCTCGTCCCACAGACTGGGAGGGCGTGCCCGCTTCGACCCCGGAGTCGGTGGCGCTCACCAAGGAACTCAAGAAGGCTGGCTTCGTGTTCGTGGGGCCCACCACCATGTACGCGGCGATGCAGGCGTGCGGCCTGGTGGACGATCACATTGAGGGGTGTGTCGCGGCACGCTAGGTCACCGCCGTCTGATCGGAAACGCCGTGGTCATCTTGGACCCACGCGATGAACTCAGTCGCGATGGCCAAGGCGCGAGATGCGATTTTTCGCTCCGACCAGTCCCCCGAGTCCGCTGGGTCCCTGGTACGGAAGGAAGTTGCCCGATTCGAGGGCTACGACATGTGCCACCCCAAGAAAGCCGCTGCCGCGCATCCGCAGTACAGTCCACAGTGGAAGTCGTCACGTCGTGGCGGCGCACTGCGGCAGGATAGAGGAGAGGACATGTCGACCACCGGGAGCAGGCGAGAGCCCCAGGTGGGGAAGGCTGGACGACCGAAGGTCGGGCCGCAGCCGGGTCCACCGGCGCAGGGCACCGAGGCTGACGTCATCGTGGTGGGCGCTGGCCCGGCCGGTTCGAGCACCGCTCTGTCCCTGACGCAGGCCGGGCTGGAGGTCCTTCTTCTCGAGAAGTCGACCTTCCCTCGAGAGAAGGTCTGCGGGGATGGCCTCACGCCACGGGCGGTCCGGGCGCTCCTCGCGATGGGCGTCGACCTCGACTCGGAGGGCGGGTGGATGCGAACCGAGGGCCTTCGGGTCGTGTCCGATGATGCCCGGCTCGAGCTCGACTGGCCCGATGTCGCGGCCTTCCCTTCCTACGGGCTTGTCCGCACGCGGTTGAGCATGGATGACGCTCTCGCTCGCCACGCCGCCGAGGCGGGCGCACACGTCCACCAGAACACCACCGCTGTGGGGTTGATCCGCGACGAGCGGAGCGGCCGCGTCACGGGCGTGAAGGCGCGACGCAGCGACGCCGTCAGCGAGACAGGCGAGGACATCGTGTTGCGCGCCCCGGTCGTCGTCGCGGCCGACGGCGTCTCCAGCCGTCTGTCCGTGGAAGCGGGGATACCGCGCCGCGCCGACCGTCCTATGGGCGTGGCAGTGCGCACCTATTTCACGAGTCCGCGTCACACGGACGAGTACCTGGAGGGATGGCTCAACCTGACCGACGAGACTGGCCGCGCGCTCCCCGGCTACGGTTGGATCTTCGGGATGGGCGACGGCACGTGCAACGTCGGTCTGGTCCTGCTCAACGCCCCGGGCGCGAACCGCCATGTGGACTACCGTGCATTGCTCGCGTCGTGGCTGGCGCCGATGCCCGAGGAGTGGGGCTTCGTCGAGGAGACGCGCACCGCCCCGGTGACCGGGGCGGCCCTACCCCTGGGCTTCAACCGCACGCCGCACTATATCCCCGGACTGATGCTCGTGGGCGACGCCGGCGGAATGGTGAACCCTCTCACCGGGGAGGGCATCGCGTATGCCCTAGAGTCCGGTCGGATCGCCGCCGACGTGCTTGTGCGGGCCCTGGCTCGGCGCCAGCCGGAGGAACAGGAACGGATCCTCCAGTCCTATCCCAAGGTGCTCAACGACGCCTACGGCGGGTACTTCGCCCTGGGGCGCTGGTGCCTCAAAGTTGTCAATCACCCAACAGTCATGGCCGCCGCTGTCAAGCACGGGTTGAGCCGTCCGGCGCGTGTGCGGTTCGCGTTCACGATCCTCAGCAACCTGACCGATCCCCACGGCGACGCCAAGGAACGGATCTTCCACGCTCTGACGCAGCGTCTCCGCTGATCGGACGTGCGTGCCACCCCGGCCGCCGAGGCCCGAAAGGAGTGCCGGTTGACGCCGGTCCACTAGGCGGACAAGATGGGATCGTGGGTGACTCCTCCGTCCATCTCCCGTGCGAGCGGAGCCGGAATGCCAGGCGTCCGTGAGTGGGGCACCATCAGGATGGGATGATGCGGGAGATGCGATGAGTCGTCGCGAGAGTAAGGGCGAGAAAAGTGTGGCGAGCGCCCTCGCCGTCATCCTGGGTCCCGACCCGGACATAGCCCTACGCGCCTACGACGGGAGCGATGCAGGACCGGCCGACGCCGCTGCAACGATCGTGGTGCGGTCACCCGCAGCGCTACAGCGAGTGTTGCACTCGCCCAACGAACTCGGCTTCGCCCGGGCCTACGTCGCGGGCGACATTGACATCGAGGGGGACATCTACGCCGCACTGGATCTGCGTGAACGCTTCGGTGCGGCGGCCCGCCGCCCGCAGGCATGGGCCGCCGTGCCGGGGTTGGTGCGCAAGGCCGGTGGGGTGCGGCGGGCACCCGAACGACCGGCAGAAGAGATCCGGGTACACGGGCGCCGTCACAGCCGTGCGCGGGACGCCAAGGCGATCTCCCATCACTACGACGTGTCCGGTGACTTCTACCGCCTCTTCCTCGGGTCGACGATGACTTACTCGTGCGCGGTGTGGGAGAACACGTCGGTGGGTCTGGACGCCGCACAGGAGGCCAAGTACGAACTCATCTGTCGCAAGTTGGGGCTCGCCCCCGGCATGCGGATGCTCGACGTCGGCTGTGGATGGGGAGGCATGGCCATGCACGCCGCCCGCCATCACGGGGTGCACGCGGTAGGCGTCACGCTCTCCCGTGAGCAGGCGGATCTCGCCCGTCGCCGGGTCGCCGACGCCGGGCTCAGCGACAGCGTCGAGATCCGGCTGAGCGACTACCGCGACGTGGCGGACGGGCCCTACGAGGCGATCAGTTCCATCGGCATGTTCGAGCACGTGGGCACCGCGCACTTGGGCGAGTACTTCTCACGCATGCGCTCTCTCCTGGTGCCCGGCGGTCGGCTCCTGAACCACGGCATCAGCCGACCCCACGGGGTGGGTCCCATGCCCCGCGGCGGGTTCATGCAGCGCTACGTCTTTCCCGACGGTGAGCTCCAGGAGATCGGCCGGGTCGTCTCCGCTGTGCAGCACGCCGGGTTCGAGGTCCGGCACACCGAGAACCTCCGGGAGCACTACGCGCTGACCCTGCGGGCCTGGGTGCGCAACCTCGAGGAGCACTACGACGAAGCGGTCGCCCTGGCCGGGCCCGGCCGGGCGAAGGTGTGGCGGCTGTACCTCGCAGGCTCTGCCCTGGGGTTCGAGCGGGGGGAGATCGAAGTACACCAAACCCTCGCCGTCCGCGCCGACAACGGGTCGAGCGGGATGCCTCTGCGACCGGACTGGGAAACGGGACCTCGGACGTGAGGTGGGGGCGGTCCGGCGCAGGTGAGTCCTCGTCGGTGGCCGCGGCATCTCCGGGCCGTGGTTGATGGCATCCGGGGCCTGCGTCTCGCCGTTCCCAGATCACCGCGAGACGCGAGGTTCTCCGCTCCAGCAAACCCCCACCTAATTTGGAATGCGGAGGTAACGAAGGTAGCGTTGAGTGACCGGCGGGCCGCCCATACCCCTGAGGGACGCGCCGGTTTCGGTACTCACGCCGTAGCGCTTCGACCGCCCCAAGGAGCCGCAATGCCCAGGACCATCTGCTTGCCGAAGCCCGCACCATGGGCTGCGCCCCGCGCGCGAAGCGGCGGTAGCGAATCCGGATCACCGTCGGCATCGTCGGCAGGAACCCAGCGCTCGTGCTGATCGGCGCCATTGCGGGGTGTGGCAACGGCGGCGCGAACCAACCCAGCATGGGCACGACGCACGCCGGAGTTTCGCGTGGGATCCGGGCGTACGCCTTTGCCTCAAACGACGGTGGTGCGACGTGGGCACCGACCGGCTGACCGGGGTCGCGGGCAGGGCTACCGGAGACCACCCCACCGCCATGAGATCGATGAGAAACCTTGCCCCCACCCTCCCTGCTCGTGACGCGCCTGAACCACATGCCTCCCCCTTGGCCGTCGGCGTAGCCCCGGGGCAGGGCGGCGACGGATCGCTCGTAAACCTCACCCGGGTGGCAGTCGATGTCGACAGGTCGCCGGTGCTACGGGACGTCGACCTCATCCTCACCCCCGGTGCCGTCATCGGCATCCGGGGCGCCAACGGGGTTGGCAAGACCACGCTCCTACAACTAGCGGCCACCGTTCGTCGGCCTGTGAGCGGCATGGCCCGTGTGCTCGGTGCGGACTTGCGCGGCGTTCCGCCTGTCGAGGTGCGCCGTGCCATCTGCCTGATCGGACATGACCCGGGCCTGTACCCCCAACTCACCCTCCGGGAGAACCTGCGCTTCGTCGCCGACATCCACGGCCGTTCGCCTGCGACGGTCGAGTCCGCGCTGCAGCAAGTGGGGCTGGCCCGTGCCGCGGACCGACGAGTGGACCGGTGTTCGCAGGGCATGGTGAAACGGGCGGATCTCGCGCGGGCCCTGATCGGCAGGCCTACCCTGCTGTTGCTCGATGAGCCGCACGCGGGGCTCGATGCCGCGGCCGCGGAACTGGTCGACTTTATCCTCGCCGACGTTCGCGCACGCGGTGGCGGCGCGCTGGTCGTATCCCACGACCCGCAGCGGCTGCAGGCGATGGTCGACGAGGTCCTCGAGTTGCGCGATGGCGGACTCGTGAGTCTCGGGAGGTCGACATGATGAGCTCACTGCACACTGCGGCTGCGGTCGCACGCAAGAGCCTGCTCGTCGACCGCCGTTCCGGTGAGTCGCTGCTGGTCATCACCCCCTTTGGTGCGGTCGCCCTGCTGATCATCCCCATCGCGGTCGGCACCGAAGTGCCGTTGCTTCGACAAGTCGGCCCGGGCATGTACTGGGTGGTAGTCCTGCTTTTCGGCGTGCTCGTCACCCTCCGACAGAGTTCCCTGCAAACGCCCGCACAATCCAGAGTGTTGCTCCTCGCTGGCGTGCCCGGGCCGATCCAACTGGCCGGGAACGCGATGGCCACCGGCCTGTTGGTATTCGGCCTCGGCGCCTTACTAGCACCCGTGACGGTGATGCTCTACAACCCCAACCTGGGAGGCTGGCCGTGGCTGGCGGCGGCCCTGCCCGCCGTCGCCGCCGGGCTAGGAATGCTCGGGGTCATCGCCGACGGGCTGGTGCGTCAACTCAGCGTGCGCAACTCACTCGGGCCGTTGCTCATCGTGCCGCTTGCTCTTCCCCTGCTGTTGGGGGCGACCCAGACCATGGAGGCGACCGCATTCGGGCGGTCCGCTGTGCCGTGGCTGATACTGATGGTGATCGTGGATCTGGTTCTGTTTCTGGCGTTGTTGTTCGCCGGTCGGCTACTCGAGGAGGGCACATGACAACTCGCTCGCACTGGGTCGCACGGCGGGTGATTCCCCCGGCAGCGGTAGTCGCGATGGCTGCGGGTCTGGTCTCCGCGCTCTTGGCGCCTCCGGACCGGTTACAGGGAAATCTACAGAAGTTGATGTATGTGCACGTTCCCGCGGCGTGGCTCGCCTATGCCGCGTTCCTGCTGACGCTGGCGGGCAGCGTCGGCTGGCTGTGGCGCCGTCGGCGCGCATACGACAGGCTCGCCGCTGCGGCCGCGGAGGTGGGTGTCTTCTTCACCGGACTGACGCTCATGCTCGGCTCCATCTGGGGCAAGCCGGTGTGGGGGGTGTGGTGGACCTGGGATGCCCGACTGGTGACCACCGCCCTGCTGTTCTTCATCTATGTGGGCTATCTGGCGCTACGTCGAGCGATACCGGAGCGCGCTGACCGCGCCCGCCGCTCGGCAGTGTTCGGGATTCTGGCATTCGCGATGGTGCCCATCGTCCACTTCTCCGTGCTGTGGTGGCGGACGCTCCATCAGCCGCCGACGGTGCTGCGCCCGGGGGACCCCACCATCGACCACACCATGCTGCTCGTGCTCGGGATCAATCTGCTCGGCTTCACCCTGGTGGGGCTGTGGCTACTGATGCAGCGGATCGGCATGTCCTTCGACGAGGAGGCACTTGAAGACGCCACGGTCGCGCTGGACCGTGACCTCGCGGGTGCCGCAATCGAACCACCTCAACTGAAAGGAACGTCGAACAGTGTCTGAATGGTCGTGGGTCGCCGTCGGCTTCACCGTCACCTATGGGTCGCTCATCGCGTACTTCCTGCTGATGCAGCGGCGACGGGTCGCGGTGCGTCGCCAATTGAAGCGGTTGCGATGAAGTATCGCGCCATCGTCATCCCCGTGATCGGAGTGATTGCCGTGTTGACGGGCTTCCTCGTGTTCGGGAACCTCAATCAGAACCTGGTGTACTACCTCACCCCCACCGAGGCGACGGATCAACGTGACGACACCGATCCCGGACAGCGGTTCCGGCTCGGCGGGCTCGTCGAGGAGGGCAGCGTGATCCGGACCGGGGACGAGGTGCGGTTCACACTGGTTGACGCAGCCGCAGCCGTACCGGTGGTTTACGCCGGCATCCCCCAGCAACTGTTCGCCCCTGGAGTTGGGGCGATCGTCGAGGGTGCCTGGAACGGGAATGCCTTCTATGCGGACACGATGATCATCAAGCACGACGAGGAGTACCAGGTGCCGGAACCCGACACCGCGGGAACGGCTGATGAGGTAGACCCGTGATCGCAGCCACTGGCTGGACCGCGATCGTGATCGCCCTTGCGGGCTCCGTGTCTCTCGTGATCCACGGCTGGCGCGCCGAGCGTCGGCCGCAAGGGGTGCCTCGCGCGGCGCTGAAGCTCTCCGTCGGCGGGATGGTGTTCGGCAGCGTGGTGGCGTTCGGAGCGCTCCAAGTGGCGCTACTCACCGACGACTTCTCCGTGTCGTACGTGGCGGAGAACTCCGCAAGGGCAACGCCACTGTTGTTCAAAATCTCGACGGCGTGGTCGGCGTTGTCCGGCAGTATCGTGCTGTGGACGCTGGTGCTCGCCGGGTTCACGGCGGCGGTTCTGCGGCAGGTCCGAGACATGCAGGACCGACTCGGCATCGGGGCATTGGTGGTGATGGGCCTCGTCGCAACGTTCTTCTTTGGGCTCGTCGCGACCGTCGCCAATCCCTTTGAAATCCTCGCGAACCCCCCGACGGACGGGCCCGGCCCGAACCCGATCCTGCAGAACCACTTCATGGTGCTGATCCACCCGCCGATGCTCTATCTCGGTCTGGTGGGGTTCACCGTGCCGTTCGCTTTCGCGATGTCGGCCCTGATGCTCCGACAAGGCGGCGTGGATTGGCTGCGTCGCACGCGTCGCTCCAATCTCGTCGCCTGGACGTTCCTCACCGGCGGCCTGGTCTACGGCGCCTGGTGGTCGTACGAGGTGCTCGGCTGGGGTGGATTCTGGGCGTGGGACCCGGTGGAGAACGCCGCGTTGATCCCCTGGCTACTCGCGACAGCGTTCATCCATTCCTCCGCACTTCAGGTACGACGCGGAATGCTGCAGGCGTGGAACTTCGTGCTGGTGCTGGCGACTTTCTCGACGACCATTCTCGCGACCCTGCTCACCAGGTCGTCGGTGATCGCGTCGGTGCACAGCTTCACCCAGTCCGGGGTCGGCCCGGCGCTGCTCGGCTTCCTGGTGATCGTCCTCGGCGTGGGCTTCACACTTTTCGCGATGCGCGGTGAACAACTCCTCTCGAACCGACGGCCGGAATCGATCCTCAGTCGGGAGGGCGCGTTTCTTACCAACAACGTGATCCTGAGCGTCTTCGCCTTTGTCGTGCTCCTCGGCACCATCTACCCGGTGTTCGTCGAAGCGTTCAGTGGGGGTCAGGTATCCGTAGGCCGGCCCTTCTTTGATCGCATGGCGGTGCCGTTGTCGTTCGCGCTGCTGCTCGCGATGGGCATCGGGCCCTTCATGCCGTACCGCCGAGCCGGAGGTGCGGTGATGTGGCAACGGCTACGCGTGCCGCTGCTGCTTGCCGCCGCGGTATCCGCTGCCCTCGTCCTTGCGGGCTTGCGTGAGGTGAGTGTAGTGCTGGTCGCGTTCCTCGTGACTGCGATGGTGAGCGGGACCGTGCGAGAACTTCTGACGAACGCGCCGCAACCGCGGCCGCAGTCGATCTGGCGCTTGGTCAGACGGCAACACGGCTACTGGGGTGGTCAGTTGGCGCACATCGGGCTCGCGTTGGTGGCCCTTGCCATCGCGACGTCGGGAACGCTCGCAGAGCGGGCGAGCGTCTCGCTCACTATCGGCGAGTCAACACCGTTCGATGGCTACACGCTCACCTATGAGGGCATCGAGCAGGTGCCCGGCGGCGACCGCAGCGCGACCATCGCAGGGATCGTCTTCGAGGCCGACGGGGAAGTGGTGTTCCGCGCGGAGCCAGCGCTGACCCAATTCAACAACCAGGTGCAGGCCGTCGCCACCCCATCCATTTGGAGCACCCCCACCCGGGACATCTATGTGGCATTGTCGAGCTTGGAGGACGGCCAAGTCACGATCAATCTCTACCGCTACCCCTTCATGTGGTTGCTGTGGACAGGGGGTCTCACCGTCATGGTGGGCGGTGTCTGGGCGCTGGCTGGCGGAGCACGACGGCGCGGGGCGGCGGTGCAATTGGAGGAGCATCGGACGAGCGAGAAAGGTGCCCATGACTAGGACGGTTTCGCAGTGGGCGGTCGCCGCCGTCACTTTGGCTCTCCTGGCCATTGCGGCGGGTGGGCTGGTGGCGGGCAACCAGTCACCCGAGGATCGTGCGTATGCGATCGAGCAGCGCCTGCGCTGCCCGACCTGCAAGACCGTGTCCGTGGCAGAGTCACCGTCGGAGACCGCCGCCGGCATGCGCCAAATCGTCGCGGAGCAGGTGGCGGCGGGACGCACCGACGAGGAGATCTTCGACTACTTCACTCAGCGGTACGGCCAATGGGTGCTGCTTGAGCCGCCGTTCGCCGGACAGACACTGCTGCTCTGGCTACTTCCGCTCGCCGCGGCTGGCGGCGGCCTGCTGGTGCTGCTCACCCGCGGCAGGGTCACGGCCGCGGCCCCCGATGAGTTGTCAGATGCCGAACGCCGACGCGTTGCCGCGGCACTTGACGCATACCGGGAACGTGAGCCAGAGGATGACGAGCCGTGACGGCGGAGCGGGGGCAACACCTGGAGCGCCGGGATCAGGCGCTCCGGGACCTCGTCGAACTCGACCGGCAGGTGCTGGTCGGCGAACTCTCCGCCTCCGACGCACGGCGGTTGCGGGGAGGTTACGAGCGGGAGGTTGCGGCCGCTTTGGCCGGTCTGGACCGGCTCGAGGCCCACGTCGCGGCGAACCCGGCGCATGTCGCCAAGGGCAGGGGTCGACGCGGGCGTTTCTCCCGGCTGGGACTGTATGCTGCGGGGCTCGTAGCCGTCGCGGTCGCCATACTCCTGCTCCCAGGCAACGTCTTGGACCGTCCGCTAGGTGGGTTCGTCACCGGCAACGAGGCGCTTCAGAATTCCGGTTCCTCCTCGATCGCGCCGCAAACAGGGGTCGACCTCTCCCAAGTCACCGACGCCGAGATGGAGGCGGTCATTGCCGCGAACCCGGACGTGATCGGGATGCGGCTCGCGCTCGCGGACCGCTACACGGCGAGTGGCCGCTATGACCTTGCTGCGGTGCACTACCTCAAGGTGCTGGAACAGGATCCGTCGAATCCGCGCGGCCAGGCGTCCCTGGGCTGGCTGATGTTCAACCTGGGCGAGATCGACCAGGCTGAGAGGCTGGTCGACGAGGCACTGCAGACGACCCCGGAACTGGTCATCGGGTGGTGGTTCAAGGCGAATATTCGGATGTACGGTTTCGACGATCCTGCGGGAGCGATCGAGGCGCTCGACGTGTTGGAGACGCTTCCTGATCTGAATGCGGAGGTTCGCGACCAAGTCGACGCTCTGCGTCGCGAGGCGTCCCAGGGGGCGGGCCGATGACCGAGTCGCAACAGTCTCTTGAGCGCGCGGACGGAGAGACGCAACGCGCACCACGACGCGGGTTTTTGCGCTGGCTGCGATACAGCGCGGTGCTCGCGGTGGTGCTGTCAGTGGGCGTAGGCGCACTGTTCGGGGCGCGACTGAACCGGGATCCGACGCTGGTCTTCACTCCGTTGATCGGGCAGCCGGCATCGGAAAGGACCATGCCGTACTTGGAGCAGGAGGGCGCGGTGTCGCTGAGCGACTTCCGCGGTCAGGTGGTCGTCGTCAACTTCTGGGCGTCGTGGTGCGTGGCCTGCCGCGAGGAGCATCCCGCTCTGAACGCGGCCGCGGCAGCCTATCGCGACGCTGGCGTGCAGTTCATCGGCGTGGTCTACCAGGACCGACCCTCCAGCGCGATCACGTTCCTCGACGAGATGGGCAGGACCGAGAGCTACCGCTATGTCACCGATCCGGAATCGCGCGTGGCGATCGACTTCGGCGTGTTCGGGGTTCCCGAGACTTTCTTTATCGACGAGACCGGAACGATAGTGGCGAAGATCACCGGGGCATCGACGCTCCCGCTACTGTCCGGGGTGCTGGACGAGATACTGGCGGGGCGGACGCCGACCCGGGAGACCACCGTCGGCCCGGTGCAGGGGGCGCCGGGTGAGTGACTCAGGACGCCGCCGCGACCGGTGTGTCCATTCCGGGTCAGATGGGTGGCCAGCCCAGCCGGGCGTACACCGCCAACACCGAACTCATGAACTCGGTCCACTGGCCGCTGATGACCGCGACTCCCATGATGACGAGCAGGATGCCACCGCTGATCTCCAGTTTGCGTGAGTGGCGACGCAGCCAGCCAAGACGAACCCGACCCCGCGCCACGGCCACGGCCAGACCGAGGAACGGCAGGCCCAGTCCAAGGGAATACGCAGCGAGTAGCAGGCCACCTTCCACCATGGTGGTCGTGCTCGCCGCCGTGATCAGCACGCCAGCCAGGACCGGTCCGATACAGGGGGTCCAACCGAAGGCGAACGCGGCCCCCAGCGGCGCTGCGGCGCGGGGCCCGCGGCCCATCCGAGACATGTCGATCCGGACTTGACGCTGCAGCAGGCCAATCCGGAGCACCCCGGCGGTCACCAACCCCATCGCCACGATGAACATGCCACCGATCAGTTCGAGCATTCGGCCGTTCTGCGCCAGTACAAGTCCCAACCCGGACGCGGTCACCCCGAGTGCGACGAACACCGCGCTGAATCCGGCGACGAAGAGTCCGGCGGCCAACAGCACCCGTGGGGTCGGAACCGTCCGCTCACCGTCGCTCATTCCGGAGACGTAGGCCACGTAGCCCGGCAGCAGCGGCAGTGTGCACGGCGCGGTGAACGACACCACCCCGGCCACCAGGGCAAGTGACGCAAGGGCGAACAGTTCCACGTCTATCCCTCAGTCGACCTCTGCAGTTGCCGGACTTGGTGTGCTGGTGGCGAGCGCGCGGCCACCGATCATCATGTGATTCTGTCACGTCTGGGCAGCCGGCGCTGACTTCTGATCAGGTTCCGGACCAGCCGGATGAGGGCGCGGACGCGACACTGACTGGCCTCACGTCAGTCCGCTACGGCATCCCACTTGCGCCGTGATACGACGTAGAGCACGGTGATGAGCGGCTGCGCCCACGAGCGCACCGTCGAGCGCGGAGGCAAGAGCGTGAGTGAGCCACGCCAGGAAGCCGCCGATGCTGGACCCGCCGAGAAACGCCTCCCCCGCGCCGTGCCCCTTCTCGGCCATGTGCGGCCGACGTCATCCCTCTTCACCATGAGCGCTACGGCGCCGCCGACTGCCTCGTGGCATGGACCGCAGGGCGAATGCCAACGTGTTGCGCAGCGACCCGAGGGCTATCCGCCGGATGATGGGGAGTTCGCACATGGCGATACCGAATGTCAATCCGTCATGCGGCCTGATCTTCATGGAAGGCCCGCACACTGTTACCAGGAAGACAGTGGGCGCATCGGCGCCATGGCATGAAAGTAGGCGAGAGCATGTTGAAGAGCAAGTCCATGAAGTGGTACCTGGGAATCGCGGTAGCGGCAGTGGTGATGTGGGTCGCGGACGTCTCCGGGGGGACAATCCTGACCCTGGCAGCCGTGGGGTTCATGGTGGCGATGCACGCCGGTGGCCACGGTGGCCATGGTGGCCACGGTGGCGGGTCTCGCGATGCCAATGCAGTCGACAAGGGTGCGGAGCGCCACTCCGGGCACGCCGGACACGGGTCGCCGGGGTCATCGATTGAAGCGCCCGTCCGGAAGACGGCAACCGACACGGATCCAAAGCCCAGAGGCGGGTGCCACTAACATCGCATCCGTCGGGTGGCTGATCGGTGCGCCACAGCGCCCGTAGAGCGGGCCTCCAACAGGGCAGTCTTGGGTCAATCATGACTGTCCGGCGATCGCGAGTCTTGCCGTGCAGATTACCCTTGTCACATGTGCGACCCCGGGGTCCCCGGGTTGCCGACTCTACGGGAAGGTAGTCATGGCACGACGATCAGCCAAGAAGAAGCGTCCGACGTCTGGCGCGCGGAAGCCTGGGACAACGCCCAAGCGACCGGTGCTACCGCCGTTGTCCGAGCGACTCAAGGGGCTTCCGGGCGACGCGACTGCGCGCAACGGCGGACTCGGCGCGCAGGGCCGCATGCCAGCAATGACGGCGGGTCTTGCAGGCGTCGGTGCGCGACCGTCAAAGGCCAAGCGCGCCCCGGCTCACCCGGGCCCTTCGCCCCTCCCGCCTGCGCAACCGACGCCGGTGCTCGCCAGGGTCGGCGGCGAGGCGGGAACCAAGAGCGCGCTCGAATTCGTGACTTTCCCCATCGCTGCTGCGGCCGAACTTCGACCGCATGCGCTGGGAGTCACCTACTGGTTCGATCCACCCACGACCGGCGGCCCGTATGAGGTGGTCCTGAGGTTGATGGGCCGTCGCCTCGACGTGGAGGGCGACCGCACCGCTGACGACGACTTCGTCAGTTCCACATCTCTCCATGACGTCCGATCGGAAAGTGGCCGAACGTCCCTGACCCACAGGGTGCTGGGGAAGTCCCCAGGTCGCTGGCACGTCACCGCTGAGGCCATGGCCGTACCCCAAGGCGGGGGCCAGTCGGAGATCGTGCGACTGCCCTCAGCGGAAGGAGTCGGTCAGTCGACGTTCGCGCCGGTCGCCAGCGCGCGGGCTCCCGGGGTCGTCGTCGGCGCGTGGCCGGCCATGGTGAGCCTGGGCGTGGTGCTCGCCCTACTGCTCCAGGGCGTCCTGGCCCAGAAGCACGGACTTCCCTCCGGAAACGTGCTCGTGCTCGCGCTCATCGCCAGTGCTCTCGGGGCCGTCGGCGCCAAGCTCTACTACCGGTTCACGCACTGGAATGAGCATGGGGGGCGAGCACTCGCCGGGCTGAGCGTCCAAGGGTTCGTGATCGTGGCCACGGCTACCTTTGTGATCGGCGGCGCGCTGCAGGGCATTCCAGTCGGAACACTCCTGGATGCCACGGTGCCCGCGCTGCTTCTTGGACAGACCGTCGGCCGACTGGGTTGCCTGATGGGCGGGTGCTGCGTCGGAGTCCCGACGCGTTCACGCTGGGCAATTTGGTCCTCGGATCGTCGGGTCGGGACGCGTCGCGTGCCGGTGCAATTGATGGAGTCCGGCGCGGCGGCCACCCTCGCGCTCGTGACCGGCGCTATCGCATGGCGAGGGCCGATATCGCCAGCAGGCCTCCTGTTTGTGGGGGGCATCGCCGCCTACGTGGTGGTGCGTCAGCTCCTGTTCCCGCTGCGCGGCATCCCCCGTGCCACCCGGTATGGGCGACAGGCAACCCTCGCGGTGGCCTCGCTCACCGTGGTCGGTGCGGTGGCGGTGGCGCTCTTCGCGTGACGCCACCGCACCTGCGGTTTCCCCACGATGGTTGTGGGGGATCGTCGGTCTGGCTCACGGCACTCGCGGCGGACCCCCGCCATGGGGTCCGCCGTCGCGCGGCCTGGTCAGGACCAGCAACGCCGCCCCAGTGACGATGGCCGCGTCGGCGAGGTTGAAGGTCGGCCACCACCCGGTGTGCAGATAGTCGGTGACAACCCCGTCCCGGGCTCGGTCGACCACGTTTGCCGTGGCACCACCGAGTATCAACGCGAGCCCAGTGAGCCTCCCGCGGGGGGCGCCAGTGGCAGCACGCCAGGCAAACATGCCGAGCGCGGCGGTGACGACGGCGGTTGCGGTCACCACCAGCGGTGCCGGCGCGCCGGCCCCGACCGAGAAGGCCACCCCGGGGTTGTAGGCCAGTCGCAGGTCGACCAGGCCCAGACCGACCACCCGGTCCTGCAGCGCGGTCACCGCCCACGCCTTGGCGCTCAGGTCGACCGTCGCGACCAGCGCGGCTCCGGCAGCCACTGCGAGGCGTCGCCGTCTCGGGCTGGGGGCTTTTCGCGCCTTCGGACCTCTGGCGGATGTACTCATCGTATGGATCTTTGCATGCTACGCGGCCACGGGAACGCCCGCGGGGGCGTCCTGCGGTAGCGGGCGGGCGCGGCCGGCGCGAACGCCGTTGGCGATGACGAACACCTCCGCCACCTCGTGCACCAGGACCACCGCGGCCAGGCCGAGGACGCCGAACAGCGCCAGAGGGATCAGAACCGCGATGAGCGCCAGGGACAGCCCGACGTTCTGCAACATGATGCGGCGGGCGCGGCGGGCGTGGGCGAACGCCTGCGGTAAGTGGCGCAGGTCCTCACCCATCAGGGCGACGTCGGCGGTCTCGATCGCCACGTCGGTGCCCATCGCGCCCATGGCGATTCCCAGGTCGGCGGTCGCCAGGGCGGGTGCGTCGTTGACGCCGTCGCCGACCATGGCGGTGCGGCGGTGGGACCGGAGCTGGGCGACCAGTGCGGCCTTGTCCTCGGGGCGCAGGTCGGCGTAGACGTCGTCGATGCCGACCTCACGGGCCAGTGCGTTGGCCGTCAGGGTGTTGTCGCCGGTGAGCATGGCGACGTGGTACCCGTCACGGCGCAGCTGGGCCACGACCTGCGCGGCCTCAGCACGTAACTCGTCGCGCACCGCGACCGCTCCCAACAACTCTCCGTCCTCCTCGATGAGCACGGCGGTGGCACCGGCCTGTTGCATCCGCTCCACTTCATCGGCCAGTGGTCCTGCCTCGACCCAGCCGGGGCGACCGAGTCGGACCGCCCGACCCTCGAACGTGCCGGTCAGGCCGGCACCTGGCACGGCCTCCACGTCGGAGGCCGGGCTGACCGCCGGGACCGCCGCGAGGATGGCTCTGGCCAAGGGATGCTCGCTACGGGCCTCGAGCGCGGCCGCCACCGCCAGGACGCGGGCCTCCGTCTGACCCGCGGCGACGGCGACGGCGACGACTGCGGGGGCGTTGCGAGTCAGGGTACCCGTCTTGTCCAGGGCCACCCCGCGGATCGCGCCCAGGGCCTCCACTGCCGCGCCACCTTTGATGAGCACGCCCTGCTTGGACGCCGCTCCGATGGCGGCGACCACCGAGACGGGCACGGAGATCGCCAGCGCGCAAGGCGAGGCCGCGACCAGAACCACGAGGGCCCGCTCGATCCACGTGCCCGGGTCTCCCAGGAGGCTGCCGACGACGGCGATGAGGGTGGCCGCGATCATCACCCCGGGCACCAACGGCTTGGCGATGCGATCCGCCAGGCGTTGAGCCTCGCCCTTGCGGGACTGCTCGGCCTCGACAATCCGCACGATACGGGCCAGGGAGTTGTCCTCGGCCGTGGTGGTCACCTCGACCTCAAGGACCCCAGAGCCATTGATCGATCCGGCGTACACGGTCTGTCCGGGGCCAGCCTCCACGGGCACCGACTCCCCGGTGATGGCCGAGACGTCCAGTGCGGTGCGGCCGGCGGTGATCACACCGTCGGTGGCCACCCGCTCACCCGGCTTGACCAGCATCAGATCCCCAACCCGCAGCTCCGCCGGGGCCACGGCAGTCTCCGCACCGTCGCGCAACACGGTGGCCTGGGCCGGGACCAGATTCAGCAGGGCCCGCAGGCCGTGGCGGGTGCGCGCGAGGGAGTACTCCTCCAGGCCCTCGCTAATCGAGAACAGGAACGCCAGGACGGCGGCCTCGGCCACTTCACCCAGCACCACCGCGCCGATCGCCGCGATCGTCATCAGCGTGCCGACCCCGATCTTGCCCCTCGCCAGTCGCCGCACCGTGCCAGGCACGAATGTCCACGCGCCCACGAGGAGGGCCACCCAGTTCAGGACGAGCGCAACGGTGGGCTGCCCCATGGACCCGGTGACGAGCCCCGCAACCAGCAGCACGCCGGCGATCGCGGCGAAGCGCAGTTCGCTCACTTCCCACAACCGCTCCGCCGCTTGCTCCTCGCCGGTCTCGCCAGCAGGCGTGGTCTCGTCGTCTTCGCATCCACATGCATCGCTCATCGCGAGGTCTCCTTCGTTGCGTCGTTCGTCTTCGGGTCGTCGGCCGGGGGGCGCCCATAGGTCGGGCACAGAGCCACGGCGTTGCCGGTCGCGGCAAGGAGGTCCTCCGCCGCCGCCAGCAGGTCCATCAGTTCAGGGCGTGTCAGGTGGTATACCGACGCGCGGCCCTCGGCGCGGTAGTCGACCAACCCACAGTCGCGCAGGCACGCGAGGTGCGAAGAGACCGTGGACTGGCCCAGACCCAACTCCGAGCACAGGTCCACCACCCTTGCCTCACTCACCGCCAGGCGCCGCACTAGCGCGAGACGCGTCGGGTCGGCCAAACTCCGGAAGAGGGCGCCAGCCGAGGCGAGCTCCGCCCTTCTATTATGATCATGATTGACAGTTATCATCGGCATAGGACGATACTAGCGTCTCAACGGCTTGACCGACAACCAGGGAGACGACGGCACCCTCACCTGCCGCGCACCACTTGCCCTAGCCTCGATCCACCGACATGAGCGAGCGGGCGTCGTCTCGGAGCGGGCTGCCTCCCGGACCTCCACGCAGTAACCCTGTACCGACCTATGCCGTCTTGGGTTCGCGGTAGGCGAGCAGGCGAAGGGCATTGGCCACCACCAGCAGGGTGGATCCCTCGTGGAACAGAACGGCAAGTCCGATTCCTATGAATCCGAAGATGGTGGCCGGGATCAAGAAGACCACAACGCCAAGACTCACCCATAGGTTCTGCCGGATGATCCGGCTGGACCTGCGGCTAAGGTTCACGGCGAACGGAAGCCGTTCGAGGTCGTCACCCATGAGCGCGACGTCGGCGGTCTCCATGGCCACATCCGAACCGGCGGCTCCCATGGCGATCCCGACGGTGGCGTTGGCCATGGCGGGAGCGTCGTTGACACCGTCACCGACCATCGCGACTTTGTTCTCCCTGGTGCGGAGGTCGATCACGGCCTTGACCTTGTCTTCGGGTAGCAGGTCTCCACGCGCCTCGTCGATGCCGAGTTCGGCGGCCACGGCATCGGCGACGGTCTGGTTGTCTCCGGAGAGCATGATCATGTGGTTGATGCCCGCCTTTCGCAACTGCGCGACCACGTTCGCCGCCGAGGCGCGCGGAGTGTCCATGACGCCGAGAACGCCCAGGTACCGGCTGCCGCGGCGAACCACCATGGTGGTTCGCCCCGAGGCCTCAAGACTGCGGGCTGACTCGGTGATGTCCTCAGGCATCGGCTCACCGTCAATCTCGCTGAAAAGGATCCTCTTACCGATGTGGATTCCCTCGCCGTCGATCGTAGCGCTCACCCCTCGGCCGGTGAGGCTGGTGACACCGTCAGCCTTCAGCGGGGACGCCCCGTCGAGACGGTCTCTGGCGGCCGTGACGATGGCGGTCGCCAGGGGGTGATCACTCTGCGACTCGACCGCAAGGGCGACGCTCAGCAGTTCGGATTCCTCAATTCCGGTAGCCGGAGTTACGTCGGTGAGCTTCGGCTTGCCCAATGTGAGCGTGCCGGTCTTGTCGAACGCAATGGAACTCAGGGTGCCGAGGTTTTCTAACGGGCCGCCGCCCTTGATCAACAGCCCGCCGCGTGCGGCACGCGCCAATCCGCTCAGGACCGCGCTGGGCGTGGAGATTGCCAACGCGCACGGGCTGGCGGCGACGAGCACGGCCAGGGCACGGTACACGGTGGCGGAGAATGGTTCGTCGATGACCAGGCCAGCAAACATCAACACGACGACGAGCAAGAGCACGGCGGGAACGAACACCCGCTGGAAGCGGTCGGTGAAGCGCTGGGTGGGGGAGGTCTGCGCCTGGGCCTCACTGACTAGTATCACAACGCGTGCGAGCGTGGAGTCCTTGGACAGCCGGGTGACCTCGATTTCCAGCGCCCCAGGTCCGTTGACGGTACCAGCGTAGATCCGGCTTTCCGGGGGGACATCCCCCTCGCCGCGAGGGGCCTGAGGGTCGAGCGGGGTCTTGTCGACCGGAATGCTCTCCCCGGTCACTGCCGCCTGATCCACACTGCTCTGACCCGCGGTCACAAGACCGTCGGCGGGGATACGGGTGTTCGGCTTGATGATGACGGTGTCGCCCAACCGGAGATCCTCCACGGGGATCTCTTGCTCGGCGCCTTCACGCAGGACCATCGCGGTGGCGGGGGCGAGTTCCCCCAGCGCCTCGATCGCCCTCCGGGCGCGACCCATGGCATAGCCCTCCAGTGCGTGGCCGATGCTGAACAGAGCAAGCAGCAGAGCGCCTTCAGCCAGTTCCCCGAGTGCCGCAGCGCCCGCGGCGGCAACCAGCATCAGGAAATCGATCTCGAACCGCTTGGCCCTCACACTTTGGATGGCTTCTCGGAGCGTGTAGTAACCGCCGAAGAAGTACGCCGCGATATAGAGCGCCGTGGAGATGGCGTAAGGCACCGCGGAGCTCAGCCCCAGCAGGAAGCCCACCACCAGCGTGGCGGAAGAGAGAATCGCAAAGATCAGTTCGCTGCGCTCACCGAAAATCCCGCCGTGCTTGTGGTCATGTTCTTGACCCTTCTCAGGGGCTTCAGCCTCAGCGTCGGCCACTTGGGTGGCACGCGGTCGACCGCCGCGTGGCGGGTTCCCGAAACGCTCGAGCAGTTCCCGAATAGCCTGCTCCGAGGTTTGGCCCGCGTAAAACTCGACCCGCACGTATCCCGTCGGAGAGACGTGCGCCTCCACCACGCCGACGGCTTTGCGTAGCCGCTGCTCGAGCAACTGCGCCGGGGCAGGCCTCGACACGCCGTCCACGTTGAGACTGAGATGGCCGAAGTCGCCGTCGACCCGTGCGCCCAGGGACAGCGCGAGCTCGCGGATGCGCTGCAGGCTGATGACGTCGGGCTCAAAGTGCACGCACAGTTGCGTCGTCTCTTCTTCCTGCTTGACGTGGGCGTTCATGACGCCCTCGCGGGTCTCCAGGCCAGCCGTGAGCCGTTGGACGCAGGCGTCCCTCTCGTCAAGCGCGTCTGGCAGGACCGCATTCAGGTCAAGTTGCGTGTCGGTGGCCATGTTGTCGTCCTTCATAGTCGGGAATCGAGATCCACAGGGAGTGAATCAGCGGGACCGCTGGGGCCTAATCAAAGAGTTCGCCGAAGAAGCCGCCGCGCTTGCGGCCGCGTCCCGAGCCGTGACTACTCCCGGAGTGGCTGTCCCGCCGGTCGTAGCCTTGGCCCTGGGGCTCGGCGGCTCGTGGTCCAGGTGCTGGCGAGGCGGCGTAGTAGGCATTTTCGGCGTCGATCAGCGACTCGAGTTCGCCGCTGTCGAGGAAGATTCCCCGGCATCCAACACATTGGTCGACGATGACGCGGTTGCGTTCATAACTGCGCATTTCCGCTCCGCATTTGGGGCAGATCAGGGCCGTGGGTGAGGCGTTCATAAGGACTCCTTGGTTGACGGGGTGGACGGGAAATTCGGATTCGGTCGTGGCGGCAAACCGACGACGGGGGCGTGGCCGATGTGGGTGATCGCCAGGTCCAACAGCATTCTGACGTGGCTGTCATTCAGCCTGTAGAACACGTGGCGACCCGAGCGGCGAGTGGCGACGACCCGGTGTGCTCGCATCAGGCGAAGCGCCTGGCTCACGGAGGACTCGCTCAACCCGCTCACCGACGCCAGATCGTGCACGCAGACCTCACCTCCTTCAAGCAAGGCGGCCAGGATGCGGACGCGGCCGGGATCGGCCATCAGACGGAACACATCGGCCAAGCGCTCCACGTCGGCCGCAGGCGGCAACGAACGCCTGAGGACATCAACACTGTCGCCTTCGTCGGCCGACCGGTGCCTGGACACACCGTCGGGGGTGACCGAAGCACTCTCCGGTATCATCATACAAACATATTAGCACCTGGTTGCATATGCTGTTGAGGGTGCAGTGCACCGCGCTGGGTCGAGCCGACAGAACGTGATCAGGTCAGGGCCAGTGAAGGAAGCGTCGACCCATGGCCGGTGGTGCCATAGCGTCGGAGCAACACTCGACGTTTGGGAGTTGCCTCGACCCCGGTTGGTGGACACGGGATTATGCGGCTTGTTGAAAGGCCGCAACAAGCGCGGAGGAATGCGTCGATGTTGCTGGGCCAGCGCGACGATCGCATTCGCGATCGCTGTTGCTCCAACAGCCGGTAGCCAGCAAACGTCGCGTGAACGACCGCCACGCGAGCAGGGGCCACCCGCTGCCGCTGCTGCGCGGCTTTCCAGTTCTGATGCGGGCAGCGGCTCCCTGCGTTCCCGTCTAGTTTAGTGGCGGTGCCGATTGAGCGCACCAGCGCGCACCTAGCTGAAGGAAGCCACATGTCCAAGACCACGAAGCCCGCCCGCAAGGGCGAAGCTCGCGCCATGGCTGCCCTACTGAATGCGGGCGAGGCAAACGCGGCTCGCCGCCAGCGCGTAGTCGCAATCGCACTCGCGGCCATCGGCGTTCTGGTTCTCGGACTGGTCGTTGCGTTCATCGTCAGCAACCGACCGGCACCTGCCCCAGACTTGACCTCGGTTGAGGACCCCCTAGGCTCCGTCCATGCGCCTTCCACCGCCAACGACGCGGGGGGAATCCAAGTGGGTGTAGACGGCACCGCCGGAGGCGCCGTGACTTCTGCGGAGACTGTCGTAGTAGCGGTCTACTTCGACTACATGTGTCCGGTCTGTGGCGCCTTCGAGGCCATCAACGGTCCTGTGCTCGCGAAACTGCGCGAAAGAGGAGAGATTGTCATCGAGTACCGACCGGTGTCCATCCTGGACCGGACCTCGCAAGGGACGCGGTACTCCACGCGAGCTGCTGCTGCTGCCGCGCTGGTTGCCGACCGCATGCCTGAGGCGTTTGTCGACTTCAACAACCTTCTGTACGCGAACCAGCCAGAGGAGGGCACGTCAGGCCTGACGGACGAGCAGCTCGCGAGCCTGGCAACGCAGGCTGGAGTGCCCGCAGAAGTCGCCTCCGCAATTGTCGAGGGTCAACATATGACGGGGGACGACTCGTTCGCTGGTTGGGTTGCCGCCGCCACGGAACAGGCAACCCGCGATTTCGCGCCACAGTTCGGCACACCGACCATACTCATCAATGGCGAGAAGACCGAGTTCGATTGGAGCATTGACGGTGCCATTGAAGCCGCCATTGAAGCGGCTCGCAGCTAGATGGGGGCGACCGCTATGAGAGACGCGGGCATGCCCGCCCCTGCGCCAGGCGGACTAACTGTTCGCCTTTTCCGCGTTCGGCACGACAACCGCTTCATATTCACCACGATGCTGCTGTCCGCCTGCATCAGCCTGCTGGCATCCTTTGTGCTTTCAGTGGACGCCATCCGGCTTGCAGAGAATCCGGAACTCGTGCTCACGTGCGACGTGAGCGCAGTCCTCTCTTGTAGCGCGGTCGCTGAGTCCTGGCAGGCTGCACTGTTTGGGTTCCCGAACGCCTTCCTAGGGCTAATCGCCGAACCCGTGGTAATCACGCTCGCTGTCGCCTCGCTCGGCGGGGTGCGGTTTCCACGCTGGTTTATGGCCGCTGCGCAAGCGGTCTACACCATCGGGTTGATCTTCGCCTATTGGCTCTTCGCCCAGTCAATGTTTGTCATCGGCGCCCTATGTCCGTGGTGCTTGCTAGTAACCGTTTCCACAACGCTAGTATTCACGACGCTGACCCACGTGAACATTCGCGACGACAACCTCTACCTGCCCCGCAGGCTGCAAAGGGCGACGCTCTGGGCTGTCGCGCACGAGGTGGATGTTGCGATCGTGTGGCTTTGGCTCCTCTTCTTGGGCACGGCGGTCGGGCTGAAGTACGGCCCCGGACTGCTCGGCTGATCGCAGCGGAGCGCGCGGGCGACCGCCGTGTGCCGGTGCGCGCGGGGAACGCAGCTTGCGGTGTGGATATGCAGTGCCAGTTCGATGCGCAAATGCATGAGTGAGGTTCGCCCCCTACGCGCTCCTGTTCGTCGATTCAGAGCGGAGCCACCTGTGGTCAGCCATCCCGTACTTCCGCTTTGTGGCCGGCGTCACGGAGTGTGCTCGCATCGCTACATGACGCGAATGGTCGGCAGAAACGATGCAACAAGTGCAGCGCCGCAAACAGACGGAAGAACGGAAGAACGGAGCTGGCCCCGGCGGCAGCGCGCAACTTCGCGGTGCGTCGAGACCGTTCCAGGAGACCTCATCGGCGGCCGCACCGCCCGATCCGCTGCTTGCTGACGACGAACCACAAAACACCTCCAGATTGAGGTGTTGCGACGACCAGCAGAATCCACCTAGGTATTATCCCGTGTAGCGGAACCGACCGCGTCGGCGATCTGCAGGCCCGACCGTCGGATGGATCCGCTGTTTCTCACTGGAGGGTTCGCAGTGTTCGCTCTCCTGTCGATCTCCACCCCTGCCTGACACGCCACCCCTGCCTGACACGCCAGCGCTGGTGACACCAGGACTGCGGGTAAGACCTCGGACGGCTCATTCCGCTGGTCCACCACCGCGCAACCGGGCCAGGTAGGCGTTGTACTCCTCGAGTTCGGGATCCCCGTGACGGTCGACGTCCTTGTCACGTGTGATGGCACTTTTCGTGTCGAATCGTTTCCACCGCACCACGACGATCAGAATCATCAGCAGTCCCGGGGCTTCGCCGTACGACCAGGCAAGGGCGCCTGCGAGCCACTGGTCGTACTCAGGGTCGACCTGCCAGCTCACGGGAGACGAGGAGAAAAGCGGCACGAGCGGGGTCGCGGTCATCATCACGATGACGCCGAAGAAGGCGTGCAGGGGCAGTTCGGCGACGAGGTCCAGTGCCCTTCCGTGATGAGTCTGCCGGATCGGAAGCGGGTCCTGGGACAAGATGGGCACGGTGAACAGAATGCCCGCCACGAGGAATCCCACCTCGAGCGCCGTGTGCCCGGCCCACGTGCGCAACAGGGTGTCCGCGAGATCGGAGAAGTACAGGCCGTAGAAGGCGAGCAAAAACAGCGGGATCATGAACGCCGGATGAATTGCGATCCGGGCCAGGCGCGACCGGAGGCCCCACCGAGCGGTCACCATCACAGCGCGACCGAGCCGATTGTGCGGGACGGCGCGCAGGACAAGGGTGCCGGGGCGTCCCAGCACGAGTAGGGGTGGAACGGCCATCATGAGTGTGAGTTGCTGAAACATGAAGATCGAAAACATGCGGAACCCGTAGCCCTCGATTCCGGCCCCGGTGACGACCGCGAGGACCACGCATCCCGCGACAAAAGACACCGTGGGGAGGATGGGCCAATGGCGCCCGGAGCGCCATAGCCGCAATGCGCCGGTGAGGTAGAGGAGAAGCAGCGCCCCTGCCAGTACCGGCAACACGGGGACGGGCTGGAGTGTGGGGGCCAGATAGGTCTCGAGCGACGGCGGCAATGTCGGAATCCACACGGGTCCACTGACGTCCGATGCCTCAGTCAGCGCTACTATCACCACCGTTACATTATGCAGGTGCCGCTCTGCTGGCGTTGCGCACCACACGAAGTGACCTCCCACGCCGCTAGCGGGAGTTTCCCCCGCTGTTCCGGTGGGCGGGTTGTTGCGTCTCATGAGGTTGGTGACGGCGGGGCCGTGAGGGAGGGATAGGCCCCGAGGGCAGGATGGAAGTACCACTACATCCGCCTGCTGGAAGGACCTATCCCTCATGAACCACGCTAATGCGCCGCTGACCCCAGAAGGGCGTCACCGTCTGATCGAGCGGTGCCGCCACCGTCCCATCGCTCACGTCGCTACCGATGCCGGAGTCGCCGCAGGCGATTGTCGCCGGTCGCGGCGCCGACTCCCTTCAGGTCGCGCAGGCGGGACGCAGGCGCGGTGCCTCAGGCCCGTCGGCGACGATGCTGCCAAGGGCGCTCAGCGCCGCGGCGAATGCCTCAGGAGCGAGTCGGTACCAGGTGTAACGGCCCTCAGCCTCACTGAGCACGATGCCAGCCTCCCGCAACAGCCGCAGGTGGTTGCTGATGGTGGTCTGTCGCGCGCCCGTGATGTCGACCAGGTGGCACGTGCACAGCTGCTCGCTGATGAGCGCCTCCACGATCTTGAGGCGCAGCGGGTCAGCCAACAGGCCGAACTGGGTCGTCACGACCGCGGGGAAGGGAACCCGCGGCAAGGGACTAATCACCGGACTCATGTCCTATACGCTACTACTCATCATTGTGGTGTGATGTCAGTAAGGCATGATGCATCGGATTACCCGACAACATAAGGAGGACCCCATGGCCCACGTAGAGATCTTCGATCCCGCAATGTGTTGCTCGACGGGTGTGTGCGGTACCGATGTTGACCCCGCACTGTCCCGCTTCGCCGCCGACGTGGCGTGGCTGTCCGGCCGCGGCGTCGAGGTCGACCGGGCCACTCTCGCCCAAGAGCCGACAAAGTTCGTCGCCAACGACGCCGTGCGACAGGCGCTTGAGGCAGACGGAACGTCGGCGCTGCCGATGGTTCTGGTCGACGGAACGGTAAAAGCCAAGGGGGCGTACCCCACGCGTCAGGACCTCGCGACGTGGACTGGCTTCGAGCGCACCGCCCTACCGCTCAGCGAAGTTGTCGCGGCCCAGGCGCCCGCCGAGGCCTGCTGGGGCGGGTCGGGTTGCTGCTGACATGGCATCCCCGGCCCTGAGCGACGTCCGGCTGCTACCCGGGGTACTCGCCGCGCCGACGTCGTACCTGTTCTTCACCGGCAAGGGCGGGGTCGGCAAGACCTCGTGCGCGGCAGCGAGCGCCGTTGCCCTCGCCGACGCTGGCCGCCGCGTGCTGATCGTCTCCACGGACCCGGCGAGCAACCTGGCGGAGGTGTTTGCGATGCCCGAACCCACCTCCTCCACGCCCGTCCCGGTACCGGGGGTACCCGGCCTCGACGTGGTCGACGTCGACCCATCGGCAGCGGCCGCTCAATACCGGGAGCGCGTCGTCGGGCCCTACCGCGGCCTGCTCCCCGCAGATGCGGTCGCCTCAATCGAGGAGGAACTCTCCGGCTCCTGCACCGTGGAGGTCGCCGCATTCAACGAGTTCGTCACTCTGCTCACCAGCGAAGACATCTCCCGCACGTACGACCACGTGATCTTCGACACCGCTCCCACGGGTCACACGTTGCGTCTGCTCGCCCTACCCGCGGCGTGGACCGGCTTCCTGGAAACGAACACCGCGGGGATCACCTGCGTCGGCCCCGTCTCCGCGCTGGGCCACGCCCAAGAGGCGTACGCCGCCAGCCTGGCGGCCTTGCGGGACGCCGACCGCACCACCGTCGTTCTGGTCGCGCGCGCCGAACGCTCCTCACTGGACGAGGCAGCTAGGGCCTCCCGCGAGCTTGCCCAGCTGGGCATGACCAGCCAGCGCCTCATCCTCAACGGGGTCCTGACCAACCCGGCCGACGGCGACCCGGTCGCCCACGCACGACACGAGCGCGAGGCAGTTGCCGTCAACGCCCTTCCCACCGAGCTGGCGCAAGCGGCATCCGTCGACACGGTCCCGCTCCTCGCGCGGGCACCCATGGGGATCGACGCCCTGCGCGCAGCCCTCACCGGCGCCTCGGCTACCCACTCCTCCCCGGCAGTCGCCGCGCCAGACCTGGATGCACTCCGCGACCTCGTTGCTGAACTCGCCCAGGGCGAGCCCTGCATCGTCATGACCATGGGCAAGGGCGGCGTCGGGAAAACCACGATCGCAGCCGCTCTCGCTCTCGCGCTGGCAGATCGCGGTCTGCCAGTCACGCTCAGCACCACGGATCCGGCCGCGCACGTGCACGACGTACTGCCGGACCCGCCGGCGAACTTACTCATCACTCGCATCGACCCCGCCGTAGAGACCGCCGCTTGGACTGAGCACGTGTTGGCCACGGCCGGATCAGGGATGGACGACGACGCCCACGACCTCCTCGCGGAGGACCTGCGCTCGCCGTGCACAGAGGAGGTCGCCGTCTTCCACGCCTTCGCGCGCACCGTGGCCGAGGCGTCAGGCCGGTTCGTCGTGATCGACACGGCGCCCACAGGACACACCCTGCTCCTGCTCAAATCCTCGCAGAGCTTCGCTCGCCGGGCGGCAACCAGCGGCGACCACACCGACGACGCGGCTTCCTCCCTTTTCGAATCCCTCGCCGACCCGCACCGCACCCGCATTATCCTCGTCGCCCTGCCAGAGGCCACCCCGGTGCACGAGGCTCTCTCGCTCCAGGCCGACCTCGCGCGCGCGGACCTGCACCCGTGGACGTGGGTCGCGAACGCCTCGCTCGCCGCGACCGCGACCACTGACCCGGTGCTTCGCGCTCGCTCGGCCGACGAGGGACGCTGGCTCGCCGAGATCGCCGACGCCAGCCCCCGCCGCCCAGCCGTCGTGCCGTGGCTCCCCGACGTCCCGGCCGGCGCCGACGCGCTACGCCGACTTGTCGGGTAACGCCCGGACTCGACCGTCCCAGTCGCCGCCTTGGGCATCGAGGCCGCCGACGTCGCCCGACTTACGCACGATCTCATGGTCCACGCGAAGGTGATCGGCTCCTAGCGACCACCGAAACCACAGAGCGAGCGGTGCGGCCGAGGCGGGCCAACGGCGGGCCGCCGCTCAGATGCGGTCCGGCTCCTCCTAGTGGTGTGTCTCAGTTTTGGTTGACTGTTTGGAGCGTGACGCGTCCGCGGGCGACTTTCTCGAGGATGCTGTCAGCGGTCGCGGTCCAGACCAGAGGCTTGGGTTCGTCGTTGTGTGCGGCGAGGTATTCCTCGATCGCGGCGATGAGATCGGGCACGGAGTGGAAGACACCGCGCCTGAGCGCCTTGTCGGTCAGTTCACGGAACCAGCGCTCGACGAGGTTCAGCCAGGATGACGATGTGGGCGTGAAATGCAGATGAAACCGGGGATGTTTGGCTAACCAGGCCCTCACGTTGGCATGCTTGTGGGTGGCGTAGTTGTCCAGAATCAGGTGGATTTCCAACCCGGCTGGGACGTTGTTCTCGATCGTTTTGAGGAACTTCAGGAACTCGGTGTGCCGGTGCTTGGGCAGGCAGGACTCGATCACCGTGCCCGTGGCGACGTCCAGGGCGGCGAACAGGGTCGTGGTGCCGTTGCGCTTGTAGTCGTGGGTCATCGTTGCCCCGCGGCCCTTCTTCATCGGCAACGAAGGCTGCGTGCGGTCCAACGCTTGGATTGACGATTTCTCGTCCATGCACAACACGATCGCCTGCTCCGGCGGGTTCAGATACAGGCCGACGACATCGACGAGTTTCTCTTCAAAGTGGGGGTCGTTCGAGAGCTTGAACGCGTCGACCCGATGCGGCTTCAACCCGCGGGCCGCCCAGATCCGCTGTACCTGGGCCGGCGATACCCCCGACGCTTTGGCCATCGTCCGAACCGACCAATGGGTCTGCCCCGCAGGCTTGGAATTCCGCGTCAAATCAACGATCTCATCGATCTTCGACTGCGGAATCACCGGCTTCCGGCCCCGACCGGCACGCACTCTTCCCAGCTTCGCCAGACCCTCCGCCTCGAACCGGGCACGCCAAGCCCGTACCGTCGTCGGCGTCACCGACACTGCGGCAGCGATCCCAGCATTGGCGACCCCATCGGCGGCCAACAACAGAACACGCGCCCGCTGCACCTCACGATGCGCCGCCGTCTGCGACTTCGACAGCACCGCAAGCGCGGCACGTTGACCATCAGACATCACCAAAGCAGGAGCCGGATTCCTCATCAAGCAAGAATATCAACCAAACCCCTACTTATTTTGGAGACACACCACTAGTTCTTCTCGACCAGCGCGACCGACGTGGGCGCCTCGATGGTGCGCGACACGGTGCACTCCTTGTCGTGCGAGATCCTGAGCGCCGACGCCACGCGGGCGCGCGCCTTGTCGCCGTCGGTGCCCTCCGGGAACACCAAGTCGAACAGCACGCGCACGTTCTCGAGCACGTTGCCCTCGACATCGTCGTGGACGTAGTCGGCCTGAGAAGTGACCTCGAACTTGCTCGGCTCGGCTCGCCGCGTGGTCATCATGTCGACGTCAAGGCTCGAGCAGCCAGCTACCGAGGCGAGCAGCAACTCGACGGGGCTCAGTAGCCCCTGGCCGCGCCCGAATTGGAGCGAGGCGCCGGCTGCGTTCGTGACGGTGTAGACGCCCACTGAATCGCGGGTGAGCGTTACGGAGCGGGGGGTGATGTCGCGTGTCATGGGATCCATGGTGGCACGTGGGCTGCCGCACCCGGCACCACCTGCGCCGAAGTTACAGCGTGAGCCGAACTCGTTTGAGCACCGTGCGGGGCTCACGAGTAGTAGCGTCCCACGGCCGTGACTTTGGCACGATGGGGTGGGCGGCGGCGCGCTTGGCGGCGGCGCGCTTGGCGGCGGCGCGCTTGGCGGCACGACCGCGTGACGGCGTCCCTAAGACTGGCGCAGTCCGAGAGCGTCCACGAGCGCGCACGCGGCCTCGGGCCTGTTGAACGTGATGATGTGGATTCCAGGTGCGCCTGCGTCGATCAGGTCGCGCGACAGGCGAGCCGCGTGGTCCACGCCAGCCGCGAGCGCGGTTGCGTCGTCCTCCGCGGCCTCGAGCGCACCGAGTAGCTCGCCAGGCGTGGGCACGCCCGTGAGCTCGGCGGCGCGATAGGCGCGGCGAGCGGAGACGAGCGGCATCACCTCGGGGACGATCGGCAGGCCGATGCCCTCGGCGGCCGCGTCGCGGACGAGCGCCTCGTAGTGGGGCACCTCGTAGAACACCTGGGTGATCGCGAAGTCTGCGCCCGCGTCTTGCTTGGCGCGCAGCACGTCGAGTCCCTGCTGGCGCCATTGCTCGAAGGCGTGCTGGGCGGGGAACGCTGTCACGCCAATGCTGATGTCCAGGCCGTGTGCCGCGGCGACTTCTCGCAGCAGCGCAACCAATTCGGACGCGTACTGCAGCCCGTCCGGATGGGGGCTCCAGTTCGTCTGACCCTTGGCCGGGTCGCCGCGCAGCGCCAAGAAGTCGCTCACGCCCTCGCCCAGGTACTCCTCGATCACCGCGACGAGGTCCGCGCGGCTCTGGTCGACGCACGTGAGGTGGGCCAGCGGCGGGATGGTGTGCGCTTCGGCCAGGCGCTGCACCACGCCGCGGCTGGTCGAGCGAGTCGACCCCGACGCGCCGTATGTGATCGAGACGAAGTCGGGCCGGGTGCTGGCAAGCACTTCCATGGTGTCCTTCAGCGATTCCTCGGCCGCGGGGGTACGCGGCGGGAAGAGCTCGTACGACAGGGTCGTGTGCTCGGTGGCGAGGAGGTCGCGGATCGTCATGGCGTGGCAAGACTACGCGGGCGCGCGGGTGCGTGACGCACCGCCAGGCCCGCGCGCAGGCCACCTATGGGTGCGTGACGCACCGCAGGGAGGGGTGCCGCAGACGGCTGTCGTGCCCAGGCGGGCCAGGCGTGGCCTCTCCCCGCCCCCGGAGCTCACCGGGCCTCCCGTCGGCCCCTCACGCCACACTGGAGCCATGATCACGGAACCGAACGACCTCACTCGCTGCTTTGGCAACGGAGACCCGCTGTATGAGGCGTATCACGACTGTGAATGGGGTGTGCCAGTCCACGGCGACACGGCCCTGTACGAACGCATCGTGCTGGAAGGCATGCAGTCCGGGCTGTCGTGGCTCACGATCCTGCGCAAGCGGGACAACTTCCGGGCGGCCTTCGCCGGCTTCGAGCCAACCGCCGTCGCCGAGTTCGGGGACGACGACGTGGAGCGACTGCTCGCCGACGCGGGCATCGTGCGCAATCGACTCAAGGTCAACGCCGCGATTATCAACGCGCGCGCCGTGGTCGCGCTGCAGGAGGCGGGAGGGTCGCTCGACCAACTGTTCTGGTCGCACGCCCCCGAGCCGCGGGCCGCTCGTCCCACAGACTGGGAGGGCGTGCCCGCTTCGACCCCGGAGTCGGTGGCGCTCACCAAGGAACTCAAGAAGGCTGGCTTCGTGTTCGTGGGGCCCACCACCATGTACGCCGCGATGCAGGCGTGCGGCCTGGTGGACGACCACATCGAGGGATGCGTCGCGACGCGCTAGGCCCTCCGTGCGGGTCAGTGGGCGTCCACGGCGTCGGCGGGATTCCCGCGCAGGCGCTGCACCCCGTGAAACACCGTGACGACAACCGAGCCGACGAGCGCGCCCACCATCGCGGAGGCAAGCGTGTTCGCGAGCCATCCCAAGAAGCCGCCGATGCCGGCGATGTCATGCACGGCCTCCTCGGCGCTGTGGACGAGTTCGTAGGGCGCTACCCAACCCAACTCGTCCAGTCCGACGAGCAGGATGTGCCCTCCGACCCACAACATGGCGATGATCCCCACCGTGGACAGCACCGCGAGGAACTTGGGCATCGCGAGGACGAGCGCTCGACCGAAGGCTGCGGACGCCCCGGTCCGCTTCTCCGCCAAATACAGCCCCACGTCATCCATCTTCACGATGAGCGCGACAACGCCGTACACGATGGCTGTAATGACGACAGCCACCACCGCAAGAATGATGGCCCTCGACACCAGTGGCTCGTCCGCGACTTCGTTGAGCGCGATCACCATGATCTCTGTGGAGAGGATGAAGTCGGTGCGAATCGCGCTGGCCACCATCGTCTTCTCCACGTCGACGCCTTGGACCGCCGCTGGTACCTCGCGCTTGTCCTTGGCGTGACCGGTGACCAGTTCGTAGAGCTTCTCCGCACCCTCGAAGGCGAGATACGTGCCACCCACCATCAGTATGGGCGTGAGGAGCCACGGGAGAAGCTGGCTGAGAAGCAGCGCGGCGGGAAGGATGAACACCAACTTGTTGCGCAAAGAACCGATCGCGATCCTGCGGACGATGGGTAGTTCGCGCGCCGACGTGAAGCCGTGGAGGTAGCGGGGCGTCACCGCAGTGTCGTCGATCACGACGCCAGCCGCCTTCACGCCGGCCCTGCTCGCCGCCACACCGATGTCGTCTACGGACGCCGCTGCAAGCTTCGCGAGCGCCGCGATGTCATCGAGCAGCGCCACCAGACCGCCAGCCATCAGCCCTCCTTGCTCGTCGATTGAGACACAAGGCTACCCGGGAGTGTCCCGGCGCTCCCGCCGCAAGGCCCACGGGCGCGTGACCTCAAACACCTCCACATCGGAAATTGATCCGCCATGCGGTCCCGCCTTCATGTGAGGTCCGCACACTGATCGCATCAAGACGGTGCGCGAATGAGCGCCATGGTGTGGAGGTAGTCGAGATGTCACTGAAGAGCCTGTCGACGAAGTTGTACCTGGGGATCGCCGTCGCTGCGTTGGTCATGTGGGTCGCGGGCGTTTCAAGCGGAACGATCCTGACCCTGGCCGCGATCGGGGTCATGGTGGCCATGCACGCCGGGCACTCGTCGGCGTCGGAGTCGACTGGCGCGGCAATCACGGACACCGAAACCCGTGTCCAACACCCGCGCAAGGGCGGGTGCCACTAGCACAACTTCAGTGTGGCGAACGAGCAAGAGGACGCATCGTCCCACGGGAACAGCGCCAGGTCTCGCTACGTAGTTCGGCACCGAAGCGCATCCCGGGTTGACGCCGGTTTGGGAAGGAAGACATGGGACGACGACCAACGAAGAAGAAGCGTTCCGCGTCTCGTGCGCGGAAGCCTCAGGCGACGCCCAGGGGATCCGCACCGTCGTCGCCAGACCGGCACACGGGGACTCCTGGCGACGGGACGATGCGCGGCGCAAGTTTCGTGGCTCAGACCCGCATGTCCCCCATGTCGGCGGGACTCGCAGGAGTCAGCAATCGCCCCCCGAGGGCCGCGGGAGCCCAGTTTCGCCCGGGTCCCTCGCCCCTGCCCGCGATGAAACCCACGCGAGTGCTGGCCAAGATCGGGGGTGAGTCGGGGACCAAGAGCGCACTTGAGTTCGTCACCTTTCCCATCGACGCAGTTGCCGAGCTTCGGCCCCACGCGTTGGGAGTCACGTATTGGTTCGATGCACCACAGACGAAGGGACCGCACGAGGTCGTCCTGCGGTTGACTGGCCGTCGCCTCGACGTCGCAGGTGATCGCAAACCTGAGGACAACTTCGTCACGACCGCATCGCTTCACGACGTTCGACCCGGTAGCGGCCGGACGTCCCTGACCCACCGGGTGGTCGGGAAAGCTCCAGGCCGTTGGCATGTGATAGCCGAGGCGGTGGCAGTCCCGAAAGGCGGTGGCCAGTCGGAGGCTGTGCGACTGCCTTCGGCGGAAGGAGTCGGTCGGTCGACGTTCGCACCCGTCGCCAGCGCACGCGCTCCCGGAGTGATTGTGGGCGCATGGCCAGCCATGGTCTTGCTCGGCGTCGTGCTCGCCTTGGTACTGCAGCGGGTATTGGCCCAGAGGCACGGACTGCCCTCCGGCAATGTGCTCGTGCTTGCCCTCGTGGCCAGCGCTCTCGGTGCTGTCGGCGCCAAACTCTACTATCGCGTCACGCACCGGAAAGCGTCTGGGGGCCGAGGGCTCGCCGGGCTGAGCGTCCAGGGTTTCGTGATCGCGGCCACGGCTACCTTTGTGATCGGCGGCGCTCTCGCGGGGCTTCCCGTCTGGCACCTTCTGGACGCCACCGTGCCCGCACTTCTGCTCGGCCAGACCGTTGGCAGACTGGGATGCCTGATGGGCGGGTGCTGCGTCGGAGTGCCGACAGGCTCACGCTGGGCTGTGTGGTCATCTGACCGGCGCGTCGGGACGCGCCGCATCCCGGTGCAACTGATGGAGTCTGCGGCGGCAGCCACCCTCGCGCTCGTAACCGGTGCCATCGCATGGCAGGGATCGATAACGCCAACAGGCGTCCTGTTCGTCGGAAGCGTCGCGGCATACGTGGTGGTGCGTCAACTCCTGTTCCCGCTGCGTGGTGTCCCCCGCGCCACCCGCCATGGGCGCCAGGTGACACTCATCGTGTCCCTGACCACCCTCGTCGGCATGCTGTTGGTGTCAAGTCTCGCCTGACGCCAACTCCGTCGTCAGGCTCCAACCCCTCCCTGGCAGGAGGCACCTGGCTCAGGCGTCTGTTCGCCCTGGAGGTATCGTTCCAAGAACGGCTTGAGGCGCTCGTCGTTGGCAGAGTCCAGTTCGACTTGGACACCCCAGGCGGTAGCAACAACGTCAGAAGCGAGATCCTCAAACGGGCTCACGAGCATGTACGGGTTGGCCTCAGCAAGGTCGCGCAACGTGGCGACCTGCGCATCGTCGAGCCCAGGCCGGTAAGTCACCCAGACCGCACCGTGTTCGAGGGAGTGCAACGCGTTCTCGCTCCGGATCGGCTCGGCGTAGTATCCACAGTTCTGCAGGACAGGGTCGTGGTCGCCACCGGTGGGCGGCAGCAGTGTGCCCTCGGGGGCTGCGCTTGCCGTCTCATACGGGATGTCCTGCGTCACGTGCGTGGCGGAGGGTACGTCGACGAGCTTCTCGCCCTCGATGGGTTTGCTCGCGGCTTGTTCGACTGCCTCGGCATCCCGCTGCGCGTTGACAATGACGATCGCGGTGGGCACCGCCAGCGCCAGCACGACCCCAGTGACGATGAGGCTTATCAGAACCTTGTGGCGGCGATCGGCACGCGCCTGCGCGGCTCGAATCTGAGCAATCTGGGCACGCTGCTCGTTCTTGTCAACACCCTTTTTCTTACTCGCACTCACGGGATCCTCCGGATCGCTTGGGACATTGGCCTGACCAGGGAACGTGGACAGGTGTAGTGCTCGCGGAACCATCAATTCTACGTGAAGTGGCAGGCTTTCCGGAATTGCGGCGCACCACGCGCTGGACCTTTAGCGTCTCGACCCACTGGGGCCTTTCGCGCACCCGCCCACGACTGTGGTCACAGGCGGACAGTTCCCAGCATGTGAGCCGCTGCTTGGGACCCTCGCACGTGGGACTCGAGTTCCAACGACCCACCCCGGGTGGGGTGGGAGACTGGCGGTGTAGAAGGAGGAATCACTATGGCCAACCCGTCAGATCGTATGAAGGGCCCTGCATCACCGGCCGGTGCGCCGTCGTCCGTCCTCGAGGCGAGCGGCATCGTCAAGACCTACCGCAGCGGGTGGTGGCCGCGCCGCCGCGCCAAGCCGGTGCTACGCGGCGCAGAAGTGCACCTCAAGGCGGGCGAGATAGTGGGCCTCGTGGGCGAGAATGGCTCGGGAAAGTCGACGCTCATGAAGATCCTGGTCGGAGCACTGAACCGGGATGCTGGCAACGTGACTCACAGTGGCTTGGTCGGGTTTTGTCCACAGGAGCCAGTTCTGTATGAGAGGTTGACCTGCGATGAGCACTTCGAGCTATTCGGGCGTGCCTATGGCATGGACGAATCAGCCATGCAACTGTCCCGCGACGACATCTACGCAACCCTCGGCTTTGCCGAGTGGAGGAACGCCCAGGTTGAGGAATTGTCGGGTGGGACCCGGGCAAAGCTCAACCTGGGCCTGGCGCTACTGCCGGATCCAGACCTCCTGCTTCTCGATGAGCCGTACGCGGGGTTCGACTGGGACACCTATCAGCGCTTCTGGCAACTGACCCGTACTCGGCGCGACGCGGGGCGCAGTTTGCTCATCATCAGTCACTTCATCACCGACGCAGATCGGTTCGACCGCATCTACGACCTGATCGACGGGCGGACGGTAGCGCGATGACCGCGCGCGTCGCTCCGTTGACAGGGCTACTCGCCTGGCGCAACCTGATCGAGTACGCCCGCCGACCGCTCAACCTGGTGCTCCTGGCTACCGTGCCCGTCGTGTTCGTCGCCCTGTCGGCTGGCGCACTGGCCGACTTCTCCCAGTTGCTTGGGGCTGAAGCGTCCTTTGGGCAACTCGAGACCGTCACCGCGGGCTGGGCCGCAGCCTTCCTGGCCGGAGTGGCTGGCTTCTTTCACGTGGCGGGATCGCGCGACGCCGATCGACGGTTGGCCTCGGCGGGCTCGGCCACCGCACGCGTGGTCACCGCAAGGCTCACGTCCTCGCTGCTGTTGGCCGTGGTGGCCGCCACTGGCGCCCTCATCGCATTGGTGTGGCGCACCGACGTGACGGACCTGCCCCGCGCGATCGGGGCGACCGCGATGTTCGCGATCATCTACCTCGGGATCGGTGCCGCGATCGGGGGCCTGGTCCGGTCGGAGTTCAACGGGTCGCTGCTGCTGATTTTCATCTGGATGCTCGATGTCTTCCTTGGTCCCGGCATGGGCCCGTCCGACTCGGCGCTCACCCGTTTCTTCCCCACCCATTTCCCCACCCTGGTGATGTTCGACTCTTCTATGACCCACGCCGGACCTCTCGGGGACCTTGGCGCATCGTTGGCCTGGGCGCTCGGCGGCCTGGCGTTGGCGTTCGTCGTCCTGTTGATCACGACCCGGCCAGTCCGCACGAGCAATACTCGGGGGGTCAACTCATCGTGGGCGCGCCTGGCGACCGGGCTGCGGTACGCGTGGCGCGAGTACCGTCGCAACCTCGCCCTGTGGGTGCTGCTGGTCGTCGTGCCCCTCATCTTCATCAGCTTGTCGTTCGCGATCACGCCGGATGACCCCACCCCGGTCGAACTTGCTGAGGGCGGACGGCGAACACTCTCGATGCTGTCGTTGATCGATGTCCACGGCGCGGTCATGGTGTCGATCACTGTGGCGTTCCTGGCCGGGCTGGCTGGCCTGTTCGTCGTACTCGGCTCGGCCGAGGCCGACCGCCGGCTGGTTATCGCTGGCTTTCGGACCCGTGAGGTCCTCGTCTCCAGGCTCGGCGTGATCGCGCTTGCCGCCGTGCTCGTTACCGGCGTGTCGCTGGCGGTTACGGCCGTCAGTTTCACGCCCCGAGTCTGGTTCACCTTCACGTTGGCCACCCTCGCGATCGCCGTCACGTACGCCATGATTGGTGTGGTGATCGGCCCTCTGGTTGGCCGGCTCGGTGGGCTCTACCTGATGTTCCTCCTGCCCTTCATCGACCTGGGGCTCGCCCAGAACATCATGTTCGATGCCGCCCCACCGGCCTGGGCGTCCTGGCTGCCGGGATACGGCGCTGTTCGCGTGCTCGTCGACGGCGCCTTCACACCCACCTTCGACGAGACCACCGGGCTGCTGATCGCCCTCGCCTGGCTCGTGGGCATCATTGCCGTAGCCGTCGGCGCATTCCACCGTGTCGCCGCTCGGCGGACCTAACACAGGAGAACCATGCGCTACCGACTCGCTCGCCGGTCACCACACACACCGCAGCCCCCAGGCCGCTCGTCTGGCGAACTGCACACTCTTGACCTTGGCTCACGCTGATGGTGATCGGCGCCTGCCCAGAGGGCACTGCTGGCCTGCTCCCACCCGGTCGACGCACGAGTCTCACGACCAGCCGTCCCGCCCGGAGCGGGGGGCGGCCCCAGACAGGACGGGGTTCCGTAGCGTGACTGAGATATACGACTACCAGCGCCAGGTGATCAACCGGCTCAAGACCGCGCGCGGTCACCTCGGCGGGATCATCCGCATGATCGAGGACGACGCCTGGTGCCCCGACGTCATGAAGCAACTCGCCGCCGTGCAGGGCATGCTTGAGGGCACCAGCCGCGAGGTGTTCCGCCATCACCTTGAGGGGCACGTCGCCACCGCTATTCGCGCTGGCCGCGGCGAGGAAATCGTCGACGAACTGATGGAGACACTCAAGTACGACAAGCGCGTTCTCCGGCCAGCTCCGGCCGATGTCAATGTGTCAGAGCACGCCGCCGAACTCGCCGTAGCGGATGCTGACCGGAGCGTGCCCGCCGTCCGCGACCAGGGTGGTCTCAAGAGCTGCCTGGTATAGGCGCGCCGCGGACACGAGGCGATCTCGTTTGGGGCGGCGGCAGCCACCGTCCCAGGTAGTCCGTCAGCCCCGTATGCCGGGTGAGGGCCGCCGGGCCGTAGGCCGAACTCACGCCTCCCATGGCTCAAGGCCAGACTGCTGACGACGGATGTTCTTCACATAGGCCGACGGTGGGAGATGGCTTGCGACCGCTCCCGGTCGGGTCTGCTCCCGGTCAAGCCCGCCCACCGTCACGGCCGCAGCCAGCACCGTCAAGCCCGCCCAGCCCCTCAACGACCCGACCGCAGACCCCTCTGGGGTCTGCGGTCGGGTGTGATCCACCTTCTTCCGGTGGCAACGGCCGTCGCGGATTTGCTCCTCCCCGACGGCCGTTGCCGCGGCTCGCGGTCAGTGCGAGTGGTGCTCGTGAGAGTCGTGGTCGTGGCCAGCAGGAACGTAGTTGTTCGGGTTTTCGACAAAGCTCTTGTGGCAGCCATGGGAGCAGAAGTAGTACGTCTGTCCTTCGTGCTCCACGCTCGCGGCTGCGGTCGATGGGTCCACGCTCATACCGCACACGAGGTCAGTAACTTTGGCGGGAGTGGTTGTCATGGTGTCCTCCAGTTGATTGTCTGTTCCGATTTCGACCACCGGTTCGGTGGTCGAAACTGTGATGTCTTGCGGGAGCGTTGCCGGTGTGAAGCGGCGTAGCCGGTTGGCGTTGGCGACCACGGACAAGGAAGACAACGCCATTGCCGCAGCCGCGATCGCCGGACTGAGGGTGATGCCGAATGCCGGATACAGCACTCCAGCCGCGATCGGGATGCCAGCCCCGTTGTAGACGAAGGCGAAGACCAGGTTCTGACGGATGTTACGCATGGTGGCCCTCGAGAGGTCCACCGCCGTCACCAACCCGCCGAGCGCCCCGGAGATCAACGTGATGTCCGACGACTCGATCGCGACGTCGGTGCCGGTTCCAATCGCGGAGCCGACATCCGCCTGGGCGAGGGCCGGGGCGTCGTTGATACCGTCGCCGACCATCCCGACGACGCGCCCCTCACCCTGCAGCCGCTTGACCTCCTGCGCCTTGTGCTCCGGCATCACCTCGGCCACGACGCGTTCGATGCCGACCTCTCGGGCGATCGCTGCAGCTGTGGTGCGGTTGTCGCCGGTCATCATGATCACGGCGATACCCCGCTGCTTGAGAGCGGCGACTGCGGCGATGGAACCCTCCTTGATCTTGTCCGCCACCGCCACGACTGCCGCGGGCTGGTTGTCGATCGCTACCAGGATGGGCGTCTTGCCGTCTCGGGCAAGTCGCTGCTGCTCGTCCAAGAGGCCCTCCACGTCGACGCTGGCCTCCACGAGCAACCGGGCGTTGCCGATCAGGATGTTGCGTCCGTGCAACCGGGCACCCACGCCCTTGCCAGTGAACGAATCGAACTCGGCGACATCGTCCAGCACCAGGTCGCGCTCCAGCGCCCCGGCCACGATGGCCGCGGCCAGCGGGTGCTCGGACGACCGCTCGACCGAGGCGACCAACTGGAGCACCTCGTCGGCTGTGAATCCCTCGCTCGGAACAACGTCGGTGAGCTCGGGCTTTCCCATGGTGATGGTGCCCGTCTTATCCAGGACGACCGTGTCGAGCTTGTGGGCCGTCTCGAGTGCCTCGGCCGAACGAATCAAGATCCCGGAAGTGGCCCCCTTGCCGGTCCCGACCGTAATGGAAAGCGGTGTGGCGAGCCCAAGAGCGCAGGGGCAGGCGATGATGAGGACTGAGACGCTCGCCACGAGTGCGAAGAGGAACACCGGCGGTGGGCCGATCAGGGCCCAGGTCACGAAGGTCCAGATGGCGATGATGACGACCGCTGGCACGAAGTAGCTCGAGACCTGGTCGACGACGCGCTGAATCGGCGCCTTGGAGCCCTGGGCCTCGCGGACCATCTTGACGATCTGAGCGAGCATCGTGTCGGCGCCGACCTTGGTTGCCCGGTAGCGGAACGTCCCCGTTTGGTTGATGGTCGCGCCGATCACCTCGTCGCCCACCGACTTGCTCACGGCGATTGGCTCACCGGTGATCATCGACTCGTCGACTGCAGACCTGCCATCGACAACCTCGCCGTCCACCGGAAGCTTCTCCCCCGGCCGCACCACAACAACGTCGCCCTTGATGACCTCCTCGATCGGGATGTCGATCTCAGCGCCGTCGCGCAGAACTCGTGCTGTCCGGGGCTGGAGACCGATCAACGTGCGAATCGCCTCACCCGTGCCTGCCTTGGCTTGAGTCTCGAACAGGCGCCCGAGCAGGATCAGGGTGATAATCACGCCGACCGCCTCGAAGTACACCTCACGCATCTCGGGCGGAAGCAGTGCAGGCGCGACCGTCACGACCACGCTGAATCCGTAGGCGGCGATCGTACCGATCGTGATCAAGGCGTTCATTTCCGCCCCGCGGTGGCGCAGCGCGAGCCAGCCAGTGCGGTGGATCGGCCACCCCGTGTAGAGCATCACCGGTGTGATGAGTGCGAACTGGAACCAGTCGTTCATCAAGAATCCAGGGACCCAGCTCACATTAAAGAGTTCGGCTCCCATGACAGCGAGCACAACCGGGGCAGTCAGGATCGTTCCGAAGATGACCCGCTTCTTCAGGTCCGCGATCTCGGCGTTACGGTCGCGCTCCTCGGCTTCCTCGGCTTGCGCCGCCGTGAGCGAGTCGACCCCCTTGTGTTCTGAATCGTCTTCGACGGGCGGCATGCCAGCAGGGGTTTCGACCTCTGCGACCGCCGCGGCGTCCGCCGGACTTCCGCCCGAGTCCGCATCCTCACCGTCAACAACGATGAGTCGGCCGCGCATCATATTCATCCCGCATGCGAAGCCGAAGCTCCCCGTCTCGCCTGGGGTGAATTCCACCGACGTGGTCTCGTAGGCGGGGAGCCCGAGGTTGACCTTGAAGTCCGGCATCACCACCCGCGAGGAGCATTCACCGGCCTCCTGCCGGTCAAATTCCATTCGCACCGGCACGCCACGGGTCACCTGGACCAGTTCGGGGCTGTAGCCGCCTTGAACCTTGATCCGCACCACCTGTACCCCGCCGTCCAGATCGGCGCGTCCGGTCCGTTTCGGACCAAAGAAAAACCATAGTGCCCCCAGTGTGAGGAGCACCCCCGAACCTATAACCACAAATGTCGTCATCTCCGGCTACCTCCTATCTGCATCCCGGCCGCTGAAGTGCGGTCACGCTTGTGCTGGTCCATACGTGGGTCCTGCCGGGTCGGCAGAGCCCTGAAACTGTGATCGGTCATGGTGAATCCCGCTTCGGTCACCGCAGTGACGAGCGCCTCGCGAGCGACCGACTCGTCGCCCCGGACCACTACCGGCGAATGCCCACCGACGCGCAGGCTGATGCCCACGTCTGCCACGCCGTCGACATCGTGAAGCCGCTCAAGCACCTCCACGAGGCATGTGCCACACATGAGTCCCTCGACAGAGAACAACTCTTTGTGATTCATCGCTCAACCTCCTTCACGTACTATACCCCCGTAGGGTATAAGTATCGACACGCATGGACTGAGTTCCCACTGCGGCTCGATGAAGGTTCCATGAAGATTGAGGGCGGGATCGAACCCGAACCCCTTCGACGGGTGCCTGATCGGCGCTACTGGCCGATTAACCTTCATGGAACCTTGATGGGGCGAGGTGTCGAATCTTCACCGTCGCCAACAAGACTGGATGACGTCGCGGTAGAACAGAGAACCGCCGACAGCACACCGATGAAGGAGACACCCGTGAGCACATGCTGCAAGGACGACCAGGCCGACGACGCCGGTTGCTGCTCGAGCGCCACCACGGCGGATACCAGCGCTACCGCGTCCGCCCACCAGGGTGGCGGGGGCTGCTGCAAGGGCTAGGCATCCACAGACGCCCCATCGCCTCGCCCGCACGGCTTGAATTCGGCGAAGTTGTCGACGCCCGGCAAGACTTCCCGTTGGGGCGGATCACTCCCGAGCGCGCCTGAAGGGCACGCGCCGTTTGGAGTTTCGTTCCCGGGCGGGTCGCACGACCACCCACAAGGCCACCAGCACCGTCACCAAACCGACCGCAGTCCAGCCCGTGGGCTGTTCGCCGAATGCCACCGCAGCCAGCACGATGCCGAGAACAGGCGTCAGGAACGTCCACGCGGTCAGGACATCCAGCCGTGATCGGCGCGCCTCAATGAACCAGAGCACTGTGGTCACTGCGGTACCGACAACGGCCAGGAAGGCCAAGACGGCGACAAACCTGGGTGTCCACGAGATCACCGGCGGCCCCTCAACAACGGCGGCGAAAATCACTAGGGCCGCACCGCCGAGGATGAGGTGCCAGCCGATCGCCATGATCACATCGAGTCCACCCAGGCGCCGAGCTAAGAGCGTTCCGCCCGTAATTGCCACCGCAGACAGTACGGATAGGGCCGCGCCGCTACCGCCACCGCCGGGGACCGCGACCAGGACGAGGCCGGTGAAGCCAGCCAGCAACGCCCCCGCTGTCCGCAAGGAGACAGCCTCCCCGTAGAGCCACCACGCTGGCAGCAGGATGAGCAACGGCTGAGCATTGGCGAGCACCGCGGCGGTGCCGGTTGCCAGCTCGGACACGCCAGCGAACATGGCCGCGAACGCGACCGTGACGTTCACCAGCCCCAGCACCGTGATCAGCCCCCACGCATGCCCGCCGGAGGGCATCGGGCGCCGTTGGACACCTGCCACCATCACCAGGACCACCCCGGCGATCATGGCGCGCAGCGCCGCGAACCACAGCAGCGGCGCATCCCGCAGGCCGAGACGGATAGCGACGAAGCAGGCGGCGAGCGCCACGGCAATGAAGAGCATCCGTAGCGGCCGGGGGCGTCGCGGCTCCGCGACGCCCCCGGTGGCCAGTCCGCCGGCCTCCTGCCCACCTCTCAGGGTTAAGCCGGTCACCGCCCAGCCGTGGGAGCTGCTTCCACGGCGGGTGAGGCTAGCGTCTTCACGGACGTCACGGCGTCCGGAAGGCGCAGACGCTTGAGCATCAGGGCGTTGACCGCGACGATCAAGGACGACCCGGCCATCGTCAGCGCCGCGATCTCGGGACGCAGGAGCAGTCCGAACGACGGGTAGAACACACCCGCCGCGATCGGGAGCGCGATGACGTTGTAGCCGACAGCCCACCCAAGATTCTGTCGCATCTTGCGGACCGTACCCTTGCCGATGCGCAGGGCGATGGGCACGTCCAACGGGTCTGAACGCATGAGCACGAGATCTGCCGTCGCGACGGCGACATCCGTGCCAGCGCCGATCGCGATGCCGATGTCCGCCGTGGCCAGGGCAGGGGCGTCGTTGACGCCGTCGCCGACCATCGCGACCCGCTTGCCCGCCCGCTGCAGTTCGGCGACCTTCTCCGCCTTGTCTCCCGGTAGCACCTCGGCGATGACGGTGTCGATTCCCAGCTGGTCGGCGATGCGCAGGGCCGTGGCCTCGTTGTCTCCCGTGAGCATCACCACTTTGATGTTGACCTTGTGCAGGGCCGCGACAGCCGCGGCCGCTGTTTCCCGCGCTGCATCGGCCAGGGCGATGACCCCCACCGCACGTCCGTCGACGGCGGCCAGGACGGCTGTGCGGCCCGCGGCTGCGAGCTCGTCGCGGCTCGCGGCGAGCGTGCCGAGGTCGATGTTCTCCTTGGCCATCAGCCGCAGGTTGCCGACGAGGACGCGGCGTCCATCGACGGTCGCCGTTGCGCCGTGCCCGGGGACGTTGAGGAACTCACTCACCTTCAGCGTAGGCAGACCCCGCTCGGCCGCATGCTGGTCGATAGCCCGGGCCAGCGGGTGCTCGGACTCCCTCTCGACGGCCGCCACCAAGGCCAGCATCTCGTCCTCGGCCATGTCGGCCACGACGACGTCGGTGACCTCTGGCTCGCCCTTGGTCAAGGTGCCGGTCTTGTCCATCACGACCGTGTCGATGTGAGACGACACCTCCAGCGCCGTGGCGTTCTTGAACAACACGCCGCGCTGTGCGCCCAACCCGGTCCCGACCATGACCGCCGTCGGCGTGGCCAGCCCCAAGGCATCCGGGCATGTGATCACGACGACCGTGATGGCGAACAGGATCGCCAACTGCACGGGCTCGCCGAGCACCAGCCACCAGACCAGGAAGGTAGCCGTGCCGCCAATGAGGGCGACGAACACCAGCCAGAAGGCTGCCTTGTCGGCCAGGCGCTGCCCGGGTGCCTTGGAGTTTTGCGCCTCCTGGACCATCTTCACGATCTGCGCGAGTGCGGTGTCCGCGCCCACCTTCGTGGCCCGGGCCCGCAGGGTCCCGGTGGTGTTGATCGAGGCGCCAATCAGTTCGGAACCCGGCAGCTTCTCCACTGGCATCGACTCCCCGGTGACCATCGACTCGTCGACCTCGGACTCACCCTCCTCGACGACCGCATCGACAGGGATCTTCGACCCCGGACGGATCAGGAGCAGGTCACCGACCACCACCTCCGAGGTGGGAACCTCCACGGGCGTTCCGTCACGAATCACCATCGCCTGGGACGGAGCCAACTCGAGCAGGGTTCTGATCGCATCGTTGGCCCCGCCGCGGGCCCGCATCTCGAACCAGTGCCCGAGTAGCACGAATGCGGTCAATACGGCCGCGGCCTCGTAGAAGACCTCGCCGCCCCCTGTCAGGGTGATGATGACGCTGTACAACCACCCCGAACCCACCGCGACGGCCACCAGCACCATCATGTCCAGTGTCTTGGCCCGCAGCGCCCGGTAGGCACCGTCGAAGAAGATCCAGCCCGAGTAGAACACCACCGGCAGGGACAGGATCAGGGTGAAGACATCGTCGCGCAGCCCCAACACCGACGGAAGGTCCTCCAGCCCCAGCACGTCCCGACCGATCGGGGACCACAGGGAGATCGGCACGGCAAGGATCACCGCGACCAGGAACCGATTGCGCATGTCGCGGACCATGTCCGCCATGGACGCGCCGCCGTGGCTGCCTCCGTGGCCCATCACCGACTGCGCGGAATGATCGGCATCCGCACCGTCCCCGTGGCCCGCGTGTGCGTCGTGGCCGGCGTGTGCGTCGTGGCCGGCGTGTGCGTCGTGGCCCGCGTGTGCGTCGTGGCCCGCGTGTGCGTCGGAGTCGCTCGAATCGCTGGGATCAGCCATGGGGTCGCACACGTGCTCAGGCACTGACTGCCCGTCGCAGTGGAAACCGCAGTCGCGAATCCATCCGGACAACTCCGCAACGTCGGTGCGGTCGGAGTCATATGAGACGGACGCGGTCTGGGCAACCATGTTCGCCTCGATCGACACCACGCCGGGCCTACGCCGGAGTGTCTTTTCCACCACTGCGGCAGATGTCGCCCAGTGCATCCCACCAATCTGTAGGACAGTGCTCTTGGTCGTCATGGTTAACCTTTCCTTAGTGGGTGTCGTACCGGTCTCCGATATGTCGAGGCCTATCGAGGCGCTCTCTGCAGGTTACTCGCCGGGGTTCGGCGGTTGCCATGCAGGCTCAAGCGTGGTGCATCATGGCCTGGGAGCGGGCAGAAACTCCTGACGCATCCCCAGGGCCGCATCGGTCATGGCAATCGAGGTCGGACCGTCGGTGACGCTTCCGACCAAAGCACGGATGGCGTCGATGGTTTCCGGCACGACGATGGCCTCGTTGTAGACCTGGTAGGTCAGGTAGGCCTCATCGCCTTCGACGCTGAGGACGTCCTCCCAGAGCGCGACTTCCCACATGTCACCGCGGGGTCGACCAAGATCACGCATGAGTTCGACGGTGGTGTTCAACGCGACCAGGCCATCGGCCATCCGGATGAAGGCGATGCGCGGAGCGGCCCGCAGTGCGTCAAGAACCTCGTCGCGTGTCGCTTCCCGCGTCAACTGCAGTGTCCAGAAGTGGTTGTGAGTCTGGGTGTGCGCGGCCTTGGCGGCCATCGTCACGACATCGAGGTCGGGGAGCACCGTGCGGGCATCCGGGCCCTGGTGCGAAGGGATCGACGGCTCGGGCATCACGGTGTTCATGAGGCCACCGAGGTGAGACTCTCCTGGATCCGTGGCGCGACGGATGAGGACGCCGCGGCCCCGAGCTAGGAGTTCGGCATCGCGCAGCGCCCCGAGGACGCGCACGATGCTCGTGGTGTTGCAGGATACGACGCGCGTGGTGTCCCGGCCGAGCGCGGTCGCGTAGTTGGCCTGGGCAACGAAGGAGTGACCGGTGGTGGCGTGCGACTCCCCTCCCTGGAACACGGCCTTGATCCCGGCGGCTCGGTAGGCATCGAAGTTGAGGGCCGCGACCTTTTTTGGCGTCGTGTCCACCACTGCATCGACCTGTCCGAGCAGTTCGTGCAGGCTCCCGGCTACGTCCACACCGGCGGCGCGCATCGTCCCGTCGGCCTGCTCGTTGGCCGCATAGATCGGGATGTCATGCCCCACCGCGGTACGAATCCGCCAGTCCGATGCGACGTCGGCGACACCGACGAGTTCCATATCCGGCATCGCGCGGACGGCATCGGCCACACGCTTGCCGATTACTCCATAACCATTAACAGCAACACGGGTAGTACTCACGTGACATCGTCTCCATTCGTTGTTTGGGCGCGCCGCGTCGGCGCGCAGGTCATGCGGGGATGACATCCTCGGTCGACGGCCCGTTTCGGGCCAAGAGCTCTCTCAGCTGCGAACGAGCCGTGCGATGGCATCCGATGCCTCTTTGAGTTTAGTTTCCTGTTCGACACCACCGACACGCGCGGCCTCAACGAGGCAGTGGCTCATGTGGTCATCGAGCAGAATCAGGGCCACGCTGTGCAGCGCGCGGGACGTCGCCGAGACCTGGGTCAGGACGTCGATGCAGTACTTGTCATCGTCCACCATCCGCGCGATTCCACGGACCTGACCCTCGATGCGGTTCAGGCGCTTCAACAGATCCGCCTTCCCGCCATTAGTTGTCGCCATCTCAATCTTCCTTGCTGTCGGTCCGCGTCGCCGCGGTGCTGCTTGCCTGCCCTGGGCGAATGGCCTGGGCAGGGTCGGGGTCATGCCGGGGCGTACCGGGACGGGTCGACGTCGAAGGTCTCCACGCAGTGCGCGGAGCAGAAGTAGTAGGTGACGCCGTCGTTATCCCGGCTCACCGCCGTCGTCGAGGGGTCGACCGTCATTCCGCAGACCGGGTCGGTGGCCGTGCTGTGCTCAGACCTGTGCTCAGAGGTTCGGCGCTGGTGTGCCATGACGTGCTCCTTGGATCGCATCGGACCTCAACCACCGGGCATGTGCCGCTGGTGAGATGTTATCGCAATACCCCGGGTGGGTATCCACTACCCAGTGGACAGCACTGTGATGTGGGTCCGACCGAGGTCCGCTGAAGATTTGATCAACACTCAAAGAGAGTTCACCGTCACGGCGCGCAGGGACGGGGCTGTACCGTCGTCTCGCCTCAGAATCCAAGGTCTGCGCCGACTCACTGACGCGCGAAGGCCAACCCGGCCGACCGCACACTGACGAGCACCTCGCTGTCCGGCCGCCACTGCTGGTCGCCCAGCACGCGTGCCTGCAGAGGCTGCTCGCAGGCTGGCAGGTCCATCGTGACCACCGCGTCGTGCCCGAAGTAGGCGACATCGCGGACCATGGCCATGACGCCGCGGCCGCTGCCAGCGCCCACGGCGCTCAAGGACAGCTGCTCTGGTCTCAGCACCAGGTCCACGGTGTCGCCAGGATGGGCGATGTGGCCGTCGGCGAGGTCTGCGGGCACCACTCCCAGTGGGCTGGCCACCGTACCGTTGTTCCACGTGCCCGGCAGGACCAGCGCTCCGCCGACGAACTGTGCGAGCCATCGGGAGACGGGCTTGGCGTAGATCTCGGCCGGGGTGCCGACCTGCACGAGCCGACCCTCGTCCACCACGGCCACCTGATCCGCCATGGACAGCGCCTCGTCCTGATCATGCGTCACCAGCACCGCCGTGGACTGCGCGCGCCGCAGCACCTGGCGCACCTGGCCGCGCACCTCAGCACGCAGCGCCGCGTCGAGGGCGGAGAACGGCTCGTCCAAGAGGACCACATCCGGCTCCGTCGCTAGGGCTCGCGCCAAAGCTACGCGGTGACGTTGCCCGCCGGACAACTCGCCTGGCATGCGGGTGGCGTAATCGGTCATGCCCACCATTTCCAACAGGTCCAGCGCCTTTCGGGCACGGCGTTGCGCGCGCGGTAAGCCAAAACCCACGTTTGCGAGCACGTCGAGGTGCGGAAACAGCGCGGCGTCCTGGGGTACCAATCCGATGCGCCGACGCTCAGGGGCCACGTGCACTCGGGGGCCGGACAGTACCGTGCCGTCGACGACGACGGCACCCTCGACCGGCCGGTTCAGTCCGGCGATGACGCGCAGCAGCGTGGACTTGCCCGAACCCGACGGTCCGAGCACGGCGGTGAGGCTGCCGTGCGGCACGGTGAAGGTGATGCCTCGCAACACGGGCGCGGAGTCGTAGCCCGCCACAATCTTGCGTACCTGCAGTTCGCTCACAGTGTCTCCTCCGGGTGGCGTTTGCCGCCTGCGACTTCCCGCGTCAGCAGCAACGCCGGCACGGCGGCCACCGCGATCAGCACCAGCGCATACGGCGCGGCCGCGGCGTAGGCGGTACCGGATGTGAGCCGCCACAGCGATGTTGCAAGCGTCTCCGTACCCGTGGGCCGCAGCAACAGCGTCGCTGGCAATTCTTTCATGGCCGTCAGCGCCACCAGCAGCACGCCTGCCCCGATGCCCGGCCACGCGATGCGTGCGGTCACGCGGGTCCACACCCCCGCGGGCGTCGAACCCAGGGTGCGGGCCACGTCCTCCAAGCCGGGCTCCACCTGCACGATGCTCGATCGCACGGCGCCTACTGCCTTGGGCAGGAACAGCACACCGTAGGCGAAGGCAAGCATCCAGATCGACTGATACAGCATCGGCGCCACGTTGAGCGAGAAGAACACGAGCGACAGGCCCACAACGATGCCCGGTAGGGCCAGTCCCAGGTAGCTGGCGGACTCAGTTGCGGTCGCCAGGCGCGAGCGGAAGCGGGCCGCCAAAATGCCAATGGGTAGGGCGAGGGCAAGCGCCACTACCGCGCCCGCCACCGCAAGCCCCACCGTGGACAACGCGTCGGCCAGTAGGCCTCCCATCCTCACCGTCGTGGAGGTCTCGGTCCTCAGCAACAGATACCGGGCCAGCGCACCGAGCGGCACGCCGAGCGACAGCGCCGCCACCACCGCGAGCCCGCCGTGGGCGAGCCAGCGCCACCGGCCCAGCGCCACAAGGACTGGCCGGGTGCGCGCCGCCACGGTCGATCCCATGCGCGCCGGGGCGCCCCGAATGCGCCGCTCGGCCGCCACGAGCGCGATCCCCATCGCGGCCAAGACCACGGACATCACGGCCGCCAGGGTGCGGTCAAACAGGCTCTCGTAGGCCACCTGGATGGCCCACGTGAAAGCCTGGTAGCGCATCAGGGCGACGGACCCGAAGTCGCTCAGCACATACAGCGCCACCAGCAGCACCCCGGCAAGAGAGGCGGGGCGAATCTGCGGCCACGTCGCCTCGAGGAATGCCCGCGACCTGCCCCGGCCAAGTGTGCGTGCCACATCTTCGCTGGCCGAGTCGGCGAGGCGAAGTGCGGCGATCGTCGGCAGTGTCACGAGCGGCACGTTGCACAACGTGAGCACAAGAAACGCGCCCCAGAAGCCCCTCACATCGGTGGTCGCGATCCACCCGAATGCCGCCACATACGAGGGCACTGCGAGCGCCAAGGAGGACACGACGAGCCACGCGCGGCGGCCCGGCAGATCGGTGCGAGTCAGCAGCCACGCGATCGCGACGCCCAGCACCAGGCACGCCGCCGCCACTGCGACCACCAGGCCGACGGTGTTGAGCATCAGTGTCGCGATGCGCGGGTTCCACAGTGCATCAACAATCTCGGAGCCGTCTGCCTGGGCCACCCTCACCACGAGGTACACCAAAGGAATGGCCGCCAACATGGCAGCCACCACGGCGGAGACCGGCAAGACCAGCCGCACGCTCGGCGCGCGCACACGACGACGGGGGGTCAGAGTCGCCTCAGAACTCCCCGCCGCCGTGTCGCGCGCGGACTGCATGTGTCTCCCTACAGGAGGCCGACTTCCACCAGCAGAGCGGTGGTCTCCCCCAACGAATCGAGGTCAGACAGGTCCAATTCAGGGTTGGTCAGCGACTCAAGGGCTGGCAGACCCTCTGGTGCCGCCACGCCGTCGATCAGCGGGTACTCGTAAGTGGTGTCCACAAAGTACTGCTGTGCGGACTCGGAGACGAGGTACTCGATGAACTGCAACGCGTCGGCGTCATCCGCGGCTCCCTCAAGCAGACCGGCCCCCGTGACGTTGACGATGCTGCCGGCATCCCCCGGCTCAGGGAACGCCAACTGGGCGCGCATGTTTTCGGCGCCCACCTCGGCGGCCATGCGGTACCAGTAGTAGTGGTTGATCAGGCCCAACTTGATCTCGCCGGCGTTGGCAGCCTCAAGGATGGGGGTGTTCTTCGCATAGACCTGTGCGTCTGAGGCCTTCATGTCCTCGAGCCACGCACGGGCAACGTCCTCGCCCTCAAGCACGCGCAGCGCGGTCACGAAGGATTGGAACGATGCGTTGGTGGGAGGGATGCCCACCTGGGAGGCCCACTGCGGGTCGGTGAGGGCCGCGACCGCCGTCGGCACCTCGTCGGCGCTCAGTTGTTCGCTGTCGTAGACGATCACGCGTGCGCGGCCGGTGACACCCACCCAGGAGCCATCCGTGGAGGTGAAGCCGGCGGGGACCGTCTGGGTGATGCTCTCTGGCAGGGTGGCGAACATGCCTGCCTTCGCGACGGCTCCCAGCGCGCCCGCATCTTGTGACAGGAAGACGTCGGCTGGGGTGGCGTCGTCTTCCTCAAGCAGCAGGGCGGCCAGTTCGGTGCTCCCGGCGTAGCGCACGTCGACGCTGATGCCGGTGTCGGATTCGAACTGCTCGATCAGCGGATCAATCAACTCCTGGTCGCGTCCGGCGTAGAGCGTGAAGGTCCCATCGGCGACGGCGGACGAGGGGGCGGCTGCGTCCGGCGTCGGCGCGGTGTCGACTTCGGCCGGGCCGCACGCGCTGAGCGTGAGCCCGGCCAGGGCAGCGGTCACGACGGCGGCTGGGCGCAAGGCGGTCATAGGGGGCCTTCCTGAGGGGAGCTGGGGACGGAGTAAGGCGAGCCTAATATGTAATTACGCAACGAGTCAATTGCGTAATTCGTGGTACTCCTCAGCAATGACTGCGGCGATGCCTCGCGACCGCATCGTCCAGCAACGCCGCGACGATGCGTTCGTCGGCGGGAAGCCACGTCACGCCGTCACGCCAGGACCCCGGCTCAAGCCAGCGCACCGCGTCGTGATCCTCAAGAGGCTCAGGCTCTGCGGAGCCTGGCGCGAGTTCGCACCAGAACAGCCGCATCACAAAACGCAACGGGGACGGCTCCACTCCTGGCGCGGGGATCTCACCGGGCGCACGGATCTCCCACACTGCGTCACCGGTGACGGCCGAGACGTCCGGCCCGCGCAGTTCGTCACCCAGCACGATGTCCACACCGAGTTCCTCGCGGAGTTCGCGCCGCAGCCCCAGCTCGACCGTCTCGCCGGTCTCGACCTTGCCGCCAGCGAACTCCCACATGCCACGTGCCCATTCAGGGGCGGTGCGACGCGCCGCGAGCAGGAGACGCGGCGAGGAGAAGGAATCGGTCAGCGCGCCAGCGACGATCAGCAGCTCGCCAGGCGATCCTGAAACGGAGCCGGGCCCAAAGGGACCGGGTTCTGAGGACGCGCTAGGAATCGGCGCGTCCACGCTCACGCGATGTGGTCAGAGTAGGCGTCGGAGTCGAGCAGTTCGACGTCCTCCGACACGTCAACCTTGAAGATCCAGCCAGACTCGTAGGGCTCGTCATTGATGGCTGCCGGGGCATCGTTGAGTGCCTCGTTCACGGCGGTGACAGTGCCGCTCACTGGCGAGTACAACTCGCTCACCGCCTTGGAGGACTCGAGTTCGCCGCACACCTCGCCTGCGGTCACCTTGTCACCCACGGAGGGCAACTCAACAAACACGACGTCGCCAAGGGCTTTCGCGGCGTGCTCCGTGATGCCAACAGTCACGACGGAGCCGGGCTCGACGTCGCCTGACACCCACTCGTGCTCGGCGGAGTACAGCAGGTCTGCGGGAACCGAGGACATGACAACAGCCTTTCGTCAAGGGAATGCGGGCGACGCCTCGCTACGAGGCCCGTGAGTAGAACGGTAGCGCGCTCACGGTCATGGTTTCGCGTCGACCACGCACATCGATCTGGACAGCAGTGCCCACTGCCGACGCTGAGGGGTGCACCAGGGCCATCGCAATGGGCGCCGACAGGGTAGGAGAAGGCGCTCCCGACGTCACAACCCCCACCTCGCGGTCGTCCATCATCACTGCGTAGCCGGGCCTTGCCGCTCGCCGCGAGTCCCCAACGAGGCCCACCAACACCCTCGCATCGGCGGGGGCCAGCGCGGGATCGCTCGCCCACTCGTCGTGCCGTTGTTTGGCGGCAGCCAGCGCCTTGCGCCCCACGAAATCCCCTCGTTCGACAGGTTCTTCGGTGAAGCCCACCGCGCCGTCGAGCCCTGGCCTCCTGAGCTCTCGTGCCGGAGCGGTTTGCACGACCCAGCCGAGGCCCGCCGTGTACGGCGTGGTCGACCGCGTGAGTTCCTGTCCGTACAGCGGCATGCCTGCCTCGAGGCGCAGCGTGTCACGGGCAGACAGGCCGCAAGGGATGAGGCCGAACGGAGAGCCAGTGGCGAGCGCGAGGCGCCACACCTCCACGGCATCTTGTGGCATGACAAAAAGTTCGAAACCGTCTTCGCCCGTGTAACCAGTGCGCGCCACCATCGCGTGGATATCGCCGTGGAGCAGGACCGTGCACCACGTGTAGTTCTTGAGGGCGCGCACGTCCTCGGCGCCAAGCGCGCACATCTGGGTGACGATCTCCATGGCCCTCGGCCCTTGGACGGCCTGCAGCGACACCAGGTGGGTGACGTCCTCCACCACCGCTTCGAACGTGCTGCAACGCTCCCGCAGTTCGGAGACGACGACGCCGACGTTGGCGGCGTTGGCAACGATGATGAAGTGGTCCCAGTCTCGCCTGTACACGATCAGGTCGTCGATGATGCCCCCGTCAGGCATGCAAAGCATCGTGTACTTCGCTCGCCCGATCGCGAGACGGGCCATGCCCGACACGACCGCTTCGTCGAGTGCCGCAGCGGCCTCACCGCCACGCACAGCAACTTGACCCATGTGGCTAATGTCGAAGAGGCCAGCGGCTCTGCGGACTGCCTGGTGTTCGGCAACGTCTCCCGCGTATCGCACCGGCATCTCCCAGCCAGCAAACTCGATCATGCTCGCGCCGAGCGCGACGTGCTCGTGGTGCAGCGGAGAGCGGTTCATAGCGCCAGCGTAGACGGCTCGGCACGCGTCATGGGCACCGCGAGACCTAGTCTTCGAAGTGCTCTACTGGCGGGCACGTGCAGACCAGGTTGCGATCGCCGTACGCGTTGTCGATGCGCCTGACGGGCGAGAAGTACTTGTCGCGACGAAGGCCAGGAACAGGGAAGGCTGCCGTCTCGCGAGAGTAAGCGGCGACCCACTCGTCGGCCGCGAGCGCCTCCGCGGTATGCGGTGCATGCCTCAGCACAGAGTCGTCTGCGGAGACCTCGCCGCTTGCCACCGCATCGATCTCGCCCCGAATGGAAATCATCGCATCGACAAAGCGATCAAGCTCGGTGAGGTCCTCCGATTCCGTCGGCTCAACCATGAGCGTCCCAGCGACCGGCCAGGACATCGTGGGAGCGTGAATCCCGTAGTCGATCAGTCGCTTTGCCACGTCCTCAGCGGTGACACCTGTGGTCTTCGTGAGCTCGCGCAGGTCAAGGATGCACTCGTGCGCCACGAGGCCGCCTGGTCCGCGGTACAACACGGGGAAGTACGGATCAAGCCTGACCGCCACGTAGTTGGCGGCGAGCACCGCCATCTGAGTGGTCTGCCTCAAGCCGTCCCCGCCCAGCATGGCGATGTAGGCCCAGGCGATGGGAAGGACCCCTGCCGAGCCATACGGCGCGGCGCTGACAGCCGCCCCTGCCCGTCGAAGGTCTCGCGGACGCTGAATCGACTGGCGCACAGCCGGCAAGAACTCGACCAGGTGCTCCGCGACGGCAACCGGGCCGACGCCGGGGCCTCCGCCGCCGTGCGGGATGGCGAACGTCTTGTGCAGGTTGAGGTGGGAAACGTCTCCGCCAAAGTGACCCGGCTTGGCGAGCCCCACGAGAGCATTGAGGTTGGCGCCATCGATATACACCTGGCCGCCGGCGTCGTGAACGGCAGCGCACACGTCTTTGACGTGCGGTTCGTAGACGCCGTGCGTCGACGGATAGGTGATCATGATGGCCGCGATCTTGGGACTATTGGCGGTCAGTTTTGCCGTGAGGTCGGCCATGTCAATCTCGCCGTCGGCTGCGGTCCTCACCACGACCACGCGGAAGCCCGCCAGCACCGCAGAGGCGGCATTAGTACCGTGAGCCGAGTCGGGGATGAGGCAGATGTCTCGCTCAATCTCGCCGCGACTGAGGTGGAAGTTTCTGATCGCCAGCAACCCCGCGTACTCCCCGCGCGAACCGGCGTTCGGTTGGACCGACACCGCCGCATAGCCGGTGATCTCGGCCAACCAGTCCTCGAGCTGCTCGATCATGTGCCGATACCCGGCGGTCTGGTTCGCTGGCGCGAAGGGGTGAATGTTCGCGAAACCTGGCCACAGAATCGGTTCCATCTCTGCGGCGGCGTTGAGTTTCATCGTGCACGAGCCGAGCGGAATCATGGTGCGATCAAGCGCAAGATCCCTGTCGGCAAGCCTGCGCATGTAGCGGGTAAGGGCCGCTTCTGATCGTTGCGCCGTGAACACGGGGTGGGTCAGGTACTCGGACGTGCGACGCATCCCGCGAGGAATCGCCACGCGAGGTGCCGTGTAGACGGGGTGGCGCTTGGTCGCGATGACCGCCTCGACGAGCTTGTCGAGCGTCTCCAACTCCGTCTTCTCATCGCAAGCAATCGCGACCCTGTCGTCATCCACCTTTCGGATGTTGATCCCCGCAGCTGCTGCACGGGCCACGACCGAATCGGCACCGTGAGGAACGCTCACGGTGATGGTGTCAAAGAAGGCCTCGTGCATTGGCTGGAAGCCGACGGCCGTCAGGGCGTCGTACAACGTCACGGCTCGGGAGTGGACCTCCATCGCGATATCCCGCAAGCCGTCGGGCCCGTGGTAGACCGCGTACATCGACGCGACGACGGCGAGGAGCGCCTGCGCAGTGCAAATGTTGGAGGTCGCCTTGTCACGCCTGATGTGCTGCTCGCGTGTTTGCAGCGTCAGCCGGTATGCCGGGTTGCCAACCGCATCGACGGACACGCCAACGAGGCGACCAGGCAGCTGGCGCTCAAGGCCTTCGCGGACGGCAATGAACGCCGCGTGAGGCCCGCCATAGAACAGCGGCACTCCGAAACGCTGGGCCGAGCCCACCGCGATGTCCGCTCCCATCTCTCCAGGGGGCGTCACGATGGTGAGTGACAAGATGTCGCAAGCGACGGTGACGAGTGCGCCTGCAGCGTGAGCGCGTTCGATGAGCGGTCGGAGATCCCGAAGGGCGCCCGACATTCCAGGGTTCTGAATCACCACCCCGGTCACGTCAGCGGCGGGCTTCCACTCCTCCGAGATGGTTTCGACCCTGACGTCGATTCCCAGCGCACTCGCTTGAGCCAGCGCGACCTCCAAGGTCTGTGGGAAGCACTCGGCGTCAAGGACGACGGCACCGGTGTTCCCTCCGGCGCGCTGCATCATCAGCACCGCCTCGCCCACCGCCGTGGCCTCGTCGAGGAGTGAAGCGTTTGCGTACGGCAGCGCCGTGAGGTCGGACACCATCGTCTGGAAGTTGAGCATCGCCTCGAGGCGGCCCTGGGAAATCTCCGCTTGATACGGCGTGTAGGCGGTGTACCACGCAGGATTCGAGAGAATCCCCCGCCGAATGACCGCTGGAGTGACGGTGTCGTAATACCCCTGGCCGATCATCTGCACCGCTTGCACGTTGTCGTGCGCGAAACGCTCGAGAGCGGCGAGGGCCTCACCCTCGGTGAGCGCAGGCGGCAGCACGAGCACGTCGTCTTGGCGAATCGACTCGGGCACCGCTTCATCAATGAGCGCATCGAGCGACGGGTAGCCGACCGCTTCAAGCATGCGGTGGACAGACTCGTCCTCTGGTCCAATGTGGCGGTCGGCGAAGGTTGTCACATCGCCCATTCTGTCCTACTGGCGCGAGTGGCGATAGGTGACTGCCCGCGCGGCGCTCAGAAGACAACTACCCGGCAACGGCGGCGGGCGCAACAACGGCGCCCCTCCCTGTAGGGAAGGGCGCCGTTGGGTGGAAACCTAAGAGTTGTCGACCGTCTGGGCGCCGAGGGCGTCCGACTTGATGCGGTCGATGGCGCTGACCGCTGAGGCCTTTGCCTTGTAGCCCTCGCTTGAGGCAAGAGTGTTGCCGTTCGAGGCCTTGATACGAAAGCGGAACTCGCCCGCTTTGTCCTTATAGATTTCGAAGTGCACTCCAGTGCTCCTTTGCATCCGGTGTGGTGCCTTGCAGGAGCCATCCTAGGAGCGAAAGTCGCCGTTGACCAGGGGTTTCCCGATGCCCGGGCCACCACGTGACCCGAGCACCGGGAGTGCCGCTGGAGTGTCGAGCAGCGCTAGCGGCCGAAGCCGAAGCCGAAGAAGCCGCCGAACCACACGGGGAAGCGCCAGTTCCAGCCACCGCCTGGGTAGTACGGGGTGAACCCGTTGCCCCAGCCGTGACCGAACCAGTGGCCCCAGCCGTGACCGTTGCCGTGGCCTCCGCCATGACCGTTGCCATTGCCGGGTCCATGACCATTGCCTGGGTTGGACTTCTTCTCGACGGTGACGTCGAACGTCACGACCGTCCCGGTCGTGTCGCCGGTGATCGTGAGCGTCGTGTCGCCCTTGACCGACTTCGGCACCGTGAAGGCAACCGATGCCGTGCCGTGCTCGTCGTACACGTCGGTAGGCAACTCGTTTGTCACGTCGAAGGTGCCAACCGTCTTGCCACCGAGCGCGACGGTGACCGTCTGGTCAACAGGGTCCGTCGGGCCAGTCATCATCAAGGAGCTGAGGTCGAAGGTGACCTCGTCTCCTTGAGTGAAGGTGAGGTCCTCGAGGCCGCTCACGCCGACCGCGTGCTGGCTGAAGTCGGCGGGAAGTACGCCGTTCGCCTCGAGGTACTCCACTTGGGCCGTCAGGTCAACGCGGCCAGAGTCGGCGCGGTTGGTGCCCTCCGCCAAGGTGGCGAAGTTGTCGCCGCCCGCTGCCAAGAAGGAGTTGACCACGACCTTCACCACCTGGTCATCGGCAATCGGCTCGCCGTCGAGGCGCATCTCCAGGATGCGACTACCTGCCGCAGCAGCCGGGTCATAGGTATACGTGAAACCGGTGGACGTTCCCAACCTCAAGAACGGCCGCGATGATCCCTCTGGCTGCCACTGCTCCTCAAGCACCTGGGCGAGCTGCGCACCCGTCAGGTCCATCGTCACCAAGGTGTTGGCAAAGGGCTGGACGGAGGCCGCCTGAGCGAAGGTGATATCCGAGGGGTACAGCGCAGGGTCGCCCGCAGCTGTCCCCAGCATGTCGGCTCGCAAGCCACCGGGATTCATGAGCGCAATCTGCGCCCCCAATTCCTCGGTAGCCCACAACTGAATGTTTGCCACGGCATTGCCGAGCGTCGATTCGCCGCCGCGAGACGAGCCAGGCGCGCCGGTGGCCGTGCGTGCCCTGTACAAGGGCTCTTCGATCTGCCCCAGTACCACCGAGCCAAGAACGTCGGCCTCGGCCACTGCGTCGTCGACAATCGCCTGCACCTCCGCGTTGGTAGGGAAGGCCTCGTACAGATCGATCACGCTCGTGTCGAGACCTGTGACGTTGCCGTCGGCGTCGACCGTGAAGAGCAACTTGTTGAGCGCCATCCCATACTGCCCAGCGGAGACGACGGGGCGCTCCGTGACCGCGCGGCCCTCTGCGGCCCATTCGGCAACCGGCACGCGGTGGTCGTAGGCAAGGTGCGTGTGACCGGAGATCACGGCGTCGATGTCAGGAGACAGGTTGGTGATCATCTCGCCGAAGTCGTTCGACGGGTCGACGGCATCGGCGTACGCCGTGGTGGGCGCGCCTTCGTGGACCAAGAGCACGATCAGGTCTGCGCCTGCAGCGACGAGCGCGTCAGCAGACCTGTTGGCCGCGACGTACTCCTTCTCGAAGGCAAGTTCGGCCACCCCGTCCGGCGAGACCAGTGATGGCGTCTCGTCCGTGACGGCACCGATGAAGCCCACCTCGACGTCTCCGTAGCTGACCGTCCAGGTCTCAGGAAGCGCCGGGTCTCCGGTGTCGACGTAGCGGACGTTCGCTCCGAGGTACTGCCAGGTCGCGCCCCCATAGGGGTTGGTCGCTGGGTCGTACGGTGCCATGACGCGCTCGGTCAGGTCGGCAAAGCCCTTGTCAAACTCGTGGTTGCCGACGGCCGATACGTCGAGACCCATGGCATTCAGGGCGTCGATGGTGGGCTTGTCGTCTGCAACGAAGCTCTCGAAGGTTGAGGCGCCGATCAGATCGCCAGCAGCCGCGAAAACGGTGTTGGGGTATTCCGTCTCGAGCTGATCGACGGCGCCCGCGAGAACGGCCGCGCCGGCGTTCCCAGAAAACGAGTCGGGCAGGATGCGCCCGTGGAAGTCGTTGATGCCCAGAATCTGCACCGTCGTGGGGTCCGGTTCTTCGACGACGGCGCCCGCTGGCGTCGCCGTGAAGCTCAACGCCACGGCGAGCGCCGCGACGATGACGATCGCTCTCCGTTGAGCAGTCATGATTGAGGTCACGTGAGTACCCTTTCGCATGGTTTACGGGTTATGGGGTTTTCGCGCAGGTTGTGCGTACTGTTGACCGTAGCCCGGTCGCCCGCTTTGTGCCACGGGAAGCGCGATCAGTCACCGAATGCTCACCGCCGTGTCATTGGCCCGACACCTGGCCCGACACCTGGCGCGTCGCCAACGCCGACGCAGCGGGCCGACTACCGTTCAGGCATGGAAACCTTGGTGGCGGTGGCGCTAGGCGCCATCTCGGGGTGCGGGGCGGCCAAGGTTCACCGCCTTGTTGACGGCGGCTGGCTCCTCAACCTGGTTGCGGGTGCGCTCGGCGGCTACCTGGGCAAGTCGCTGTGGGCGGAAGACCTCGCCCCCACGCTTGCCGACAGCGCCCTGGCAGCGGCGGCCGTCGCAGGCACCTTCGGCGGCATTGCGCTTGCCCTCGCGGCCGGCCTCACGCGGCGCCTGATCGGGCGCTGAACCCCCGACACGCCCATCGGCGTGCGCTCGACTACCCTGGTAGCCGGAGAAAGGCCGCCGTGAAACTCATCGTACAAATCCCTTGCCTCAATGAAGAGGCGACGCTCGCTTCAGTGCTGAGCACCATTCCGCGCACGCTGCCAGGCATCGACGAGCTCGAGATCTTAGTTATTGACGACGGCTCTGACGACCGCACCGTGGAGGTCGCACGCGAGAACGACGTCCACCACATCATTTCGCACACCCGCCGCATGGGGCTGGCACGGTCCTTCCGAGACGGTGTCGACTATGCCCTGTCCCACGGCGCGGACATCGTGGTCAACACGGATGGCGACAACCAGTATCCGCAAGAGCGCATCGGCGACCTGGTCCAACCCATCCTGGACGGCACCGCCGACATCGTGATCGGCGACCGCCAGACGCACACCATCAGCCACTTCTCGCTGTTCAAGAAGACGATGCAGCGTTTCGGCTCGTGGGTGGTCAATCAGGCCGCCGGCACTGAGTTGCCCGACGCTGCTTCCGGTTTCCGCGCGTACTCGCGCTACTCGTTGTACAAGCTCAACGTGGTGACGCAGTTCAGTTACACGATGGAGACCATCATCCAGGCCGGGAACAAGAGCCTGGCGATCACGTCTGTCGAGATCGACACGAACGCCAAGACGCGGGAGTCGCGCCTGTTCTCCAACATGTTCGAGCACATGCTGCGCTCCGGCCAGGCGATCCTGCGCTCGTACATCATGTTCAAGCCATGGGCGGTCTTCGCGGGTCTCACCTTGCTGTTCGGGCTGCTCGGCTTGATCCCGTTCGTGCGCTACGCGATCCTGCTGAGCCAAGGAGACCAGGGCAACCACTTCCAGTCGCTCATCCTTGGCACGCTACTGATCATCGGCGCTGGCCTCTCGCTCGCACTCGGCGTCTTGTCCGACCTGGCCAAGACCAACCGCATTCTTGGCGAGGATCAGCTATACCGGCTCAAGGAGCAGCAGTACGGTCCTGCTCAGCCCGCCGCCACCGCCGCGCGAGCACTCCGCCCGCAAGACCAACGGCGTCGGCAAGCGTCATAGCGAAACGGCTGAGGAGCGCGAGAGCGAGCGCCTCAGGCTCGGTCGCGACGGCGCCGAGCAGCACCACGAGCGCCCCTTCTCGCACGACCAAGCCCGCCGGCGCAAACACCGCCAAGAACCCCACGAGCCACGCGAGCGCGAAGGCGCCGGTAGCGAGCGGCCAGAGCGCCTCATTGTCGGCAGTCAAGGCGTCGAGCAAGATCCAGGCTTGCACGCCGAGCGCGACCCAGTTGCCGACGGACCATGCGGCCGACGCGAGCAGGGCCTTGGTGCCGATGCTCGGCGGGGCGGCGTCCCGGCGGAGCACCTTGAGAGCAAGACCGAGCGCACGAGTCAGCACGGCCGGCACCAGCAGTGCCGCAAGCGCGGCAACGAGGACGAGCGCCCACCAGTAGTCCGCGACCGCGCCAGGCGCCCACCACACGAGCCCCGCGGCGCCCACAACGCCGGCAGTGACGACGCCGACGGCCATCGCGACCAGCGATCCCGTCATTGCCCGCGCCCGCGACACCCCATGGGCACGCGCGAATTCGGCCTGCGCCAGCACCGGCCACACGGCGCCGGGGACGTACTTGCCGGCCTGCGATACCAAGAAGACAGCGGCCGTCTCAGGCCATGCGGCCTCAAGCCCGACGGACCTCATGACAGCGCGCCACGACATGGTGTTGAATCCGAGCGCGGCCACGGCGGCGAGAGTCGCGAGCGCGAGCGGCCGCCATCCCATCTGGGCCACAGCCGACGAGACGTCCGACCATTGGGACGTCACAGCCCAAGCCAGCAGCGCGACGGCGATTGCGAACAGAACCCAGCGCAGGAGGGATCCGCGATTCACGAGCACGGTCCTCACGATCCGGCTCGCCACGCCCACATGCGTTCCACTCCCTCGGCAAGTGACATGAGTGGCCGCCAGCCAAGAGCGTCGGCCGCGAGCGACACATCGAGCGTCGAGTGCGCGGCGTCAGTCGCCCGTGCCTCATGCCGCACCACGCGCAAGGCGTGCGGCGCGACCACGGGCCTCAATACCTCCAGCAGCTCGTCAAGCGTGGTGGGCACCCCGGAGCCGATGTTGACGATGGGCGGCGCCGAGTCAGCGCGGTGAGCGGCAAGTGCAGCGCGTGCGATGTCGTCGACGTACACATAGTCGCGCGTCGCATCCGGATCTCCGTAGAGATGCACCTCGCTACCGCCCAATACCGCCTCCATCCAATGGGCGAGCACTCCTTGGCCAGGCGCGGGGCGCTGCCCAGGCCCGTAGGCGTTGGCCACGCGCAGTGTGACAGTGTCGAGGCCCGATTGCGCGAGGTGGTTCTCGATCTCGTACTTCGCCTCGCCGTAGGCATTCACCGGGTGCACGGCGTCACCCTCTGCGAACGGCGGGGTGGACGGGGGGCCGTAGAGCGTGCCTCCCGACGAGAAGCTCACGAGACGCGGGCTCATACCGGCATCGGCGAAGAGGTGCAGCGCTTGATCGATATCGCGCTTGTCCGCATCGATCAACGCGGGTTGCTCGACGGCAAGCCTGGGATTGATGCGGGAGGCGCACCACACCACCGTGCGCACAGAGAGCGCCTCGGGGTTGAGGAGACCGCCGTTCACCAGCGGGTCGTCGAGGGTAAAGCCGCGTGCGGTGACGCCTGCCGCGGCGAAGACTTCGCAGATCGCGCCGCCCAGGAAGCCAGCGGAGCCCACCACAGCCACCTCGTACACTGGGTGCTCCCCGCCGCTACTCACAGTGGATAAGCCTATGACCTCGCACCACAGCGACCGGCCCTTGCTGGTGTTGGCATCGACGTACCCTGCGCACAACGGCGACGGGACGCCGTCGTTTGTGAGGGACCTTGCCGTCGGGCTCGCAGACCGTTTCGCCCCGCACCTGCTGGTGCCTGCCGTACCTGGCGGGCCGTCTGAAGAGGCGGCCGACGGCATCACCGTCTCCCGTTACCGCTACTTTCCGCGGCGCTGGGAAGACGTCGCTCACGGCGCCATCCTTGAGAACGTGCGATCCCGCAAGTCCCGGTTGATTCAACTTCCGTTCCTCGTCGCCGCCCAATGGCGGGGCGTCAGGCGCGAACTGCGTCATCGTCGTCCCGATGTCATTCACGCGCACTGGATCATCCCTCAAGGGCTCGTCGCGCGCGTCGCGGCTCCAAGGATTCCGCTCATGGTCACCACACTTGGGGGCGACCTCTACGCACTCAACGACCCAATTTCGCGCGCACTCAAGCGCTCCGTGCTGCGCCACGCGAGCGTGGTCACCGTGATGAGTGCCGACATGCGCTCTCGCGCCATCGCTCTGGGAGCCGACCCGGCCACCACCCACGTGCTGCCCATGGGCGCCCAAGTCGCGCAGTTCGCCGATGCCGCGGCCGGACGTGCCGACCGCACCGCCGATGGGTCGGTGCGCCTTCTCGCCGTGGGCAGACTGGTGGAGAAGAAGGGCTTTCATCTGTTGCTTCAGTCTCTCGCCGACGTCGGCGGCGAGGGGTGGCACCTGACGATCGTGGGTGACGGGCCCCAGCGGGCAACTCTCGAGCGTGCTGCCGCTGGGCTTCCCGTGACCTTCGCCGGACAACTGACCCGCGAGCAGCTCACGAGGGCCGACGCCGAGGCGGACATCGCAGTGTTCCCTTCCGTGCGCGCGGCGAGCGGAGACCAGGACGGACTCCCCGTTGCTCTGCTCGAGGCGATGGCGTCGGGTTGCGCCGTGGTGGTGTCCGACCTCCCTGGGCTCGCGGAGTCCGTGGAGCCGGGCGTCTCTGGACTCGTGGTCCCCACCGGCGATGCGGGGGCGCTCACCGAGGCGCTCGCGCGACTCATCGGGGATCGCGACGCCACCGTGGCAATGGGTCTCGCGGCGGCGGACCGAGCACTGCGCTTCGACGTGTCGGCGGTCGCCGACGCGTATGCGGCGCTGCTCGAAGAGGCAGCGTCACGCCGAGCGTCGGCCGAGGAGGGTTAGCGCCCCAAGCGCTCGTACTTCATCTCAGTCTCGAGAGCTCCGTGGAGCGCGGCGCCGTACCGTCCCTGACACTCACCGGAGCCATGGTGCGGCGTTTCTGACGTGACACGCCGGCGTGGCGGGTCGCGCTGTGTCAGAGACGGTCCGCAAGAGGGCTGGACGCGGTCGCGCCCATGGCGCCCGGAACGCCTAGCGCCCCAGGCGCTCGTACTTCATCTCAGTCTCGAGCTTCTTGGCGCGCCACCACGGCTCGTTGTCGCGGTACCAGGCGATCGTGGCGGCGAGGCCGGCGGCGAAGTCCTTGTAGACCGGCTCCCAGCCCAGCTCCTCGCGCAGCTTGGTCGAGTCGATCGCGTAACGCATGTCATGACCGGGGCGGTCGCTGACGTGGTCGTATGCGTCGGCGTCTTGGCCCATCTGCTCGAGGATCATCTCGATGACGGACTTGTTGTCCATCTCGCCGTCGGCGCCAATGAGGTACGTCTCGCCAGCGCGACCCTTGTCGATGATGGTCCAGACGGCGCGGTTGTGGTCGTCCACGTGAATCCAGTCGCGCACGTTCTCGCCCTTGCCATACAACTTGGGGCGAATCCCGTCGAGCACGTTCGTGATCTGGCGGGGAATGAACTTCTCCACGTGCTGCGCTGGCCCGTAGTTGTTGGAGCAGTTGGAGATGGTCGCCTCGACCTTGAAGGACCTGACCCAGGCGCGTACCAACAGATCCGAGGCGGCCTTTGAGGACGAGTATGGAGAGGACGGGTTGTAGGGCGTTTCCGCCGTGAACTTGGCAGGGTCGTCCAACTCGAGGTCGCCATAGACCTCGTCGGTCGAGACGTGGTGCAACTTCTTGCCGTGGCGGCGCACCGCCTCGAGCAGTTGATAGGTGCCGATGATGTTGGTCTGCACAAATGGCCACGGGTTGTCGAGCGAGTTGTCGTTGTGACTCTCTGCCGCGAAGTGGACTACCAGATCGTGCTCCGCCACCAGGTCATGGACCAGTTCAGGCTCGGCGATGTCGCCCTTGACCAAGGTGACCCGCTCATCATCGGGGAGCGAGGCCTCGTTGCCGGCGTAGGTGAGGGCGTCGAGCACCGTCATCTCCACGTCGGGACGCTCCTCGAGCGTCAACCGCACAAAGTTGGAGCCAATAAAGCCGGCGCCGCCGGTGACAAGAGCCTTCATGACAGCCTTCCTCGCCCCCGCGTTCGCGGGGTCCCCAGAATCCTATGCGTCCGCGTCGCCCGTGAGTGAAGCGACGAAGCCCGCAACGGCGTCGGCCGTGGGAAGCAAACCAGCGTCGCGGGCCACCTCAAGCGTGGGGGCCGCCTCGTCCTTGGGCGACAGCTGCGGCGTCAACGGAGCGCCGTGGCGGCCCACGCTTGGCCACTCGATGCCGATGGCGGGATCGAGCGGGTTCACCTCATGCTCGCGGCCAGGCGCGTAGGGAGTAGAGCACAAGTACATGACGGTCGAGCCGTCCTCAAGCGACATGAACGCGTGGCCAAGGCCCTCCGAGATGTACACGCCCCGGCGGTCGACGTCGTCGAGCAGCACGGAGTCCCATTGGCCGTACGTGGGAGAGCCGACTCGGATGTCTACCACCACGTCGAGCACCGCGCCCTTGGCGCACGTCACATACTTTGCCTGTCCTGGAGGCACGTCGGCGAAGTGGATACCGCGCAACACGCCTGCGGCCGACACTGACAGATTGACCTGCGCCAAAGAAAAGTCATGCCCGACCTCAGCAGCGAAGGGGGCGTCCTTGAACACCTCGAGGAACAGACCGCGGTCGTCGCCAAAGTGGCGGGTGGTGATTTCCCACGCACCCGCGATGCTCAGTTCCCTGTACTCCATGGCGCCTCCCTTGCCCGCAACAGCCTAACGGCCACGCCACCGCCAGGCTGTCGGTCAGCGACTAGCCTTGACTGCGTGAACCTCTCCCAGACCCGCATTCTCATCACCGGTGCCCACGGGATGCTCGCGACCGATGTGGTCGAGGCGCTCGGCCACGCGGGAGCGGCCGACGTAACGCTCACCGATCGCGATGAACTGGACATCCTCGACGCAGAGGCAGTGGCAGCAGCGGTTGCCGGTACGGACCTCATCATCAATTGCGCGGCCTTCACTGCGGTCGACGCTGCGGAGGAGCAAGAGGACCTCGCGCTCGCAGTGAACGCGACAGGGCCTGCCAACATTGCGCGCGCTGCCGCTACCGCCGGAGCACGGATGATCCACATCAGCACCGACTACGTTTTTGCAGGGGACGCGGCGACTCCGTACGCAGAAGACGCGACGATGAACCCTGCCTCCGCCTACGGGCGCACCAAGGCGGAGGGTGAGAACGAGGTTCGCGCTTCCGGCGCCGACGCCCTCATCCTGCGCACCGCCTGGCTCTACGGACGCGGCGGGCCTTGCTTCCCCAAGACCATCGCCAAGGCCGGCCGCGAACGGGGAGCCCTGTCAGTAGTGGACGACCAAATGGGGCAGCCCACCTGGACCCGCGATGTGGCCGCCTTCATGATTCGCCTGCTCGAGGCCAACGCCCCGGCCGGTACGTATCACGCCACCTCTGACGGACAGTGCTCCTGGTACGACTTCGCCAAAGAGATCGCGGCGTCGGCTGGGCTTGGCGACATCGTCTCTCCCACCGACTCCTCCGCATACCAGCGGCCGGCGCCGCGGCCCGCATGGTCGGTGCTAGGCCACGACGCCCACGAGGCACTCGGGATCGAAGGCATCGGGAACTGGCGTGAGCGCTGGGCGGTTGCGGCCGACGAGGTTCTGGCCTAGCGGTGCGCCGCCGCGCTGGCAGCAGCCGGGCTACCGGCCCTCGTCCAGCACCTTGAGCAAGTACTGCCCGTAACCAGACTTGGTGAGCTTCTCCGCCCGCTCGCGAAGTTCGTCGTCGCTCAAGAAGCCGCGACGCCACGCCACCTCTTCTGGGGCGCCGATGCTCATGCCCTGGCGGTGGACCACCGTCTGGACGAACTGGCTCGCGTCCAGGAGGGAGTCGAAGGTACCGGTGTCGAGCCAGGCCGTGCCGCGAGGGAGCACGCCCACCTGGAGCTTGCCAGCGTCGAGGTAGTGCCTGTTGACGTCGGTGATTTCGTACTCGCCGCGGGCGCTCGGCTTGAGGCCCCGCGCGATCTCAATCACGTCGTTGTCGTAGAAGTAGAGGCCAGGCACCGCGTAGTTCGACTTGGGGTTGGCCGGCTTCTCTTCGAGCGAGATCGCCTTGCCGTTGGCGTCGAACTCCACCACGCCGTACGCGGTGGGATCCGCCACACGGTAGGCGAAGACGGCCGCGCCGTCGATGTCGGAGAACCTCTGCAACTGCGAGCCGAGCCCGTGGCCGTAGAAGATGTTGTCCCCAAGCACGAGCGCTGCGCTGTCGTTACCCACGTGCTCGGCACCGATCGTGAAGGCCTGCGCCAGGCCATTCGGTTCGGGCTGCTGTGCGTAGGAGATCGAGATGCCGAACTGGGAGCCATCGCCCAAGAGGCGCTCGAACTGCTCGGCGTCATGGGGCGTCGTGATGACCAACACGTCCCTGATGCCCGCGAGAATCAGTGTCGACAAGGGGTAGTAGATCATCGGCTTGTCGTAGACGGGGACGAGTTGCTTGCTCACGCCCACGGTGATCGGGTGCAGTCGGGTGCCGGAACCGCCAGCCAGGATGATGCCACGCATGGGCACTAGTCTGCCCGAGCCGTCAACCTCTTGCGAGCAGCGGCCACTTCCGCCCTTTGTCGAGCGGCCAATCCGGCGGTCACGACGGCGCGAAGCGGCGCCTGCCACCAGTGCGGATAGGCGCCGGCGACGTATCGGCGTGCCGACTCGTGATGCGCCTTCAGCATGGGCGCGGGATCCGATCGGTAACTGTGTCCGCCGAGATGCGTCACCACCGCTTGCGGGATCCACACCTGCCGGTACCCAGCCTCACTAAGACGCCTTCCGAGGTCGACATCCTCAAAGAACATGAAGAACCGCTCGTCGAATCCGCCCAGCCGTTCCCAAGCGGTGCGCCGCACCAGGAAGCACGATCCCGACAGCCACCCCGCCTCCACTTCTCCCCCGGCGGGGTCGAGATCAAGCTTGTACCGACGCGTCCACGGGTTGCGCGGCCAGGCCTTTCCAAAGAGCGCATGGCCGGTGCCGAGCAGGAACGTCGGCAGCGGTCTCGCCGACGGATACGTGGAGCCGTCAACCTCTTGCACCCGCGGCCCCACGGCACCGATCGCGGCATCGGAGGCGGCCGTGTGGAGCATCGCTGCCACGGCGCCGCTCTCGAGCACAATGTCGGCATTGGAGACCAGAATCCACTCGGCACCACCCTGCCGCGCGCCGACATTGGCGGCGGTCCCGTAACCACCGTTGCGTCCCGTCTGGACAAAGCCGACGCCAGCGTCGGCCGCCGCCTTCTCGGCAACGTCGTCTCCCGAAGCGTTGTCGACCACGGTGACGCTCGCGACGCCATCCGCACCCACCGCGGAGGCGAGGAACGACGCGATGGTGTCGCCGGGCTTGTATGTCACGACGACCACATCGGCGGAAGGCTTGGGCATGTCCCCGAGCCTAATCCGTTGCGGTGCCACACCTGGCGCCCCTACGGCCGGCCCCGCAACTTGTCGAGCTGACGGCGCTCCTTCTTGGTGGGCCTGCCAGAGCCGCGATCGCGGAGCGCAGGGGGCGCGACAAACTCGGGCGGCGGAGGTGCGGGGGTGTGGTCGACGTATGCCGCCGCGGCCGGCTCAGCCCCCACGCGCTTCGCCAGCAACTGCCTGACCTCGACCACTCGGTCGATACCCCCAGCGCGCACCACCACGCGGTCGCCCACCTTCACGTGGGTGGCGGCCTTGGCGCGATCCCCGTTGACGCGCACGTGACCCGCGCGACACGCCATCGTGGCCTGAGTGCGGCTCTTGTACAGGCGCACAGCCCACACCCATGCATCGGCGCGCACTGACCCGGTGACCATCCCCCGAGACTAAGCCAGCAACGTACGCTTGGTGGGTGCAAACAGTCTTGGAGATCATCGGATGGATCGGATCCATCCTCATCGTCGTATCACTCACGCAATCGCAAGTGCTGCGGTTCAGGTGGATGAACCTGACGGGTTCCGTCGTCGCGACCTTCTACAACGCGGTCATCGAGGTGTGGCCCTTCGCGGCCATGAACGGCGCCATAGCCATCATCAACGTGTACTGGCTGCTCCGGTTGCATCGCGAGGCCAGCGATCCAGGAGTGTTCCAGGCGCTCACCGTTGATCCAGACAACGCCTACCTGCGCCACGTGCTCGACGTGCACGCCGACGACATCCAGGCGCACCAACCCGGCTTTGTCGCCGACCCTGGTGAGGGTGCTGGTTCGCGCCTCACGCTCTTGGTGGTGCGCGGCGATGAAGCCGTCGGCGTGGTCGCCGTCAGGGACTTGGGGGATGGCAAAGGCGAGGTCGAACTCGACTGGGTCAAGCCGCGCTTCCGTAACTTCACGCCTGGACAGTTCGTGTACCGCGACTCCGGCGCGCTTCCCGGCGCAGGCTTCCGCACTCTCACCCTGACGCCGCATCGCGCGACGGACGTGGAGTACCTTCGCCGCGCGGGATTCCGGCTCGAGGGCGAGCAGTGGGTGCGAGAGCTCAAGACTCCGGCGTGACCGGCCCGCCGTGCCCGTGCGGCTCGGGCGCGACGTACCGCGAGTGCTGCGGCCCGTTCCTTCGCGGCGAGTCTGCCGCCCCCACCGCGGAAGCCCTCATGAGGTCCAGGTACACCGCCTACGTGCGCCGCGACGCCCGGTACCTGCTGAGCACGTGGAACCCGTCCACACGGCCAGCGGCTCTCGACCTGGACGACGCCGTATGGCTTGAACTCGAGGTGAAGTCAGTCAGCGCGGGCGGCGAGGGCGACGCGTCGGGCACCGTGTCGTTCGTGGCGCGTTATCAAGGCGCCGACGGCGTGGTCGCCGTGATCGAAGAGACCAGTCGCTTTGTGCGTGAGCCCGTTGGCTGGCAGTACGTCGATGGCGACCTCGGTCCCGCGGCTAGTCGTCAGAGACCTTGAGGTCGAAGCTCGCGTCTGCCACGTCAAACGTCAGGACCACGCTGGCATCGTCCTTTGTCCAGCGCATCACCCCTGCGGTTCCCGCGGTCTCGAACGAGAAGTAGCCGTCGAAGGCAGGGTGGGTGTTGCGCAACTTCATGGCGTCGAGTTGGGCGGCGACGATGGGCCGCTCAAGCGCCGACTCGATCTGCTCGGCAGAGAAGTGGTGCCGGTTCACGTCGCGCCCCACGCCGGTGCGTTTCAGCAACTCCATGTCGCCGGTGCCAGCGAACAGTCCCACGTAGTACACCTGCGGGATGCCCGGGGTCATCAATTGGATGAGGCGGGCAAGGAGGTAGCGATCGTCGTCTCGACCAAGCGCATCGTAGAAGGTGCAATTGACCTGGTAGAGATCGAGGTTCGAGGCGGCAGCCCCGGTCGCTGCCAGGCTCGTGCCGTGGCTGGCATGGTGGATCGAGTCCACTAGCGCGTCGATCTGGCGCGGCTCCAGCAGACCCGGTTGCCCGGGCGCCAAGTCGCTCTCACCCACATCGACGATGCCGATGCCGTCGTGCGTGTCGAGGACGGTGACCGCGTTCTTTGGTCGTATCGCGAACCACTGCTTGAGCGGTTCGAGGTCGCGGGCGTGGAGTGCGTGGAGGACGAGCGGCGGCAGCGCAAAGTCGTAGACCAGGTCGACGCTCTTGGCGATTTCGATTTGCTGGCTGTGGTGGCCGTGAACCTCCAGCAACACCTTGGCACCGCGCTCATGGGCCATGGCGACGATCCGTTGCGTGTAGGCGCTGGTCGATGGCGTCATGAAGCAATCGGTGCCGGTCTCCTTGCCGGTGTAGCCCACCGCGTCGAGGCGCAGCATCGTCACCCCGCCGGATGTCAGGGCGTCGACAACCGACTCGAGGTACTCCCACGCCTGAGGCGTCCTCAGATCAATGTCGATCTGCTCGGGCGTGAACGTCGTCCACACGAGCCGCCTCTTGCCCGCCCACTCGATGGGAGTGAACGGCAAGCCTGGCCGCGGGCGGTAGATGCGGGTGAGGTCACTCTCCGTAGCGCCACCGGGAAACACCGCATCAAGCGTAAGGAACATAGGGGCCCACGGCGACTGATCCCCCCGGCGCACCACATCCTGGAATTGGGGAGACTCGGCGGAGACGTGGTTGACTATCACGTCGCTCATCACCGTGTGGTGGTCGCTGAGCGAGCGAACGTCGTCCCACGTGCCCAACCGTGGGTCCACGGCGGTGTGGTCCTGCGGATCGAAGCCAGCGTCGACTCCGTCGTACGGCGTGAAGTAGGGCAAGAGGTGGACCCCCGCGAAGGCGCCTGTGAGGGGGCCCTCCAAGAGGTCGTGAAGCGCGCGCACCGAGCCGCCGCACCTGTCGAGGTACGCGATCAACTGCGGTCCGTCTGTGCGGGGTTGAGTCATGAGGCACTCCTTGGCGCTGAGTCAGGTCTAGGAACGAGAAAGCACTCGGCGCAACCAGGCCGTCCGCGCCGCTCGTGCATCGCGAGCCATGCGCGCCCACGGCGCGAGGAAGTCGAACCCGTGTGCACCACCTGGCCACACGTGGAGTTCGGCGTCACCGCCCGCCGTCCAGATGGCGTCGGCAAAACTCACGCACTCGCTGCGGAAGGTTTCCGCCGATCCGACGTCGATGAAGGTCGGGGGCAGGCCGCGGTGATCGTCGCACGAGGCCGCCGATGCGTAGGGAGGCGGGGCGGTTTCCGAGGGGTCCTGCCCCAAGTAGGCCCGCCATCCGGTCGCGTTGGCCGTGCGATCCCACGAGCCGGTGCCTTCCATCTGCCTGGCGGACGGCGAGTCGCTCCTGTGATCGAGCATGGGGCACATGAGCAGAAGACCCGCGAGGGGTGGGCCGTCGTGGTCTCTGGCATAAAGCGCCGCGGTCGCCGCGAGCCCCCCGCCAGCGCTCACTCCAGATAAGACGATGCGTGAGCCATCGAGCAGCGGCGGCGCGTCGTCGCTGGCAAGCCACGCCAAGGCCGTGGTCGCGTCGTCAAGGGCGGCAGGGAAGGGATGCTCAGGGGCCAGGCGGTAGTCGACGACCACCAGCGCGCAACCGGCGTCGGCGACGCCTTGAAGCAGTCCGGGAGTGTCCGAGTCTGCCTGGCCAGCGATGAGGCCCCCGCCGTGCAGGTGAAGCAACACCGGCAGCGGTCGTCGCGCATCCACCGGCGTATAGACGACGACGGAAAGCCCAGTGCCGTCCGACGGCCTTGTCACGGTGCGCTCTTCCCGTGCAAAGGCGCCGTGCATGGTCAGCTCGGCCATCGAGAACGGTGCGGCGAGCGCTCGCACGTGTGGGATATCGGCGTCGGTCATGCCGGTCACCACGGCGTCGCCGTATTCATCAAGGGCTCTCGCGACCGCCGCGTCGAACGGCGGCCGCGCTGTCACATCGGTCATCCCTTGACTGCACCTTGAAGGAGCGCGGCGACAAACTGGCGCTGGAAGGCGAGGAACACCAACAGCGTCGGCGTCAGGATCAGGAGCGACCCTGCACACAGCATTGGGATGTCCGTGCCCCACTGTCCCTGGAAGGCCCCAAGAGCACCCGCCATGGTGCGTTTGGTGGGGTCGTCTACCAACACGATGGCGAGTAGAAACTGGTTCCAGGTCCACAGGAACAGCAGAATCGCGAGCGAGGAGATCGCCGGCATCGACAACGGCACGTGCACTCGCCAGAAGAGCTGCCACGTGGATGCGCCGTCGACCCTGGCGGCCTCTGAGAGGTCCTGGGGCATGTTGACAAAGTGCGCGCGCATCCACATCACGGCAAAGGGCATGAAGAGACCGAGCAGCGGCAGAATGATCGCCCACTGCGTATTTAACAGGCCATATCCGCGGATCTGGTAGTACAGCGGCACGATGATTCCCTCGAAGGGAAGCGTCAGCCCCAACACAAAGATGATGAAGAGCGTGCGACGGAACGGCACCTTGAGATGACCGAGCGCGAATCCGGCGAGCGTCGCGATGAGCACGGCGGCAGGAACGACGCCCAGCTCGATGAGAAAGCTCGACTTGAGCAACGCCGCCATGTTGGCCGCTTGGAAGGCGTTGCCAAAGTTTTCCCAGTGCGGGTCCTCTGGCCACTCGAGTCCCGCGGGGTAGGTCCCGGGCTCGTGCAGTGCCGTCACAAAGAGGCTGACGAACGGAATGATCGTGATGAACATGACGAAGACGAGAAGGCCACGTCCGAGCCACAGCTCGCGGGCAGAGGTTTTCACGATTCTTCCTTTCCGCGAGCGAGGCGATGGAGCGGCAACACGACGGCGAGCACGAGCACGGTCAGGGCGACGGCGAGCGCCGAGGCTTGACCGATCTCGCGTTGGAGGAACGCGAGGTAGTAGATCTCGAGTCCGGGCACCAGAGTGCTGTTTCCTGGCCCTCCTTGGGTCGAGATGTAGATGATGTCGAAGCTTCTGAGCGCGCTAATCACCGTGATGGTGATGGCGACTCCAAGTTCTTGCCGCACGGCGGGAAAGGTCACCGCCATGAACTCCCGGACGGGCCCGGCGCCATCGAGGCGCACGGCCTCGTAAAGCGCGGGGTCGATCTTGGTCATGCCCGCGAGGAGCAGCAGCATGCACAGGCCGAGTGAGACCCATGCGCCGATGACGCCGACGGCGGGGAGGGCTGTGTCGAAGTCCCCCAGCCATGCGCGGGTGACGTCGCCAAGGCCGATCAGCCTGAAGAACTGGTTGACAGCGCCATCGGTAGCCATCAGCCAGGTCCACATGATGCCTGCCGCGACCAGCGGAATGACCTGCGGGAGGAACAGCACGGTACGCGACACGAGCGCGAGGCGGCTCGTTCCGAACTTCCTGATCAGCGCAGCCGCAATCAGGCCGAGCGTGACGGGAACGAGCGAGAAGTAGAGGATGAGCTGGAAGGCGTTGAGGATGGAGCCGAAGAGTTCCTCGTCGGTGAAGAGCCGCGCATAGTTGTCGAAGCCGATCCACGTGGCTTGGGTGATCCCGTCCCACTCGTAGAACGAATACTGAATGGTCGCGCCGAGAGGGGTCAGTACGAACACCGCGTACACGATGGCGGCCGGTGCCACGAGCGCGAGACCTGGCAGCCCGCGGCGCAGGCGTCGCGCGCGGTCCGCGCGACGCCGGGCCTCGGGGGTGAGCGACGGCTCCGAGACGGACGGGCGGCGGTTGAGGCTGGTGCCCGTTCGCCTGGATGCAGTCATAGTGAAATCAGCCGCCGATCTCGTCCTCGTAGCTGGCCTGGACAGAAGCGAGGAGGCCCTCTGGGGTCTGCTCACCAGCGAACATCTTCTGCAGGTTCGGCGTCCAGCCCTTGGCGTAGATCGCTCCCGTTGCGTTCGCGATGAAGTCCATCGCGCCGTTGTTCTCGCCAACGGTCGCACCGGCCGCGAGTGTCTGTGCGGTCACGGAGGCTGGGTCGATGTCAGGCATGAACGCGTCTGTCGGGCCCATGGGGTGCGATCCGCCGACCTCGATGTCGATGGTCCGCGCGGTCTCGTCGGTCGCGACCCAGTTGAGGAAGAACGCCGCGCAGTCAGGGCTCGCTGCGTTGGCCGAGATGCCGTAGGTCAAAGGCGCCGACATGGCTCCCAGTTGGCCTCCCTCTTCGAGCGGGGGCATCAGGAAGAATCCTGCGTTGCCAGGCATCTGGGCGTCGAGGTTGCCCGACTCCCAGTCGCCGTTAAAGATGAACAGCGACTCGCCGCCGATGAACCGGCTCATCATTTGCGAGTAGTCCATCGAGTTGATGTCATCCGCGAAGTAGCCTGCCTCGATCCAGCTGTTGAGGTGCTCGGTCGCTTCGAGGTTGGCCGGAGTGTCGATCGTCGCGCCCTCGCGCTGGTAGATCCACGAGTTGATCTCGCTGGGGTCGCCATAGGACGCCATCAGTGCCTGCAGAGGGAACGCGAGGCCTCCCGTGGCGCCGCCATTGAACTGCGCCATCGGCGTGATGCCTGCGTCCTTGGCTGCCTGCAAGTAGCCGTCGAACTCCTCAAGCGTCTTTGGTGCTTCGGTCATGCCGATCTGCGCCGCGAGCTCCTTGTTGTAGAACACGCCGGTCATGGAGAAGTTGATGCCCATGGCGTACAGGGGGCCGTCGCCACGCTGTCCGTCGGCGTTGACGCGCATCTGCTCGAGCTGCGAAGAGGGCCACTCGTCCCACCCAAAGGCTGCCGCGTATTCGTCGAGGTCGTACAGCAGCCCGTCCTTGGCGAGCTCGGAAACCTGAGGCAAGCGCATGAGGTCTGGCGGGGAGTCGACAAGAACGCGAGGCGCGTTCTGCGTGATCACGGCGAACTGGTCTTCACGGGTGTTGAACGTGACGTTGGGGAACTGCTTCTCGAACTCCGCCGTGAGCTCGTTGAACACAGGGAAGCCCGTCTCGACGTACGCCTCAAGCGTGACCGGATCGGCGCCGCAGGAGGGCGCATCGCCGGTCACTGGAGCGGCAACCGCGGTGGAGTCGACCGTCGGCTCGTCGTCTGTGGTTCCTGGCGGGGTGCAGGCCGCCATGGAGAGAGCGCCAGCGAGGCCGAGCGCGATAGCGGCAGGCCGCCTGGCACCCGCCGGATGGCTGGTCTTGGGAATGAAGGACATCGTTGTCTCCCTTTTTCGAGGCTCACATGAAGTGATTGGCCGTTGCTAAATCGAACTAGCAACAAGAGATTCGCCCATCGGCATGCATAATGTCAACTCAGGCAGGCGTCGATTCGGTCACAGTGATGTAACAGTTCTCGCCGCAGGGAGACCAAAGGAGGCCCAGTGGCAGCGAAGCGCGTGACGCTCGCCGACGTTGCGGCGGCCTCTGGCATCGCGGTCTCGACGGCCTCGCTCGTCCTCTCGGGCCGCGGCACCGACGTACGCATCTCTCAGACGGTCCAAGAGCGCGTCAAGGCCAAGGCCGTCGAGCTGGGGTATCGCCCCAACGCCATGTCCGTCGGCCTGCGCAAGGGTGTGACCAGCACGCTTGGCTTCGTGTCGGACTCCGTCGCCTCGTCTCGCCTCGCTGGCGACATGATCAAGGGCGCCATCGAGGCCGCCAGGGACCGCGGCTTCATGGTGTTTGTCGCCGAGACGAGCGGAAACCTCACTCAAGAGCACTTGCTGCTTGACGCCATGTTCGACCGCCAGGTTGACGGGCTCATCCTCGCGTCAATGTTCACTCAGGAACGTGACATCCCGCCAGCGGTTGAGCGCACCCCGGCCGTGTTGCTCAACATCGGCCCCACCTCTGCAACCAACCTGCCAGTCGTGCTTCCCGACGAACATGAGGCTGGGCGCCAGGCCGCTCAAGCCCTTCTCGACGCCGGCCACCGCGACATTCACCTCGTGGGTGCGGGACTTGGACCGGAAGGGGTGCCTGCGCGTGCACTCGCTGGCGTCCAACGTCGGGCGGGAATCCTGAGCGTGATGGCCGAGCACGGGCTTGAACCTGCATCGGGGCATATCGCGCATCAGTGGTTGCCAAAAGAGGGCTGGCTCATTGTCAGCGAGCTGCTGAAGGACCACCAGCCTGGCGCACTGATCTGCTTCAACGACCGCCTCGCGATGGGCGCTTACCAAGCGCTCCAAGAACGAGGCTTGAGCATTCCCGAGGACGTGTCCGTGGTGTCCTTTGACGACGCGTCCATCGCCAGTTGGCTGCGACCGGGCCTTACGACCTTCGCCCTCCCTCACAGGAGCATGGGCAAGCGCGCAGCCGACTTGTTGATCACCCAGATCGAGCTCGAGCGCGCTCAAGGATCGGCGACGTCTGAAGGAGGCACTCACCTCATTCCGATGCCGATGCGTGACCGGGAGTCGCTAGGGCCGCCCAGGGCGTGAGGCTCTCCAGCCGCTAGTACTGGAACATCTCCACCTTGGCCCGCAGATTGGCCGACAGTTCCGCCAACTCCGAAACCGACATGCCCATCTGCTCGAGCACGTTGGAGGCGTCGGAAGCGGACGATGCCACGGCCGAGATGTTGAGCGCGATATCGCCGGAGCCGGTCGCGGCCTCCGTCACGCCGCGGCTCATCTCGTTGGTAGTCGCGGTCTGCTCCTCGACTGCGGAGGCGATCGTCATCTGGAAATCGTTGATCTCCTTCACGATGTCGGTGATCTCGGCAATGGCCTTGACGGCACTGCCCGTGTCCTGCTGGATCGCCTCGACACGCCGTGCCACATCTTCGGTGGCGCGTGCCGTCTCCTGAGCGAGGTCCTTGACCTCGCTCGCGACCACCGCGAAGCCCTTGCCGGCCTCGCCGGCTCGTGCCGCCTCGATGGTCGCGTTGAGCGCGAGCAGGTTCGTCTGTTCCGCAATGCCGGTGATGACCTTGACGACGTTGCCGATCTCTTGTGAGGACTCTCCCAGGCGGCGCACTTGCTCGTTGGTTGAGGCCGCCACTCCCGTGGCTTGAGACGCGATGCGCGCGGCCTCGTTGGCGTTGTGGGCAATCTCCTTGATGCTGGCGCCCATCTGCTCGGCGCCTGACGCGATCGCCTGGACGCTGCGGTTCACTTCTTGTGCAGCGGAAGCGACGACGTCGGCCTGCGCTGAGGTCTCGTGGGAACCGGCGGCCACCTGGCTGTTGGCCGCCGACAGTTCTTCCGCCGCGGCGGCCACCGTCTGCGCGGAGGCCACGACCTCGGCCATCGTCTCTCGCAACGATGTCTGAGCCGTCGCCAAGGCGAGCGCCATGTCGCCGATCTCGTCCCTCGATGTGACCTTGGCCGTCTGCGTGAGGTCCCCCTTGGCCATCGCCTCAAGCGAGGCGCTCACGGCCTTGGCGCCGTGGCCAATGCGGCGGGCGACTGCCCAACCGAGCACTGCCGCGCCAGCCGTGCCCACGACGACGAGCACGAGGACTAGGGTACGCACGGCGCTCGATCGGGCTGTATTCGCGTCTTCCTGAATCAGCAATTCGGCGTTGACGTCTTCCGTCAACTGGCCCACTGCTGCCACCAGGTCGGTTCCTGCAGCGCGGATACCACCTTCGCGCACCGACTTGAGCAAATCCAGGTCGTCGTCGATGGCGGCAGGAATGAACTCGTTGAGGATCCCGTCTTGGTATGCGATCCACTGAGTCTGAACAACGTCGAGTCCCTGGGGAGCGTGACCAAAAGTGGCCTCGTAGGAGGCGCCGAACTCCGCGAGCGCCGTGTCGAACCTCGCGTAGTTCTCGCGAAGCTTGACCAGTTGCTCCGGTCGGTCTTCAACGGGATATGAGGCTACGGTGCCCGCGCTTTGGCGGGCAGCCCACAGCACATTCTGCAGGTTGAGGATGCTCGCGCTCATCACTTCTTGATCCGTCACCATGTGGCGCGTCTCCGCGTCGATGCTTGCCATCTGGACCGATGCCACGGTTCCCACCACCACGAGTGCGAGCAGGCCGCCACCCACGGCGCTCAGAATCTGAGCGGTCAGGGACATGCGTGCCTTGCCGCGTAACTTCGAGACGTTCTTCATGAGGGGTACTCCTGGCGGTGCTGTGAGGACGCCCAGGCGGATATCCTGCGCAACCTCAAGATCGTCCGAATGCCCCCCACGGTAAGGAAATTGCCCCCAGTTTGGGGGGCACCTGTTTGGGGGGCATGCGGGGCGGCTGGCCAGACGAGACCAGGGCACCAAAGCATCCGACACGAAGGGAGCGCACAAGAAAGGCCCCCGATTTCTCGGGGGCCCTCGTTGGTGCGCGAGGGGGGATTTGAACCCCCACGCCCTTTCGGACACTGGCACCTGAAGCCAGCGCGTCTGCCGTTCCGCCACTCGCGCGCGCCGGGAAAGCCTAACACGCAGCGCCTGCGCCCCACGAATGCTTACGACCAGCCCGCTGCTGCCGATGAGAAGCGAGGACGATGCGAGAGGAGTGACGCGTGGAAGCCATCTCCGCACTAGGCCAGCGCGTGGAACAGATCCACACCCTCATCGCTTCAGTGACGCCAGGTGCGACGCCTTCAGCAGGCGCCCCCTACGCCACGGATCTGAGCCGATCCCTCGCGTCGTCCGCCAACTCGAGCCTGTTCTCGTCAGGCGTGTCCAACAACGGAGTGTTCACGGCTGGCACTTCTTTTGCCGACGTCCTCGCGGCCGTCTCACCATCGGGAACGACCAGTCTCGCGGCGGCCGCTTCAGAGCTCAATGCTCAAGGCATCCCGCGCTCGCTCGCCGGCTATGGCAACGGCAAGATTCCTGCCGACGCGCTTGCACCCCTCAACGGCTCGAGCGAACGCATGTGGGCGCCAGCCGCCGAGCGACTCAATGCCATGATCTCCGACGCCAAGGCGGCAGGCGTGTCCATCTCGGTCACCGATGGCTACCGCACCTACGACTCACAAGTGCGCCTCGCCCAACAAAAGGGCCTCTACTCCCAAGGCGGCCTCGCCGCTGCTCCTGGCACCAGCGAGCATGGCTGGGGCCTCGCCGTTGACCTCGGCCTCAATCCCACGGCCCAAGCCTGGATGCGTCAGCACGCGCAAGACTACGGATTCGTTGAGAACGTACCCCGCGAGCCATGGCACTGGGAGTTCGTGCCCAAGGCGTGACGCGTCGGCTCCCCCGGGACCGAGCACGAGACCCCGCGCCAGCGTCGTGCGTCCGCGCGGGCGCTCAGCCCCAGCGCCGTGCTCGCGCGGCCCCTCAACCCCGGCGTCGTGCATGCGCGCGAAAGAGCGGCGTGGAGCCTCTCAGCTGCCCCACGCCGCCCTTGTCTCCCCTTGAAGCAAGGGGAAATCAGTACGCGACCACCACCGAGACTCGGCCGCCGCCGTAGCCCTGGATCGCCAGCTTGCCGTCGAGCCGGCCTGCTGGCGCAAGCGCCCACTTCTGCACGTCTGGCGGCAGCGTCTCCCGAGGCGCGTACGTCGAGTGCAGCTTCAGATGCTGAGTGCCTGGTTTGTTGAACATGGACGCGGCGATGTTGAGAATCTCCGTCATGTTGTCGAACTGCGCCGGCGTGACGAGTCCGCTCTTGATGGTCGTCTCCGCGCCCACGTGTGGCAGGAGGGCGATCGCGGAACCCGCCCATGCGGTGAGCGGCACGTCGACCGCGACAATCGCGCCGATGTTGCCGAGGTCATTGACGTAGGCGCCTACGGTGGCGCCGTCGATCGGGTCGACGATGACAGAGGTCGCGGTCCACTCGATCTCCCTGCCAAGGAGGCTCTCGAACAGGTCGCGCACCTCGAAGGCGGAGGGCACCGGCGTCGGCTTCATGTCGGTACTCATGCGATGAACGGATCGATCGTCTCGCGGAAGATGTCCGCGGTGAATGGCTTGGCGATGAGGAACAGTGCCCCTGCCTCCTCGGCTTGCTGCCGCATAGCGGGCGAGCCCTCTGAGGTGACAAACGCGAAGGGCGTCTCGTCGCCCTCGCTGCGCAGGTTCCGCAACAGGTCGATTCCCGTCATCTCAGGCATGTTCCAGTCGGACAGGACGAAGTCGGGCCTGGACGCACGAATCCGTTCGAGCGCAACAGCACCGTCTTCTGCCTCTTCGATATCCCACCAGTCGTAACCCGCTTGACGCAGAGTGCGGATCACGATTTGCCGCATCACGCGGCTGTCGTCGGCGACTACGACCTTCATGGTTCGTCACCTCTTCCTATCCTTGTTCCATCGGGGCTGAGACCCGCTGTGCTTACGTCAGTGCCCAAAGTCCGACGCCCAAAGGGGCGCCCTTCCATCCAAAGTACGTCTTGAGAAGACACGTTGCAGAGCCCATGTCTGGGCGCTCGTGCGTGACCACTGGCAACGTCAGGGCTCCTGGGTTGGTGACGAGCGACTTGACGTTGCCGCCCACCACGTTTGCGATCTCGCCCACTGCATCGGCGAAATCCGCATCGGAGACATGCTCTGCCTCGTCCATGGCCAAGAGAGCGCGGGTGAGGTGCTCACCTGTGACTCGGCCAGCCATCAACATCACCCTGGTGACCACGGGACCCGAGACGTCGACCCACGTGTAGCGCGGGTCCACAAGGTCGGGGTCTTCGCCCATCCAGGGGTACAAGTGACCTGGCTCGCCGTCGATCATCGTCGTGAACAAGTCCTGCGCAATGGTGAGCACAGGGTCCACGTCGCTGAGCGGCTCCCAGGTGGCCGGGATGGTCATACCGTCTCCTTCACTTCCACCAGTCCGAGGAACTGGAGCTTGTCGAGGATTACCTCGGGGGTGAATGGCTTGATCACGTATTCATGGGCGCCTGCGGCGAGGGCGCGGACAATCTGATCCTGCTCGCCCTCGGTGGTCACCATCATGAGAGTGACGTCACGCCACTCGCTGCGCTTGCGCACCTCGACCACGAACTCGAAGCCGGTCTTGACCGGCATGTTCCAGTCGATGCAGCACAGGGCGATGTCGTGGTGCGCTTCCATTTGCTCAAGCGCGACTTGACCGTTCTCCGCTTCGACCGTGTCGAATCCCGCACTGGTCAGGATGTTGCCCACGATCTTGCGCATCACGCGCGAATCGTCGATGACGAGGGCCTTCATAGCCTCTTCCCTTCTCGGGGTCTGTACACGGAGCTATTGCCCACCTGAATCCGCTCCCACGCGTCGTCCACGCCAATCGTGGTCTCGGCCGCCCCCAGGAACAGATACCCACCAGGGGTGAGCGCTGCCCGTACCTTGCTGAGCACACTGCGCTTGGTATCGACGTCGAAGTAGATCAGCACATTGCGCAAGAAGACGATGTCGAAGGGACCGCCGGCCGGCGGCAGTTCGAGCAGATTGTGCTTGCGGAACACCACCTGATTGCGCAACTGCGGCGAGATCTCGAAAGAGGGCCCTTGCCGCTCGAAGTGCTTGACGAGCATCGGCGCCGGGAGGCCCCTGTTGATCTCGAGCTGGCTGAACCGCCCTGAGCGGCCCTTAGCGAGCACGTTCTCTGCAATGTCGGTGGCCACAATCTGGACCTTGAGCGACGGAAAGTTGTCAGCGATCGTCATGGCAACCGAGTACGGCTCTTGGCCAGTGGAACAGGCGGCGGACCATACCCGAAGCGGTCCCCGTCCCTTCGCTGCGAACTCGGGAAGGATATGGGTCTTCAGGACGGTGAAGGGATTCAAGTCCCTGAACCAGGACGTCTCGTTCGTGGTCAGTGCCTCAACCACCGACTCGTGCTGGGAGATGTCCGCCCTGAGCGCCCTGACAAAGGCGTCAACGTCGGCCGCGCCGGCGCTGCGGGCGAGCGGCGCCAGCCTGCTCTCGACCAGGTACTCCTTGCCCTTATCCAGTTGAATGGCGCTGCGGGTGCGCACCAACGTGGCGACAAAGTCAAAGGTGTCCGCTGCGAGGGTCATGAGGTCACCGCCCTTGGCGCCATACGGTTGGCGACGGCACGAGCGATTGCCTCCGAAACGTCGGTAATGGGGAAGAGCTGATGAGCCAGCCCTGCTGTCGCGACGGCGCCTGGCATGCCCCACACCACAGACGTCTGCTCGTCTTGAGCAAACACACGTCCGCCGGCGTCGACGATAGCCCGCGATCCCTCGCGGCCATCAGCACCCATTCCTGTCAAAACGACTCCCAGTAGATCCGGACCGAAAACATCAGTGGCCGAGCGGAACAACACGTCAACGGCCGGTCGGCAGAAGTTCACCTGGTCACCGTGAGACAAACGCGTTACCACTCGTCCTCTCTCATCGGCCACCAGCAGGTGGTAATCACCCGGTGCGACATAGATCACTCCGGCTTCGAGAGTCTCCCCGCCCTTTGCCTCGACGACGCGGTGGGGGCCTAGGCGGTCGAGGCGGGCTGCCAACTGGGCCGTGAAGAGCGGCGGCATGTGTTGAACGATGAGCATCGGCACGGGTAGAGCGGTGGTGAGGCCGCTGACTACCTTGGACAGCGCCTCGGGACCCCCGGTGGAGGAGCCGATGACGACCGCTCGCGGCGTGCGGGGGCGGGCGAGGCGCGGTGCCAACGTTGTCTGGCCGCGGTGGAACGTAGGCTTCCGAAAGAGCGCCTTGATCTTGGGCAACAGTTGGGCGCCAATGACCTGGCTGGCTTGAGACATGTCGCCGTGGTTGGTCGGCTTGGTGACGTAGTCAGTGGCTCCTGCGGCGAGCGCGTCAAGGGTTGCTGACGCGCCATGCTCGGTCAGGGTGGAGAACATCACGATCGGCATCTTCAGCCCGCGGCCGCGGATGGCCGTGACGGCTTCAATGCCCGTCATGACGGGCATCTCGATGTCCATCGTGATCAAGTCGGGGTGCAGAGCCTGGGCCTTGGTGACCGCGATGGATCCGTTCTGAGCCACGCCAACGACATCGATGTCCGGGTCGGTGGCGAGCGCGTCTGATACGAGCCTGCGGACGACGACCGAGTCATCGACAACGAGCACTCTGATTTTTCCCATGCCAGTGCCCTAGAACGAGAATTCCGCGACGCGGTCGCGCAGGGTCGTTGACAAGGACGAGAGCTGATCGATCGAATCATCGAACGTCGAGAGGACGGCCACGGACGAGGCCGTCTCCGTTGCGACATCCGTGATGGAAGAGGCGATGGACTGGGAGCCGTCTGCGGCCACTGCCATATTGCGCCGCATCTCGTGAGAGGTGGCAGACTGCTCCTCGACTGCCGAGGCGATGGTCGTCTGAAAGGCGTTGATCGCCTCGATGATCCCCGTGATTTCGCCGATGGCAACGACTGCTGCCTCCGCATCCTTCTGGATCGCCTCGACACGCTCGGCGATGTCTGCGGTCGCTGTCGCCGTCTCTTGGGCCAAGTCCTTGACCTCGCCGGCGACAACGGCGAATCCCTTACCGAGTTCCCCTGCCCGCGCCGCCTCGATGGTCGCGTTGAGCGCAAGCAGGTTGGTTTGGGCGGCGATTTGAGTAATCACCTTGACGACGTTGCCGATCTCTTGGCTGGACGCTCCCAACTGAGACACGATCCCGTTGGTGGTGCTCGCCACCTCTGCGGCGTCGGTGGCGACCCTGGCCGCCTCGACGGTGTTCTGCGAAATTTCCTTGATGGACGAGTCCATCTCTTCTGCGCCTGAGGAGACCGCCTGGACGTTGCGAGATACCTCGTCGGCCGCGCTCGCCACCCTGCCGGCGTTGGCGGCCGTCGACTGCGAGCCGGAGCTCACCTGACGTCCGGCGGCTGACATGGATTCAATCGCGCTCGCCACGGTTCCCGACGCGTCGCGAACGTCCCGCAATACCGCCGCAAGGTGAAGCCTTGCCTCGTCAAGTTTGATCGCCATCCTGCCCACTTCGTCGTGCCCAGCGACATCGACCGTGCGAGTGAGGTCACCCGTCGACATGGCGTCCAGCACGTCGCCGACGCTCTTCACCCTGCGGCGCACGGTGACGGCTACCCGCGTGCCAAACCACACTGCCAGCGACAGCCCGACGGCCAACATCGCGACCACTGCCAACATCGTCGTCCGGCTGCTTGCCTGGGCGCTTTCGATCCTGGCGGCAGTGTCTTCCTCGAGCGCAGACTCGAAGACGCCCAACACCTCGGCGACCGTCGCTCTGCTCGCCGCACCGGTGTCGGCGTCGGCCTCGATGAAGCCCGCCAGATCGCCGTCTTTGGCCAAAGGCATCAGGGTGCTGTCGCGCAGTTGGCGCCACGCTGACCTGGCGGCCTGAAGAGCCTTCCAGGCCGGCAGGTCGGCGACCATTTCCTGGCCCTCCAGCTGCTCGGTCGCCTCCTTGATCCTCGTGTCGATGTCCGCAATGCTCATCACGGCATCGCGGTGCGAGGCTGCGTCAGAAGAGAACACCAAGCGGTCGAGCTCGACGCGTTCGAGCGCGTAGAGCTCCCTCAGCTCAGCAACGGGCGCGAGGACACCCTGCTGGGTGTCGACAATCTGCTGGTTGTTGCTGATCGCCTGCTCGCCCAGCATGACGACCGCAAGAGCGGCGGCCACCGCAGGGACGGCGACGAGGCCGAGCGCGGCGAGAATCTTGGTGCGAATCCCCACGTTGTCGTGCCACACCGCCTTGCGCGCGACCGTGCCGCCACCGCTGCCAGTAGCCGCAGTGCCCGCGCGAGGTCGGCGCGCTACAACCCGGCTGACCGCGCGAGCCGTGTCGCGCAAGCTCACCTTGAGCATGTGCTCTCCTTACAACGAGTGCGAGGTGTCGAGGGCGCGCACCCTAGACACGCGCCGCGAGGTCGACATCGAGCGACAGCAAGAGGCCTTCGTCCATGGAGTACACGCCGGTGACGACGTCCCGCAGCGCGGCCTCCAGCGTGGGCGGTGGCGGCCCGAACTGCTCGGAGTCGAGCTGCAAGACGTCACCCACCTGGTCGACCAGCAGACTCACTGGCTCCCCGTCGACCTTGACCACGACCATCATCGGCTCGTCATCTGGGCCGTAGGGCTCACGTCCAAGCCGCGCGCGCAAGTCCACCATCAGCACCACCTGGCCGCGCAGGTTGACCAGCCCGGCGACGGTGCGAGGGGCGTGCGGAACGGCGGTGCGCTGGTGGAGGCGCAGTGCCTCTTGAACCCTCGCCACGTCCACGCCGTAGAGGCGGTTGTCGAGCTTGAAAGTCGCAAGTTGGTGTTGCATGTCAGGACTCCATTCCAGCGCCGACGAGCTCGGCCTCGTGGTCGTCGTAGAAACCGCTATCGATCGCCTCGACTGCTCCGCGGAGGTCAAGCAGTTCCGTCACCCTGTCCTTGACCACGATGGAGCCCAGCAGGCCATAGCCGGAGACATCGGAGAAGTCGACCTTGTCGCAATCCACGATGTCGACCACTTCGTTCGCCACGAGAGCGACGGTGCGCTCGCCGCGCGTGCACACGATGACCGCGAACTCTTCGCGCATGGTGCCTCCATCGCCCAGCAGTTGGGCGAGATCGGCCACTGGCGTGATCTTGCCGCGGTACTGCATCACCGACGATCCGGACACTTGCTCGATGACGCTCGCGGGTAGGCGCTCGAGTCGAGTGACTGCGCCGAGCGGCATCGCGACCTGGCGGCCCTCACCGACCGACACGATGAGCATGGATTCCTTTTGCACGGACGCGGTGTGCTCGGTGGTGGCGGCACGCACAGCGTCCTGCAGGTCGATGTCGAGAGCCTTGCGGGCCACCGCAGGGATGTCCAAGATGAGCGACACGGATCCGTCGCCCAGCAGCGTCGCGCCTGCATACAGGCCGATCGCCTTGACGGCGGCCCCGATGGGCTTGGCCACAATCTCTTCCGTGTTGAGCACCTGGTCCACCACAAGACCGAAGCGGCCGCCATCGGCCTGGAGCACGGCAATCACTGCGCCGACGAGGGACTCGCGTGGCGTCCTACCAAGGACGTCCCGCAGGTCGACCATGGGCAAGAGCTGTCCACGCAGGCGGTAGACGGCGGCGTCGCCGACGTACTCGACGCCGCTCTGCTTGTCATCGACGGCAAGCAACTCCAGCAGGTTGACTTGTGGCACGGCGTAGGTTTCGCCCGCACACTCGACGGTGAGCGCTGGCATGATCGCTAGCGTCAGCGGAATGCGCAGCCTCCACGTCGTGCCAAGGCCGGGAGTCGACTGCACGTCAACCACTCCGCCAATGGCCTCGACTTTGGTGCGCACCACATCCATGCCGACGCCGCGGCCGGACACGTTGGTCACCACCTCTGCGGTCGAGAAGCCAGGCAGGAACAGCAACTGCAAGATGTCCTGGGTGCCCATCGCGGCCACCTGTGCCTGAGTGCGCAGCCCGCGCTCGACCGCCTTCGCGGAGATCACTTGCGGGTCGATGCCCTTGCCGTCGTCGCTGATCTCGACCACGACCTGGCCGCCTTGGTGGAAAGCCCTGAGCGTCAGGACGCCCTGGTCGGCCTTTCCAGCCTCCTTGCGACCCTCCGGCGACTCGATGCCGTGGTCGATCGCGTTGCGAATCAGGTGGGTAAGCGGGTCCTTGATCGCTTCGAGCAGCCCGCGGTCAAGTTCGGTGTCCTGACCAATCATCTCGAGTCGCACGTGGCGACCGAGCGAGGCTGAGATGTCGCGCACCATCCGCGGCACCTTCGACCACACGTGCTCGATGGGCTGCATCCTGGTCTTCATCACGCCTTGCTGGAGCTCTGTCGCGATGAGCGACAAGCGCTGCGAGGCGCGCACGAGCGCCGCGTCGCCAATGTCGGCCGACAGCCTCGTCATGGCGTTTCTCGCCAACACCAGTTCGCCGACGTGGCGCATCAGGGCATCGAGCACGTCGACGTCGACTCGAATCGAGGCGTCGGCGGCAGATCGGACGGGAGCGTCGTCCGTTCGGCTTTGAGTTGGCGCATCGCTGGTCGCGTTGTCCATGGCTTCCACCAATTCCGGTTCGATGACCTCGAGAGTCTGCTCTGGGTCAATGGGGGCGCTGACGCTTGGTGAGGTCATCGGCTCGGCGGCGATGGCCTTGCGGGTCGTTGACGGGCGGGTGGCGCGGGGCTTGGCTGGAGCCTTGGCGCGGGGCTTGGCTGCCGCCTTTTCAGGCGTCTTTGCGGCGGCCTTCGCGGGGGCCTTCGCTCTGGGCTTGGCCACAATCTTGCGCTTTGGTGCGGCCTTGGTCGGAGCTGCCGCTTCCGACTCTTGCGCGGCCGACGCGGCGGGGGCGGGCTTTGGGGAAGCAAGGGGCGCACCTGTTGGGTCATCCAGAACGGACTGAATGTCGGCGACAACGGAGGACCAATCGGCGCCGCCTTCTGTGCCAGATGACTCGATGGAGCGAAGGATCTCCCGAACGGCGTCGACCATCTTGAGCAGCACGTCAGTAGTGCGCGGGGTCATGGGACGCTTTCCGTCGCGGAGTTCCGCAAGAAGGTTCTCGCCCACGTGAGTGAGGGACTCCAGCACGCCGAACGCAAGGAACCCACTGGTGCCCTTGATGGTGTGAATGGTGCGGAACACGGAGCCGAGTAGCTCTCGCGAGCCTGGCTGATCTTCTAGCGCGACCAAGTCCTGGTCGAGCTGGTCCAGGTTCTCGTGGCTCTCGACCACGAATTCGCGGACGATGTCATCCATCCCATCCATGGGTATTCTCCCGTTGCCATCATGGCGGCGGCTCGCCGCCTTGTCGGGGGACCCATCGGCCGAAGTTGGCTCGCGGTGAGCAGTCAGACGCGGCTTACCGAGGCGCGGTGATCGCGACCCTTTGGCGGGACAGACGCGGGCTACGCTTTGGCGTCGCCCCGAGGCTTCTGAGCGGGCATCGACTTGGGAGATGGTGCGAGCCCGCGCAGCGTTTCGAGGGCGCTGTCGTCGGCCGACGCTGCCTCGACGTTGTGCTTCTCCACCGCTTCGAAGATCTCGGCTCTCGTCACGCGAATCTCTCGCGGTGCGTCGATTCCGACGCGAACGCCGTCGGAGCGCACGTCGATGATCGTCACCACGATGTCTTTACCGATGATGAGGCGCTCACCGACACGGCGCGACAGGACGAGCATGTAGCGAGACTAGTCGGTCAGCGCCGCATCAGCGACTAAGAACGCCGCCAGACACTGCGATGCGCCGTCCTTCACCGGAGACAGAGAACGGCCTCTCATTACTCGCGGGCCGCGATCCTTTCGCCCAACAGCGCTGCCCACACCACTCCTGTGGCTGGTAGACCATCCATCCAGGCGGCGGGAAGGGGTGCGTCCAGCACGGCTCCTGGGGCTTGCGCGTCGGAAATCCCTACGACCGCGAGCGCGTCAACGTTGCGGTGCTCTCCCAACAACTTGAGGTCACCTGCATAACTCGAGGCGCGCTTGGTCCCGTCGACGATCGCCCACGTCGTATCCGCTTCCACCGCGGCGAACAGCTCGGCAGCGGCAGCAGCCCCTCGACGTCCTGGCGCGATGCCGAGTGCCACGATCGTGGGGTCCCCCAGTCGAGCCGCCTCTTCAGCACGCCGCCGTACGACGCGCGCCTGGTCTGACGTGCGAATGCGGCGACCGTGGCCGCGGATGGCATCGATCTCGCCGGCGAGCATGACCGCTTGGCGTGGCACGCCCACCCACGCAGCCACTTGGGTCGCGACGGCGACGGCCTTGTCGGCCGGGCCCGCAATCAGTAGAACGTCGCCTGCCTGCGGCCTGCGCACTGGCGGGGTGCCAAAGCGTGCGACCACGTCGAGCAGAGGCACGGGGGTGTCGAGGTCGGCGAAGCCAGAAACGAATCGCGCAGGCACTCCGAGCGCGAGCAATGCGGGAGCGGTGCATTCGGTGGCGACCGCCGTGGCGACGTCGGTGAACACGCCCCAGCGATTGACGACGACGCCAGCCTCACCGTCGTCTCCGGCAACCGCGTCGGCGCCTGCAACCACGCCGTCCCCGGTACGAATGGCACCATTTGTACCGCGATATGGCCCTTCACCGGTACGAATGGAGCCATTTGTACCGGTGGGGGCGGGGTCTGCACTAGCCGGGTCCGTGGGGGCCGGGTCCGTGGCCGGGAGGGCCGGCCTCAAGACGACGGCTTCGTCCCTGTCGATTCCAGGGAAGGTTGCGGGGGCAAAGGCTCGCGGCCGCGCGCGGCCGGCCACCCGCGCTGGCGCCTCCGCTCGCGCGGTGGCCGCCTGCTCCGTCAACTGCAGCACGAGTTCGTCGAACTGCGCCATATCGGTGGGCTCTGCCGTCTGCGCGACATCCTGCACGCGCTGGGCCGCCGCGTCCTGTCGGCCTGGCTCAGCCACCGCAGCGTTGGTCGCGACCGCCCGCGGAGCAGCCGCGTCAGCCAACATCGCCTCCCTGGCCGCTTTGGCGTCGGCGATCTCTTCGGCAAGTTGGGCGTCGGCCGCCTCATCGCGCGAACGAGCCGCCGCGACCACCGCGCCGCTCCCCAACTCGCCAGCGCGACCCGCTGCGAGCGCCGCGCCGGCGACCTCGTCGGAGATCTCGAGCGTCAGCTCGTACTTCTCGCGCGCGAAGAACCCGAGCACGCCGCCAGTGCGCACCTTGTCGGCCTTGACCACGCGAACCTCGGGACCGTACTCCTCGCGAGCGCGCAACATCAGCGCCTCGAGATCAGCCCCTTCAAGCAGCAAGCGCTGAGGCATCGGTCACCACCCCTACGGTCTCGACCTGCACGGGAGCGCACGTCACTTCCGAATATGACAGCACGGGCATGGTGGGGAGCGCTAGTGCGACGGTACGTCGCAAGGCCGGCCGCAGCCCAGGCGCGCACACGACGATCGCCTCCCGACCGCCCATCTCGATGTCCTGAACGCGGTCACGCAGGCTCGTCAGCAATCGCTCGACGCGATCGGGGTCGACCACCAGTTGGGTGCCCTCCTCGCTCGGCCTGCGGGCTTCAAGCAGCTGCTGTTCGAGCACCGGCTCGAGAGTGATGACCCTCAGAATGCCGTCGTGCACGTAGGGGGCAGAGACCGCCGGTCCCAGTGCGGTGCGTGCGGCCTCGATGAGGCCCTCTGGGTCCGTCGACATTTTGGCGCGCAAGGTGAGGCCTTCGAAGACTCTGGGCAAGTCACGGATGGACACTCGCTCGGTGAGCAGTCCCTGGAGCACCCGTTGCACCTCTCCAAGTGACAGCATCCCCGGCACCAACTCGTCCACCACAGCAGGGTTGACCTGCTTGACGCCTTCGACCAGGACGCGCACATCTTCGCGCGTCAGGAGCCGCGAGGCGTTGGACGTGATGATGGATCCCAAGTGAGTGACCAGCACCGACACCCTGTCCACCACGGTCGCGCCCGCGAGTTCCGCTTGGGCCCGCATCTCGGTAGGGATCCACTTGCCCGTCAAGCCAAAGACCGGCTCGTGGACGGGGGTGCCGACGATCTGTTCGAGGTGATCGCCGAGCGCCAGCAGACGCCCAGAAGGCGCCTCGCCGCGGCCGACCTCGACCCCAGCGATCTTGACCACGTACGTGGAGCGCGGCAGTTCCACCGAGTCGCGGGTGCGCACGGGCGGCACCACCAGGCCCAACTCCATGGCGATCTTGCGACGCAGGCCGCGCACCCTGGCCAGCAAGTCCTGATCAGTGCCGGAGCCCACAAGGTCTACCAGGTCGGGAGCCAACTGGATCTCGAGCGCGTGAACACGCATCTGCTCCATGAGCGCTTCTGGCGAGTCAGGCGCCGGTGCGCTGGCGTCGGCCGCTGGCACCACTTCCTTGCTCGCCTTCTCCGCCTTGTCGCGCACGCCGATGCGTTGACCGACGATGAGCAGGACGGCGCCCACCGCGATGAACGGCAACTTGGGCATTCCTGGCACCAGAGCCAGCACGATGGCGGTGCCTCCAGCGATGGTGAGGGCTGTGCGCGACTGGGTGAGCTGCTCGCTTGCGGCCGTGCCCATATCGGACGACGCCGTGGCTCGGGTCACGATCAGACCGGTGGAGACGGACATCAGGAGGGCAGGGATTTGGGTCACGAGGCCGTCGCCGATGGTCAAGAGCGAGAAGCGCTCGAGCGACTCTCCAGGAGACATGCCCATTTGTAGCATGCCGATCGCGAAGCCTCCCAGCAGGTTCACGATGGTGATGATGATTCCGGCGATCGCGTCGCCCTTGACGAACTTGGATCCGCCGTCCATCGCGCCGTAGAAGTCGGCTTCCGCAGCGATGTCAGCGCGACGTTGGCGGGCGGTGTCCTCATCGATGAGTCCGGCGTTCAAGTCGGCGTCGATCGCCATCTGCTTACCAGGCATGGCATCGAGCGTGAAGCGCGCGCCCACCTCCGCCACGCGGCCCGCACCATTGGTGATGACGGCGAACTGAATGACCACCAGGATGAGGAAGATCACGAGGCCGATGATGAGCGAGCCGCCCACGACGAAGTGGCCGAAGGCCCCGATAACTTCGCCTGCGTAGCCGTCGCGCAACACCAACCGGGTCGAGGCCACATTGAGGCCGAGCCGGAACAGGGTGAGCACCAGCAGCATTGACGGGAACACCGAGAAGTCGAGGGGTCGCTTGACGTACATCGACGTCAGGAGGACCACGAGCGCCATCGCGATGTTGGTAACGATGAGGAAGTCGAGCATGGCGGCCGGCAGCGGCACCACCAAGAGCAAGACAATGCCAACAACGCCGAGGGGAACGGCGAACTGGCTGAGGCGTCCACTCATGAGCGGACCTCCTTTTCAGTGGTGGGGCTGGCGGTCATGCGGCGACCGGCGTGGCGTGAGGGTTGCGGTGCATTCCGACGGCTGCGCCGCGGCGGCGCAAGGCGAGGACGAAGGCGAGGACTCGGGCAACAGAGGTGTAGAGCTCGGCGGGGATCTCGTCGCCGAGCTTGCATGCGGCGTGCAAGGCCCTCGCGAGCGCGATGTCTTGGACCATGGGGATCTTCTTGTCGGAGGCGACCTGGCGGATGCGGGTCGCAACGTGACCCTTGCCCTTCGCGACCACTCGCGGGGCGCCGGTGCCCGGCTCGTACTTCAGCGCGACGGCCACGTGGGTGGGGTTGACCAGCACGACGTCGGCGTGCGCGACTTCCGCCATCATCCTGTTGCGGCTCATCTGCAACTGGCGAGAGCGGATGGCGCCCTTCAGCAACGGGTCGCCTTCAGTGTTCTTGTTCTCGTCCTTGATTTCCTTCATGGACATACGCGTCTGCTTGCGGTTGCGCTTCATCACCACGAGCATGTCCGCCCCCGCCAGCACGAGGCCCGCGACGATGCCGGTGCGCACCAGGTCATTCGTGCCGCCGACGGCGGTATCGATGATCGACGTGAGCGAGTGGGCGCCGGAGCCGAGTAGCAAAGGCACCAGCGACTGAATGACGATGTACAAGACGGCGCCGATCGCCCCGGCCTTGAGCGCTGCCTTCGCTCCGTTCCACCACGCCTGGCCGCCGAAGATCTTCTTGGCGCCTTGCTTCGGATTGAAGTGCTTGAACGAGGGCTTGAGCTTCTTGGGTGCAAAGTGGATGCCGCCCTGGACTGCGCCGGACAGGATCGCGGCGAGAAAGACAGCCAAGAGCAGCGGCGCCATCGTCATAAACATGGACACCATGCCATCCCACAGCGCTTGCTGAGCGAGAACAGGATCGGGCGACTGAGCGACGGTGGCGATCGTTGCCATCTGGGTGCGGGCCTCTTCTGAGACCTTGTTGAGGACGAGCGGCAACACCGCTGCCGCGGCGGCGATGCCCACCCATGCCGAGAGATCCTGAGAGCGCTGCAGGGAGCCATCCCTGCGCAACTCCTTGATGCGCTTGGGAGTGGCCTTCTCGGTCTTGTCACCACCGGCGTCGTTGCTCATGAACTCACCCCCATCACGAGTTCAACGGCCCGCTCGGTGAGCTCTCCGACGATCTGGGGCAGCGTCAAGTATGCGATAGAGCCGAGCGAGAGCGTGAGCAAAATCTTGAGCGGGAAACCCAACGCGAAGGCGTTGAGCGCAGGGGCAGCGCGGGTGAGCAAGCCAAGCCCGACGTCGGCGAGAAAGAGGACGACGATGAGCGGCCCTGCGATCTGGAGCGCCGAGACCATGAGCTCGCTGAGGCCGCCCGTGAGCACGCGGCCCATGACGGTCATGTTGAGACCCTCGCCGAGCGGCAAGGCGTCGAAACTGCGCACCAAACCACCGAGCACGAGTTGGTGGCCATTGGAGGCGAACAGCAACGCGAGCGCGGAAAAGTCGTAGAACTTGGAAAACAGCCCGCCCTGGGTCTGGCTCAGGGGGTCGAAGCCCTGGGCAAGCTGAAATCCACCGAAGATGTCGATGATCGAGCCGGCCGATTGAACGGCGGCAAACACCATGCGAACCAAGAAACCAAGACCAAGGCCGACCACCAGTTGCAGCACGAGCGCACCGAGGAACTCGAGGCTTCCTGAGACGAGCATCGCGCCGGGAACTGTGCCTGCCGCCTCGACGGCGCGCGGCCCAGCAAGCAGGCCGACGCCCAGCGAGATGGCCACCTTTACAGGGGCGGGGAAGGCCCTGAAGTGGAAAGGCGGCGCGACCACGAGGAACGCCAAGATCCGCACGCTCGCGAGCATGGTGGTCTCGATGAGCCCGAGGTCGAAGGAGAAGTTCACGTCAGCCGCCAAGCAGCCCAGGGATGCGCTCGAAGAGGCCGGTGGTGAACGAGACGGACTCCGCAATCATCCAGTGACCGGAGATCAACAGCGCGACGCCGACGGCGACGGCCTTGGGCACGAAGGACAGGGTCACTTCCTGGATTTGGGTCGCTGATTGGAACAGCGAGACGGCGAAGCCGACGACGAGCGCGGTGATGAGCAGCGGCGCAGAGAGCTTGGCCGCGAGCACGAGCGCGCTGAACCCGATGTCGAGAACTGCTGACGTGTCCATTACCCGTAGCTCCCAATCAGTGAGGTGATGATCAGGGTCCAGCCGTCGACCAGCACGAACAGCAAGAGCTTGAACGGGAGCGACACCATGACGGGCGGGAGCATCACCATGCCCATCGACATCAGGGCGCCTGCGACCACCAGGTCGATGACCAGGAACGGCACGAACACGACGAAGCCGATGATGAAGGCCGATCGCAATTCCGAGAGCATGAACGCCGGCATGAGGGTGGTCATGGAGACGTCCTCGCGAGTCTCGGGGTTGGGGGCCTCCGCCGCGCGGGTCATCAGCGCGATGTCTGACTCCCTGGTGTGGGAGAGCATGAACTCACGCAACGGATCGACCGCGTCTTCGAGACCCTCCGAGAACGACACCTCGCCCTGAAGGTAGGGCTGGACTCCGGCGTCGTTCATCTCGCTGAGCACGGGGCCCATGATGAAGAGGCTGAGGAACAGGGACAGGCCGGCGAGCACCTGGGTGGGCGGCGTGCCCTGAAGACCCATGGCGTTGCGTGTGAGAGTCAGCACCACGAAGATTTTGGTGAAGCTGGTGGTCATCAGCAAGAGCGAAGGCGCCACCGACAGCAACGTGATGGCGATGAGCACCACGATGGAGCTCGAGGGCGTGCCATCGACTCCGTAGATGTCGACGGCGACGCCGGGCCCGCTGACGGGCGTCGGGTCGACGGGCGCGAGTGGTTCAGTCGGGTCGACGGCACCGGCTGCGGGAGAGGCACAGGCCAGGACGGCTGCGAAGGCGACGGCGCCGCCGATCACGAGTGATCGGATGCGCACAGCCACACGCGGACGCCGGAGCGTTGCGGAGGTCATGAACGACGAGTGGTCCATTCTTGCGCCGCCACCACCGCCTGTCGCCAGGTACCTGGCGACAGGATCGATCCCTCGAGGGGTGTGCGGGGCCGTCTGGCGTCGGCCGTCCGGGCCGACGTCGAGCGGGCAGGGACTGACGCGTCGTTGCGCGCCTTGACGGGGGCGGACAGCTGCTCCGCAGGTCCACCTTCCGTCGTCAGAGTGAGAAGTTCGTTGTCAAGGTCAGAGGCGTCGGCGGTGTCTTCTGGCTCGGGCGCTGCGACCTCTCCTGCATCGTGCAGCAGGCTGACGCCGTGCTCGCCGTAGCCGATCACAAGCCGACGTCCTGAGGCCTCAATGAGGGCGACGCCGGCTTTGCCTCCCAATTGCTGACGGCCAAGGACCACCAGCTCCTCGCGGCGACGACGACGCAGGGTCGTCGAGGACTGCATGCGGCGGCTGAACCACCACAACAGTCCGAGCACGGCGGCCAAAGACAGGCCGACGCGCGCCACGAGGATGAGGGTTTCCATTTACTGGCCGCTCTCCGTTGACACGATCTCGGTGATGCGGATTCCGTAGTCCTCGTCGACTACGACGACTTCGCCGCGTGCGACAAGACGCCCGTTGACCATGACGTCGGCCGGGGAGCCTGCAGCCCTGTCGAGCTCGAGGACGGTGCCTGGAACCAGGTCGAGGACCTGACGCATCGGCAAGCGGGTGTGACCGATCTCCGCCGTCAGGACCAGTTCGACGTCGTGGAGCAGGCGCATGCGGGAGCGCTCTGCAGCGGCGTTCATCGGTACGTGGTCGGCCGCGGCTTGCTGTGGGGCGCTGACCCGCACGCGAATCGCGAACCAGGCCTGAGGCGATCCGTCTTCGCCCACCAAGGCGAAGGCCTCGACGTCGGGGTCGGTCAGGAAGTCGCCAAGTGATACGACCTCTGCCGTGTCGAGGACACCGGAACCCAGTGTTGCGGCGGCGGCCTCAAGGGCTGGGCGCAGGGCGTCGGCGGCGGAGACGTCTTCTCCTGCGCTCGCGAGCGCTGCGGCAATGGCTTCATCGGCGATCACCATGAGGTCGGCGCTCGTGGAACCCACGAAGTGCGCACGTACAGCGGTCGCGGCTGCGTCGGGCGCCTGTCCAGGGTTGAGCTCGGACACGGTCAGGGACACGGCGGTGGGCAGGAGCGCAGCGAGCTGTTCTGCTGCGGCACGCCCTGTGGCGGTGGCGGTGGTCATTTTTCCTCCTCGGTGGAGACGACGAGACACGCGACGCGGGTGCCATTGACACCGATCGCTGCGTGGCCAAGAGTGACGTCGCCGACGACGACATCAAGGGGACGGTCGGCCGGGTGATGCAAACGCACCACGCTGCCCACCTGGAATTCGGTGATCTCGCGAGCGCCCATGGTGCGGCCAGAGAAGCGCACCGAGACCGGTAGCGGCACCTCGGCGACGCGCTGCGACAGCAAGTCGAGGGCGGCGTTGTACTCACGTTGTTCCTCGTCGGTGCGGCTCGCAACGTGCTCTTGTTCACGCAATTGGGACATGAGCACTTCCGCCACGATCATGAGCGTGATCGATGTGGTCACGCGACCGATCGCCATCTCAAAACCGAGCACCAACACCGGCTCAGAGGCGGGAACTACCTGCATGAAGTGCGGGTTGTACTTGGCGGCGCGGACCTCGAACTGCATCGGCAAGATCGACGCGAAGCCGTAGCCCAGTTCGTCGACGGCGTGGTCGAGCATGTCCTTCATGAGGTTCCACTCGATCTCGGTCATCTCGCGGAAGGGCATGTCGAGCGTCACAGCAGGACCGCCAAGCAGGCAGTCGATCAGCGTCATCGACGCGTTGGTGGGAATCTGCAGAAGGGCCGGGGTGCGGCTTGGCTCCACCTGGAGCACGATCATCGTCGTAGTTTGCGGCAACGACTGGATGTATTCGTCGTACGTGTGGAGTTCGATCGTCTCGAGGCCAACGGACGTTAGAGCACCAAGACGGGAGCTCAGCAAGGTGCCCCACTGGCGCGCGAAGGTCTGGCCGGCCACCTCGATGGCTCGCTCGTGCTCGCGCGTGAGGGTCATCGGCTGCCGAAAGTCGTAGACCTCGGGCGTGCCAGAGCCACGCTTGCGTCGTTGAGATGCCCGATTCATCACGGGCACCTCATCGGCGCAGACGTCACCGCGTGAAGGTTTCGCGCGCTGCCGCAGCCGCTCGCGTGCTTGCGGTGTGAGAAAAGCCTCTCGGGAAGGTCCCCTACTGCGTCACAAAGTCGGTGTAATACACCGCCACCACTTCTTCGTGATACAACTCGAAGAGCTTCTCCTCGAGTTCGTGTTTGAGCTGCTCCCTGTAGTCGAGGTCAGACAATTCCTCCTGAGTGCGTCCCGAATACAGCGCGATCGCCGCGTCAAGCGCGATCGAGGCGTCGATCGGTCCGTGCGAGCCGCCAGCGTCGGCGATGAGTTGCAGCGCGAAGCCCAAACGCAAGTAGTGCCCGCCTGCCAGGTTGATGCTGATCGCCTCGACGGGCAACACCTCGCCCAGTTCGTACTCGGGCTCGGCGTTGACCTCTGCCGCTTCGTCGGCCGGGGCTGCCGCGCCCGGTCCTGCGAGGAACCAGTACGCGGCGCCAAGCGCCACGACAAGGACCGCCGCGATGATCACGCTGAGCTTCTTCTTGCCCTTGGCCGGCTTGGTCGGCTCCTCCGGTGCACCGGCTGGCGGCCCCGTGGGGCGCGCGCCGATCTTCTGTTGGGGGGACACGATGCGAGCATCCGTGCTCATGATGATCCGCCTTCCTGGCTCATCGCCTGCGCTTGTGCTTGAGCCGCCTCGATCTCGGCATGCAGTTGGTCGGCCGTCAGCGAGCCTTCAGCCAACGATTGCGCGATTTGGGGCAGGAGCGCACGCACGGTTTCCGACGCTGACGACTGAATGACGACGTCGACGCGGCGGTTCTCCGATAGGGCCGCGTCGGTGGTTCCTTGGACGGCTGGCCTGGCATCGCCATAGCCGACGGCGGAGATCATGTTTCCTGGCACGCCGCCGGACTCGACAAATCGCCTCAGCACCTGAGTGGCCCTCGCGCTGGAAAGCTCCCAGTTGGTGGGGTAATTGCTCGATGGCAACACATTCGCGTGGCCCTCGATCGAGACTTGCCTGCTCTGGTTACGCACTGGCGCCGACATCGTGTCGACAACCCGCTGGGCCGTCGTCGTGAGTTGAGCGTCGTCGGCGGCAAAGAACACGGCAGAGCCGACCATGCCGACGATGAGGCCGCGCGAGTCGATCTTGTACTGCACAGCGGCCTCCAATCCGCTATTGCGCAGTGACTCCTCGATTTGCGCTTGGATGTCGCTCAGTTGCTCGTACTCTCGCGCCGCTGCAAGGAAGTCGATCGTCTCTTGAGAGAGCTCTAGGTTCGTGTCGGTGAGTTGCGGGTTCGCTTCGCCGTCAACACCGGTGAAGTCGGGGGCGATCTGGAAAGACTCGACCCCATTGAGGGGACCGGAAGAACCCACGAGCATCGACGTCACGTCCTGACCAAAGCCGACGGCGAGCGACACCCGGAGTTCCTCGAACTTCTCTTTGTCCACCACGGAGATGGCATAAAGGACGATGAACAGCGCCAGCAGCACCGTCATCATGTCGGCGTAGGAGACTGCCCACCGCTCGTGGTTCTCGTGCTCCTCTTCCTGGTGCTTTCTGGTCATGCCGCCTCCTTGGCCTGCTTCGGCTGGTCGGGAACCAGCGCGCGCAGGCGTTCACCCACCACGCGCGGATTGGACCCGGCCTGAATCGATAGCAGGCCCTCCATGGCGAGTTCCATGTGGGAGCATTCGATCTCGGTGATGCGCTTGATGCGCGCCGCGATGGGCAGCCAGATGAGGTTGGCGGACAACAGGCCCCACAGGGTGGCCACGAACGCGGACGCGATCATCTCTCCGATGGTGGAGGGTTCCTCGAGGTTTCCGAGCACTTCCACGAGCGAGACCACGGTGCCGATGATGCCGATGGTGGGCGCAAAGCCGCCCATGTCGGTGAAGAGTTTGGCGATCACCTTGTCCTTCGCGCGGCGCGCGTCGATCTTGGTCTCCATCATGGCGCGCAGGTCCTCTGGATCCACGCCGTCGATGGCGGACTGCAACCCGTCCTTCAGGAAGTCGTCGTCTATGGTGCGGGTGGCGTCCTCAAGTGCGAGCAGGCCTTCGCGACGGGCCTTATCTGCCAACGACACGATGGTGTCGACCGTCGCGTTCATGTCCTTCTTCTTGTACAGCAAGAACTTGGGTAGCCCGGAGAAGCCCCTCGTGAAGTCCGCCAGAGTGGTGGTGGCCAGGCCCGCACCGAGGGTGCCGCCAATGACGAGCATCATGGGCGCGGGCAAGATCACCGACATGGGGGTCGAGCCTTCGAGGAAGATGGCCAAGACGATGGCGCCAAATGCCGCGCCGATCCCGATGATCGTTGCAAAGTCCATCAGTCAGCCTCCGGCGCCACCGCAAGCCGAGGTTGGTGACGCAGACCGGTGACAGACGCGATTGCGGTGCCCTGGTCGACATTTGCCACGTCGATGGCCTTGGCCACCACGGCGGCCCGGTGATCTACCACCAGGCTCGCGATGTCTTCGATGTCCTCTTTGACGAGGTACTTGGTGCCGTCGACAAGAGTGACGATGGTGTCGGGCGTGGTTTCGACTCTCTCGATGAGGTCAGGGTTGACCGCAAAACGCTGGCCCGTGAGGCGCGTCAAGATAATCACGGTCGATCACCATCCCTGGTCTGAGTTCCGGGGCCCTTCCCTGGGCCCTCCGTCCCCTACTACATCGGCGGGCAAGCGGAGGGTGTGAGCGAACGCTCCCATCGACTGCCGTGATGCAGATCACTCGCGGCCCCCCAACCTGGGGATGCGTGACCGGAGGGCGCGTCGGAGGGCGCGTCGCGCCACCACCACATATCCACGCGCACCCAGGCGCGTGAACGGGGCCGCCGCGGCGACGGGCCGGATAGTGGTGCTCGCGCGACGCGGGCCGCAGTGACGGGCCGGATAGTGGTGCTCCCGCGACGCGAGGCGCAGTGGCGGGCGGGACGGGCGTGCGACGGCCAGCGGGGGGCCGGAGAAGACACGAACGGCCGGACTCGTGTGGAGTCCGGCCGTTCGATGGTGCAAGCCACAGCGGGGCGCCCGATGCCGTCCGAACGCGGGGCCCGACGCGCCCAACGGCCTTGTGGACCGTTGCCCGGGGCGCGCCCGCGTCAGGACGGCAAGCCGCCGCTATGCCTAGCGCTTGAGGTTGACGAGTTCCTGGAGGACCTCGTCGGAGGTGGTGATCACGCGCGAGTTCGCCTGGAATCCGCGTTGAGCCACGATCAGGTTGGTGAACTCGGCAGAGAGGTCAACGTTGGACATCTCAAGCGAGCCGCCAGAGAGCATGCCGCGCCCGCCAGATCCCGCAGCGCCCACTTGCGCGTCGCCGGAGTTGACGGTGGGCCTGTATAACGACGAGCCCGACTTCTCGAGGCCCGACGGGTTGCCGAAGTTGCCGAGCGCAACGCGGCCGATGGCCTGCTTGAGTCCGTTCGAGAACGATCCGAGCAACGTGCCGTCCGAGTTGATCGCGAAGGACTGCAGTCCACCCGCAGCGCGCCCATCCTGGCTCGCCGCTGCGATGGTTTCCAGACCGGAGAAGCCGGTGAGGGTTGCCATGTCGATCGTGATGGCCTGGGTGCCGACGGCGGCGTCCGCAGGGAGTGGATTGAAGGTCAGCGTGTTGAGCGTGCCGTCGGTGTTGAACGTGACGGTGCCGGTCTGGGTTGACGTGGTTCCCGCCACGGCACCGGCGATGGTCCACTCGCCGGGGTTGGCGGTACGCGTGAATGCCATGTTGAGCGTGTGCGGCGCACCCGAGCCGTCGAACACGTCTACTTGGCGATTCAGCGTGGTGCCCACAGCGGCGTCGTAGGGCAGGTTGCCCTCGAAGACGCTCCCCTGCGTGGCCTCGGCACCCATCAGCGTCGACACCGGCAACCGCAGCGTGGTCAGCGGCGAGTTGAGGTTGATGTTGCCGGCCCCGTCCGCTGCCCACCCTTGAACGAGCCCTCCGTCTGGAGTGACCAACTGACCAAGCGCGTCGAAGGAGAAGGCGCCCGCACGTGAGTACAGCTGCTCCCCGCCCTTGTTGACCACAAAGAAGCCGTCACCGGAGATCATCATGTCCGTCTGGCGGTTGGTGAGCTGCGATGCGCCTTGCTGGAAGTTGGTGGTGACGCCCGCGACCTTGACGCCGAGGCCGACCTGGGCGGGGTTGGTACCGCCGACGCCTGGCTGTGCGGCACCGGCGTTGTTGATCACTTGGGACAGGGTGTCCTGGAACTGAACCTGCGAAGACTTGAAGCCCGCCGTGTTGACGTTGGCGATGTTGTTGCCCGTGACGTCAAGCATCGTCTGGTGGGCGCGCAGTCCGGAGATTCCGGAGAACAGAGAACGGAGCATGATGGATTTCCTTTGCTAATCCGGACGGTCAGGCGCCGGCTGGGTTGATGGACAGGATGCGTTCGAGGCTCACGGTGGCGTCTCCCACCGTGAGGGAAGGCACCGCGTCCGCAAACGAGGCGCCGGTCGCGGAACCAGTGATGACGGTTCCGTCGGCGTCGGTAAAGCTCACTTCGCGACCAACCATGCCCATCGCAGCCATGCGCATGGTCAGCGCAAACTGCTCTTGAGACGTGTTGGTGATGCCCGTGAGTTGTTCGAGGGATGCCAGCTGCGTCTGCTGCGACATCATTTCGTTCGTGTCCATGGGGGAACTGGGGTCTTGATTGCGCAGTTGCGCGACCAACAGCGCCATGAACACTTCAGAATCAAGGGTCTGCTTTGGCGGCGTAGTGGGTGCGGTGCCGGTGTTAATGCCGGCGGCCGAGACGGGTGCGACACTCATGGTGACTCCTAGAGATCCAGGTCAAGGCCGCCACGACTGGCAGCGCGATGGGGGTTGATGGTCATGGGCGTTGATGCTGCGGCGGGAGTGGTTCCTGTTCCTCGCGCAGATTGCCCGCCTTGCTGCTGGCCGAAGCCCTCACGGTCAGATCTCATCGACTGGTCTTTCGCGTCTCCCGAGGAGCCACTGCCGACGTCGAGTCGAGGGTCGAGGCCCACGCCCACGAGGTCGCGGCGCAAGTCCGGCAATGCGGCCCTGAGAGCGGCCCGAGCCTGCTCCGACGCCCCGAAGAGCTCAAGGTGAACGCCGTCAGCGCCGATGTGCGCCACCACCTTCACGGGGCCGAAACCCTCAGGATTCACCGTGAGCGTCAGCACGTGCTCACCCTGCGGTAGTGCCCGCAAGGATGTGAGTTGGCCGGACAGTTGGGAGGCCAGTTGGGGAGGCACGACGGGGGCGGTTGGCGCAACGGCTGGCGCGGTCGCCGACGCTTGAGCGGGCGTTGCTGGGGCCGTGGCGGCGACGACGTTGGCGCCGTCGACGTTCACAGCGGGCTTGGCGACGGGGTCAGCGGCAGCGACCGGCTTGAGTTCTGCCGGCACCGCCACGGCACCCGCGTTAGCTCCAGCGCTCGCTGGCGCGGAGGCCACGGCAGTCGCGGTAGGGGTTGGCGTGCTGGCGGCGCGTCCTGGTTCGCTCGCTGGCCCGCCGACGCTCTGTTCGGTGGCGATGCCAAGGGGCAATTCCGACGCGGCCTGCGCCGCCGACGCCGAATCGGTTGTCGCCGAAGCGGCGTTCGTCGATGCGGCGTTCGTCGATGCGGCCGTCGCCATCGGCGCCGCAGTAGGCACAGCCGGCGTCTCCTTCAAGGTGGCGCCCGTTGTCGACACGATCACGACGGACGACGCGGCGGCCGGTTCCTGGGGAGTCGTGCCAGGCACGGCAGCCGCCTCGTCCACCGACTCGCCGCCCGGCGCGCCTTCAACCAAGTCCGGAATGTCTGCCCCAGCGTCGGCCGTTGCTGCTGTCGCGGCTTCTGCCAACTGCTCCAACGTCGCACCGGCCGTCGCCGCAGCGTCGGCCGTCACTGCGCTGTCATCAACCGGCGGCAAGCCAGCCGTTGCCGCCGCAGCCTGGGACTCGGTGCCCGAATCCCGAGTCCCAGGTGCGGACGCTTGTGGAGAGGCGACGCCGTCGTGGTGCGGCGCCGCGGAAGACTTACCTTGGCTGCGTTGCGCCTTGGCGTGGTGAGCGTGTGCAGCGTCGTCGCGAGCGTCGGCACGGCGCTCCTGCGCGCGGCGAGTCTTCGCAGACTGGTCGCGATCCGTTGCCTGAGCGCGCGCCGCGGCGGCGAACTCGTCGGCGAAACGATCTCCGCCCTGGCGGGAGGCTGGCTTCGCCGGAGCCGACGGTGCGGGCGCTGGCGCGAGCGATGCGGTGGCGACTGCGGTCACTGGGTCACCTCCGCGGCCCTACGCAGGGACGACTCGTCGAGCACGATTTGCTCCTCGCGGAGATCAGCGGCCTCGACCTCCCTGAGGTGCTTCACCTTGAGCTTGCTGATCATCGCGGCACGCATGCGCGCCTCGCTCCACTCGCCGGTGGCGGCATCGGCAGCCTCTGACGCGATGTAGACCGCGTGGTTGTACTCGCCCAGCAGCGCGGTGGCCGATGCCCGTGCCGCGACGATGGCGCGCCACGTGGGCGTGCTGACCGCCACCTCGTGTGCGCGTCGCTCCTCGTACATGTCGGCAGGGGCGTCAGCGGGAAAGCTCTGGTTCGCGAGGCTTTGCTCAGCGACCGCCCGCGCCACTTGCGCATCGAGTCGCGCCTTGTTGGCTCTGGCCAGATCGGCCGCGGCCCGCTCCTCTTGGAGTTCGCGCACTCTCATGAGTCCGCTGAGGGCAAAGTTCCTGTTCACTGTTCCGCTCCCATCTGCGCCACCAATGCACGCAATTGCGTCCATGAGTCGGTGGGTTCCGCCACAAGGTCGAGGCTCTGTCTCAAGAAAGAATCGATGTGCTGCGAGTGCGCCACGGCAGCGTCCACGAGCGGGTTCGAGCCGGCGGCGTAAGCGCCGACGTCGAGCAAATCCTGGGCGCGGCGCCTCGCAGCGAGAATCTGTCGCAACCTGAGCGCGAGCGACTGCTGCTCCGCGGTCGTGACCCTGTTGGCCACGCGGGAGACGGAGGCGAGCACATCGACGGAAGGGAAGTGACCGGCGACGGCGAGTTCGCGGGTGAGCACCACGTGGCCGTCAAGAATGGACCTGGCGGCGTCGGCGATGGGCTCGTTGTGGTCGTCGCCGTCCACCAGCACGGTGTAGATCCCGGTGACGGAACCTTGGGCGGCGGTGCCGGCCCGCTCGAGCAACTGGGCAAGCACGGAGAAGGTCGACGGCGGGTAGCCGCGCGTCGCGGGGGGCTCCCCCACGGACAGCCCGATTTCGCGCTGCGCCATTGCCACGCGGGTGAGCGAGTCCATCATGAGCACCGCGTGCCGGCCCTCGGCGCGCAGCTGCTCGGCGATGCGGGTGGCCACGAAGGCGGCGCGCAGACGCACCATAGGCGGCTCATCCGAGGTTGCCACAATCACGACGGAGCGCGCGAGGCCCTCTTCGCCAAGGTCGTCCTCGATGAACTCGCGCACCTCACGGCCGCGCTCGCCCACCAGTGCGATGACGGAGACTTCGGCGTCGGTGCCGCGGGCCACCATCGACAAGAGCGACGACTTGCCGACGCCGGAGCCGGCGAATAGGCCGATGCGCTGGCCACGGCCAACGGTCACGAGGGTGTCGAGCGCGCGTACGCCCAGACCCAGCGGGGTGTCCACCCTGGTGCGCTGCAACGCGGAAGGCGCGCTGCCCGTGATGGACTCGCGGCGCGCGTGTGGGCCGTTCATGACGGGACCCTTGCCGTCGATCGGCCGTCCCAGTCCATCGAGCACGCGTCCCAAGAGTTGCGGCCCGGTGGGCGTGGTGAGCGGGCTGCCAGTGGCCCTGGCCTGCATTCCGACGCGCAGGCCGTGCACGGAGCCCAAGGGCATGCAGCGCAAGGCGTGCGGGGTGATGGCGACCACCTCGGCGACCGTCGGCTCGTCGCGCTCCGACTCGATGGACACCAGGTCGCCCACCGCGCCGGAGATGCCTGTCACGTCGATCGACAGCCCCACAATCTGCGACACGGCGCCCACCCGCTCAGGTGCGGCGGCCGCGAGCGCGCGGCGCAGCACCGGATCGGCCTCAAGCGAGGCCGCGGTGGGATACCCGTCGAACAGGGTGGGGATGCTCATGCGCTGTCACCCAGCAAAACCTCGCGGGCGCGAGCGAGCGCGGTGGAGATCCTCGCGTCGAGCGCGCCGTTCTCGTGTTCGGTGATGGCGTCACCGGGCTCGAGCCGCGAGTCGGGCACCAGCGTGAGGCCTGCAGGCACGTCGGCCTGGCCTGACTCGATGAGCAGGTTCACGTGGAGCAGATCCTGAGGGTGCAGGCGCAGCACGGTGGGAGAGGCCTCGACGGGCAGGTCGAGCGCCCTGGTGAGGAGGGTGCGAGCCGATCCGGCCCCTGGCTCGACCTCGCGTTGGAGGACGGCACTTGCGAGGTCAAGCGCTGCCGCGTAGACCGAGCGCCGTGCGTCGTCAAGCACTGGAACGGCGCGGGAGTGCCACTGCTCGATGGCCTCACCGAGTGCGGCGACGGCCCGCGCAGTGGCGGCGTCACGCGCGGCCTCCCTGGCCGCGTGCTCTTGCGCCATACGTTCCCTATCGGCCTTGGCGGCGTCGGCCGCGGCGCGCGCTCCTGCGGCCCAGCCGGCCGCGAAGCCTGCGGCGCGCGTGGGGTTGTCCGTGTCGCTGCGGTGGGGCGTGATCGCGGCCGGCTTGAAGGTCGACACGCTCGGCTCAGTTGACATACTCGTCCTCGCCGTCCCTGCTGATCATGATCTCGCCAGCCTCTTCGAGCTTGCGGATCACCTGCACCACCTGAGAGCGGGCCTCTTCGACGAGCGACATGCGCACCTTGCCCAGCAGGTCGATCTCCTCTTCCAGCGTGGTCCTGGCGCGCTCGGACATGTTCTTGAGGATCTTCTCGCGCACAGCGTCGTCTGCGCCCTTGAGCGCCGTCGCGAGCGTGGAAGCCTCGACGCCCCTCAGCACCAACTGGATGGCGCGGTCCTCGAGCAGGGTGATGTCCGCAAATACAAACATCATGGAGCGGATGATGTCCGCGAGTTCAGGGTCGCTCTCGGTGAGGCCTTCGAGGATGAGCTTCTCCGTCGCCGCATCGGCACGGTTGATGATCTCGACGAGCGGCTGCACGCCGCCTACTGCCGACATTTCTTGAGTGGTCAGCACGGCGGTCGCCTTGCGCTTGAGCGACTCGGCGACCACGGCCACCACGTCGGGGGAAGCGCGCTCCATCAACGCGATGCGCCGTGCCACGATCGTCTGCACCTCAGGCGCAAAGCCGGTCATGATCGCCGAAGCGTGCTCTGGACGCAGGTGCGCGAGCACGAGCGCGATCGTTTGGGGGTGTTCGCCCACGAGCAGGGACACCACCTGACGGGCCTCCGCGTGCATCAGGAACTCGAAGGGCTGGCCCTGCATGGAGTTGGACAACCGCTCGAGCACCTCGCGCGCCTTGTCCTTGCCAAGCGTCTCCTCGAGCAGTCGCTGCGCAAAGTTGAGACCACCCTGGCTGAGGCCAGGTCCGCGGTTTGACCTCGCCTTGAACTCCTCAAGCACGTCCAGGATCGTGTCGTCATCAACGTTGCTGAGACGAGCAATCTCGGTGGTGAGCTGCTCGATCTCCGTCTCATTGAGCTGGCTCATGATGCGCGAGGCCGTCTCCCGTCCCATCTGGATCAGCAGGAGCGCGGCCTTCTGGGTGCCGGTCAGTAGCGCGGTCATTGCTGCCTACCCGAGACGAGCCAGCCGCGCAGCACCTCGGCCACTTCGGCCGGTTGGGCGGAGGCGAAAGCCATGATCTCGTCGCGCACGCTCGCGGCGACGGATCCCATGTCGGGCACGGGGGCCGCGCCCAATTGACCCGCGGCCTCCGACGCCTTGTCGAGCACCGCTTGGGCCCGCGCTTCGAGCGCTTCTTGAGTCCTGTTCTCGAGCGCCTCGACCGCTTCAAGGCTGAGCGTCGTGCGCTCGTTCTCGATCGCGCGGCGCGACATCCTCAGGATGAGCAGGAACACCAGGATGACCACGATCGCGAGCGACGCCCACTTCGCGATCGAGATGTACATGGACGTGGTCGCTGCTTCGCGCGCTTCGGCGCTGGCGGCCTCGAGGGCGACTTGCGCGGTCTCTGCCGTCGTCGTGTCAAAGGACATCTTGTTGACGGAGACCACGTCTCCTCGTTCGTCGTCGACGCCAGCGGCGGCCGCGACCATCGTCTCCAGGTCGCCCATGTCCAGGTCGGCTGCGGCCTCGTCTGAGACCACGACGGACACTGACTGACGCTTGACGTTGCCGGGAGCGGACTCGAGCGTCTCCGTCACCTTGTTGATGGCGTTGTTGTTGACGGCGGTTTCCTTGCGATACTCGCCGCCACCGTCGGCACCCGCGGGAACCGAGATGTTGTCGGGTCCGAGAATGCCGGCGTCTGTCGCAGCGCCCCCGGTGTACTCCTCGACCGAGGTCGACTCGTTCAGCGGCGGCAGTTCCTCGTCAGCTGAGAACGTCTCGGTGGTCCTGGCCGTCTTGTCGTAGTCGAGTTCTGCGCTCACAGACACCACGGCATTGCCGACGCCGACGACGCGGTCGAGCATCGCTTGGACGTTGGAGGCGACACGGGTTTCGTAGTCGCTCACTTGGCCCGCTTGCATCAGCGTGGACGCGTCGCCCCCGACCGTGGACAACACCACGCCCGTGGAGTCAATCACGGCGACGTCTTCAGCCTGCATGCCCTCGATCGAGGCCGACACCAGGTGCACGATGGCCTGAACGCTTGCGGTGCCAATGGAGGAGCCCGCGCGGGTCTCGACGAACACCGATGCGGTGGGAGCCGCCTTCTCGGAGACAAAGACGGTGTCTTGGGGGATCGCGAGCTTGACGGATGCGGCCTGCACACCCTCCATGGCGCCGATGGTCTTGGCGAGCTCTCCTTCGAGAGCGCGCTGGTAGGTCACTTGCTGCTGGAACTCGGAGCTGGTCATCGACACGTTGTCGAGCAGCGCATATCCGGCGTCGGAGTTCGCTGGCAGCCCTGCGCCAGCAACCGCCAAACGGGTGTCGTACAACTGAGCGTTCGGCACCATGACGGTGGTGCCTCCAGCTGCGAGTTGGTACTCGACCCCGCTCGCGTTCAGCTGGTCGACAATCGCGGCCGCATCCGTGGCAGACAGGTTGGTGTACAGCGGCGACATCGTCGGCTTGGTCGCCCACTGGCCGAGTGCGACGGCTCCGAGCAGAATGCCTGCCGCCAAGAGCACCGCGAAGACGCGCTGCGCGAGAGAGAGCTGCTGGATCGACTTGTTCATGCTGCCGAGCAGCGTGGTGAGCGGTGCGGGCATCAGGCTTGCATCCTCATGATCTCGTTGAAGGCCTCAATCGCGCGGTTGCGCACGGTCGCGGTGAGTTCCATGGCCACCGCCGATTCCGTCGCGGCGATCGTGTACTGGTGCACGTCGGCAAGGTCGCCTGTCACGGCCTTGACCGCAAGGGCCGCCGAGTTCGACTGCATGGCTTGGAGGCCGTCGACGCTCTGGGCGAACGACGCTCCGAAGGCTGCGTCGGTTCCCGACGGGCCACGGGTGGCGGCTGGCTGAGCGACGGGCGTGTACCCGGTGGCGCTGACGGCCGACGTCACTGCTGGCACAAACATCAGGACCTCCCGATCTGGAGTGCGGTGGTGTACATCTCGCGGGCCCGCTCGACGACGGAGGCGTTGGCTTGGTAGCCGCGCTGCGCCATGATCAGTTGGACCATCTGGCTTGACATGTCGATGTCGGGGTAGCGGACGTAGCCCTCTTCGTCGGCCAGGGGATGGCCGGGCTCGTAGACGAGTCGGCCGGCCGCGTCGCCGAAGGCGGCGCCAGCAACGTGCACGCCTCCAGAGTCGCCGCCCTGGGTGTCATTCGCTTGCGCCACGACGTAACGGGCCTGGAAGGCCGCCTCGTCGGTCGGGCGAACCGTGTTGAGGTTCGCGAGGTTGTCCGACACGGCGTCGAGCCAGTGGCGGTAGACATTCATTCCTGAACCGGCGATGCCGAGTGCCGCGAAGGTCCCCATCAGTTGGACCTCAAGGCCGTGCGGATTGCGGAGAACTTCCCATCCATGGCGCGGGTGGCCAGTTGGAAGCGCAAATTCGTGTCGATGTTGGACAGCACCTCGGTGTCGAGGTTGACGTTGTTGCCGTTCTCGCGAGTCGGCTCGAGCGAGGTGAGCACTTTGGCCTGCACCCGCCCTGAGCCGTCGCCTACGGCGCTGCTGAGCGCCTGCTCGAACTGGACGCGTCGGGCCTGGAAGCCAGGCGTCTGCACGTTGGCGACGTTGTCGGCGATGACCCGTTGGCGCAGCGACAGGGAGTCAAGCGCGCCCGACATGGCGTCGAAGCTGACGGAACCAAACACGGATCGCACCACCCTTCGTGACGACGTGGGGGCCGATCCGTGGCCAAACTATGGGAGCTATCCGTGCTCACGGCCCCCATCGGCCGTCGCTAGGGCCTGGTGAGGTGTGTCGGCGTGACGTTTGTCACGTTCTCTCACATGCGGTGGCGTGGCGCCTGAGTTACGCGGGCGTATCCAAGTACACGGGAGGCGCAGGGGTGCCGGCCTGCAGGTGGCTGAGGGCGCGGTCGTGCTTGCGTGAGTTGCGTGCGGCCGACGCGAGTTGCTGGGACACGCTCAATTGGCGTGCCAACAGCGTGCGCGCCCTCTCGACAAGGTGGGCAGGGAGAGGGCCAAGGTTGACGGGCGGTGTCCACGGGTCGCGGGCCACTTCCTCGAAGACGCGGTCGAGCGCAAGCATGCTCTCTGCCTCTGCCACGTCCATCTCAAGAGCCGCGAGCGCGGTCGACCAGGCATCCTGCCACTGGTCAGACGCTGGCGCTGAGAGGCTCATGCGACGCCCAGTTCCCCAAACGAGCGCTCCGGCTCCGCCTCTGCTACCTGGCGAGCGGCCTGCTGCCATGCCTCCTGGAGGGGCTCGACGAGGCCTCGGCACGCGGCAACCTTCGCAGCGTCGGCTTGGATGTTCGCCTCCACCAGTGAGGTGGACAGGAACGTGTAGACGGACATGAGTTGGCGCGCGCCTTCCCAGGCGTCGAGATCGAGGGTGGCGGCCAGTTCGGAGACGATGTCTTGGGCGTGGTTGAGTTGCTGGTTGGCCGCTTCCCTGTTTCCCTCTCCGAGTGCCGCTTCCGCGCGCAACAGGTCAAGGACGAGGCGGTCATACAGCATGATCAGCAGCGTGGCAGGCGACGCAGTCGCGACTGCGTCCTGCACGTACCGTTCGCGGAGATTCGCGTAGTTCATGGTGTCCCTGCCTTTCCTATGACTGCCAGTTCGCGGACAGGCTCTCGAGTTGGCCGCTTAGCCAGGAGGACTGCGCGTTCAGGCCCGAAAGCGCGACTTCGAGCGCGGTGTATTGAGCCTGGAGGGTCTCTTGACGCACAGCGAGCCTGTCGTCCCACGCGCTGATGCGGTCAGCGTAGTCCTTGGCGAGCGATTCCTGACCGGTGATCTTGAGGGTCAGCGCCCCTGTCTGAGCGTCCGACTGGTTCTCGGCAACGCCTTGCACCCGCTCTGCCAGCTTCTGTACAAAGAGCGCCGTTCCGTCGGGGTCGTCTGCGAGCGCCGCCGCGAAGACGTCCTCGTCGAACGTGAAAGTGCCGTCGCGTCCCACCACAATGCCGACGGTCGACGGCGACTTGCCGTCGACTGGGTAACTCGCCGCCTGCGTCAACTGGTTCTGGAGCGACCTGACCGCAGAGTCACCCGAGAGCAATCCTCCCGCCACAGCCGTGGTGCCATCTGATTTGGTCGTAGTGGTCGCCTTGGTGCGCGAAGCAATGTCGGAGAAGACCACACCGATCGCGTTCACCAAGTTCGAGGCGAGACTCTTCACGGCGGCGGCATCTGGCGCCACGTTGATCGTCACGGTCTCGCCTGCTTCGGTGGCCTTCGAGACGGTCACGTCGACGCCCGTCATGACGCCTGCAAAGGTGTTCGACGATTGCGTGTAGGTCTGCTCGTACGCCGAGCCCTTCCACAGCGTGATGGACGCATCGGCAGGCGTGGTGACGACGGAGGTGGCCAGCGGATCCGCGGTCGCCGCGATCACCGCGGCCTCGTCGCCCACAAAGAGTTCAAAGGCGCCGTCAGCTCCCGTCGTCTCAGACGTGAACTGCAGGCGATACGTGGGAGTCGCGCCGCCCGACACCTGCACGGTCGTGGCCTTGATCCCCATGTCGGAGTCGTTGATGGCCTTCGCGATGTCCCCGAGCGAGTTGGAGGCGGCCGTTACGGACACGTAGGTGTTCTGGGCCGTCTTAAGGGTGAGCGTCGGAGGGTTGTCAGTGGTGAGTCCTGCGCCGGTGGTGACCGCGTCGGTCAGCGATACCTGCTTGGTAGCGACCGCGTCGACGGAGAAGGTGAGGGTTCCCGCCGTGGCGGAGGTCGTCGTGCTCGCCTTGGCGGCCGACGACGACGAGGTGGCCTTATAAGAGGTCCAGTTGTCGGCGGATGCTGCTTTGGCAGCGACTTCGCCGAGGGACTTAGTCTTGACGTTGATGGCCTGGAGAGCCGCGGCGATGCTCTGGGTAGTGGACTGCTTGGCCTTGAGAAGCGTCTGCGGTGCAGCCTCGAGCTTCATGAGCTGCGAGATGATGCTGGTCGTGTCGAGGCCTGACGAGAGTCCGTCGATACCGAATGTCGACATCGTCGTCCTCCCTTCGTCAGATGTCTCACGCTGAATGCGAAAGGCCACCGCGACGGCGGCGGGACAACTCGGGCAAATTGTCCCGCCACCGCGTGGCGACCGGTTGGTCGGGCCGCGAGTGCGACCCGACCGGTCGGATTACCGCAGGAGCGAAAGAACGCCCTGAGGAATCTGGTTGGCCTGCGCGAGCATGGCGGTGCCAGCCTGCGACAGGATCTGTGCACGGGTGAAGTTGACCATTTCGCTGGCCATGTCCGTGTCGCGGATCCGGCTCTCGGAAGCGGAGAGGTTCTCCACCGCAACGTTGAGGTTCTTGACGGTGTGGTCAAAGCGGTTCTGCACGGCACCGAGGTCGGCACGCGTGGTGGAAACCGTCTTGATGGCTGCGTCGATCGCCGTGATGGCGTTCTCCGCACCGGACGTGGCACCGTTGCTACCAGCGACGAGGGTACCTTCGTCAGTGCCAGCGACGATCGCGCTGAACCCCGACACCGAGATGGCGCTGGGGCCATCGTTGGTCGCGGTCAACTCGAGCGCAGTGCCGTTCATGGTGGCGGTCACGCCAACGCCCGCAGCAGTGATCTGAGTGGCGATGCCCGTCTCATCGATGCCGGCAGCGCCGCCGTCGAGGGTGACGGTCTTGCCGTTGACAACGACGTCGACAGTGGTGCTGGCCGCGATGGTGGCACCAGAGAAGTCAGCCGAGCTGGTCCACACGGATGCGGCTGCACCCGCGCCACCAGCAGTGGTGACGTCCACGCCACCAACACCAAGGCCGGCAGCACCCATCGAGGTGCCGATGCCCACAGAGATGGTCTCGCCAACGTTGGCACCGACCTGGAACTTGCCGGTGTAGTTGCCGTCAAGGAGCTTGGTGCCGTTGAACTGCGTGGTGTCCGCGATGCGGGTCAGCTCGTCCTTCAGCTGGCTCATTTCGGACTGGATGTTGCCCTTGGCGTCGGATGACAGACCGCCATCGTTGGCCGCCTGCACACCGAGGTCACGCATACGCTGCAGGATCGCGTGGGTCTCGGTCAGGGCGCCTTCAGCGGTCTGCACGACCGAGATGCCGTCCTGCGAGTTGCGTACTGCCTGCTTCAGGCCACCGATCTGCGAGCGAAGGCCCTCAGAAATGGCGAGGCCGGCAGCGTCGTCTGCTGCGCGGTTGATGCGGAAACCACTTGAGAGCTTCTCGAGCGACTTGCTCAGGTCGTTCTGCGTGTTGGACAGGTTGCGGTAGCTGTTGACAGCCGCAATGTTCTGGTTGATTGAGAGACCCATGGTGCTTCTCCTCCTTGAATCGGGTCATGACTGCCGCCCTTCCCTGGGCGAGCAATTCCTTGATCGGCCACTAGCGGTCAGTGTTGAGTTTTTTTGTGGAGTCCGCCGCCCGGCGGACGCGTCCCGTGCGGCGCAATGCCCTACGCCACACGGGACGGGTACTTCTTAACTTGCCGCGCGCGCCCAAGCGTGAGAGGCGGCTTCGACCGAAGGGGCGACAGCCGCAGCTCCGCGGGTTTCTGCCGTCCGCGCGGCAATGGCCGCGTAGTACGCCTTGCGGCGACGCTCGACCACTCCTTCGTGGGGATCCACCGTGGGTACGGCGTCGGAGTCCAAGTTGGCCTTGAGGCCATCCTTCAAGAGCGCGAGGGCCTCAGTGCGAAGTTGGCTGATGCGAGAACGGGTGAGACCCATCTCTTCTGCCAACTCCACCACTGGACGGTCATGGAAGAACAACTGGTCAACCACGTAGGCGAGCTTCTCTGGCAGGCACTCGATGCCGGCACGCAAGTACTCGATCTGTTCGGAGTTGACGAGCGCGTCGAGCGGACCGACAGAAGAGTCGACCACCATGTCGGCCACGGCGCCGTCGAAGGCGTCCATGGAAAGGACACGTGTGTCGGCATCGGCGTGGGCCGCGTGCACCTCTTCTACGCTGATCCCCATGGCGTGAGCGATCTCCGCCTTGGTGGGCGTGCGACCGAGCCTGCTGGTGAGCATGTCGCTCACATCGGCCGCGGTGCGAGCGCGTCGACGGGCTCCGCGAGGCACCCAGTCCATCGAGCGCAGCTCGTCGACCAGTGCGCCACGGATACGCATCGAGGCGTAGCGCGCAAAAGGAACGCCCTTGGTGTCGTCAAAGGAACGGGCCGCCCGCACCAGCGCCATCGCCCCGGCAGACATCAGGTCGGCCCGAGAGACGTGCGATGGCACGCGAGCGAGGACCTCGTTCACGTTGTATCCCACCAGCGCGAGGTGGGCTTCCACCAGGGCGTTGGATCGGTTCATCGCTTCGTTCATGGCGCAAATGTGACTGACGGGTCCTCTTTAGACAAGGAGAGAAATCACACGTGGCGCTTATCACTGGGCCGAGCGGGAAATGTCACACGACACGCCCGTAATCGGTATGTCCGATTCGCCCGAAACCCGGTGTGACATGGTCCATTGCCCACACATAGGGGGCCCCCAACTTGGGGGCGCGCAACGACACGCCCGGATCGCCGGAAATTTCTGAGTGAGACTTGTCACAGGATGCTTGTCAGAGCCGATAGGTCACGTGTGAATGGCCATCAACCGGGCTGTTCGAAAGCGAAGGAGTCACTGTGGGACTCAATGAACTGTCGACCGTGCTGTGGCGCGAGCGAGAACTTCTCGAAATGTTGTTGTTCAAGTTGGAAGAAGAGGAACTCGTGCTCGCGAGCGGACGCTCGCGCTGGCTCGGGCGCGCGACGCGCGAGGTCGAGGCCGTACTTGACCAGATCCGCGGCATCGAACTTGGTCGCGCCGTCGAGGCCGACGACGCCGCCCGCGAAGTCGGTATCACCGAAGGCGCCTCTCTGATGGAGTTGGCCAAGGCCGCCCCGTCGCCGTGGAACGACCTGTTGCGCAGCCACCACGTGGCCCTGACGGACATCACCGCGCAGATCGACGCGCTCGCCCACTCCAATCGGGAGATTCTGGCGCAGCAGGTGCGTGACACCCAAGACGCGCTCATGGGCATCAGCGACACCGTCAAGACGTACAACCCCAAGGGCGGCTCCGCCTCAGGCACCGATGCTGCCTTCCTGATTGACGAGGCGCTGTAACGCCATGAGCTCGTTCTCCGGACTGTCCACCGCGCTGTCGTCGCTGATCGCTCAGCGACAGGCTCTCAACGTCTCCGGTCAGAACATCGCGAACGCCAACACCGTCGGCTATACCCGGCAGCGTGCGGACCTTCAGTCCGTTTCCACGGCGGCGGTACGGTCCATGTTCTCCACCCCGCTTGGCGCCGGGACCGGAGTCAACACCGTTGGCATCGCCAGGCTTGGCGACGAGTTTCTCGACGCCCGGCTGCGCACCCAGACGTCTCAGTCAGCCCACTACGCCTCGACGGCGACGGCGCTGCAGCGCGTCGAGTCGGTGGTGACGGAGCCGGGAGACACGGGACTAGCGTCTGGCATGCAGCAGTTCTGGACGGCGTGGGAGGACGTGGCTAACGCGCCAGACTCTGGCGCCACGCGCACGGCGCTTCTTGGTAAGGCGACGACGCTGACGCACCAGATCGCGGACACCTACAGGGCGTTCGAGACGCAGTGGCAGCAGGCGAGGGTCGAGGCGGGCGCCACGGTGGCGCAGGTCAACACCGCCGCTCAAGGCATTGCGGAACTCAACAACGAGATCCGCGGCGTGCTGGTCTCCGGCGGTTCGGCGAACGAGCTGATCGACCACCGCAGCGAACTCATCACCCAGTTGTCCTCTCTTGTAGGCGCCACGAGCCGCCTCAAGGAGGACGGCACCATGGATGTGATGATCGCCGGCAACCAGTTGGTGACGGGCGACCGTGCGCAGACACTCCAACTTGAGGGCTCCTACGTGATGAACGCCGCGATCGCCGAGCCTCCCGTTGCTACCGATGTGGTGCGATTGTCATGGGCCAACACTGGAACGTCCCTGGTGCTCGATGGCGGTTCGCTCGCGGGCACCATCACGTCGCTGTCGCCAGCGTCGTTCGGTGGACCGATTGCTACGGCCGTCAGCACGGTGAACAAGGTGGCCACGGATGTGGCCGCAGCTGTCAACGCCGTGCACTCGAGCGCGCAGACGCTCGCAGCTCCTCCCAACGACACCGGCGTCGACTTCTTCTCCCTCACCGCTGGCACCCCCGCAGCTCTGGGACTCAAGGTCGCCATTACCGATCCTCAACAGATCGCTGCGGCGAATGCGGCCAACGGCCCGCTCGACGGCTCGGTGGCAGACCAGATCTCCCAACTTCGTGACGCCGCCGGCGGACCGGACCAGACGTGGCGCAACTTTGTGGTTGACCTTGGAGTCACCACGCAGGCGACCATTCGTAGGGCCGATGTGTCGGAGACCTCACGAGCAGTTGCCGAGAACATTCAACGGTCAAACGCAAGCGTCGATATTGATGAAGAGATGACCAACATGCTCGCCTACCAAAGGGCCTACGAGGGCGCAGCCCGTGTGCTCACAGCGGTAGACGAAATGCTGGATACCCTGATCAACCGGACTGGACTAGTGGGGAGGTAGGCCGTGATCAATCGTGTGACGCAGCAAACGATGCAGCGCTCGACGCTGTACAACTTGCAGAACAACATGGCCACGATGTCCAAGCTCCAGGCGCGGATGTCTTCTGGCAAGGCGATCCAGCGTCCTTCCGACGACCCCAGTTCAACCGGACGCACCATGACGTTCCGTGCCGAAAAGGCCGCGGCTACCCAGGCTTCTCGCAACACGGCCGACGGCGTGGCTTGGCTCGCGACCATCGACAACACGATGCAGAGCTCCATCAGCGCATTGCAGCGCGTGCGTGACCTCACGGTTCAGGGTGCGAACTCCGGTTCCGTTGGTCCCACCTCGCGCGGCGCGATCGCTACCGAGATCGAGGGCCTGCGCGACACGTTGCTTGACCTTGCCAACACCAACTTCCAGGGGCGGTCAGTCTTTGCTGGCACCTCGAACGCTGGTGTCGCCTTTGAAGACGGCACCGCCGCCACGCCCTATGCGTGGAACGGCGTGGCCGGCTCGAGCGTCGAACGCCGCATCGGCCCTGATGCCACCGTGCGGGTGGACGCCGACGGCGCCGCTACCTACGGCACCGGTGCCACGTCTGTGTTCCAACTCCTCGACGACATCGCGGCCGACTTGCGCGGCACGGCCGAAGTCTCGGGTAGGTTGGCTGAGATTGATACGCGCCTCAATGGAATGCTGGCGCAGATTGCGGATGTCGGAATCCGGTACAAGCAGGTTTCCGACGCGCAACAGTCCATCGCGAAGACGCTGCAGGATGTGACGTCTAGCATCGACGATGTCGAAGGCATCGACCTTGCGGAGACCATCATGGAACTGAAGATGCAAGAGGTCGCCTATCAGGGCGCCCTTGGCGCTACGGCACGCGTGCTGCAGCCCACCCTCATGGACTTTCTGCGATGAGCGTTGCCGTCGCGCTTGACGGGGCACGCAGCGAGTTGCGGGAACTGCCCGACGAACTGACCTTTGTCGAGGCGCCTCCTGGCATGGCCGGGCTGAGGCGCTTTGACCTCACGTCTCTTGACGAGGCGGGCTTCCTGTTCGCCTTGCGTAGTCTCGAGCAGCCTGGCGTGCGACTCTTTGTGATCCCTCCTCGCGCCTACTTCCCCGGCTACGCCCCGGAGGTTTCCGCGTCGGTGCGCGAGGCGCTCGACATGGCGGCCGACGCACAGCCGGTGATGCTCGCCGTGGTTCACCCAGGTGGGGACGACGTCACGACGGCCAATCTGTTGGCGCCCATCGTGGTCAACCCGGCGACGGGCGCGGCCGCTCAAGTGGTGCTCGACGGCGACGAGTGGCCACTGCGCGCGCCCCTCGGGGCGGGGTCAGACGAGGCGTAGCGACGCCCCACCCGCGCGAGGCGAGTGAGCCCTCCCAACCTCGCAAGATACGATTCCCGTATGGGTGTCCTTGATCGCTTCGAGAAGGGCGTCGAGAACGTGGTGCAGTCCGCGTTCGCCAAGACGTTCCGTTCAGGCGTGAAGCCGGTGGAATTGTCAAGCGCGCTCAAACGCGAATGCGACGCCAGGGCCGCTGTGGTCGACAGGCAACGCACGGTGGTTCCGAACGAGTACGTGCTGGTCCTCAGCCCTGCGGATATGGAGTCCGTGCGTGAATGGGGTGACTCCGCCCTCGCTCACGAGTTCGAGGACTCGCTCCATGATCATGCCGATCGCCAGCGCTACAGCTTTGTGGGCAACGTTGCCGTGCGCTTTGAAGAGGATGCGGACCTGGCCACCGGCCGCTATGCCGTCCACTCGCGCTCCACGCGCGGTCCTGCGGCGCCAGCAGGCAACCGCGCCCCGCACTCCCGCTATCCCCTGCTGGACATCGACGGAAAGCGCTACCACCTCACGGGCTCGTCCACCGTGCTGGGACGGGGCTCCGAGGCCGACATCGTCGTGGACGACACCGGAGTGAGCCGCCAGCACATCCGCCTCGAGCGCACCGAGTACGGCACCATCGTGACCGACCTGGGCTCCACCAACGGCACGTTCGTGGAGGATCAGCGCATCCACGAGGCCACGCTCGTCGACGGCAACGCCATCACCATCGGCCGCACCACCATCCTGTATTGGGATGGCCTGCCAACGGACGAGGACGACTGATGAGTCAGTTGTCCATCTCCCTTCTGCGGATGGGCTTCTTGGTCCTGCTGTGGGCGATGGTGCTGGTGGCCATCGCCGTGTTGCGTTCCGACCTCTACGGCACGCGCGTGACCTCGCGCGGCAAAGGCAGAAAGAACCGGCGCGAGCACGGTGGCCGCGCGAACAAGCGCGCCGCGCCGTCGCGGGCTAGCACTGGAGTGAGGGCCGGGACCATTTCGACTCAGGCGCCCGCCGCGGCTCACCTGGCCATCACGTCGGGAACGCTCAAGGGGACGACGGTGCCGCTGGGGGCCGCTCCCATCTTGATTGGCCGCGCGGCAACCTGCACAGTGGTGATCGAGGACGACTTCCTCTCCGCCAGGCATTGCCGCATCTTCCCTGAAGACGGCAAGTGGCTGGTGGAGGACCTGGGGTCTACCAATGGCACATTCCTTGGCAACCAGAAAGTCGAGGACCCCGTCCCGTTCTCGATAGGAGAACGCGTGCGCATCGGCGCGACCACCTTGGAATTGAGGGCCTGATATGTTCCTGACGCTGCGCTTCGCAGCGCGTTCCGATGTGGGATTGGTGCGCGCAGACAATCAAGACTCCGCCTTTGCAGGCCCTCACCTGTTGGTGGTCGCCGACGGTATGGGTGGCGCCGCTGGAGGGGACATCGCATCGTCCCTGGCGGTCGGTCGACTCGCCGCTCTCGAGGGTGAGGCGCTCGGTCCCGATGAGGCCCTCGACCAACTCAAGGAAGCCATCGCCGAGGCCCACGCGGACATCGTCGAGCGGGCGCACAACGACCCAGAACTGTCAGGCCTTGGCACCACGGTGACCGCGATCCTGCGCTCCGGAACGTCGCTGGCCATGGCACACATCGGCGATTCCCGCTGCTACTTGCTGCGCGAAGGGGAACTCGACCAGGTCACCTCAGACCACACCTTCGTGCAGCACCTGGTGGACACGGGACGCCTGTCGCTCGCCGACGCCGAGAACCACCCCAAGCGCAACCTCGTCCTGCGCGTGCTCGGCGACATCGACGCGGACGTCCCCGTCGACATCTCCGTGCGCGAGGCCCGCCTTGGCGACCGGTGGATGCTGTGCTCAGACGGGCTGTCGGGCGTGGTCTCCCGCAGCACCATTCACCAGACGATGCTCGAGGTCGAAGACGCGGCCGATTGCGCCGACGCCCTCGTCTCCCTCGCCCTTGCCGCAGGCGCCCCCGACAACGTGACGTGCGTCATCGGCGACATCGTCGACGTCGACTCTGCCGCCAGCAAGGCCAAGCCAGCCCCCAACCAGATCGTCGGCTCAGCGGCCCGGGACCGCAAGCGCCCTACCCAGGGATCGACGTCGTCGGCCGGCCGTGCCGCCAAGCTCTCCACCGCCCCGGCGGAGGAGGACGAGGACGAAGAGCACGGAAAGCGGTGGGCTCACCTGAGGCCATGGCTACTGCCGTTCGCCGCGCTCGTGGCCGTGGTCGCAGGGCTGTGGGGGGCCTACGCCTGGTCGCAGACCCAGTACTACGTGGGCGTCGACGGCGACGAGGTCGCCATCTATCGCGGCATTCCGCAGAGCCTTGGCCCCATCTCGCTGCACCACGTCGCCGAGTCGACGAATGTCTCGCTCGACTCCCTGGCCCCCTTCGAGCGCGAGCGCGTCGACTCCTCCATCCGCACGAGCGATCTTGGTGAAGCGCGCGACATCGTGGCGTCTCTCGAGGACGACGGCTAGTGGCCACGGTTCTCGAGGTCTCCATTCGCGTCGGGAGGCGATCGGAGGCCGTGCTGCTGGCCATCGCGTGCGCCATCGCGATCGCGGCCAGGGCCTTTGTCGACGCGAACGCCGGCCCGGGGATCGACGGCTCCCTTGCTGCGTATGCCGTGGCCGTGGTCGCCATCGCGACCGCCGCACACGTGGTGGTCCGCCTCAAGGCGCCCGACGCAGACCCCGTCCTCCTGCCAGCGGTCTTTGCGCTCAATGGGTTGGGCTTGGCGATGAATCGCCGCATCGATTTCGCCTATCTCGACAGGGGCCGTGAGACGGCCTTCGCCGAGACCCAAACCCTCTGGGCGGTCATCGGCATTGTGGCGGCGCTGACGATCGTCGCCGTGCTTCCCGACCACCGCTTGCTGCGCCGCTACACCTACACGGCCGGCGCGCTCGGCCTCGTGGGCTTGCTGCTCCCGCTTGCGCCCGTGATCGGCCGTGAGGTCAACGGCGCGCGCATCTGGGTGTCGATCTTTGGCCGCTCGCTGCAGCCTGGCGAGTTTGCCAAGATCGCCTTCGTCGTCTTTTTCGCGGGGTACCTGGTGTCACACAGGGACACGCTGGCGCTCGCCGGACCCAAGGTGCTCGGCATCCGCCTGCCGCGCCCGCGCGACCTTGGCCCCATCCTCATCGTCTGGGCCGCGGCCCTGCTGGTCCAGGTGGCGGAGCGCGACCTGGGCGCCTCCCTCCTGTTCTTTGGACTCTTCGTCGCGATGCTCTACGTCGCGACCCAGCGGATCTCCTGGGTGATCGTCGGCGTCGGCCTGTTTGCCGTCGGCGCCGTCGTGGCGGGGACGCTGTTCTCTCACGTGGGCGCGCGCTACGACGCGTGGCTGCACGCTCTCGACGGGGAGGTCTACGACTCCGGAAGGTCCTACCAATTGGTGCAAGGCCTGTTCGGCATGGCCTCCGGAGGGCTCTTCGGCACCGGCCTTGGTGACGGCTCCCCCGCGCTCGTGCCGTATGCGGAGTCGGACTTCATCATGGCCGCGCTCGGTGAGGAGCTTGGGCTCACCGGCTTCATGGCGATTCTTGCCCTCTACCTGGTGGTGGTGCAGCGGGCCTTGCGCGCAGCGATCGGCGTGCGCGACGGCTTCGGCAAACTCGTGGCCGCCGGTCTCGGGTTCGCGATGGCGCTGCAACTCTTCGTGGTCGTCGGCGGCGTGACTCGGGTCATCCCGTTGACGGGACTGACCACGCCCTTCCTCGCCTACGGCGGCTCCTCGATGATCGCGAACTGGCTGGCCGTTTCCCTGCTCTTGCGCATCTCGGACGTGGCGCGGGCGGGGGCGGCCGACGGCGCACGCGCGGCGCAGGTGACCGCATGAACGAGCCGATCCGCCGCCTGTCAGTCGTCACCCTGCTGCTGTTTCTCACGCTCATGGTCGCCGCATCGTGGGTGCAGTTTGCGAAGGCCGGCGAGCTGGGCGAAGACCCTCGCAACGTCCGCACGCTGTATCGCCAATTCGGGTCCTTCAGGGGTCCGATTATCGTGGACGGTCAATCGATCGTCAGCTCGGTGCCTGTGGATGATCCCTTCAACTACCAGCGCATTTATGCCGACGGGCCGCTGTACGCGCCCGTCACGGGCTACTACTCGATCGGCCCTGGTCGCTCGGGTCTTGAGGCGACGGAGAACGCGCTTCTCGACGGCAGCGCCGACGCTCTGTTCTGGACGCGCCTCGGCGAACTCTTCGCTGGCCAAGAGCAAGAAGGCGCCTCTGTCGAGTTGACGCTCGACGCCGACGTTCAAAGGGCGGCGTACGACGCTTTGGCTGGCAAGAGTGGCGCCGTCGTCGCGCTCGACCCGCGAACAGGGGCGATCCTCGCGATGGTGTCGACGCCCACGTACGACCCCGCCGCACTCGCCGTGCACTCGTCGTCGGAGGCCAATCGCCTGTACGAGGCGCTGCTGGCCGATCAGACGGACCCTCTGTTCAACAGGGCCATCGGCGGCGACACGTATGCGCCTGGGTCGACCTTCAAGCTAGTGGTCGCCGCCGCGGCGCTCGAGTCTGGGTACACGCCGGAGACCCTCATCTACGCTCCTCAAGAGCTCACGCTTCCCGGCACCACCGCGACTATCAGCAACTACGGCGGCAGTCGGTGCGGCCCCACCGACAACATCACTCTTGCCGAGGCACTCAGGGTTTCGTGCAACACCGCATTCGCCGACCTGGCGATGCGGCTGGGATGGGGAGTCATCGAACGCACGGCCGCCAAGTTCGGCTGGGGCGAGCAGCTTGAGATCCCGCTCGACGTGACACCCTCGCGACTCCCCGACAACCCCAACGAGCCTCAAGTGGCCCAGTCGGGCATCGGCCAGTTCGACGTCCGCGCGACACCACTCCAAATGGCGATGGTCGCGGCTGCCATCGCCAACGACGGCGTGCTCATGAAGCCCTACTTGGTCTCCACGGTGCGCGACCCAGACCTGCGCGTGATCGAGCACACCTCGCCTGAAGAACTCTCTTCCGCACTCAGCAGGGACGCCGCGGGCGCCCTCAACGCGATGATGCAAGGAGTGGTTGCGAACGGAACGGGAAGCAACGCGCAGATCAGCGGCGTAAGCGTCGCGGGAAAGACAGGAACGGCCGAAACCGGCACGGACGCGGCGCCGCACACTTGGTTCGTGGCCTTCGCCCCCGCCGACGACCCGGTGGTGGCCGTGGCCGTCTTGGTTGAGAATGGTGGGGACCTCGGTAGCGAGGCCACGGGCGGCAAGGTCGCCGCCCCGATTGCGAAGGCCGTCATCCAGGCTGCGATCGCTAGCGCAGCAGGGGGGAGCTGATGCAGATGCAAGCGGGAACGACGCTGGGCGGTCGCTACGTGTTGCGCTCCCTTCTCGCCGTTGGCGGCATGGGCGAGGTGTGGCGAGGGGTCGACAGCGAGCTCGACCGGCCCGTCGCCGTCAAGGTGCTGAAGGAAGAGGCTCAAAGCAACGAGACCTTCCTCAAGCGCTTTCGCAACGAGGCACAGAACGCCGCGGGGCTCATGCACCCCAACATCGCTCAGGTCTTCGACTACGGCGACCAGGCTGGGGCCGCCTACCTCGTCATGGAACTGGTCGAGGGAGAACCGCTGTCGACCGTGCTGGAACGCGAGCTCACGGTGGATGAGCACCGGCTGGTCCGCATGATGATCGGCACCTGCAATGGTCTGCACGCGGCACACCAGGCCCAGGTGATGCACCGCGACATCAAGCCAGGCAACCTCCTGATCGAGGGTGAGGACCACGTCAAGATCACGGACTTTGGCGTGTCACGAAGCCGCGACCAGACCACGCTGACCGCGACCGGCATGGTGATGGGCACCGCCCAGTATTTGGCTCCCGAACTCGCCCTCGGCAAGCCAGCCACCCCAGCGTCGGATCTCTACGCTTTGGGAATCATCGCCTACGAAGCCGTGGTGGGCAGGCGACCCTTCACAGCGTCGTCCCCCGTCGACATCGCCATCGCCCAAGTGAACGATGCGGTGCCGCCGCTCCCGGCGACCGTCTCGCCCGCTTTGGCCGCGGTGATCATGGACCTCCTGGAGAAGAATCCGCGGCGCAGGCCACGCACTGCCCTCGATTTGGCCGAGATCCTGGCCGGGCTGCGGCTACCCACCAAGGCCGAGAGGGCCGCTCGCGAGCACGGCGCACCAGAGACCATCTCACCCAGAAGAACAGGCCGCGCACCCGCGCGCGTCATGCCCCCATCCATCGCTCCCGCGAGGTACAGACCGCGCCCCGACGCGCCGTCGAAACGGCAAACCTAGCGGGAATGCCACAATAAGCGCTAGATAACGTGCCCTTTGGGCTACAGGCAAGGAACATGATGAACGACGAACCACAGCTCCTAGCGGGCCGATACGAGGTCGGCGACCTCATCGGTCGCGGCGGGATGGCCGAGGTACACATCGGCTATGACACGCGCCTCGGCCGCAACGTCGCCATCAAGATCCTGCGCGCCGACCTCGCGCGTGACCCATCCTTCCAGACGCGTTTCCGCCGCGAGGCGCAAGCGGCCGCCGGGCTCAACCATCCGTCGATCGTTGCGGTATACGACACCGGCGAAGACCACCGGCGCAACGAACAGGGCGCCATCCAGGCCGTCCCCTTCATCGTCATGGAGTACGTCGAGGGCCACACCGTCCGCGACATCCTCAAGGGCGACGTCGCTGCGCCCATCGATGAGGCCGTCGAGATCACCCAGGGGGTCCTGTCCGGCCTCGACTACGCGCACCACGCTGGGCTCGTGCACCGCGACATCAAGCCAGCCAACGTGATGCTGACGCCCACCGGCGCGGTCAAGGTCATGGACTTCGGGATCGCCCGCGCCCTCGCCGACGTCGGGCAGACGATGACGCAGACGCAAGCCGTCGTCGGCACGGCCCAGTACCTCTCCCCAGAGCAGGCGCGCGGCGAGAACGTCGACGCCAGGTCAGACCTGTACTCGACTGGTTGCCTCCTCTTTGAACTCCTGACGGGCAGGCCTCCTTTTATGGGCGACTCGCCCGTGTCGGTCGCGTACCAGCACGTGCGCGAAGAGGCGCCCAGGCCTTCTCAGTTCGCTTCTGACGTGCCGGCGGAGCTCGACGCCGTGGTCGCCAAGGCCCTTCAGAAGGATCGCAACGCGAGGTACTCCTCGGCACAGGAGTTCTCGGCCGACCTTCAGCGCGCGATGGGCGGGAGCCCAGCCCCCACCACGGGTGCCACCGCCGTTGGCTCCGCCGCGTGGGGCGTCGGCGCCGCTGGCGTTGCTGCCGCGGGGGCCGCCGCCGCTGGCTCCGACCACGACTTCACTCCTGGCACGGACGCGACGTCCATCATGCCCGGCGAGCCAGCTCCGCGGCCGCATCCCCCGACGACGGGCGCCACGGCGGTCATGCCTGCTTCGGCTGGCTGGGGAGCCGTCATGGGCGGCCCCCCAGGGCCTCCTCCATCGGTGTCGCCTCCTGTGACGGGAACGATCGTCACTGACGACGAGCTGGTGGAGGATGACTCTCGCAAGCGGCTGATGATTCAGATCGGCATCGCCGCTGCTGCTGTGATCGGCCTGATTCTGGTGATTTGGGCACTGTTCTCGATGCTCGGCAATGAGGGTGGCGAGCCTGAACCCACGGCGGAACTCGTCACGATCCCGATTCTCGAAGGCGTCGATCGCGACACCGCCCAGACCCGACTCGAGGCCCTTGGCCTGACACCAGTGTTCGAAGAAGAATTGTCAGAAGAGATCGAGTCAGGTCGCGTGATTCGCACCGACCCTGAGTCCGGCGAGAAGGTGGACCCTGCCACCGACCCAGAGGTCACCGTCTACCTCTCGAGCGGCCCAGACGAGATCGAGGTGCCGGAGGTTCGCGGCATGACTCAAGAGGATGCGGTCACCGCTCTCGAGGACGCGGGGCTCGAGGTATCCACCGTCGAACCAGATCACGACCCCGACATCGCTGCCGACCGCGCCTCCAAGACGGAACCCGCCGCTGGGACCGTTGTTCCCGTCGACACGGGCATCACGCTGTACATCTCCGATGGCAAGGTGGAGTTGCCCGAACTGCGCGGCAAGACCGAAGGCGAGGCTCAACAACTCCTCGTGGAGCTCGGACTGATCGGAAACCTTCAAGACGTCGAGACGACCGAAGTGGACCCCGGCACCGTGTTCGAGCAGGACCCGCTGCCTGGCCTGGTCGACCAGGGCTCCACGGTGACCATCAAGGTTGCCAAGGCGCCCACCACAGTCGAAGTTCCCAACGTTGTCGGAAGCTCTCAGGCGCAGGCCATGAGCGCCCTGAATAATGTGGGGCTCAAGAGCAGCGTGACGGAAGAGAACCACCTCACAGTGCCCGCTGGCCAGGTCATCTCCCAGAACCCCTCTGGTGGCATCAAGGTCGCGATCGGCACCACCGTGAACCTCGTGGTGTCGAAGGGGCCGCTTCCGGTAACGACGGAGCCGGCACCCCCGGGCCCTTAGCAGCCTCGGGCATCGTCCCCTCTTGAACACCAGGGACGATGCCCGCGTAGCATGGGAGACGGAGCAAGGGAGCCGCCCATGCAGTCGAGTACGAGCGAGTCAGTGCGCGGCGCCCGCGCGAGCGCACTTCCGCGCCGTGCGGGAATGACTGCGGGTTCGTCAGCGTCTTATCAGGCACTATGACCGCGCTGCTGACCACCGACGCCCTGCAGGACTACGTCTCCGAGCGCCTCGGCGCGGTTCAGGCCGCCCTTGATGACCATGTGATCGCGGCGACAGCCGAGCTCCCGGCGGCCGGTCCCGACTATCGCAACCTGTGGCAGACGCTCGGCGTCCAGTTCGGCGGCGGCAAGAATCTGCGGCCCTCCCTCACCCTTGCCGCGTACGCCGGGCTCGGGGGGGAGGACGACGAGGCAATCCTGCCGGTAGCCGCGGCCATGGAGATGCTGCACCTCGCGATGCTGGTCCACGACGACGTCTTGGACCACGACGAGGTGCGCAGGGGCCGCGCCAACGTGGCAGGAACGAGGCGCGCGGAGCTCGCGAACTCCCGGCTCAGCCCCACGCAGGTGGACGACCACGTGCTGGCCGCAGCGTTGCTCGGTGGAGACCTCGCACTGTCTTCCGCCTACGACCTGATCTCGCGAGCGCCCCTGCCTGCGCACCATCGGCTCGCGTGTCTCGACCTGGTGACCAGGGCCATCCGCACCACCATCGCGGGTGAGCTGCTGGACATGTACGGCGACCTGATCGACCCTGCCGAGGCGAACTCACTGCTCGTGGCAGAGCTCAAGACGGCGACCTACTCATGCGTGGTGCCGCTTCGGGCAGGGGCACAACTCGCCGGCGCAGACCCCACCATGGTGAGCCACATGGAACGACTGGGCGCCTCGCTCGGCTTGTCCTTCCAGTTGGTTGACGATGACCTCGGTGTGTTCGGTGACCCCGCCGTCACGGGCAAGTCGGTGCTGTCTGACTTGCGAGCTGGCAAGCGGACCGAGTTGCTGCGGTTGGGATTCCACGCGACGGACGACGCCGGACGCCAGGTCTTGCGCGAAGCCGTGGGTAACCCTGAACTCGACGAGGACGGCGCTGCGGCGGTGCGCGCCATACTGGTGGATTCGGGCGCGAGGGACCGCTCCCTCAAGGTGGCCCGCCAGCACGCCAGAATCGCGCGTCGCATCGCGTCGGAGCGCATCTCTAAGCCACTGTCCGGCTACCTCATTGGCCTGATCGACTCGCTCGAGGAGCGCTCGTCGTGAACGCCCACGGGGGGCGTGCTCACCACGACAACACCACGTCGCTTGCCCTCTATGACCAGACCGCGCAGGCAGCGGCCGCGACGGTGCTCGCGAAGTATTCGACCTCCTTTGGCGCAGGCACCAGGCTTCTTGGTCGCACGATGCGCACTCACATCCGGTCGATCTACGCGATGGTGCGCGTCGCTGACGAGATCGTCGACACGTACAGGGGAGAAGACGCCCGCGCGATGCTTGACAGCTTTGAGGGCGAGGTGAACGCGGCGCTCGACAGCGCATTCAGCGCGAACCTTGTGGCACACGCCTTCGCCTTGAGCGCCAAGCAGGTGGGGATAGGCAGAGACCTCACCGAGCCGTTCTTCGCCTCGATGCGCATGGATCTCGACACCACGGCGCACACGCAAGCAAGCTTCGACCGCTACGTCTATGGCTCGGCTGAGGTCATCGGCGAGATGTGCCTCGCCGTGTTCCTCAACTCGTACACCGGGCCGCGCGAAACTCCCTCAGAGGTGCGGGAGGGCGCAAGGCGGCTGGGGGCGGCCTACCAAAAGATCAACTTTCTGCGCGACCTCGCGATGGACGACGGCGAACTGGGGCGCTCGTACTTTCCTGGCGTCACCGTTGCTACCCTCGACGACGTCACCCTGGCCACCCTCGTGGACGATTGCCGCGCCGACATCAGGGCGGCGGAGGCGTGCCTGCCGGCGCTGCCAAGGCGCGCACGCATCGGCGTCACCACCACCATCGACATCTACTCACGGTTGCTGCGCAGGATCGAGCGCACTCCAGCGCAACAACTGTGCACTACCCGCATTCGCGTAGCCAACCCCGTGAAGGCTGCCTACGCACTGCGCAATGCGTGTCCGTGGGTCAGTGCTACCAGGAGGGTCGCATGACCGCCCCACATCCCCCGCACATCGTCATCATCGGCGGCGGCATCGGCGGTCTCGCGACCGCAGGGCTGCTCGCTCGAGGTGGCGCCGCCGTGACCCTCTTGGAACGTCACGCCAGCGTCGGCGGGAGGGCCGGCCAATGGGTGCACGACGGCTACACGTGGGACACGGGACCCTCGTGGTACCTCATGCGTGAGGCTTTCGATCAGTACTTCGCGCTCATGGGGACGTCTTCCGACGAGCAACTCGATCTCATCGACCTTGACCCGCGCTATCGCGTGTTTTTCGAAGACGACGACGCCGCAGGTGCTGGCGAGGTGCTCGACGTGGTGGCCGATCCTGACGCCAACTACGCGCGCTTCAACGAGATGTCTCCCGGCGATGGTGACGCAATGCGCGAGTACGCGCGGGAGTCGAAGGAGTTGTACACCCTCGCGCTGCAGCGGTTCCTCTACACGACGTTTGAGCGGGTCGACAAGGTGCCCAACGCCACCGTGCTGACCCGTCTGCCGATGCTCGCCTCCCTGCTCACGCGTTCCCTCGGCTCCAAGGTTGCCGGCAAGGTGCGCGACGAAAGACTCCGCAAGATCCTTGGCTTCCACGCCGTCTTCCTCGGATCCTCTCCCTCGCGCGCGCCATCGCTGTTCTCGCTCATGAGCCACCTCGACCTGACCGACGGCGTTCGCTACCCGCGCGAGGGCATGTACCAGGTGATTCGCGCGATCGAGGCGCTCGCTGTCACGCACGGCGCGCACATCAGGACGGGCACCAACGTCACCAGGATCGTGGTGGGCGACGACGGCCTGGCTACTGGCGTCGAGCTTGAAGGGGGCGAGGTCATTGACGCCGACGCGGTGGTCTCCGGCGCCGACATGCACCACACCGAGACGGCACTCCTTGAGCCCCAGCACCAGTGGCAACCGGAGCGGCGCTGGGCGAAGCGTCAGCCGGGCGTGAGTGCCCTCCTCGTGTACGCAGGGGTGCGGGGAGAGGTCCCTCAGCTCGCCCACCACAGCCTGTTCTTCTCCCGCGACTGGGAGGCCAACTTCGACGCCATCGTCGGCGGTGGGGAACTCAAGCCTCCCTTCCCCGCCTCGGTGTACGTGTCGCGCGTGACCGCGACCAACCCCGATGCCGCGCCAACGGGCCACGAGAACCTCTACATGCTGGTGCCTTTCCCCGCCGATCCCGAGTTGGGCGCCACCCCAGCAAGCCGCGCGCAACTCGAGGAGTACGCGTGGCGCTACCTCGACCAAGTCGCCGCATGGGCGTCGATCCCTGACCTACGCGAGCGCACCACCCTGTACAGGATCACCGCGCCGTCGGACTTCGCCACCGAACTGAGCGCTTGGCGCGGCACCGCACTCGGCCTCGAGCACACCGTGCGCCAGTCCGCCGTGTTCCGGCCAGGAAATGTCTCACGCAAGGTGCCCAACCTGATGTACGTGGGCGCCTCCACCGTGCCCGGCATCGGCATGCCGATCTGCCTCATTTCTGCCGAGCTCGTGGCCAAACGGCTCCTGGGAGCGACCACCGTGTCGCCTTTGCCGACGCCGGCGCCGCCAGGATTCCTAGCCCGCTCCCGCAAGCGTGGCGTGTTGGGCGACATCGCCCGCCGCGCCGCCGCGCCCGGCTCACCTGGTGCGCAGGCGGACGACGCTGGCGCGGCCGCTACCTCGGAGCGCGCGTGAGTTTCGCGTACCTTGGCGCGTTGCTCGTGAGCATCGCCGGCTTGGGATTCCTCGACGCGCGCTACAGGGTCGCAGTGTTTGCCGAGCCCAAGCGGGCCCTTGCCACCATTGGCATTGCCGTGCTCGCGTTCCTCGCATGGGACCTCGCAGGGGTGGGACTCGGCATCTTCTTTCGCGGCGACGCCGAATACATGACCGGCGTACAACTCGCGCCGGAGGTACCGCTCGAGGAACTGTTCTTCCTGATCCTCTTGACGTATCAGACGCTGCTGCTGTGGCGAGCGCTCGAGCGCCAGCGCGAGCGCGCGGGGGGCGCCGCATGACGTACGTGGTCCTGTCCGCTGCGGTCTTGGCGATCATTGCGGCCGTCACGGTGCCGACGCTGCGACGACTGCCATTGCGGCCGCTCGTGATCACGGCGCTGGTCTTGATCGCACTCACGGCAGTGTTCGACAACATCATCGTGGGCGTTGACCTGGTCGCGTACGACGAATCGAAGATCTCTGGTGTACGCGTTCCCATCGCCCCGATCGAGGACTTCGCGTACACGCTGGGCGCCGTCATGCTCGTGCCAGCGCTGTGGACCTGGCTCGGCGGACGTCGGGGCACATCCCGCGGGCTGGACCCGAGCGAACGGGGGCAGGACTCGTGATCGCGAGCATCATCCGCGCCTCCAGGCCGGTCAGCTGGATCAACACCGCCTTCCCCTTCGCCGCCGCCTACCTCTTGGTCGAAGGCTCGATCGATGCCCGACTCATCGTCGGCACCCTGTTCTTCCTCATCCCGTACAACCTGCTGATGTATGGCGTCAACGACGTCTTCGACTACGAGTCGGACCTGCGCAACCCGCGCAAGGGCGGCATCGAGGGCGACGTGGTGCGCGACAGGGACGCCGCGCGGCGCATCCACAAGGGCATTCTGTGGGCCTCCGCCATCACGGTCCTGCCTCCGCTCGCATGGCTGCTCACCCAAGGCTCGGTGGCTTCATCCGTATCGCTCCTGGCCGTCGTGGCCGGCGTGCTGGCCTATTCCGTACCGGTGCTGCGGTTCAAGGAGCGACCGTTCCTCGACTCGCTCACCTCGGCACTGCATTTTGCGGGCCCCTTGCTCTACGGGCTCGTCCTCACGGGAGCCGAACTGACCGCGAGGGGAGTGTGGCCCATCTGGGCGGCGTTCATTGCATGGGGCATGGCGAGCCACGCCTTTGGCGCGGTGCAAGACGTGCGGGCAGATCGCGAGGGGGGCATCGCCTCGATCGCTACCGTGATGGGCGCGCGAGTCACCACGTGGTTCGCCTTGGTCATGTACCTGGCCGCAAGCGCCGTTCTGCTCGTGCTGCCGTGGCCTGGCGTGCTCGCCGCGGCGCTCCCGCTCGCTTACGTGGCTTCGGTAGCGCGGTTTGTCCGCATCACTGACCAAACGTGCGAAGAAGCGAACAGGGGTTGGCGCACCTTCCTATGGCTCAACCAGCCCGTCGGCTTCTTGGTGACGATGCTGTTGATCGTGACCGCAAAGGGCTGGCTCTAGCGACGCCTACTTGGTGACGAGAGGCGACAGGCCTTCAGACCGGCCGGCGGGGTCAGGCATGCCGCACGCCTCAAGCCAGTTGGCCAGCAGGCGGTGGCCGCCCTCGGTGAGGACCGACTCCGGGTGGAACTGGACGCCGTGGAGCGGGAGCTCGCGGTGTCGGAGCCCCATGATGATCCCGTTGGCCGTGGTCGCCGTGACCTCGAGCTCCGCCGGCACGGTGGGAGTCTCCACCGCAAGCGAGTGATAGCGCGTCGCCGTGAACGGCGAGGGAAGGCCGTCCAACACGGACGCGCCCTCGTGAGACACCAAGGATGTCTTGCCGTGCATCAGCTCGGGCGCATGGGAGACGACGCCCCCGAACACCTCTGCGAGCGCCTGGTGTCCCAAGCAGACTCCCAGCATCGGAACCCCCGTTGCCGCGCAGGCGCGAATGACGTCCATCGACGAACCGGCGTCGGCCGGGGTGCCGGGCCCAGGCGAGACCAAGACGCCATCAAAGGAAGAGATCACGGAGAAGTCGACGGCGTCATTGCGCACCACGACCGTCTCGGCACCCATCTGGCGCAGGTATCCGACGATCGTGTACACGAACGAGTCGTAGTTGTCGATCACGAGAATGCGTGTCATCAGCCGTCCACCGTCTGTTCTTGGAAGGGAAGGATCGCGGAAACGAAGGGGAAGACCCATTCGAACAGCACGAGCACGACGAGCGCAAGGGCCAGTGCGGCCTCGATGGCCCGCAACCACACCGGGCCAGGCAGGTGCCTCCAGATCCAGGCGTACATCATGCGCCCTCCACGATCTCGCTCGGGTAGCCGTGACCGGTTGGCGCCCAGTACTCGAGTTGTCCGTAGACCACGTAGCGCTGCTCGGCCGAATAGCGGGGGTGGCACGTCGTCAGTGTGATCGAGGCGGCGGTGGGTGCCACGCCAGGCTCGCGCGGGGTGGGGGCGATGGCCGCCGTGTACGTGGGCGCGACGATCTCGGAATCCGTCACCCGGTAGACAAACCACGCAGCCTCCGTCTGCACTACCAGGGCGTCCCCCACCTCCAGCTTCTCGATCGAGGTGAAAGGCTTGCCGTACGTGGTGCGGTGACCGGCCACGGCAAAGTTGCCGACGGCGCCTGGCATGGCCGTGTCGGAGTAGTGGCCGATGCCGAGGGAATCGAGCACGCGGGCGCGATCCGTCCCTTCCGAGATCGGCTTGACGTAGTCGTAGCCCCAACGAGGCACGTGCAATGCCCCGAACGTCGTCGCCTCCGCCTGGCTTGCCAGGACGGGCGCGCCGTCGGGGGAGTACACCTTGAGCTCGTCGGGGATGAGTTGGACGATCGTGGGCGCTTCGTCAGCAGCGCCGGCGTCGCCAGAAGCCTCGACGCGTGCAGTCTCAGGGAACGCAAGGTCGTCGAGCGCGGCCGCCTGGGTGCGCCCCGACTGGACGTCCGTATAGAACAACTGCCACACCACAAACAGGCCCAGCACCACTCCGACCGTGACGAGAGTCTCGCCGATCACGACGAAGGCCCGATCGACGGCACTGCGCTCTGGGCGCGCGGGGACCGGCGTCGGGGAGTCGACGGCGGGGGGACGATGCACGGTCATGGCACCTTAAGAGTACGCGAGCCTGCTTCCCCTAGCCGTTCCCGCGTGTGCCTGCGATGGTGGCACAGAGGCCGACGCCCGGTACGCTGGGCGCAATCGGTCGCCACGCGCGCGCCGCACCACCATGTTGAAGTCGTCCAGGAGGGCACAATGGCCGTCTCGAAGAAGCGCAATAAGTCAAACGCCTACAAGGTTCCGCGCAGCGCAACCAAGCCGCCGTCTGACAACCCCAAGTGGCTCGTTCCCGCGTTCTCCACGCTGCTGCTGCTGGGGCTCGGGTGGATCCTCGTGTACTACATCTCTCGCGGTCAGTACCCGCTCGAGATTGGCAACGTCAACATCTTCATCGGCTTCGCGATGCTGCTGGCAGCCATGGGATTGCTCACCCGCTGGAAGTAGACCGCGCACTCTAGCTGAGTTACACCGCTGTAGTTCTCCCCAGAGATTTCCACAGTCGGGGGAAAACTACACCGGTGTCATTTCCCTCATCACGGCGCCGCTTCTGCCGATAGGGCTCATGGGGCCACGCGTCTATCGCGAGGCGCGCGAGAACGGCGATTGGCCCACGAGCCGCAACATGACCGCCATGGTCGCCGCGCCAAGCACCAAACCGCCGATGTGCCCTTCCCACGAAATGCTGGGCAGGAAGAAGCCGACGGCGAGCCAGATGCCCGCTGTCGCCGCCATGCTCTGCCATGGCAGCTTCAGCTTGTAGAGCAGCAGGCCGTAGGCCCCAAAGAGCCCGAAGACCGCGCCGGACGCTCCCACGTGGAGCGAGTTGGGAGAGGCCAACAGCTGGATTGCCGCTGACCCTCCGAGCAGGGACACCCCGTAAAGGACCCCGAATCGGAGGCGCCCCATCACTTGCTCCAGTTGGCTGCCGAACTGGTAGAGCACGAACATATTCAGGCCGATGTGCCACAGGCTGCCGTGCACAAAGCCGGAGGTCACCCACCGCCACGGCTCTTGTCCGGCCATCGCTGGCCAGAGTCCATACGTCGCTTGCCAACTGAACAGTCCGGCGCCCATGCCATAGACATAGAACGCGACGTTCGCGGCAATGATGCTGATGGTGACGTAGGGGCGTCCCAACGCGCGGGGGAACCCCAGACCGGTGCGCGCGCCACGCGCCGCCTGATTGGCGGCGCGCACGCAATCGACACACATGACGCCGACGGGCGCCGGCACCTGACATTGCGGGCACGTAGGGCGCTCGCAGCGCTGGCACCGCACATAACTGACTCTGTCAGGATGCCGAGGGCACACGGGGGGTGCCGCCTCCGGCGCCCCCTGCGTCGGCTCGCTCACGCGGTGGCTACTCCTCGATCGAGACGCCCGTGATCATCACGTCGTCCTGGGGGCGGTCGCCACGGCCAACGGGCGTGGTGGCGATCTTGTCGACCACTGCGCGCGACTCGTCGTCGATGACCTTGCCAAAGATGGTGTGCGCGCCGGTCAGGTGCGGGGTGGGGCCCACCGTGATGAAGAACTGTGAGCCGTTGGTGCCGCCGGGCTTGCCGGTAATCGGGTTGAGGCGCTTTCCCGCATTCGCCATCGCGAGCAGGTACGGCTCGTTGAAGGCGAGTTCTGGGTGGATCTCGTCGTCAAAGGTGTAGCCGGGGCCGCCGGTACCGGTGCCGAGCGGGCAACCGCCCTGGATCATGAAGCCGTCGATGACGCGGTGGAACACGAGGCCGTCATAGAACGGCTCGTTGCTCGCCTCTCCCGTGGCCGGGTCCTTCCACTCCTTGGCGCCCGTCGCGAGTCCCGTGAAGTTCGCGACAGTGACGGGGGCGTGGTTCGGGAACAGTTCGAGGCGAATGTCACCGGCGGTGGTCTGCAAGGTAGCGATCATGCCGCCATTGTGTCATGCCGACCGCAGCGCATCAGGGCTGGTGCCGTGGTGTTCGCTGGTGGCGCAGGGAACATCCGAGCCTCGCACATCCTTCACCTAAGTGGCAGGATGGAAAGCAGCACCACGACCAAGGAGGCCGCAATGCAGAGACGTTGGGACGAAATCGACGTGGACAAGTACCGCAAGCAAGCATTCGAGGCGGCTGAGTCGGCGCGCGAGGCAGCCGAGCATGCAGCCGACGCCGCGAGCAAGGCCGCCCGGACGGCCAAGCAGTGGGCCGGGCCCCGCGCAGAGCGCGCCAAGGACTGGGCTGCACCCCGCGTGGGAGACGCCAAAGACTGGGCCGCGCCACGAGCGGAGAAGGCCAAGCGCGCCGCTGCTCGCAAGGCAAGCCCCTATGTACACAAGGCGGGCGACACCGCTGGCCACTGGGTGGACGTCGCACGGGGCGCGATCGTTGGAGCTGCGATCCCCGCGGTGGTTTCCGCGATCGACCGTGCTGGCGAAGAGGAGCCCCAGAAGCACGGTGGCGGCGCGTGGGGCAAGGTGCTCGTCCCCGTGCTGGTCGCTGGCGCAGCAGGCGCAGCGCTCGTCATGTGGGCGCGTCGTGATCGCGGTAGGGACGACTGGGCCGGCGACGATGACTGGGAGTTCGCTGGCGACGAAGGCGACTTTCAGGCCAAGCTCCGGCGCGACGTGAACCGGGCTGCCGACTCTGCGGCCGCTGCCGCAAAGAAGGCGGCCACCGCGGTCGCCGCGGCGGCAGGCACCGTGAGCGAGAAGGCGGGTCCCGCCTACGAGAAGGCGCGTGAGACGGCGACGGCAGAGGCGAAGAAGTTCGCCGAGCAGAGCCAGCCTTACGTTGACAAGGCGAAGGACACCGCGGCGAAGGCTCGCGACGCGGCTCAGCCCGTGATCGACAAGGCCAAGGACGCCGCGACTCCTGTGGTGGACCGCGCGAGGTCGACCGCGTCGGCCGAGGCTCAGCGCGTGCGCGACGGTGTCATTACCGCCCGCTCTCGTGCCGCCTCCGGTCTGGCGGACACTCTTGACGACGCCGAAGACGTCTGGGAGGACGACGGGGCGGACGACGCTCCGGCCAAGAAGGCTCCGGCGCGGCGGACCACTACGGCAAAGAAGTCGCCGGCCAAGCCCGCTGTCGCAAAGAAGACAGACACCAAGTAGTTCTTAAGGCGCGGGGAGCGATTCCGATGGGATCGCTCCCCGCGCTTTGTCATGTGTGGCTCATGCGCCGACGAGGTGCTCGATCAGGATCTTCACCCCGATGCCGATCAACACCAGGCCGCCGAAGAGTTCGGCCCACGCGCCGAGATGCCGTCCGGCGTGGTGTCCCAGGCGCACGCCCGCGAGCGAAAGCGCGGCGGTGATCACGGCGATCACCACCGCTGCCTGAGCGATGTTGACGTCGAGCACGGCGAGCGAGATCCCCACCGCAAGAGCGTCAATGCTCGTGGCGACCCCGAGCGTCAGCAGTTCTCGTTTGCGCAGGACGAGCGTGGACGCCTCGGGCCTGGCCGAGTCGGGTGTCGAGGCCTCCGGCGCCGACTGCGCCTCTTCCCGCGAACCCACGCGGGCCTCCCACACCATCTTCGCGCCGATCGCCGTCAGCAGGCCGAAGGCGAGCCAGTGATCGAAGGCCGCGATGGGCCCGGAGAAAGCGGATCCAAGCGCCCAGCCCATCACGGGCATGAGCCCCTGGAAGAGCCCGAACGTCAGCGCGATCGCGAGAGAAGGCGCCCATCGGAAGTGCCGCATCTGGAGGCCCTTGCTGACGGACACCGCAAAGGCGTCGGCCGCGAGGCCCACGGCGGTGAGCAGCAGGATGATGAATGACATGGGTCTCGCCTTCGGTGTCCGGTGGACCGTGCCGAGGCGGGGGTGACGTGGGGTCGCTTCGGCACGGCGTCGTGCCGAAGGTCTCGCTCACCCGGATGAACCGGGAAGCACGCCGGGCGCTATTGAGGCGCCAGTATGTCGACGTACTTCGGGCCCTTGCGGGCCGCCAGGAGCTACTCCCCTTCGTTGGCAGTCATTGTGGCACACGTGCAGTTGAGCAGGCGAGGCCTTTGGGCCCCGCCCGCTCAACCGTCCACGAGAGAGCCGCCTACGGAACGGTGTAACCGGCCGCCCTGAACATCTCGTACCACTCGGCGCGGGTGAGCTCCACGCCTGAGCCCCTGGCGGCGGCGGCCACGCGCTGAGGCGTGGTGGTACCCAGCACCACTTGCCACTTCGCCGGGTGACGCAGGATCCACGCGGTCGCGATCGCGATGGGCTCCACTCCGTACTGTGCCGCGAGGCGGTCGATGACCTCGTTGAGTTGCGCGTACTCGGGGTTGCCCAAGAACACGCCCGTGAAGAATCCCGCCTGGAACGGCGACCAGGCCTGCAGCGCGATGTCGTGCAGGTGGCAGTAGTCGACCGTGCCGTTGTCGCGCGCGATGGACTGATCAAGAGCCTGCATGTTGTTCGCCACGCCGTGCGCCACCGCCGGGGCGTGGGTCACGGACATCTGGATCTGGTTGGCCACGATCGGCACGTTCAGGTGCTTGCGGAGTAAGTCCATCTGGCCAGGCGTCTGGTTGGAGACACCGAAGTGGCGCACCTTGCCTGACGCCTTGAGGTCGTCGAAGGCACGCGCGACCTCCGCAGGCTCCATGAGGGCGTCTGGGCGGTGCAGCAACAGGATGTCGATGTAGTCAGTGCCGAGAGCCTCGAGCGAGCCCTCCACCTGGCCAATGAGCCTTTCGTAGGAGAAGTCGAAGGACGGGTTCTCCTTGACGATGCCGGCCTTGGTCTGGATGACCAGCTGCTCGCGCTGCGAGGAGGTGAGCTGCATCGCCTCAGCAAATCGACGTTCGCAACCGTGATAGCCGTCGCCGTAAACGTCGGCATGGTCCATGAAGGTGATGCCCGCGTCGAGCGCGGTGCCGACCAGTTCGCGGACTTCATCGTCAGTCTTCTCTTGGATGCGCATGAGCCCGAGAATCACCTCGGGCACCACCAGGTCGGTGCCGGGAAGAGTGAATGTCTTCATGCCTTAGGCCTCCAGCACCTTCGACAGCAGAGCAACCTCATCGGCCGTGAGCTCGAGCTCTGGCGCCTGCGCCGAATCGGTGATGGACGCCGGCTTGGAGGCTCCAGGAATCGGGATGACGACGTCGGCGAGTGCCAACTCCCAGGCTAAGGTGAGGCGCTGAGGGGAGACGCCATGAGCGTCGGCGATGTCTTGGAAGGCCTGGTGGCGCTGGCCAACCTCACCGGCGCGGGAGATGCCGCCGAGCGGGCTCCACGGCAGGAACGCGATGTTCATCTCGGCGCACACCTCGAGCTCGGGGTAGCTGGAGACGAACGCGGGAGAGAACTGGTTCTGGACGCTCACCAGGCGGCCGCCCAGCAGGTCGTTTGCCTGGCGGATCTGCTCGGGGTTCGCGTTGGAGATGCCTGCCATCTCGATGACGCCCTCGTCGAGCAACTCCACCACTGCGCCGATCGAGTCCACGTAAGGAACCTTGGGGTCTGGCCGGTGGAACTGGAACAGGCCGATGGCCTCAACGCCGAGTCGCTGGGCGGAGGCCTTCGCGGCGAGCTTCACGTAGTCGGGGTCGCCGTTCTGGGTCCACGTGCCGTCGCCTGGCCGCAAGTGACCAGCCTTGGTGGCGACCAAGATGTGGGAGGTGTCGGAGCCGTATGCGCGCAGCGCCTCGGCGATGAGCGACTCGTTGTGGCCCACCTCGCCCGCCTTCAGGTGGTAGCTGTCGGCGGTGTCGATGAAGGTGACGCCGGCCTCGAGCGCGGCGTGGATCGTGGCGATGGACTGCTCCCTGCCGGGGCGGCCCTCGATGGACATAGGCATTCCGCCAAGGCCAATGGCAGAGACGGAACGATTGCCGATGGTGCGCTCGCGCACGGTGACCTCCAAGAGTGGGATATGGGTTCCCTTTCAGCATAGGAAGCGGTAACTTAGAAGTCCAACGATTGCAATCGATGACTTCCACAACCTGGAGTGCTTAATGGAATTGCGGCAGATGGAGTACCTCGTCACTCTCGCCGACGAGCGCCACTTCACCCGTGCCGCCCAGCTCATGGGGGTGTCGCAGTCCGGCCTGTCTGCGGGAATCCGCGGGCTCGAACAAGAGCTGGGAGCCTCGCTGTTTACGCGGACCACACGCCGCGTCGAACCCACCGACGCCGCGCTCGCCTTGCTTCCCCACGCCCGCGCGCTCCTTAACCAGGCGCGCGCCGCCCGCGACGCCGTCGTCCACGCAACCCACCAGGTCTCGGGGACCCTGCGCGTCGGCACCGAGCAATGCTTGGGCGTGATCGACGCGACCGCGCTGATCGACCGCTTTCACCGCCGCCACCCCCAGGTGGAAATCCAGTTCAGGCAAGCGGGCTCGCACGAGCTCATCGACTCGCTGCGCGCCGACGCCCTAGACGTCGCCTTCGTGGCGGCCGCCGCGCACCTCGGTACCCTGCCCCACCACGCACTTGGCCACGAGGACCTTGTGCTCGTGTGCCCGCCAGAGCACCCGCTTGCCGACGCCGCTGTCGCCTCGTGGGAGCAGCTCGCCGTCGAGGACCACGCCGATTTCGACCCCACGTGGGGGGTGCGGCCGCTCACGGATGCGGCCTTCGAATCGCGCGGGCTCATGCGCCGGGTGCGCTTTCAGGTCAGCGACGTGCACACGCTGCTGGACTTCGTCGACCGTGGCCTTGGTGTCGCGATCGTGCCGCGACACGTGTCCAACAAGCCCCAAGCCGCGCGGCTTGCCGTGGTGGCCATGCCGCACGACTCTCCCCGCTGGGAGGTCTCCGTTGTTCAGTCTCAGCGCGCGGGAGTCGACTCCGCGGCGCCCTACTTACTGGAACTCGTCGCCGACGCGCCTGCGTGCCGGGGAGCGGTCACCGCCGGGGACGAGGCGATCGAAGTGGTACTGCCATATGGCCATGCGGCTCCTCTTCACGACACTCGTTCGCTGTCCCAGGCGGCGGCGCAACCTACGGCATAGTTGACTGCGGGCGCAATGACCAGCGCCGCGTCGGTGGGGGCGAAGGGATGACATGCACGGCCTGACCACGACATCGAGCGCGAGCAGATGACGCGCGCGCTGACCGCCCTTGTCCTCACCCCGAGCCTCGGTGGCGACTTCTTTGGCGACATCCTCACTGGCCTCGCCCGCGCGGTCGTCGGCGCCGGCGGCCGCCTCGTTGTGGTCGAGACGCTTCAGGCGCACGCCCCGCGCGACGAGGCGGGCCTGCCTGGCATGTTTGGCACCCAGGTCGCGTGGTCGCAAGTGGACGGCGTGGTCTCCATTACCACCGCCGTCGGCGCGGACTACCTCGATCGCCTCGAGCGCGCTGGCAAGCCGGTAGTACTGCTGTCGAGTACCCAACTGGCTGACGTCGACGTGCCTGTCGCTCGACCGGACAACCACAGGGGAACCGTCGCCGCCGTTGAGCATCTCATCGAGCACGGCCACACACGCATCGGTTTTGTCGGCAACATCGCTCAACGCGACGTCAAGGACCGCCTCGAGGCTTACACCAGCACGCTCACGGCCCACGGGCTGGCCGCCGACCCTGCCTTGCTATTCCCCACCCCAGACAATGGTGAGACGGGAGGGGCATCGGTGGCAGAGCGCCTCCTGGCCTCCGCGAACCGTCCCACTGCCGTGATGGCCGGCACCGATCGCAATGCGATCGGCCTCATGGGCGCCGTGGCCAAGGCAGGCCTTGAGGTTCCGCGGGACCTGGCGGTCATGTCTTTCGACAACATTGCGGCTGGCGCGTTCGGAACGCCTGCGCTATCCAGCGTCGACCCGCGATTCGACGAGGTCGGCGCGCTCGCCGGTCGCTTGATCCTGGCGAAGATGCGCGGGGACGGGACATCACACATGACCGTCACGCCAGACTCGACCACGCTCGAATTGCGCGAATCGTGCGGCTGCGCCGCGGATGCTCACCGCACCATCTCGCTACGCGACGATCCCCTTGACCCTACGTCTCCCGAGGGCGCGCGCGCCGTGCTCCACCACGTGCTTGCGCGCGAACTCCGGACGGGAAGCGGGGCCGCTGATCGACGCAGCGCGGAGGCGATCTCCGCCATCGTCGACGAGGCCATGGTGGTGCTTGAGGCGGGAGATGCCGCGACCGCGCGGCAGATCTCCACGCTCGCCTCCTCGCTGCGGAACCTCACGTCGCGGCCCAGCACGCTCAGACGCTTCACTGACGCGATGTCGTCGGCGATGCACAACCCTCGCCTTGGCGATGGCGACGGACGCGACGCATCTGCGCCGACAAGGGCCAGCATCGCTGCTGCCCTCTGGAAGGCCCAGGCAGGCGCGTTCCTCCACCAAGCCGAACTGACCGAGGCCGCGATTGCGGAGCAGTACGTCATCGATGCGGGGCTGCTCGCCACAGGCGGAGCAGACCCGCGCACGCTGCGGTGGCTGACCAACACCCACGTGAAGGCCGGCGCCCTCGCCCTGTGGGAAGGCGACCCTGCCGATCGTCGCCTCAGCATCGTCGGCGAGTACCACCGCGACGACGACGCGGCCGCTCTCGTCGGCACCTCGCTGATGAGCGACGAGTTCCCGCCACGGACGCTGATCGTGGAGGCCTCCGCAGCCGGCCGCGAGGTGTGCGTCGTGATGCCAGTGAGCACGCGGGACAGGGACTGGGGACTGCTCGCTCTCGTGGCGGAGATTGACCCCACCACGGCACGCGAGACGTATCAGCACTGGACTGCTCTGCTGTGCGCCGCGCTCGAGTCGCAACGCAGGCAAGAAGAGGTGCGCAGGAGTGCTCTGTTCGATGCTCTCACTGGATTGCCCAATCGTCGGTTGTTCGTCCAACGGCTCGAGCACGCACTGGCGCTGAGGGAGCGCTCCGGGACTCCCTTCGCCGTGCTCTTTCTCGACGTCGACGGCTTCAAGCTGATCAACGACTCACTGGGACACCAGATGGGTGACCGCGTGCTCAAGAGCGTCGCGACCGACATCACCGGCGCCCTACGCGACGTGGACACCGCGGCCCGATTCGGAGGCGACGAGTTTGTGATTCTGCTGCCCGACACCGAGCCCCTTGATGCCGAGGTGGCGGCCAAGCGGGTGCAAGCGGCGTTGGCCACGGCACACGATTTCGATGGCCACAAGATCACCACGCGGGTGAGCATCGGCATCGCCTCAACGGCCGTCGACTACGCGTCTGCCGAGGACGTCTTGAGGGACGCCGATACTGCGATGTATCGCGCGAAGACCACCGAGCCAGGCACTGTCGCCTTCTTTGATGAGGCCATGCATGACACCGCCGTGCGGCGGGCCTCGATGGCGCGCGCCGTGCTGTTGGGCCTTCAGGAGAACCAGTTTGAGGTGCACTATCAACCGATCGTGAACCTCACCACCGGTCGTACTGATCGTTTCGAAGCGCTCTTGCGTTGGCGCCATCCGGAGCGCGGCCTGCTCCACCCAGAGGAGTTCCTTGGCGCGATCGAGGAGACGGCCGACATCATCCAGGTGGGCCACTGGGTGCTGAACGAGGTGTGCCGCAAACTTGCCGCCTGGGGGCCAGGCGTCGACAACGTAAGCATCAACATCTCTGACAAAGAGTTCTGGAGTCAAGATCTGTTGGCCCATGTGATGTCGACCTTGCGCCGCCACAAGCTCGACCCGCATCTGATCACTCTGGAGATCACAGAGGGTGTGCTGATGCGCCGCCCGGAGATGGCCTTGCGGATCATGCACCGGCTCCATGAGGCGGGGCTCAGACTCCACATCGACGACTTCGGGACGGGTTACTCATCGCTGGAGACCCTCCATCGCTTCCCCGTCGAGGCCTTCAAGATTGATCGGTCGTTTATCCAGAGCCTCACCGAGGGCGGCAACAGCGCGGCACTGATCTCGTCACTGGTGCAACTGGGCCAGGCGCTTGGCCTCTCGGTGCTCGCGGAAGGAGTCGAGACCGAGGAGCAACTCGCCTTCCTGCAGAGCCTTGGCTGCGCGACTGGCCAGGGCTACTTGTTCATGCCTGCGGTCACCGCCGACCGGGTCGCCGAGTTGCTGGGACGCGACTTGCACGCTGAGAACTCGCGCATCACTCCGTAGGCCACGACGGGCGGTTGTCAGACGAAAGCGCGCCACCCCGATCGGGTCGGGATGGCGCGCGGCGGGTCCTGGTCAGACGACCGGGGGGGCCGTGGTGTCTTCGGTCACGACGCGAGACGATTGCGAGTCCTGCGCGACCGGTTGACCGCTCCGGGTCTCAGTGACCGTGCGGCGGCGCCGTGGGGCGAACACCAGCAGGGTAAGCGCGAGGCCCACCACACCGGCGATCATCAGGATGATGCCGACCACCTGAATGTCCAGGCCTGCGACCGTCGCATCGACGGCGAAGGCAAGAATGGCGCCTACAGCTAAGAGAAAGATGCTAGATCCGATACCCATGATGTTCCTTTCGTGGGGGAAGCGTTCTCCCGCGGTTACTCATTGAGTGATGGGGAACCGCTCGGACCGTGGGGACCGAGAACGGTGTCGCAGGCCTACCAGTAGTGGCGTCGCCCTCCGACTGCGCGGCCAGTCCCGCCAAGGATCGCCAAGATCAGGCCGACAACGATGAGGATGACGCCGAGGGTCTGCAGCAAGGGGATGGGGGCGATGAGTCCGATGATGAGTAGGACGAGTCCGAGGAGAATCATGCTGACTCCATTCTGTAATGGGGTGGTAGCGCTGCGGCGAGTAGGGGTTGCCCGACACAGTAGGACTACGCTGTAGATTCCATTAGAACCCCGGCGTCGGCCGTTGTCAACACGTAGCGCTACGGCGTGGGTATACGCTGTATTGGAGAACGACCTAGCGCGCATCGAAGAAGCCGGAGGACGACCACATGGCACGCCGCACCGCTCCCGCCGCGACTAGGGCGGCGAGCAAGGGCCGCCAAGAGGTCTTGCGTGCCGCCTTGGAGATCATCGATCAAGACGGCATCGAGGGGCTGTCGATGCGAAGGCTTGGCCGCGCGATCGGTCGGGACCCCATGTCGCTCTATCGACATGCGACCACCAAGGCAGAACTACTCGACGGGGTCGCGGAGCTAGTACTCGCTGATCTGTCCGTCGTGACCACCGATGACGACTGGCCGGCACAGTTGCGAGCCTTTGCGCGAGAGTTCCGGGAGGTCGCCTTGTCGCACCCGAATGCGATCCCACTGCTCGTGACGCGGCCCCTCGCCACGCCGATCGCCCTACGACCGGTGGGCACGTTGCGTCCGCTCGAAGCCATCCTCGAGTTGCTCACCCATGCGGGGTTCTCGCCCGTTGACGCGCTCCACGTGTACCGGTCGTTCTACGGCTTCGTCCAAGGGCACATCCTGAACGAGTTGCAAGAGCTGGTCGAGAATCCAGAGGAGACGGACGACCTGCTGCGCCTTGGCCTACACCGCCTGCCGTTGCGTGACTTCCCGCGGCTACGCAGTCTCGCACCCGCGCTGATGGCGTACGACGGTGCTGCGGAGATGGAACGTGGCCTCGACATGTTGCTCACGGGTCTCAAGGCGCAATTGCATCCGGACGTGCCGCCGATAGAGCTGGAGTTGTGAATGACCGCTGAGGCGGCTGACGGGGCGCTGCCTTTGCGGCAGGGAGTGGAGCCTAGGGGAATCGAACCCCTGACCTCCTGCTTGCAAAGCAGGCGCTCTACCAATTGAGCTAAGGCCCCGGACGGCTGTTGGCCGGGCAATCTGTCACCGCCGCGCCGCCGGCATCGTTGCCAACGCCACGGGGTGGTGGGCCCAGGAGGACTTGAACCTCCGACCTCTTCGTTATCAGCGAAGCGCTCTAACCGCCTGAGCTATGGGCCCGTAACGGCCGAGGCCGCGACGAACAAAGATACCCCACCCACGGGCGGGGATCAAAACGCGCGGACTGGGTCCTAGTCGTCGGTGAGCGTGAGGTACACGCCGCCGACCATGCGCGACACCATGTTGTACAGGAATGCGGCGATCACTGACAGGCCCGAAATCAGCACGACGTTGGTGACGGCCACCAGGAGCGTCGCCGAAATGACCTTCTGGTAGGCAACAAACTGGAGGATGTCGACCTCTTGGTCCTGCGTGAAGAGCTTGAGCACCCACTCTTGCATGAGGTCGAACGTTCCCATGGCGTTGAGCGTCTGCCACAACACGTGAACGGCGACCACGAGCATGATGCCAGCGGCGATCGACAACAAGAAGCCGATCTTGAGCGCCGACCACGGGTCAACGCGCGACAACAGCACGCGCACCTTGCGGGGCGCGCCTGGCGCGACGGGTCCCGACTTGGCATCATCGCTCGACGTGACCTTGTCCTTAGCGGACTTGGTCAGGCGGCCGAGGCCGGCCGTCGCGGACCTCACCTTGTCTTGAGCCGCGCCGACGACGCCGTGGCTGTCCTCTTCCGTTGACTGCGGGGCGCCGGTGTGGGGAGTACCAGTCTGAGGCGTACCCGTCTGGGGGGTGCCGGTCTGAGGCGCGTACGAAGGTCGCGCTGGTGCACCTTCCTGGCGCGGCGCCGCCGGTGCCGTTCCTGGTGGGGCGTAGGACGAAGCCGGACGAGACGGTGCCGTGGTGGAGTGCTGCGACGTGGACGGCTGTCCCGTCGGCTGCGTCCCGGTGACGGGCCGGAAGGCGGTGCGTTGAGGCACCGATCCGCTCGCGGGCATCACGCCTGCTCGTCGCACAGGGGTCTGAGCCGAAACGGGCGGCGCCGAAGGCTGGCCGCCGTTGTTCGGGTTGCGGTCATCCGCGTTCATGCAATCTCCTCCTGGCCCTACGGGCCCACGTCTGACCAAGAGTAACCGAGCAATGCCTCCGGGTCACGCCTAGCCAACGCGCCTGGGGTGTTCTGCGCTCCCGGCGACCATGTCGGGTCCCGGGTGGAGCCGGCCTTTCACGGGGTGAGGAGGGTCCCGGGCAGTGGCAAACGTCCCGCGCGCAGGGCCGCGTCGCTCCTTACTGTGAAGGGGAACCGATACCCCTGGAGGCATTGCCATGAAGCTCGTAGTCGTCGGAGGCGTGGCAGCAGGAGCTTCCACTGCCGCACGCGCCAGAAGGCTCGATGAGTTTGCCGAAATCGTTGTGTTTGAGCGCGGTCACCACGTGTCCTTCGCGAACTGCGGTCTGCCTTACCACGTGGGTGGCGTCATCGCCGATCGTGACCGCCTGTTGCTCCAAACCCCTGAGAGCCTTCGCGAGTCGCTCAACATCGACGTGCGCATCGCGTCAGAGGTGGTCGCGATCGACCGCGAGGCCAAAACGGTCACCGTGCGCGAGGTGGACGGGGACCGCGAGTACACCGAGTCCTACGACAAACTCGCCCTGTGCATGGGCGCCGAGGCTCTGCGCCCCCCTCTGCCGGGAATCGACCACCCTGCCGTCGCCGTCTTGAGGCGCAAAAGGACGGCAAGCGCGGCGTCGTCAGGGCCGTGGTTGTTGGCGCCGGGTACATCGGCCTGGAGATGGCCGAGAACCTTCACCACCGGGGCGTGAAGGTCGACGTGGTCGAGCTATCCGACCAGATCCTTCCCCCCGTCGATCACGAGATCGCCGCCCCCGTCGAGCAGCACCTCACCGCGCGCGGCATCGGCCTCCACTTGTCGACGGCCGCCGCGGCCTTCCAGCCCCTGTCGGACTCCGACGGCGCCGAGCGAGTGACCGTCGAACTCAACTCTGGCGTCAACATTCTTGCCGACCTGGTGATCCTGGCCGCGGGCGTGCGGCCGTCGGTGGGTCTCGCGAAGGACGCCGGGCTTGAGTTGGGCGAACGCGGCGGCATCAAGGTCGACACCCACATGTGCACCTCGGACCCCGACATCTACGCGGCCGGCGACGCCGTCGAAACGCCGCACCCCGTGCTCCCCGGCGCCTACCTCGCTCCTCTTGCAGGGCCTGCCAACCGCGAGGCGCGCGTGGCCGCAGAGAACATCTGTGGGCGCTCCACCGAGTACAAGTCGACTCAAGGCACCAGCATCGTCAAGGTGTTCGACATGGTCGCGGGAGGAACCGGAGCGACCGCCCGGCAACTCGACGCTACTGGCATGGCGTATCGCGTGGTGCACGTGCACCCCAGTGGCCACGCCGGGTACTACCCCGGCACCGCCATGATGCACATCAAGGTGCTGTTCTCCCCGGACGACGGCAGGGTGCTTGGCGCTCAGGCGTGCGGCTTTGACGGCGTGGACAAGCGACTCGATCTGTTCGCGATGGCGATCCGCGCTGGTCTGACGGTGTACGACCTCGAGGAGCAGGAGCTCGCCTACGCGCCCCCCTTCGGTTCGGCCAAAGACCCCGTCAACATGGCCGGTTTTGTCGCCTCGAACGTGCTGCGGGGCGACCTGACGCTCTGGTACTCGCAAGACTTCCCTGCCGCTGTTGATGGCGCCAGGCTCGTAGACGTGCGCACCACCGATGAGTACGACATCTGGCACCTGCCCGGTGCCGAGTGCGTCCCCCTCGCGACGTTCCGTGATGCGATCAAGGATTGGGACCGCTCCGTGCCGGTGCGGCTGTACTGCGCAGTTGGCTTCCGGTCCTACCTGGCGCACAGGATTCTGGTGCAGAACGGCTTCGCCGACGTCGCGACGCTCTCGGGCGGATCGACCACCTTCAAGCACGTCCACGACACGGAGAAGGACGAGTACGAGGCCCAGCCGCCGATGGAGAACTACGCGGAGAAGATCTCGGTGGCTTCGGCCGTTGCGGCGGCCACCGGGCAGTTGACCGACCTCGACTGCACAGGACTCGCATGCCCTGGCCCGATCATGCGACTTGCCGGCGCGATGAAGGCCGCCAGCGTCGGCGACGACATCAGGGTGACCGTGTCCGACCCCGGCTTCGCTCTCGATGCCCCCGCGTGGGCTTCGAAGAACGGCCACTCGCTGGTGGCGATGGAACCCAAGGGCCCCGGCTACGTGGCGACGTTCCGCAAGGGCGGCGTGCACCCCATGTCGATGGGTGGCGGCAAGCCCGCGAGCAACAAGCTGTCGATGGTGGTGTTCTCCGGAGACCTCGACAAGCAGATCGCGGCGTTCATCATCGCGAACGGTGCCCTCGCGATGGGCCAAGAGGTGTCGATGTTCTTCACCTTCTGGGGACTGAACGGCCTGCGGAAGTCCGACCCGCCCAAGCGTCAGAAGAAGATGATGGAGAAGATGTTCGGCGCCATGATGCCGCGCGGGGCCAACAAGCTCACCCTGTCGCAGATGCACATGATGGGCGCTGGCACCGCGATGATCAGAAACGTCATGAAGCAGCACGACGTGCAGACGCTTCCTGAACTGATCGCCGCCGCTCAAGAGGGCGGGGCGCGATTGCTGGGCTGCACCATGACGATGGATCTGCTGGGCATGGCGCAGTCCGACTTGCTCGACGGTGTCGAGTTGGCCGGTGTGGCGACCTTCCTTGGCGACGCCCAAGAGTCAGGGACGTCTTTGTTCATCTAGCGTCAGCGCGGCCTCGGGGAGGGGCCGCCTTCTCGGGGGGTCGGAGCCCCGCGATGGAGGGGGTCGCGGGGCTCCGTCACGTCCTGCGCCCGCCTCGCGTCCGCCCCACCACCCCCCGGTAGTGGCTTGATTTGTACCGCGACACGCCGTGTTGGCGGCCGTGGTGGCTTGATCTGTACCAGCGCCGGTACAAAATTAGCCACACGGCGCTGATTCGGCCGCGCAGCGGTACGAATCAAGCCACTTCGCGGGGCCGGCTGCAGCCTTGGCCTGGCGCGAACGCGGAGCCCACCGCCGCGTCGACCCGGCGCGAACGCGGAGTCCACCGCCGCGTCGACCCGGCCCCGGCGTCGGCCGTGCAAGGGCTAGTGCCCCGCGCCCAGATTCCCCGACATCTTGTCGTGGAAGGCGAGCGAGGCGTCGTTAAGGCCCTCGATGCTCACCGCGGTGCCGTGGCGCTCGTACTTGTAGACGATGCTGTCGAGCGTCGCCACTGTCGAGGCATCCCAGACGTGCGAGTCGGACATGTCGATGATCACGTTCGCCGGGTCGCCCGAGTAGTCAAACTGACTGAACAGGTCGTTGGAGCTCGCGAAGAACAGCTCGCCGGTGACTTTGTACACGCGGGTGTCCCCCTCGATGGGCCCGCCCGTCACGTTCGCGAGGTGAGCCACGCGCCGCGCAAACAACACCGACGCCAACACCACGCCGGCCACCACCCCGTAGGCAAGGTTGTGCGTGAACACCACGACGCCGACGGTGGTGAGCATGACGCTCGTCTCCGACTTCGGCATGCGCTTCAGCGTCGACAACTGGATCGAGTGCCAGTCGAAAGTCGCCCAAGACACGTAGATCATCACCGCGACGAGCGCCGCCATGGGGATGGTCGCCACCACATCGCCGAGGGCGAGGATGAGGACCAGGAGGAAGGCCCCCGCCATGAAGGTCGAGAGCCGTGTGCGTGCCCGTCCGGCCTTCACGTTGATCATGGTTTGGCCGATCATCGCGCAGCCGCCCATGCCGCCAAAGAAGCCGGTGATGATGTTCGCCGCGCCCTGACCCCACGCCTCGCGGGTCTTATCGGAGTGGCTATCGGTGATGTCGTCCACCAGCTTGGCGGTCATGAGCGATTCAAGTAGCCCCACCAACACGACCCCCACGGCGAACGGGAACACAATCTGCAACGTCTCCCATGTGAACGGCACTCCTGGCCACAGCAGCGCAGGCAGTCCTTCCGGCAACTCGCCTTCGTCGCCGACGGTGGGGACGGCCAGCGCGAAGGCGGTCGTGATGACGGTGAGGAGCACGATCGCGACGAGAGGCGCCGGCACGGCACCGGTCAGGCGGGGGAAGAAGGTGATGATCGCGAGCGCCGCCACGACGAGCGGGACCACCATCCACGACACGCCCGTCAGGTGGGGAATCTGCGCCATGAAGATGAGGATGGCGAGTGAGTTCACGAACCCGACCATCACCGAGCGCGGAATGAAGCGCATCAGCGTGGCGACGCCCAGCACCGCGAGCACCACCTGGAGGATGCCGCCGAGGATGATTGCCGCGATCAGGTAGTCGAGCCCGTACTCGCGGGAAAGCGGGGCCACCACCAGCGCGATCGCCGCGGTCGCGGCGCTAATCATGGCGGGCCGGCCACCGAGGAAGGCGATGCTGATCGCCATGGTGAAGCTTGCGAACAGTCCCACCCTCGGGTCAACTCCCGCAATGATCGAGAAGGAGATGGCCTCGGGGATCAGTGCCAACGCCACCACGAGACCCGACAGGATCTCCGTGCGCGCGATCCGAGGGCTCATCCACGCTTGACGCTTCCAGGTGCTTGGGGCCCAGAACTTGCCGTAGGCGTTGGTCACCTCGGGCACGCCGGTGGGGGTGCGCTCCTCGATGCCTGCTGTCACGAGCGCATTGATATCGGCTTCTTGGGCACGGGTGGTGGGAGTCAAGGAGTTCCTTACTGTGGGCGGCGGGGCGCCCGATGGGACGGCAGGCAAGCGCGAGTAGTGCGTCAAAGCGCCAACGCCGGGGCAGAGATCGGGGCGACACACCGCGTGCGGTGGCTCATGGGCAGGGGACAGTGGCGCAGGGGTGACCCGCGCGAAGTTCAGAGGGGAGTCGGCCGACGGTGGCCAGGACTAAGGGTAGCGGACGACGCTGTTGCCGCCCTGGGCCTACCGTGCTCACCGATCGCCGTGGCTGAGTGTGTGCCGTGGCAGGCCACCGCGTGACCCGGTGGCGGCTCAATCTGTACCGGCCCCTGCGCAAGGCGGTACAGATTGAGCCACGACGCGGGAAGTGGTGGCCAAAACCGGTACGAAATAGACCACTTCTGGGGGCGTCGTGATCCGCCGAGGTCAGTGCCGCGCCGACAGTGACGGCGTCAACAATCGCGGTGCGGACAACGACCGCGCCGTCACCCCAGCGCGAGCACCGTCCACGACACGGGCGGAAGCGTGATTGTCACCAGGCCATCGTCCACGACCACGGATTCGTTGTCGGCCAGCCCCACCCGCTCCCGGTCTGTGAGCGTGTTCTTGGCGTAGAAGTCTTCGTCGCTCAGGGTGCGCGCAGAGGAGACCTTCACGTCTCCGAGGCCACGCGCGTCGATCGTGACCTCGGTGCTCGAGTCCTGGCTCCTGTTCACCAAGAACACGGCCGAACTGCCGGACTCCGCGTCGTGGGTCGCGACTGCATCGACCACGTTGACGGTGCCGTAGTCCTTGGTTTCGTACGTGTCGGACGTGAGCTTCAGCGTGAGTGCATCACCCCGCGCCAGACGGGATGTCTCGGCGAATGGGAAGAAGGTCGTCTGACGCCACGCCGGGCCGTTCGGCTCGGTCATGATGGGTGCGATGACGTTGACGAGTTGCGCAAGGCTCGCCGAGGTCACGCGGTCCGCGTGACGCAAAAGCGAGATCATCAAGTTGCCGAAAACCACCGCGTCCGCCACTGAGTAGACGTCCTCGAGGATGCGCGGCGCCTCTGGCCACTCATCGCGGTCGGTCACTTTGTCGGTCGCGTGATAGCGGTCGATGTACCACACGTTCCATTCGTCGAACGAGATATTGATGGTCTTGTCGCTGCCGCGCACTGCCTTCACGTGGTCCGCCGTCGCCACGACGGACTCGATGAAACCGTCCATGTTGACGGCCGACGCCAAAAAGCTGTCGAGGTCGCCGTTCTTCTCCTCGTAGTACGCGTGGCACGAAATGTAGTCCACGTCGTCGTAGGTGTGTTCGAGAACGGTGCGTTCCCACGACCCAAAGGTCGGCATTTGCGCGCTTGAGCTGCCACACACCACGAGTTCGAGGTCCGCGTCGACCTGGCGCATCGCCTTGGCGGTCTGTGACGCAAGTTTGCCGTAGTCATCGGCGGAACTGTGGCCCAACTGCCAGGGGCCATCCATCTCGTTGCCGAGGCACCACATGGAGATCCGGTGCGGTTCAGCGTGACCATTCGCCACCCGCCAGTCCGACAGGCGGGTGCCCGAGGGGATGTTCGCGTACTCGAGAACGTCGAGAGCCTCTTGCACGCCTCGAGTACCCAGGTTGACGGCGTACATGAGCTCGCTGCCAACCTTCTTGACCCACACCGCGAACTCGTCCAGCCCCACCTGATTGGTCTCGGTGGAGTGCCACGCGAGGTCGAGCCTCCGCGGCCGCTGGTCACGCGGTCCGACGCCATCCTCCCAGCGGTAACCCGACACGAAGTTGCCGCCTGGGTACCGGATCGCTGAGACGCCCAACTCCTTCACCAGCGCGATCACATCTTCGCGGAAGCCGTCCTCGTCAGCGTTCGGGTGGCCCGGCTCATAGATTCCGTCGTAGATACACCTCCCGAGGTGCTCGGCGAAGGAGCCGAACAGCCTTCGGTCGATGGGCCCCACAGTGAAGTGGGGGTCAAGGGTCAGGTGCGCTTGCAACATGGTTCGCTTTCAGAGTCTGGTGGAAGGATCTACTTGAGGCTGCCGATGGACAGGCCGCCCTGCCAGTACCGCTGGAGCGACAGGAACGCGATCACCAACGGGATGATAGAGATGAGCGAGCCCATGATGATGATGCTCCACAGCGATGTTCCGCCACCGTTGTTGGCTGACGCAAGGCTCTGCCACAGGCCGATGCCGACCGTGACCGGGTAGAGCTTGGTGTCGGAGAGCATCGCCAGCGGCAGGAAGTAGTTGTTCCAGGTGGCGACAAGCGACAGCAGCAGCACCGTCACCACAGCCGGACGCATGAGCGGTAGCGCCACTTGGAGGAAGGTGCGGAACTCGCCCGCACCGTCGATGGCGGCCGCATCGAGCAGCTCATCCGGCACCACATCGCGGGTAAATACCGTCATGAGGTACACGCCGAAGGGGCTGAGCAGCGACGGCAGGATCACCGCCCAGATCGTGTTGGTCAGCTCGAGTCGCGACAGCATGATGAAGGTCGGGATGACGAGCGCGGTGAGCGGCACCATGACGGTGCCGAGCAGCATGGAGAACGCCAGGCGGCGGCCCTTGAACTTGTACTTGGCGAAGCCGTAGCCCGCGAGTACGCACAGGATCGTCGCGCCGCCGCCGCCTACGACCGCATAGAGCGCCGAGTTGAACAGCCAGCGGGCATAGATGCCTTCGTTGAACGAGAACAGCTGCTGAAGGTTGTTCACGTAGTCGACGTCTTCCGCAAACCACAGGGCGCTTCCACCACTGAAGAGACCAGCGGCGCTCTTGGAGCTGTTCACGACGATCCACCAGAAGGGGATCACGAAGTAGATCAGCAGCGCACCGAGGAAGAAGTGTGGTGCCAAACTGCGGCGGGGGCGACCCTTGCTCGACTTGGCGAAAGGGTCTGCCTTGGTTCCGGCGCGGCGAGAGGTGAGATCGGTCATGACAGGAAGTTCCCTCGCTTACGTGTGAAGAATAGGAAGAGGTAGACGCACACGAACACCACGAACCCAAGCGCGAAGGAAATCGCCGATCCGTAGTTCACGTTGCCCAGCGCGAACGCCTGTTGGAACGCGTACATGTTGGGCGTGAAGTCCTGCCCGATGGAGCCCGCAGCGAGGAACTGCAGCACCTTCGGTTCGGTGAAGAATTGGAGTGTTCCGATCAGAGCAAACACGAGGATCAGCAGCAACGAGTTCGTGATGAGCGGCACCTTGACACGCAGAGTGATCTGGAACGCGCTCGCCCCGTCGATGCGGGCGGCCTCGTACAGCGTCGGGTCGATGCCCTGGAGCGCCGCGAAGATGATGATCATGTAATAGCCGGCCCACTGCCATGTCACGAGATTGAGCAGGCCAAAGAAGATGAGGTCCTTGCTGAGCAGGTCGGGCGGAGTGGCGCCAAAGAGGCCCCATATCTCCGCCATCGGCCCAAAGTTCTTGCTGTAGAGAAAGCCCCACATGATGGTGCCGATGACCACGGGGATGGAGTACGGCAGGAAGATCATGAGCCGCGCGAAGCGGGTGAACTTGTTGACCACGGCATCGAGCACGAGCGCCATCACGAGCGATATGAACATCTGCAACGGAAGGGGCTGGTGCAGTGATTGGTGACAACTGACTTCTGGGATCCGGGCGGGTCCTGGTGGAAGGATGTTGTCATGTCTAGAGCTTTTCCTGAGGAGTTTCGCCGTGACGTGGTCGCGGTCGCGCGGCGCCGTGAGGCGCCGCAGAAACAGATCGCCGAGGACTTCGGGATCTCTCATGCGACGTTGTCGAACTGGTTGCGTCAAGCCGATGTCGAAGACGGTGAGAAGCCAGGGGTGACCCGTGAGCAGGCGCAAGAGGTGCGGGAGCTGCGTCGGCGGAACCGGCTTCTCGAGCAAGAGAATGAGGTGTTGCGTCGTGCGGCAGCGTACTTGTCGCAGGCCAACCTCAGGCTCGGTGGCCACCCAAAATGATCTACCCGCTCGTCCGCGAGTTGGCCGTGGACGGCGTGCCCGTCACGGTGACGTGCCGGGTGCTCAAGATCGCACGTCAACCGTACTACCGGTGGCTCAGTGACCCGGTGACAGCGCTGGAGTGGGTGCAGGCGCATCGGATGAATGCGCTCGTTGATGCTCACCGCGAGGACCCTGAGTTTGGTTACCGGTTCCTTGGCGACGAGGCCGAGGTCGCGGGGTGGCCGATGGCGCGCAGAACCGCGTGGTCACTGTCCGCTCAGGCGGGCCTGGTGTCGGCCACACAGCGACGCAAACGGGGCAAGGCCACCAAGGCCGGCCCGCCCGTGTTCGACGACTTCGTGAGGCGCATCTTCAGGGCCGACCGCCCGAACCAGGTGTGGCTCACGGACATCACGGAACACCAAACGGGTGAAGGCAAGCTCTACCTTTGCGCGGTCAAAGACCTGTATTCCAACCGCATCGTGGGCTACTCGATCGGTGACCGCATGCCAGCCCAGTTGGCCGTGAGCGCCCTGAACAACGCCGTCGCTTCCCGCGGCGACGTCACCGGATGCGTCCTGCATGCCGACCGTGGATCCCAATTCAGGTCCCGGAAGATGGGCCACGCACTGAACCGTCACCACATGGTCGGATCCATGGGTCGCGTCGGCGCTGCCGGGGATAACGCCGCAATGGAATCGTTCTTCAGCCTGCTCCAAAAGAACGTGCTGAACAGGCAACGGTGGGACACCCGCCAAGAGCTCCGCATCGCGATCGTGACCTGGATCGAACGGACCTACCACCGGCGCCGCCGCCAAGACCGGCTCGGACGCTTGACCCCCATCGAGTACGAGACCATCATGAACACACCACTGGCCCTCGCGGCCTAAACCGAACTGTCACCAGTTCCTGCACCAGCCCCGAATGAGCACGAGCGAGAACGTGAGTACGAACTGGACGCCGGACTGGAAGTTTGGATCGGTGAACGCCTTCTCGTAGTTCTCGAACCAGACGAAGCTCGTGCCGCCGATGAGGGCGGAACGGAACAGGCTCAAGTAGAAGGCGTACGCGAGGGGCGCGACCAGGAAGACGAGAAAGACGATGGCGAACGGTGCGACGAAGAGCCAGCCGACGATGCTGTGTCGACGCCTCGCCTGCTTGCGGGTGCGCGCGCGGCGCAGGTTGGGGGCTTTGAGGGCGCGGGAGTCCGTGCCGACGCCTGGTGCTGCGGTACTCATAGCAAGAAGTGTCCTTCGCGATCAAGGGAGGCGTACCGGCCCGGTTTCGGGCCGGTACGCCTCCATTGCCATTTAGTCGGTGATGACGGTGAAGCCCTGCTCCTCCGCGTAGGCGACAGCGGACGCCTGCAGAGCATCAGCAGCCTCATCGCCGGTCATCTCACCAGCGTTGATCGCTCCCAGCACCTCGGTGAACTCCGCGTAGTAGTACGAAGCGAAGGGGCTGTAGGTGAATCCCTCGTAGGCGTTGGCCGCAGGAATGTAGACCTCCTTGTTCGCCTGCTGGCCGGCGAAGAAGCCAACCTCGGCGTTGAGGAACTCATCCGACGTGAGGACGTCCTTGTTGAGCGGGAAGATGATCTGCTCAGTCCATCCCTGCTCAAGCGACTCCGGGTCAGCGTAGATGCCGAAGGCTACCTTGGCGGCCAGCTCGACGTTCTCTGCCTGCTCGGTCACGGAGAATGCGGAACCACCCCAGTTGATAGCGACAGGGTTGTTCGGGTCCCACTGGGGCAGGGGAGCGACGGCGAACAGGCCCTCGTCCTCACCCTGGCCGACACCAGCACCAGTGAGGTAACCGGGCGCCCATGCTGCCGAGAGGTAGGTGGCGTAGTCGCCGCCCACCACACCGGAGATGTACTCAGGCGTGAACTGGTCCTGCGTTCCCACGAGTCCCTGCTCGACGAGGCTGGCCCAGTAGTTGAGCACCTCCTTCGATGCCTGGTCATTGAGGTTGATGGTGATCTCCTCTGGAACCAGCGGGTCGTACTCGAACGGCGTCGCACCATTCTGGATCTGGAGCGCCATCATCGGCGCGGGAACGTTGGCACCCAGGTCACCGAACAATGGGCCGCCAGCGTCCTTGACCTTCTTGGCGGCAGCTTCGTACTCCTCCCAGGTGGTCGGGATCTCGATGTCGTACTCTTCGAAGACGTCCGTGCGGTAGATCATGGCCATCGGGCCACCGTCGACGGGTGCGCCAAACACTGCGTCGCCCACCGAGACATCCTTCCAGGCGCCGACGCTGAAGTTGTCCTTCACGTCCTCGTAGCCGTACTCGCTGATGTCAACCAGGGCGCCTTGCACCACATAGTTCGGGATGCGGTCAGCCTCGAGCATGATGACGTCAGGAGCACCACTTCCGGCGGTAATCGCGGTCTGGAACTTGTCGTACTCCTCGTTGCCCTGGCCGACGTTGGTCCAGCAGATCTGGACGTCGTCGTTCAGGCCGTTGAAGTTGTCGACCACGTCGCCCATGTTCGGGTACCAGCCCCACACGGACACTGTGGGAGCGTCGGGCTTGGGGATGGTGTTGTCGCAGGTGGACGAACCGCCGCCGCCCCCTCCGTCAGTGGCCACTGGGCCGTCGGTGGTGTCTTCGGAGACGGATCCGCTGCACGCTGTGAGCAGCAATGCGACGGCGGCTGACGCAACCGCAGTTGAGACGAGTTGTTTCTTCACGTTGAGTGTTCCCTTCGATGATGCGTTGGACTTCGTTGTCTCTTGAGGGCTAGATGGGGACGCGATTCCCGAGCGCGAGCAGGCACCGCATTGGTGAAGGAACGATGAGCGATCCGGTCAGGCGAGGCGGGGGCCTCCTCCACGACGAATCGCCATTGATCCGACAGCCAGACTGATTGGCTTTTGCAACGTTGTAATTTTGGTGTTACAGGTAGCATCTTGCAGGCAAGGGGAGGGCTTGTCAAGCGTTCCCGTGGCCCGGCTCTAACCAGCAGTGGACTCGCGCACCACGACGCGAAAGGCCGACAACAGCTCGCGCGGTGCAGGGCCCGCTTTGCCTTTCTGCCCGATTCGTTCCATGAGGACATCGATGGCCGTTTCCGCAATCTCGCCTCTACCTGGATCGATGGTTGACAGGCTGGGGATGGAGTAGCGCCCCTCGTCAATGTCGTCGAAACCCACCACGGCGACGTCTTTGGGAATGGCGAGACCTGCTTCCTGCAGCATGCGCATCGCCCCAAGGGCGAGCTCATCATTCATCGCGAACAGGCCGTCAAACTGCGTTCCGGCGTCGAGGAGTCGCTTCATCCCCTCGGCGCCGTTTGCCCTGTGCCACAGGCCCACGTGGACAACGAGTGCCTCATCGAAGGGGATGTCCGCACCAGCGAGCGCCTGTCGGTAGCCCGTATAGCGCAACCCAGCAGAGCCGATCACTTCCCCTTCGTGCGCTCCGATCACGGCGATTCGCCGTCGACCCAGTTCGATCAGGTGCTCAGTCGCCGCTTGCGCGGCTTCGACGTTGCGCATGGTGACGTGGTCGGCAGGGCCGTTGAAGATCCGCTCGCCCAGGAGGACAAGAGGTGTATCGATATCGACAAGCGCAGCGTCGTCGATACCCAACCCCAGCGGGCTGAACAGAAGTCCGTCAATGAGTTGCAACCGCGGCCCCCGCAGTACCTCCAGCTCGCGGTCCCGGTTGCCGCCCGTCTGCTCAATGAGTACTACGAGGCCGCGCTTCTCTGCCGCTTGAATGACCTCGTCCGCAAGTTGGGCGAAGTACGCGAGGCTCAGTTCTGGCACGGCCAGCCCGATGAGTCCCGACCTTCCCGATCGCAGATGACGCGCCGACACGTTCGGCCGATATCCGAGCTCGTCGATCGCGGCCTGGACCCGTATGCGCGTCGGTTCGCTGACGTGTGGGTGGTCGTTGACGACGTTGGACACGGTTTTGAAGGACACGCCCGCCACCTTGGCGACGTCGTGCAAGGTAATGGCCACTCCGCGATCCTCCCTGTTGCGCTGAGACTACAACCTCACCCAACGCCGCAATCCACCGGCGGCGCCGATTGCTGCTGGTACGGATTCAGCCACCAGACGCCGTTTGCGGCGAGATTCGGTACGAATCAAGCCATTTCTTGGGCGCGGTCTAGCTCTCCTCCGGTGCAGCATCGTCGTCGAGCGCGGTGCCGGATTCAACTATTTCGTCCTCAACCACCACGTCCGTATCAACCACGGCGTCGGGGTCAACAGCCTCGTCACCGTCGAGGTGACGCTCCACGTTGCGCGCGACCCCGATGATGCGGTCACCCTTGCCAGGCTTGGCGAAGATCACGCCCATGGTGTCGCGGCCCTTTGCAGGAACCTCATTCACCAAAGACCGCACCACCTTGCCGCCGCTCATGATGACTAGGACCTCGTCGGTCTCTTCGACCAACAGCGCTCCGACCAAGTCCCCGCGCTCCTCTTGGAGTTTGGCCACCTTGATGCCGAGGCCTCCGCGGCCCTGGACGCGATACTCATCGACAGCGGTGCGCTTGGCGTAGCCGCCCTCTGTCACCACAAAGGAGAACGCCCCCTCGGTGACCACGTCGAGTGACAGCAATTCGTCCTCATCGCGGAACTTCATGCCCTTGACGCCGGACGTCGCGCGCCCCATGGGGCGCAGCGCCTCGTCGGTCGCCTCGAACGTGAGCGACAGGCCCTTGCGACTCACCAGCATGAGCTTGTCATCAGGAGCGACCAGCCTCGCGGCCACCAACTCGTCGGGCCGCAACTGGCCGTCGTCACCCTCGACGTCGCGCAGGTTGATGGCGATGAGGCCGCCGCTACGGTTCGAGTCGTAGGAGGTCAGGTCCGTCTTCTTGACCAGGCCGCGCTTGGTCGCGAGCACCAGGTACGGCTTGTCCTCGTACGTGCGCAGGTCCATGACCTGGGCGATCTCTTCGCCCGGCTGGAACGCGAGCATGTTGGCCACGTGCTGGCCCTTGGAGTCGCGTCCGCCCTCTGGCAACTCATATGCCTTGGCGCGGTAGACCCTGCCGAGGTTGGTGAAGAACAGCAACCAGTGGTGGGTGGTCGTGACAAAGAAGTGGTCGACCAGGTCGTCCGTGCGCAGGGTTGCGCCCCGCACGCCCTTGCCGCCGCGGCGCTGAGCCCTGTACTGGTCGGAGCGCGTGCGCTTGGCGTAGCCGCCGCGGGTGATGGTGACCACCACCTCTTCCTCGGCGATGAGGTCCTCCATCGACACCTCGCCGTCGAACGGAGAGATCTCGGTACGCCGGGCGTCGCCGTACTTCCGCACGATCTCGCCGAGCTCCTCGGAGATGATGGTGCGCTGGCGCGACTCCGACGCGAGAATGCCCTGGAGATCGGTGATCTCGGCCATGAGCGCGTTGTAGTCGTCAGTGATCTTCTGGCGCTCGAGGGCAGCGAGACGACGCAGTTGCAGGTTGAGGATTGCCGTCGCCTGGACCTCGTCCACATCGAGCAGTTCCATCAGGCCCGTGCGCGCGGTTTCGACATCTGGCGAGCGACGGATGAGGGCGATGACCTCGTCGAGCGCGTCGAGCGCCTTGAGGTAACCCTGCAAGATGTGGGCTTCGCGCTCGGCCTCTCGCAGGCGGAAAGCGGTACGACGCTGGATCACCTCGACCTGGTGCGTCACCCAGTGGCGCACAAAGCCGTCGAGCGGCAACGTGCGGGGCACGCCGTCGACGATCGCGAGCATGTTGCAACCGAAGGTGTCTTGAAGCTGCGTGTGCTTGTAAAGGTTGTTGAGCACCACCTTCGCGACGGCGTCGCGCTTGAGCACAATCTCGAGGCGCTGGCCCGTGCGACCGGACGACTGGTCGCGGATGTCGGCGATGCCTGCGACCTTGCCGTCCTTGACCAAGTCGGCAATCTTGATCGCGAGGTTATCGGGGTTCACCTGGTACGGAAGTTCGGTGATGACCAGGCACATGCGGCCCTGGACTTCCTCGATATTGACCACGGCGCGCATCGTGATGGAGCCGCGGCCGGTGCGGTATGCCTCTTCGATGCCGCGGCGGCCAAGGATGGTCGCGCCGGTGGGGAAGTCGGGCCCTGGGATGCGCTCCATGAGCGCGTCAAGGAGTTCCTCGCGCGTCGCCTCGGGGTTGTCGAGGTGCCACTGCACGCCCTCGGCTACCTCGCGCAGGTTGTGCGGAGGAATGTTGGTCGCCATGCCGACGGCGATGCCAGCGCTGCCGTTAACCAGCAGGTTGGGGAATCGCGCGGGAAGGATGATCGGCTCTTGTTCGCGGCCGTCGTAGTTATCTTCGAAAGCGACAGTGTCCTTGTCGATGTCGCGGACCATCTCCATGGCCAACGGCGCCATCTTGCACTCGGTGTACCTGGAGGCGGCAGCACCGTCGTTGCCAGGGGAACCGAAGTTTCCCTGACCCTGAATCAGCGGGTAGCGCAGGGACCACGGCTGAACCAAGCGCACCATGGTGTCGTAGATCGCGGAGTCGCCGTGTGGGTGGTACTTACCCATGACGTCGCCGACGACGCGGCTGCACTTCGAAAACGCGCGGTCGGGGCGGTAGCCGCCGTCGAACATCGCGTACAGGACACGGCGGTGGACGGGCTTCAGTCCGTCGCGCACGTCGGGAAGGGCGCGGCCGACGATGACCGACATCGCGTAGTCCATGTAGGACCGCTGCATCTCGGTATTGAGGTCGACGGCCTCGATGCGGCCGTGGTTGATGAGCTCTGGGCTATCAGATGTCAAGGAAACGCACATCCTTCGCATTGCGCTGAATGAAGTTACGGCGGGACTCGACGTCTTCGCCCATCAGGACCGAGAACACTTCGTCGGCCATCGCGGCGTCGTCCATCGTCACCTTGAGCAGGGTGCGAGTCGCGGGGTCCATCGTGGTGACGCGCAGCTCCTCGTGGTCCATCTCGCCCAGACCCTTGTAGCGTTGGATCCCGTTCTCTTTGGGGATCTTCTTGCCCGTTTTGAGACCCTCGGCCAGGAGAACGTCGCGCTCCTTGTCGGTGTACACGTACTCGTGCGGCGAGTTGGACCACTTGATCTTGAACAGCGGCGGCTGTGCCAAGTACACGTAGCCGGCGTCGATCAGCGGGCGCATGTACCTGAACAGCAGCGTGAGCAACAGAGTGCGGATGTGCTGCCCGTCGACATCGGCATCGGCCATCAGCACAATCTTGTGATAGCGCGCCTTGTCGATGTTGAAGTCTTCGCCCATGCCGGCGCCGAACGCCGTGATGAGTCCCTGGACCTCCATGTTGGCGAGCGCCCTGTCCAGGCGCACCCGCTCCACGTTGAGTATCTTGCCGCGAATCGGCATGATCGCCTGGTTGTACGGCTCGCGGCCCTGTTTGGCCGAGCCGCCTGCGGAGTCTCCCTCGACGATGAAGATCTCGCACTCGTCGGGGTTGCGGCTCTGGCAGTCGGACAGTTTTCCTGGCATGCCGCCCGATTCGAGCAGCCCCTTGCGACGGGTTGCCTCGCGGGCCTTGCGTGCCGCCATGCGCGCGGCCGACGCCTGGATCGCCTTGCGGATGACGTCCCTTCCCTCGTTCGGGTGGGAGTCGAACCAGTCGGTGAGCCGCTCGTTGACCGCCTTCTGGACGAACGTCTTGGCGATCGTGTTGCCGAGCTTGGTCTTGGTTTGGCCCTCGAACTGTGGCTCTCCCAGCTTCACGGAGATGACCGCGGTGAGACCCTCGCGCACGTCGTCGCCCGTGAGGTTCTCGTCCTTGTCCTTGAGGATTCCCTTGTCGCGCGCATACCTGTTGACCAAGGAGGTCATGGCGGCACGGAACCCTTCCTCGTGCGCACCGCCCTCGGTGGTAGCGATCGTGTTCGCGTACGTGAAGATCGACTCCGAGTAGGCGTTCGTCCACTGCAACGCCAACTCGACAGAGATCTTGTTCTCGAGGTCTTCCGTTTCGATGCTGATGACCTCTGGGTGCACCAGCTCTGCCTTTTTGGCGTCGTTGAGGTGCTTGACGTAGTCGACCAGGCCGCCGTCGTACTTGTAGGTGACCGTGCGAGAGGTCGGAGCCTCTTCGTCGTCCTCGCCTGCGATGTGCTCCGGGCGCTCGTCCGTGATCGTGATACTCAGGCCCTTGTTGAGGAAGGCCATCTGCTGGAAGCGGGCGCGCAGTGTCTCAAAGTCGAACTCCACCGTCTCGAAGATCTCGGGGTCAGGCCAGAAGGTCTGGGTGGTGCCCGTCTCGGTGGTCGCCTCGCCCTGGACGATAGAGCCCTGGGGCTTGCCGCCGTCGGCGAAGGTCTGGCGCCACACGTGGCCCTGCCGCTTGACCTCGGTCTCGACCTTGCGTGACAAGGCGTTGACCACGGAAATGCCGACGCCGTGGAGACCACCGGACACCGCATAGCCGCTGCCGCCGAACTTTCCACCAGCGTGAAGGATCGTCATGACCACTTCGAGCGTTGGTCGCCCCTCGACGGGGTGCATGTCGACGGGGATGCCGCGCCCGTTGTCGGTCGTGCGCACGCCGCCGTCTTGAAGCAACGTGACGGTAATGGTGTCGCAGTGACCGCCGAGCGCCTCGTCAACGGAGTTGTCGACCACCTCGTAGACGAGGTGGTGCAAACCGCGCTCCCCCGTGGAGCCGATGTACATGCCGGGGCGCTTGCGCACGGCCTCGAGTCCCTCGAGAACCGTGATGTCACTAGCGCCGTATTCAGGCTGAGTCGCCCCTACGTCGGTGTTGGCCACAGATTGCCTTTCCAAGCCCCTCACGCGGCCCGATGTGGCTCGCGTCCTACCTCGGTCCATTCTACGCGCTCTGAGCGGCTTTCAAGGGCGATTCAGGGGGATTCTGGGGAAAGCGGGCCGACGCGCGTTTTTGGGCGTGAGTTCCGGTGGTGGCACTGAGCGGCCCTCAAGTGCCTCGGCACGGGACCTTTCGGCCTTCGCATCGGCTATTGGCGCCGATCGGCCGCCTTAGCCGTACGTGTCGCGTGGGCCGCGGCCCTTCACTCGGCGAGGCCCCTTGACCCAGTGCCGGTCGCTGGGCCCGATGAATCGCAGCTCCTTCACGACCTCGCGGCCGAACTCCTCATTGAGGCGATGCCTCACTTGGCCGGACATCAGTTGCATTTGGGTGGCCCATGCGCTCGAGGAGGCGCGCAGCAGCAGCACGCCGTCTTCGAAGCTGACCGGATCGCAATGGTCAGCGATCTGGTCGCCGATGACCTCGCGCCACCGAGCCGTCACTGCAGCCACCTCGATGTGCTCGGTCCAGCCCATGCGCCGCAGCAGTGCGGTGACGTTGTCGCTCATGGCGCGCGGGTCGCGGCCAGCGCCGAAGGGCATAGGCGAGCCGCCGTCCGCCGCCTCCTTCTTAGCCTCCTTGCGCCGGCGTGCCGCTTGGGGAGAGACCCGTGCGGCGCCCCTCTCGCGGGCGGAAGCCCGCGCGCGCTCCATCGCCTCCCTCGCTTGGGCCGCCGCATCCTTGCGAGGCATTGAGGCGCCCGGCTCATCAGACGGCTGCTCCTGCGGGGCCCTAAGACCCTCGTCTTCCTTGTCACTCATCGCTCACGCTCCCAGGAGTGACGTGAAGCACCCTGTGGCCGCCTGGGTGCTCGCGCAACTGCTCCGGAACGTCTTGCTCGACCGCGGCGGTGATCAACACCTGGCCGGCGCCGGCGACGCGGCCCGCGAGGGCCGCGCGGCGGCCGGAATCCAATTCCGCAAAAACGTCGTCCAGTATCAGCACCGGCTCGCCATCCTCGCCGTCGTCCGAGAGCAATGCGAATGAGCCGAGTCGCAGCGCAAGAGCGCATGACCAGCTCTCGCCGTGACTTGCGTAGCCCTTGGCCGGCAGGTCTCCGATTTTGATGTCAACGTCATCGCGATGAGGGCCCACGAGGCACACGCCGCGCTCGATTTCTTGAGCGCGCCGCTCGGTCATGGCCGCCAGGAGTGCCGCGCCGATGTCAGCGGTAGGAGTGGCGGCAGTAGGCGCGGCGGCTGTTGGCGCGGCGGCCGGCGTTGGAGAAAGGTCCTCTTCCGAGTCTTCTTGCCTGGTAGCAATCTGGGTAGCTGTCGAGTACGCGATCGCACAGTCGCCTTCGCCTGGCGCGACATCCTCGTAGGCTCTACTGACGTGCGGTGCAAGGGCCTCGAGCGCTGCTAGCCGCGCGTGCACGATGCGCGCCCCGAGGTCTGCGAGCTTCTCGTCCCAGATGTCGAGGGTGGACTCGTCAAAGCGCGGCTTGCCGCGCGCTGACTTCAATAGGGAAGAGCGCTGGCGCAACACCCTGTCGTAGTCGGCGAGGTCACCGGCTAGTGGAGGTTGGATGGCGACGCACAGCTCGTCCATGAAGGCGCGCCGTGTGCTGGGATCTCCCTTGACGAGTGCGAGGTCTTCTGGAGCAAACACGACGGTGCGCAGAATGCCGACGACGTCGCGCGGCTTGGCGTTGCCACGGTTCAGTCGGGCCTGGTTCGCCTTCCCAGGAATCATCGTGATCTCGATGGTCAAGGCTCGCTCGCCGCGTTGAACTCTCCCCGAGATGACAGCCCTGGAGGCCCCTGACCTCAGCATCGGCGCATCCGTAGCGACTCGATGTGAAGACAGTGTCGAGAGGTATCGCACCGCTTCGATCACATTGGTCTTGCCGTGTCCGTTGCGCCCTACGAGCGTCGTGACGCCTGGACCGAGCTCGATCTGCGCGGTTTCGTAGGAGCGGAAGTCCGTGAGGTGAAGATGTGTGATGCGCATCGATCGCTAGCCAGCGATACGAATGGGCACCAAGAGATAGCGGAACTCGGAGGCAACTGTGCCTCCTGGCTTGTCGAGTCCGACAAAGTCCACCGGCTTGGTGTCTTGCGTGAAACCGAGCCGCACGTAGGGCGCCCCGAGAGCGCTCAGACCGTCAAGCAAGTACGTGGGATTGAACGCAACGGTGATGTCTCCACCCTCGACCGTCGCTTCGATCGCCTCGGAAGCCTGGGCGTCGTCGCTGTGTCCCGCATCAAGCACTACTTCGCCTTCAGAGAAGGCGAGGCGAACGGCGGCGTTGCGCTCCGCCACGAGTGCAACGCGGCGGGTCGCCTCGATGAGCTCGGTGGTCGAGACGATGGCCGTGATTGCCGAGGAGTCGGGAAAGAGCCTGCGGACCTGGGGATACTCGCCGTCCATGAGCAAGGAGGTGGTGACCAAACCGCCGGCACTGAAACCGATGAGGTCGACCCCTTGACCGGAACTCAGCGCGAGTTGGACCTCGCCTGTGCCGAGCGACTTAGCGGTGTCGGTAAGGGTCTTGGCGCGCACGAGCGCGATCGCTGAAATGTCGGGTGAGCCCGGCTTCCAGGTCAGTTCGCGAAGCGCCAAGCGGTAGCGGTCCGTGGCGAGCAAGGAAATCCGTTCGCCTTCGATCTCCATGCGCACGCCAGTGAGGATCGGGAGGGTCTCGTCCCGTGACGCGGCAGACTGAACCTGCTGGGCGGCAGCGAGCAGCGCCGCGCCATCCACGGTGCCAGACGTATCGGGCATGGTGGGCAGAGCGGGGTACTGATCAACCGGCATGGTGGCGAGCGAGAAGCGCGAGGCGCCGCACGTGACGGAGACCTTGGAGCCCTCGAGTTCGAACTTGACCGGCTTGTGAGGCAAGGCGTTGGAGATCTCACGCAACAGCCGCCCGGATACCAGGACGGCGCCGCCGTCCTCGACGTCGGCCGCGAACTCGCCGCGAGCTGAGACCTCGTAGTCGAAACTGGACAGCTTGACGGTGCCTGCGCCATCGGCCTCGATGAGCACACCAGCCAGCACGGGGACAGGGGGACGATGCGGCACGGCGCGCGCGGTCCACGCAACAGCGTCGTTAAGCACATCCCGATCCACGGAAAACTTCATCGATATCCCCTTTCGGGTCACAGACTACGCCACAGGACCGACGCGTCCAGTCCCGTGGAGATGAGCCTTGGCCTGGCCTCATGAAGGCCCTTGTGTACAAGTAATAGAGAGAGATAGGTAGTAGTCATAGGTGACCCTGAAACTGTGGAGAAATCACAATCTTCCTGCTACGGCAGGTGATGTGACCGTGTATGGGACGTTGAGAGATGTCCACGTTGGTGCTGATGGGCTGTGAACGAACGAGATTGACTCACAAGAACTTGTCGTTCGTACACAGGCTGTCCCTTGTGGATGAGAAGGCGTCCCGAGGATATGCACAGGGTTATCCACATGTGTGAGTCATAGTTTGGGGGGCGGCTAAAACGGACAAATGCCGCTTCGGCTCAGCCGCGTGACTGCTGCTTGATCCGCGCGTGGATTTCGTTGACCTGGTTGTACATCTGACGACGCTGCGCGATCTGGTCTTCGACCTTCTTCACTGCGTACATGACCGTCGTGTGGTCCTTGCCGCCAAAGTGTTCGCCGATCTTGGGTAGCGAGAGATCAGTGAGCTGGCGACACAGGTACATCGCGATCTGACGAGCCGTCACAAATACACGTGATCGCGATGTGCCGGTGAGCTCTTCCATCGTGATCCCGAAGTACTCGGCGGTCTTCCCGATGATGCTCGACGCGGTGATCTCCGAGTCGTCATCGCTGATGAGGTCCTTGAGCACAACCTGAGCGAGGGAGAGATCCACCTGCTGCTTGTTGAGCGCTGCAAAAGCCGTGACCCTGATGAGCGCGCCTTCAAGCTCCCGGATGTTACTCGTGATGTTGGAGGCGATGTACTCGAGCACGTCTGGCGGAGCCTGAACGTCGTCGGCTTGTGCCTTCTTTCGAAGAATGGCGATACGCGTCTCAAGGTCCGGTGGCTGGACGTCCGTCATCAGGCCCCACTCGAAGCGGGTGCGCATGCGCTCCTCGATGCCGTTCAAGTTGCGTGGCGAGACGTCGGACGTGATGACCACGTGCTTGCCAGCGTTGTGCAAGGCATTGAAGGTATGGAAGAACTCCTCAAGAGTCTGTTCCTTGCCTTGCAGAAACTGGATGTCGTCTACGAGCAGTACGTCAACCTCGCGGTACGTGCGCTTGAAGCTGAGCGAACGATCGTCGCGAATCGAGTTAATGAAATCGTTGGTGAACTCCTCTGAGTTCACGTACCTGACCCTGGTCTGAGGCTTGATCTGGCGCGTGTAGTGGCCGATCGCGTGCAGCAAGTGAGTCTTGCCAAGTCCGGAGTCGCCATAGATGAAGAGCGGGTTGTACGTCTTGCCGGGGCTCTCGGCGACCGCCAGGGCCGCGGCGTGGGCGAAGCGATTGGATGATCCAGGAACAAAGGTGTCGAAGGTGTAGCGAGGATTCAGATGAGGGTCTTCCACCGCAGGCGCCACAGGCGCTGCCGATGGCCTTCGCTCACGGGACGGCTGAGCGGGCTCTTCGTCGGGAAGGGCCGGCGGCGTGATGGACGAGTCGACCGTAACGGCAATGCGGATATCGAGGTCGAGAACTTCGCTGAGAGCCTCAGTGATGGGCGCCCGCAGTGTCGACTCGATGTAGCTCTTGGTGAACTCTTCCGACACGGCGAGGAAGACATTGTCCTCAACCACGGCGAGCGGCTTGATCAGGCGCAAGAAAGATCGCTGTTGCGCGGTGGTGGAATCATCGGAGTACAGTCGGCTGACGGCGCGAGACCAGACATCTTCAATGCTGTTCACGGACTCGTCCTTTGCCACGCGGTACCCCCCTTTCCACAGTCTTGTACACAGCCGGTGAGGACCGCGTTACCCAATCGTCATTTTGGTGCTGCGGCGTGTCGCTCCGCGGCAACCTGTGCTGATGAGGGAGCCTATACCGTTTGGGCCGATGGTCCAACGGCCCGGTGGAGATTTGACCGGTGGGCCGCCAGCGCGTAACGTAAGTGCGCTATTTGACCTTCCCTAACAGTCGTGGAGTTTCCCCGTGAGCAAGCGGACTTTTCAGCCGAACAACCGCAAGCGTGCCAAGACGCACGGCTTCCGCCTGCGCATGCGCACCCGTGCCGGGCGTGCGATCTTGAAGGCCCGTCGTCGTAGGGGTCGCGACGCCCTGTCGGCGTAGTGCTCTCGGCCGGTCAGCGGCTTCGGCGCGCGGAGGAGTTTCGCCTCACGATGCGCCAAGGAGCGAAGGCCGGCACCCGTACTGCGGTGGTTTACCTAGTGAGAACCGGTGATGCGAACAGCATGGCCGGTTTCGCTGTTTCTCGTGCGGTAGGAGGCGCTGTGGTGCGCAATCGAGTCACCCGCCGCTTTCGCGCGATCATGTCGGGCGAATTGACCCGCCTCCCGCAAGGTACGAAGGTGGTGGTTCGCGCGCTTCCCGACGCTGCGTCGGCATCGTTCGATGAGCTCCGATCCGATGTATCGAACGCCGTCGGCCGCGCGCTGACGAAGGCGGCCGTATGAGCGTCGTGACCGCAGTGGTGCGGCTACCCGCGCTCGTGCTGATGGGCGCCATTCGTCTCTATCAACTCGTTGTCTCGCCGTTGATCGGCCCCACCTGCAAGTACTACCCCTCGTGTTCGCACTACGGCTTGGAAGCTGTGAGCCGGCACGGCGCATTGCGCGGTACGGTGCTGGCAGCGTGGAGGGTGCTTCGCTGTAACCCGTGGAGCAACGGCGGGGTCGACGAAGTGCCGCCGGTTGGCGAGCCGCTGTTCAGGCACCACCACCAGACTTCATCAGTAGCTACGTAAGGAATCCTCTGTGGACGCGCTCTTATCCCTGTTGATGCCCATCGAGTGGGTGGTTGCCAACATCATGGTGTTGGTGCACCAAGGGCTTGAGTTCTTGGGTATGGACCCCGCCTCGGGTCTGACCTGGGCCCTGTCTATTGTGGGTCTCACCGCGGTGATTCGCATGGCGCTCATCCCGGTGTTTGTGCGCCAGATCAAGGCGCAACGGTCGATGCAGGTCATCGCCCCCGATCTGCGCAAGATCCAAGACAAGTACAAGGGCAAGAAGGATCAGGCCTCGCGAGAGGCGATGACCAAAGAGACCATGGCCTTGTACTCGGAGCACAAGACCAATCCTTTCGCGTCGTGCCTGCCGCTGCTGCTTCAGATGCCGATCTTCTTCTCGCTCTTCCGTGTGCTCAATAATCGGTTGAAAGAGGACGGGGAGTCCATTGGACTGCTGTCTGACACGCTCCGTCAACAGGCGATGGATGCGACGCTCTTCGGAGCGAAACTCTCCGACACCTTCCTTGGCGCTGACACGTCGGCCACGCGCTGGATCGCGGCCGTGCTCATCGTGACGATGGTGGCGACCACGTTCTTCAGCCAGCGCCAGCTGACGTTCAAGAACATGCCGGCCTCAGCGCTTGAGGGCCCCATGGCTCAGCAGCAGAAGATTCTGCTGTACGCGTTGCCGTTCATCTTTGTGCTCTCTGGCCCCAACTTCCCTATCGGTGTGCTGATCTACTGGACCATTTCCAACGCGTGGTCGATGGGTCAGCAGTTCTACGTGATCCGCCGCAACCCCACTCCAGGCTCGGAGGCCGAGAAGGCGCTCATTGCCCGAAAGACGGAAAAGGCCGCGCGCAAGGGACTCACCATTGACGGGCGCACGCTGGAAGAGGCTCGTGCCGAGGAGGAGGCCGCCGCGGCCGCCGCCGAGGAGGAGCGCCGTAACCGGCAGCGCCAGCAGCCCAAGCGCAAGAAGGGCAAGAAGGGGCCGGCGAAGGCGACGCAAGCCGGCGCTGCTTCGAAGCCAGCAGAAGCGGCGGACGCGTCGCCCGACGCGGACTCTGATTCCCAATAGTCGTAGGCCGCCGTACGGGTGGCCCCATCGAGCAAGGACCATGATGACTGACGAAACTCGCAAGGCCCTCGAGAACGAGGGCGACATCGCCGCCGACTTCCTCGAGGAACTGCTCGACATCCTGGACATGGATGGTGACATCGACATCTCTGTCGAGGCGGGGCGGCCCAAGGTTGCCGTCGTGGCCGACGGACCCAATCAGGACATGAAGCGGCTCGTTGGGCCTGACGGCGAGGTCCTTGAGGCGCTCCAGGATCTCGCGCGCTTGGCGGTGCAGTCGGAGACGGGGAACATGAGCCGCCTCATGCTCGACATCGCCGACTTCCGGGCCGGGCGCAAGGAGCAATTGGCGGAGAAGGCCAGGGCTGCGATCGCCGAGGTCCGCGAGAAGGGCACTGCCGTCGCGATGGCACCCATGAACGCATTTGAGCGCAAGGTGGTTCACGACGTCGTCCTGGAGGCGGGGCTCGTTTCGGAGTCCGACGGTGAGGACCCCCACCGGCACGTGGTGATCAAGCCAGCGGAGTAGAGCAACAGATGATGTTTCACGTGAAACATCAGCAAGAACGATCGCCTCGCGAGGTGTGCCTCAGTAGTAGCCCGCTGAGAGTCCCACTTCACGGGGCTTTCGTGTTTCGGAAGTAGGCGCCGAGGCCGATGGGCATGCGCCTCGATGTCAGCTTGGACCGCAAACGCGCGCGGTGTGCCGTCAGTAGGTTTCACGTGAAACACTCTTCTCAAGCGACGCGAGGGGACATGTTTCACGTGAAACATCTGCGCGGCGGCAAGGAGAATCAGCGACGAGGCGGGATGCCACGGACACGATAGGGGAAGTCAAGCGATGGAGCCGCAGACACCGGACACGCCGAAACCCTCGGCGTCAGGACCGAAGGACGATGTCGCGGATCGCGCCGCTCTCACAGACTTTGAGGCCCTTGGCCCCACCAAGCTGCGAGCGTTCTTTGGGGACCGATTCGACTCCGTCGAGGGCTTTGCAAAGCTGCTGGCCGATCAGGGCGAGACCCGTGGGCTCATCGGACCGCGGGAACTCGATCGCCTCTGGGAGAGACACATCCTGAACTCCGCGGCGGTAGTGCCCTTCCTTGGTGCGGGGCGGATCGTGGACGTCGGTTCAGGGGCCGGTTTACCCGGTCTGGTGATAGCGGCGATGCTTCCTGACCGAGAGGTGACCCTGGTCGAGCCAATGGAGCGCCGGGTTGCCTGGCTCGAGGAGGCCGCCGCTGACGTCGGGCTCGAGAATGTCGCGGTGGTCAGGGGGCGAGCCGAAGAGGTGAGCGCAACGGTGACGGCGGACTTTCTGACGGCGCGTGCCGTCGCCTCGCTCGACAAGCTCATCAAGTGGTGCCTCCCTCTCGTGGCTCCGAACGGTGAGATGGCGCTTCTCAAGGGCCGCAGTGTCGGCGCGGAGATAGAGCGCGCCAAGTACGCATTAAGGAAGGCGCGACTCACCGCGAAGATCGAGTCCGCACCGACCCTCGAGGGGCTCGAGCCAACGACGGTGGTCCGCTTGATGCGCGAGTAGAGAAATCTCCGAGAGTTTTCTTTCCCCAGGTTATCCACAGCCGCGCTGATCGAGTTGGGCTGGCCTGGACGGGGCTTGTCCACAGGCCAGACTGAGGATCCACTCGTCCCCAGGAAGAGTGTGCATAACTTGCACTCGATGCGTTTGCGATGGTGGTGTTTCACGTGAAACATTGGCCCTTGCCCCGACCAGAACACAAGGAGTACCGCGTGACCGAACCCGCTCAGGAGCCGACGTCTCCGACGACGCCGACCCTCGGTCACTCCGATCTTGACGGCAGTAACCACGGCGCGCTCGGGGGCTCCGGGAGCAGAGCACACGTGCCCCCGTATGCGCCGATGGGGGAGCAGCACACCGCTCCTGCTCCCGTCGCGAACCGCGACAATGATCCCTTCAGTGGAATCGAGGCAGACCTCGACTCGCCTCTGGCCGCGGAGCTGCTTGAGACCGAGCGGCTCCGGCGCTCGCTTGAAGCCACGGACTTCCCGAGGCCCCCTCGCACTCGCGTGATTGCCGTCTCCAACCAGAAGGGCGGCGTCGGAAAAACGACCACGTCGGTGAACATGGCTGCGGCCCTCGCCAGCAAGGGCGCGAACGTGCTAGTGATCGACGCCGATCCACAAGGAAATGCCTCGACGGCTCTGGGAGTTGAGCATCGTGCGGGCACCCCATCGATCTACGAGGCGCTGCTCGACGACGCCCCGCTCGCCTCCGTCGCCCAGCGATGCCCCGACCTTCCCACACTGTGGTGCGTGCCGGCGACCATCGACCTCGCCGGGGCCGACATCGAATTGGTGTCTGCGGTGCGCAGGGAGTACCGCCTCCACGGAGCGGTCGCCGAACTCCTCGAGCGCGAGGGCAGACAACTCGACTACGTGTTCATCGACTGCCCTCCCTCGCTCGGACTGCTGACGCTCAACGCCATGGTGGTGGCAACCGAGGTCCTCATCCCGATCCAGTGTGAGTACTACGCGTTGGAGGGTCTGACGCAACTCATGAAGACCATCGAGATGGTTAAGAAGCACTTGAACCCCGCGATCCATGTGTCGAGCATCGTGTTGACGATGTTCGATCAGCGCACCAACCTGGCGCGCGAGGTTGCTCATGAGGTCCGGAGCCACTTCCCTGGCGAGACCTTTCCCCAGACAATTCCCCGTTCGGTCAGGGTCTCCGAGGCGCCAAGCTTCGGCAAGACAGTGATCACCCACGACCCCCACTCCCCAGGCGCTGTGGCGTATCTCGCCGCAGCGAAGGAGTTGGCCGAGCGCGGCGTCGCCGCAGGAGGTACGCAGTGAGCAACCCGAAGCGAGGCCTCGGCCGCGGCCTGGGCGCGTTGATTCCCACGGAGCCAGAAGCGACAGAAGGCGCCGAATCGCCTCGCCAAGGTGCCCGACCGCGCGACGTCTTCTTCTCGGACACGGCGGCGATTCCGCGCGTGCCGGAAGAGGCCATCGAACCGGCATCGGCCGTCGCGCTCACGCCCGCTGAAGCGCAAGACGACGATGCGCTGCGCCCCGTACCCGGCGCCAGGTTCGCCTACATTGACCCCGCGACGGTCGTGCCGAATCCACGGCAGCCCCGACAGATCTTCGACTCGGAGGCCCTCGCCGAACTGGTGGGCTCGATCAAAGAGATCGGCGTCCTTCAGCCGATCGTGGTGCGGCCCAACCCGGAAGGGGAGGGCTTCGAGCTCATCATGGGTGAGCGCCGGTTGCGGGCCACCCGCGAGGCAGGCCTTTCTGAGATCCCGGCGATCGTACGCAGCACCGACGACGTGGACCTGCTCCGTGACGCGCTCGTGGAGAACCTGCACCGCTCCCAGCTCAACCCACTAGAAGAAGCCGCCGCCTACCAGCAGCTCCTCGACGACTTCGGGATCACGCATGAGCAGCTCGCCGAGCGCATCAGCCGATCGCGTCCGCAGATCACGAATACCTTGCGCCTGTTGAAACTGCCGCCATCTGTGCAGAAGCGGGTGGCGGCCGGGGTACTGAGCGCGGGACACGCGCGCGCTCTGCTCACCCTCGACAGCCCGCAGGCGATGGATCAGCTCGCCACCAAGATCGTCGCCGAGGGCATGTCAGTGCGCGCCACGGAGGAGGCCGTCACCTTGGGGGTCAAGGTCGCGAAGCCCAAGCAGGGTTCCGTGCGCCCAGGCGGGCGTACAGCGGCTCTCGATGACCTTTCCGCGAGGCTGGGAGACCACCTTGACACCAGGGTCAAGGTGCAACTGGGTAGCACCAAGGGGCGCATCACGGTGGAGTTCGCCACCGTGGAGGATCTCAACAGGATCGCCAAGATCATCAACCCCAAGGAGCAGGGCTTCGGCAGCTAGCGTCTGGCCGCGCCCTCGATGATCTGCGCGTAGAGTGCGCCAAGCTCCTGGCCGGAGGCCTCGACGGCTTGCGGGAACAGGGACGTCTCGGTCATTCCAGGAGCGATGTTGATGTCGATCACCTGAGCGACGCCTGCGTCGTCGACGATCATGTCGATCCGCGAGAGGTCGCGAAGGCCCATGGTGCGGTGCACGGCCAGGGCGGCCTTCTCGACTGCGGCCGCTCCGGCGGGGTCGAGGCGCGCAGGGGCGAAGTACTCAACCCGACCAGGGTTGTAGCGGGCGTCATAGTCATACGGCCCGTCGCACGCGATCTCCACGGCGGGAAGCACGGTGGCGCCGTCACCATGCCCGACGACGGAAACCGCCACCTCGGTCCCCGAGACGGCGCGCTCGATCATGGCCTGATCGCCATAGGCGAAGCACCTGACCATGGCTTGGGCGAGAGCGTCGGCCTCCGTGACGAGAGACACCCCGAGAGCAGATCCGCCGCGCGCTGGCTTCACCACGAGCGGCAGCGAGAACTTCGCGAGCAGGGCCTGAAGGACCTGGTCGGCTCCCACCTCCCTGAACAGCGATTGAGGCAGGGTGACGTAGTCGGGGGTCGAGACGCCGGCGCGTGCGAACACGGCCTTGGCGACGGGCTTCACCCAGGCGACGCGAGCTTCTCGAGAGCCGGTTCCCACGAAGGGAGCATCCACGAGTTCGAGGAGGGCCTGGAGCGAGCCATCCTCACCAGAGGCGCCGTGAAGCAATGGCCACACCACAACATCGTCAAGGCTGCGCAAATTCGGGAGCAAGGAGGTGTCGACATCCGTGACGGTGGCCTTGATGCCACGCTCTTCGAGCGCCTCCCAGACGCGACGCCCCGAACGGATCGAGACATCGCGCTCATGCGACAGCCCGCCAGCAAGAATCAGCACCTGCATGTTGTCTCCTCCCACATCACGGCCGCGTCGCTCATGCCAAGTCCGGCGACGGGAACTCAACGGTTGACGTCGCGCCGGTTGCGCTGCGCCCAAAGATCTTGACGGTCTCCATCTCCGCATCGACGACGCCGGCAAGCCGTCGGACGCCCTCCCTGATGCGCTCGGGAGTGGGGTAGCAATACGAGAGCCGCATGTGACTAGCCCCGGTACCGTCGTAGTAGAACGCAGTGCCAGGCACGTATGCGACGCGGGCGGTGACCGCGCGAGGCAGCATCGACTTCGCGTCAAGCCCCTCTGGCAACGTCACCCACACGTAGAAGCCCCCGTCAGGGACGTTCCACGAGGCCTCCGGCATGAACTCTTCAAGAGCGGAGATCATCGCGTCCCTGCGCTCTCTGTACTGCTCCCTGAACTTCTTGATCTGGCCTTGCCAGTCGTGGTGATCCAGGTAGCTCGAGATGGCCATCTGCGAGGCGTTCGAGGGGCACAGGATCGCGGCCTCCGACGCAAGTACGAGCTTCTCGCGCACGGCATGCGGTGCGACCGCCCAGCCCACGCGGAATCCCGGAGCGAAGGTCTTGGAAAAGGACCCCAGGTAGATGACGCCGTCCTCGTCCATGGACCGCAGCGCCGGCAGCGGCTCGGAGTCAAAACCCAGCAGGCCGTAAGGGTTGTCCTCCAGCACCAGCACGCCGTAGCGCTGGCAGATCTCAAGGATCAACGGCCGACGCTCGAGGGACAGGGTGACGCCGCCAGGGTTGTGGAAGTTGGGGACGGTGTAGAGAAACTTCACGGTGCGACCCTCGGCGGCCAACTGCGCCAAGGCCGACTCAAGCGCCTCTGGCACCAATCCGTCGGCGTCCATGGGCACGTGGACCACGTCCGCCTCATGGGCACGGAAGACTCCAAGGGCGCCCACGTAGGAAGGCGCCTCGGCCACGATGACGTCGCCAGGGTTGATGAAGATCTTGGTGACCAGATCGAGAGCCTGTTGCGAGCCGGTGGTGACCACCACGTCGTCGGGATGGGCGTGGATGCCTTCAAGCGCCATCACTTGGGTGATGTGCTCTCGCAGCGGCTCGTAGCCCTGCCCAGAACCGTATTGGAGGGCCATCTCGCCTTGCTCGACGATGAGGCGACGCATCATCTCGCCGATCTCCTCCAGCGGGAGCCCACCGATGAACGGCATGCCACCGGCGAGCGAGACCACCTCGGGACGTGAGGCCACGGCGAAGAGCGCGCGAATCTCGGAGGCGCGCATGTTGTGCGCGCGGGCGGCGTACGAACCCAACCAAGGGTCGAGCCTGGTGCCGCCGGTGTCCGAGTGAGTCATGGGCGCCAGTCTTCCACGACAGCGGCGCTCATCGCACGGTCCAGTCCTTGGTTGTTGGCCCCGTGTCGCAGGAGCGGCCAATGCGGCGGAAGGACCTTACGTTCCTGAACGCAGTGCTTCAACCGGCTCGAGCGAGGCCGCCCGAAGGGACGGGTACACGCCAGCGATCAACCCTGTCAGCGCGCCAAGCAGCGGAGCGCCGAAGGGAATCAGGGGAGAGAGCACGGGAGTCCAGTCGCGGGACGCGGCCAAGCCCACCACGATCAGGATGCCTGCTGTTGCTCCAATCACCCCGCCGACCAAACCCATTGCTGTCGATTCCACGAGGAACTGCGTCGCGATGTGACGGCGGCGGGCGCCGACGGCGCGGCGAAGGCCGATCTCACCCACCCTTTCGAGCACGGAGACGAGGGTCACGTTGGCGATACCAATCGCGCCTACCAGGAGCGACACCGCGCCGAGAATGAGGAAGAGCGCGTTCGCGTCGCTCTCGACCCTGTTGCGAAGCGCATCAGGAGACGGAGGTGTGCGCACGCGATAGGCGTCGGGATTGTCGGGGTTCAGCGCGATGGGCGCCTGGGCGCCAATGAGCTCTGCGGCCCCGATCTGCACATCGATCTGGACGGTCGACGCGCTCGTGTACTCGTAGTGCTTGCGCGCGGTCGCCTCCGGCATGATGATCGCACCAAGCAAGTCGCTCTGCCTGGCCACATCGGCCAAAATACCCATCACCACAAAGGGGCGATCGCCCAAGAAGACAACAGGCTGCTGATCGACCCTGTAGATGCCCAACTGAGCAGCCGCGCCGGGTCCCAGCACCACGACGTCGTCGGCGCGCTCTTCGTGGCCCGAGTCGAACCATCGACCTGTGCGCAAGGTGCCCTTGACGGCCTCAAGTAGGCCTGGAGAGGCGGCAAGCACGTCTACCTGGAACTCGTTGCGACCGGAGGGGTCGTCCAGCTTCACTGCCGAGGCAAAGTCCTCGCCGATGGGCACCGCGCCCATCACGCCGGCAGCGGTGACTCCATTGAGGCGCATGAGGCGATCCTCGACGTCCCGGGGGAACGAGACGCGCGTCCCGTCGCCACCCCAAAACCCGCCGTCATTGGAGACCTCGATGCTCGTCGCCTCGAGCTCCGAGAAGTTGCCGACGATGCGGTTGCCTGCCGTCTGGGCGATTCCCATGGTGGCGACCAGTGCGGCGATGCCAAGCACGGTTCCCAGCACAGTAAGGAGGGTGCGAGCAGGGCGAGAAGCGAGACCAGCGATCGCCTCGGTAGCGAGGTCTCGCCACGCCATCTTGGTGGGCTTCACGACTAGTCTCCGATCTGCGCGACGGCGCGTGCCATGTCGGCGGAGTCGACCTCGGTGAGCCTGCCGTCCCTGATGCGCACCGCGCGGTCAGCACGTGAGGCGACAGAGGCGTCGTGCGTAATCATCACGATGGTGAGACCGCGCGCCCGCAACTCGTCAAAGAGCGCGAGCACGGCGTCGGAGGTATGAGAGTCGAGGTTTCCTGTGGGCTCGTCCGCGAGGAGCAGCGCCGGCTCGGCGACGATTGCCCGCGCGACGGCCACGCGCTGACGCTCGCCGCCGGACAGTCGGGTGGGGGTGAACCCCGCTCGGTGGCTCAGTCCCACTGACTCAAGGGCCGCGTTGGCCCGCTCGACTCGCTCGGCTGGCCCGACGCCGGTGTACAGCATCGATAACGTGACGTTCTCGAGCACCGTCCGGTGGGACAGCAGGTGGAACGACTGAAAGACAAAGCCGATGCGCCTGCCCCTGACGGCGGTGCGCGCGGCCTCGTCAAGATCGGCCACCTCGAGCCCCTCGAAGCGGTACGAGCCGGAACTGGGCCTATCAAGCAACCCCAAGACGTTCAGGAGCGTCGACTTCCCCGAACCGGAGGGACCCACGACCGACACGTACTCCCCGCGATGCACGGTCAGGTCCACGTCCGTCAAGGCGGAAACCTCGACATCGCCCGTGGCATACGTGCGGCCGATGCCGTCGAGGACGAGCACGGGGGCATCGCCCGTCACGACAGACAGTTCGCCCTCGTAGTCCTCGGCGGCGCCAGTGAGCGCCACGTCAACCCGCCTGAGTCTCTTCGGTCGAGGGCTCGTCCGACACCTGGTCTGAGCCCTCGTCTTCGCCCTCATCGCCGTCCGCCGGTACGCCACCGATGTCGGCCTGGCCAACGACGACCCTGTCTCCCTTGACGAGCTTGCCTTCGACCGCGCGCACCTCGACCACGCCGTCCGTGGCAAGGCCGGTGACGACGGTGACGTAGCGGGTGGTACCGGGAGCGTTGGGCTCTTCGACTTCGACCCGCGTATCGCCATTTGCCACCGCGGAGAGGGCTGCGGCTGGCACCACGAGCACTTCGCCGGACGTGGACTCAACGGGAATGATGACGCGCACGTTGGCGCCCAACAGCGTCTCAGGAACCGTGTCCAGGAGCACCGTGACCTGAACGCGACCGGAACTCCCTGCCTCGGGGATCTCGGACACGGTGGCCTCGATCGTCTCCTCGAGCAGGTCTGGCTCGTCGATGATGACGGTGTCGCCGACGCTCAGGCGCATCGCTTCTGACTCGCTCAGGCCGATCGTCATCGCGATGTCTGAGCCCGACACGGTCATGAAGGTGGTCGAGACTTCATCGCCGCGCTCCACCTCGGTGCGCGCGACCTGCACTGGCACGCGCTTGAGGAAGATGAGTTCGCCCGCAGGAATCCAGGTGCCCACAGTCGATTCGATTCTGACGAGGGCCTCCGTAGCGTCTGCGACCTGGCGCCGTGCATCGTCGCGAGCCCTGTTCAGCGCGGTGACATCTCCTGGGTTCCGCGCCTCTGCCAACCGCGCTTTGGCGATGTCGAGTTGACGCTGAGTGGCGGCCACGGCGGCGTCTTGCTCGACCTTCACCAGCGCCAGTGCGTTGTTCGCGTCGTCAATCGCCGCCTCGAGCGCCACGTAGTCTGCACTGCCGGCCGCCGGGGTACCGGCGTTGTCCGCGTCGGCGAGCGCTTGCACCGCCACGCTGACCGCGCCATTCGCGGCGCCAACGCTCGACGTCCTCGTGTTTTGGGCGATGGTCAGACTGCCTTGAGCATCAGCCACGGCTGCTTGCGCCTCCAGCAGGCTGGAACCGCTCGCACCCCCTGCCTCCGAGATCGCACGCTGCGCGTCCTGGAGGGCCTCGTTTGCCGCGCGTACTTGGTCTCGCGCCGCGTCGAGTTGGGCTTTGTCGTCGCTTGAGGCGGCGTTCGCCGTATGTCCGACGCGGGCGTACAGGGCCTGAACGCCCGCGCCGGTGGCGTTGTCCCACGTGGAGTCGGCCGCCTTCATGAGCCCGAGGCGCACGAGCGACTGCTCGAGCTGCAAGACGTCATCGCCCTTTGAGCCGGGCCGCAAGTCACGGTAGACGGGCAGCTCGCCTTGCAAAAGGATGACGGGCCTGCCGGAGACCTCTAGTGCCACAGCGCCCTCAGCAAGTTCGGCGCCAACCTCAGGGACCATCGTGACGATCTGCTTGGACTCCGTGTCGCCGATCGAGCCAGACAGAGCAAGCGAAACAGGGTCATCGAAGTCGATGGTTCCTCTCGCGACGATGTCGGCTGAGAGTAGGCGCTCGTCGACGGCAACCGTGATCAGGGAGGGCTCTGGAGCCTCGGCGCGCGCCGCAGCCTCTGCTGGGGAAGAGATGCGGCTTCCTGCAAGCCACCCCAATCCACCAGCGGCGACGACCAAACCGAGCGATCCAGCGACCAGGCGGTTGCGGTTCACTTCTCGCCAGCAAGCGTTGCGGCAAGCGCCTTCAACTCGTCTTCGTGCTCGAGTGCGTACTGCTCCTCGATCTCGGCGTAGACCTTGCCCAACGTCTCTTGTTGGGGAATCGAGCACTCGTGGTTGGCCACGGCGATGCCGATTTCTTCCTCGAGGAGCGCCTCAAGCGCCGTGCGCTGTTCGGAAGTGAGCTCCGGTGGCCCGCCGAAGAGGGCGTCAATCTCCTCTTGAGTGGACTCCTCGAAGAAGGTGTTGATCTCTTCCTCCGACCAGCCCTCGAAGGGGTCCTTATAGAAGTCGTCGCCCAGGATCTCATCGTGGCGCGTCTGCAAATCCATGTAGCTGGTCTCCCAGAAGTCGTTCTGGTCCTTGTACTCGAAGCCAGCGTCGGACATGCACGAGGTCCACTTCTCGTTTGCCTCAATGATCCTGGGGTCGGCCTCGGTGCGCTCTTGAAGTTCGGTGTAGTACTTCTCCGCAGCTTCCCAGTAATCGGGGGACTGCGTGGGGTCGTCGCCTTGGACCTCTGCGTAGGCCTCGCCCTGGCAGCCGGCGCCATAGCCGTAGGAGATCGTGTATTCCTCGCCCGTCTCAGGGTCAACCTCGGTGGTGGAGTCGGCCATCTGCTCTTCTTCTGTCCCGTACAGCGACTCGTAGTACGCCTCGCGCTCGGCTTCGGTCAGCGACTCCATGTACTCCTGGTTGGGGTCGACCCAGTCTTGGTAGGGGTCGACGAAGTCGTCAGTGCCCTGGTAGAGCGTGTAATACGCGATTCCGAGCCCCTCGCGCTTGATGCGCTCAAGTTCGTCCTCTTCCGAGTACTCGTACACGCCGTCAGGTTGCTCGACGGGGATGTACTCCCAACCCTCGAGCTGCATGCACTGGGCGATCGCCTCTTGAACTTGCGCCTCTTGAGCAGCCCAGTCTGTGTCCTCGCCGGTGCTCGCGCCCAAAAGGCCAGCGATCGTGATGCTCTCGCCGTCCTCTGTTCCTTCTTCCGTGTCACCCCCGCCACAGCCTGCCAGTAGGACAACGGCCAAAGAACTGGCCGCCACGGCCGAGATAGCGTGAACGGTGCGCATGGTTCCCCCATGTTGTGACGGTGACGAACGGAACTCGACGGCACCGTCGAGCATTCACCACAATAACGATTGGGGTGGGTAAAAACGTTGGGTAGCGCGAAAAACCATGCTGGGGTATGAGACGCCGACGCGGCTTCTCGGGGGCGTCCCCTATGACCAAACGGGGACGGGGAGTGTCGCCCTAGCCGATGACCTCGTCAAATTGAGTCTGCAGCGCGGCCTTGGGACGGGCGCCCACGAGCGTCTTCACGACCTCGCCGCCCTTGAAGAAGTGCATCGTCGGGATGGAGGTGATGCCGTAGGCCATGGCGATACCAGGGTTGGCTTCCGTGTCCACCTTGACGATCTTGATCTTTCCGACGTACTCGCCGGACAACTCGTCGAGGATGGGGGCAACTGCGCGACAGGGGCCGCACCACTCCGCCCAGAAGTCGACGACGACAGGCATCGGCGACTCGAGCACTTCCGCCTTGAACGTGTCTTCCGTGGCGTTGACGATCATGCTCATCGTGCTCCTCCTTCGACCAAGGCAACTTGGTCCAAGCCCTCTTCCGGCTCTTCGAGATCCTCAAGCCACCGCTGGGCGTCAAGCGCTGCGGCGCAACCAGTACCTGCGGCCGTGATCGCCTGGCGGTACCGGCTGTCCACCAGGTCGCCTGCAGCGAACACTCCAGGGACGCTCGTGTACGTCGTGCCGCCGTCGACCTTCACGTAGCCAGCCTCGTCCACCTCGACGACGCCCTTGACCAGTTCTGAGCGAGGGTCGTGCCCGATCGCGACAAAAAGCCCCGTCGCCGCAACAGTGCGCACTTCGCCGGTGATCGTGTCGGTGAGTTCGACGCCTGAAAGCTTCTGTTCGCCTTGGAGGCCGGTCACAGCCGAGTTCCACGCGAACTCGATCTTGGGATCGGCCTTGGCACGGTCGGCCATCACCTTGGAGGCACGCAGTTCGTCGCGGCGGTGCACAATCGTCACCTTATTGGCGAAACGAGTGAGGAACGTCGCCTCCTCCATCGCGGAGTCGCCGCCGCCCACTACGACCACGTCTTGACCGCGGAAGAAGAATCCGTCACACGTGGCGCACCAGCTGACGCCATGGCCGGAGAGGCGCTTCTCGTCGGGCAGACCAATCTCGCGATAGGCGGAACCCATCGCCAGGATCACCGAGCGTGTCTCGAAGACCTTGCCCATGCCGGTCGTGATGCGCTTGATGGGGCCAACGAGGTCCAAAGCGGTGGCGTCGTCGAACAGCACCTCCGCGCCGAACTTCTCTGCCTGGCCTTGAAGCGTCTGCATCAGTTCAGGTCCCTGGATGCCTTCCACGAACCCTGGGAAGTTTTCCACCTCTGTGGTGTTCATCAGCGCACCGCCGGCGGTGATGGAGCCTGCGATCACGAGCGGGTTGAGGCCAGCCCGTGCGGCATAGATGGCGGCCGTGTAGCCGGAAGGGCCTGAGCCCACGATCACGACGTTACGAATCTCACTCACGAGTCATTCCTTTAGTTGCGGTGGTGAAGCCCCAACACGATCGTATGCCCCTCCTATTCCTCGCCTCACACGGCGCGGCGGCGGGTCACTCCGCTGGGGTGGGAGTGGGTGTCTGGCCAATCGTGAACTCCGGGTACTTCTGCGAAGGGTTATTGAAGTCACTGTCAGGAGGATCAAGCGGCTGAGTGATCATCGATGCCCCGATGACGGCCGTCACAAACACCGTCACGATGAGCAATGCGAGGACGAGAGGGCCGACGTTGAAAGGCGCGGACGTTTGCGCGCGCCGACGCGCGGCTTCCGCGAACTCGGCCAACTGGGCGGAACGTGGGAAGCGTTGATGGAGTCGCTCGAAGATTGCCTCCAACACCGATGGAGCCGGAGCGGCATTCTGCTCCAAGACGATGTCGTGAAACTCTTCGATGTCGTCGACCGCCCCACCAAAGCGGGTGCGCAGGCGGGTCGTCGTAGGATCCGGCTGCTCCACAGGGGCGACGGCCCGCCCGGTCTGCTCCGCGACCTCGGCGTCGGCGTCGGCGTCGGCGGTGAGGACGGTGACCTCAGCGGCATCGCTGGAAACGACGTCGGCATCGCCCGTCTGCTCGACCAGCGCTGCCGCCTCACTACCGGCAGGAAGAGCCTCGGCGCTGGCAAGCGGTGCTGCCGGCCACCAGAGAGTGGGAGCCTCCGCCACGACAGCTCGCAAGGCGCTGGACTTGCCGGTGCCGAGCGCGTCGGTGAGGTGCTTGAGAGTGAGGGGGCCCGATCCGCGCAGCAGATCCTCGCACAACTCGCGGGCGGGATCTGCCAGATCGGGCGGCAGGTCGTCCGACGTCAGCTCGTCGGCGTCCAAGCCCGTCACGGCCGTGACGAAGATGCGAGCCAGAGCGATGGCGTCGGCGCGTTCACTCCGGACGCGACCAAGGCCTGCCTGGCTGCCCAGTTCCCCCTCAATGCCGAGGCCAGACGTCATGACCCGTCCACGCGGAGTGATCGTGAGCGACCTTGCCCTCACCATGCCGTGGTGAATGCCTGATCGGCCCGGAATCATGAGCGTCGCGGCAGCTTCGCCGACGATGGCCGCGGCGGTATCGGGCACAAAGGCGACCTCGCCCATGAGGGCGTCGAGCCTGACGCCAGAGGGACGCTCGCTGACCACGTAGGCGAGGCGGTCAGTTCCCTGCCGCTCGAGACCGGCGGCGAGGACCCGCGTGAGGCGTCGATCGCGGATGACCTGGGCGCGACGGGCGGCGCGAATGACGGATGACGGCGCCAAGGAGGTGATGATGTGAACGGTGACGTCTTGGTGGAGGCGGACATCGCGCGCGGTGAACACGGCTGCGCCCGGAATGTCGTAGTCCTCGCTGCGCACCAGCCGAAAACGGCGCCCGATCATGTCTCCGGCTTGCACCATCACCCCTCGCCCGTCATTTCCGGCCTTCATCGTACGCGGCGCAACCGGCGCGTGACGGCGCTGACAGCGGCGCTCACCTCGGAGACCTTCAGCACCTTGCTCGCACCGGCGTAGACGGCAAACATTGCGATCCCAATCGCGGCAGACATTCCCACGCTGGTCATGACGGCTGTGACGCCTTGATCGTTCCAAGAATGTGGTCCGACGGCGAGAATCCCGACGCCGACGACGATGGCGAGGCTGGCAGCAGTCGCCGCTTTGGCGTAGGTGACGAGGATGCGTCGCAGGTCGACGCCCCCGAGGCGTCGATACAGGCCCCAGGTGCGCAAGACGACGGCGACAACATTGGTCGCGACAAGGCCAAGCGCTGCGCCCCTGACCCACCAGACGGGGTCCATCAAGCCCTTGACCGAGTAGGCCACCGCAAGCCAGGCGAGGGTCATCGGGATGTGGATGAGGAAGACGGTGCGCCCGTCCTCGAGCGCGAAGTACGCCTGCTTGACGATGACGGAGGCGCCGAGGGGTACGAGCGCGAGGCTCATGATCGCGAGCACCCAGGCGACCGCAGCGACCGACTCGACCGACGCAGACAGCGCCAGCACTCGCACCAAGTGCGGCGAAGCGACCACCATGATGGCTCCCGCGATCATCGTGAGAACGCCGATGTTGCGCACGCCCTCGCTGATCACGTCCCGCAAGCGCGCCATGTTCGCGTTCGAGGCGTGACGTGCCATCTGCGTGAACAGCACGGTCATGAGCGAAACGGAAATCAATGAGTGGGGCATGAGGAAGATGCCGAGCGCGAAGTCGTAGCCAAAGACGCCAGCGACTGTCGGGTCCTTGGGCGCGGCGTCCGACGCCGCAGACGCGATGTTCGTAATGGCGGCGACTCCCACCTGCTCAACTACCACCGCCGCCAGCGCCCAACTCGCGACCCTCGTGACCGTTCTCAACTCGCCCTTGGGTCCGCGCCACACCCAGCGCCAGCGGTAGCCGCCGCGGATCATTGGCGGGATCAGGATCAATGCTTGGGCAGCGATACCGAGCGTGGCGACGCCTGCGACCAGCACGATCTTTGTCGTCGTCCATTGGCCAACGATGGCGCTCACGGAGGCGTTCTCGTCGAGCATGTAGCGACCAAAAAGGGCCAAGTACGCGACAAGTCCCGCTATGGCCACCACGTTGTTTGCCACGGGCGCCCACATGAACCACCCAAACTGCTCGCGCGCATTGAGCACCTGGCCGAACAGCGTGTAGAGACCGTAGAAGAGCAACTGCGGGATGCACCAGAACGCGAAAGCGGTGGCCAGTGCCGTCTGATCAGCGTCCCAGTTGGAGTAGAGCCTGACCCACAATCCGGCAGTGACCGTGAGGAGCGTCGTCACCGCCAGGATGCCGACGCCCCCGAGAGTCAGGATGCGGTGCACTGTGCGGACGCGGTCCGCCTGGAAGGACTTCACGATTTGCGGCACGAGCGCGGAGTTGAGGACGCCCGCCGCTAGCACCGCAAACATCACGTTCGGCAACTTGTTGGCGACGGCGTAGGCATCGGCCGCTACCGAGCCGGTGAGACCGATGGCGATTACCAGCAACGTGGACCGCACCATACCGAGCGCTCGCGACACGAGCGTTCCCGACGCCATCACCAAGGCGTGTCTTCCGACCTGCCCAGATGACGCGGTGGCGCCGCCTCCCGCCGCGCCAGGCCCTGCCGGATCTATCGGCGGCGTCGCGTCACTGCCTTCGGTAGTCATGCGAGTCATTGTCCCCGGTTGCTCACGCGTCGGCGTCGGACGCGCCTGCGACGTCGTCCGCGCTCGTCGGCCGCACCCTGGTGTCCTTGCGTCCACGGCGAGCTGTGCGAACGATGCCAGCGATCAAGAGGACGGCGAGGCCTGCGGTAAAGATGCCCGTCGCAGCGTTTCCCCATTGCGCACGCACCCTCACACGAAGCGTCTCCGCGACGGCGACCGTCTGGCCTTCCTCGTTGCGCAGAGCGACTGTCACCTTCACGTCGCCGTTGGACACGGCGTTGACAGGGACGAGCACGGTGGCTTCCGTGCCGGCATCGACGGTGGCCGTGGGTTGCGCCTTGGTGAGCAGGATAGGCGACCGTGACATCATCGCGACCCTCAGGGTGACGGGTACGTCAAGATCGTTGCGCACGGTGACGGGCACCTGGCCAGATGACGACACCAGATTGAGCGAGGTGCCCGACGTGACGGTGACAGCCTTGATGACGGCTTCCGCCTGCGCCATCGCCTCGTCGAACTCGGCCCTTCTACGTTCAGGGTCGGCGCGGTCCGGCAGCGACATGGATGACCACACGGCGCGTTGCGCATCTGCCACCATCTTGGAGGGCGCGTCGGCGGCAGTCGCCATGACGCTCAAGCGGTCGAGTGCCGAGACGGCGCCGACGGCCAACTCCGAACCGGCATCCGCTTCGCTAGCGAGCGACTCGGGGAGGTCCACCGCGGGCCTGTCGGGGGCGGAGAGCGCCGCAGTGAGGGGCGTCGCGGTGACAAAGGGCGCATCGAGAAGAGCGTCGATCGCCTGGGATGGCCGCGTTCCGTCGACCACCCAACTATCCCCTGGCGCGATGACGACCGATGTGTTGCCTTGGCCGGCATTCAGGGCGGCCAGCGCCAGGACGGTCGCGTTAGTCGCCGGGTGCGACGGTGGCTGAGACGCGAGCGCGAGCGAGAGGTCGAGGTGGGGCAGGACGACGGGGGCGAGAGCCACTTCGCCCACCGGCTCGGCTGTCACGACGGATGCGGTGGAGGGCTGCGCGCCTGCCCACTTGGCATCGGCGAGGATCGCGACGGCGCCCGCGTTGGTCGTGAGTGCCGCGGTGGCGTCATCGGCCGCTGCCGCCACTGCGATCCATGACAGAGAGGAGAGCTCGCGCGACTCGGCAACGGCCGCATCGAGCAGGGCTGGTGCTCCCGCGTGGGCCACGCTCGTCACATCGAGATTTCCGATAGGCAGCGTGTAGGCCTCCCTGTCATTGAGGTCGAGACGCTGCCGCACCGTGAGGGCTGACGGATCGACGAGCAGAGTGACGCGCTCATCGCTGGCAGCGGCCAGGAGTGCGTCCACGCGCTCGGGAGGACCTGAGATCGAGGCGAGGACCGTGACGTCGAGCGGAGGAACCAGGTCGGGCTGCCACGTCACGGGAGAGGCTTGAGACCACACGACCTTGCCATCCACCGCGACGGAGACCGTGAGTCCGTAAACGCCCCAGTCTGGCGTTGGCAGGCCGAGCCCGCCTGGCGTGACCGAGAGGCCGACGGTGGCGGTTGTGCCCACCGGCAGGGCGCCAGGCGGCGAGGGCGAGGACGTGGATGAGGCGGTGACGGGCGCGGTGGCGACCGCACGACTAGCGACCCCTGTGGGATCTTCCATGAATCCGTTGATCGCCGCGGCGGAGGTCAACGGCGCCTCCGTGACGGTGAGCGTCGCAGAGACATTCGAGAGGTCGGTCAGGGGTGCCCGCACGGAGACGTAAGTGCCGAGGCGAGTGAGCGGGTCGGCGGACACGGGCATGCTGCCGACAACGGAGGCGTCCACTGCGGCCTCCACTTGCTGCGCCGTCTGGGCCGCTCCACCTTGTGCCATCGAGGCACCGGCGGCGCCCGCGACCGCGAGGCCACAGATGACTGCTACCGCCGCCGCCCTGGCGAGCCGTCCTAGGTGAGCTGACGCTGTCTTCATGCCCGCGCGGTGAGCAACTCGGCGGCGGTCTGGGCCATCTTGCGCTCATTGGGAAAGGCCAGTTTGGTGCGCAACTCGTCGATCGGCACCCATGCGGCAACTTCAGCTTCTTGGTCGGGGTCGTTCTCCGTGGTGATGGTGCCGCTGATCGCCTCGAGAAGGAAGTGATAGACCTTCTTGTGGACTCGGCGGTCGTCTCCCGTGAACCAGTAGTCGATCACGCCGAGGGGCTGAACAACCTCAGCCGAGATCCCCGTCTCTTCCGCCACCTCGCGGACGGCGGCCTCTTCCGGCGTTTCCACCCCTTCGATGTGTCCCTTCGGGAGGCACCACTCCAGCCTGCCTGCCCTGTTGCGGCGGCCGATGCACGCGACGTAGGCGACGCCGTCCTCGATCTTCACCGTCACCCCGCCGGCGGACACCTCGCGCGACACCGGCAACTGACCCGCGACCCGCTGAGCCCTGCGGCGGCGAATCATGGCGCCCGCCGGGGCCCGCGGCATGCGGCTAGGTCGAGGAATCGGCGAGTCCGGCATGGCCCAACTCTAACCGGGGGTCGGCCTGTCGCCGGGCAGGGGCGACCGGCCACGACGTCGTCCGCGCCAGGCTCTGGGATGCTGGTACCCATGACGCTTCAGGCCGCTCCTTCCGTTCCGCCCCGTGACGTCCTTGCGGCGAGGGCTGGCGCGTTGGGTGCAGCGGTGCCACAAGAGGTTGCCGCGCTGGCGGCGCTCTTCGACGACGCTGGCTACGAGTTCGCACTCGTCGGGGGGCCGGTGCGCGACGCCTTCTTGGGCCGGTCGAGCGCCGATCTTGACTTCACCACGTCGGCTAGGCCTGACGAGACCGAGCGGCTCCTCAAGCAGTGGACCCGCGCGACGTGGGACATGGGGAGGGACTTTGGCACCATTGGCGGGCGCAGGGGCGACCTCGTGGTGGAGATCACGACGTTCAGGGCCGACGAGTATGACGGCGCCTCCCGTAAGCCGGTGGTGGCCTTCGGCGACTCGCTCGAAGGCGACCTCGCCAGGCGCGACTTCACCATCAATGCGATGGCGGTGCGGTTGCCGAGTGGGGACTTCGTTGACCCCTTTGGTGGACTGGAGGACCTCGCCGGGGGCTTGCTCCGGACCCCGATCGAACCGGCGCTGTCCTTTGGCGACGATCCCTTGCGCATGATGCGTGCGGCGCGCTTTGCGTCCCAACTTGGCTTCGAGATTGAGCCGGCGACGTTCGCGGCCATGCATGCGATGGCCGACCGCATCGAGATTGTCTCGGCGGAGCGCGTGCGAGATGAGCTCACCAAACTGCTCATGGGTGCGCGTGTGCGTGATGGCCTCACGGCGCTGGTCGACTCGGGGATCGCCGAGCACGTGCTTCCTGAACTGCCAGCCCTCCAGCTTGAGGTCGATGAGCACCACCATCACAAGGACGTCTATCAGCACACGCTGACCGTGGTCGAGCAGGCCATCGACCTCGAGACCGGTCCAGACGGCCCTGTGCCCGGGCCCGACCTGGTGTTGCGCTTGGCCGCCCTCATGCACGACATCGGCAAGCCCGCCACTCGGCGGCTCGAGCCGGGAGGCGGCGTGTCCTTCCATCACCACGAGTTGGTGGGCGCCAAGCTCACCGGCAAGCGGCTCAAGGCTCTGCGCTTTGATAAGGACACGATCAAGGCTGTCGCGCGATTGGTCGAGTTGCATTTGCGGTTCCACGGCTACGGCGAGGCCCGGTGGTCTGACTCGGCCGTGAGGCGCTACGTGACCGACGCGGGCGATCAGTTGGAGAGGCTGCACCGGTTGACCCGTGCCGACGTGACGACTCGCAATCGACGCAAGGCCGAGCGTCTCGCGTTCGCCTATGACGACCTAGAGAACCGCATCACTGAGTTGCGTGCCCGCGAAGAGGTCGACGCGATTCGTCCCGATCTCGACGGAACACAGATCATGGCCGAGCTTGGCATCGGGCCCGGCCGCGACGTCGGCCTGGCCTACAAGCACCTTTTGGAGTTGCGCATGGAGCACGGGCCGCTGGGGGACGAGCGCGCCCGCGCCGAACTTCGGGCGTGGTGGGCTGGGCGCGCCTAACCCCCCCGCCCGCCAGCGTCCCGCGCCGCGAACGCCCCACCCCTCGCTCGTGCGGGGCACTCACGCACCGTGTCTGCGCCCCTCTCTTCTGCTGCGGGGCACTCAGGCAGCGTCAAGGTTTTCCACAGCCTGCCCGGCCGCTCGACCCAGCACCTGCATGATCGACTAGACCGGGCGCATGACCATGAAATCTCTCCGCCAGCGACTCCTGTCGCAAGCACGCCCCTTCTCGTACTCCACCATGTGTGCGGAGGCCAGCCGCCAGGGAGTCGACGGTGCGATCCGGCGGGGCGAAATTGTCCGGGTGCTCCCGGGCTTCTATGCGGCCGCGGTCTATGCCGAGTCATGGGCGGTGCGTGCTCGGGCGGCGGTCTCCTGGGCGGGACCCGCGGCTGTGATCGCGGGCACATCGGCGCTCTTCGCGTGGGAGGCGACCGGCAGGGTCCCCGACACCGTCGACCTTGTCCTTCCACACGGATCACACCGGCGGCCGCCTCGGTGGCTGCGCATTGCGACCGTCACCTACGCGGTTCCTCATGGCCTGTGGCAAGGTGACCTCCCGGTGGCGCTACCGGCATACGCCGTGGCACAGGCTTATGGCCGCGCCCGTCCTGGCGATCGCGCGGACATCGTGTTTGCGGCCTTCCGATCAGGCAAGGTGTCGGCGGCGTCGATGGGACAGGCGCTCGCGCGCATGCCACGCGTGCGAGCGCGTGCGAGCCTGGTGGCGAGGGTGGCGTACGCGGCCGACGGTGTCGAGAGTTACCTCGAAGAGCGCGGCTTGCGCGATGTCTTCGCAGGGTCGACTTTTGACCACCTACTCCGCCAGCACCGTTTGGTCGTCGAGGGCAGACGCTTTCGAGTGGATGTGTTCGACCCGGTCACGTCAACCGCGTTCGAGCTTGATGGTGCAGTTGCTCATGGCTCCCTGGAGCAGCGCCAGGCCGATGTCGAGCGCGATGGACTGCTCGCGGGGTTGGGGATCCTGACCGTGAGATTCACGTACCGCGACGTAATGGACAGGCCAGCGTGGTGCCGGGTCCTGGCGCTCAGGGTCTTGGCCGAGAGGGGCGGCGCGCAGGTGGTCACGCGTGCGGAGGGTGCGTGAGTGCCCCGCGGGTTGGAGATGCGCGTGCGGAGGGTGCGTGAGTGCCCCGCAGGTTGGAGATGCGGGTGCGGAGGGTGCGTGAGTGCCCCGCAGGGTGGAGAGCGGAAGGCTCAAGCTGCGGGGAGGTCCGGAAAGGCCGCCGCGGTGGGCGCGTTGCGGATGCGCCCGCCTGAGACGGCCAGCCCCTTCGCGAGTGCCGGGTCGGCGGCCGACGCTTCGTCCCAGCCGCTTGCCGCCATCGCGAGCACATACGGCAGCGTCGCATTGGTCAGGGCGATGGTCGACGTGTTCCCCACGGCCCCTGGCATGTTCGCGACGCAATAGAACGTGGACTCCGCCACACGGTACGTGGGCTCCGCGTGCGTGGTGGGCCGCGAGTCCTCGAAGCAGCCGCCCTGGTCAATAGCCACATCGACCAGCACGGAGCCGGGCTTCATCCTGGAGACGAGCTCGCGCGAGACCAAGCGCGGCGCCCTCGCCCCCGGCACGAGCACGGCGCCGATGACGAGGTCGGCTTCGAGTACGGTCCGTTCCACTTCGTAGGCGTTGGAGGCAACGGTCCGCACTCTCCCGCGCAGCACGTCGTCGATGTGGCGCAGCCGTGGAACCGACAGGTCAAGCACGGTGACGTCGGCGCCCATCCCTGCCGCCTGGCCGATCGCACCCCAACCGGCGACCCCTGCGCCCAGCACCGCGACTTTGGCGGGCCTGACTCCCGGGACTCCAGAGATGAGCACGCCCCGACCGCCTTGGCTCGACATCAGGTGGTAGGAGCCCACGTGCGCTGCCATGCGCCCCGCCACCTCGGACATGGGCGCGAGGAGAGGGAGCGAGCCGTCCGCTAACTGCACGGTCTCGTACGCGATGGCGGTGGTGCCAGATTCGACGAGCGCGCGAGTGAGGGGCTCGTTGGCAGCGAGATGAAGGTACGTGAAGAGTGTGAGGCCGGCGCGCAGGTAGCCAAACTCCGACGGAATCGGCTCCTTGACCTTCAGCACCGTCTCGCAAGACCACGCATCCTCGACGCCGACAATGCGGGCGCCAGCGTCGACGTACTCGTCATCGCTCAGAGAACTGCCTTGCCCTGCTCCCGCCTGGATCAACACGTCGTGTCCGGCCGCGACGAGCGCGTGGACACCGCCGGGCGTCACGGCGACGCGGGTCTCGTTGTTCTTGACCTCAGCAGGGATGCCGATGCGCATGGTGGTCTCCTTGGGGTTGCGACCCACCCTTCAAGTTTCGAAGATTCTGCGCCGATTGCAACCGGTCTCGCATATCCTCTGTGCAACTGCCGGAAATGGAGAAGAATGCAATGAATTCAACGTCCCATGAGGCCCTTCCGCCGACGAATCTTCGGCTCGACGCCCTCGATGAACGCATTTTGTGGGAGCTCACCAAGGACGCGCGGCTGCCCAACGCGGCGCTGGCCGAACGCCTCCACGTCTCCGCCTCCACCACCCACGCGCGAGTGCGCGCCCTGCGCGCGGCAGGCATCATCAAGTCGTCTCATATCGAGGTGGACTACGAGGCCCTCGGCTTCACGGTTCAGAGCATCGTCGCGGTCAAGCTCAGGGCCCAGGCGCGACCGCAGGTCAAGTCCTATGCGCGCCAGGTGATCCAGTTGCCCAACGTGTTGTCGGTCTACTTTGTGGGCGGGTCCTTCGACTTCCTGATCCACGTCGCGTGCACCTCGACCTCTCAGTTGCGCGACTTTGTGGCGAGCAACCTGAGCATGGATCCCGTGGTCGCCTCGACGGAAACCCACCTCGTGTTCGACCACCTCATCGGAGCGGAGCACAAGAAGGGCGCCGACGGCTTGGCCGCCATGCGTAAGGCCCTCGCCTAACGACACGCCGGGCTTCTCAGGCCTCAGCAGTGATGTGCGGAACGCGAGGCGCCCGCCAATACGCGGCCGCGCACGCCGCGTAGGCGACCACGAGCGCCGCCATCACCAGTTGCGAGTAGCCATTCGCGGGCAAGACCAAAGCGCCGATGAAGGCCGCGCTGATGAAGGCCGTGTTGTAAGCGACGTCGTACAGGGCGAAGGCTCGGCCGCGGAAGGCGTCGTCCGTGTCCCGTTGCACGATCGTGTCGACCGCGATCTTCCCTCCCTGGATGCCGAAGCTGACAATGACGGCGGCGCTGAGAAGAGCCCAGGGCTCGGAGGACACGGCCAGCAGTGCCTGCCCGGCACCACCAAGGGCGAGGCAGACGATGACCCAGTCGTGGCGCTCAATCCGGTGGGAGAACGCTGGCGTGACCACGGCGGCGAGACCAAAGCCGACGGCGGCGAAGCCGACCACGATGGCGAACTTGCCGATAGCCCCCTCTGGGTCTGAAGGGTCGTCCAAGACGTTGCGCGAGATGAGGATGGACGCGACAAACATGAGGCCGTAGAGCAGGCGTGCCGCGGCCATGACTCCGAGTGCGTGGAAGGGAGTGGCGCGCTGCCGTAGATGTCGGTAGCCGTCGCGCAGTTCTTTGACGACGTGCGCAGCCTCCTCAACAACGTGCTCGGCCTCGAGCAGCTTCACCGGCCCGAGCGAGCGCTTCGACAGCGCCGTTGCCGCCCATGAGGATAAGCCGAACGCCAGGCCAGCGGCACCGAGCGCGAGCAGCGCCTTGTGGTCGTCCGAGACGCCCGGCACCACGAAGGCGACAATGCCGCCGATCGTCCCGCCAAGCGCGGCGGCGATCGTGCCCAGCGTCGGCATGATGGCATTGGCCGCGAGCAGATCATCCTTGTCGACGACCTGCGGGATGCCTGCTGACAGCGCGGCAAGCAGGAAGCGATTCACCGACAGCGTCGCCAACGCGAGGACGTAGAGGGAGAGCCGCGGCGCATCGGCGACCACGGCTGCCACGATGGCGCCCACCATCGCGAGGCGCATCATGTTGCCAGCCAAGACGATCCGCTGCCGATGCCACCGGTCAATGAAGGGGCCGACGAAAGGCCCGATGAGCGTGAAGGGCGCAAACAGCACGGCGAAGCCGATCGCGATGTCGGCCGGCGTTGTCGCGTTCTCGGGCGAGAAGAAGAACGCGGTGGCGATCCCAAACTGAAAGGCCCCGTCCCCCGCCTGTGAGACCACGCGCACCCGGGTGAGCCGCCGAAAGCCCTGAGACTTCCACAGGTGGGCCAGGTCGGAGGAGTAGGACATGGCATAAGGCTAGGGCGTCGGGTATGTCACTCTCGCCGCAGCCACTGACGTGCTCGCCTGCGCCGCCGAACGCCACTAGCGTGGTGCCACACGTGAAAGGTGGCACCCATGACATTCGGTCAGGCCGTCAAGTCGGTCCTTGGGCAGTATGCGGTCTTCACTGGGCGCGCGCGGCGTGCCGAGTACTGGTGGTTCGTGCTCTTCACCAACCTGGTGCAGATCCCCGTCCAGGTGATCTTCTTCATCGCGTACTTTGCAGCGTTCTTGCCCGCGCTTGACCAGACGAACGCCGACGGCAGCATCGCCTCTGGATCGGCTGAGGACATCAATTGGGGCCTCCTCGTCGGTGGTGCCGTGCCGTGGGTGCTCGTGACGCTCGCGCTCATCATGCCGTCGATTGCCGTCACCGTGCGGCGCCTTCACGACACGGGACGCTCTGGCGCCTGGTACCTCCTCGTGTTCGTTCCTGGCGGCAGCATCGTGGTGCTCGTGTTCTCGTTGCTGGAGGGTGACGCTTACGAGAACGCATACGGGCCGGACCCCAAGGCCGCCGAACGGTACGTGGGCCCCGGTGACGGCCAGCCCCAGCAGTATGGCCAGCCCCAGCAGTACGGCCAGCAGGGCCAGCCACAGGCGTACCCGCCGCCCCCAGTTCAGTCCTTTCCCCCGCCCCCGCAGGGTCCGCTGGCTCAGCCTCCCGCTCAGCCTGATGACCCCTTCGCCGCTCCGGGTCGGTAACCCGTGATGTCGGCAGGCACGCTCGCCGCTTTCAGCGCGCTCGCGTTCGTGATCATCGTGATCCCCGGCCCGAGCGTCCTGTTCATCGTGGGCAGGGCTCTGCAGCACGGCAGGCGAGACGCGCTGCTGTCCGTCGTGGGCAACACGGGGGGAGCTCTCGTCCACGCGATCCTGGTGGCCGCGGGCATCGGCGCCGTCATCGCGGCGTCGTCAATCGCCTTCGTAGTGCTCAAGTTCGTGGGCGGCGGCTACCTGTTGTACTTGGGTATTCAGGCGGTGCGGCATCGGCGCGAAGGCCTCGACTTCGCCGCTGGCAAGGATGGGCAGGCGGCCGACGCCGTGGTCGCCTTGCCCGACAGGCCTTTGCGGCGAGTGCTGGGCGAGTCTTTCGCGGTGGGCGTGACCAACCCCAAGACGCTCGTCTTTGTGGCGGCGGTGCTGCCCCAGTTCGTCGACCCCGCAGCGGGCCCGGCGTGGACGCAGATTCTGGCGCTGGGGGCCCTCTTCGCCGCGATTGCGTTGGTGAGCGATGGCGCGTATGCGCTGGCGGCGTCAGGTGCGAGGAACTGGTTCGCGCGCTCGCCTCGCCGTCTCGCGCGCATGCGCGCCGCCGGGGGCGTCATGATCGGATCGCTCGGAGTGGTGCTGATGGCGTCGCGCCGCGTGGCCTGAGCCGCGCCCGGCTCTCCCAGGGAGAGACGACGAGGGGAATAGGCACGGTCGCCGCGTCGTCACAGTGGGTATGACACTCACAGGAACCCCCACCCGCGTGGCGATCGTTGGCGGCGCTGGCAAGGTATCGCGTCAGTTGATCCCCCTCTTGCTCGAAGCTGGCATCGAGGTGGTGCCGCTCGCGCGCCGCGATGAGCAGTTGGCCGAACTCAAGCAGGTGGGTGCGGAGCCGCGCAGGCTCGACATCGAGGAGGCATCCGCGGACGAGTTCTTGGCGGCCTTCGAGGGCTGCGATGGCATCGTGTTCTCCGCGGGAGGCGGCGCTGACGGCAACGCCGAGCGCAAGCGCACGGTTGACCTGCAGGGCTCGCTCAAGTCGATGGAGGCCGCGAGGGCGCTGGGCATTGATCGATTCGTGCAGGTGTCCGCCATGGGCGTCGACCAGCCGGTGGAGGACTCGGCGAGCGAGGCGTGGAAGGCCTACGTGCAGGCCAAGAGGGACGCCGACGCCGCCCTGCGCAACACGCAATTGGCATGGACCATCATTCGGCCGGGCGGGTTGACGGACGACGATGGCACCGGCTTGGTGACGCTGGCGAGCGAGGTGGAGCGAGGGACGGTTCCACGCGCCGACGTGGCAGCCGTGATCGCGGCGTGCCTGACGAACGAAAACGCTGTTGGCCAGCAGTGGGAACTCGTGTCCGGCTCGACCCCGGTGGCCGAGGCGGTCTCCGGGTAACTCAAGGCCCCGCACTTCAGGAAGCCCCGGTCGCTCCGGCGACCGGGGCTTTGCCATGCGTGCGCTCCACGAGCGGGCTTGCACTCCTGGGAATGAACACGTTCAGTCGCGACGTTCATCAGGTATCGACTGAACACGTTCAAGGGAGCGCCCCATGCCCACACTCGACAGCGCCACGCGCGAGCGCATCGTTGCCGCCGCATCAGAACTCATCATGGACCGCGGCTACGACAAGACGACCATGCGCGGCATCGCGGAGCGGGCCGATGTCTCGCTCGGCAGTGCCTACTACTACTTTGGCGGCAAGGAAGAGCTCGTCCAGGGCTTTTACCTGGACATCGCGCGGCGGCATCACGAGTTGCTGCAGGGGCGGATCGCAGGGGTGACGTCGTTCAGGGCTCGGCTCGACGCGTGCTTCGAGGCGTTCCTGGACGCTTCGGACGAGTATCGGTCCATCTCCGATTCGCTGCTGAGCCTCGCGATCGTCCCGACGAGCCCACTCAGTCCCTTCAGCGCGCAGAGCCGCCCGGCCCGCAATCAGTTCTTGCGCACCTTCGAGGAGCTGGTCGAGGGCTCTGACCTCAAGACCGATCCGCGCTTGCGCGAGGCCCTGCCGGAACTGCTGTGGATCATCCAGATGCTGGTAGTGCTCGGCTGGGTGCAAGACCTGTCCGCGGGACAGCGGGTGACCCGGACCGTGGTGAAGCGCTTGGTGCCTTCGCTCGCTCGGCTCTTGACGGCCGCCAGGCTTGCGCCCTTCCGACCCTTCGTGACCGACGCGCTTGAGAGTCTCGCGATGGTGCGCCAGCGAAGCTACAGCGTCGTGTAGAGACACAGCGGGGAGCAGGGACCGCAGCGGTACGGCGCCATATGACGAGGAATGCAAAGGGCCGGGCCACCAGAAGGTGACCCGGCCCTGTTGCTGCCAGTGGGGAACGCTTAGCGCTCGCGCGTACCCGCGATGAACTCCTCGAGGTGCTGGCGGCCGAGGGTGTCCTCGGTCTGCACGGGCGGGGACTTCATGAAGTAGGTCGCGGCCGACAGGATCGGGCCGCCGATGCCACGGTCCTTGGCGATCTTCGCGCAGCGCATCGCGTCGATGATGATGCCTGCCGAGTTGGGCGAGTCCCACACCTCGAGCTTGTACTCAAGGTTGAGGGGCACCTCGCCGAAGGCCGAACCCTCGAGGCGCACGTAGGCCCACTTGCGGTCATCGAGCCATGCCACGTAGTCGGACGGGCCGATGTGGACGTTGCGCGAGTTCTTGAGGCCGGCCAAGGGTCCGGTGTCGATGTTCGACGTGACGGCCTGGGTCTTGGAGACCTTCTTCGACTCGAGGCGCTCGCGCTCCAGCATGTTCTTGAAGTCCATGTTTCCACCGACGTTCAGCTGGTACGTGCGGTCCAAACGGACGCCGCGGTCTTCGAACAGGCGAGCCAGCACGCGGTGCGTGATGGTGGCGCCCACCTGGGACTTGATGTCGTCGCCCACGATCGGGACGCCCGCGTCCTGGAACTTCTTGGCCCACACGGGGTCGGAGGCGATGAACACTGGCAGCGCGTTGACGAACGCGACATTCGCGTCGATCGCGCACTGGGCGTAGAACTTGGCGGCCTCTTCGGAGCCGACGGGCAAGTAGCAGATCAGCACGTCGGCCTCGGTGTCCTTGAGGACCTTCACGATGTCGACGGGAGCGTCGTCTGCCTCGACGATGGTCTCCCTGTAGTACTTTCCGAGGCCGTCAAGGGTGTGACCGCGCTGGACCTGGATGTCCGTCTTGGGGACGTCACAGATCTTGATGGTGTTGTTCTCCGAGGCCTGCGTCGCCTCAACAAGCTCCTTGCCCACCTTGAGCGAGTCAACGTCGAACGCCGCCACAAACTCAATGTCGGAGATGTGGTAGTCCCCGAGCTGGACGTGCATCAAGCCAGGAACGGTGTCCCCAGGCTTGGCGTCCTTGTAAAACTCGACGCCCTGAATGAGGGACGTCGCGCAGTTACCCACGCCCACGATGGCAGCGCGCAACTTGGCCATTTTTGTCTCCTTGTCTAGCCCGCGGATGCGGGATCGTCCTTACCGCGGGTTGCGGATCGTTCGTCTTCGATGAGTTGGTCGAGCCACTCGACCTCACGCTCGACCCGTTCCAGCCCGTGCCTTTGCAGTTCGGCTGTGTAGCGGTCGTGGCGTTCGCGCATGGCCTTCAGGCCCTGCGAAATCTCTTCCAGTCGCTCGGACAGACGGCTGCGGCGTCCTTCGAGAATGCGCAGTCGTGTGGCCGAGTCGGTCTTCTCAAACATGGCAAAGCGCACGTCAAAGGCGTCGTCGTCCCAGGACGATGCTCCTGACGACGCGAGCTCTTCAGCAAGTTGGGCGGTGCCAGCGTCGGTCAAGCGGTAGGCAATGCGCGAGCGCCTGTTCGTCGAAGGGTCGGTGCCCTCGTCGTCGACCGAGATCAGTCCCTCAGCGACCATGCGCTTGAGTGCTGGATACAGGCTGCCGTAGCTGAGCGCGCGGAAGGGGCCAAGGGAGGCCCCGAGCCGCTTGCGGATCTCATAGCCATGCAGCGGCTTCTCTGCGAGGGTCCCGAGAATGGCGAGGGTGAGCACGTCGGTGCGTCCCATTGCCATCCTCTCGCTCGCTCGATCGTGCGCCGATGCATCGGCGCGGTGTAAAGAACAGTTATATCGCCCCGATACATCGAAAGCAAGCCTGAGACGCGCCTCAAGGAAGAAAAGCCCTGATGGGTGAGGGAATCGCCTGCCCACGCGTCGGCCGTGACAAGACTGCAACCGCATCGTCGCCAAGGCGTAGCCGTGGGAACCAGGCGTCGCGGCCCCCCGTTCGTACACTGACATGGTGAGTGAGAACGGCCGACAGCCGCAAAGAAGAAGCACCCGACCCGCTAGCGGCGCCTCGGGGGCCCAGCCGACGCGACGCACAACCAAGCCGCCGAGCGTCCAGCCGCGCTCGGGCGTCGCGAGAACATCCGTCAAGAACCCGAGCGCCACGACGCGCACGGGGGCAGGCAAGGGCGGTACCGGCGGCGGCAAAGGCGGCGGCAGGGGGGGAAACGGCGGCAAGGACGTGCGCGTCGACAAGCACGGCGAGCCCATCCCCGCGTGGAAGTTCTGGCTGCGCCGCATCGGCGTCGGCGCTCTTGCTGCGGGTCTCGCGACGGCGCTCCTCGGGTTCATCGGCCTGTTCATCCGCTACCAGATGCTTGACGTTCCCGAGCCGGACGCCTTCGCACTCCAAGAGGCGTCCACCGTCTACTACGCGGACGGCACCACGGTGATGGGTCGCCTAGGCGAAGCCGAGCGCGACATCATCGACATTACGGACCTTCCTGATTACGTGCCGAATGCCTTCGTCGCGGCAGAAGACCGCAGCTTCTACACGAACCCCGGCGTGGACTTCGTGGGGACGGGCCGCGCCCTGGTGAAGACCGTCGTGTTTGGCAAGCAGCAGGGCGGATCCACCATCTCGCAGCAATATGTGGAGCGTTACTACGTTGGCGCGACGACGACCGACATGGTCGGCAAGATCGACGAGGCGCTGCTGGCCCTCAAGATCAACCAGACGCAGGACAAGGAAGAGATCCTCGGCAACTACGTCAACACTGTCTACTTTGGCCGTGGCGCATACGGCATCGAGGCGGCGGCCCGCGAGTACTACGGCAAGCACGCTTCGGAACTCACTGAGTCCGAGGCGGCCCTGCTCGCCGGCATCCTTCCCGCGCCCTCGCGTTGGGACCCCCGCCTCAATCCTGAGCAGGCCGAGTACAGGTGGAACTATGTGCTGGACGGCATGCTTGAGCTGGGGTACATCGAGGCCGACGATCGCGACAGCATGGTCTTCCCCACCACGATTGAGTACTCCAACAACGACATCTACGGGGGCACCCAGGGCTACCTGCTGCGCGCCGCCATCGAGCAGGTCGAGAAGGAAACGGGCATCACCCAAGAGGAGATCGAGACCCAGGGCCTCAGTGTTGTCACCACCTTCGACCTCGCGACTCAGCAGGCGATCGAGGCGGCGGTGGCGCAGATGCCGGAGGACGCAGCACCCAACCTCAGGGTCGCGGCCGTCACCATGAATCCGGAGACGGGCGCTGTGACGGGCATGTACGGCGGCGCCGACTATCTGCAGGTCCAGCGCAACGCCGTCACTCAAGACGTGGCGCAGGCAGGCTCGACCTTCAAGCCCTTCACTCTCGTCGCCGCGCTGGAAAGCGGCATCTCGCTTGATTCGGTCTACAACGGGGCCAACAGGAAGACGGTCCCTGGCTTTGATGGTCCCGTCACCAACTACGCGGGCGAGAACTACCGCGATATTGACTTGGTGCAGGCGACCGCCAGTTCGGTAAACACCGTCTATACCCAGCTGAACGTGGAGGTCGGTCCAGACAAGACGCGCGAGGTGGCCGTGAGGGCGGGTATCCCAGAAGACACCAAGGGCCTCGGGGACAATCCTTCTAACGTGCTTGGCTCCGCTTCGCCCCGCGCGCTTGACCTCGCATCCGCGTACTCGACCTACGCCACCGGTGGGCTGAGCACCGAGCCGTACATGGTGGCCCAGGTCATGCTTGCGAACGGCGATCTTTACTACGAGCACCAGTCGACTCAGGATCGGGTGTTCGATCCAGACGTGATGGCCGACGCGACCTATGCGATGCAACAAGTGGTCAACTACAACTCGGGTTCTGGCCACTTCGCCGCCGAACTCGGGCGACCTGTCGCCGGCAAGACGGGAACCTCGAACGACAACCGCTCGGCGTGGTTCGTCGGCTTTACGCCCCAGCAGGTCGGGGTGGTGGGCATGTATCAAGTGGGTCCAAACGGCGAGGAAGAGCAGATCACCCCGTTCGGAGGCTTCCCGCAGATCACAGGCGGTTCCATGCCGGTGCGCATCTGGACCTGGATGATGGGCCCGATCCTCCAGGATCTGCCCGTCGTGGACTTCCCGCCGCGCGCAGGTGTGGGCACGGCCAATACTCCCGAGCCGAGCCCGACGCCGTCACCCACTCCGTCGCCAAGCCCCGAGCCGAGCCCGACGCCGTCACCCACGCCGTCGCCAGAGCCGGAGCCGGAACCGACGCCCACTCCTGAGGTGCCTCCCGTGGTGGATCCGCCCCCGGCGCCATGACGCTTCCGCTGCGGTGAGTACCCTGGCACCACCGCCTTGCACGAACAACCCTCACGGAGAGTGACATGAGCGCTCGCGCCGCCGCGCCTGAAGTTGACGTCGTCTTTGTCGGTGCCGACATCGGGGTGTACGCCATGGCCCGTGCTTTTCACGCGCGCACCGGCAGGCGATCCACGTTGGTCGCAGGCAAGGCGCTCGCGGCCGTACGGTACTCCTCGATTCTTGACGTGGTCACGCTCGCCGACGCGCTTGACGAGGCGGAGATCATCGCGACTCTCACGAGGGTCGCCGAGAGCAGCGCCAGGCCAGTGATCTTGCTCACCAACTCCGACCACTTCGCGGGCATCATCGCGCGTCACGAGGACGCCCTGAGGAAGCTGTACTTTGTGCCGATGCCGTCGCTCGAGACGATCGACAGAGTGGCCGACAAGACGTCCTTCATGTCCATCTGCACCGACCTTGGCATCCGGGTGCCTCAGGGCATCACGGTTGACCTCAGCGCGGCTGATTGGTCGGAGCCCGCTCTCGACGGGATGACCTTCCCCTTGATCGCCAAGCCAGCGGTGTCTGCGGAGTACGTCGACGTGAAGTTCGCTGGCAAGAAGAAGGTGTTCGTGTTGGACACCCCCGAGCAGGTCGGCGCGCTGTGGACCACGCTCCGGGGTGCGAACTACCCTGGCGAGTTCCTGTTGCAGGAGTTCATCGCTGGCGGCGACGAGACCATTAGGTCGGTCACGATGTACGTGGATGGTGCCGGCAAGGTGTCCTTGAAGTGCGCCGCCCAGGTGCTGCTTGAGGAGTGCGCTCCCCACAAGTTGGGAATCCCCGCCGCCATGATCACCATGGTCGACGATCCCCTCTTCGATGCCGCCGAGCGATTCCTCTCAGCGGTCGACTACCGCGGCTTCGCCAACTTCGACGCCAAGCTCGACCCCGTGACGGGCGAGCCGGTCTTCTTTGAAGTCAACACACGCATCGGCCGCAACAACTTCTACGTCACTGCCGCAGGGGTCAACGTCATGGATCCCGTGCTCGACGACTTTGCCGGCGTCCATGACGGCACAGTCAGGGTGCCTCAGGGCGTCATCCTGTATTCGACCGTGCCGCCGCTGTTGCTCAAGCGCTACGTGACGGACCCTGCGCTGTGGGCACGCGTCAAGAGCGTCATGAAGGCAGGCATCGCCCGGCCGATGATGTACCGAGGGGACCGGTCAGCCAAGCAGCGCCTTCATGCCTGGCTTGCGGAGTGGGCGCAGTGGCGCACCTATCGCAAGTACCGCCCGCAAGCGTCGTGAAGGGCTGCGCCCGGACGACGCTCTAGCGCCTCCCGCGCAGCGCCCGCTTGGCAGCGAGCGCCAAGGAGAGGCCTCGGTAGGTTAGCTTCTTGATGGGCACGTCCCACGAGGGGGCGACGGGGGTGGTGGTCTCCGCGAACTGAAGTTTGAATTGGCGCACGCCCATGAGTTGCGGCGCCTTGGCCGAGCCGACGCCCATCATGTCGTAGCGCTTGCCGCCCTCAGCCTTGAGGGACATCAGGATGTGCCACTTGAGGCGCAGCGCCGCATTGGTCTCGAAGCCCTCTGCGTTTGACGCCCCGTAGTAGTCCTGGCCAACGCCGTCGTAGAACGTCGAGAGCACCCACGACACGGCGCGGCCTGGCTCGCCAGGGCCATCGGTGCGCCGCGCCACGAACAGTCTGGCGGCCTCGCCGAGCGCGGTGAGCATGGTGAAGTACACGTCGGCTGGATAGATGCCGAAGGAGTCACGCACCGCCGTCTCGCGGTAGATCTCGTACAGTTCCGCGAAGTCCTCGCGGGAAATGTCCCGCTCCTCGCTGAGTGCGAAGCCCTCGTCCCGCAAGGTGCGCCGCAGCTTCTTGCGGCCGGTCTTGCCCATGGCGGCCATCACGTCGTCCTCTGAAGGCGTCAGGTCCACCTCGACCGTCTCGTCGTACGTCACCGACTGGAGAACCGGGCGGAGGTCTGCCGCCTCGTCGTGGAAGTGCAGGCGTGCAAAGGCGATGTGGGGCGCGTGACGCGCGAGGTGGTTCCGCAAGGCTTCGCGCAAAGACTTCTCAGCCTCTGGCGTCGGTGAGGCGAGCCAGACGGGACCGTGCTTCGCCCACAAGTAGCGGAAGCCCCTACCCGTGTATTCGGTGAGCGCCATGACTGCGACCGCTACGCCGTCGGCGTTGTAGGCCGCCAGGCGACCCCATGGCGTGCGTCCCGCGATGGCGGCGTCGAAGGCGTCCCAGACGCCTGCTTGCTCGACCGGCACCGGCTGGCCCGCAGCATGGACGAGCTCCTCCAGCGTCGTCGCGTCGATCGGCTCGAGCCGGAACGGTCCTGTCTCAGTCACGCGTCGAGCCTACTGGCGCTGTGGATCATTTCCCGTGGACTGCCCCGACAAGGTACGCTTGCTGATCGTGGTTTGGCCCGTCCACCTGGGCGGTCCGCCACTACTTGCGTCACCCTCCTGCTACGGAACGTCCGTAGCCGTTTTAGTCCAGAGGAGGTGGGTTCTTACATGCGCCAGTACGAAATGATGGTCATCCTCGACCCCGAGATCGATGAGCGTACGGTCAAGCCGTCACTCGAGAAGTATCTCGCCGTGGTCACCAATGACAAGGGCACCGTCGACAACCTCGACGTATGGGGCCGACGCCGTTTGGCCTTCCCCATCAAGAAGAAGAGCGATGGCGTCTACGCGGTCATCAACTTCACCGCGGAGTCCGCTACGGCGAAGGAGCTCGAGCGTCAGCTTGGTCTGAACGAGACCATCCTGCGCCTCAAGCTGCTGCGTCCCGACGCTCACTAGCACCGGAAACTCCACGAGACGACAGGGATAAGACATGGCAGGCGACACTCAGATCACCGTGGTGGGCAACCTCACCGGAGACCCCGAACTGCGATTCATTCAGTCAGGGGCAGCAGTGGTGAACTTCACCGTCGCGTCCACCCCCCGCACGTTTGACCGTCAGTCGAACGAGTGGAAGGACGGGGACACCCTGTTCATGCGCTGCTCCCTGTGGCGCGAGGCCGCTGAGAACGTGGCCGAATCGCTCACCAAGGGCATGCGGGTCGTCGTGACCGGCAGGCTGGTGTCGCGCTCGTGGGAAGCCAACGGCGAGAAGCGCACGGTCATGGAGATGCAGGTCGACGAGGTCGGCCCGTCCCTCCGTTACGCCACTGCCAAGGTCACGCGCACTCAGCGTGGCGGTGGCCAGGGTGGCGGCGGTGGCTTCAGCGGCGGCGGTCAGGGCGGCGGCTACGCCAACGCCCCTGCCGGCGGTGCTGACAACGACCCGTGGGCATCGGCTCCGTCCTCAGACGAGCCTCCGTTCTAACAGCGACGACGAGTCGCACCACTTCTTGATGTAAGGAAAGACAAGCATGGCAAAGATCGACACGCGCAAGCCGCGTAAGAAGGTCAACCCGCTCAAGGCCGCCAAGGTCAAGACGATCGACTACAAAGACACCGCGCTGCTGCGCAAGTTCATCTCCGACCGCGGCAAGATCCGTTCGCGCCGCGTCACGGGTGTCACCGTTCAGGAGCAGCGCCAGATCGCCCGCGCCATCAAGGTCGCGCGCGAACTCGCCCTGCTTCCCTACGCCGGCTCCGGCCGTTAAGGGGAACTGACATGGCAAAGATCATCCTCACGCACGAGGTTGCCGGTCTCGGCACCGCGGGCGACGTCGTCGAGGTCAAAGACGGCTACGCCACCAACTTCCTGATCCCCCGCAAGCTGGCCACGCCGTGGTCTGCAGGGGCAGAGAAGTCCATCGAGTCAATGCGCAAGGCGCGCCGCGGTCGCGAACTGGCAAGCATCGAAGAGGCCCAGGCGGCCCGCGATGCCCTCCAGTCGAGCCCCGTGACCGTCCAGGCCAACGCCGGTGAGTCCGGCCGCCTCTTCGGTGCAATCACCACGACCGACATCGCGGACGCCATCGGCACCCGCGCGCTCGTGGACAAGCGTCGCATCCAGATCGGTCAGCCGATCAAGGCGCTTGGTGACTACCAGGTCAAGGTCGCGCTGCACGAAGGCGTGACGGCGACGGTTGCCGTCAAGGTGGTAGCCGCCTCTTAACGGGCGATTCGACACGCCCCGGGCGTCCCCATTCTCGCTCTTGCGAGAGGGGATTCTCGGGGCTTTGTCGTCCCTGCCCGCCGTCCCGTCCACGCGCCCATCGAGCCACACGCGACACGCCGGGTCGCGACACGCCGACGATTTCTCCCCGGGGTTTTCCCCATGCTGACCCCTCTCAAAAGCCCTGGTAAACATGCCTCTCTTGACGCTGGGCCTTCGCAACTCACAGGCTCATCCACAGGAAGCGCGCGACTGTCCCCATGCGCGGGAGCCTGTGTCCACCGCCGTCCACTGGCCGTCCACTGAGACTCGGTTTGTGGCGCGCGGCGCGCCTTCACTACGGTGACGTGGCACACCCAGGTGGCGGGGTCTTGTCTGACCGACGTGGGACGCTTGTCTCATCACCACGCTGGGACCAAACGCAACAGAATGGAGGCGGATAGCGCGTGTCAGTAGACGAACTCGAAGCCTCCTATTCATCGCGCGGTCTCGAGCGCACGCCGCCACAGAACCTGGACGCGGAGCAATCGGTTCTTGGCTCCATGATGCTCTCGAAGGACGCGATGGCGGATGTCATCGAGTCAGTGCGTGCGGATGACTTCTACAAGCCCGCTCACGAGACGATCTTCGACACGGCGATCACGCTGTACAACTCCGGAAACCCCGTCGACGCCCTCACCGTGGGCGCGGAGCTCCAGAGGTCGGGTCAACTCGCACGGGTGGGTGGCGCGGAGTACCTCCACACCCTCATCTCGATCGTCCCGTCAGCCGCCTCGGCTGGTTACTACGCGCGTTTGGTGCGCGAACAGTCGATCCTGCGCCGCCTTGTTGAGGCCGGCACCCGCATCGCCAACATGGGTTACGACGCCGACGGCGCTCAAGTGGACGACGTTGTCGACAGCGCGCAGGCCGAGGTGTTCGCCGTCACCGAGCGGCGCAACTCCGAGGACTACCTGCCCATCGGCGAAGTCATGGAGCATACGCTCGAAGAGATCGATGCCGCCTCGAGCCGCGACGGCCAAATGCTCGGCATCCCCACGGGCTTCAGGGACCTGGACGACCTCACGGGCGGCTTCCAAGCGGGACAGATGATCGTGATCGCGGCCCGTCCGGCCATTGGTAAGTCGACGCTCGGCCTCGACATCGCGCGGGCCGCCTCGATTGGCGCAGGCAAAGCATCCGTCATCTTCTCGCTCGAAATGAGTCGCGAAGAGATCACCAAGCGCATGCTCTCGGCCGAGTCGAAGGTGAAGCTCACCCAGCTCACCAAGGGTCCGATGAACCCGAACGACTGGGAGCGCCTTGCGAGCACCGCGGCTCGCATCGCCAAGGCGCCCATGTTCATCGATGACAGCCCCAACATGTCCCTCATGGAGATCCGCGCGAAGTGTCGTCGGCTCAAGCAGCAACACGGTCTCAGCCTCGTGGTGGTCGACTACCTCCAGCTGATGTCCTCAGGGCGCAAGGTCGAGTCTCGTCAGCAAGAGGTCTCCGAGTTCTCGCGCGCGCTCAAGTTGCTGTCCAAGGAGATCCAGGTGCCCGTCATCGCGATCTCACAGCTGAACCGTGGCCCAGAGCAGCGCACCGAGAAGAAGCCGATGCTCTCAGACATGCGTGAGTCAGGCGCGATCGAGCAGGACGCCGACATCGTCATCCTGCTGCACCGCGAGGACGCCTACGACTACGAGAACCGTCCAGGCGAGGCGGACTTCATCGTGGCCAAGCACCGAGGCGGTCCCACCAAGACCATCTCGGTCGCCTTCAAGAAGGACTACGCGCACTTCGCTGACATGGCTCCGGACTTGTAGCGGTCGTTCTTCGCGCGCCACCCCCTGCCACGGGGGCGGGTGCGGGCGGCCGTCAGGCCAGAGTCAGGCCTTCTTGTCTGGACGCTCCGAGCCGGGCTGTACCGACCACTCGGCAGGCTCGTCGTCTGTTTCGTCGTCGTCCGCCTTGGTGACGTGAATCTTGCCAGGCGCGTGATGCTGGGGGGCGTAGATCGTGTACACCTGCATCGGCTCATCGCCGATGTTGGTGATGTTGTGCCAACTTCCCGCGGGCACCAGCACGCACCAACCGTCCGAGACCTCCTGATCGAACGTCAGGTTGTCCTTGCTGGGACCCATCTGGGCGCGACCCTTGCCGCCATCGAGTCGGATGAACTGGTCCGTCTCAGGATGCGCTTCGAGGCCGATGTCCCCTCCGACAGGAATCGACATGAGGGTGACCTGGAGGTACTTGCCGCTCCACGCCACCGTGCGGAAGTTCGAGTTCTCGAGGGTCTCCGTCTCGAGGTCGAACGATTGCGGATCCGGGCCGATGTCCTTGATGGTCATGATGCGAACTCCTTGGTAGGCGCCTGATTTCGACCCTAACACCGGGGCGCGAGCGTTGTCGGGTGTGGGGCGGCTATGGTCGGGATGTCCGCCGCCTCGGCGCGAAGGAACAAAGGAGGCTCCCGATGGTGAACCCGAATGCGCTCCGCATCGGCATGGGCCAAATACTCGTGATCCCTGGTGCTGTGGACGACAACCTGACCCGCGCCGTCCACATGATCGACGAGGCCGCCCGGCAGGGGTGCGCGATCGTCGTGCTGCCAGAGTGCCTCGACGTGGGCTGGACCTCGGCCATGGCGCCTGCGCTCGCTCAGCCGATTCCTGGGCCAGCGGCGGCTCGCTTGGCAGCAGCGGCGGCCGCAGCCGGAGTGATGGTGGTCGCAGGCCTCACGGAGCGCGATGGCGACCACCTCTTCAACGCCGCAGTGCTGATCGGCTCCGACGGCGCCATCCTTGCGAAGCATCGGAAGATCAACGAACTGGACTTCGCACGCAAGGTCTACCACGCGGGGACATTCTTGCAGGTGGTCGAGACGGAGCACGGCGTGATCGGCATCGACATCTGCGCCGACAACGCCTACCCGTCGCTCGCGTTGGGAAGGGCCCTCGCCGCCATGGGAGCACAGATCCTCTTGTCGCCCTGTGCGTGGGCGGTGCCTGCTGACTTCGACAACAGCGTCAGGCCCTACGGCGATGAGTGGGTCACCGCGTACGGCGCTCTCGCGCGCGAAACGGGGATGCCAGTGATCGGCGTCAGCAACGTCGGCCCCGTGGTGGGCGGCGAATGGGACGGCTGGCGTTGCATCGGGGCGTCGCTCGCGGTGGGACGGGACGGCGAAGTGGTCGCCCAGGCGCCCTTCAGCGACCGCGACGAGCAACTCGTGGTGGTCGACATCGCTCTCGATCGCCCATAGCCCGCGGGAGCCCTCGACTTGTAGTCTGAGCGGCACACCCCATGAAGGGAGCGTCAGCCATGACGCCCATGTCCCGCCCCGCTCCGCTCGTCGCCCTCACGTTGGCGGCACTTGCCCTGGTCGCGTGCGGCTCCCCTGCCGACGAGCCCGTCGACGCCACCCTTGATCCGGCGACGCCTGTGGCCGCTGCCGCCTCGCACGACGTCACGCCCACGACCGATGCTGACTGGGCGAACCCCGACGCCCCCGACCTGTTCAAGTTCATGGCGACCGACCTGATCTCGGGAGAGCAGATCGACGGCACCGACCTGCTGTACAAGGACGTGGTGCTGTGGTTCTGGGCACCGTGGTGCCCCATTTGCGACGCGGAGGCTGGCGCCCTGGTGAACGCCATGAAGGAGTTCCCGCCCGACGTGACGGTGTTGGGCATCGCAGGGCTTGGGGACGTTCCCACGTCGGAGACGTTCATCGCCGACCACCCTGGGGTGGAGCAGTTCGCCCACATCTACGACGAGGACGGCTCGATCTGGCAGGGCTTCAAGGTGACCGGCCAACCGACGCTGGTGCTCATCAACCAAGACGGGGAGTCGCAGTCCTACTCGGGCGGCTACGGCAAGAACGACATCGTCGACAAGGTGGCGTGGTTGGCGGAGGGGTAGGTGGACTGCGCCCTTGCGCGGCGTCCCCTCGCGCAGGGGTGCCGTGTGCGGGCCCATCCGGGGCCGCGTTCACTCCGAATGCACGGTGTGCGTTCGTTGACGTACCCGTGTCCCCAGGTGCCCTCCGAGGGCTCCCGTCGAAAGGCAATGTCGAGATGAGTGTTCGCTTCGTTCCCCGCTGGGCGGTTGCCGCAGGCGCCGCCACCGTGCTCCTCAGCAGTTGCGCCACGAGCGAGCCTGACCCTCAGAATGCCTCGGTACCGCCAGCGATGGAGGACGCGGCGACGTCTCCTGACGCCACGCAACACGCGACAGGCGACGACGACGCGATGGTCGGGGAAGCCGACGACGTGGTGGTCAACGACAAGCTCACATTCCAGGCCACGACCGTTTCCGGAGAGGCCTTTGACGGCACCGATCTCGCGGGGACCGACACGATCCTGTGGTTCTGGGCGTCGTGGTGCCCCACGTGTCAGGCTGAAGCGCCGGGCGTCGCCGCGGCGGCGGCACAATTGCCAGAAGGCGTGACGATGTACGGCGTCCCTGGCAAGTCTGACCAAGCCGGCATGGAGAACTTCATCGACTCCTATGACCTTGACGGCATCGAGCACATTGTCGATGGCGATGGGAGCCTGTGGTCAACCTTCGAGGTTCCGTACCAGCCAGCGTTTGCCCTGATCAATGACACCGGCGAGATCACGGTGATCCAGGGCTCGATGGGACGCGACGGCATCCTCGATGCGGCGAACTCCCTGCTGGAGGGTTGAGACCTCAGCGGCTCACAGCGTCGGTGCGACGGGCGTCGCGCCTGGCGATCAAGAACACCGCGACGACGGCGGTAGCGACGAGCGTCACCAGCGTCACCAACACTGGGGTGCCCCAGTCAGCGATTCCGCTGGAGATCGAGCCCTGAATGCGCGAAGAACTGAGCAGCACCTCATCGAGGGCACGCACTCCGTAGCGAGGCAGGATCTCGGCGAGCCCGTACAGGATCACCCAGGCTCCCGCGAGCACCATGATGACACCGCCGGTGCGCAGGATGGCGCCGGTGCGCTTGCGTAGCGCCTTGCCCACGGCCGCCCCCGCAAACGCGGCCCCGAGCGAGACCACCATGACGGACGTGCCCATTCCGGTTCCGTAGATCACGAAGGGTGCCACGGCGCCGACGGGCCCCGACGCGTCGAGTGACTGGGTCACCACTGCGAAGAAGGGGGCGATGGTGCAAGACAGGGAGGCGAGGGCAAAGGAGACGCCGTAGAGCACTTGAGACCACGCGTCGGCCTTGGGTGCGCGACCGGAGAGTGTCCTCACGCGCAAGCCAGGCACCTCGTGACCCAGGGCCATGGCGATGCCGAAGCCGATGAGCACCACGCCCAGCGTCACTGTCACGTAGGGCAGGTACGGCAGCACCGAGCCTTGAAGGGCCACGTTGACCGCCCCGAACAGCAAGCCGAAGCCGGTGAACACCGCGACGAATCCTGCGGTCATCGCCAGGCCAAAGACGACGGCGCGGCGTAGCGCCTGGGCTCGGGTGAGGCGTTCGTCGGCGCTGCCAGTGACAATCACCGTGATGTAGGCGGGAAGCAGCGCGAAGCCGCACGGATTGAAGGCGGCCACGGCCCCGAGGAGGAGGGCAAAAGCGGCGGCGGTCGAGTCGATCATCGTCGTCTCCCTCTCGGTGCTCCGCCGGGGCGCGGCACGCACTGCGTCAGAGCCTATTCTCTGCCGCCGCCCGGACGGATGGGTGGAGCGAGTGGAACGCGCCAAGAGGAGCCGCGCCTATGACGCGCCCGTTGCGAGTCCGCTACAACTCGCCTGTCCGCTGCAGGAACCTCATGGCGAGGTAGCCCAGCGGGATGCGCGCCCAGTAACTGAAGAGGCGGAAGAGCACCACGACGGACGCCGCGATCTCCTTGGGAAGGCCGGCAGAGATGAGCCCGGCGGTGAGCGCACCCTCGACCACGCCTAGGCCGCCAGGAGTGGGCACGATCGCGCCCGCAGCGTTGCCGAGCAAGAACAGGACGGTGACGTCGATGAGGGCGAGGTCTTGGCCGAAGGCGCGAAGAGTCGCGTCGAAAGCGCCGACGTAGGCGATTGTCAGCAGCAGATTGCCACCGAGCCCGAGGGCGAGACGCCATGGCTGGCTCAGCACTTGAGCGAGGCGAGGCCACGTCTGACGGACCAAGGGTCGTAGCCTCCCGAGAGCCCATCCACGCACGCGAGGAACGACCATCGCCAATGCGATCACGGCCGCCGTTCCCACCACGCCGACGAGCACCGAGCTCGAGGGCAGCGCCGCGAGGGTGCCCTCCGAGCCGGTGATGAGCGACAGCGTCACGAGGCCGACCACGGTGACCACCACGGCGCTCACCTGGACGAGCGCGACGGTCGCGACGGCGAGAGGGGCGGACACCTTGCGACGAGTTAGCAGCCGCATGTTGAGTGCGGCGGGGCCAACCCCTGCAGGGGCTGCGAGCGCGAGGTAGGCGGCCGCGACCTGAGCGAGCAGGGCCCTGCTCCACGGAAGCTTGATGGGCGAGAACGCCATGAGGGCGACGGCCGCGCCAAAGAACGTGGCCATCGACCAGCCGAGAGCGACCAACAGCCACCAGGGGTTGGAATCGCTCAACGCACCAAGGACGTCCTCCGTGTTGAACGACGCGAACACCAAGTAGGCGGCGACGATGCCAGCGGCGATCGTGAGCACGGTGCGCAGTCCAAAGCGAGCGATCTTGTCCGGCTCGACGTCGGCATCGGGCAAGCGCTCGACGATCTCTTTTCGTAGCCCGCCAAGGTCCACGTCGGAGGTGCTCAACGCCGCGCGTGTCGAGCGCGGGAGGACGATCGTCTGCAGCATCGGCGCGAACTGCTCCACGCCCTCGTCCCCGAGAGCCCTGAAGGCCGCCGCGACCGCCCGGTCTGCGCCCACGATGGGCGCGAGCATCGCGACGAGCTGCGCCCTGTCGATCCTCTTGGCCAACTCCGAGGTGGCGACCTCGCCCAGTTCCCAACTCGTGAGCCACACCGTCGGGACGTCTACCAACTCGTCGTGACCCACCATGACGGTGTCGGCACTCAGTGAGCGATGCGAAATGCCGACCTTATGTGCCTTCAAGACTTGGTCCCAGACGGCGTCGACGGTCTCGTCGGTGACCTCGGCTGAGTCGAATTGCGACAACGGCCTGGCGGAGAGCGGTCGCTGGTAGATCACGATCATCGTGTCGCGTGCCTGAGACATGCCGAGCACCCTGGCCGTGTGGACGCCGGCTCCTCGAGCGGCGTGAGAGACCAGAGCGGTCGCCTCCGCGGAGTGGCGCAAGGACACATCCGCGCGGGCGTCGATTCCGCGCAGTCTCAGCGAGGACCACAGTTTGGTGAGGAAGCCGGCAGCGTGTTGGTCGGCGTCGAGAGCCACCACGATGAGGTGATGGTTCTCGATCGTGGTGAGGGCATACACCCTGCCATGGCGGGTGCGACCGAGAGCCGTCGAGAGCTCGTCCTGATCCTCATCGGTAGCCTCGCCGTTCGGGTCGGCGCGCACGAGGCGCTTGGGGATGAACCCTGCCCTCTCGATGCCCTCCACGAGCGAGTCGCCGTAAGCGCGGTCGGTGGTCGAGCCCAGTGCGTAGCGCAGCCCAAGGCCAGCAAGGCGCCCGATGAGCACCGTGATGAGCGCGGCGGGCAGGGTGACGATGCCGGAGATGACGGCTACGGCCAGCGCGGCCCACAGGATGTTCCACGAGATGGTGAAGGTGCGCCGAGTGCCTCGCCTGCCGGCGACCGTGAGCAGCGCCGCGACCCCGGCGATGTAGGCGGGGAGGGTGACCTCGGCGTCGTCGCCGAAGCCGACGGACAGCGACCGCACCACCTCGTCGGAACCGACCGCCTGCGCGAGATAGACGGCGCCGACGGTGAGCGCGAAGCCCGCAGCCGAGGACCCGATGGCCTCGAGAATGCGGCGGGGCTCGCGGCGCAAAGCGAGGTCGACCACCACGGCGGCTGGCAGCACGAGCGTGACGATCCCAGAGAAGAGGTTGACGGGCGCGACCAGTAGCCGCTGCAGAACCTTGGAGATGCCCTGAACGTCGTCAGTGATGCCTTCGGTGGTGCCGTGGGCGTAGGCGCCAAGCAGCAGCACCAACACGATTCCCAGCCCGACGCCCAGCAGGCTGATGAGGTCGGCCATGCGGTGGACGCGCGTCTCCGGGTCGTCGACGATGTGCACGGCTCGTGGGGTGGTCTTGGAACGGGACGACGCTGGAGAGGAGGCCGCGGAATCGCTACGGGCGCCGCCCGGCGATGCGGGCGGTACGTCGGCGGCCATGAGGCGAGTCTAGAGTGGGCGGCGGCCTATCGGCACGACGCCGATGGCGGGTCTGCGGACGGGCTGGGGGCTACTGATCGCCGGCCGGTTGCAACGTGACCTCGTCGCCGACGGCGACCGCCCCGCGAGACGCGACATCGCAATAGACGGCGAGGCGAGCGTCTCGCCGCTGACCCAAGGGAACCAGCCACTGCGTCGTGCCCTCGACGCCGTCTTGAGCCAGGTCTACCGTGCGGCACCGCAAGAGCCGGCCCATCGGGTTCAGGAGCACGCCGCCGATTTTGATGGTCGAACCAATCCAGCCCTCTTCTTCGAACGGCTCCGTCGTTTCGACCACGATGTTGACCCGGAGGCGCCGAGGGTCGGCGTCCACGCCCAACTCCCGCGCGCACCACTCAAGAGTTGCCGTGCCCACCAGCGATACCGCGCCGTCGTCAAAGTGAGGAACGTCCGTCTCGTGGGCGACGCGAACCTGGGTGCCGAGGGCCTCGGTGAGGGCGGCGTCGACGGCGGGGTTGCCTGCGTCGCCGATGCGACCGGAGGCGTCGGCGATCACCACGCGCCGGCCCTCGGTGCGGGCTTCAAAAGCGAAGATGCCGTCGTTCCTGGCCATGCGCTTGGTGTTCTTGCCTGACAGGAGCTTGTCATCGGCGTCCCTCACCGCGAAGATCCGGTCGCCTGAGATCCCTCTGGTCACCACGTGCGCGACGGCGAGCGACTCGCCGCCCATCGACTTCACAGGGTATCGGCGCAGAGACACAACGCGGAGGCTCATTGACCCAGACTAGGGGTGCAAACGGGCGGCCCCCGCCCCTGCGTCGCCCTGGCCCTCGCGTCGGCCCCGCCCCCGCGCCGGCCCCGCCCTCGCGTCGGCCCCGCCCCCGCGCCGGCCCCGCCCCCGCGCCGCGCCCGCCACCCCGCCCAAACAGACACTGCGAACCAAACTGGACGACGACACCCCGCGGCCGACGCTCGGGTGGGGCCCGCGTCGGCCTGTCGCGCGCGAGATCGGTTCGCAGTGTCCGGCACGCGGGAGTTGCCCCAACGATTCGCGGCCCTCACCTCGTTCTCAGGGTGACAATGATCCACAAGGGGGTCCGATGGCGCGCTGGGAGCCGATGCTCGAGCAGGTGATGCGCGAACGCGCGCCTCGCCTGTTGGCTTACGCGGCGATGCTCACGGGAGACGACGCCGAGGCTCACGACGTGCTTCAAGACGCCCTGGTGCGAAGCTTCTCGCGCGGGCGGCGATTCGACCACATCAACGCGGCGGAGTCGTATGTGCGGCAGGCGATCGGCAGCGTGGTGATCGATCGCTCCCGCAAGCGCCGGCCGGTGCCGCGCGCGCCAGAGGATCATCCGCACCTGCCAGCGCCCTCCTCCGACCGTGACACCGTCATGGACGTGAGGCGGGCGTTGCGAGAACTAACCCCCCGGGAGCGCACGTGCATCGTGTTGCGTTTCTACGACGACCTGACGGTGCCGCAGATCGCCGCGAGGCTCAATCTGGCGAATGGCACCGTCAAGCGCTACCTGTCCGACGCGTCGGCGCGCTTGGCGGGGATCTTGGGGACCGAGGTCGACTGGGACAGCGGTCAGCAGGTGGTGCGCGTCGTGGTGCATTCAAGTAAGGGAAGGAACTGACATGGATGACTTCAGGGACTTGATGACGGCGCAGATGGACGACGCCGCGGCGAGGTTCGCGGACGAGGACTTCGCGGCGCTCTACGGCGGTGCGGTGGTGAGCAGGGTGCGCCGACGGCGGACGGTGCGCGCGGCGGGCGTGGGCGGAGGGACGATGCTGACGGCGGGAGCGCTCGCGCTCGCCGTGACGCAGTTGCCGGCAAACCGCGCCATGAACCCTGCGAGTGGCGGCCCGTGCGTGACGATCACACCCTCCGTGACGGAGTCGCGCCAGCTTGAGACGCAGGCAGACGGCGGCTCGTGGGTTCTCATGGACAGCAGCACGGGGGAGATCATCGTCTCGGCGGAGTTCCAGGCAGACGGCGCCTGGTTGGTGACGCATGCCTCCGGGCTCACTGAGGTTGCCGAAGTGAGCCCAGCTGGCACCCTCGTGATTGCGATGGACGACGGCGGGGTTGTGACGCTTGCGGTCCCCGCGGACAACGACATTGTCGAGGGCAGCTTCGTGGCACCGCCCGCTGAGGAGGGCGCGACGGGGGAACCCAAGACCGTTACTTCCGGCGACTGCGTCACCGAGAGCCCTTTGCCGACTCCCAGCGCTTTGGAAGAGCGCCCGTCCGCCACGGCGGCGCCAAGCCCGACGGTTGCGGCGCGGGTCGAGGACATCACGAGCCCCTTCCAGTGCGGCTTCGAGTTCCCTGTTCCCGAGTACGCGACGGAGCAACTGTCCATCGCGGTGGAGCCCGTGTCCAACCAAGAGATCGGCGCGGAGCTCAACCGCAGGTTTGGCGCCGGCGCGCCGGCGTCCGAGGTGGAAGCGGGCAATGGCATGTGGGCCACCATCACAGGAATGCCCGGCGGGTCGGGCGCAATCGTCACGGAGACGAGCGTGCTTGATCCCCTCGATCCTGGCCGCACCTACGTCGCTGGCAGGCAGTGGACGGAACGATTCATCGCGGAAGGCGTGTCCGTTGTGGGCACACGTGACGGCACCGTCGTGACGACGGTGGTTCCGGAGGAGTCGGGCCTCACTCCAGGGTTCATCTCCGACCGAGTCCGCGAGGGGGCCGACCTCGAGGCCTTCGTCTTTGACCGCACCGCACTCATAGCGTGCGACGTTGACGTTGACCTCAACGTCGATTCCCTGTCCTACTATCTGGTCGCTGGCTATGCCATTGGCGACGGCTCGACCGTTTCCGAGCCGATCTATGCCTGGCAGGAGGCGCCCGCGCCGGTCTTCGGCGCGGACGTGAAGCCCTAGACGTTCAGCCAATCGAGCAACGACTCGGGCGCGACCTCTGGCCCCACGAAGGCGACCACGTCCATGAGCGAGTGCGCCGCGATCATCGGCAGCAGCCGGCCGGTGCGGTGATAGGCCCAGGCGAACACGAGACCCATCACCACGTTGCCGAGCGCCATGGGCCAGCCTTGGTACAGGTGGTACGCGCCGCGTAGCACCGCCGACGTGATGATGATCGCCGTTACGGACCACTTCAGGTCCTGCAGCCTGGTCATGAGGTAGCCGACCACCAGCACCTCTTCGAGGATTCCCCACGAGGCGGCCGCCATGAGCAGGATGGTGGCGGCCCACCACTGATCGGGGAGCCCGGAGGTGTCGACCCGGACGGTCTGGCCGATCGCGCGACCGAGCGCGTACAAGCCGATCCCCGGTATCCCGATGAGCGCGGCCAAACCGGCACCGAGGGCGAGATCCTTGCCCCAGCGTCGGCCGTTGCCCGCCAAACCGAGGCGCCGCGCCCAGCTGCGCCCGTGCGTGGACAAGAGGTAAAGCGCGAGGAGCACCGGCACGAGCCGGAAGCCAATGGCGAGGATCTGGCGGATCAGGTCGAGGTATTCGATGTCCGAGCGAGAGGGGTTGACCTGGGCAGTCTGGCCGCCAATTGCAACCTCTCGTTGGTAGCGCTCGATCAGGTTGATGATGGCCCACACGGCCGCTTGGCCGAGGCTCAGCGCGAAGACGATGATGATCTCGGCGCGAATGCGGCTAGGCGTCTCGGTGGGGACGGGGCCTGGGTCTTCTATCACGGGGGTGTTGGTCGCGGCTGCTGGGGGCGCGGCGGTCCCGGGCGCGGCATCGTTCATGACGCCCACTGTAATCAGCGCGCGGCGGCAACCCTGCGACGCCACCCAACGATCAGTGCCACCACTCCCGTTGTGTGCGTGACAGGCTTAGCGACGGAGGCGGATGTGGCACGGTGGGAGCCGGTACTCGACCAGGTGATGCGGGAACGCGGCGCCGGTCTGCTCGCCTACGCGCGGCTGCTCACGGGTAGCGAGGCCGAGGCGGAGGACGTGCTGCAGGATGCCCTCGTCCGCTCCTTCTCAAGGGGCCGCGCGTTCACCCACGTCAACGCCGCGGAGGCGTACGTGAGGCGAGCCATCCCTTCCGTGTTCATCGACCGCTTGCGACGTCGGCGCACGCGTGACGGGGCCGACGAACGGCAGGCCCGCTCCACCGGGGAGGCCGTCGAGATGGGGGACCGTGACGCGGTGCTCGACGTCCGCGCGGCGCTCGCGAGCCTGCCCCCACGCGAGCGAGCTTGCACGGTGCTGCGCTTCTACGACGACCTCACGGTGCCGCAGATCGCGACCCAATTGGGGCTCGCCGAGGGAACCGTCAAGCGGTACTTGGCCGACGCGTCGGCGCGGCTGGCCGGGGTGCTCGGAGACCACGACGACGACCGAGTGCCGGTCGTCACCCACTCACGGACGGAAAGGCGCTGACATGGGGAACTCATTTCACGCAGCAATGGACGACCTGGTGGCGGACGACGCGTCGCGCATGTCAGGAGCACGGTTCGCCGATGCGCGGGGCGCGAGCATTGCGCGCAGGGTGCGCACGCGCCGGACGGTGAAGGCGGCAGGCGTCGGCGGGGCGTCCGTGGTGGCCGTTGGCGCGCTCGCGGTGGGAGCCACGCAGGCGCCTTGGCGAGCACTCGACCCGCAGAGCGCCTCCCCTGAGCCCGCGATAGCACTGAGCTCGCCTTTCGAGTGCGGATTCGTCATGGATTCGCCTGTGCACACCAGCCGGAGCGTCGAGGTCAAGGCCTCGGGACTCACCACCGTGAGCGCTGCGGAGGCGGCGACGCAAACAGTCACGGCGCCGGGCCACGGGAGCGTCCCCTTCGTCGAGGCGCGCGGCCTGCACGATCCCGACGAGTACTCTGCGGGGGTCATCGGTGATCCGAGCAGTGCCAGGGGCGGCAGGGGCGACACGGCGATCGGCGTTGGCGTGGTTCTGGTTGAGAGCGGGGTGGTCGTTGGAACGCAAGACGCCAATACGCCATTGGTCCCATATCCCGTGGCACACGGGCTGGTGGACGACGACGGGGTGAGTGTCTACGTTGTCGATCCGGCGTACTTCTCCACGTGTCCCGGGGTCGCTTCCCTCGAAGACGCGGTGATGTACGCGGTGGCGGGCAGTATCACCTTCGGTTTGAAGTCAGAGCCTGCCGCGCTCGCGTATGCCTGGCAGCCGCTGACATCGCCGTAGCGTTCCGCGACCCGGCGAGCGAGTGTGCCTACGCCAAGTATTCGTCCACCAGTTTCTCTGCCAAGCCGACGTACGACGCTGGAGTCAGGGCGATGAGGCGCTCGGCGGCGTCGGCGGGAAGGCCAAGTCCTGCCACAAAGGTGCGCACGTCGTCGGCGTTGATGCGACGGCCGCGCGTGAGGTCGCGCAGAGTCTCGTAGGGGTTGTCCATGCCGGGCACGCCGGCGATCGCGGCGGCGCGCATGGCCGACTGGATGGGCTCGGCGAGCACCTCCCAGTTGGCGTCGAGGTCGGCCTCGAGCGCGGCGGGGTTGACGTCCAGGCCGGCGAGTCCGCGGCGCACGTTGTCGATCGCGAGCAGCGAGTGTCCGAACGCGACGCCGATGTTGCGCTGGCTGGTCGAGTCGGTAAGGTCGCGCTGCATGCGGCTGGTGACCAGGGTGGCGCCCAGGGTGTCGAGCAAGGCGGCGGAGATCTCGAGGTTGGCCTCGGCGTTCTCGAAGCGGATGGGGTTGACCTTGTGCGGCATCGCGCTGGACCCGATCGTCCCCTGGCCGCGCACTTGCGCGAAGAAGCCCAGCGAGATGTAGGTCCACACATCCGTGGCCAGGTTGTGCAGGATGCGGCCAAAGCGGGCGACGTCTGCGTACAACTCCGCCTGCCAGTCGTGCGACTCGATCTGCGTGGTCAGCGGGTTCCACGCGAGGCCCAGCCCCTCGACAAAGGTGCGAGACACTTCGACCCAGTCGGTACCGGGCACTGCGGCCGCGTGGGCCCCGAACGTCCCTGTCGCGCCGTTGATCTTGCCCAGGTACTCGGCGCCCTCGACGCGACGTAGCTGGCGCGTCAAGCGGTGGGCGACGACTGCGAGCTCCTTGCCCAACGTCGTCGGCGTGGCCGGTTGGCCGTGGGTGCGGGCGAGCATCGGCTGGGACTTGGCGGCACGAGCCATCTCCGCCAACTCGCCCACCAGGCCCTGCGCGGCGGGCAGCCACACGTCGCGCACTGCGCCCTGAATCATCAGCGCATACGACAGGTTGTTGATGTCCTCCGACGTACACGCGAAGTGGACCAGCTCGCGTAGCGGCTCCAGCGAAGTGCCCGCGATGCGCGCCTTGATCACATACTCGATCGCCTTGACGTCGTGCACCGTCTCGCGCTCAAACGTGGCGTGCTCGGCGATGGTTGTGGCGTCGAAGTCTGCGGGGATGCCGCGCAGCAGCTCAGTCTCGGTCGCGGTGAGCGCGCGCACCCCCGGCACCGCGCCCACCTCGCACAGGTGAATGAACCACTCGACCTCGACGTGCAGGCGCATGCGGTTAAGCGCCGGCTCTGACAGGTAGTCGACCAGCCCGGCGACGGCGCCGCGGTAGCGGCCGTCGAGCGGGCCGAGCGCGATGGCCGGCTCCAGGCCCGCGAGGGACACCGTAGGGATCAGCGGATGGGCGGCAGCATTCGGCGAGGTCACGGCGTCATTGTTTCACGGGAAACACTCCGCGCCAGGGAGTGGCGGCTCGCGCTAGTCCTTCTTCTTGGCGCCGGGGATGATCGCCTCGAGCAGGCTGCTGACCAGCGCGATCACGACGGCGGCGAACAGGGTCTTCCAGAAGCCGCCCACCGTCAGCGTCGCGAAGTCGATCTTGTCCGTGATCCACGACGTCAGCCACAGCATGAACCACGCGATCACGAACGAGAACAGCCCAAGCGTGAGGATCTGCACAGGGAACGTCAGCACCTTGATGAGCGGCTTCAGGATCGCGTTGAGCAACACCAACACCACGCCGATGCTGAGGAAGACCAGCGGCCGATGCCACCAGTCTCCGTTCTCGCCACCGGTCACGGCAATGTCGAGAGGCAGTTCGGTGGCCACCCACACGGCCACTGCGGCAATCGCTGACTTGATCACAAATCTCATGCATCGATTCTGGCACGGCGCTGGCATGCTTGGACAATGGTGCTACCAGAACCTTTACCCAACGTTTCCTCGTTGCCGCGCTACGTGCCCGGCGCTCGCGGCTCCGCTTCGGGCCCCGCGCCCATCAAGCTCTCCTCCAACGAGAACGCGCTGGCGCCGTTGCCTTCCGTCGCGCAGGCCATCGCCACCGCTGGCGGCTCGGTCAACCGCTACCCCGACATGTTCGCTGGGGAGTTGGTGAACGCGCTCGCGGAGCGTCAGGGCGTGGCACCGGAAAACGTCATCGTGGGTGCCGGCTCGGTGGCGGTGCTCGCGCACCTGCTCCAGGCCTACGCCGGGCCAGGCCGCGAGGTCGTCTATGCATGGCGCAGTTTCGAGGCCTATCCCATTCTCACGGCGCTTACCGGAGCGACCCCCGTGACCGCGCCCCTCGCGCCGGACGGACGGCACGACCTCGACGCGATGGCCGCGCTCATCACGGATGACACGGCAGCGGTGATGGTTTGCTCTCCCAATAACCCGACCGGGCCCGCGGTCACGGCCGACGAGTTTGCCGCGTTCGTCGACAAGGTTCCGCCGTCCGTCCTTGTCGTTCTTGATGAGGCGTATGTGGAGTTCGTGACGGACGCTTCCGCCGTGGACGGCAACCGCTACATCGGCGACGACGCGTGGAAGGCCCATCCCAACGTCGTCGTGCTGCGCACCATGTCAAAGGCCTACGGCCTGGCCGGCCTGCGCGTCGGCTTCGCCTTTGGCCTGTCCGATGTGCTCGCTCCTGTGCGTGCGTGCGTGACGCCGTTCTCGGTCTCCTCGGTAGCGCAAACGGCGGCTCTCGCCTCGCTCGCGGCACAGGACGAGTTGTTGGCGCGCGTGGAGGGCATCGTTGCCGAGCGGGAGCGCGTGGTCGCGGCCCTTGCCGCCGACGGCTGGTCGGTGCCCGACGCTCAAGGCAACTTTGTGTGGATTGGAGCCCGGGAACGCACCGGTGAACTGGTCGCGCACCTCGGCTCCCAGAGCCCGGCGATCTTGGTGCGACCCTTCGCTGACGAGGGGGTTCGCATCACGATCGGGGACCCAGAAGAGAACGACGCCGTGATCGCTGGACTCGCGGGCTTGGGCTGGCGCGTGTAGAAACGAGGTAGGTGCAGGTGGCGTCCCCGCTGCCAGTGCCCGACGGAAGTCGTCACGACTGACGCCCCAAGGAAAGGACCGATCATGCTTAGCTCTGTCAGGGTTTTGGCCCCAGAAGACAGCGAGGAGGTGGGCACCAGGGTCGCTGATTTCCTTGAGACGGCAGGGTGGACCGCCCTCATCGTGTCCATCGCGGTGCTCGTTCTCACGCTCATCGTGGGCGTTGCCATCGCCAAGAAGGCCGGCTACTCGGGATGGTGGGGAGCGCTCGCCGTACTCGTGCCCGGCCTGGGGTTCATCCTGTTCCTGTTGTTCGGCATGTTGAAGTGGCCGGCGCTCAAGGAGCGTGACGAGGCGATCGGCGTGATCGAGGCGAACGACCTCATGTTGCCCAGCAGGGAGCGCGCCGCCATCAAGGAGGCCGAGCGACGCAAGCAGATCGAAGAAGAAGCCAGGCGTCGCATGGACCAGGCGCGGCTGGATCGGGAGAAGGCCGAGGCGGAGAGCGCGAGGTATCGCAGGGTTCAGGCCGACAAGAACGCGACCGCAGCGGTCACTCCCGGCGCGGCGACGGCTGGTCCGCTTGCTGCGGCACCCGCAACTCCTGCCCAGAAGCAGCTTGCCGATCCCCCTGCCCCCAAGCCGGGCGACGGCCCTGCGGCCCCGCCGCCGGCCAAGGGCACTGAAGGCGCTGCCGACGCTCCTGCCGCCAAGCCTGCCGATGGCGCTGCCGACGCTAGTGCCAACAAGCCCGCCGACGCCGACTCGCGGAAGCCGCGCAGCACAGCGACCAAGAAGCCCGCAGCGAAGGCCCCTCCGGGTCAGGGGCCAACAGAGGACAAGTAGGCCTGGGCGGCCGCTCCCGTGGGTCGATCACTTGCCAACCTACGGAACCGTAGCCTACGCTTGCGTAGGTTACCGAGCGGTGCCTCCGCGCGGGACCACTGACCCACATCGTTGAGACCGCAAAGGGGTGCGCATGGCAGGCATCGGGCCGCTGTCAGAAGAGGGACTCGTCCGCCTCCTTGACCACAAGGGCGAGCGAGTCGAGGATTCGAGGTTTGGTCCCTACGCCGCCGACATCACGGCCGACGACTTGCGCGGCTTCTGGCGCGACATGATGCTCACGCGAGCCTTCGACAACGAGTCGACCAGCTTGCAACGCCAGGGCGAACTGGGCCTCTGGGTCGCCTCGCTCGGCCAGGAGGCCGCCCAGATCGGCTCCGCGAGCGTGTTGCGCGATCCCGACTACGTGTTCCCCAGCTACCGCGAGCACGGCGTCGCCTTGAAGCGCGGTATCGACCTGCCCGAGATCCTGCGGACCTTCCGCGGCCACCAGCACGGAGCGTGGGACCCGGCGGCACACAACTTCCACCTCTACACCCTGGTGATCGGCGCGCACTCGCTGCACGCCGTCGGCTACGCGCAAGCCATGGACTGGGACGGGCTGGTCGGCTCCGGCAAGCCCGAGTCCGACGGGGCCGTGATCTGCTACTTCGGAGACGGCGCGACCAGCCAGGGCGACGTCAACGAGGCGCTCATCTTCGCCTCGGTGAACAACGCGCCCATCGTGTTCTTTGTGCAGAACAATCAGTTCGCCATTTCCGAGTCCACCACGCGCCAGTCCAAGGTGCCGCTCGCTCAGCGGGCCGACGGCGTGGGCATGGAGAACGTGAGGGTCGACGGCAACGACGTCATCGCCGTGCACGCCGTGACGGCGTGGGCCATGGAGCACGCTCGCTCTGGTGCCGGCCCTGTCATGATCGAGGCCCTCACCTACCGCATGGGCGCACACACCACGTCTGACGACCCCACCAAGTACCGCACCAGGGCCGACGAGGACTACTGGCGCGAGCGCGACCCGATCGCCAGACTCGAGGCTCACCTGAACGCCCTCGGCGAGTTGCCTGAGGAGTTCGTGGAAGCCGTCGCGGCCGAGTGCAAGGAGATGGGCAAGCGCACGCGCGAGGCCGTCCGCTCGTGGCCCAAGCCCCCCAAGCACCTGATCTTTGAGCACGTCTACGCGGAGCCCCACGCTCGCGTCGAGGCGGAGCGCACCTGGTTCGAGAACTACGAGGCGACGTTCGCCGACGCGGAGGTGGCCCGATGACCGCAACGTTGCCTTCACAGGACCAGGCCGCCTCGGAGGCGCCCACGACGGTGCGCACTCTCACCCTCGCAGGCGCCATCAACGCGGGATTGCGTGCCGCCATGGATCGCGACCCCAAGGTCGTGCTGATGGGCGAGGACATCGGCGCGCTCGGCGGAGTGTTCCGCGTGACGGACGGATTGCACAAGGACTTCGGTGAGCGCAGGGTGATTGATACCCCGCTAGCCGAGTCTGGCATCGTCGGCACCGCGATCGGCATGTCGATGCGCGGCTACCGTCCGGTGGTGGAGATTCAGTTCGACGGCTTCATCTTCCCCGCCTACGACCAGATCACCACGTCGCTCGCCAAACTGCACTACCGCTCTCAAGGCCGCGTCTCGGTGCCCGTCGTCATCCGCGTGCCCTACGCCGGAGGCATCGGCGCGATCGAGCACCACTCGGAAAGCCCAGAGGCCCTGTTCGCGCACACGCCAGGCCTCCGCATCATCACTCCAGCCACGCCTCAAGACGGCTTCGACATGATCCAGCAGGCGATCGCGTCGCCGGACCCGGTGATGTTCTTCGAGCCCAAGGCCAGGTATTGGGACAAGGGCGAGGTGGACACCGCACGCGTGGCCGGCCAGTTGGGCGCCGACGCTGGCGCTTCTGCGGGCACAGCGGAGATGAGCAGTGCCCGCATCGCGAGCCCTGGCACCGACGTGACGCTGCTCGCATACGGGCCGACGGTGCGGCTGGCTTTGCAGGCTGCCGCCGTCGCGGCGAAGGACGGCATTTCGGTGGAGGTCATCGACCTGCGGTCCATCTCGCCGATCGACTTTGACACCGTGATCGCCTCGGTCAAGCGCACCGGGCGTGCAGTGGTGGTGCACGAGGCGCCCGTGGCCTTCGGCACCGGCGCCGAGATCGCGGCCCGCATCAACGAGCTCGCCTTCTTCCGGCTCGAGGCACCCGTGCTGCGCGTGGGCGGCTTCCACACCCCGTACCCTGGCTCCACCCACGAGCACGACTACCTTCCCTCACTCGACCGAGTGCTCGACGCAGTCGACGCCGTGATGGCCCACTAGGAGTTCCGATGCCCAAGTTCCAGAGTTTCCCGTTGCCAGACGCGGGCGAGGGTCTTACCGAGGCCGACGTGGTGACGTGGCGCGTCGCCGTGGGCGACCGGGTGGAGATCAACCAGCCACTGGTCGAGATCGAGACTGCGAAGTCCCTGGTCGAGCTGCCGTGTCCTGTTGATGGGATCGTCACTGAACTGGTGGCGAGCGAGGGCGATACCGTCGAGGTGGGCTCGCCCATCTGCATCTTCGACATCGACCCCGACGGTCCGCCGGCGCCCGAGGGTGAGGCCCCCGCAGTCGCCGACCCGCCGCCTTTCGCGGACCACGCCGACGCCGCCCCCACCGCCCCCACCGCCCCCTCGAACCCCGCCGCCCCCTCGGACACTCCGAACCAAACCCGGGCCGACGCGCCGACCGGAACCGGCGTCGGCGAGGCTTCTCCCGGCGTGTCAGGCGCCAATCCGGTTCGTACTGTCGGGCAGGGTGGCGGGGCAACGGCCGACGCTGGGGGCACACAGAACGAGGGCTCGGGCGCCGTGCTTGTGGGTTACGGCGTCAAGGCCGACGCGGTGCACCGCCGCCCCCGCAACGTCGAGGTGGTGGAGCAGATCGGCGGCGTAGGCGACACCGACTACCCCGTGCTTGCGAAGCCGCCGGTGCGCAAGCTCGCCAAGGAGTTGGGCGTCGACCTCACCACGATCACTCCGTCCGGCCCAGGAGGGCTCGTGACGCGGGGGGACGTCGAGCAGAAGGTCAAGGCCACTGCGGCGCAGAGGCTCGCCACCTACGCGAACGACGATCAGCCGTGGCTCGAGACCGGCTACTCGAACGACGACGGCCGCTCGACGCGCGTTCCCGTGAAGTCCGTGCGCAAGCGCACGGCCGAGGCGATGGTGCAGTCCGCCTTCACCGCGCCGCACGTGACGGAGTTCCTCACCGTTGACGTGACCGAGACCATGAACCTGGTGGCCAAGCTCAAGGCGGACAAGGACTTCGCCGACGTGCGGGTCACCCCCCTGTTGTTGGTCGCCAAGGCGCTGTTGCTCGCGGTGCGTCGCCACCCCGAGGTCAATGCCTCGTGGGACGACGAGCGTCAAGAGATCGTCTACAAGCACTACGTCAACCTCGGCATCGCCGCGTCGACGCCCCGCGGCCTCGTCGTGCCCAACATCAAGGACGCCCACCGGCTGCCCCTGCACGCGCTCGCGACCGAGTTGCAGCACCTCACGGCCGAGGCACGCAGCGGCAGGGTCCCGCCCGCTCGCATGGCCGATGGCACCATCACCATCACCAACGTGGGAGCGCTCGGCATCGACACAGGAACCCCGATCCTTAACCCCGGTGAGTCGGCGATTCTCGCGTTTGGCGCGATCCGCCAACAGCCGTGGGTTCACGAGGGCGAGATCCAGATTCGCTGGGTCACTCAACTCGCGCTCAGCTTTGACCACCGCTTGGTGGACGGCGAACTGGGCGCGCGGTTGCTGTACGACGTGGGCCGCGTGATGAACGACCCGGCTCACGGGTTGGTCTGGGCCTAGCTGTACTGACCCGGATCGTTGTTGACGTAGGAGAGACCTCCGGGGTCGAGTTGGAGCTGTCTAGTTCTTCAGCTCGATTCCACGGAGGTCTCTCATGTCCCACGCTAATGCCCGCCTGACTCCGGCCGGCAGACTCGTCATGGTCCAGCGCATCCAAACTGGTCGCGCAGTCGCCCATGTTGCAGCCGAGATGGGCATCTCACGCACGACCGCGTGGCGGTGGTGGCGTCGGTTTCGCGAACTTGGCCCGGCGGGCATGGTCGACAGATCGAGTTGCGCCCGCTCGCACCCATCCCGCACGAGTGCGTGCATCGAGACACGGGTGCGGATCATGCGTCACCTGACCCGACGCGGCCCGGTGTTCATCGCAGGCAAACTTGGGATGCACGCCTCAACCGTTGGTCGCGTCCTTCACCGTCACACAGTGCCGTTGCTTCGGGACATCGACCCGGTCACCGGGACGGTGATCCGTGCCGTCCGCCGCTCCGCGCGGCGTTACGAACACGACCATCCGGGCTCCCTGATCCATATCGACGTGAAGAAACTCGGACGCATCCCAGACGGCGGTGGATGGAGGTCGGACCCGACACAGAGCCCCGCTGTTCATCGAACGTCCCATCACCAAGTCGGCTACGACTACATCCACACCGTGATCGACGACCACTCCCGCGTCGCCTACGCCGAGATCCACGACGACGAGAAAGGCACCACCGCAGCAGGTGTCCTCGAACGCGCGATCGCGTTCTACGCCACGCTCGGCGTCAACATCGAACGCGTCATCAGCGACAACGCGTTCGCCTACCGACACTCCACCGCATTCCACGCCGTGATCGCCGCGCACGGCATCACCCAAAAGTTCATCAAGCCCCACTGCCCCTGGACCAACGGGAAAGTCGAACGCCTGAACCGGACCCTCGCAACCGAATGGGCTTACGCCCAGCCCTGGACATCGAACACCGACCGCGCGTCCTCCTTGCAACCATGGCTCGACCACTACAACCTAGACAGAGCCCACCTCGGCATCGGCGGAGCCTCACCCATCGACCGAATCAACAACGGTCGAGGTCAGTACACCTAGCCCACACCGCGGCGTCGGCCGTCGCCTGGGCTGGCGAGGGGGCTCAGCCCTCCATCACCACGCCGTCGAGCAAGGCGCCGTCTGGCACCGCATTGCGCTGCCCGTCGCTGTCCTGCAACACCACGGTCCCGCGCACAATGACGCCCTTGCCGAACGTCCAGTCGCCCTTGACGGTCAGCGACGATGCCTCGCGTAGTGACGGCGCCCCGTGCGGGAAGCGGGCGTCAAAGTCGGCCATCGTCTTGTAGAAAGCGGGGTCGAGGTCCACGAGGGGCGCCCGGCGCACCGCTAGTCGCAGGGCCCCGTCGTCCTCGAGCTCGTAGGCGTCGGAGCGCAGCACCAGCAGATCGTTGGTGGTCTTGACGGGCAGGAACCTGTCGCGGCCCACCACGATCGCGGTGGCGCCCTCGAACACCTCGATCGCGGCACCCATCGCCGTCTCGATCTGGAAGACCTGCGGCGACGCCTTATCCGTCGGGTCCACGTTCTTGGTGTTGCGGATGAGCGGCAGGCCGAGCACGGCGCCCCTCTCGGTGAGCGCGGTATTCAACTTCTGCAGGTCCCACCACAGGTTGTTGGTGTGGAAGAACGGGTGGTGGTGTTCGTCGGTGAAGAAGTGCATCTCGTCTTCGGCCGTCTGCGCGGTGTCGCGCAGGATCAACTGACCGTCGGCCTTGCGCACCGCGAGGTGGCCGCCCTTGCGGTCTGCGGCCGTGCGCTCGCACAGTTCTGCGGCGTAGGGCGCGCCTGACGCAGCGAACCAGCCGGCGATGCGCGCGTCGGGGACGGCGCCGAGGTTGTCGGAGTTGGACACTGAGGCGTAGCGGAAGCCCGCCTCAAGCAGGGCATCGAGCACGCCAGACGCAAGAATCGCCGTGTAGATGTCGCCGTGGCCGGGAGGGCACCACTCAAGGTCAGGGTCGGCTGGCCACTCGACGGGTGTGAGACCGTCCACGAGCAACTTGGGCTCCTTGTTCTGCACGAAGTCGAGCGGCAAGTCGTCAAGTTGAAGGCCTGGGTGCGCAGCAAGCGCCGCGAGAGAGTCGTCGCGAGTGCGGAACGAGTTCATCAGCACGAGCGGCAACTGAGCGCCGGTGGCAGCTCTGGCCTTCTGCACCTGCCCGACGATGACGTCCAGGAAGCTCTGCTCGTTGCGCACGGGCAGGAGCGACTTGGCCCGGTCCATCCCCATCGAGGTGCCGAGACCGCCGTTGAGTTTGATGACCGCGGTCTTCGCCAGGGCGGCCTTGCCCGCCTCCTCGTCGACGGCGACATTCGCGAGGTGCGTGGGGTCGGTGAGCGGCTCGATGGTGTCCTCGAGGATCAGGCCGGTGGCCCCCGCCTCAAGTTCGCCGTAATAGTGACTGAAGACGTCGATCGCGGCCTGGTTCACGCCCGCCGCGCGCATCTTGTTCTGGGCAGCTGTCAATCCGGGTGCATCGCTCATACTCCGAGACTAGAGAAGAGACCCGCCTTCGCGCGATTCTTCGCGACAGCCGGTTACGCCTCCGGTCGGCCCGACGCGTCGGCTGGTTCGGTAGCGTCCCCGTCCCGAGCGTCGGCCGTGGCGTCCTCGCGACCCTCACCATCAACGTCGGCGCGACCCTCGCCTTCAACGTCGGCGCCGCGACCGCCGGCGGCCTTGGCCGCCTCCTCGTCCCGCATCGTCTCCAGGCCGGACTTCTCCTGCAGCGGCACGTGAGGAATGAACAGCGCGAACAGCAGCCCGCCGATGGCAATGAAGCCGGACATCAGCAGCACTCGGGTGATCGCGTCGGCGAAGCCCTCTCGGATGGGGGCCGCGAGTACGGGGTCGGCGTCCTGAAGGAACGACGTGTCGTCGAGCGACAGGCCAGCGTCCTCGCCTGCGTCAAGAGTGCCTGCTTGAAGCGTCGCGATGATGGCGGCATTGGTGGGGTTCTCGGCCGTGGCGGGATCCGCGATCACCTCCTGGAACTGCGCGGTCTGGGACGCGGCGGAGAGTTCGTCGCCAATGTCGGACGCGACGGTGCCGAACATGACGGAGAGGAACACGGCCGTGCCGAGCGAGCCGCCGATCTGCCTGAAGAACATCACGGAGGCGGAACCGGTGCCCATGTCGCGTGGCTGCACCGCGTTCTGCACGGCGAGCATGTTCGGCTGCATCACGCCGCCGAGGCCGAGTCCGAACAGGGCGGCGCCGACGAACAGGTGCCACAGCGGGCTGTCGGCCGAGAGCGTGGACAGGTCAATGCAGGCGATGACCAGCAAGGAGGTGCCGATGATGGGGAAGATGCGGTAGCGGCCGGTCTGGTGGATAACCCGCGCGGAGATGCCGGCCATCATCATGATGCCGATCGTCATGGGAAGCATCGCGAGGCCAGAGGCTGTGGGCGACATGCCCTTGGAAATCTGCGTGTAGAGCGGGAGTCCCGCCATGCCGCCGAACATCGCGAAGCCCATGATGAAGTTGAGGCCGGTCGAGACAGAGACGGTGCGGTTCCTGAAGATGCGCGGCGGGAGAAGGGCGTCGTCGCCAGCGACCAGTTCGGCGCGCACAAAGCCGACGATGCCGGCGAGGGCGAGGCCGATCAGCGTGAGTACGAGCGGGGACGTCCAACCCCAGTCCCTGCCCTGCTCGACCACCAGCAGCATGGGCACGAGCGCGATCACCAGCGTGGCGACGCCCCACCAGTCGATGCGCACCCGCTTGTGGGTGGCTGGCAGGTGGAGCACGCGCAGAATGACCATCAGTGCGACCGCGCCGAGCGGCACGTTCATGAGGAAGATCCAGCGCCAACCGGCGAAGCCGAGCAGCTGGTCGGCATCGGCAAAGAACCCGCCGAGCACAGGCCCAAGCACTGAGGCGACGCCCCACACTACAAAGAAGAACGCCTGGTACTTGGTGCGCTCGCGGGGCGAGAGCATGTCGCCAAGAATGATGAGCGCGAGGGCCATGAGGCCGCCGGCGCCAAGACCCTGAACGCCACGGTAGGCGGCGAGTTCGTACATCGAGGTGGCGGTGCCGCACAGCAGCGAGCCCAGCACGAAGGCGCTCAGCGAGAACACGTACAGCGGCTTGCGGCCGAAGATGTCCGAGAGCTTGCCGTACAGCGGGGTGGAGATGGTGGCCGCGATCATGTAGGCCGTGGTGACCCACGCCTGGAGGGTGAGGCCGTTGAGGTCGTCGCCGATGGTGCGGATGGCGGTCGCGACGATCATCTGGTCGAGCGCTGCCAGGAACATGCCCACCATGAGGCCGCCGACGATGAGGTTGATCTGGCGGCGACTCAACAGCGGTGCTGGGGCGTTCGTGGTCACACTGGTTCCTTTCAGGCGCCTGCTGACGATGCGGCGGGGACTGCCGCGGCCGTGCGGCGGGGTTGGCACGGGGCGGGGTTCGCTCGCGGCGTGCAACGGAGGCAGTCTACGCTCCGTGTGACGCGCCCCGCCGTCGGCCGCGCCCCAACCCACCCCACCGTCGGCCTGGCCCAGCCCGCCCCGCCGTCGGCCGTGCCCCAGCGTCGGCCGAAACCACGCCGCCCGCACCCACCCCCCGCAAATGGCTTGATCTGTACCGCGACACGCCGCGGCGCGCCCACAAGTGGCTTGATCCGTACCGGCGCCACGGCGCCGCGGTACAGATTCAGCCACCAACCGCCTGGCAGCCCCCCGGAGCGGTACGAATCACGCCATTTGCTGGGACGCCTACGCTAAACACATGATCCTGGTGACTCTCGCCGCCATTGTCCGCGACGTGGGCGTGGCAGCGGTGGTGGGCGGACTCCTGATGGTCGCCGCCGTGGTGCGCGGTGCCGCCGCCGAACGAGCGGCCCTCGTGGCACGCATCGGCGCGCTCGTGTGGGTCGCCGCCGCGAGCGTCTTCCTGATCGCCTCTTACGTTGACATCGCGCAAGTAAGCGTCACCGCGCCAGACTTCGGCAGCCAGCTGTGGAGCTTCGTCGCGGACATCGACCTTGGCCGCGCGTACGGACTCAACGTCCTCGCCGCCGTGGTGACCTCGATCATCGTGACGCTGGTGCGCACGCCCTCGGAGGCGGCATGGGGGCTGGTGCCGGTCGCCTACGGGCTCGGCGTGCAGGCGATGACGGGGCACGCGGCTGGGGCGGAGGACCACCACCTGGCCGTGACCTCGCTCTATGTGCACCTCGCCTCGTCCGCCGTGTGGCTAGGGCTGCTCCTGGTCGTGTTCGTGTCGCGCAAGCCGCTGGCCGGCGACGCCAAGGCCGCCGTGCAACGCGTCTCGCGAATGTCGCTGTGGGCCGCGTCGGCGATCGTGGCAACCGGCGCGGCGAACGCGTGGCTGCGCGTGGGCTCCGTGACCGACCTGGCAACCACCACCTACGGCCGGATGCTGGCGCTCAAACTGCTCCTCATGTCAGGAGTTATTGCCTTGGCCGCCTGGCACCGGCGCGCGACGATGCCACGCCTGACATCGGCCGACGTGAGGGCCAGGTTCTACCGAGTGCTCGCCTGGGACGTGGCGCTCTTGGCAGCGGTGGCTGGCATCGGCGGCGTGCTGTCGCGGACCGCGCCGACCATCCCCGTCGTGCTCGTCCCCGACCCCACTCCCGCCTTCGTCTTGACCGGCTATCCATTACCCCCACGCCCCGACGCGCTGCAATGGATCCTTCAGTGGCGACTCGAGATCCTTTCCGCGATGGTGATTCTCGCGCTCGTCCTGGTGTATCTGCGCTGGGCGAGCAGGCTGCGCCGACGCGGTGACGACTGGCCGTGGCAACGGACCGCCGCGTTCCTGGTGGGCATGGCGGGAATCGCCTGGATCACTCAAGGTGCGCCGGCTGTCTACGGAATGGTGACCTTCAGCGGGCACATGATGGAGCACATGCTGCTGGCCATGGCGGTGCCGCTGCCGATCGTCTATGCCGCACCGGTGACCCTCGCACTGCGCGCCCTTCCGAGCAGGGGTGACGGCACTCGCGGTCCTCGCGAGTGGATGCGGACCATCGTGGAGTCGCGGTGGATGCGCTTCATCGCGCACCCCGTGGTGGCTGCGGTGAACTTCGCCGGCTCACTCGTGGTGTTCTACTACTCACCGCTATTCGAGTTCGCGCTACGCAACCACGCGGGGCACTTGTGGATGATCGTGCACTTCACGCTCGCCGGCTACCTGTTCGCCAACGCCCTGGTGGGAATCGACCCGGGGCCAACCCGCCCCGCGTATCCGATGCGCGTGCTCTTGCTCTTCGCGACCATGGCGTTCCACGCCTTCTTTGGCGTCGCGCTCACCTCCTCAGAGGTGCTGCTTGCCCCCAGGTGGTACGGGCTCATGGGCAGGGATTGGGGCGCCGACGCTATTACCGACCAGCAGTACGGGGGTTCCATTGCGTGGGGGCTTGGCGAGCTTCCCGTGCTCATCCTCGCGATCGGGGTGCTCGTGGCGTGGCGACGCGCGGATGCGCGTACGGCCAAGCGCAAGGACAGGGAGGCAGAGCGCTCAGGCGACGCGGACTTGGGTGCCTACAACGCGATGCTGGGCGGCCTCGCGGCGTCAGAGGACGAGAGGCCGCCCTCTCGCTAGCGACAAGGGCCGACCGCGCGGCCGAGGCAAAACGGCGCCGACGCCGTTGAATCATTGCTCGCGACCGTATCCACAGATTTTGTCCACAGCGGTGTGAGCAACACGGGAACGCCCTGGGAAAGCCGGTGGATAGAACTGTGCACAGCGGATGTGAAAAACTCCTGCCCATTCTGCCTTGCGCACGGTGCCTCACCTCCGCTACTACTGGGGAATCGAGGTATTCACCACTCGTGTGATCGGGGTTTCGACTCCGGTCATCCACACTGAGTTTGGGCGCTGGCAGGTCAGGGTCGAGGCAAGGGGGAGCGGGGGGTGAGGTCCTCGGACGCGTCGGACAACGGCAGTCCACGTCGCGAGGCAGAGTCTCGGCTCTGCGTCTCGAGCTGTGGGTGACGGCACAGGGACTGGCGGCTCCTCGCGTCGACCGATAGGTCGTCTTCTTCGGAAGGCGAAGCCGTAGCGTCAATCACGGCCGTCGGCGGTGCTCCACGGGGCAGCGTCGAGAACTTGAGGTCATGGCAGGGCCCCTCGAGCGCTTACATCGAGGGGCCCTTCGCCTGTCCCCACCAACGGTGCCCTTCCACGAGTAGTGCGCCATGTCGCATGTGCGGCGCCCCGGCTGAACGCCGCGCGGCGCTCCTCGGGCGAGTGCAAGTGGCCAACGCCACTGAGAAAGTGCCCGCGCGAACGCGGACAAGGAGCCGACCTTGGGGCCTTGCGCGCCTCGTCAACCGGGCTTCCCTCCACAGATTTCCTCCACAGCCCGGTGGATTTCTTGCTACCAGACCGGCAAAACGGTGGATAAACCTGTGCAATAAAAGTGGAAAAAGAAAACGTCGATTTCCGCTTGCGCAGGCCATTTCGCAGGAGTAGACATGGCTTATTCGAACCGCACGAAGAGGAACAAAGTGGTCGGGGCAACCTGGCCACAAAGGGACTTGAGTCGGATCGGAGTGGTTCACAGGATGTTGCTCCTGCCTCGCGGGATCTCTTCGGAGAAGACGCGGGGGCCGTCAGTCACGAGGCGGCAGCGACGGGCCGTGAATCGCAGAGTGAGGAGGGTTCCGCTTGCGGGGCTCGCCGGTCGGATTCGTTATCCATCGGTTGCGTCAGGCGCCTAGCGCGTGGCGTGATCCTCGACTCAACAGCAAGGCCCCCCGGACGCTTACTCCGGGGGGCCTTTGCTGTATGTGACGAAACGGATGAGACCGGCTCGCTCACACAAACGCTAATCCCACGGCCGGCTCGTGCGGCCCTGCGACACGCGCTTCGCCGCAAGTAGCGCCTCCACGACTCGCCTCCACGCCGGCCAGTTCCGCCGCGCTCCTCGTGAACTAGGCTCACAGGTAGGCGGGGGTGACCGATTTGTCACCTAAGCCGTGAGCGGAGGAGGTGTTCGTGGGCGACACCGAGCGCGACAGCGAAGCCGCTCGTTCCGAGTCAGCGGCGGAGCGACTCGCGCGCCTTGAGACGATTCTTGAACTCGCGCCCGTCGGCATCGGCCTGGTGGATTTTGAGGGCCGCACCACCATGACCAATAGCGCCCTCCACCGCATGCTCGGCTACAGCGCAGAAGAGTTTGCGACGATGCCGTGGAAAGAGTTCACGCACCCTGACGACATCGAGCCGAATGCGGTGCTGTCCCGCAAGCTCGCCGCGGGGGAAATCGACCACTTCACGATGGAAAAGAGGTTCCTTCGCAAAGGCGGAGGCTACCTGTGGACCGCCCTGACCGTGTCGCTCGTGAGGCGTGCGGATGGCACTCCCGATTACGAGATTGGAATGACCCTCGACATCACCAAACGCAAGCGCCTCGAGAGCGATTTGCGTGCGGCGGAAGAGCAGTTCCGACTTCTCGTCGAGCGCGTTCCTGCCGTGGTGTACGCGATGGAGGTGGGCGAGCAGACCACGGGGAGCTACGTCAGCCCCCAGATCGCACGCATGCTCGGCTTCGCCCCGGAAGAGTGGCGAGAGGATCCCGAGCTCTGGATCCGGCAGCTCGATCCGGCTGATCGCGACGAGGTGCTGGCGAGCAGGCTGCACATGATGCACGCGACCACCGACCCCGAACCGCGGTCCGACACGTACCGCCTCCACCGTCGCGACGGCACGGTCGTGTGGGTGCGAGACGACACCATGGTGCTCCGCGACCAGAACGGCGTGAAGTCCTTGCACGGCGTCATCGTTGACGTGACGCAAGAGAAGGACCTGGAGCAGCGCCTGGCGTATCAGGCCTATCACGATGCGCTCACTGGTCTTCCCAACCGAAGCCTCTTTCGCGAGAGCGTCTCCAAGTCGCTAGCGACCGCGGGCGATGCGGACCGCCGTTGCGTGGTCATCTTCATCGACCTCGACCGTTTCAAGACCGTCAACGACAGTTTCGGCCATGCCTCCGGCGACGAGGTGATCAGGGCGGCGGCCCGCCGCATCGACGCATGTGCGCGCGAGGGCGACACGGCAGCACGTCTGGGCGGCGACGAGTTTGCACTCTTGCTCAAGAACTCGGATGTGGAGCAGGCGTCGGCGCTTGCCAATCGGATCCTCGTCGCTCTCCACGACACCCCGATCGAGTTCAGCGGCGGCACTGTCTTGGTGGGGGCGAGCATCGGTATTGCCGCCGCGGGCCCTACGGACACGACCGAGACGCTCCTCCGCAACGCCGACCTTGCGATGTACGAGGCGAAGCAGCGTGGCCGCGGCCGCCACACCGTGTACGAGCCGGGAATGCACAAGGGCGCGGTGGCGCAATTTCGTCTCGCCGCCGCCCTCCAGGTGGCAGTCGCGGCCGAGGCAATCTCGCTGGTCTATCAACCCATTGCCAACCTGCATACCGGCGTCGTCGTCGGCATGGAGGCCCTTGCTCGGTGGAACGACCCCGACCTGGGTGACGTCCCGCCCTCCGAGTTCATCCCCGTCGCAGAGCAGACGGGCCTGATTCAAGAGATCGGCAGGCAAGTCGTGAGGGGGGCGTGCGGTGATCTTGTCCGGTGGCGCCGGGAGACGGGCGGCCATGCGTACGTCAGTGTCAACGTGTCGCCTCTTCAACTTGACGACGACGGTTTTGCTGGCTTTGTGGTCGCCACTTTGGCGGAGCATCAGTTGGAGGCGGCAAGCCTCGTGCTTGAGGTGACGGAGGGGCTGCTGCTCCACGAGCACAGCCGGGAGACCCTGCGGGAGCTGCGTGCGCTGGGAGTCCGCGTGGCGATTGACGATTTCGGGACCGGCTACTCCTCGCTCAGTTACTTGAGGGAGTTGCCCGTGGACATGGTCAAGCTCGACCAAGGCTTTGTGAACCCCGCGGTGCCAGCGGTGGGAGACTTCGCCTTCCTCCAGGCGGTAGTGCGGCTCGCGGAGACCCTCCACATGGTGACCGTTGCGGAGGGAATCGAGACGTCTGCGCAACTGAGCGAACTGCGGTCGATGGAATGCGCCCTCGGACAGGGCTACTACCTCGCGCGACCAGGGCCGATCGCGCGCATACCGACGTCGCTGACCACGTTGAGCTAAACGTGGACGCGTTGGACGGGCGGCGGCTCCTAGATCGCTAGCATGAGTGCATCAGCGGCGGATGAGGGGCGCAACGTGAGTGACCACAACCAGTACGACCCCTTCGCGTCGCCCGACGCTCAGCCGGGTATGGGCGAACCGTCGCGTGACGGCCAGGCACCGTCCGGCCAGCCGGGGATGAGTGAACCTTCGCACTACGGGCCGACGCCGTCGACGCAGCCCGGTATGGGCGATGTGGCGCCGATGCCTGACCAGGGGTACGCCTACGGCACCGGATCCGCCTACGGCTACGGAGCGCCATCACCTTACGGCGGCGCGGCGCCAGCGAGCTCGAGTCAGAAGAACTACCTCGGCGTCCTCTCGCTGGTCTTTCCGTTCGTGTCCCTTGCCCTAGTGGGCATCATCATGGGCCACTTGGGTCTGTCAGCGGTGAAGAAGGGGACGGCCAATAATCGTGGCGTGGCGCTCGCCGGCACCATCGTGTCCTGGGTCTTCACCGTGGTCGGCGGTCCGATCGTGCTCGCTGCTATTGCGCTACCGCTGTACGCCAGCCAGCAGGACGAGGCATACGAGGCGGAGGCAAAGTCCGACCTCCTCAACATCAGGGTCGCGGTGGCAAGCCACTTGGTCGACAATCTGGATGCGCCCGTGGTGTCCATCGACGGCGACCATTACTCGGTCGGCGACCAGACGGTGCCCAAGTCGCATTCCGTCGAGGATGTCGAGTTGGTCATGCTGGACGGCGGCGAGTACGACATCGACTTCTGCGTGGCCGTGACCTACGACGGCGGCAAGGAGTTGTCGCTGTCAGAGTCCACCCGCTTTGTCGAGGGCCTTTGCCCCGAAGCCACGGAGAACCCCGACCTGGTCAGCGGTGACGGCAGCGACGACGATGCGGTCACCCCGCAGCCCACCGGAGGCACGACGGAAGCCGACGTCGTGCCCTTCACCGATCTCGCCGTCGGCGATTGCATTGCCGACCCTTACGACAACCTGATGGAAGACCCTTCTGGCGGCACCTGGATCACCGGCGTGACCATTGTCGACTGCGCCGAGGAGCACTACGGCGAGATCTACGCGGAGTTCGACGTGAGTGCGGACGCGTACGTCGAGGACGACATCTACGACCAGGCAGACCAGCTGTGCTACGACGCTTACGAGGGCTTCATGGGCATCGGCTATGCCGACTCGGTGTACTACTACGAGCCGTATTACCCGAGCCCGCAGGGCTGGAAGCTTGGCGACAGAGAGACCACGTGCGTTGTCACGTCACTCGAGTCGGACACGGTGGGGAGCCTGCAGGGCTCCGGCCTCTAGTTGCTGTGATCAGGCTCGCTCGTCGCGGGAGTCAGGTTCGCCCTGTGACTTGATCTGCGTCAAGGCGTTCTCGCCACCGTCTCCGTAGCGTCGGGGGTGACTCAACAGAAGGAGCACCCCATGTTCACTCAGAACATCACCACCCTGCTGGCCCATCTCAGGCCAACCGACGTCGAAGCCCACTGCGACACGGCCGATGGCCCGGCCGCCACAGACGGTCGCAAGGCCCTCGACACCGGCAACATCAATCACGCGCTCAAGTGGATCCCGGCCGAGGGCGAGGATGAGTTACGCGGCGTGTTCAGCAAGGCGTTGCGAGTGAGGACGCTCGGGGCCGATGCGGGCGACCTCGCCGACCGACTCTTCCTCGAGACCCTTGTCCGCCTGCACCGCATGGGTGAGGGGGTTGGCTTCACCGGCGTGCAACCAACAGGCACCGCCATTGATCCGGTGGTCAAGGCCGCCGACGAGGCGCTCGCCTTTGGCACGGACGATCGCCTGTTGCCGATGGTGCCCGAGGAGCGCCGGGAGGAACTCCACAGGCGCTTCCACGCCGCGAACGCCGCCGCTTCCTTTGACGCCGACGACGTGGCGGCTGGCCGTCGTTACCTCGCCGCTTACGTGGACTTCTTCAAGTTTGCCGAGGGCGACGACCACGATCACGGGCACGACGCTCGGGGCGGGCAGTGCCACGACCCCCGGCAAGTACCTGCCCACGCCCACTAGGACGGCGCGATGAGTCGACTCGTCAGAGTGGTCGGCGGCTCCATGGCTCCCACCTTCCGCCCGTCCGACCTGCTGCTCACTCGGCGGGTCGGACGCGGCGGCAGGGGCGTCGGACGTGGGGAAGTGGTGGTGTTTCGACACGGCGGTGCGGTGATGATCAAGCGCGTGGTGGGCGTCGGCGGCGACAGGATCGCTCTGGAGGCCGGCAAGCTGACGATCAACGGGGATCCCGTCGACGGCCAGCCCGCTGTGCGCGGGGCCTACCGGCACACGTGGACGGTCCCGCCCGGCACCTACTTCGTGGCCGGGGACAACGCTGCGGTGTCCGATGACTCGCGCGTGTGGAGCGAGCCCTTTGTGGGGGCCGCGCATGTGCAGGCAGTGGTGACACGCAGGCTGGCGCAATGGCCGGCGCGCTCGCCGCTTCCTGGGTGGCGCGGAGTTCGCGGTTTCATGCGCCTGCTGCGAGCTGCCGCAACGCGTCGGATCGCGTGATGGAGACTGATCGTCCCGACCCGATCCTGATGAGTCCCTGCGTGGCGAGCGACGCGAGCGCGCGGCTGAGGCTCTCTGGCGTGGTGTCGATGAGCGACGCGATGTCCTTCTTGGCCATCGGCAGATGTACAGTCTGAGCGCCGTCGACATTGGCCCCCGGCAGGCCGAGCAAGTACCCGGCGAGACGGCTCTCGACATCGCGCGATGTGAGCGAGTTGAGGCGGTCTTCCGTCGCTGCCAGCCTTGCGCTCACGGTCGCGAGCATCCGCACCCCCGTTTCCGGGTACTTGCGTACCAGCGCCAGGAGGTCATCGTGACGGAAGGCGCAGACCTGACAGTCGTCCAGTGCGGCGGCAAAGTCTCCAGGGGGTTGACCGGTGAACACTGCCGTCTCTCCTGTGAACTCGCCGGGCCCCAGGACCCTCACCAGCTGCTCCGTTCCATCGGGGGAGATACGGAAGATCTTGAGGCGGCCCGTGTGCACCACGAGCAGGCGGGCGGCCTCGTCCGAGGCGGAGTACGCGAGCTCGCCCACCTGCAGGCGCACCGGGCGGGCCACCCCGGCGACGCGCCGTTGCTCGTCCTCCGTGAGTCCGGCGAAAATCGGCACTCGCGTGACGCACGTGTCGACCATCGTGACAGCGTATCCGGCGAGGCGGCGAGGCGGCGGTGCGGACGCGGTGGCGCAGTGGTCCCGCTGCGGCCCTGTTAGGCGCCGATCAGGCTCAGCCAACCGACGAGCGCGAGCAGCGTGATGGCCAACACGGGGATGGTCAGGACGATGCCCACCTTGAAATACGTTCCCCATCCGATGTGCATCCCCTTGCGGTCGAGCACGTGCAGCCACAACAGCGTCGCGAGGCTGCCGATCGGAGTGATCTTGGGCCCAAGGTCGGAGCCGATGACGTTGGCGTAGATCATGAACTGCTGCGTGAGACCCGTCGCGCCTGACGCCTCAATGCCGAGCGCGGCTACCAGCACGGTGGGCATGTTGTTCATGATGGAGGACAGGCCCGCGACGAGGAACCCAGTTCCCCCCGCGGCCGCGAGAGGGCCATGGTCGCCGAACCACGCGAAGACGTCGCCGAGCGAGTCGGTGAGTCCTTGGTTGCGCAGCCCGTAGACCACCAGGTACATGCCAAGGCTGAAGAGGACCACCTGCCATGGCGCCGACTTCAGCACTGGCATCACGGGGATGCGGCCCGGCGCGGTGGCAACGGGTGCTGCGGTGGAGCCGGCGGCCCCGGCGTCGGCGTCGCCAACGCCCTCCACTTCGATCAGGGCGGCCCGAGCGTCGGCGTCGCCGGCCCCTGAAGATACCTGGGCGTGCGCGTCGACGGGCGCCGTCCTTGCGAAGGCCCAGGTGGGCTTCCTGGCCGCGATCAGCAAGATCGCGACGGCGCCGAGCCCGGCGACGGCGGCGATGGGAACGCCGAGGGGGTCGGCCGCGAAGTAGCCGACGAGGAGGGCGGCCAGCACCACCCACCCAGCCCTGAAGGTGAGGCGGTCGTGGATGGCGTCGGCCGGCCGCGCAAGGTCGGCGACGTCGTACCTGCCGGGGATGGACTTGCGGAAGTAGATGCGCAGCACAAGCAAACTCGCTGCGAGCGAGACGATGCTCACCGGGATCATGACGAGGGCGTAGCGGGCAAAGCCGATGTCGAAGAAGTCGGCCGAGACGATGTTGACCAAGTTCGACACGACGAGCGGCAGGCTGGTGCTATCGGCCACGAAGCCGGTGGCCATGACGTACGCGAAGGCGGCCTTGGGGTCGAACTTGAGCGCCAAGAGCATCTGATAGACGATCGGCGTCAGGATGAGGGCAGCGCCATCGTTGGCGAAGAAGGCTGCGATCGCGGCCCCAAGAACGACGATGAGGTTGAACAGCATCCGCCCGTTGCCGCGGCCCCACCGCGCGACGTGCAGGGCGGCCCACTCGAAGGTGCCTGCCTCGTCGAGCACCAGCGAGATCAGGATGATGGCCACAAAGGTGAGGGTCGCGTTCCACACGATGACCCACACGTCTGGCACGTCGCTGAACTGCACGACGCTGGTGATGAGCGCGAGCGCCGCGCCGCCGAGGGCGGTCCAGCCGATGCCGAGCCCGCGCGGCTGCCAGATCACCAGAGTGAGGGTCAGGACGAAGATGATGACGGCGATCAACAAGGGCTTTCTCCACGTTCTGGTCAGGGGTAGAGCGACTCGGGCGCCGAGCGGGACTCACACACATCATGATCCGCTGATATAACGCTTCACTGATGCACGGTAGCGTATGAACCATGAGCCAGGTCACCACCCCTACACCGCGGGTGCCGTTCCCCGCTTCTCTGGCAGGCCAGTTCGCGCTGCTCGCTGACCCGTTGCGGCTGAGGATCGTGGAGGCGCTCGCGAGTGAGCAGTTGTGCACGTGCCACCTGATCGACGTCACTGGCGCGCGCCAAAGCACCATCAGCAATCAGTTGCGGGTGCTGCGGGAGGCCGGCGTGGTGACCAGCGAGGCGGAGGGGCGTTACACCTGGTATCGGCTTGCGCCCGGCGGATTCGCCGACGCTCTACGCGCCCTGTCAGGGGTTGTCATCCAGGGGCCCGAGGCTCCACGGCTGCGCCCCGCCTGCGCGACGTGAGGGTAGTGCCCGCGCATCGCCGCGTTGCCAGCGGGTCTTGCGCCGTCACTCGCGAAGCTCGCGGCGCCCCGCCTCGCCGTCAGGGCTTGGCACGGGAACGCACAGCGTGATCGACTTTGGGCGCACCTTGATCTTGAGTTTCTTTGCCTTCTTGCGGACTCCCCCATCAAGCTCGTAAGCAGTCGGTTTGTCAAAAGTCACCTTGATGCGCGATCCGCGCGCGGTGACAACAAACGGGGAGTTCTCCGTGCGGCCCAACACCATCGTGCCGAGGGTGCGAATCCACTGCGCTTGACTCTTTGCGGTGACGATGCCGACCTCGAGGAGGCCGTCATCCGGGCGCGACCCGTCGAACACCTCGACCCCGCCGAAGACCTCTCTCACGTTACCCACCAGCACACACGTGATCTTGCCCTCGTGGAACTTGCGACCCTCCACCTTGACCTTGGCTTTCACCGGGCTTGCCTCAAGGTTCTTAGCGCCCGACCACAGGTATGCGGCACGTCCAAAGCGGTCCTTCAGCCCGTCATCGGCGCCTTGGATCATCAAGGCGTCGAGCCCCGCGCCGGCCATCACTGCGAAGTGCTCGCCGTTGACCTTCCCCGTGTCGAGGGCCCGCCGCTCTCCGTGAAGGCCGATTTCCACGGCTTGCGAGACATCTTGGGGTATTCCGAGGTTGGTGGCGAGTAGGTTCCCCGTTCCAGCGGGCAGGATGGCGATGGCCGAGTCGGAGCCAGCCACGACGTCAATGCACCGCCTGACCGTGCCATCGCCGCCCCACACAAAAATGATGTCGGCGCCCTTGGCGAGGGCCTGCTTCGCACACTCCGGCGCCTGCTTACCCCTGGCGACCTCGTACCACAGGGGTTCGGGGAATCCTGCGTCGTGGAGGACGCTGCGCAACTCGCCAAGTCCTCCACCAAAAGTCTTCTTTGCGTGGGCAACGACAGCAATAGTGGTCACAGTCATCCTTCCGCGGGGACCGCGTCCCCGGCTAGGCGTCCTGGCGTGAGTCGGATGCATGGGCGGAGGGCTGGCAGGGTCGACGTGCGGGTTGTTTGCCAGCGACGATATGTGGAGCGGGTGACGGGAATCGAACCCGCGCTATCAGCTTGGGAAGCTGAAGTTCTACCATTGAACTACACCCGCATGCGCCCTGGGCGCGGTACCCATTCTAGGCCCACACGCCAAGCGGGACGTCAAGCGCGAGGTTGGGCCACCAGGGTGAATGCCGTCGACCTGGTCTCGCCGGGCTGCACGAGGAACACGCCAGTGCCCTCCGCCCCTTGAGCCTCGAGGTTGAATCCGTCGTTCCCGTTGGTCACCGGCTCGACCGCAAAGTACGGCACGTCGACCGGCAAGTAGACCACGGCGTGCTCGAGCAGGGCCCCGGCCTCGATATCGACCGTCAGGGCTCCCGGGTAGTCGATGGTCGCCAGCGTGGAGGACGTCCGGTGCGTGAAGCAGCCGTCCATGAACTCCTCGCCCAAAGGCTTCATGTCGCGGAAGTCGAGGCGGCCAGAGACCTCTTGAGGGGCCCCTGTCGGCAGGCAGCCCACTACCGGGTAGGAGGTCATGCAATTGATCTGCAACTGCGTCGGCTCCCCGCCGGTCAACTCACGTGAGGCAAGCTCCCTGACAAAGTACGGGTGGTGACCAAGCCCTGCCGGGAACGTCTCGTGCGCGTCGTTGGTGATCTCCATGTGCCACGTGAAGCGCTCTTCGTCCAACTCATACGTGAAGCGAGCGGTGAACGGCCACGGGAAGTTGACGCCGTACACTCCGCGCGACACGAACTCGAGCGTGGCCGACGTGGGCGTCTGCTCCACGACCGCCCACGGGAACTCGATGCCCGTGCCATGAATCGCGGTGCCATCTTCGAAGTTGACGCGCAACTGGTATGTCTTGCCCGCCCACTGGAACGCGGCGTCCCTGATGCGGTTCGACCACGGAACCAAGGGGAACGACGCCGTCGACCAGACGTCGTCAAGGGCGTCTGCTTGGGTGGGGCGCAGCACGTCGACCCACTCGCCCCCTACCCGCACGCGGCCGAACGCGACGGAGCCGCCGGTGGCGGGAACGAGCCCCACCTGCCAGTAGTCGTTTTCCAGGGTGACGATGTTGGTCATGGTGACATTGTGACTGATGAGACCCGCGCCAGCCCCGACCTAGTGCCCAGCCGTGTCGCGAGCGTCATCGGCTACCGGTTCTGAAGGGCGTCGAGGCCCACCGCAACGGCCTGCAGCAGACGGGTGTCGTAGCCCTCGGCCGTGACGGTCACTTGGTACGTGTCGCGCAGGCCCCACTTGCGGACGATCTCCATGACGGGGCGATCTTGCGCCAAGAAAGCGAAGTCATACGGAATGAAGCCGAAGTCTGTGAAGCGCCGAATGATGGCGTACACGGCCGACTTCTCTTGGCCCCTGACTTGCGGCTGGCCCGGCTGGTCGATGAGCCACGTGGAGTTCAGCAGCGAGGCCGCGAAGTCCTTGTGGAAGGTGCCGATGGCCTGGCCTGCACCGTCGTACACGTCCACAACGGACCTGATGTCGAGCACGTTGCGCGCCTTGAACGTGAACAGCACGCTGCTCTTGGAGTCATCGGTGTAGAAGACCACCTCTTCACGCATCTTCATGCGCTTCTGCTGGGCAAAGCCAAGCATGGAGGTGGGCTGCCATTGGGCGTCGACGCTCCAGATCTCGTATCGGTTGACCATCGCTGCAAAGCGCTGCTTGATGAGGAAGTTCTGCTCTGTCATAGGGGCGACGTTAGCGTGACCACGGCAGGCTCAGCGCCAGGCGCGCGAGGCGGCCGACGCTGGGCGGGGCAAGTTGGCACGCTGCGGCCGCAGCACGGCCCCTTACGGGAGGAATGCTCGCTTTGCACGCCGTGTTGCCCCTAGTAACGCCCTTGTGGCGGACGCCGTCCGGCGCCAACGTCGGGCGCGCGTGGCACGACCGTGGCACGACCGAAAGACAGGAGGAACTCATGGCTATCGGTACCGGCATTTTCTTGATTGTGGTGGGCGCCGTGCTCACCTTCGCCGTCAACGCCACCGTGGATGTGGTGAACCTGGATGTGATGGGCTGGATCAGCATGATCGCTGGTGCGCTCGCGATCATCGTCTCGCTGATCGTCAACGCCCAAAGCCGTCGGACAACGCACCGCGAGGTCTACCAGGACCGCGCCGCGACCCAGCGGCCGCCAGAGTCAGGCACGCGCGGCGTCTAGGCGAGGTCGGTCCCTTAAGGGTCCGGGATCTGGACCTCGGGGATCGCGGTGACCTTGAGGAACGGCCGTCGTGGCGACAGCGCCACGTCGAGCCGTCCCTTCACCACTTGCCTCGCCAAGACGGCCACCACGACCGCGAGCGCTGTGATCGAGCCAACGGCAATCGCGAGCCTGGGCCCAAGGTGCTCGCCGACCCAACCAACGGCGGGTGAGCCCAGCGGGTTCGCCCCCATCAGGACCATCATGTAGAGCGCCATGACGCGGCCCCTCATGGCAGCAGGCGTGGTGGTCTGCACCGTCGCGTTCGCCGCGGTGAGCATCGTGAGGGCGGTGAAACCCACAGGGATGCCCGAGAGTGCGTACGTCCAATAGGTCGGCATGACGGCCATCACTGCGCTCGCGGCAGCGAAGCCAGCAGCGGCCATCACGACCAGCCGCGCCGACGGCGCCTCGCGGCGAGCCGCCATAATCGCGCCAGTCAGCGACCCGATCGCGAGGATTGTGCCGAGCATTCCGTACGCCTCGGGCCCCTTGTCGAACTCGATGCGCGCCATCATGGCGCTCGTGAGTTGTAAGTTGAGACCGAAAGTGGACACGACGCTCACCACCACAAAGATGATCATGAGGTCGCGCCGCCCCCGCACGTAGCGGAGGCCGTCGATCACCTGGCCCGGCGAGCGCGGCGCGCGCTCCTGGGCGTGGAAATCGCCCCCTCGCATCACGGCGAGCGCGACGAGCGTGGCCGCGAACGTCGCCCCGTTGATGATGAACACCCAGCCGGTGCCGACCACCGCGATCAGTACTCCGGCGACTCCTGGCCCGATCAGACGTGCCGCGTTGAAGGATGCGGAGTTGAGGCCGACGGCGTTGGCCAGTTGCTTACGAGGAACTAGGTCCCCGACGAAGGTCTGGCGCGCCGGGGCGTCGAAGGCGGTGACGATCCCGAGGGCAAGGGCAAAGCCGTAGACGTGCAGGAGTTCTGCGGAGCCAGCTAGGACGAGAACGCCGAGGCCGAGCCCCAGTGCGCCAGAGAGCGTCTGCGTCACCATCAGCATCTTGCGGTGGTCGACCCTGTCGGCGACCACGCCCGTGAACGGGCCGAGCAGCAAGAACGGGAGGAACTGCAGCCCCGTCGTGATACCTACCGCCACGCCAGAGTCGTCGGTGAGCACCGTCAGCACCAGCCAGTCTTGGGCGATGCGCTGCATCCAGGTGCCGAGGTTCGACACGAGGGCGCTGGCGAACCAGAGCCTGTAGTTGAGGATGCTGAGCGAGCTGAAGGTGTTTCTCATTCCTAGTGGGAAACGGTACGCCTCCGCCAGGGCATTCCTCCGTCCTCAAGTCCCGGCGACCCGGCCCCGCTACTCAAGCCCGGCTGGCTACGGCACCGAGACGACCACCTTGCCTCTAGCATGACGCGAGGCGACGCGCTCCATTGCCTCGCGGCCGTGGGCCAGGCTGAACATCGTGTCGACGGGAACCGTCAGGGATCCGTCGGCGAGCATGTCCGCCAGAAGGGCGAGATCCTCCCGGTTCGGCGACGAGTAGAAGGAGCCGATGCGCTTGCGGAGCACCTTGCCCCGCCACATCGCCTTGACCACGCGGGCGAGGGCTCCACCATCGGGGCCTCGCTCTCCGCTGTTGGGCAGCAGGATCCCAGTGGGGGTTGTGAGCTTCTCCAGCGCGAGCATGCGGTCTGCTCCCACGTTGTCGAAGATGAGATCGAAGCGCTCCTCCAGATCGAGCACGCTCTGGGTTGCGTAGTCGATGACGCGGTGTGCTCCGAGGTCTCTTACTTGCTGCGCCTTCGCTGCGGAGCACACCCCCGTCACGGTGGCCCCGGCAGCGGCGGCCATCTGCACCGCGAAGGAGCCGATGCCGCCGGCGGCGCCGATGATCAGCACGTGGTCGCCGGGCCCAACCGGCCGCACCCTCAGCCCATGGAGCGCCGCGAGGCCCGCCATCGTCGTGCCCGCCGCGGCCTCAAAGGTGACGCCCGCCGGGATCCTCGCCAGGTCGTCGGCCGCGGCAAGGGCATACTCGGCGAGCGATCCCCTGCCCGCGCCGAAGACCTCGTCGCCCACGCTCCACTCGGTGACGTCGGCGCCCACCGCCTCGACCACGCCGGCAACGTCGCTGCCACGAATCGTGCGGCGCGGCCGACGCAGTCCCAACCCCAGGCGGACGACGCCCGGTCTGCCTCTGGTGAGGAACACGTCGGCCGGGTTCAGAGCCGCCGCCTTCACGCGGAGCAAGACGTCACGCCGGCCGGGCGTCGGGACAGGGGCGAGACCGGTGGTGAGCACGTCTGGCTCGCCGTAGCGGTCGTGCATGACGGCGGTCATGGTCGTGGTGCGGGTGGTGATCATGGTCCCTCCAAGGGGGATTGAGTGGTGCCGCGCGCCGCCGACGCTGGGATCGGGCCGGCGGCGCGCCGATGGTGGGCTAGACGAGGGCTGGCTCGCGCTCGCCGTGGGGCTCCTCGAGCGCTGGCGCGGGGTGCTCGTGGTGCTGGACTCGCGGGAGCCATTCAAGCCACGACGGTAGGTACCAGTTCGCCTTGTCGAGCCACGTCATGGCGGCGGGCACCAGCAGGATGCGGATGATGGTGGCGTCCAGTAGCACGCCCACCGCGAGCCCGAATCCCCATTGTGAGAGCTCGGGGATGGACGCTGAGGCGAAGCCACCGAACACGCCGATCATGATGAGCGCCGCGCCCGTGATGAGCGGACCGGTCTTGGAGACGCCCTCGATCACGGCCGTGCGGGTATCGCCCGTCGCGTCGTACCGCTCCCGAATCCTGCTCAGCAGGAACACGTGGTAGTCCATAGAGAGCCCGAATACCAGGGCAAAGACCATCACTGGCATGTACGGAGAGATGCCGTCGACGGTGGGGAGGCCGAGCGCGTCTCCCCAGCCCCACTGGTACGTCGCGACGAGCGCTCCGAACGTAGCCGTGGTGCCGATCAGGTTCATCAGGATGGCCTTGAGGGGCACCACCACCGACCTGAACATGACGAGCAGGAGTACAAAGGTGATGCCGAGGATGAAGGCGACGGCCCACGGAGCGCGGCTCGCGATCAGCCCGTAGTTGTCGTACTCGGCAGCCCGTGCGCCTCCGACGAACGCCTCGGCTTCTGTGCCGTCGAGGTGCAGGGGGATCAACTGATCCCGCAGTCGCTCGATCGCCTCGCCGGAGGCAGGGTTGGCTACATCGAAGGTGTCGTGAGTGTCGATGAAGGTGGCGCCGTCGCGCGCATCGACGGTGGTTCCTGCGAAGCCGGGATCGGCCTCGATGTCGGCCGCGAGCGACGCGATCTGCGCATCGGAAGCGCCCGTAATGGCCACCGTGGTGGCGGCGTCGGTGAAGCCGAAGTCCTCGGTGTAGACCACGTTGGCCTTGTTGAGCACAAAGTCGTCCGGCCAGGAATCAGGGGTGGGCATCGCGAACTGGAGCGACAACACCGGGGCCGCGACGATGCCGAGAGTCACGAGTCCAGCCGCGGCCGCGGAGCCTGGTCGGCGGGCAACCCAGGTGGCAAGCCTGGTCCAACCCTTTGACGTCTCGCCGGGGTGGCGCATCGGCAAACGCCAGGCGTTCACGCGATGCCCAAGGAGCCGCAGCACGGCCGGCAGCAAGAACAGGGCAATCGAGACGGCGGACAGGGCCACGGCGATGATCGCGATGCCGATGCCGAGGAATGTGTTCTGGGGCAGCAACATGAGGCCGCCGATCGACGCGACGACGGTCAGGCCGGAGGTCAGGACTGCGCGGTTTGCCGTGGAGCCAGTGATGGTGACGGCGTCGAGCACGCTGTGGCCCTTGGCGAGTTCCTCCCTGAAACGCTGCACCGTCAGCAGCGAATAGTCGATGCCAAGCGCGAGACCCATCATTCCCACAAAGATGGTGAGGCTGTCGGAGACCTCCGTTCCCGACGAGGCGAGCACCCTCGATGCGATCGCGCCAAGGCCCAAGGCGATCACCATCGAGCCGAGCGCCACCAGCAGGGGCAACCCTGCGGCGACCACGGCGCCGAAGACGAACACGAGCACCACCAGCGCGACCGCAATGCCGATGCCCTCGCCGCGCGCCAGGTCCTTGTTCGCCAGGTCGTTGAGGGCGAGCTGGGTGGACTCTGGGCCGGAGACGAAGGCGTCGACGGTCTCGGTACCTGCGGCGTCGGCCGCATCGACGACCTCGCGCAAGGTCTCGAGGTCGGCCTCGACGGTGAAGTCAACAATCGCCGAGCGGTCGGTAGGGGCGACGACGGCGTCGGCAACCGACACGTCGGCTACCCCGTCGATGTCATTCATGGCGGCTACGGCGTCGGCGAGGACCGCATCGAAATCAGCAGAGCCGGCCGTGGCCGTGTGGGACGTGACGATGAGTTGCTCCGCGAAGCGGTCGGCGTCGCCGTCGCCCACGCGATGCTGCTGGTCGAGCTCGTCGGCGCGATCGGCCTCGGTGGTCACCAGGTTGATCTGGGCCGGGGTCACATACGAGTCGATCGAGCCGGCTGCGGCTCCTGCCGCGACCATCGCGAGGATCCAGCCCGCGACGGTGAGCCATGGCCTGGTCGCGGCCGTTCGGGCGAGACGCCCTGTCAAGGAGACATTCATGTTGGTGCCTTTCGTGTCTCGCGGGGCGGGAGCCTCCGCGTTTTTGGGTGTGCTGAGTAGAGGTGGGGTGTGCTGAGGGTGGCGGGGGGTGAGGGTGGTGGGGGTGACGCGCCGACCGCGCCGACCGCGCCGACCGCGCCGACGCTACGAACCGTGATGGGCGTCGACTCGCCGAACAGAGCCTTGGTTCAGGCCCGGCCCCCGGCGTGTCCGGGAGAGTTTTGGTTCGTAGCGTCGCGAACTAGGGCTGAGGGGTGAGGGTCACATTGAAGGTGCCGGGCGGATGCCCTTGACCAGCAGGTAGCCGATCATCCAGAACTCGCCCACGGTGGCGGGGAAGGCGAGGCCTTCTGTCACAGCGCTGGGGGCGTCGGCGATGCCGTAGGCGGCCAGACCGCTCAGGACGTAGCCGACGCCGCCGACCACCAGGATCCATCCCATGACTCGCGGGAACCTGCCCGAGGTGAGCGCCACCCAGCCCATCGGGATCAGCCACAGCCCGAAGAAGAGGTTGCCCATGCCCCACGAGCTCGCGGAGAGCTCGTACAGGAGTCCGACCGTGCCTGCCGCGTCTCCGCCGGGTGCGAGGTGTGGGTCAGCGGCGACCGCGTTGGCGGTGGCCATGAACGCACCCGACGCCATGATGGCGACGGCATTGACCATGCCGAACGTGGCGGTGGCGTAGGCGGCGGTGGGGTTGAGGGGCCGGAATAGCTTGAAGAAGAACACGGCCGCTAGGGCTTGCGTGACGACGATGCTCATCTCGAGGAGTACCAGTAGGTGCGCCTGTGCGGCATGGTCGGTGAGGTTGGCGAGGGTGGCCGCAGGGCTATCGGCATCGGTGACCTGGGGGCGCAGCACCAGGAACCCGAGCATGCCGGTGATGGCGAGCCCCAGGTACCAGGCGCCTGCAGCGCGAGCGGTCTTGATGGTGTCAGTCATGAGTTTCTCCTGAGAAGTGAAGCGTTTTTGGGTGAGCGAGGAGGAGGTCTCGTGCCTCTCGGCTCGCTGGTGAGGTCGTTGGTTCGGCGGGGGCTGGCGGCTGGTGGCCGGATTGCGGGCCTATTGGCGGCCGTTAGCCCCTAGAGGGAAGGCTGATTGTCGGTGCCTCCCGTCTCGTAGGAGAAGACGTCGTCAAGAGGGCGACTGAACACCCTCGCGATCTCAAAGGCCATCTCGAGCGAAGGGGAGTACTTGCCTTGCTCGATCGCGATGACGGTCTGGCGAGTCACCTTGAGCCGGTCCGCCAGGTCGGCCTGCGTCATCTCTCCGCACTCGAAACGGAGCGCCCTGATGCGGTTGGACACCTTGGTGGGTTTGGGGGCCATGTCAGAAGCCCCTGCGGTATGCGGCGATCTTGGTGAGCGTCTCGACGTACGCACCGACGGTGCCCGCGAGGAACACGAGGTTGCCGATCCAGAACAGGTCGGCGCCGATCATGGCCAAGACGAGCACGCCGAACATGGCTGCGCCACTGGTGGCAGCCGCGCGGCGATCTCCGAGACGCTTGATGTCCTTGTCGCGCAGGTCACCCTCAAGCTGGCCCTCGGGGTTGATACCGCGCGCCGCGAGACCGACGGCTCCGCCGATCGCGCCGACAATCGAGCCGACGATGGTCCCGACAATCGAGAAACCGAGCGTCCAGAGCATCGGCGTGATCCACGAGACGTCCTCGATGGGCTGGGTGATGGCGCGCGGAATGACGATGGCGAAGTACGTGACCGACGTGATGGTGACCACCACGAGGTAGACCCAGACGGAGCGTTCCTCTGCGGTCATCACGACGGGATCGTCGTCACCCGGTGCGCGCAGTTCGTGGCTCATCGGTCCAATCCTTCCGTGTAGGCCGCGAGCGTTGTCCCCGACTGCGTGAGCGACCCAAGGAAGCTGCCGACGAAGAGAACGTGTACTGCCCAGAAGGCATCGGCGCCGAGCGCGAGCATGATCATGGTGACAAGGGCCGCCAGGCTGGTCAGGCCACCGCCTGCGGACTCCGACCGGCGCATGATCTCCGCATCGCGCTCGTCGGCGATGATTTGTCCGCGCAGGCGCCACCGCTCCAGGCCGTAGAACACGGCGTAGAGCGCCCCGCCGACGCCCACCATGAGCAGCATCGGGCCTTGCCACGCCACCTTGGTGACCGAGACGTCGTCCGTGAGCGCGCGGGTGACGACGACGATCGAGTAGGCGGCGAAGGCTGCCACGCCGAGGATCATGCCCAGAAGTTGGTGCCGGTGTTCGAAGCCCATGGCCGCGGATTCCTTCTCGTTGCTGGCGGCAGCGGTGACGGCTGCCGTGTCAAACTTTGTTGACATGCTCAAGGTAAGGCAGGTTTGACATCATGTCAAGAATTATTTACATGAGGGTGTCGGGGGCGTGTGGTGCCGGGGCTGTCCGGCGTGGGGGCTGTCTGCCGTGCTGCGCCCTCGCCCCGCCGCCGTGCTCGCCGCGCCACGCCACGCCGCGCCACGCCACGCCCCGCCACGCCACGCCCCGCCACGCCGCGCCACGCCACGCCCCGCCACGCCACGCCACGCCACGCCACGCCCCGGACAGTACGAACCGTAGCGGTGCACGACACGCCGGTCCCGACGTCGAGTGGGCGGCGATTCTCGGCGTGTCACGGTCAGAACGGTTCAGAGTGTCGGGGTTGCGGGCGGGGGCGCGGCTCCAGGCTTGCCAGCGCGCCCGGCTGGGGGGTGGCCGCGCGATCTAGAGGCCGAGCCCGGGGCTGTGGCGTAGTCGCACCACGCGTGCGCCAAGCAGTTCGGCTTCCACGGGGTCATGCGTGATCAGCACCGCGGTCCGCCCTGCCAGGCGCTCGCGCACATAGTCCATGACGGCGGGCTTGGTGTCGGCATCGAGGCCAGTGAAGGGCTCGTCGAGCACGACCAGGTCGGCGCCAACGGCAAGCGCCCGCGCGATCGCGACCCTCCGGCGCTGGCCGCCCGAGAGTTCGCGCACGGGCTTGGACAGGTCAGCCTGCTCGAGCCCGACCAGCCCCAGTTCGGCCTCCGCGGTGCCGCGCTGCGAGCGCTCTAGCACCAGCCTCACATTCGCGACGGCATCGAGGTGCCCGCACAGCCTGTCCTCTTGGAACGCCGCCGCGCGCCGCAAGCCGTCGAGCCCGGAAATGCTCCCCACGTCGGGCGTCTCAAGCCCTAGCAGCAGCCGGGCGAGGGTGGTCTTGCCGACTCCGTTCGGGCCCGTCAGTGCCGTCACGGACCCCGCCTCAAGGACGAGGCCGACGCCATCGAGCACCGTGTGGCTTCCGTAGCGCTTGGTGACGGAACGCAGCGTGATCGGTTCGCCGCTCATGCCGGGCTCCGTTCGAGGCGACCGGGGACGCGCCGCAACAGGCGCAACACGGCGGCCTCGCACGCCATGCTGAGCACCACGATCACGAGGGTCCACGCAAAGAGGTCTTCCGAACTGAGGAACAACTTGGCCTGGTATAACTGCTCGCCGATGCTGCCGTCTGCCACGCCGATCACCTCGGCCGCGACGCCACTCTTCCAAGCAAGGCCGACGCCGATGCGGCAGGCAGCGGCGAAGAACGGGAGCACGGCCGGCACGTCGATAGCGCCAAACCTGCGGACGAAGGGCACGCGAAACACGCGTGCCGTCTCGAGCAGCGACCGGTCCCTGTGCCTGATGCCTTCGAGCACGTTCGCGTACATCACGGGCAGCACCATCAGGAAGGCGACGATCGCCGAGAGTTTGCTGGTGTCCGTCCACAACAACAGCAAGATGATGAAGCTCACCACCGGCGCGCTGCGAATCGTGGCGATGAGCGGCGACACCAACACGTCGACCAACCGGGAGGCGACGGCCAGCGCAGCGAGCAGCGCCCCCACTACCGCCGCCGCAACAAAGCCGATCGCGATCCTGGCGAGCGACCAGCCAACGGTGGCCCAGAAGTCGGCCGTGAATGCGAGCTCGCCGAGCCGCGTCACCACCGACCAGGGCGAGGCGAGCAGGAACTCCTTGTTGACGCTGAGCGCTGCGATCTGCCACACGGCCACCCAGAACAGGGCGGCCAGCACTGGACGTCCCGCGCGCTTGGCGCGCGCGAGCGCCTCGCCGCTACCCGCCGTAGTAGAAGTCATCTCCAGGCATTGTTCCACCGACGGACTTGGGGTCGGCATCGAAGAGCACCTGCAGGTAGCCGCTGAGCGACGTCTTCATCTGGTCGCCAGCCACGAAGGTGATGTAGCAGAACGGAATGGCCTTCTCCGCAAGGGCGGGATCGGGGACGATGCCAGCGTCGACGATGAGCGGCGCGGCGTCGGCCGGGTTCGCGTTGACCCATTCGGTCGAGGCCTCGTAGTCGGCGAGGAACTGGGCAATGGCCTCGGGGTTCTCTTCGGCGAACGCGTTGCGCACCACGACGACGCCGTTGATGAGTTGCGAGTCTGGCGAGACGGCGGCCCACTCCTCGGTCAGGTCAAGAGCGACCCGCAGGTCGGGGCTCTTGGCCGAGGCAATCGTGACGAACGGCTGTGGCAGCACCCCGACCGAGCCAGGCGTGGTGGCCAGTTTGGCGACCACCTCGGTGTGCTCAGACAGGTACTCCACGGTCACGTCGACGCCTGGCGTAAGGCCCGCTTCGGTCAACAGGTAGTTGAGGACGTACTCGGGGGAGGCGCCCTTGCCGGTGCTGTAGATCGTCTTGCCGGCCAAGTCGCTCATGGACTGAACCGTCTCGCCCGATTCCACGATGTTGAGAACACCAAGGGTGTTCACCGCCATGACGGAGATCTGCGCGTCGGTGCCCTTTGTCTTGTTGTAGAGCACCGCCGCGAGGTTCGACGGCACGAGCGCGACGTCGACCCCACCTTGAGCGACCAAGGGGACAACCTCGTCGGGCGAGCCGTACATCGTGACCTGGTAGTCCTCCGCCGCCGTTCCCTCGGTGACCTCGTCCATGAGACCCACAAGCCCCATCGTCGTGGGGCCCTTCAGCGACGCGATCGTGATCGTGATTGGGTCAGGAGCAGGCGCCTCTACTTGAGCGACGCTGGTCGCGGTCGGTGAGGGCGACGGGTCTACGGCTGCGGTGCTGGAACCGCACGCCGCAAGCGTGCTCGCGACGAGGAGGGCGCCAAGGGTGGCGAGGGACGTTTTCATGAGGGTGGGACCTTTCAGGGCTTGGGGATGACGTCCGCGCGGAACGGTGCGTACGTGGTGTGCAGAAGGTCGTGTGCGAGGTGCGAGTTGGGCTCGCCGTAGAAGTCCTCGTACAGGCGCAGGATGTCGGGGTTCTTCTGCGAGTCCTTGAGCGCCATGTCCTCATCGATGTTGGACAGCACCATCGTCTTGATGCCCGTCTCGCCCTGGTGCTTGGGCTTCGGGTGGCCGGCGCCATTGATGCAACCGCCTGGACAGGCCATGATCTCGACCAAGTCGAAGCCCATGTCGTCGCCCGCGAGTAGGTTCTTGATGACAGCGTCGGCGTTGCCAAGCCCCGAGATGGCCGCGATCCGCAGCGTGCGGCCGGGAGCCTCGACGGTAGCGACCTTCACGCCTGGGTAGCCCTCGACAGGTTCGAAGTCGAGACGCGTACGGAGCTGTTCGCCAGTGAGCTTCTCGACAGCCATACGTGTGGCGGCCTCCGCCACGCCGCCGGACGAGCCGAACAGCACGCCAGCGCCGGAGACCTGCTTGTACGGGGCATCGAACTCCGCCGGCGTGATGTCTTCCTTCTCAAGGCGCAGCATCTGCACCATCTCGAGGAACTCGGTGGTGGTGAGCACGGCGTCGACGTCGCGGATGCCCTCCGGAGCGAACTCCGGGCGAGCGGCCTCGCTCTTCTTAGCCATGCACGGCACGATCGACACGGTGTACAACTCGTCGAGGCTGATGCCCTCGCTCTTGGCGAAGTGCGCCTTCACCGTCGATCCCATCATCTGCTGAGGCGACTTGCAGCTCGAGAGATGAGGGATGATCCCTGGGTAGCGGCGCTCGGCGTAGTTGACCCAACCGGGGCAGCAGGATGTGTAGAGCGGCATCGGTGCGCCGCCCTGGAGACGTCCGAACAGTTCGGTGGTCTCCTCCATGATCGTGAGGTCCGCGGCAAACACGAAGTCGAAGATCTTGTCGAAGCCGATCTTCCTCATCATGCCTGCGATGAATGGCGCGGCCTCTTCATGCGTGAGGCCATACTCCTTGGCTATGTGCGCGCGCACGGCGGGGGCGACGAAGCCCACGACCTTCTTGGAAGGGTCGTTGATCGCGGTGAACACGTCGCCGCGCTCGCGCTCGTAGTCGAGTGCGCCGGTGGGACATGCGCGCACGCACTGTCCACACGAGACGCAGTCGGTCATGTTGAGCGGCTCGCCCGTCGAGGTGCACACCGCCAGTTGTCCCTGACGGAACTGGAAGGCGAGCACGCCTGGGCCCATGATCTCGGAACATGCGGCGACGCACAGTCCACACGAGATGCACTTGTTCTGGTCGCGGATGATGAATTGGTGGTCGCGCACGATGGGAGTGCGTGGGCGGACGTGAATGGTGGGTTCGAACACCACCTGGTGAGAGGTGGCCTCCTTGCGCAGCGAGCAGCTGTTCTGTGCGGAGCAGCCACACGTGAGGCAACGGGCTGCCTCGGCTTGAGCCTGAGCGGCGGTGAGGCCAAGTTCGACCTCCGGGAAGCCGTCCAGCCTGTCCTCGACCTCGAGTTCCGCCATGACGGCGCGTGCGAGCGACGGGAAGTCCTCGAACTCGGCCTGCGGCAGGTCCTCAAGGGAACCGCGCGAGCACGAGTAGTCCTCGTGGCTTGGCTTGATGTAGCCCTTGGTGACGAACTCGCTGATGGCCTCTGCTGCGCGACGCCCCGCACCAATGGCCGCGACGACGGTCGAGGGACCAGTCACGCAGTCGCCGCCCGAGAAGATCTTGGGCTCGGACGTCTGCATCGAGTAGCCGTCGATGTCGATGTCGCCCCACTTGTTCAGGCGAACGGGAAGGTCGTTGTAGAGGAAGCCGGTGTCGGTGTTCTGGCCGATGGCGCCGATGATGGTGTTGGCTTCGATCACGAAGTTGGAGCCTTCGACGGGCACGGGACGACGACGGCCTGAGCGGTCTGGCTCGCCCAGTTCCATGCGCATGCAGTGCAGCGCCTTGATGCCGTTCTCGGCGTGAGTGATGCGCTGGGGCGCGGCGAGGAACACCATCTCGACGCCTTCGCGAAGCGCTTCGTGGACCTCGATCGCCTGGGCGGGCATCTCTTCTTGAGTACGGCGGTAGACGAGCTTGACTTCCTTGGCGCCCTTGCGAAGGGCGGCGCGCGCACAGTCGATGGCTGTGTTGCCGCCACCGATGACGATGACGGTGTCGCCGACCGGGGCGTCGTTGCCCTTGGTGACGTGACGCAAGTAGTCGATGCCGAGCTCGACGCCTTCGGTGTTGTCACCGTCGATGCCGAGTGGCGTGGCGCGCCACGAACCGATTGCGAGGTAGACGGCGTCGAAGTCGCGCTTGAGGTCCTCGAGCTGCAAGTGCGTGCCGAGGCCCCTGTTGCACACGATGTTGACGCCCAGCGCCTCGATGAGCGCGATCTCCTTGTCGAGCGTCGCCTTGGGCAGGCGGTACTCCGGGATGCCGTAGCGCATCATGCCGCCTGGCTCCGGCTGGTTTTCGAACACGGTCACGCCGTGGCCGGCGATGGCCAAGTAGTTGGCGGCGCTCAGTCCGGAGGGGCCAGCGCCGACGATGGCGATGCGCTTCCCGGTGTGCTCGGCAACGCGCGGGCGCCACGGGTCCTTGCGAGCCATGTCCCAGTCGGCGGCGAAGCGCTTGACGGCGTTGATGGCGACCGGGTCGTCTACCAGGTTGCGGCGGCACTCGTCTTCACAGGGGTGAGGGCACACGCGGCCGCACGCCGACGGGAAGGGGTTGCGGTCCTTGATGACGCGGATCGCGGCCTCGAAGTTGCCGTCTGCGACGTGCTGGAGGTAGGTCTGGATGTCGATGTTCGCGGGGCAGGTCTGCACGCAGGGTGCGACGCAGTCGGCGTTGTGATCGCACAGCAACTGCTCGAGGCGCACCTTGCGGTAGGCCTCCAAGCGGTCGGTGTGAGTCTTGACGACCATGCCTGGCACGACGGGAGTGATGCACGCCTTCACGTCGCGAGGGGACTCGTCCCCCATCTCCACGACGCACAGTCCGCAGCTGCCGTTGGCGCGCTTGAGGCGCACGTCATTGCACAGCGAGGGAATCTCGATGCCCTCGTTACCCAGGGCCTGCAGGATGTTGAGTCCCGCCTCGACCTCGATCTCACGGTCATTGACCGTGACGGTCACGCGCTCTGGTTGTGCCATGTCGCCCACGATGTCCTCCGACTACGTTGTCAGTGAATTGGCGCGACCGATGGTCGCGGGACGTGCTGCCGTCGGTCATGGGGTGACCGGGTGCGTTCTTTGCACCAGTTCCCACGCTAGAAGGCGGCGACGCGGGATTGTAGGGACCTGTGTCCCTGGGACCCCGGGACCAGAGGGTCCCGGGCGCAAAGGAGCGGTGCTAACGAAGAAGAACTGTGGCGCAAGACAAGATAGTTGACTAAAGTCAACGGTATGCCAGAGCGCCACGTCCAGACCTTTCGTCAGTTTCAGCGGGTGGTGACCCGCGAGGTGGGCGCGCTCCAGGATGACTTCCTGGGCCGCGGCCGACCTTACGGGGCGTCCCGTTTGCTGTGGGAGATGGGCGACGGGCCGGTCGAGGTTGCTTCGCTGCGAGAGCGGCTTGGCCTCGATGCCGGCTACGCCTCGCGGCTCTTGCGCCTGCTCGAAGGCGAGGGGCTTGTCGAGGTGCGGCCCAGCCCCGACGACGCCAGGGCCAAGGTCGCCTCCCGGACCGCCGCCGGCGCGGCAGAGGTGGCAACGCTCGATCGCCTGAGCGACGATGCCGCCGAGGAGGTGCTGGGCGGCTTCACCGACGACGAGTTGGCCGAGATTGACTCCGCCGCCCGCACCCTGACGCGCGCGCTCACCAAGAGGCACCTCTCCATCGAGACGGTCGACCCCGAGTCGCGAGACGCGCGGTGGTGCGTCGGCCAGTTCTTCGCCGAGATCGACGCCCTCTTTGACACGGGCTACGACCCCGCCAAGGCGGTCGCAGTGGGAGCGGCGGATCTGACGCCGCCACATGGCGCATTCCTCGTGGCGCGGCTGCACGGTCAGCCCGTCGGTTGCGGAGGAGTCAAGCTCCCGCCGGGTCAGCCGGCCTTTCTGAAGCGCATGTGGGTCGCCCCTTCGGCGCGCGGCCTTGGCGTGGCAGGCCTCATGCTCGACCGGCTTGAGGCCCTTGCCGTTGCGGCCGGGACGACGGCGGTGACGCTCGACACCAACTCCCGGTTGACCGCCGCAGGTCAGTTGTATGCGTCACGCGGGTACAGGCAAGTGCCCGATTTCAATGGAGAGCCCCACGCCGACCGGTGGTACCGCAAGGAGCTCTAGGGGAACGGCGGCAGCTCAGGACTCGTAGAGCTTTGGCCTTTCAAAGCCTCGCTTGACCAGGGCCCGCAACACGGCGTCGTCAATGGCGTCGAGCTTCTTGACGTAGACACATCCAGCGCCGACGGTGTGAGGGCCGAGGTCGGCCAGCATGGCTTGAGCACGTTCGTCGTCTTGAAGGCCGTAGAGCGAGAGTGCGCTCTTGCGGGGCGAGAAACCCACGCGGAAGAACTCGCCCTTTCGCCCGCTCGGATAGCGGTATTGGTAGGCGCCGTAGCCGATCATGCTGGGGCCCCACATCACGGGAGCGGCGCCAGTGACCTCGGTCATGAGAGCCAACAGGCGCTCGCCCTCAAGCCTGCGTTTGGCCGGCTCGACTGAGGCGAGGAATTCGGCAGGGACTTGGTCAGTCGGCGCAGTGACATTGGCCATGCAGAAATGCTACGACGTACCGCCCCCCAATATGGTGTGTCGGGCGAACGTCACGTTCTTCTCGTCCTCGCCGACGGCGACGAACCCCACCTTCGGATAGAAGGCCTGCGCCTGCTCATTCGCGCGCGGAGCGACCAGGTGGACGCCGTCGACGCCCTGCTCGGCGAGCTGCGCCATCAGGGTGTCCATCAGCCGCCTGCCCCAGCCGGCTCCCTGAAGCTCGGGAAGCAAATCGATGTGGAGGTGTGCGGGGTACTCCGCGACCGCGTCGGACAAGCAACGCTCGGGGTCCGCAGCCGCGGGAAGCAGCCAACCGTCATCTGCGGTCTTGGCGACGTGGCGCTCGCCGCGCTCCGGCCACCACTGCGTGCTGAACCACCGCTGGAACTCTTCGGTGTCGGCGGCCGCCACGACGTAACCCAACACCTTGCCTCCCACGTCCACCACCCAGGCACTGCAGGAGGGGCCGTGCAGGTATGGCGAGGCGTAGACGTCGGCGAGCACCGTGTCGTCGCCAAAACGCCCGGCGGCATCGCCACCGTCGGCGCCCGTCAGGAGGCAGACCCTTGCCATCTGCTGCTCGTCGGCTGGAGTGGCGGGGCGAATGCGTGGCGTGGTCATAAGCCCAGGTTACGGCGCGCGCGTCGCTGTGTCAGTGACCTTTTCCGCGCGACGTGCCTCGACGCGTGCGCGCGGCCCGGTTACAGTGATCTGACCACGACCAAGGAGAAACCGATGAAGCACTAGGGATGCCAGCTCTGTCTGGCCACGGCGACCACCGCTCCAGACGTCAAGGAATCCCTCATGCCATCGACCCTTTCTTCCTCCCACCTGTCGTTCTCCTGGCCAGACGGCCGCACCGTCTTTCGCGACCTTTCCTTCTCCCTGCCTCACGGGCTGTCGGGGATCGTCGGCCGCAACGGCATCGGCAAGACGACCCTTGCGCGACTCGTCACGGCCGACCTCGAGCCCTCTTCCGGTTCCGTGACCCGTCCCGAACGCCTTGCGTACGTGCCGCAGCACGTGGCGCTCGCGGTGGACGACGCCGTGGCCGACGTGCTCGGCATCGGCGCCACGGTGCGGGCCCTGCGCGCGATCGAGTCGGGTTCAACCGAACCCGCCGACTACGACGCCGTCGCCGACGACTGGCTGGTCGAGGAGCGCGCCCACGCGACGTTGGACGCGCTTGGCCTTGGCCATCTCGGCCTGGACAGGCGGGTGGGCCAGGTGAGCGGGGGCGAGGCGACGCTGCTTGCCGTGGGCGCTGCCCTCTTGTCGGACGCCGTCGTGTTGCTGCTCGACGAGCCGACCAACAACCTTGACGCCGACGCGAGGGAGAGGCTGATCGCGGCGCTCACCCAGCGCCGTGGAGCCGTTGCGGTGATCACGCACGACCGCTCGGTGCTCGACAGGGTCGACCGCATTGGCGAACTGCGTGAGAAGGCGGATGGCACCACAGAGTTGCGCTGGTTCGGGGGCGCGCTCGCGGCCTTCGAAGAGGCGGTGGCCGCGGAGCGTGAGGCTGCTCGGCAGGCCGTGGCCGGGGCCGTGGCGCACGCGGCGCGTGAGCACCGCGACCTACGGGCGCGCATCGAATCGGCTGGTAAGCGTCGCCAGCAGGCGGCATCGGCCAGGACGAATGCCAAGGTGACGCGCGCGGGCGTGAAGGTCAAGACGGATCAGGCGGCGCGCACGGAGGCCAGGGTGCGCAAGGTGCATGAGGACCGACTCGAATCTGCCACGGCAGCGCTCGTGGACGCCCGCTCCGCCATCGAGCGCGACAGGTCGATCCGCATCGAGTTGCCGCTGACCGCCGTGCCTTCGCGGCGCGTCGTCTTCAGGGCGAGGGGTCTGGCCACCCGGATGGGACCGTGCGGGGATCTCGACATCGTGGGACCTGAGCGCATCGTGATCGCGGGTGCGAACGGATCAGGCAAGACGACGCTGATCGAGACGGTCTTGGGTATGCGCACGCCCGCGGCTGGCGAGGTGAACGTGGCGGTGCCAGCCGGTTACTTGCCGCAGCGGCTGACGCTGCTGGATGACGCGATGAGCGTCGTTGACAACGTGGCACGGTACGCGCCAGACGCTCCGCCTCAAGAGGTGCGCGACCAGTTGGGAAAGTTCCAGTTCAGAGGGGCCGCGGCCGACGCGGTGGCGGGGACTTTGTCAGGCGGCGAGAGGTTCCGCGCGGCGCTCGCTTGCGTGCTGCTTGCACGTCCGGCGCCGCAGTTGTTGGTGTTGGACGAGCCGACGAACAACCTCGACTTCGCATCCCAGGAGCACCTGGAGCAGGCGCTCGAGGGGTACGGCGGTGCGCTGCTGGTGGTGAGTCACGACCCCGCGTTCGTCGAGTCCGTCGCCCCCACCAGGAGGTGGACGTTGGGCGACGGACTCGACGACGCGCCGTTGCAGTGACGCGTTACGCGCCAGCGGCCTCCAGCACGGACAGGTGGTCGGCGGTCAACGTCACGTCGAGCGCCTCGATGCACTCGAGGTACTGGTCAAAGGTGCGTGCACCAATGAGTGGCAGCGCCCGCGGGGAGTCCTGAGCCAGCATCCACGCGAGCACCACTTGGTTGCCCGTCGCTCCCGTCGCCCTGGCCACGTCGTCGACGGCGGCGAGCCTGGCATCGGCGTCGGCACCGCGGTAGTTGTCCATCGCCCAGAAGTCGTCCGCTCGCTTGGCGGGGTCCGAGTACACGCCCTTGAGCACCGGCGAGTAGGCGACCAGCTGGAGGTCGTCGTAGGTGCGCAAGTAATCCAGTTGCTCGTCGCCGGGGATCGACAGGTTCTCCACTCCCGCGCGCTTGCGCAGGTAGCTGTGCTGTTGCTGGAGCGCAGCAGGCTGGGGCCAGCCGTTGGCCTCGGCCACCGCCCTGATCTGCGCTAGCCGCCACGTCGACACATTGGACCATCCGTATGCCCCGATGCGGCCGTCGGCGACGAACGACGCGAAGGTGCCCACCGCGTCGGCGAGGGGGGTGCGGCGATCGTCGACGTGGTTGTAGTAGAGGTCGACGCTGTCGACGCCGAGCCGGTCGAGAGAAGCCGCGAGCGAGCTCTCCAACACGTCAGGCGCTGCGCCGACGAACTTGGTGCGGGCGACGGTCCAGTCGGGGGTGCCATCGGGGTTCCACACGCCGTCAAGGTCGGTGAGCGTCGCCGTGCCCTTGGTGGCGAGGTAGGTCGCTTCCCTGGTGCCGGCGTCGGCGAACCACCTGCCTAGCAGGGCCTCGCTGTGGCCGCCCATGTCACCTTTGACCTCCCACCAGCAATAGCAGTTGGCCGTGTCGATCATGCCGCGCGCGGGGCTGCCGTCAGGCGCGGTGTAGCGGGGGGTGACCTCGGTGATGAAATGGTCAAGGATGCGCCGCGACTCATCCTCTGGAGTGCGGGTGCCCATGATCATGGCACCCAGCGCGATGGGGGTCAGGTAGGTGTCTGTGGTTCCGAATCGGAATGCTTGAGTAGTCATGTTGCCGACGCTAAAACTTGGAGCGCGCTCGAAGTCAAGGGCGAAGTTGTCACGTCTTGAGTCCCGGTCGCCGGGTGGGCGCGGCACGTACCCTTGCTGACGTGAAACTTGTGGGTACCGACATCGACGGCACGATCCTTCCTCCCTCTGGCGAGTTCTCCGAGCGCACCAGGGCCGCGCTCGCGGCGCTCGAACCGGCGGGCATTCCTTTGGTCCTCGTCACGGCGCGGCCGCCTCGCTGGGTGGACGCGATCGCGGCCTCCCTTGGCGTGACGGGACTCGCGGTGTGCGGAAACGGTGCGGTCGTGTACGACATGGGCGAGCGCAGGATCGTGGATGCCGAGGGAGTGCCCACCGAGCACCTCTTGGCGATTGCCGAACGCTTGCGCGCGGCACTGCCCGGCGTCGTGTTCGCCGTCGAGTCGCCTAGCGGCTTCTCACGCGAGCCCGGCTTCCCGCTGAGCGAGCACAACCTCGCGCCGCACCCCGTCGCCCCGTTTCATGAGCTGCCCGCCGTGCAGGACGGCACAGTTTTCAAGGTGCTCGCATTGCTGACTGACGGCGATGCCGACGACATGCTCGCCGCGGCCCTGCCGCTGTGCGACGGCTTGCTAGAGGCTTCGCACAGCGCGAGTGTTGCCCCTTTGATTGAGCTCGCGCCGCTGGGAATCACCAAGGCCTCCGGACTCGCGCGCCAGGCGGAGCGGTTCGGGGTCGCTGCTGCCGATGTGGTCGCCTTTGGCGATGCCCCGAACGACATCCCGATGCTCGCCTGGGCTGGATCGTCCTACGCCGTTGCCAACGCCCACGCCGACGTTCTCGCGGCGGCGCAGCACCGCACGGCGGCGGTGGGAGACGATGGGGTGGCGCAGGTTCTCGAGCGGCTGCTCGCCGCTACCTCTTGACTTCGAGTGCACTCGAAGTCCTACCGTGAGGCATGACCGGTTACACGATTGACCAGGCGGCCGAGCGCATGGGGCTGTCGAAGCACACCCTTCGCTACTACGAGCGGGAGGGATTGCTGCCCCCGATCGAGAAGGCCGCCAACGGGCATCGGCGCTACACGGACGACGACCTTGGCTGGGTCAAGTTCCTGCAGTTGCTGCGCGGCACGGGGATGCCGATTCGCGAGATGAAGGACTTTGTCGCGCTCACGTGGGCAGGGGATCACACCGTGGCTGATCGGGTCGAGGTGCTGATGAGGTATCGCGTGGAACTGCGGGATCGCATGGCGCGCGACAAGGAGCACATGGCTTTCCTCGATCACAAGATCGGTGTCTACACCGACATGCTGGCCGCCAGGGAGGCGACGCCCGAGGACGTGACGGGGCGCACCGTCGGCGCCTAGCGACTCTTAGGCGGCCGTCGGGGCACCGACACCTAAAGGCAACTGGGAATCCCTTCCGCTGCGGCCACGCTTGAGGCCTCTATAAGCTGGGCTTGCGTTCGGGGTCTGTCCAGCGTTTCTCGGCGTCGCGGGTGGTCAGGTAGTCGTCGATTTTGTTGTCGGGGATTTGGTAGTTGAGGATGCCGTCTCCGTCGGGGTCGAACACGGTCTTCTGGTTCCCACCACCTTGGGTGCCGTTGACACAGTTGCCGTCGAGGTCGCAATCGACCCGGTGGGTGTGGGGGTTGTACACGTGCACCGTGGTGGCACCGGATGTGGTGGTCGCGGTGCCTGGTGCGTCCCTCCAGGTGGCGCCACCGTTGGTGGTGAACTCACCTCGCCACGTGGTGGTGAGCGTGAAGGTGGTGCGGTGTTCAGGTGTGCGGGGGAACGTGAACGGTTCACCCCCGTCCGCATAAGGCTTGCCAGGGTCGGTGGAGGTCCACACCGTGCCGTCAGTGTTGGTCCACGTATACAGAGTGGGCACGGCCCGAATCGTCACAGGGGTGCCCAGCAAGGTGACGTCCATCGTCCGCGGGTTCGTATCCACGATCAGGTTCACACCGAGCTCAGCGACCGCGTACCCGCCCTCGGGTTGCACGTCGTAGGTGTTCGGCGCGATCGGCATACTCGCCCACGCCTGCTCCGCGAGCGATAGGAGGATGTCCTCTGCACACTGATAGCCGCTTGCAACTTCCCATGGCGCGTACGTCCCGTCATCACGGAGTCGACTCACCAGCCACGGGGCTAGGGTCGCCGAACCGTCATCGCAGGTGGTCGGATTGGGGATTTCGCCGGTCGCACAGGTGGGCATGCCCGCACCATCTGTCGTGACTCTCATGGACGAGAGATCACCGATGAGAATCATCCAGTCGACGCATAACGGGTGCCGCACCCACCGGTCTCCAGAGCCGGAACTTGAGGCCGGAGCGCCTTGTGAAGCCGCCTCCCGGGAGTCATATGCATCGATGTGAGCAGGTTGATCCTCGTCGTCGATGGTGCTGGCTCCAACAGCGGGAAGAATCAAGCGGAACACGAGCAGGCTTGCAACCACGCGACGGGATCGCATTTGGCTAAGCATCTTCATCGAAGTCGAAGTCGACCTCGTCAATGACCCAGTGTCCGTCGGCGTACTCAAGTCGCAACTTCACCAAGCCTGACTCAGGTTCTGCAGAGTCGAGGATCTCGCCACTTGGCCCGTAGGTCACGGATTCGGACACCGAGAACGCCTCTGTCACATAGGTGTACCCATCTTCGCGAAGCCCTCCCTGGGCCAGTGGCCAAGAGAAGTCAAACTCACTGCCGACTGAATACGCTTGGGCGGCCCGAGTCTCGTCCATGTTGTCGAGCGCGTTGTTGCAGAATCCGCAGTTCTCTCCTGCCAATAGAGAGAAGAGCTCGCCGCTAGAGCCATCCTTGGCGAATAGCTCGGGGTACAGATTCAAGAAGAATCTTGCGAACTGGGTCGCGGAGAAGAAGTCCTCGCCCCGCGCGTTTTCGGGGATCTGCTCGAGCAGTTCCTCTTCAGGAGTCACGCTTGGCGTCGGACTTGGCGACGAGACAGGCTCGGCAGTCACGGGGGCCGTTGGAGTGGTCGTCACGATCGCCCCTGGATCGTTCGAACACGATGACAGAACAGCAGCCGCGCCCCCCACGAGGACAGCGACCGCTGCAACACGCAGCAGTCGAGTCATGCCCGAGACCATATCGGGCAAATCACCCCCGCGGTACCCCAAGACTGGGGTCTGTGGAGAACGCGGTGCCCTCGATTGCCCGCGTATCGGACGGCTACATCTGCGCGAGCTCCGTCTGTTGATGGACCACCATCTGCCAGGCACCCGATGCGTGCGAGTACACCGACGTGACCATGGCGCGGTACGGCTGGCCGTCGCGTTCAGCGTCGGCGCGGTACGAGATCGTTGCGGCAGCGTCGCCCAAGACGTGAACCTGGATGTCGTTGAAGTCGAAGCTGCTCCACGGTTCTGCCGACGCCAATCCTGCCTTGGTGGCCTCCTTGTCGAGGTGGCCGAAGGAGAAGACGCATAGGCCGTCGTCCGCCATGTGCGCGTCGTAGAAGTCAGTACTACCTGAGGCTCCCCAGAAGCCGCGTTCCAGTTCGAGAAGGTCGTCAATCAACGCCATGGGTGCGCTCCTTCCGTCCTTTCCACCCTAGGCAGGGTTCTGCCCGACTTCCAGTGGTGAGGGTGAACCCGAGTGCTCAGTCGAGTCCCGCTCCGCGATGACTGTGGCTAGCCCTCAACTCGAGGCCATAGGTGGTGCGCAACTGTTCAAGGGTGGCGAGCGTGGCTGGGTCGGAAATCGCAGTCTTGCCCTCGATGCCATGCAAGACCAAGCCCTCGACGAGGCTCGACAGAGACATCTCCTTGTAGTCAGCGAAGGCGCGGAGCACCTTGAGCAGCGTGCGGTCGAGCCGCAGGCCCGTCTGGACAGGGTCGCGGTCAGGAAGGGAAGCGGGGGGTACATCGCTCATGCCCTGATGGTACCAATGTACCGAAATCGCGCGGGAATGGTACCGTGGTACCAACACACCGCCCCAGCATCACGAAGGAGCACACCATGGCCCAACGGGTCACGCGAACCGCCAGTTTTGACCTCAGCCTCGATCCAGACCGCGCCATCGAGCTCTTCACCGCGGAGGGCGAACGGAGTTGGATTCCCGGTTGGGAGCCCGAGTATCCCGAGGATCGCGCCATTCACGACGCGGTCGGCACCGTGTTCATTCGCCGGGATCCCGCGGGGGATCAGACCTTCGTGGTGATTGCGAACGAGCCGCTACTGCGCCGCTACACGCGCCACACCGAGGGCTTCACCACCGGGATCATCGAGGTGAGCTGCGAACCGTTTGGGAGTGGCACCCGTGTGACGGTCACCTTCGATATGACAGCGCTCTCGGCCGAAGGCGCGGCATGGCTCGATGAACTCGACGCCGATTACGAAGGCACGTTGAGGCAGTGGCGCGACTGGATCGAGCCCGAGTAAAGGTGGGGCCGCTCTACGAGTCGGCCCATCGCACCTCGAGCGGCAACTCGACGTAGTGCGCGTACTCCTGGGCGGCGTCGGCAATGCGCGCTTGGGCGGCGGGATTCAGGGCGGCCAGTGGCGTGACCTCGATGCGCACCGAGCGCGTCATCACGGTGCGCGACCATAGCGCGACGACGCGGCCGTCGTCGATGACGGTCGGCTTGAAGACGCCGTTGTTGCCAGGCACCACCGCTCCGTGGTGGGCCGGATTGATCGCCCGCTCGTCTTGCGAGTAGCCCAGCATGAACTCGTCGAAGCCTGGCAACAGCCGCGTGGGCGCGACGTCGGGCGGGTCCAAGACTGCGGCCGAGACCCATGCAGGTCCGGCGTCGGTGATCGCCTCGACGATGCCTTCATCGGACGACACCGCCGCAGCAAGGCCCGCACGACAATCGCGCAGGCCGAGCCCCGTCCAGCGAGACATCTCGCGGTCGGTCACCGGGCCATGCCCGCGCACATAGGCGGCGGCCACGAGCGCGAGCGCCTCATCACGCGCAGGGGCCCGATGCTCTGGCGCCCACGTGTCGAGATCAACGAAGGTCTGTTCCTTGCCTTGCGGCGGCCCGCCAGCCAGATACCCCAGTTGCGAAGCGAACCAGAGCAAGTGATAGCCGCGCTGGTTCTCTGGCGCGATACCGGCGTCGTCAAGCGCCGCGAGGCAGGCTTTGCGAGTCACGGGACCGTCGGCGTCGGCAACCAGAGCGGCCAGCACGTCGACCGCCTGGTGCGCCACGTTCTCCGGAAGCCCGAGGAACTCTCGCCGCTTTGCGGCGCCGGCGAGGGCCTTGCCTCCCATGAGCTCGAGCATCCACTTGGCGTCGCGCGAGGGAATGAGGTGCAAGGTTCCGCGCATGGGCCAGGTGCGCACCACATCGTGGCCGCGGAGCTCCGTTGCGGTGACCTTCTCGGTGTCGCCCGTGCGCAGCCCGAGCGACCACGCGACGCCAGGGGCGTCTTGAGCCTGCATGGCGAGAAAGTGCTCGACGACTCCCAGCGCCGTGCGTGCGGGATCGGCGGCTGCGTCGATCAAGAGCGAAGCGAGACGGGCGCGGTCCACGTCCGCGCGGGACAGCGAGAGCGGGGTTGCCATACGTCAACGTTACGGTGTGGGTGCGACGGTGGGCGTGGCGTCCGTCAGCGTCGGTGCGTTGGCGCGCCGGAGACGTCGCCGAGTAGCGCCACCAGCGTGAATCAGTCCTTGACGGCCTCGGCCATCTGGACCACCGCGTCGTCCCACGAGGTGGCGCCAAAGCCAAAGGCCTGCTCAAACTCGGCCGACGACACGATGAAGGGCTCGTCAAACTCGTACATCATCTCTTCGCTCTCGCGCAGGAGCGGCATGAAGATTCCGAGTCCGCGCAGCGTGATGCCGCGCAAGGCGCTGACCTTCGGTTCGCCGCGCTGGCCGAGAGCTTCCCACAGCCTCGCGACCATCTCTGCTTGAGTGATGGGCGTCATCACGGGGGTGATCCACGCGCGTCCCCAGCCGTGCTCGGAGGTGCCGATGGCGGCCATCGCGAGCGCGGCGTCGGGTGCGTAAGAGAAGGAGTGCGGCTGGTCGGTGCGCCCCAGGACCCGCGCGGGCCTGCCCCTGCTGATCTGGCCCAAGACGAGGTTGCGGAACAGCTTGTAGTCTGCGCCAACGTAGTTGGAGGGGCGGGTGAGGGCCACCTGGACGCGGCCATGTGCGTGCGCCGCGAGTGCCTCGTCGGCCATGGCGATGCGGACCTTGCCCTTACGGGTGGTCGCCTCGCGCGGGCTTGAGTCGGTGATGGTGTTGCCGAGCGGCTTGCTGTAGCCATAGAGGTTGTCGGCGAGCACGACGCGGGCGCCCACGCGGGCCGCCGCCGCCAGGATCGAGCGTTGCAGCTCCGGGAATTCCTCTTCCCAGCGGTTGTAGGCGGGCTGGGTGACTTGGTAGACGACGTCGGCCCCCGTCAGCGCCGACGCTGCGGAGGCGGGGTCGGACAAGTTGGCACGGCTGAGCGGGATCGCGGGGTGCAGGGAGCCTCTCTTGCCAGAGCGGTTGACGGCGCGCACCTTGCGGCCTTGGGCCGCAAGGTTGTGGGCAAGAGCAGCGCCGACGGCGCCGGTGCCGAGGACGACATGGCTGGGCATGGATTTCCTTCCCGCAAGAAACGGTGTGGGCTAGATCAAGAGGGGTGATCGCTGGTGGGGGCGGTGCTGCGTAAGGGGCGGTGCTGCGAAAGGGGTGGGGCCGCGCAATGGGGGCTAGGCGAGGGTCGCGATCACCGCCTCCATCAGGCCGTCTGCGCGGGCACGCACAGACTGGGGATCGAGGCCGCTGATGGAATCCGGCATGGCGATGGCGAGGGAGACCACTCCGTGGAGTACGGCCCACAGCCGATGCGCGGCCTCCCTGGGGTCGCCTGGCGACAGCTGGCCGGCGTCTTGGCACGCCTGGACGACGCGCACGAGGCTGGCGAAGGACTCGGGGTCGCGAGCGGCGTCTGGTCCGAGCGCCCATTGATGGGGGCGAATCATCATGACGTCGTAGTGCACTGGGCGGCTTAGCGCGAAGTCGACGTACACGCCGCCGAGTTGTCGCAGACCATCGAGTGGCGTCTCGGCGCCCCGCATGGTGGCCTCGATGCGCGCGCCGAACTCAGCGAAGCCAGCCTCGCAGGCCGCATGGACGAGCGCGTTCTTGGAGTCGAAGTGGCGGTAGAGCGCGGTGGCAGACACGCCGACGTCTTTGGCGATCTGGCGCATGGAGACGCCGTCGATGCCTTCCTTCGCAAACGTCGCGGTGGCCGCCTCCAAGATGGAGGCTCTCGCGTCGCCGTCGACAAAGGGGGTCACAAGACCGACCATAGTTAACGGCGTAAACCCGAGTCAAGGTCGGCGGTGTGACAGACCCTCAGCCGCGTGCTGCCGGCGCGCGATCACCAGCGCGGGCTCGCCGCCTGGTTGCTTCGAGATGGGTTTCGCCGTGACGCCCACCACCGCGACGGCACCGAGCGCGAGTACTCCACCGGCCACTTGGAGCGCGGTGAGCGACTGCCCGAGCGCGATCCAGCCAATGGCGGCGGCGCTCACGGACGCGAGCAGCGACAAGAAGGTCACCACCGAGGCCTCGAGTTTGCCAAGGCCCCTGAACCACAGGGAGTACGCGATGACGGTGCCGACGATGCCGAGCCACAGGTAGCCCGCAACGTTCGTGAGGGTCATTGGCGCGTCTGGCAAGCCCTCGATGGCAGCGATGGGCAGCAAGAAGATGCCTCCGGCGGTGAGCTGCCACGCCGTCATGGTGAGCGGAGGGACGGCGGGTCCCCACGCCTTGGTGAGCGCGACGCCGGCGGCCATGAGCATTGCGCCACCGATCGCGGCGGCCACGCCCACACCATCGAGTCTGGCCGCCGGGGTGAGGACAAGAAGCGCGACACCGGCCACGCCGGCGACGCCTGCCGCGACCTTGACTCCCGTCGCGCGCTCTCCCAGCCACAGGTGCGCCACCATGACGACGATCAGGGGCTGGATCGCGCCGACGGTGGCGGCGACTCCGCCTGGCAGGCGGTACGCGCCGATGAACAGGAGCGGGAAGAAGGCGCCGACGTTGAGCGTGCCGAGCACCGCAGCCTTCCACCACCATGCGCCGCGGGGAAGGGTGCGCGTCACGGCGAGCAGGATGAGCCCAGCGGGCAGCGCGCGGAGCAGTGCGGTGAGCATGGGCGCGCCCGCGGGCAGGTACTGGGACGTGGTGATGTACGTGGTGCCCCAGACGATGGGGGCGATCGCGGTCGCGGCGATCAGCACTGGACGATTGCTAAGCACTTAGTGATAATAACTCACCGCTTAGCAAATGGCTAGGGTGGGGTACATGGCTGATCACGTGGATCTCATTGTCGAGCAATGGCGGTTGGTGCGCCCTGACCTTGACCCCTCGCCGATCGCTGTCTTTGGCAGGCTGTCGCGACTGAGCCGCGCCGCAGAGGCGCGCATGAACGAGAACTTCGCGCATCACGACATGGACAGGTCTGCCTTCGACGTGTTGGTCACGCTGAGGCGCAATGGTGAGCCGTATCGCCTCACGTCCCGCGAGCTTCAGTCGGCTGCGATGGTGTCATCCGCGGCGGTCGCCCAGCGCCTCAACCGCCTGGAGGAGCGCGGCTGGGTGCGTCGCTCCACCAATGCGGACGACGCCAGGGTCACGGACGTTGTTCTGACCGAGGAGGGCTTTGTTGCCGTCGAGCGGGCGATGCCCGACCACGTGGCCGCCGAGGCCGCCATGCTCGCGAGCCTCACGCCGGCCGAACGTGAGGAACTGGCGCGGCTGCTTGCGCGAGTCCTGCAGGACGTCGGCGCCGGGTAACGCCGAGCGACACCTCTTGACACCGCGACCACGGCGTCGTAACGTACAACCAAATGGTTGTAGAAACTGAACTCACCGACGACGAGGTCGACCGCATCTTTCGGGCCCTCGCCGACGCGACGCGCCGCGACATTGTGCGCCGCACCCTCACCTCACAAGCCACCATCTCCGAGCTTGCCGAGGACTACGCGATGTCTTTCGCGGCCGTGCAAAAGCACGTGGCCGTGTTGGAGAAAGCCGACCTCATCACCAAGCGCACTCAAGGCCGTTCAACCCTGGTCACCGCGAACCCCATCGCGATCGCGAGAGCCAAGAGCCTGCTCGACAACTACGAACAGTTGTGGCGTTCGCGCATCGACAGGCTCGACACCCTGCTCGCCAAGGACTCCCCCTAAGCCTCCCCGGCGTCGTCCCCCGCCCCGCCAAGGCACCCCACGAAAGGTCCCCATCATGCCCATTACGTCAGTCACCAAAGACCCAGAGGCCCTCACCATGACGGTGGTCGCTGAGTTTGCCGCGCCAGTCGAGCGCGTCTGGGACGCGTATGCAGACCCCCGCCAACTTGAGCGGTTCTGGGGCCCCGTCGAATGGCCAGCCACCTTTAGCAGGCATGACTTTGCCGTCGGCGGCCAGTCGCACTACTACATGACCGGGCCGAACGGTGAGAAGGCCGGGGGCTATTGGCGCTTCACTGCAGTCGAGCGCTACCGCTCGTTCTCGGTGGTTGACGGCTTTGTTGACGAGTCGGGAGCGCCGAACGATGCCATGCCCTCAATGGACATGACGCTCGACTTTGAGCCGGCAGGCGGCGGGACTCGGGTCACGACCACCACCACCTTCCCCAGTCTCGAGGCGCTCGAGGAGCTCACGGCGATGGGCATGGAGGAAGGCATGCGCTCTGCGATGAGCCAGATCGACGACGTACTGGCCGACCTCGCCTCTTTCGCGGCGAGCCGCGCCACCGAGGCGCAGATCCTGTCCGACACGCAGGTGCGTGTCTCCCGCGTGATCCGCGGCACCGTGGACCAGGTGTGGCGCGCTCACCACGACCCCGACCTCATGAAGCGGTGGTTGCTTGGCCCTGACGGTTGGGAGATGACCGAATGCGTGGTGCCGGCCGCCGTTGGCGACGAGCACCGCACGTGGTGGAAGCCGGTGGCCGGGGCGGACGTGCCGCCCGAACAGGCCGAGGGCTTTGGGTTCGACGGCGTGCTGCTCGAACGCATCGACGGCGTGCGCGAGACCAGCACCGAACACATGATTGGCACCGATTACCCCGCGACTACCAACGAACTCACGCTCACCCCGGTGGGAGGCGGGACGCTGCTCAGCATCGTCATCACGTACCCGAACGCCGAGGTGCGAGACGCCGTGCTTGCCACCGGTATGACCGACGGCATGGAGGCCTCCTACGCCAGGCTTGAGACGCAGTTGGCCACGGCCAGCGCGGGCGAGCAATGACGGACACACGGCTTGCGGTGCCGCCTGCTCAGTCGGGCGAGACCATCAAGGGCCCTCGTTCGTACTTCGCGAGCATCGAGAAGACCTACGGCCGGCCCGTGCAGGACTGGGTCGACCTCACGGCCGAGCGGCTCGCATCGGGCGCCAAGCACATGGAGGTTGTCGCCTGGCTTAAGTCGGAGCACTCCATGGGTCACGGTCACGCCAACGCGGTGGTCGCGTGGGTCAAGGCGAAGCTGGGCGCCTAGCGAACCCTCCTGCGGGGCACTCACGCACCCTAACCGTGCCTCCCTCCCCTCCTGCGGGGCACTCACGCACTCTCTCGCCACTCAGGCGGCGGCCCTGCCGCGCTTACCGCGGCTAGAGGTCGTGCCCGCCAAGCGCCGCACCCGGCGAGCCGCGGCCTCGGGTTCTTGCGTGAGCAGGGCGAGGACCGCTTGCTCGAGAGCCTCTTGCGCTTGGGCTGGGCGGGCGCCGGGAGGGGCGCCAGGAGCCGACGCCTCGCCAAGGGCGTCCACCACCGGCGCGAGCGACACCCCGTCGTGCCACAAGTCGATCACCCGCGGGTCGACGTATGACGCTCGCGCGACGGCAGGGGTGTTGCCGAGCGCCTCGGCTACCTCCCGCATGGCAGCGGCGACGATGCGCTTGCGAGCACTGGGGGACACGTGGTCGGCCGGCGGGGCGTCGCCAAGGGCGCGCGCGGCCAAGACTGTGCCATGCCACGTGCGAAAGTCCTTGGCGCTCGCCTCCTGGCCCAGCACGTCGTGAAGGTAGGCATTGATGTCTGCGCTCGTGATGTCATGCCAAGTCGCTGGGGGCGCCTCGTCGCGCCACGCGAGAAGCTCGTTGCCACCAGAACGCCGACGCTTCATCGTGGCGAGCGCCGCCTCGCACTGCGGGTCGTTGAGCACCACGTGGCGCCGGATGCCCGACTTGGCGACGTAGTCGAAGACGAGGCCGTCAGCGCTGACGGTCACGTGGTCCTTGAGCAGGGTCGCGAGACCGTAACTGCCGTTCGCCGCCGCGTATGCCTCGCCGCCGACCCTGAACAGACCGAGGTCAAGCAGCCGGAACGCGACGGCAAGCGCGTGGGCCCGCGAGAAGTCACCTCGCTCGAGATCCTGCTGGACATGCTCGCGGGCGGCTGGCAACGCCTTCGCTATGTCGAGAATGTGCTGTCGCTTGGTCCGCTCTTGGCGTTCGCGCCACCGCGGGTGGTACAGGTATTGGCGCCGCCCAGCGGCATCGGTGCCGACGGCCTGCAGGTGACCAGTGGGGCTGGGGCAAATCCACACGTCTTGCCACGCTGGCGGAATCACCAGTTGCTCGATGCGCTCGCGGTCTTCTCCGGAGACGGGCTCGCCCGAGGCGTGCACGTAGCGGAAGCCCCTGCCTCTGCGCAGGCGCCGGATGCCCGGTTCCGAGGGTCGAGAGGTGCGTAGGCGCGGCATGACTTGAGGTTAAGCAGGCTCGCGCTGGCGCGCTCGTCGAAAGGCTTTCTTGCTTCTTTGGCGGGCCCCGGCGTCGGCGTCGGCCCGGCCCAGCGTCGGCGTCGGCCGCGGTGTCAGCGTCGGCGTTGGTTAGAAACGACCCTTGCCGGCGAACGCCCGCACGGCCGCCCACGCCCCAAGCCCCGCGAACGCGAGAGCCCACAGCAATTGCGGGACGCCGACGCTCGTGGCGGCTTCGTCTCCACCGGCACCAGCCCACAGCGCGGGAGCCACGTAGGGAACCCATCGGCCGAGGCCCAGGCTTGCGAGGATCTGACTCGCGGCCACCACGGCGATGATCCCGCCGAGCGCGCCGATGTACCCGCGAGAACGCACCGCCACCCAGCCGAAAGGCAGGCCGAGCAGGCCCATCAGCACGCCGGCAACGCCGTCTCGCGCGAGCACTACTAGCAACTCCCCCGTCACGGCTGCCCCCTCCAGGCCAGCCGTGGCCGCAATCGCGAGCCCGAGGGTCGTCAGGGCCACTGCAAACGTCACGCACGCGACCGCCCACGCGGCGGCGACCATGACCTTCGCCCACCCAAGCTGAGCGCGCGAGACTGGCAGGGCAAAGAGCGAGCCGTAGGTGCGGTCGGCGAACTCTCGGCCAAAGAGCCACGCGACGGCGAAGCCTGCCGCGAGCACCATCACCACCGTCAGAATCTGGCCGACGAGCGCGCCGACGGCGTCCCCGAAGGCCCCCTCGACAAAGGGTTCGAACTTGGCGGCTGAGGTACCCGTGATCGCCCCCGAGCGGGCGAGCGCCACCATGCCGATGCCGAACACGGGGGCGGCCAGGACCGCGAGGGCGGTGGCGACGCGGGCGGTGGCCGAGCGGGAGAAGGTGGCCCACTGGAGGGCGAGGGCCGTGCCCATGTCGGGCGCCGTGCTGACGCCGAGGGTGGTTCTCATGCCGTTCGCCGTGCTCATGCCGCGGCCCCCGTTCCGTCCGCGCCGGCGGAGCCGGCCCCGGACCCTGCGTCGTCCCTGCCTGCGGGCTCGCTGCCGGCGCCCGCGTCATCCGCCTGTGCCGTCCGTTGCGCGCGAGCCTGCTCATCCCATGCCCGCACCGCTTCGAAGAACCGGCGCTCCAGGTCGACCTGGCCAGGCTCCAACTCCCCGATCACGCGGCCGGCGTGCACCACGGTGATGGCGTGGGCGATCCGGGAGACCTCGTCGAGGTGGTGGCTGGACACCAGCACCCCCGCCCCACGCGCGGCCGCGTCGAGCAGGCAGTCGCGGAGCAGGAGAACCCCTGCGGGGTCGAGCGCGTTGGTTGGCTCGTCGAGGATGAGCACGCCGGGACGGTGGGCCACGGCGCACGCCAACCCAAGTCGTTGACGGTTGCCCAGCGACAGGCCGCGGGCCTTCCGATCCGCCCATTGCCGCAGGTCGAGCTGGTCGATCCACTCGTGAGCAGCGACCCGCGCCTCCTCCTTGGCGAGGCCGTGCAGGCGAGCCGCCATGACGATGTTTGCGAACACGGTGAGCTCTGGATAGCCGAAGGGCTCGTCCACGACGTAGCCCAGTTGCGCGAGGTGTGAGGCGCTTGCGGCCGCAATCGGAGTGCCGAGCAAGAGCGCTTGCCCCGCGTCGAGTTGAGTCTGGCCAACGAGGGCGCGCATGGCGGTGGTCTTGCCCGCTCCGTTGAGGCCCACGATGGCCCGAATCTGGCCTGGCTCGACGGTGAGCGAGAAGCCGGTGAGAGCGTCGTGCTCGCCATATGCCTTGGTCGCGTTGCGCAATGCGAGGGCCGCGCTCATCGCGCCCCGATCCCTGGGACGACGATGTGCAGGGCTCCCGCCACGGCGTCGGCGAGGGTGTCGTTGCCGTCGCCGGCGGCCCACTCGAGAAGGGCGGTCATGACGGCCCCGAGGCAGCCGGCCGCGGCGATGCGCAACTCGCGCCTTTCGTCGTCGGTCGTCGCAATGTCTCTGATGGCGTCCTGTGTGGCGCGGGTGTTGGCGGCCATTCCTGCCTCGAGGCGGGGGTTGCCCAGAGCGATGCGGATGCGGCGGCGGGTGGCGTCGTCTTCTGCTGTGTCGAGGTGCTGGAGCACCGAGAGAAGCCCGGCGGCGATGCGTTCGACCGCAGGCAGCGAGCGGTCTTGGGTGGCGACGGCTTGGGCGATCAGTGGGTCGAAGGGGTCCTCAAGGAGCACGGCTTCCTTGGAGCCATACAGCCGAAAGAACGTCATGTGCGAGACGCCGGCGGCCGCGGCGATCTGCTCGACCGTGACGTCGTCAAATCCGCGCTGCTCGAAGAGATCGAGGGCGACGGTTTGAAGTCGGGCCTTGGTGGCCGCGCTACGGGCGGAGAGCGTCATGCCTCAAATGTTAGTGACTAACAAATGGTTGGTCAAGACCCCAGGCGGGTTCTGGCGGCCTGGCGGCCTGGCGGCCTGGCGGTCTGGCGGTCTGGCGGCCTGGCGGCCTGGCGCGGGAGGTCTACCCTTCGCGGCCCAAGTACGGCGTCGGCTGGGTCTGCTCGCCCTCTGGTCCGAAGAACTCGATGCGACACATGGCGCGCACCGCGGCCACGAACCACTCACCGATCATCTCGTCGTACTCGCCCTGCACGCCTGAGAAGCCCACGGCGAGCCCGTCGCGGAGAATGCCGCCCGGCCACTTGATGTCGCCAGGCCGGTACAGGTGGGACATGTCAGTGCGTAAGCGAGTGGTGTCGACGCCGGTACGAAGAGCGAGGCGAGCCTTGGCGGTCGCGTACTCGTAGAAGTCGCCGGGATCGTCGCCAAGGTGGGCAAGGAAGAGCGGCTCGCCGTCGGGGTCTGCGGGATTCAGTAGTGCGATGGCGCCGATGTAGCCGTTGAAGATGTCCTGCTCATAGGCATAGCGGATGGACGGTTGGAGCGTGTCCCATGCGCGGGCGCAGATCTCGGTGGTCAGTCCTGTGAACATCGGCGTTCCTCTTTCGCTGATCGGGGCGGTGGCGAGGCGTGATCGCTGCCATGGCCGCTGCCATCGGTGCTGCCATTGTCGCGTCTTTCTGGCCGTGCGCGTCCGGCGGAGTGTCCGTCACGCCAGCCGCCTCAACCGGCCGGCACCGCTTTGTCGCGTGCGAAGGAGCCCGCCACCATGCGCCGGAACAGACCAATGCGGGCCGAGCGGGGCAGTGTGCGCAAGAGCACCCTGTTGGCAGATCCGGCGATGTGCGTGCGCTTGCCAGCCTCGAGTGCGGCGATGCCTTCCCTCGCCACGTCGTCGGCGGTCATGGTGCCGCGGGGCACGTCCTCTTCCGCCACCATCGCCAGCATCCCCGGCGTCCTGGTGGGCCCGGGCAGCAAACCGGTGACGCGCACACCAAAGGCTGCCATCTCGTGATGCAGTGCCTCGGAGATGGCCAGCAGGTACGCCTCGGTCGCCGAGTTGTTGCTCAGGGCCGGCACGCCCTGAAGCCCGCCGGTCGAAGAGACGATCAAGATGGCCCCTGCACGGCGTTCACGCATGATGCCAGCGAAGTGGTGCAGCAGCACCAGGTTGTTGCGGACCTTGACGTTGACACACTCCAGGTAGTCGGCGAGGGCAATGTCCGTGAAGAGGCCAGGGGAACCCTTGCCGGCGGTAGCGACAAAGACGCCGACGCTCTCGCCCTCGATGGCAGCGATGATGCTTTCGGCGGCGTCTGGTTGGCCAAGGTCGGCGCGCAACGTCCGAGCCTCGACGGAGTGGGTGCGCTGGAGCTCTGCGACGGTCTCGGCCAGGCGAGCTTGGTCGCGGCCCACCGCGATGATGTTGAAGCCGCGCTGGGCAAGCTGGAACGCGTGTGCGCGGCCGATGCCGGACGAGCCTCCGGTGACGAGGGCCCAGCGGCCTTCACGGTGGGGCGACAGGGTTGCCATGGTTTCCTCCTGGTGGTTGTTGACATCACGGGAACATAGTGAGACCACTATATATTTCCAATTGAGTGCGAAGAAAGGGGTGACGGCCCGGGGCTTGTCGTACTGGGGCCATCCACCAGCCGTCCAAGGCGCCACGGGCGGACAGTGGCAGACTGGCTGGATGAGCGACTTTCAGAAGATCGAGATCGGCGGGCTCGACGACTGGCGAGCCCACTACGGCGGCTTTGTGCCGGAACGTTCGCGCGATGGGCGCAGGGTGCTGGATCACGAGTTGCCGATGCAGTTCATCGGCGTGACGGCTAACAGCCTGGAGCCCGGCGAAGAGGCCGGCTACTGGCACACGCACTCCTCGGACGAGGAGCTCTACATCTTTCTGGCCGGCAGCGGCCAGATGGGCCTGGACGATGCCGTGGTTGACGTGGTGCCCGGAACGGCCATCCGCGTGGGCCAAGGCGTCGCACGCACGTGGCGCGCCGCGCCCCACAGCGAAGGCAACTTGCGGTGGCTGTGCATCAGGGGTGACGGCGGCCCCCTCCCTCACCTGCCCGACGACGCGAAGCGGGACGAAGACCGGCCGATGCCCTGGTAGCAGGCGGGGCTGGGACAGTGGCGTCCCGAGCGTAGGGTGCTTCGGCGCTCGACGACACAGCCGCATCCGGGGCCTAGCCAACACATACCCAAGGGGGTATGCTCTGGCGGCACAGCCTGAGGAGGCCACAGATGACCGGCTGGCGCATCCGAGACATCCACGCCGATGACCTCGACGGCGTGCTGCGCCTATGGGAGCAGCAGCGGGCGAGCGGGATCGAGCCGGTCTATGCGCTCGCAGAGGTGCTTTCGTCGTGCGCGGAAGACATCGCGGTGGTGGCGGTCGCCGGTGACCTGATCGTGGGCGCGGCCGTGGTGCGCGAGGCGCACAACCAGGCTTGGGTCGTCTTCCACGCCGTGGACGACGAGTGGCGCGACCGTGGCATCGGTTCGGCCCTCCTTGGCGAGCTCGAGGCGAGACTGGCTGGCCACAACCCGGCGACCCTGTCGGCGCTCGTTCCTGTCGAGGTGACGAGGCTCGATGCGTTCCGCAATGCGGGGTTCGTGGAGAAGAAGGCTTTGAGGTACTTCGAGCGCACCGTGCCCGTGCAGCGCGCCGAGTACACCCAGTTGGAGGCGCTCGGCGGCAGGATTCTGCCGCGCGGTTTGTGGGACGCGGTCGGAGGCATGCGCCGCGAGAAGGAGATGTTGGAGAAGCGACTTGTGATGCCGCTTGCCCGACCAGCGATGGCGGAGCAGTACGGCGTGGCTCCGCCGCGCGCCGTCGTCCTCTTTGGGCCGCCGGGCACGGGCAAGACCACGTTTGCCAAGGCGATCGCTTCGCGGCTTGAGTGGGCGTTCGTGGAGGTGTTTCCCTCGCGGCTGGCGGCCGACCCCGCGGGCTTGGCGGGCGCGCTGCGGGAGACCTTCCAGCGCATCGCCGAACTGGAGCACGCCGTGGTGCTGATCGACGAGGTCGAAGAGATCGCTTCGCATCGCCGCGGGGATCCGCCGTCCCCTTTGCAGGGTGTCACCAACGAACTTCTGAAGATCATCCCGGCGTTCAGGGACCGCCCTGATCGGCTGCTGGTGTGCGCGACCAATTTTGTGCGCTCCCTCGACAGCGCGTTCCTGCGTCACGGTCGCTTCGACTACGTGATTCCCATCGGGCTGCCTGATACGGAGGCGCGGGCGGCCATTTGGGAACGGTTCGTGCCGGAGGCGTCCGTGGGAACGGTGAACGTGCCGGCGTTGGTTGAGGCGTCGGATGGTTTCACGCCAGCCGACATCGAGTTCGCCGCGCGCAGGGCGTCGCAAGCGGCGTTGGAGGAGGCAGTGGAGGGAGACGCAGAGCAGGCGCGGCCCGGCGGCCCGACCACGCAGCACTATCTGGAGGCGATCGGCACCACCAGGGCCACCGTGTCTGCCGAGGTCGTGCACGAGTTTCTCGAAGACATCGACGCGATCGCGCGCCTCTAGCGTTCTACGCCTGTGCGAGGGCAGGCCACGCATAGCCTCCGGCCCTGCGGTCGAGCACCGAAGCGTCGACCACCTCACGCCAGTCGTCTGAGCCGGCGTAGCCCAACAGGTCGCGGGCCTTCGTGTCCGCCATGTGCCAGTTCTCGCCCACAAACACGAGCGAGCGGGTGAGGAACGGCGCCCGGCCAGGCAGTACAGGATGCAGCGCCTCCATCATGGTGGCGAAGCCATAGGCGGCACGCGTGGGTACGGAGTAGGCAGGTAGCGGGACGCCGGCGGACGACGCGATGCGCGTGAAGACCTCTCGCGCAGTGGGTTGCTCGGCACCCACGATGTTGATGGATTCGAAAGAGCTGAGCCGAGCGGTGTCGACGGTCGCTGCCAGGGCGAAGGCGCGGCCCATGTCGGCTCCTGATACGAGGGGCAGGTGCGCACGCCCGTGATCGACCCACGGCACCTGGCGGGTCTTCAACCGTGGAATCAGAGCGGCGACCAGGCCAAGCGCGTTTCCCTGACCGATGAAGTGGCCGAGCCGCAGGGAAACCATGTTGGTGTTGCCGTGGAGCGCAACGTCCCGCATGTGAGACTCGACGCGGGTCATCGCCACGTGGTGAGGCCAGAAAGCGCGACCATGCGCGGGCGAGTCGTCAGGGACAAGGCTGGCGCCGGTTGCCGGGGTTCCGAGCGCCACAGTGCTGGCGGCGATGAAGCGGCCAGCGCCGGCCGCGACCGACTGGTCGATGAGGTCGAGGTGCGGCACCTCGAAGCGCTCACGTTCCTCTCGAGGGTGACCCCAGAAGCTTGACCAGGTTCCGGCGTGAATGACCACGTCCGCGCCGCGCACCACGGTGCGGCGGTAGTCGGGGTCCGTGAGATCGCCGACGCGGGTGTCGCCTTCGAACCAGGAGGGCAGTCGCGAGGTGTCGCGCACGGCGGCGACGAGGTGCACCGGCTGGGCGCGCAGGGCGTCGAGGATGTGTCCGCCGAGAAAGCCTGTGGCTCCGGTGACGACGATGGTGGGAGTACTTGAGGACATGACGGCTCCGTCGGTGGGAGGGGTGATCGACATGGCTAGTATATATAGTTTACTCACTATGTAAGCAAGTTGCGGAGGTATTGGGGGTGGCCAGGCGGGCGGGTGTACTGGGGTGCCCGGGCGAGTGGGGTTGTTGGGGGTGCCCGGGCGAGCGGGGGTGTTGGGGGTGCCCGGGCGAGTGGGGTTGTTGGGGGTGCCCGGGCGAGCGGGATTGTTGGGGGTGCCCGGGCGAGCGGGGGTGTTGGGGGTGCCCGGGCGAGTGGCTAGTCGCCGCTGCGGCGGATCCAGCGCTCCAGGTGTGCCGCCTCGCGCTCGAGCGGCTCCGCGCTGTCGAGCGCGTTGCTCAACGCCGCGGCGCCTTGGATGACGGCCACGAGGTGCATGGCACGCGCCCGTGCCGCAGCGTCGGCGAAGCCCAGCTCCCTGAACTCGCCAGCCGCCCAATCGATGAGCGCGGCAAATACCTTCCCCGCCTCTGCGCCCAAGGAGGGCGAGTGCTTGCCTAGCTCGGCGCAGACGGACCCAAGGGGGCAACCGAAGGCCCTCACGGCGTCGGCGTCGTCCAGGTACGAGCCCAGAAAGGCCGCCAGCCTGTCCTCTGGCGTTGCCAGATCGCGCCAGTTCTGCATGGCCCCGAGGTAGCGCTCGGAGAGCCGGTCGACAACGGCCTGACCCACGTCGTCCTTGGTTTTGAAGTAGTAGTAGACGGAACCGGAGGCGACGCCAGCGTGTTCCGCGATGTCTGCGATCGAGGCGCGCTCAAAGCCTCGCCGGTACGCAAGGTCGAGAGCGGCGTCGGCAAGGCGTTCGCGCTTGTCGGTGGCGGGGCGCGGCATGGGTCCTCCTGCAAAGAGAGCGAGTCAACTCAGTATCCACCCTGCGCGAACAAGCGCCCACAGCAAGCCTTTGCAGGGGCACGCAGGAACGATGCGTGCGACACTGCTAAGAGGGTGTGTTGAAGACATGCACTCCCACAGGAGGTCCAGACACATGGTGAACGTCTTGCTCACGCATTCGGCGCTCGGACTCGAAGTCAACGTCGAGTTGTGGGCCGAGTGGCTTCGGGTCGAGGGTCACGAGGTGATCACCCCTGACCTCTACGGGGGCGATACGTACGACACCCTCGAGGCCGGAGTGCGCCGTGCCGAATCGCTTGACATCACCAAGTCTGGTGAAGCACTCCAAGCGATGGCGAGTGAGCTGGAGCACCCCGTGGTGCTGATGGGCTTCTGCCTTGGCGCAGCACTGAGCGAGATGGCGGCACTGACGGAGAAGGGGATCTCGGGACTCATCATGGTGGGCTCGGCGTCTTCGCCGGTGTGGTTCGGCAACCCGTCGTGGCCGGAGGGTCTGCGCGCGCAGTTGCACTACTCGGCAGAAGACCCGTGGATCGAGCGGTCCGAGGTGGCGGCCCTGGCGGAGCGCGCGCCTGCGGACGCCCTTGACGTCTACGAGTACCCGGGTAGCGCCCACCTGTTCGCATTCCCCAACTACGTCGAGTACGAGCCTTTGGCCGCCGATCGCTTGCGGACCGCAGTGCGAGCGTTCCTGAACGAGATCGACGAGGCGGCATAAAGGCCGACGCACGGGGCCGCTTGGTACGGCACCCGCGCGTCGTCTTTCACTCATCAGGAGGCGGCGAGGGTTCCTAACTCCGCGGCGCCGGAACTCGTACCACCGAACGTCGCCGTGCCCACGCTGGTGCCGCCCGAAACTGTGCCGCCCGTCGTCACCGTATAGGTTTCGCCGGAGGTGATGCCTGCTGCCGACACGACGAGCGAAGACATGGACTTCTCTGCCACGTACGAGACGACGGCGTTGCCCTTCGCGTCGATGACCGTCACTCGAGTCTGCTCCGAAACCTGGTCACCGAGGCCGATGGTCAAGAGGCCCTGACCCGCCGTGGTGGGGGCGGCGGTCTGATCGGTAAGACCGGTCGCCACCAGGCTGCCGCCTTCAATTGCGAACGTGCCATCGACATCCACTGACGAGTCACCGCCGCCCGCCGCCGCACTGGTCGTGACGACGATTCCGCCGGTCATCGTGACGTCTGCGTTCGCGTCAAGACCGTCCGCTCCCGCCGAGATGAGCAACGTTCCGCCGCTGATTAGCAGGGAGCGGCCATCGGTCGAACCCGCGCCTGGGAAGCCGGTCCCCTGCGCGCCACCACCGCCGGGAACCCTGCCCCCAGTTTCTGCGCCACCTGTCCCGTCGAGCGCTGGATCACCACTATCCGTGGAGCCGGGCACCACGTCAGCGGGCCTGTCGGGTCGGGTAGGCATTTCGCCAGGGACGAATCCATTCGCATTGCCGCCTGCGCCCATGCCGCCCATCGGGCCGCCGCCCGACTCCACCCCGGGTCCGCCCGAGACGTTGATGCCGTCGTCGGAGGCGACCACTGAGATCGTCCCTCCTGCGAGGACCATGACGGCCGCCTCCAGCCCCTCATAGGACTCGCTGACCGTCACCGTGCCAGAAGCCACGCCCATGAAGCCTTCCGTGTGAACGCCGTCGTCGCCTGCCGCGACGGTGACTTCCGCATCGGCGATACTCACCTGCCTGTAGCCCTCGATCCCGTCGGCGCCGGCGGTGACGTCGATGCTCCCCCCCGACATCCACACCACGCCGACGGTCGCCGATGCGTCCACGCCGCCGTCCTCGTCGTCGGACTTGAGGCCGTCGCCGCCAGCGTTGACAGTGACCGTTCCGGACAGGACCACCAGGTGATCCTTGCCTCGGATGCCGTCGTCGGCGGCCGTGACTGTGACATCGCCGCCGTCGAGCACAAGCGAGTCCTTCGAGGTGATCCCGTCCTCCGCGACGGCGTTGACAATCAGCTCGCCAGGGCCACCGATCCAGAGGTCGGCGGTCGAATACAAGGTGGCATTCGGAGCGTCCACCGCCGCTTCGTCCACGGCAGCGCCCTCGGCGTCCGCCAGCGTGTTGGTCGAGCCGGAGGCGAGGTAGATCTGGACGTCGTCGGCGTTCGTGACGAGCAGGGCTCCCACGTCGGGCGACGTCACGTCGACCCCGTCGAGAATGAGCGTCACGTCGTCCTCTTGGGCGTCGACCACAATGCGGCCAGCGCTCAGGGTTCCTGTGAGGCGATACACACCGCCCTCTGTCACGGTCACGGTGTCTCCGTCGACGCTCACTCCTGCAGCGCCAGACGTGCCACCGTCCGCCAGGGTGACGGTGACGGAACCGCTCGTCTCGACGTCGAAGTCGGCGATTCCTAGGTCTTCGTAGGCCAGCTCTGTGAGGTCGGAGATGGCGACATACGACGTGGTGGTGCCCTCGGTCGCCTCGTTGGCGTCGGAGGCGGACGTCGTCTCGGCCGACGTGCTTGCCACGGCGTCGTCGATGGATGCGGCGCAGCCGCTCAAGGCCAAGGCGGCGGCGAGGCCCAGGGCTGCAAACCAGCGAGTGGGGTGGGTCATGAGAAGTCCTTTCAGGCGGTCGCGAGGTGGCGGCGCAGAGTTCGGTGCCAACGATTGGCGGGAAGTTCGGGATGGAGCGCGGCCAGCGACGTCGCGTACTTGCTGAGCCGCGCGGGTCGGATTCCCCTGGCCCACAGGGCGCGGTCGATCGGTCCGGCTGCGCCTGCTGACTTGGTTTCGACGATGAGAGCGGTGCCGTAGTCGAGCCGGGTGCCGGCATCGTCGGCCGCCTGGACGTCCTGATCGACAGTGATGCGCCCTTGAGCGTGAAGCAAAGTGACGCGGGCGTACGTCGTTTCGAGAGCGGCCGTGAGCTGGGCGGCGTGGGGCGCGACCAGTGGGAAGGTTCCGGCGAACGCGACGACGTCGGCGTCGGTGGCGCTGCCGTCGAGCCACATGCGGTGCTTGACCGTGTGCCCGCGCGCCGACCGCAGCTTCACCTCGACGGCGGCCGCGCCCGTGTCGGAGTACTCGCGGACCCTGACCTTGAAGCGGCGAGGCCGGCGATGGGCGGCCGCGTGGTAACTGTCGAGCGCAGGCGTGTCGTAGTAGAGGGAGCGGTAGCGCGCCACTCGAAGGCCGTCGATCTCGAGGGCCCGCAACTCCCTGGCATGGTCGGTGAGCACCGAGGCCCAGGTGTCGCCATCGACCACGTACTTGCGGTCGACCCTTGTTTGGAGGGAGGCCTGCACGTCGAGTTCGGCGAGGGTGATGGTGGGCAGGGCGGCCACGATACGGCGCCAGGTCATCGTGACACCTCGGCCGCGTGGGCGGGGATGGGGTAGGCGGCGTCGGCTTGGGCAGCGTCGGCTTGGGCGGCGAAGCCTGCACCGGCGAGTCCCGCAACGCTCCCACGCCCGCCGTTTGCCGGGATGGCCTCGCCGGGCGACTGCGCGTTCGGATCGGACTCGACGGCGTCGTAGCGCACGTCACACACGGTCGTATCTGTCACGAAGTCGACCTTGCGAATCGTGATCCGCTTCACCGGCGCCCCCAAGACGGCTTGGGCGAGATCGCGAGCCGCGTCCTCGTGGGCCACTGCGCGGTCCAGCACCAGCACGTGCTGACGACTACGCCGGAACAAACCAGGGTGGTCCCCTGCCGCCAGCACGGCGAGCAGCACCACCATCAGGGTGAAGCTGACGGCCACCGAGATCGACGGGAACCCGCCAAGCAGGCCCAGCGCGATCGCGGTGAAGTAGTAGGCGATCTCTGCGTGATCCATTTCCGCTGACCGGAGCCGGATGATCGACAGGACAGCGAAGATGCCGAGCCCGAAGCCGAGCGACAGGTCGGTGGTGGCCATCGCGTAGGTCACGCCGAGCACGCCCACGTTGATCGCCAGGAACGGCGCGATCATGTCGCGGCGCCGGTGGCGAGGAAAGTACAGCCCGAAGACCATGACGATCATGGCGATCAGGTCGGCTGCGATGAAGACGAAGACGGGCATCGGTTCCTCCGGTGAGTGATGGCGCCCCAGCGGCGCCTGTTGGGATTGATCCCACCGGAGGAACCTCAGAATCAGCGCAGATGCTCAGCACAGTTCCGGCAAGGTCGGCTTCGCGGTGTTCGTAGCGCAACCCTTCGCCGCCCGGGCCGTCCGCGTCGCTGGCGTCCGGTCGCCGCCCGGGCCGTCCGCGTCGTCGGCGTCCGGTCGCCGCCTCGCCCGTCCCCGTCGCTGGCGTCCGGTCGCCGCCTCGCCCGTCCTTGGCATTCCCGCAGCCCCCTCTGAGCAAATCCGGAGAATCGAGTGCTTGACTGAGCGGCATGAACAAGCGACGCATCCTCGTGATTGACGATGAGGACAACCTGCGGACCATGCTCGTGGCCGCACTCAAGTTCGAGGGCTATCAGGTGGCCCAGGCCCCCGAGGGCCGCACCGGCCTACGCGCGGCCAAGGAGTTGCGACCCGACCTGATCGTGCTTGACGTGATGATGCCGGAACTCGACGGCTTTGGGATGCTGAAGCGGCTACGTGAGTCGGGCGATCGCACACCGGTGATCTTCCTGACCGCCAAGGACACTACGGCCGACGCGGTGGCCGGCTTGGGCTTGGGCGCCGACGACTACCTGGCCAAGCCCTTTGCCCTGGAGGAGTTGGTAGCGCGCGTGGAATCCGTGATGCGACGTGTCGACGCCTCGGCCACGGCGTCGTCCGTCATGACTCTTGCCGACCTCACCCTGGATGACGTGGCGCACGAGGTGACCCGAAACGGCCGTGAGATCCACTTGTCGCCTACCGAATACAAACTGTTGGCGTTCCTCATGGCGAATACGGGACGGGTGATGTCACGCGGCCAGTTGCTCACGAACGTGTGGGGATACTCGCCGGAAGACGATCCCTCCGTCGTGGAAACGTACATCGGGTACGTGCGCAAGAAGGTTGACTGCTCCGAGCCAAAGCTCATCCACACGGTGCGCGGCGTGGGTTACACGATGAAGGTGGCCCAGTGACTCGGGCAGAGGCCGACGCCCGAGGGGCCGGCGCACGAGCGGCCGGCGCTCCTCCCGTGCGTGCCACTCAGTCCGGCGGCAGGGGTGCGACTCGCGCCCTGTCACTGCGTGCCCGGGTGCTGGTGGGTCTGACCGTGATAGCTGTGGTGGCCGTGGCGGCGGCGGTGGCGGTCACGCTCACGACCGAGCGTTACATGATTAGCCAGATGGACGAGCGCCTCTTGGCGTTCTCGGGGCCAGCGCGCATGGTGGCGCCCGATGGGGACTACCCCGTGCCCGAGCTCGGCGAGGACTCCGTGCGCCAGGACCTTGAGCACGAGGAGCCCGACGGGCAGGAGTGGTGGGACGAGCGTCCGTCCGACGCGGTGAGGGGCGCCCTTACGCTCGGCGGTACGTTCGTGGTGAAGTTTGAGCCCAATGTCTATGGCGAAGACGAGGACGACTTTGGAGCTCCCGACATCGACCCGGCTGAGTTGAGCCGGGATGAGTTCACCTATGTGACGGCGCGCGCGCCGGGCGACTACGAGTACCGGGTGCTCGCCAAGCCGGTGCCCGGCGGCTGGGAGATTACGGCCCTGTCGCTCGCAGGCGTCGAGTCGACGGTCGGTCGCCTGATCGTGATCGAGGCGGCGGGGATCGGCGTGCTGTTGATCGGGCTCGGCCTGGTCGCCTGGTGGGTGATCAGCCTCGGAATCAGCCCGATGCGCCGCATGGTCGACGCGTCCACGCGGATCGCGAACGGCGATCTTGGCGTGCGGTTGGAAGGCGCTTCGAGCGGCACGGAGTCGGCCGCTCTCGCGGCCTCGCTCAACGCGATGATCGGGCGTCTCACGGATGCATTGTCGGAGCGGGAACGCTCGGAGGCCCGACTTCGCGAGTTCGTCGCCGACGCCTCGCACGAGTTGCGCACGCCGCTCACCACCGTGCTGGGGTACGCACAGTTGCATCGCAAGGGTGCCTTGTCGCGCAAGGCCGAGCAGGCCGACGCGTGGGGGCGCACGGAGGCAGAGGCGACGCGGATGAAGCGCCTGGTTGAGGACATGTTGGAGCTCGCCCGGTATGACGCCGAACCCGAGATGCACTTGGCGCCAACCGACGTGTCGCTCATGGTGGCGGAGGTGCTCGCGGATGCGGCACACGCTCATCCTGAGGTGGCCTTCACGCACGAGGTCTTGGGTGGCGGAGCTGCCGAGGGCTCGGGGGCTGCTGAGGGGGCCGGGGTCGCTGGCCGCTCCGGAGCTGCTGAGGGCGCCGAGGTCGTTGAAGACGCCGGTGCTGCTGAGCGCTCCGGTCGCGCCGCTTCGGCGGTGCCAGGGTTGGTGACCGCCGACGTGGACGGCGACAGGCTTCGCCAAGCCATCATCAACGTCGTCGCGAATGCCGCCCAGCATGGGGCTTCTCACGTTGCCGTGGCGGTTGGTCTCGTGGGGTTGGGCGATGAACGCGAGGTGCGTATCGAGGTTGCCGACGACGGCCCAGGCATGACTCCGGAAGTTGCGGCCCGCGCGACCGAGCGGTTTGTGCGTGGAGAGACCTCCCGGTCGCGCGCGACGGGCGGCGCGGGGCTTGGGCTCGCGATCACTGCGGCGATCGTGGAGGCGCATCATGGTCGCCTCGGGATCACGACGGCCGAGGGCGAGGGCACGCGAGTGGACATCGTGCTCCCGCAGTCGCCCGTGGAGTCTCGCTAGAGGATGGTCTTTCCCGACGGCTGTCCCGTCTCGCTCGCACGTGCCTGCGGTAGGGAGGCGGGTGTCGATCGTCGGGAAGTGGGTGCGTGCGGTCCGAAAGCGAGTGCGTGCGGTCCGAAAGCGGGTGCCGATCGACGGGAAACGGGGCGCGCCCGTTATCGAAAACATCACTCCGTGCTGGTGGCGCTCAGCGGCGTGTGAGAGAATCTGATCGAAACGTTTCGATTCCGTGGGGTTCACGGTGTCTGCCAGCGGTCCGCTGCCTCGATGCCTGCTCCGCCTTTCCGCAAGGACCATGATGAACGCCAGCGCGCACGGCGGCGCTACCGCAGGCGACGCGCCCGACCCCGGCGTCGGCCGTGCGAACCCGGAACACCCCCGCGACGATCAGCCCGTATACGCGTCCCCCGTTTCGGGCGAGTCGCTGTTTGTCCCCGGCGAAGTGGACCCGGCGGTGGCTACCGGGTCGGCCCTCGACACGGGCGAGGTCGGCGAGGAGTCGCCCCTTGCGCCCCCCACGACGCCACCTGTCTCGCCAGCGCGGGCCAACGTGGTGCTGGTCGCGCTCGCGGTCTCCGCGTTCCTGTTCGTGACGAACGAGATCGCGCCCATGGGTCTGCTCACCACCATGTCGGCGGAACTGGGCCGGACTGAAGCGGAGCTAGGTATGGCGGCCACGATCTTCGCGATCGCCGTCATGTTCACCACCTTGCCGCTCGCAATGCTGACCACGCGCATGGTGCGCAGGTGGGTGCTGGTCGCGTCGCTTGGCGTCTTCACGGCTGGGACGTTGCTCGCGTCGGTGGCCGACACGTATGCGGTGTTGATGGCGTCGCGCGCACTCACGGGGATCGCGCACGCGCTTTTCTGGGCGGTGGTGACGCCTGCCGCGGCGGGGATGTTCCCGCTTGCGCAGCGCGGACGGTCGGTGGCGCGCCTGCTGCTAGGACCCGCACTTGCAGGTGTGGTGGGGCTGCCGGCGGCCACCTATTTGGCCCAGCAGACTCACTGGCATGTCCCTTTCTGGATTCTCACGGGCGGCGGCGTCTTGTTGGCTGTGGTGGTTGCGGTGCTGATGCCGAGCTTCCGCACCCAACAGGGGACGATGGTGCGCGGCGAGTTCCCGTCAATGCGCAAGTTCATACGGGTCATCTCCGCCACCGGGTTGATGACGGCGGCGATGGCGCTGACCTGGACCTACTTCAGCCCGTTTTTCACCGAGGTGGCGCGGTTTGCCGATGACACGATTGCGATCTTGCTGTTTGTCGGTGGTCTCACCGGTGTGGTGACCACCTGGTTCGCAGCTCGATTTGTGGACCGCTGGCCCGTCAAGTCGGTGGTTCTTGGATTTTCGCTGATCCTTGTGATGTGGTTCGGCTTGGCTGTGGGCGGGCAGTTCAAGCCCATTGCGGTGGCCATGATCGCGCTGCAGGGCGTCTCGTGGTCGATCCTCGTGATCGCGATGGTGAACTGGGCGCTGAGGCACTCGCCATGGACGGTGGATATCGGCAACGCGACCTACGCCTCCATGTTCAACGCGGGCAACGTGTTGGGGTCGCGCGTCGGCGCGGTGATGCTCGGGGCTTGGGGTGCGCGATGGCTTCCCGTGGCGTCGATGCTGCTCATCGCCGGGGCGCTTGCGTTGGTGTTGACGATGCCGCGCGGAGCGGGCGGTTGGCTGGGAAGCCGTTTGTGGGAGGGGCGCCGCGAACGGGTGCGAGTGCGCTAACGACGGCCGCGATCGGAGCGTGATGGGCAGGCGCGTTGCCTGCAGGTGGTGACATGGTTGCTGGCGTTCGGGCGACGGTGCGGTGGCGGTGCGGGCCGCTCTAGTCAGAGGCAGCGGTGGGTGATGCCTGCGGCGTGCCGCTCAGGGCGACTTCGCCTTCGGTCACGGTTGCCGGCGTGATGTAGGTGTCGCGGTCTCGGACCGGGAGGTTGGTGCGCTCGGGTTGCGGCGGCGTGACGGCGGTGCTGACAACGGTGATGTTGAGCAGGCCGTCAACTTCGCTCGCATACCAGTCGGAGAACTTCTGGGCGCCGGACACCAGCCACCCGCTGCTTATCGCCAGAAAGATGGCTGTTGCAACGGCGGCTCCGATCGCGACTTCGACGCCCCGCAGTAGGACGTCACCTCGCGACCACGCCATCGCTCCAACCCTCCTCAGGTCGTGGCCGTCGCCATCGCGAGACGCTTTCGCGCCTACCGCGAGGGCGGCGACCCCCCCAGATCCACTTTCAGTCCAACGGCCAGTCGTACTTCTCGGGCACGGCGCCGCTCAACCAATGCCTTCTAGTCTATGTAACGTACGCCCGGCGCAAAAGGTTGGGGCGCTTGGGCAGGGAATTGTCCCCATCGGATCTTGGTGGCGGCGGATGGGAGTCCGGCGGCAGCGGCCGCGGGCAGCGCCCCTGATGTCCCATAGTCGTATGACGTCGCGTGGGGCTATGGGCGGGGTCTACTTCGTGGGGAAGGGCTACCCGGTCTAAGTCGTGGGGAAGGGCTACCCGCAGGTCGCATGGTGATGCGGCGTGTTCGGCGGAGTTCTGCCGGGTGTTCTGACAGAGGACGGAGCTCTCCCCTTGGTTCCAGGGTTATACGGCACGTTGGGCGGAGTTCTGCCGGGTGTCCTGACAGAGGACGGAGCTGTCCCCTTGGTTCCAGGGTTATACGGCACGTTGGGCGGAGTTCTGCCGGGTGTCCTGACAGAGCACGGAGCTGTCCCTGGAAGCGGAGTCCTCCAGTGGGGCGGGGTTTTGGCGCAGGACGTAGTTCTCTCCTAGGTCTGCGCGTTCGGGACTGCTGAGGGTTGAGGTGACTCCTGACTTGTGGCGACGAGGGTCGCTGCTGGAAGGATGTTCCTTATGCCTAGAGCGTTTCCCAAGGAGTTCAAAGAAGACGTGTTGCGGGTGGCCCGTGACCGGGGTCCGGACACGTCGTTGGAGCAGATCGCGAAGGATTTCGGGATCTCGTCAACGTGCTTGCAGCGGTGGCTCAAGCAAGAGGCTGTCGATTATGGCCGTGCGGGTGGTGTGAGCACTGACGAGGCGGCGGAGAATCGTGAGTTGCGTCGCCGCAACCGTCTGCTGGAGCAGGAGAACGAGGTGTTGCGGCGGGCGGCAGCGTATCTGTCGCAGGCGAACCTCAAACTCGGTGGCTCACCAAAATGATCTACCCGCTCGTCCGTGAGCTGGCCGCGCGTGAGGCGCCCGTGAGGGTGCCGGTCGCGGTGACGTGTCGGGTGCTGAACATCGCCAAGCAGCCGTACTACCGCTGGCTCCAACAGCCCGTGTCCGAACGGGACTGGGTGGATGCTCACCTGGCCAACGCGGCCTTCGATATCCATCACGACGACCCTGCGTTCGGATACCGCTTCATCGCTGACGAACTCGCTGATGCCGGTTTCACGGCCTCCGAGCGCAGGGTATGGCGCGTGTGCTCCGAGCATGCGATCACGTCCACGATCCAGCGCAAGCGTCGTGGCAAGACCGGCAAAGTCGGCCCGCCCGTGCGTGACGACCTCGTGCGGCGCGCGTACAATTCCGACGAGCCTGATCGCTTGTGGCTGACGGACATCACGGAGCATCCGACCCGTGAGGGCAAGGTCTACCTGTGCGCGATCAAGGACGTGTTCTCCAACCGAATCGTGGGCTACTCGATAGACGCGCGCATGACGTCCGACCTCGCGGTCAACGCACTGCGGATGGCCGTCCAGCGACGCCGACCGGCCGGTCCTGTGACAGTGCACTCGGACCGAGGCAGCCAGTTTCGATCTAGGAAATACCAGCACGAACTCGACCGACACGGCCTCATCGGATCCATGGGACGCGTCGGAGCTGCAGGCGACAACGCCGCCATGGAATCCTTCTTCGCTCTGCTGCAGAAGAACGTCCTCAACAACCAGTCCTGGGCGACCCGTGAGCAACTCCGCATCGCGATCGTGACGTGGATCGAACGGACCTATCACCGCCGTCGCAGGCAACGCGTCCTAGGCCGATTGACGCCCATTGAATACGAAGCCATCATGGCTCCACAGGTCGCCCTCGCGGCCTAACCTACCGAGTCACCTCAACCCTCAGCAGTCCCTTCTGCTGTCCCTTGGTCGAGGGTGATGGCGGCGAGTGCGCCTGGTTGTGGTTGTTGGGTGGGGTCGATGGTGGGTGGTGGGATGAAGAAGGGTTGGCCGTTGTCGATGCGGATGCCCCAGTGTTGGCGGTGGATGTCGTGGTGGCATCTGGTGCACAGCATGATCCCGTTGTTCAGGTCTGTTCTTCCGCCGTGGCGCCACCACACGATGTGGTGGGCTTCGCAGTGTTCGGGTGGTGCGTGACATTTTGCGCAGCCCCCGTCGCGTTCGAGGAGGGCGAGGCGTTGGGCGGGTGTGAACATGCGGACCCGTCGGCCTTGGTCTAGCACGTCGCTGTGACCGCCAAGGATTTGGGGGATGACCTCTGCGTCGCCGGCCAGGCGCCGTAGTTCGCTCACGCTGACGGGTTGGGTGGTGCCGTCGATGCTGCCAAGTCCGGTTCCCGAGTTCAGGTCGGACAGTTTCATGCGCACCACCATCGTGGTGCGCACCCCTGAGGTTGCTGTCTCCTGGCAACCCAGTGCGTGGCGGGCCAGATCATGCAGGGCGTCTGCCCTCATTTGACCTGGAGTGCGCTGGTCCTGTTCGGAAGGGTCTTGGTCGCGGCGTCCACGGAACTGGTGGGTGACCATCTGTTCAATGACGGTGCGTATCGGAGCGGCTGTTACCGCATCCAAACGGGCGTTGAGGGTGACCATGCCGGTGTGGTCCTCAGACCACGACACAAACCTGTCCTCGAAATGACGTCTCTCACGGGCCTGGTGTCCTGGCAGGTCGGCCCTGGCGACGGCATGCTCAACTAGTCGGCGCACATCTTTCAGTGTCAACCCGACGGCTTTGGTCACCAGACGGCGCTCCAGGTCGTGAAGCTCACCACTAGTGACACGGTCGCTGAGGCGTTCCATACCGGTGGTGATCACCGCGACCGCATCGGTGGACAACACCCCATCCAGTGCTGCTTGAGCAACAGCAGGAAACCGAGGTGCCGCCGGTCCGGGGGTGAGGACGGCAGACGTGGCGTCCACGTGTGGTCCCAGGAGATCCGCCCCATCGGCGTCCGATACCGAGGCGTCCGCGTCGGCGAGTACTGGTTCTGGCAGTAACGCCCTTCCGGCTTCGATGGTCCGCATCGCTCCCGCCGTGGTGCTACCGGTGACGGAAGCGACCATCAACCCTGCGTTACCAAACCCCTGCCGACGTGCCAAACCACCACCAAACTGATCCGGGGTGGAGCGCCTGGACAGGTCACCTGCTACCCGTGCCCGCAACGTGTCAGACAGGCGGGCCACGGCCACAACTTCGTCCAGCACGGCAAGAAACTCGTCCTCACACAGTCCGGACACGTCACAGTGCACCAGGTCACGCAACAGCGCGCTCACCTGCTGCACTCGTGCCCGCTCCAGCACCGTCCGGTTGGTCATGACAAACAGTCAACCACCACCCCCTGACAACCACCTACCAGGCACGATATCCTGTGGACAAGCTCCATCACCCCGGCCTGGGCACGACACCACCCACCCACCAAACCCCACCCCGGCGTCGGCCCGGCAGGCACGCAAACCCCACCCCGGCGTCGGCCCGGCACAGCGAAACCCGGTACAAATCAAGCCACCAGGTGGCGGGCCAGGGGCCGACACGGTACGAATCAAGCCATTAGGTGGCGGGCCAAGGGCCGACACGGTACGAATTGAGCCACCGGCGGCCCGGACCCCCGCAAAAACGGTACGAATCAAGCCATTTGCGGTGGGGAGCGGTGGAAAGGCAGAGACCGGACGGAGCTAGCCCCTAGCGCCGCGTCAGCAGACCGTGCAACTCCCGCAGCGGCGGCTTCAGCATCTGCCGCACGATGAGCGGGTTCGTCCCTGAACCCGACACCATTTCCAAGGTGGCCTCAAGAAGGCAGTCGAATTCGGCGTCGGCGTTGCCAAGGGCCGCGTGTGCGTGCGCCAAGCCGGTGAGGATCGCGCCGCGCAAGGCGAGCACGGTGACCGGGTTGGTGGCGGCCTCGGCGAGCAGTTGGTACTGCTCCTCGGCCTTGGCGAGCACGGAGAGGGCCTCTTCGGCGCGCCCGGCCTCGACCATACAGCGGGCCGTGCCGACGCCGATGCGGATCAACTCGGTGCGCTCAAACTGGGAAGGCCCAGGCCCGGTGAGCACGTGCTCGGCGACCTGAAGGGCCTCTGTCCAGGTGGCCTCTGACTCGGCCTGCTGGTTGTCGAGCGCCAACTGCATCGAGTACCACGAGAGCCGCTGGGCGAGGTGGAGCGCGTTGTCCCGAGGCTGCCGGTCGAACTCGGCGCGCAGGCGCGTGACGTCCTTGCGGGTCTGCTCGAGGCTCATCTTCGTGAGTGTATGTGATCAATGTCACAGCCTCAAGAGCTCATTTCCGCGCGCGCGCCGACGATGGGGTGCGTTGAGGTGGTTTGGGCCATTTGAGGCGCGCACCATTGCGTTCTGGTTGCGTTTGATTGCGAGTTGGCATCGGCACTTGCGCCCTCAAGGCGGCGTGCCAGTAGTTTTCGGCTATGGGGGACTCACCACTTCGCATGGCGCTCAGATGGCTGGCGCATCCGCTGTCACTGGCCGCAATCGCGGTGATGGCGCTCAACGATCACGTGCTCAAGCAGGCGTACGGCACGTGGTGGACCGGCAAGTTGTCCGACGTTGCCGGGCTGATCTTCTTTCCCGCCCTGGTCGCGGTCGCGCTAGCGGGCGCCGCCCGGCTTGCGGATGCGCACATACCTCGCCTTGACCTCGTCGCGACGGCCGTCACCGGTGTCGGCTTTGTGTGGGTGAAGGCGACCGGGGAGGGGGCGAGCACGGCGTCGGCGCTGCTGACGGTGATCACTGGCCCCGGCATCATCCGCGCCGACGCTACCGACCTACTCGCGCTGCCCGCCTTAGGGCTGGCGGTATGGGCGGCGCGGGCATCGGCGCTCGAGGTGCGCGGCGGCCGGGAACGCTCGCGCAGGGCCGTTGGCGTGGTGGTACTCCCGTTGGCGCTGTTGGCGTCGGTGGCCACCACTGCTCCGGTGGAACCTAGCCCGGGCATCGTTGCGGACGACGCAGGCGCATGGTTTTGGCACGCGGATGGCTCGCTTGGCTATGACGGCGACCCCTACTACACGTACACGGGTGAGGGGTGGGAGCTGTTCTACGAGTACAACCCGGCCGAACCAGCCCAGTTCGCTCCGGATGCGCACCGCTCGCAATGGGAGGACTGCGTGCCATCGGATCCGACGGTGTGCTTTCGCGTCATGAACGGCGGCCACGGCGTCGAGGCGTCTCGCGACGGCGGCGAGACCTGGCGGGTTGACTGGGCCTTGACAGACGACGAAGTGGTGACGCTCAGCGAGGCATACGGCGTCCCGGCCCAGGAGTTCACCTCCACGGGAGTGGGCGTGGTCGAGACTTCCCGCGGCTTTGTGGTCGTGGCAAGCAATGGCAGGGACGGCTTCGCCGTGAGGGGCGAAGACCGTAGGTGGGAGCGCGTGGGGTTTGAGGCCATGCACTGCTGCGACTCGCTGGCCGTCGCTGACTTCGACACGGTAAATGAGTTGCCCCGTCCGCGCCCTTTACCTGTGGGATGGACCATGGGTCTGGTGCTTTCGACTCTTGGACTGCCGCTACTGGCCCAAATGCTGCGGCATGGACAGGTGTCTCGCGCGGGCGCGTTCGCCCCACGCGCAGGGGTGTTTTTCTACTTGATCGCGGCCGTTTCGGGAATCAGCGTCCTGGCGCGCAATACGGCGCGCGCGCCGCTGGCCAGTGATGACCTCGTCGCAAGTGCTGCCACCTGCGTGATCCTCGGCGTGCTTTGTGCGATGGCGGTAGTGGCGGCGACGGCGGCCTTCGGGCTCCTGCGCGCCGGAGCGGTAGGGGCCACGGTGCTGGGTTGGGTGCTTGGGGCGGTGGTGGTGGGAGTGGCGGCGGAAATGGTGGTACTCAACCCAGACAGTCAAGAAGCCATCGGCTTCCTGGCTCTCCCGGTTTTTCTTGCGCTGTACGTGCCCGTGGCGCGACGACTTCTAGCGAGGCACGTCGCGGCGGTCTAGGTCGACTTTCTGCGCTTCAGTCGTGATCCGACCGCGCCAGCGGCACCGCTCACCGCCCCTGCCGCGCCGGTCACCTTGCCCCACGCGCCAGCGCCAACGGCCGACGCTCCGCCCGCCGCCGCCTGCAACGCCCGGACGGCGCGGGACGCCTCGGCGCCCCCGGCCCCAGCGTCGTCCCCTGCCCCAGCGTCGGCCGCAGGCTTCCGAAACTCCACCAACGCATCGGGAAACACCGTGGGCGTCACGGGGAACGCGAGTCGCATCGCCTTGACCACGTCGCGCCCAAACGTGAAGGACCCCACCCCGCCCACGATGGCGCCTAGGCCGAACGGGATCGCCTTGCCAAGAGTTCGCGCGCCCACCATGCCGCTGGCCTTGAGCGCCTCGCGCGCCATGACGGTCGCGAGCGGCGCGAGCGCCGAGTCGGGCAGTTGCTGGGTGAGCACCTCACCCCAGCCGGTGGGCAGCGCCTTGCCGACGGTGCCGCGGGCTACGGTGCGCGCCCGGTTTACGCCGCCAGCGCCGGCGGCCTCGAGCACCAGCGCGGTGACCTTGCTTTGCGATTTCTGGCCCAGCAGCATGCCGAACACGAGCGGCCTCGCGCGCTCCGCGTCGCGCACCTCGATCCCGTGCAGTTCCGTGGCGGCCAGGACGTACAGGGCGCTGGTCTCGTAGAAGAACAACAGATCGCCGACGCCCAGGCCAAGGGCCAGCGGGATGCCGACGGCGGGGATAGCGGCCGACGCGCCGACGCCGGTGCTGGTGATCGTCACGGTGCGGACGTAGCGCTTGCCGAGCTCGTCGAGAATCTCTGCGGGGGTGGCGTCGGGCTTGTCGCGGCGCAGCGACTTGAGGTACTCGATCACTACGGGGCGTTGGATCGAGATGGCCTGGTAGATACGGGACTGCATGTCGTCAGACTTGGTGAGTTCGGTGGCTTGGGCGACCACGGCGTCGGGCGTTGGCTGATCCTTGCTCATGGGGTCTCCGATCGAGGGACGATCTTCAGCGTACGGCGACCCGGTGCTAGTTGTTGCGTCTCATGAGGTTGGTGACGGCGGGGCCGTGAGCGAGGGATAGGCCCCCAGGCAGGATGGAAGTACCACTACGACCGTTCTGACCAAAAGGACCTATCCCTCATGCACCACGCTAATGCCCCGCTCACTGCCGAAGGCCGGCTGCGTTTGATCCAGCGTTGCCAGCACCGTCCGATCGCTCACGTCGCCGCCGAGGCGGGGGTATCGCGGGCGTGTTTGTCGAAGTGGAAATCCCGGTTCGATAGCGATGGTTTCGCCGGGCTCGCAGATCGATCTTCGGCCCCGCATGCGCGCCCCACGATCACCGCGCCCGAGGTTGTGGAGCTGATCGAGACGTGGCGGCGCGAGCATCACTGGACAGCTCGGGCGATCCGCCGCGAACTGGTCGCCCACGGCCACGTTGTGTCACTGGCCACCGTCGGTCGGTGGCTGAAACGGTTGGGGATCTCAAGGTTGCGGGATCTGGACCCTGACGGGTCCACCAACCGGGTCGTGGGCACCATCACGGCACGTTTCCCCGGTCACATGGTCCACCTCGACGTGAAGAAAGTCGGCCGCATCCCCGATGGTGGTGGTCATCGTATCCACGGCCGCGGATCCGAGCAGCATCGCGCCACCGAGCGAGCCAAAGTCGCAGGCGCCAAAGCCGGCTACGTGTTCCTGCACTCGATCGTCGATGGGTACTCCCGCCTGGCCTACACCGAACACCTGGCCGACGAGAAAGCGTCGACCACGATCGGCTTCTATGCCCGCGCCCGCGCATTCTTCAAAGCGCATGGCATCGAGCGGGTCGTGACCGTCGTCACCGACAACGGAGCCAACTATCGGGCCAAAGACTTCATCCGGACCATCGCCGCGACTGCGTCCCGGCATCAATACATCCGTCCCTACACGCCCCGACACAACGGCAAAGTCGAACGCTACAACCGGATCATCGCGAACGAGTTGCTCTACGCCCGGATCTGGCTATCCGAAGCACAGCGCGCGGCCGCGATCGAGCGCTGGAACATCCACTACAACTACCATCGTGACCACACTGCCATCGGGGACCGGCCCCCAGCCTCACGACTCAAAGCCCGCGTCACCAACGTCATGAGCCAGAACAGCTAGTCCGCACAACCCCGCACACGCTAGTTTGCGTTCATGGGGGAATCGCCAATGCGCCAGGCACTCCGATGGCTCGCGCATCCGGTGTCGCTCGTGGCGCTGGCTGTGATGGCGCTGAACGATCACGTCCTCAAGGAAGCGTTTAGCTCTTGGTGGACCGGAAAACTCTCAGACGTGGCGGGTTTGGTGTTCTTCCCCGCGTTGCTGGGAGTACTGCTCGCGGGGGCAGCGCAGGTCGCGTCCGTGCGGGGTCGGGTCCGATCGGAGGCGGCATCGGCCGCGCGACTTCCCGTCGTTGCCGTCGCAGTGACCGCCGTGGGTTTCGCCTGGGTCAAAGCCACCCCGAGCGGCGCCTCTGCGGCATCTGACCTGCTGACTGCGGTGGCCGGCCACAGCGTCGTACGCATGGACGTCACCGACCTGCTCGCCTTGCCCGCGCTCGGTTTGGCCCTGTGGGCGTCGGGCAAGCGCTCCGCGACGCCCGGAGGCGCACACGGCTCCGAGCCGGACCAACGAGCGCTCCGCCGTCGCCGAGCAGTGGGGGCTGCCGTCTTCCCGCTGGCCGTCTTGGCGTCGGTGGCTACCGGCGCGACTCCTCCACACGCCGTGGTTATTCACGACGGCACCGACGCCTGGGCCGTCGGTCCGGGCCAGTGCGATGTCGCGCCGTGTGGGCCGTACGTCATGGAGGAGGGCGAGTGGGTGGATGCCCCCTCGTTCGAAGCCGACGGACGCCAACGTGAGATGTGCTCCCCCGATGAGCCAAACCGGTGCCTGCGCACGGTGCCCGGACGCCTCGCGGTGGAGGAAACGCGCGACGCAGGCGCGACGTGGACGGACGCGTGGGCTGCTGGCGAGGACGACGTCAAGGCGTTGCGGGATGCCTACGCACTTCCACCGGACGAGCCGCTGGAAGCCACTGGAGTCGCCTTCGTCGGGCCGGATGAGGCGGGCACGACTGATATCGAGGCCGTCGCGACTCTTGGACGCGACGGACTTCTGGTGCTCTCCAAAGGCGGCAGTTGGGAGCGGCGAGGATTTGCCGACCTCGAGTGCTGCTCCGCCTGGCCCCTAGCCGCATTGCCCACGCGCTGGATGCCGTACGGCGCTCTCGTGCCGCCCGCGGTGGCATGGGCGATCGCCGCGATGGCGTCGACTAGTGCGCTGATGCTGGCGCTGGCACGACGGCGCCTGGTGAGTCGCGAGGAGCACACCCCTTCACCGCGTGTCCGCCATGCGACCTGGTGGGCTGGAGGCACTGGCGCGTCTGCCGCTATGGCCGCGATCGCGTCGGGTCCGCTTGGGTTCAACGGGTCCGTCTACAGCGACCAATGGATGGTCCACCAAGCCCTCTCTGTGGTCTCCCTCTGCGCTGCGGTGCCGCTCGCTGTGATCGCGTTCTCCGTTGCGGGAGGTTGGACGCGTCGCCTGCGGTGGCGCCTCGCCCTTCTCGCAACCGGAGCCGCGGTCGTGGTGGGGGCGCTGGTCTATGTGGTGCCGGGAGATGGTTGGGCAGACGCGCTTGTCGGCCTCGTCACTGGCCTCGCGGGAGCAGTGGCAGGAAGCCGATTGCTTGCGCACGTGGCCGTGGCGTGGGGCCTGAGCCCCTTCCCGAGCAAGCCAGTGCCTGCGGAACCGCCTGCGCAGCCGCCAGCCTAGATCAGGAACAAGAACATCCACTTGATCAGCAGCGAGAACACCACGGCGATGATCGCGCACACCAGCCCGGCCGTCGCAGGCCCGCGGCCCACCGGCCCGTAGCCGTGGCGCTCGAACTGGTTGGCGTTCTTCAGGCCCACCGACGCGAAGATGATGCCAAGGATTGAGGGCACGAACAGCGTGTTGATGAACAGGGCGACGATGCCGAGCACCAGTCCTGCAGTTGCGGCGCCATTCGAGATGGTCCCGGCGGAGGGCACGGCGTAGGCGTGCTGAGGGTAGGCGCCCTGGCCGGGCATCGGGTGTGCCGAGTAACCGGGAGGAGGCGCGATCGACTGTGGTGCCATCCCGGCGAACGACGGCGGCGGGGGTGGAGCCGGGAGCGACGGTGGCGCCGCGTAGGTGGGCGGCTGCTCGGGCGGGAAGTCGGACATGTGCACCCCTCAGTAGTCACTGTCGCTGCCCACCGAACGTAGCACCGCTGGTTGTGGCGCGACCAGGACCCTCGAGTCACTGCGCGCGTCCGGCCTCCGGCAGCCCCGTGCCCACGACCGCCCCCGCCACGCCCAACGCGGCGAGCAGCAGCAGCGCGAACTCGTTGCCCAGCGCGGCCAGCGCCGCGGTGACCGCGCCGACGGCCAGCAGCAGCACCCCCATGATCGTGTTGGCCACCGCCACGTACTGGGTGCGCTGATCACCTTCGGCGATGTCCACCACGTACGTCTTGCGCGCCAGCCGCGTCCCCACATGGACCAGGGCGAGCAGCAGGTAGGTGGCGGGGGCAAGCCACACAGCGTCGCCGACGCCGGGGAGGGCGAGTAGGCCGAGGAATGCCACGATCACCGACGAGGCCGCAAGGGCGGCGCCGATCATGAGTCGCCGGGAGGATCTGTCCGCGAGCCGGCCGAACACGCGCCCGCCCACCAGTCCCGCCACGCCTTGCGCCATCACGAACAGGCCAAGCGAGGACAGCCCCGACTGGCCCTGCTGGACCCCTAGGCCCACCACGAACGGCGGGCTGAGCGCCGAGACAAGCAAAAGGGCCCGCGCGACAACAAACCGCCGGAACACCGCGTCGGACCGCCACAGGTGTACGGACTGCGAGGCCCAGCCGGGCTGGTCGGCGTCACCGTCACCCCCAGCGTCGGCCGTATTGCCGTCCGCCGCCGCGACCTCCCCGGCGGGCTCCCGGATGGTCCCGTAAATCACGGCCGCCACCACCCACGCGAGCGCCGCCGCGCCCAGCAGCGCGGCGAGCACCCCGGCCCCTAGGCGGTCGCCGCCCCAGAGCCGCAGCGCGAGGCCGAGCGTCAGCGCCACGGCGGACGATGCCACGGTGGTGACGCCCTTGATCTGGCCCCGCTGCCCCTTGGGCACGGTGCGGCCCAGCACGTCCTTACCGGCGAGGGAGCTGAGCGACCGGGCCAGCGCGAACACGGCCAGGGACGTCAGGACGCCCACACCTGCGACCCAGCCCGACGCGGTGGCCGCGACGAGCGCTAGCCCCGCCGTCGCCAGCGCCTGGCCGGCGGCTCCCGCGACCCAGACGCCCTTGCGTCGGCGCCGCGACCGCACCCGCGGAGCCCACGCGGCCTGCGGCAACATCGACCCCGACTCGCGGATGGGCACCAGGAACGCGACGAACGCCCCCGGCGCGCCCAGCGCGTTCAGCAACCACGGCAGCACCGTCTTGGCGTTGACCACCTGGTCGCCCATGGACTGCAGCGTCTGGGCGCCCATCTGGCGCAGCGCGTTGGTGGCCACATGTGGCCGGGCTTGCTCGCTGAGGCTGTCGATGTCGGCGTCGTCGCCGCGGACCAGGCGTTGGTAGATCGATTGGGAGGCCACGTTTCATTATGGCCAGGCGTTGGGGCGGACGACGCTGGGGTGGGGTGGGGCGCGCGATGTCGGGTTCCGTATCGGGCATTTAAGCCTGAGCTGAAATGCGAAATTCGGTGAGGCGGCGCCCGTGCGGGCCTTGCCGGGAAGAGGCTAGGCGGCGAGACCCAAGCGGGTGCGCGGGGGGACAGCGCGCGGGGTGGCGTCAGCTGTCGCGGGTGCAGGTGCCCTGCGGTCGGTCGCAGAACCACCGGCCGACGCTGTCGCGACGGTCGCGGTGTCGCTCAGTACCCCGCGCGGGCGGTCCAGCCAGATGACATGCCCAGCGACGGCAGTCAGTTGGCGGGAGGTCTGATTCGAGAGGCAGGCAACGGTGGTGTCGACGCCGGCGTCGGCGAGGGCGCGGAGGGGCTCGCGCAAGATGTGCGACCCGCTGGCGACGACCGCCTCGTGGTAGCGGCTCGCGATGAAGTCCGCGTCCTCGAGCGCGGTGCACAGTGCGAGGTCCGCGCCGTGACGGCCCGCTCGTACGAGTAGCCGCGCGAAGGGTGCGAGCGCCTTGACGGTGAATGCCCAGTCGGGCGTGACGGCGATGATCAGGTGGTCGGTGGCTTCGCGGAAGCTTACGGCGCCGAGTGATCCTGCGATGGCGAACTCCCAGCGCGCCTTGCTCGCTTTGCCCGGGCGGCAGCCGAGGAGGGTCTGAGCGTCCACGGCGATGAGGCGGCGAGGTGTGGAGGTCATGGCGATCACCCTTCGTTGGGTTTGTCCCGGGACTGCCGCCTCGGGCTTCGTGTAACGAAACGATAACAAACAGATAACGGAAGCACAACGACGACGCGATGGTGAGTGCGAAACTCGGAGTGATCGCGACTGATCTGGTGGGCGTTCGGTGCCGTGCCGTACACTGTCCGTACACCTGGCGAAGGGGAGCCCGCATGTCGCACACCACAAAGAAGGATCAGCGCTTTGAGTTCCGCACCACCGCCGCCGACCGCGAGTTGTTTGCGCGTGCAGCCGACGCCGCAGGCACGCCCGTCTCGACGTTCGCCAACGAGCAGTTGCGCATCGCCGCGCTTCGCGTGCTCGCCGATCGCACCGAGTTTGTGCTCTCACCCGTCGAGGCCGCGCTGTGGGACGAGATGTGCGAGCGGCCCGCGCGCGACTTGCCCGATGTGCGCGCGCTGCTCTCCGAGCCAAGCATTTTCGTCACCGAGTAGGCGGCTGCCATGACAGGCCGGGCTGGGGGTGCGCCATCCTATGTTGCACCCTCTCTGCTGCGGGGCGACCACGTTCTCGACGGCTTCCGCTCTCGTTCCACCGAGCAAACCCAGTGGCTACTGAAGCAAGCCCCCGGATCCCACGGCGGAGGATTCACGCGCACTTTCGTGGTAGTGGAGAGCGGCGAGCCCGACGTAGTGGCGTACTACGCGTGGACGATGGGAGCGATCAGCTTTGAGGCCGCTCCGACGCGCGTCGCTGCCGGCGGTGGGAAGCACGCAGTGCCGGTTGCGCTGCTCGCGCGCCTTGCGGTGGATCAGCGTCACGAAGGCCACGGGTTAGGCAGGGCGCTACTTCGAGATGTGGTCGCACGGACTCTTGAGGTGGGGAGCCGCATCGGGTGTCGCGGACTGCTGGTGCACTGTGAGACGGAGGAGGCGCGAGAGTTCTATCTGCGGCACTTGCCGTCGTTTGAGCCAAGTCCGAGCGACCCGATGCACCTGGTGCTCCACATGAAGGACCTGCGGCGGGCGGTGGGGTAGCGCTTCGTCACGGTTCGGTTGCGGTGCATTGCGGCTTGGCCTCAATGCCTGCCATGCCTGGGCAGAGTCGCGCTAGTTTGCGTTCATGGGGGAATCGCAATTGCGCGCGACGCTGAGGTGGCTCGCACATCCGGTGTCGCTGGTGGCCATTGGCGTACTGGTGCTCAACGATCACGTGCTCAAGGCTGCGTATGGCACGTGGTGGACGGGCAAGCTTTCCGACGTTGCCGGCCTGGTGTTCTTTCCGGCGCTCGTGGCGGTGGCGCTCGCCGCGGTGGCCCGGGTGCTGCGGCGGCCGGAGGTGCGCCAGCTTGACCTGGCCGCGGTCGCAATCACGGGCGTGGGCTTCGTATGGGTCAAGGCGACGTGGGCGGGAGCCGCGACGGCGTCGGCCGTGCTGAGTGCGATCGCCGGACCCAGCGTCGTCCGCGCCGACGTGACCGACCTGTTGGCCCTGCCCGCCCTGGGCCTCGCCGCGTGGGTCGCGGGGCGCTCGCGAACGCAAGGTAGCGCGCGTCGCGCTCGGCTCAAGAACTCGGTGACCGTCGCCGTGGTGCCGCTGGCGCTGCTCGCATCGGTCGCGACCTCCGCTTCAGATGACCCGCACGCCAACGTGGTGGTCGACAACGAGGGGGTCACGCAGGCTTATGTCTCTGGTGTCAATGAGCACTACGAGACCGTGCGCTTCACCTATGAGAACGGCACGTGGCACGGAGTGGGCATCGAGTCGGTTCGGGCCGAGGACTACGGCTACGGGATTCCGATCCCGAATCAGACTGAGGACTGCGTCCCTTCCGATCCGTCCGAGTGCTTCCGAGCGATGACGGGGGCGACTGGTGTGGAACGGAGTGCCGACGGTGGTGCGACCTGGGACGTTGACTGGCAACTCACCCCTGACCAACTGGAGCAATTGGAGCACGCATATGGCAAGGCGCCTTCCGACTTTGTGACCAACGGCGTGGGCGTGGTCGCCACGAACACCGGGTTTGTGGTGATCGCGGGCAACGGCACCGACGGATTCGCGGTGCGCGACGCGAAGGGCGCCTGGGAGCGCGTCGGCTTTGAAGGGATGCCTTGTTGCGCTTGGGCGAAGACGGCCGAGCTCGGGACAGTCGACACGCTTACGGAGGTTCACGCCTTCCCCGTGTGGTTGCTGTTGGGTGTGGGCCTGGCGGCCCTTGCGGTGCCGTTCGTGGGGATCGCGCTTCGGCACAAACACGAGTTCGCTGCACCCATCAGCCTCACCGCTGGGGAATGGGTTCTCTACGGTTTCGGCGCGCTCTTTGGCTTCATCATCATCGGAGCGAACTCCAACTATGGCCCGCTCACGCGAAGGCCCGTGTCGAGCGACGCGTTCATGATGCTGCCGGGGGGCGCAACGGTGTTGGCGCTGATAGTGATCGTGGTGGCAACTGCGGGGCTGCTCAAGCCGTGGAGAAGGGCCGCCACAATCTGGGGCTGGGTCCTCGGCGCGATCGCTGCAGGCGCCGCCTCCGCGTTGGTGCCGGGCGGCATCTGGCTGCAGTCTGCGGCTGCTGTCGCAGCGCTGGTGGCGGTCTATGCGGCGTACGTTCCTTGGGCTCGACGGAGGTTGGTCGGGTCGCAGGCTCGCCGGGTCCGGGCCGGCGCGCCTACCTGGACACAGGACGATGCTGCGGCCTTGAGGGGCGTCGGCCATGGCAGCGAGCCGACGCCACCGCATCAGGTGTTCGCCCGGGCAGGCTACCCACAGCCTGGTTACCCGACGACGGCCCAACTCGAGGTGAGCCTGGGGCGGCTTGTTGCCTCTGGACTGGTGAGGTTCGCGGGCGTCGGCCAGTTCAGGGCGACCCGCGAAGGCCGCAGGCTGATACAGCACGGAAGTCGAGGCGAAGAAGACGCCGTCCCGCACGAGCTCGACGCGACCCTCGCGGCGCTGCGCGAAGTGCCGTGCAGGGACGGGCGCGTGCGCATCAGCGGGGAGCTGTACGACCAGGCGGTCAGTCTGTGAACCGGCGCTACATGCTGGGCATGGTGGACGCGATGCGTACGGCCAGCCAACTCACCCGCGAGGTTCGGGAGTGCGAGATCTCGGTGGAGGGCGACGAGGCTTTCTTGTGAAGCGGACCACGCATCAGGATCAAGGACTGGTGGCCGTGGTTGCGCTTGATGGAGATCGCTGGCGCCCGTCTAGGTCTAGGCCAGGTCGCCAGGCCTCGATACAGTGGCGCCACCGGCTGATGAGGGGTGCTGATGATTACGGGTCGCGCGGCGGTCAAACTGAGCCTTGAATGTGTAGTGGAAGGCGCTCGTACATCCATCGATAGGGCGCTCGGTGCTCAGACCAAACACGGCGACTGGGTCGCCATGTTGGAGATGCGCGACGAGGTCCGCACTCGCCGTCCCCAGCGCCACGACGCGAGCGACCCCGCATTGATCCTTCGGGTCCTCACCGAGGAGTGGCGTTCCTTCACACCCGAACTGAGCTTCGAGCAGCGTGCTCTCGCCACCGAACTGCGTTCGGCCGCGACTCGCTGGTCGCACGGCGAGGCGTTCGGCCGGGCCGACACGCATCGCATCATCGACACCGCCGCGCGATTGCTTGACTCGCTCGGCACGGAGGCGGCAGTACTCGCGGCTGCGGCTGCTCGGAGCCTCGCACCCCAGGTCGAAGGCGATCCCGTTGACGCCGACGCGGTGGACGTCGCCCTGATGACGGATGAGAGCGGCGCCATCGAGGCCGTGCTCACCGACGCGGAGCTCGAACGCGTGCTTGACGATTGGCGCGAACGCACCGCTTTGGGCGAGATGCGCGTGGCGCTCCCGAACCTTGAAGTACACCTCACGTTCCAGACGGCCGTGAACTTTGCCTTGTCCCACAATGGTGTCTCGCCCCTGGTAGATGTCACGGTGACGAATGCATCGGGCGCGGACGTCGAGGTCTCCACGCTGGAGTTCGTGCTCGCGGCGGGCGAGGGAATCGACCTTGGCGCCCCGCTGGTGCTCGGCCCGCTCAGCGTGAGCGCCGGTTCCGAGCGGCACATCCCAGTTCCGCTGCTGCGGTGGCCATTCCCTTCGGCCACGCTTGCCGCGATCGACGAGGCACTCAACGCCACGCTGCGGGTGACTCTCACGTCGGCCGATGGCAGGGCCGACGCGGAGGGCACCATTCGCCTTCTGGCGGCCGACGAGTGGTGGGCAGGTGCCATTCCGGAGAGCCTTGCGGCGTTCGTCATGCCGCGCGACCCCGGCGTCGAGGGGATCGTGCAGGCCGTGTCCGCGCGCCTGGCGAGCACCACGCGCGACGGCACACTGAACGGCTATGAAGGCGGCGCGGAGCGCGCGATCGCCATCACGAAGGGCATCTGGGACGAACTCATCGCGCTCAAGTTGTCACGTCAGCGCGCGGCGGAAGGCGGCTCCTCCGTGGCGCGGCGAGTTCGCCGCCCCAGCGTGGTGCTCGAGTCTGGGCGGGCGACGGACCTTGAGGCCGCCACGATCTTTGCATCCGTGGCGGAGGCTTGCGGGCTCAACCCGCTCATCGTTTCGGGTAGGCGCCGCGCGCTCGCTGGCGTGATGATCACCGACAGCCAGTTGCCGCTCGTGGCCATCGAAGAGGGATCCACGGTGCAGACCTTTGTCGACTCCACGATCCTGTGGCCGGTGGACACCAATGAGGCTCTCGCGCAGTCCGAGAGGTCGTTGGACGTCGCTGTCAAAAGCGCTCGCGACTGGATGCGTGAGTCTTCGCGGGAGATCGACTTCATTCTGGACGTGCGCCGGGCTCACCGCAGGGTGCGGCCGCTGCCAGTGATCCGGCGCATCGATGGCGAAGTGGTCGTGGAAGTGGAGCGACAGGCGGCGCGCGCCATCGAGCACCACAAGAACGACGCGTCGGCCTACGAGTCACGCGGCGTCAGCTACCCGCCTCGCGTCGCATCGTGGCGCAACGCGCTCCTTGACCTCACGTTCCGCAACCCGCTGCTCAACATGCGCACCCACCGCGCGGGGCTGGACCTCGCGATACCGCCTGGATACCTGGGCAGGTTTGAGGACATGCTCGCCAAGGGGGCGTCGTTCACCGTGGGCACGGCCGACGACGTCAATGCCCTGAGCAGGGCGAACGGCGTGGAGTCCACGCAGGACCTGCCAGCCGATCAGCTCGCGTCCATCATGGAGGGCGAGCACCTGCTGTACTCGCAGGTGACGTCCAGCCAGTACAACGGGCGCGTGGTGGGCTTGGCGCGCAAGGCCAAGACCGTGCTTGAAGAGACGGGCGCCAACAACCTGTACATCGCCCTCGGCTCACTGGAGTGGGAGGACACAGGACGCAAGGCCAAGGCGCCGCTATTCCTGATTCCCGCCACCATCAAGGTGCGGCGCGGCCAACTTGCCAAGATCCAGATCGAGGACGGTGCCGTCGCTGTGCCCAACCAGTGCCTCCTGGAGAAGCTGCGGGTGTCGCATCAGCTGGTCGTGCCCGCGCTGGCCAGCCCGTTGGAAGACGGCCACGGCATCGACGTAGACGACGCTCTAGCCCAATTGCGCTACGCCCTGTTGGACGCGGTGTTGGACTTCAAGGTCTCGGAGACCGCGCACCTTGCGGTGTTCCAGTTCTCTACGTTGCAGTTGTGGCAAGACGTGAGCGACAACTGGCAGCACTTCTTGGGCAACCCGGTGGTGCGCCACCTCGTGGAGACGCCTACCGACACCTTTGTGGACCCGGTGGCGGAGCCGACGATGGACGCGCAGGCCGAGGTGACCGAGGCGCTACCGGTCTCGGCTGACGGCTCGCAGATCGAGGCCGTGCGGTGGGCCGGGGTTGGCCGATCCTTCGTGCTGGAGGGCCCTCCAGGAACCGGCAAGTCGCAGACCATCACCAATATCATCGCCAACAGCCTTGCCAAGGGCAGGCGCGTGTTGTTCGTTGCCGAGAAGCAGGCGGCTCTGGACGTCGTCAAGCGCAGGCTCGATGCTGTGGGCCTCGGCCCGTACTGCCTTGATCTGCACGGGCGGAACCAATCGCCCACGGATGTGCGCGCGCAACTACGCGCAGCGATGCACGCCCAGGTCAGTGGCTCGGCGAGCGTGGCGGAGGCGCTGTCCGCGCAGCAAAGCTCCCTGGTGAGCACGCTGGACCGCTATCCCAAGCAGCTGCACGAGCAGGGTGCTGCTGGTCTCTCCGCATGGGAGGCATCGCAGGTGGCGCTGGCGCTCGAGGGTTTGGTGCGGGACGCTGAGGTGCCCGACGTCTCGCTCGCCATTGCGCGGGACGGCGAGGCGTTCGCATGGACGGCAGAGGCGGCCCGCACCTTGGGTGAGGCGGTCCAGGATCTCGGCGCGCGCGTGCAGCGGCAGGCCTGGAACCTCGCCGGAACGCCCTTGCGCGACGGCGCGGACCGCGTGACGCTCGGTGCCACCGCGGAAGGCGTGGCTCGTGCTGTAGCGGGCCTTGGCGACGGGCCCGAGCGTCGGCTCGTGGCTCAAGCGAGGTCCTACGACGAGTTTGACGTGGCGCTTGCGTTCGCAGAGCATGTGGCAGCGGGCCGCGGGCTGGACCCTGACCTGGCGGGCCCGCGCGTGGGTGCAGCGTGGCCGCAGGAAGCGGCGCGGCTCCGCGAGCAGGTGGAACAGGTGCGCACGGGCGCAAGCCAGCTACTGAGCGCGGCCCGACCCGAGCTGCTGCACCACCCCGAGCTCGAAGCGTGGGCCGTGGCTTCCCACGAGGCCGACCGCAAGTGGCTCAAGGGCCGCCGACGCAAGGCTCTGATTGCTCGCATGGCCGGGGTGCTCACCGAGGCAGGAGCAGCATCACCCGCTTCGCTCACCGCGGTGCTCGACGCCGCAGTGACGACACGTGCCTCTGCAGCGAAAGTACGGGCCGAAGCGCAGTCCCAGTTGGGCGTGGAACTCCCGCCCACGTGGAACATCCTCACGCCGCAGGGTGCTGACGAGTTCTGGAATCACGTGGAGGCGCTGTACGCGGCGGCGGGTGTCTCCCGCATGACCGACGCGGCGCGCGACGCCGCGCGGGACTTGCTGCGCGGCGATGCGCTGCCGCTCGCGCAGGCAACCACCGGCGACTCGTTCTCGTTCGGCGGGAGTTTGCTCGGCCAGGTGGCGGGTGCCGGTGCAGGGGCTTCCGCGGCCGAAGCGTCGGGCGAGGTCTCGCCGCAGGCGTCGGCTGGAGCGTCGGCCGCCACCGCGCTACGTGAGGCGTGGAAGTCTCTGCTCGAAGCGCTCGGGTCGAGACCGTCTGACGTGGCCCGTTGGATGGGTGACGACACGGTGTTGGGCGCGCTGGAGCGGGACCTGCCGGAGTGGCGCAAGGACGCCGACGGCGGCGCATTGGTGCGGCTCAGCAGGTGGGAGGCGGTGCAGTTCGAGGCGCGCCGGCTCGAAGATGTGGGCGCGGCCGAGTGGGTGGCCGAGGTGCGTGCTGGACGCATTCCAGGCGAGGACGTGGAGTCGTCGTTCAGGTTGGCCGCGGCACGTGCTGTGCTGCAGGAGCGACTCGAGGCTGCGGGCATGGTGGGCTTTGACGGTCGCCAGCGTGAGCGTCAGATCGAGCGGTACGTGGAGGGCACCGCAGCAGTGCGCGAGGCGCTAGTGACGGAGCTGCCGGCGGGGATTGTGCGGGCCAGGAGCTTCACGTCGGACAGGCTGATGGGCCGCGTGGGCGAGCTTGACCGCGAGTTGGGGCGCAAGCGCGGCGGCATGAGCGTGCGCCGCATGCTGACGGAGTACGGCTCCGTGATCGGCGAGGTGACGCCCTGCCTGCTCATGAGCCCGCATTCGGTGGCGCGCTTCCTGCCCCCCGGTGCGATCGACATCGACGTGGTGCTGTTTGATGAGGCGTCGCAGATTCGCGTGGCCGAGGCCGTGGGCGCGATGGGTCGCGGCAAGTCCGTGGTGGTGGTGGGCGACTCCCGCCAGATGCCGCCCACGGAGTTTGGCGGCAGTGACATGTTTGGCGTGGAGGAGGACGACGAGGACGACGCCTTTGCGCCAGTGGATCAGGAGTCCATCCTTACCGAGGCAGTCGAGTCACGCTTGCCGCGGCTGTGGCTTTCGTGGCACTACCGCAGTCGCGACGAGAGCCTCATCGCGTTCTCCAATCGCTACTACTACGAGGGCAGGCTGTCGACCTTCCCCTCCCCGCCTGGGGGTCGCGACGATGTGGGTATCTCGTGGCGTCACGTCAACGGCCAGTTTGAGCGCGGCAAGCGGCGCGTCAACCGAGCGGAGGCCGACGCCGTGGTGGCGGAGGTGCGCGCGATACTGGCGGCCAAGCCCGCAGCGTCGATCGGTGTGGTGACGTTCAACGTCGAGCAGCGGGACTTGGTGCTTGACCTGCTGGAGGCAGCGCGTGACGAGCGGGTGGACGCGGCGTTGGCACGGCCTGAGGACCCGCTGTTCGTCAAGAACCTAGAGAACGTGCAGGGCGACGAGCGAGACGTGGTGCTGTTCACGCTTGCGTTCTCGCCGGACCCGGAGACGGGAAAGTTGCCGCTCAACTTTGGCCCGCTCAACCGCGCGGGAGGCGAACGTCGGCTCAACGTGGCCATCACGCGTGCCCGCGAGCGAGTGGTGATCTTCTCCTCCTTCACTCCCGAGCACATCGAGCTGGACCGTACCTCCTCCACCGGCCTGGAGCACCTGCGGGATTACCTGGCCGTAGCCGCGTTTGGCTTTGACGGCGCGCTCGCCATGCAGACGGCGGAGCGGCGCGACCTTCACCGCGCCCGCATTGTCACGCGACTTGAGGCGGAGGGTCTGGAGGTGCGTGCGCAGGTGGGGCTGTCGGACTTCTCGGTTGACCTGGCCGTGCGCGCGCCAGGGCGCGGTTGGGTGGCTGTGTTGCTGGACACCCCCGAGTGGGCTGGCCGCAAGACGGTGGGCGACCGCGAGTCGCTCCCGCCCGCAATCCTGTGTGGTTCCATGGGCTGGGATTCCGTGGTGCGGGTGTGGCTACCGTCGTGGGTCTATGAGCCCGACGCAGTGGTGGCCTCGGTGCTGGCGGCCGCGCGGGGTGAGCGCGATGAGGCGGGCGCTCGCGAGGCCGACGAGGCGCCTGCGGAGGCAGAGCCCGTGGCCGCGGATGTCGCGGCGCATGAAGAGCCTGCCAACCATGGCGAGGCGGCGCAGCAGGACGACGCTGAGGACGGCGCGGCTGACGCTGCAGACTTCGACGCCGCGGACCCGGAGCACTTGGCGACGCCGGAACTGCCGGCCGACGGGCGCCTCGAGGTGTGGCGCGAGGTGGACATGGGTGGAGTGAACCACATCACGGTGCACGATCTAAACCGCCTGCGATGGCCGACCTGCTACGGCCCGGTGACGGCAGTGGCGGACCAGATTGTGGCCGCGGAGGCCCCGCTGAGCCTTGACCGTCTCATGAAGCTCATCGGCCTACGTGCTGGCCTGAGCCGTGTAGTGGAGAGTCGCAAGGCGATGATCCGGCCGACCATTCGCTCTGGCTTGGTGCACTCGACGGTGCTGGGCGAGTTCGCGTTCCCTCAGGGCGTGCAGCCGCACGAGTACCGCAGTTTTCGGGTGGCGGCGCCTGGGGAGCGCCGCGAGCTCGCGGACATCGCGCCGCACGAGATCCTCAACGCCATGAAGGACGTGGCAGTGACGGGCCACGGCGCCGTGGCCGAGGAGGTGCTCAAAGAGACAGCGCGTCTGTTCGGATACACCCGACTCACGGCACCTGTGCGCGAGTTGCTAGCCAAGGTGCTGGACATCGCCAAGACGGCGGGTCTGGTTGAGGAGGTTGACGGGCGCGTGTTCGCGGTCGAGGGAGACGGGTAGGGCCAGGGAGGTCTTGTCGCGCACAACAGCGCGTTCGACACCGGGGCACCACTCACGGATGCTCACGCGGCCCTCGCCGACGCTGAGACCACAGCCGCGTTGCTGGCCGAACTGGTGGTGAGGAGCGTTGCGCCTAGCTTCGGACGGCGTCGATCCGGCACAGGACCTTGACGTGATCGGGCGCGTCAAGGTTGACCCGCTCGGCAACGACCGCCAAAGGCCACCCGGCTTGAATCAAGTCGTGGACATCCGAACACAGCCAGTCAGGCACGTAGCCCACCTTGCGATCGTCAGCGGTGTTGATGAGCACTGCACACGGATTACCGGGGCTGGCCTCATCAAGGCGGAGGTCCAGGCCAGTAGCCATGGAGCAACCTCTTCTGATTCGCTTCAAGTAACTGGACGATCAACGTACGCCTTACCTCTGGCACTACCGAGATGGGTACCACCGGGCATGTCCTGACGACGACAAGCACGACGACGACGAACACGACGATAAGCACGAGCACGAGGACTACAGCGGGACACTGCGGCGAATCGGCGAAATAACTGCGGCGAATCGGCGAAATAACTGCGGCGAATCGGCGACGAGGAGTAGGCTCACCTCATGACTGACAGCGTCGCGAGGTACGTGGCTCCTCGGGTGCACGAGGCGCTCGATGACACACGGATTGTGATCATCCAAGGCTCCAGGCAAGTGGGCAAGAGCACACTCGCTGCAACGATCGCGCGCGAGCGGAACGGACGCATCGTCACGCTCGATGATGACGCCGCCCGCTTTACCGCCGAGGCCGATCCTGTTGCGTTCGTCGCTCAGCATCCCAACGGACTCTTGGTGATCGATGAGGTCCAGCGTGCGCCTCGACTCAACCTCGCACTCAAACGAGCGGTGGACACGGACCAGGCACCCGGCAGGTTCCTCTTGACTGGTTCTGCGGATCTTCTGCGGCTGCCCGGTACCGAGGACTCTCTCGCAGGCCGGGCCGAAAGCATTGAACTGTTTGGCTTCTCCCAGGGCGAGCTCATAGGCCACGTTGAGCAATTCATCGATCGCCTCTTGTCCGGGAAGCCGTTTGCCAGCTACACGTCCAGTCTCAACCGGACCGACTATATGGAGATTGTTGAGCGTGGCTCATACCCCGAGGCGCTGAGCCGCACGACGTCGCGTCGGCGCAGCCAATGGCTAGGCAGCTACGCCACACGCGTGACAACCAGGGACGCGGAAGATGTCTCGACGCTGAGACATCTCTCCGAGTTGCCGCGCATCCTGAAACTCGTGGCCACTCGCACCGCAACCGAGCTCAATGTGACCTCGGTCGCCTCAGACCTTGAAATGCCACGCCGAACGCTTGACCCCTACTTGGACCTGCTCGACACTCTCTACCTCACTCAGCGCATCCCGGCTTGGCATACGAATCTCACCAAGCAAGTGGTCTCCAGACCCAAGATCACGCTGCTCGACACCGGGCTTGCCGCCCACTTGCTGGGCACTCAAAGTGGAGCTTCCCTTGCCGCCGACCGAGCAGGTCCACTGCTTGAGACTCTGGTCGCGGGCGAGCTAAGGCGGCAGCTTGGGTGGTGTGACGAGTCTGCGGAACTGTTCCACTACAGGGACCGTCATGGCGCCGAGGTCGACTTCATCCTCGCCACACCCGACGGGCGCATCGCCGGAATCGAAGTCAAGGCGGCGTCTGGAGCGAATGCGCACGACGCTCGCTGGCTGGCGATGCTGCGTGACCGTCTGGGCGACAGGTTCGTGCGGGGGGTGGTGCTCCACACCGGCAGTTCCGCGGGCTCGTTGGGGGACCGGATCACGTCGGCCCCCATCGACCTCCTGTGGAACGCGTGAGGGGACCGCCATGACAGGCTTCGCCGTCATCGACCTGGAGACCACGGGATTCGCCTACAACGGCGCGGACCGCATCTGCGAGGTGGGCGTGGTGCTCCTCGACCCCCAGGGCCGCCGCGAGCACTCCTGGACCACCCTCATCAACCCCCAGCGGGACCTGGGCGCCCAGCATGTCCACCACATTGACGCGACGGACGCCCGCGTCGCGCCCCGGTTTGAGGACGTCGTGGGTGACCTCACCGAGCTGCTGTCCGGGCGGGTGCTCGCCGCGCACAACAGCGCGTTCGACACCGCCTTCCTCATCGCCGGGTCTTGAATGAGCGCAGCGCGCGCGCCGGGTGGCCGCTCGCACTCACCCGCGAGGAGACGCTGTGCACCATGCGCCTGGCCCGCGCCTACGGTGCGCCCGCCAAGCTGGGTGAGTGCTGCGCGCACTTTGGAGTGCCCCTTAACGAGGCTCACGCGGCCCTCGCCGACGCTGAGGCCGCGGCCGGTTTGCTCGCCGCCTACATCGCGGCGTCTGCCTCGCGGCGCGAGTGGGATGGGTGGCTCGCGTTGGGTGAGTCGTTGCGGTGGCCGGCACCGCCTCCGCGTGGGGTGGCGCCGGTGCTCAGGGGCACGACGCGTCCCGGCAGTGCCGTCCTGGCGCGGGCGGTGGGGCACTTCGCCCCGGTGGACGACGTCGCCGGCGCCGACGAATACCTGGACCTGCTAGACCGCGTGCTGCTGGACAGGAAGATCTCTGTACCGGAACGCAGAGCATTGGACGGCATGGCGACGACGCTGGGGCTGGGCGCCGCCGACGTGGCCCGGCTGAACCGTCACTACATGCTGGGCGTGGTGGACGCGACGTGTGCGGACGATCAGCTCACGCACGAGGAGCGGGCGCTCGTGATCCAACTGGCGGGGCTACTGGACTTGGCTGACCTTGAGGTGGAGGGTCTGCTGGCGGCGGCTCAGGCACGGGTGGCGACGGTGGTCGAGGGCGTGGAGCTGAAGCCGGGGGACCTGGTGGTGTTCACGGGGTTCCCGGAGGCGCGCAAGGCGCAACTGCGTGAGGTGGCGGAGGCTCGGGGGCTGGTGGTGTGGCCTGCTGTGAAGCGGGGTGTGGCGGCGGTGATTGCTCAGGACCCAGGGAGCGGATCGGGCAAAGCGCGCAAGGCTCGGGAGTACGGGATCCCGGTGGTGGGGGACGGGTTGCTGGCTGGGTAATGGTGCTGCGAGGGTCGTCGCGTCGCACGTCGTGGATACTCTCTCCTCAGCGGGTCCACACGGGGGGTTCAGGTGTCGAGTCAGATGTTCAGCGACGAGTCGAAGGAGCGGGGCTACCGCATGGCCGCGGTCGTCGTGCGTTCGGCCGTTGTCGCGCAGGTTCGCCAAGACTGCAGGTCTTGGGCGGCGCCGGGGTCTCGACGCTTCCATGCGCGCAAAGAGAGCGATGCACGGCGTAGGGACGCGCTGAACAGACTGAGCGTCATGGGTGAAGACCTCAGGATCGTCATCGTGGAACGCCGCGCCAGGGTGAGAGAAGCCGAGCTCCGGGAGTCGGTCTTGGTGGCTCTCGCGCAGTGGGCCTCCGAGAACGGCGTCTCGCGCTGGATCATCGAACTCGATGAGTCTGCTCAGAAGGCCGACAATCGCGCACTGAGCAACTTCAGTAGATCAACGAATTCGCCTGACTTCGAGTATCTGCACCTGGCGGGCCCAGACGAACCAATCCTGTGGGTGGCGGATCTCGCGGCGTGGGCGTGGACCAAGGGCGGGCACTATCGAGACAAGGTCGGGCCTCTCGTCACAAGGCGCATTGTGCTCTAGACAGCGCGAAACCCGGCTCACCAACCGTCCGGATGGCTGCCGGGTTCACTTCTCGGAACTACTGTTCCTCGCGTGTATGAGTTTCGCATGGGCGCCGGTACACGTCAATAGTTGTGCGAGCCGTCCGCGTCCCAAACCGCGTGCTGTGCGGCATCGCCCCCGGCGCCGGAAGACCCGGGGTACCCGGCGAGGAACTGCCGGTACATGACCTGGTTGGGGAACGCGCCGCGCACCTGCGTGCCGACCGCGTACGCCAACTCCTCGGCTGGTCCCCCTTCGAAACCCCAGCGGTTCTTGCCTTCATCCCAGGGCATTTGCGACGGGAACCACGAATCGACACGGTAGGCACCACGCACGACGCCGTAGGCGACGCCAAGGCAGTAACCGGCATGCCTGCGGACATGCTCTGAGATACGCCAGTGCCCACGAGTCTGCTCAAATACTTCTACTTCCGTCATGTCCGGTCTCCAGCCTCGCTGGATCTTCACCATGATCACCGGCTCGTCGATCGGAGGACAGGGGGGCGCGACGTAGCGGGCGACCACTGCGGGAAGCGACGCCAGGCCGAGCGTGCCAGAGTCGTGTCCGCGGACAAGATTGGTCAGGGCGTGACGGCTTGCCGCGAATCCGTCGATTACGCTCTGCTCCACCATGAATGCGGCCGCTTCGTCAGGAATGCCATGGCGGATCAGCACCAGGTCGACATCGTGCCCCGCGCGCTCAATGTCATGGATCTTCTGAAGCTTGGCGCGTTCGGATTGAGGGTCCTTGCCCGCCTCACGAACGTGAGCATTGATGCGGTCGCCTTTGCCCTTGCCAACGTAGAACACATCGCCGTCTCGCGGATCCCGCAATGCGTAGACATAGAAGCCCAGGTGATTGACAACCTCGTGCGGAATGCGGATTTCGTCGACCATGGCTCTGAACTTATCGCGTAGCGCGTCTGCGCCGACCGCTCGAGTGCCCACGCGTTCGCCGCTGCCGGGAGTGGCTGCGTGGAGGGTGTGTGGTTGGCCATCGCACTAGCATGAGTTCTATGGCATGTAGCAAGTGCGGCCTCGACGGTCACAACAGCCGATCCTGCGATGGCCCCCACTCGCTGTGTCCAAGTTGTGGCAAGCCAACGGCGAACATGAACGACTACGCCGAACGCCACGACAGCGACTATTGCTCTCCTTTCACCTCGCCAGGGTGCTGGGGCTAGACCACTGCCTGCCGTCCGCGCGAGATCACCGTTGGCGGAGTTGGTCGATGCTCCACATCTCGTTGACTCAGGAGACTTGAGGGGCCCGCTCGTCGAGCGCGTCGTGGTGGCGCGCCGCGGGGTTCTCCGGCGCCCCGATCGCGATTAGGTCTCGAGGCGTTGACTCTGCCACGCATCAATACGCGCGTTGCGCGCCCGCACAAACGCGAGCGATGCGTCGCGGTAGGCGAGGTACCCGCTGACCGTCGCGGGCAGCGGGTTGGCGTCGAAGCCTGTGAAGGGCAAGAAGAAGGTGACCATGCCATCGTCGTCCAAGAGATCCTGCAACAAGAAGAAGTCGACGTAGCCGACGAAGTCCTCGAATAACGCAAAGAAGTCGCCGTACGCCTCTAGCGTGCGACTCATGGGGCTGGTGCCGCTCGCGTAGTGGAGGCGGATGCACTCGAGGGTGAGGTCCATGCGGTCGGCGATGGCGGGGTTGAGGCCGCGTTCGCCGTTGATGGTGTGTACGCCGGGGACGCGGGTGCCGGGGAAGACCATCATGCCGCCGATGGTGTAGCCGAGGCGCTGGAATTCGTCGAGTTCGTCGGCGGAGACCTGATTGATGATGGGCGCCGTGCGAGACCAGGTGCGATACGAGTGGATCACCGAGTCACTGGTGAGCGTGAACTCTCCGCGCGCCGACGCGTGGTGCAGGTAGCGGCTCTTGGTGGCGGTGGTGAGAGTGAACGGCGTGCCGTCGGGTAGCGGCTTCGACCACAGGAGCTGGTGGTAACGGCGCAGGGTGGGGCTGTGGGAGTCGGGGTCCTTGCCCGCAGGGGTGTCCGTGCGGACGTCAAAGGTGGTGTCGATCGGCTCGAGACCCGCCTCAGCCACGACTGGGCTCCACGGGTCTGAGGCAGGCGTTGATCGCTTCGATCATCGCATCCAGGTCCCCGGGTCGCTCGGAGAAGAGATCTCGGCTCAGAATGAGGGAGCGACCGTTGCGCAGGTGAAGCTGGAGATTGGACGGAGGCACCAAGGCCCATCGCTCGTCGAAGAGCAACTCACGTGAGAACGCGGCCGCAGAGATCTCGTAAGACGCGATCTCTGCCAGCGGTAGTACATGGAGCGAATCCAGTGTGCCGGTGGAAGTCAGCCGGGCATGAACGAGAACCCCTTCCGCGAGCACCACAACCTGAGTGTCGGTCTCCGACTCCTCGTCACTATGGACCCGCGGCGACGACACCCAGGCTCGCTCGGGCCGCGCACCCCCGAGCGCGACGTGCACCCATTGCAGAAACTGCACGTGAGTTGACACTCGGTGTGGCACCGGGCGCGCATCCAGAGACGGCGGCGGCCAGAATTGCCAAGAGCGCTCTAGTACTGCCTTCAACTCTCTCAGATGTTCTGTCGGCATCATGTCCTCTCTCGACACTCCACTGTCTCTGCAAGGTCTGACATACGCGCCCTTTCGCCGGCGGCTGCGGCATCATCGGTCCCGACTCGCGGACGGAACCAGCATGAGATCGGGCGCAGGCAGTGCATGGGACTACCATCACACCTCCGCTCCGGCCCGTACCTACGGTGCGCTCGCGGCGCTCGACATTTTTGGGTTCAGCGGACTCGACTGCGCGGTGAGTAGCCTTGGGCACCCAGCGAACGTCGTGCGGCAAGTGCAACCCGCCAACTCGCCGCACGACGGCCGCTACCTAAGCGGAACGGCAATTTCAATCCTCCTTGTCAACGGCGCGGTACTCGGCACCAGAATCCATCGGCTCGGCAAAGTGGATCCCGGGCTCGTTGTTGCTCGCCTCCAAGTGACCCGACACCATCATCGGATTCGGCTTCGGATCAGGAACACCCGTCGTCGTCTGCGGATCGTTCTCGCTATCGCTCACGTTTCACCCCCTTTCGGTCGCCTTGCAGTTAATCAACCGCGATCAGGACTATTGCTTCGATAATGATGGGTACCAGTGACACGCTGAGCAGAACGAAGCCGGATCGAAGTAGTGGCGCGATTCGCTTCAGACTCTCCTCCCTCTCTTCAAGCAGGGCAGCTCGTGTGTCATACACGCTGAGCAAGGCTTCGCGCTCGCTGGGAAGAGGTCCGTTGGGCGGCAGCAGTGCGGCACGGACTGCTGGAGCAGACATGTTCGGCTTCACCCGTGGCCACAGAGTCAGTGTGCCCAGCACGGCGGCTGCGAGGGCGGGGAGCAGGACACCCATGCTCGTGAGTGGTGCGCGCCCGATCGTTAGGCCGGCGAGCACCGCCGCGCCGGTAACGAGGAGTGCGGCCTTACTCTGGACCGCATCAAAACGCCGCTCGTAGTAGAGCGTCAGCCGATCGAGCTCGGAGTACGCGATTTTCAAGTTCGGCAGGTAGTCGACCTCGTTTGCCTCGCCCGCAGATTCGGTGTCACTCATGTGGTCGCTCATCGAGCCCACCCCCACTCAACGCCTCAGCCTGTTCCAAAACAGTAGCCACCGTACCCTCCGCGAGATCTGGCGGGTACCCGTACTTCTTCAGGACCCGCTTCACCATCACGCGCATCTGCGCCCGCACACTTTCCTGCAGCGTCCAGTCGATCGCAGCGTTCGAGCGCCAAGTCGACCAGTTCGTGGATCACCATCGCGGATTCGATCGCGCGGTTGCGGTACTTGATCGTCGGCGCTTCAAGCAGTTGCGAGAAGCGCCGCGCAAGCAGCACGTTCCACTTGCCGCGAACCTTGACCTCGTCCAGCAGCAGGCGCTCCAGTACCTCCAACGCGAGATTGCGCCCCGGCATGTTCACCGGGACCGCAGCTTCGTCCGAGTCGCCTCGACTTGGTCCATGATCACCCTCGCTGCCATCGGCCGACGCTGGGAGACGTCAGCGAGGAGATTTTCCGCCTCCCGTAGGGCCCGCCCCGCTTCGGACTCGAAGCCAAGGTCGATTGCGGCGTCGGCGTACCCGTCGAGGAGGCCCGCCAGAACCCAGTCGTCGTCTTCACACGGCTGTGTCGCCATGACTCGTCGTTGCATCTGAACGGCGTCGCTCCAGGTGGCGAGGTGCTCCACGGGGTGGTGGGCGTCGCCGTGGGCGCCCGCGAGATTGCTCAACAGCAACGGGAGGTCGGACTCGTCCTGCTGGGTGCCGATGCCCTGGTCGATCCGGTCTCGCAGGATCCGTGCGGCGAGTTCGCAGGACTCAATGGCGGCGTCGCGCTCGCCGCGCTGGCCATATGAACTGCTGGCGTTGGATAGGGCCCACGCGAGTTCGGTCGCGTCGCCCGCATCCGTGTAGAGGTACTGGGTCCACAGGACCTCGGCTTTGCCGACTGCCTCGGTGTGGAACGAACGCATGGGGCAAAGGTATGGGTGGGGTGTGACGCGCTCGTCCGATGGGATTCGACATCAGGCCGCTGACCCGCGCGCTTTGCTCGACCCCCATCCACTACCGTGGAGAGGAACTGAGGGGAGTGGTCATGGCAAAGATGCCTGAGATCCTGCAAGAAGAGTCGTACTTCCAGGCCGTGCACCTGGTGCAGAGGTACTTCGGACGCACCAACGAATCTGTGCGCCATCTGGGAGCGTCCTTCGAGACGATTGGCGGTCGTTGGGACGACCCTGCGAGCATCAACGAGGTGACGCCTGGCGACCTGATCTCGTTGTCCACGCTGTCGGTTGAGGTGAAGGGTGCCTCGGCTATAATTTTGCTCGACCCGGAGATGAGCGCGACCATGACGGCGCTACTCGAGCAGATCCCAGCAGAAAAGACCTTGTTGGACGACGACGCCCCGGCGTTGCTAGACGACGGTGGCCCCGCCGCTGAATTGTGGGACGTCGTGCGTGAAGTCCACGATTTTGGTCAGACTCGAACGAGCAAGCTCCTCGCGCGCAAGCGTCCGCGCCTGATTCCAGTTTATGACTCGGTGATCGCGGCGGAGCTTGGAATCAGCGGCTCCCGCGATCACTGGAAGGTGATGCGCGACCTGGTCACTCAAGATGATGGAGCACTGTGGAAGCGGGCTCAACGCATTCATGCCGAGGTGGGATTGGACGACATCGTCACGCCCCTGCGAGTCATTGACATCGTCCTATGGCGCCACGGCAAAGACATTGGACGGGTAGTCGCGGACGACTCGTGACAGGCTTCGCCGTCATCGACCTGGAGACCACGGGCTTCGCCTACAACGGCGCGGACCGCATCTGCGAGGTGGGCGTGGTCCTCCTCGACAGAGAAGGACACCGCGAGCACTCCTGGACCACCCTCATCAACCCCCAAAGAGACCTGGGCGCCCAGCACGTGCACCACATCGACGCGACCGATGCCCGCGTCGCGCCCCGGTTTGAGGACGTCGTGGGGGACCTCACCGAGTTGCTGGCGGGGCGGGTGCTCGCCGCGCACAACAGCGCCTTCGACACCGCCTTCCTCATCGCCGAGTATGCGCGCGCCGGGTGGCCGCTCGCACTCACCCGCGAGGAGACGCTGTGCACCATGCGCCTGGCCCGCGCCTACGGTGCGCCCGCCAAGCTGGGCGAGTGTTGCGCGCACTTGGAGTGCCCCTCACGGATGCTCACGCGGCCCTCGCCGACGCTGAGGCTGCGGCCGGTTTGCTCGCCGCCTACATCGCGGCGTCGGGGTCGCGGCGCGAGTGGGATGGGTGGCTCGCGTTGGGTGAGTCGTTGCGGTGGCCTGCGCCGCCTCCGCGTGGGGTGGCGCCGGTGCTCAGGGGCACGACGCGTCCCGGCAGTGCCGTGCTGGCGCGGGCGGTGGGGCACTTCGCCCCGGTGGACGACGTGGACGGCGCCGACGAATACCTTGACCTACTTGACCGTGTGCTGCTGGACAGGAAGATCTCTGTGCCCGAGCGTCGTGCGTTGGAAGGTATGGCGACGACGCTGGGGCTGGGGGCAGACGACGTGGCCCGGCTGAACCGTCACTACATGCTGGGCGTGGTGGACGCGGTGTGCGCGGACGATCAGCTCACGCGCGAGGAGCGGGCGTTCGTGATCCAGCTGGCGGGATTGCTGGACTTGGGGGACCTTGAGGTGGAGGGCTGCTGGCGGCGGCTCAGGCGCGGGTGGCGACGGTGGTCGAGGGCGTGGAGCTGAAGCCGGGGGACCTGGTGGTGTTCACGGGGTTCCCGGAGGCGCGCAAGGGGGAGCTGCGTGAGGTGGCGGAGGCTCGGGGGCTGGTGGTGTGGCCTGCTGTGAAGCGGGGTGTGGCGGCGGTGATTGCTCAGGACCCTGGGAGCGGATCGGGCAAAGCGCGCAAGGCTCGGGAGTACGGGATCCCGGTGGTGGGGGAAGGGGTGCTGCCGTGACCCGGTTGTGACTCACCTAGCCATATACAAGTCAAATATGGCATACTAAAGCCATTAACACGTCAAGTGTGAACTAATAAGGAGCCACCGTGGCCACCCGTCCCTCTCGTCCCTCCGGCGCGGCGCCGCTGCCGGTGAGGCGTGGGCTCACGCGCATCGGCGAGGACCTCGCGACGTGGCGGCGGCTTCGGCGCCTGACCGTTGCCGAGGTCGCCGACCGCGCTGGCGTGGGCGTCTCGACCGTCGGCAGACTTGAGAAGGGCGAAGGTGCCTCGCTTTCCCACACACTCGCGGTCGCGCGCGCTCTCGGAGCGCTAGACCTGCTCACGAGCGCGCTGGATCCGTACGACACGGACCTGGGACGAGCGCGCGCCGATGAGTCGCTTCCGCAGCGTGTGCGGCGCAAGGCGACCCCATGAGCGAGCCCATTGAGGTCTGGAACGACGAGGTCGGCCCGACTCGCGTCGGCACGCTCTACCCGCATCGTCGCCGCGGGACGGAGTCGGCGTCGTTTACCTACGAGGGCGCCTACCTTGCCAGGCCGGACGCGTGCTCATGGGGACCTCAGTTGCCCCTGTCCGCCGCACCGCACCACACGCCAGCTGGACACCAACTGTTCGGGGCGTTCGCGGACGGTGCCCCGGACCGGTGGGGTCGCACGTTGCTGGTCAGGCAGGAGGCCCGGCGCGCGCGTGAGGAGAAGCGTCAGGCACGTTCCTTGGGTGAGGTCGACTTCCTGCTCGGCGTGCGTGACGACTTGCGCCAGGGCTCCCTGCGATACCGCCGGGCCGACGGCCCGTTCCTGGCGACGGAGGCCGACGGAGTTCCGCTCCTGACAGACCTGCCGACGCTCATGGATCTTGCCCATCAGGCTGAGCGCGATGCGGTGTCCCTGCCTGATCTGAACAGGTTGGTGCAAGCGGGCGGGTCGCTTGGTGGCGCGCGCCCCAAGGCGCACGTCCTCACCCGCGAGGGGCGCCTCGCGATCGCGAAGTTTCCTTCGGCGGACCGCGACACGTGGGATGTGATGGCCTGGGAGCGAGTGGCGCTCCTGCTCGCTGCCGCGGCGGGGATCGAGGTCCCGGAATCGGCGCTGCTCGAGATCGCGGGGCGGAGCGTGTTGGTGACGGAACGCTTTGACCGGCAGGGCAAGGGGGAGGACGCGGGCCGCGTGGGGTACGTGTCCGCGATGACGATGCTGGAGGCCGACGACGGCGACACCGCTTCCTACCTGGACATCGCCGCCGTGATCGAGGAGGTATCGGACCGTGCATCCGCGGACCTAGAGCAGCTGTGGCGTCGGCTGCTGTTCTCGGTGGCGATCAGCAACACCGACGATCACCTGCGCAACCACGGGTTCTTGCATCAGGCGGGTCGCGACGTGTGGCGCCTCAGCCCAGCGTTCGACCTGAACCCCGAGCCAATGCCGGGTCCGCAGCACCACAAGACGTCGATTGACGGGTCGGACGCGCCAGCGACGGTCGCTGGTGTCATGGCAGTCGCTCGAGACTTTCGATTGCGGCCTGGGGAAGCCGAACGGATCGCGGGTGAGGTGCTCGGGGCGGTTGCCCGGTGGCGTGAGGTCGCGCGTTCCGTGGGGCTGTCCCCGTTGGCCGTGGCGGCGATGGAGCCGGCGTTCGACGGGATCTGATGCTTCTGCGACGTGCACCCCAGCGCGGCCGTCAACGCGTCTGCCGTTCCTCCCAGTCGTTCACCACATTGAAGAGTCGGTCGAGCCCGTGGTGCGGCTCGCCCACTGACAGGGTGATGGTGTCCGTGAATCGGAACGCGACTTCCTCCCATTCCCCTTCGGAGCGCGGGTCCCAGTAGTCCAATTCGTACAGGCGCCGGTTGAGGATCCCCACCAGGCTGCGGTCCGCGGTCTTGAGCACCGCACCGCGGCCGGCGATGCGGTCCACGTGAGCATGGATGAACTCGTGCGAGATGAGGAGCCCGTCAAGTTGAGCGGCGATGTAGGCGGGCAAGCGGTCGAAGAACGTCACGGCGGGGGCGAGAGGGACGATGACGGTCATGAGCGTGGCGGCGTTCATCACCATCACGCGAGGCTTTCGGCGGCGAATGAGGTGGGCGTACCAGGCGTCGAGAGGCATCGGATCGGGTGCGGGGGCAGGGTTGGGCGTGAACCCTCCCAACTTGGCGGCGAGCGCGACGGTCGCGTGCAAGCGCAACGCCGACGGTGGGGCTTGGTTCATTCGGAGGCCTCCCAAATCTGGGCGAAGGCACGGGATCACCACCAAACGTGATCGCGCTCGGGGCGTCGGACGTTTGCAGACTAACGGCGTGGATGACTAAGGCCGATGGGGACGCGGCCGTTACGGCGTGATCTCCACGTACCCCAGACGCTTCCACTTCTCGACATCCTGGCGCAAGGTGTGATTGACCCGCTCCGGCAGGTCCTTTGGCAAGATGCACCCGCCGCCCCCTCCGCCAGTCGAGAAACCAGGGCCCTGCTCGTCCGCGCATCGCAGCTCGGGCGGAACGCCGCGCGTGAGTTCAATACAGACTTCGTGTGGCTCGTGCGAACCGCGGCACCGGTAGTGGACACGAACGCGATTGTTTGGATTGGACATGCGAACCTCCTGTGGTGAGGGTGAGCGACATTGCTCACCACCATGTTCCGCCGCAGGTGTGACACGTCTCGCGAGGATCCCGCGCCGAGACAGGCTCGGAAGTCCTGAGGCCGGGGGTTCCGGGCGCGCAAGGACTGGAAGTGCGTGGCGGGAGAGGTGACCACCGCGCTCAGTTCGGCCCACGCGCCATACGCGATTGAGACGGCCCGCCAGCAAGACATTTGCCCGCTAGACGTCTAGGACATTTGCCCGGTTGGTGTGTAGATGAGTAACCCCACCGACGCCAGTACCGGTCATCCACAGGCCGGACGTCTCGTGATGGGCTCCGCCGTACGATGGCGAGATGGACGCACCGAGCGGCGCAATCTATCGACTGCCGGATCGCCCTGGCAGCCTCAACCAGCTCAAGAAGTTGGGCGACGCGATCCGCGACGATGATGCTGCGGCGTATGGGAACCTTCACTACAACGAGGTTTGGTCGTGGTCCAACGATCTCGTAGCTGCGGCAGTCCGGGACATCGGTGATCTTGATCTCGCGTCCGTGCTCGATACGCCGGCGAACGTGTCGATTACCGGGCGAGCCAAGATCAGGGCGACTGTGCGCGAAAAGCTCCAGCGCCGTCGGAGCGATAGGCTGCCGTCGATTCAGGACCTGGCGGGAGTCCGTGTTGAGGCTGACATGACGTTGACCGAACAGGACCGTGTAGCCGACGTGCTGCGGCGACACTTTGGTCAGGGAGTCGATGCTGTCCATGACCTCCGCGACGGCGCGCACTCCGGCTATCGTGCGGTGCACCTGTGGGTGCGGCTCGACTCGCCCCGCGGTGCGTGGTTTGAGGTGCAGGTGCGCACTCGGCTTCAAGGACACTGGGCCAACATGTACGAGTCGTTCGCGGACGTGCTTGGGCGCGAGATTCGCTACGGTGCACTCCCCTCAACTGAGGGTGATCGATCATTGGTCGAACTCGTACAGAGACTCGCCCGCCGCGAGATACTGGCGATTGAGGCAGTGAACGACATTGTTGGCAAACTTGCGCGCGAAGAGCCGGTCGATCGAGCGCTGCTTGCTCAGGCCTTCGTGATGCTCGGGTTGGAGCCGACCGTGGCGAAGCGCCGTGCTTACCAAGCGGCGCGTCCGGGCGGAATGGACCTTGCCGCGATAGCCGCAGGCACTGTCGAAGATGTCTCGGCGATCTTGACCGAGATGGAGGAACACGTACGATCATTGTCTCAAGGGAAAGGAGAGTGACATGTCTGGATTCGTGATCGAGTACCACCGCAAGACTCGCGAAAGCCGCGTCACCTCCTACTTGGGCGAGGACGGCTTCCGCGACGCGTTCACTGAACGCTTGCGGCTCGAGGCTGAGAACACCAACCCCGACATCGAGATCGTCTCCCTCGTGAGCGACTCACTCGAGTCGGCCCGCGCGACTCACTCTCGCTACTTCGAGCACGTCGTCACCTCGGTCTAGCGCTGGCGGGTCCTGCGATCAGGGCCACCCGATTGCTGATCCGGCATGAGGTGATGCGGGGCGCGCGTCGGCGCGACGTGCCGGGACAGATCTGCTCGGAGCCGCGAGGATCCGGCTCTAGAAAGCGCGAAACCCGGCTCGCCCACCGTCCGGAGGGCTGCCGGGTCCATTTCTCAGGGCTACTGCCCTTCGCTCCACCGGTTTGCGCCGCGATCGGCTTGCACGTGAAGCGGATTCGGCGCGCCTGTGGACAACCCGCGCCCCCGCGCTACGCTCAAGACAACTGAGGGAGGGGACCCCCATGACTGGCTTCGCCGTCATCGACCTGGAGACCACGGGCTTCGCGTACAACGGCGCGGACCGCATCTGCGAGGTGGGCGTGGTCCTCCTCGACAGAGAAGGAAACCGCGAGCACTCCTGGACCACCCTCATCAACCCCCAACGAGACCTGGGCGCCCAGCACGTGCACCACATCGACGCGACCGATGCCCGCGTCGCGCCCCGGTTTGAGGACGTCGTGGGGGACCTCACCGAGTTGCTGGCGGGGCGGGTGCTCGCCGCGCACAACAGCGCCTTCGACACCGCCTTCCTCATCGCCGAGTATGCGCGCGCCGGGTGGCCGCTCGCACTCACCCGCGAGGAGACGCTGTGCACCATGCGCCTGGCCCGCGCCTACGGTGCGCCCGCCAAGCTGGGCGAGTGTTGCGCGCACTTGGAGTGCCCCTCACGGATGCTCACGCGGCCCTCGCCGACGCTGAGGCCGCGGCCGGTTTGCTCGCCGCCTACATCGCGGCGTCGGGGTCCCGGCGCGAGTGGGATGGGTGGCTCGCGTTGGGTGAGTCGTTGCGGTGGCCTGCGCCGCCGCCACGTGGGGTGGCGCCGGTGCTCAGGGGCACGACGCGTCCCGGCAGTGCCGTCCTGGCGCGGGCGGTGGGGCACTTCGCCCCGGTGGACGACGTCGCCGGCGCCGATGAATACCTGGACCTGCTAGACCGCGTACTGCTGGACAGGAAGATCTCTGTGCCCGAGCGTCGTGCGTTGGAAGGTATGGCGACGACGCTGGGGCTGGGGGCAGACGACGTGGCCCGGCTGAACCGTCACTACATGCTGGGCGTGGTGGACGCGGTGTGCGCGGACGACCAGCTCACGCGCGAGGAGCGGGCGTTCGTGATCCAGCTGGCGGGATTGCTGGACTTGGGGGACCTTGAGGTGGAGGGCTGCTGGCGGCGGCTCAGGCGCGGGTGACGACGGTGATCGAGGGCGTGGAGCTGAAGCCGGGGGACCTGGTGGTGTTCACGGGGTTCCCGGAGGCGCGCAAGGGGGAGCTGCGTGAGGTGGCGGAGGCTCGGGGGCTGGTGGTGTGGCCCGGTGTGAAGAAGGGAGTGGCGGCGGTGATTGCTCAGGACCCTGGGAGCGGATCGGGCAAGGCGCGCAAGGCTCGGGAGTACGGGATCCCGGTGGCGGGGGAAGGGGTGCTTGCCGGTGGCTCGGGCGCGCGGCGGTGACATGACCCAACCATTGGTCCCCTGTTCGCGGTAAGAACTCGCCCACTCAGACAGCGCACGGCCAGGGTAGACAACACCTCAATTCTAGCCAGCGAAGTCCCAGGCGCCCGCTGCGCCCCTCAGATAGCACTGGCGGTTCGGCGCGTCGCGGCTAGACGAGACGCAGTGCACGAACACTACGCAAGAACTCGTGGTGCCGTTCCTCGTCAACCGTGAACGCAATTAGGTCGATTGGAGGAACCGCAAATTCCCACAGGGCCCGTCCCCGAAGTTGAATCACCCGCTCGCGGTCTTGATAAAGAAGCGCCACATCAAGGTCGCGTGGCCGTTCAGAGCGCAGCGCCGATCCGAACAGCCAAACCTCCATCTCCCCAATCTCTTTGGCAGCCGCAACGAACTCGTCGAGGACCGGCCAAGTCAGCCGCACCACGCAGTTAACGCCTCGACAATCGTGACCTCATGTCGTCCAGCGTCAGCACTTCGACATCGATGCTTGTTGCACTGTCGCGAACTCGACGGGACACACCGTGGGCATTCGGATTGGTGATCAGCATTATGTCAGGGTTCATATCCCGATTCTTATCGAGCAGGAGCCACAATTCGTCATCGGTGAATTCGTAGCGATCGTGCGTCTGCAAGATGAGTGCGGGCAGCGCGCTGGAGCGCAGTACCCGCCACGCGTCGAGGCCCACTAGTTCTATGCCCATGACTTCCCGAAAACGGCTCATGCGGGACCGCACATACGCGTGCTCACGCGAGATGAAGTCGCCGATGTGGGACTCGGCAAGCGAGGACCGGAAATGCCCGAACTCCGAGACGGCTATGCCTCGTGCGCGACCCTCCTCGAAGACCCCGAATTGGAGATCGCGCTTGATCAACACCACGGCTTCGAGACCCGGCAATTCATCTTGGAAGCGCTCGAGGTCCTCAAATCCAAACGGCTGGTTGGCCGGTTCGGGGAAGCCGACAGTCACGCTCGGTTCGTTCGTCCGATGGACCTCTATCCCAGCGCGACCCATGGCCTGCGCATCGGAGCCGTGGGCTATCATCCTCGCGAGCGCCCAATCTCGAATGGTCATTGCTTCAGCCCGATCTCTTCATGATCTGTGTCATACACGGAGTCGAATCCAACTGGGAAGCGGGTCGCTCCCGCCGTCCAATCGCCATCCACGTGGCGGGCACGAAGATCACGCAGGTGCAGAGCGAAGTCGGCCGCCAGTGACCTCTCCTCAGTCGTCATCAACTGGTAGTTCGCGTCCACCACAGCACGTATGCGCTCGCTGTTGGGAATGATCGTGCCCACCATGTTCCGCGCCCACTGATCCGCGCGCACGTCGTCGTGATCCCGGCCCGATGGCGCGAATCGGTCGTGCACGCTTCGATTCTCGGCGAACAACGGGGCCACGAGCGCTCGGGCTGCAGCGCGGTCGCTGACCCGAGGGACTCCGAAGGCCGCGGCTCGTTGGTTCTGGCTCTCGAGTTTCCAGCGTCTGAGTTCGTCGGCCGGGAAACTCGAGGGATCTTTGTCGATCACCGTGTGGCACGTGGGACATAGGACCAGAATGTTCTCAACCTGTGCCCTTGCGCTCGCTTCCAGGCTGACGGACTGCTCTCCACGCGGGCCATTAGCGCTCGCTGGGATGATGTGCGCGAGTTCGGCTATAGAGGCGTTATCCATGAGTGCATGCAGGTCTTCTCGGCACCGCGGGTTCTGACAGTGGCCTGCAGACTCCGACCACAACCTTTCCTTCGAAACCCGCGATAGAGGCACTCGCTCAGCCACCGTTCCCCCGTCCCGGCGCGCGGTTGCGGACCGCGCAGCACATACTCGAAGTCATCTGAACCCACATTAGCGTTTGTGCACCTACCAGGGCCTGGAGCCGTCTGCGAGGTGAGCGCCCGAGACATGACGAGGCTCACGAGACCAGCACGCAGGATCATCGCCAACGAAGAGCTCTGGCCATTGCGTACTCAAGACTCGGTCTCGGGCGCGTCGCCACTGGCGGAGCCCTGCTCGACGATGCCGGCGTCCAGCGCTGCTTGGACGAGGGACGCATGTATTGAAGCGAGTTTCTTGGCGCCAGACGCAGTGAGCCAGGACCGAGGATCAGGGTCCGCTTCGATCCTTTGGGCGATCTCGGTGGCAAGTACCGATTTTCCGTGCAATCGCCGACCCAATTCGTCCGCCAAGGTCTTTGCGCGGGGCAGCGACACGTCTGAGGCCTTACGATTGCGCAAAGCAGCGCCGTCCGCTCCGTCGCTGAGGGCTTCCGCCACGATTTCGCGGTAGGCCGGCCAACGAATGAGATCTTCGAGCGCATGGTCTTTGGGCAGGCGGTGAATACGCGCAGAAGGAACGCCAACGGCGCGGAGACCCTTCTCGTACTTCCGTCCCTGTTCGTCACCATCAACGACGTAGTGAACGATTCCGCCTTGAGCTTCGAGTTGCTTGTATTTGTCGGGCGGGGTCCGAGCGACGCCAGGGGCGACTACGTATGGCAATTTCGTGACCCCGGATGCAGCTCGGAGAAGTGACGGCAGGAGTTGATTCTCAGTCTCGCCCTCGCACATCACAACTATGCGGTTGAGAGCAAAGGCGGCGGATTCCGCTCCCATCGCATACAACAGCGAGTCGAACCCCGCGTGCTCGGAGTCCCAAAGCGAGTTCTCGAGCTTGCTGATGCCAGCTCCACCCGACCGAGCGAGCCGGACGCCAGTGCCCAAGTCCGGCGGCAGGCACCCCGGTGAATGCGTGGTGTAGATGACCTTCTGGACGTCGAGGTCATAGAGCGACTCAACTAAGACAGTTTGGGCGGCGTAGTGCAGGTGGTTCTCGGGTTCGTCGATAAGGAGGACGGTGTTGCTATCTGCCCCGTGCGCGATGAGAAACGCGCGCGCCGCGGCAAACGCGCGGAAGCCCTCACTTCTCCATCCGATAGGCACTCGGCCCGCTGATTCCCCATCGCAGCTGTCTTCCTCGATAGCCGAGATTGATGCGCCGTTGCGCTCAAGCCGCATGTGCAGCCGAACGTCCCGTGACCCCCATCGGATCACAAGGGCTTCCGCCCCTTTCGCAAAATCGTCTTCGAAACGGGTGCGGACGACCTCAGATGGGCTTCGCACCGCCGCCCGAAACGTCCCAGTGGGCACCCCTGCCGCTGTGAGTAGATTCGCGAGAGGTTTCTCGAGCTGCTGAAGAGCCTTGTCGTCGGGAAACTCGTACCGTGATTGGAGAATGCGGTCCTGCTCCCCCATCAGGAGAAACCTCGGGACAAGTTTGCTAAGGCGCTCGGCTGCGATGGTCGAAGGCATCGTTGCTTCTAGACGATCCACAAGCCGCGTGAGCGCATCGGCGAACTCCTCGTCGACCGCTGCGAGCCCTTCGGCGTTCTGAACCTGTTTGCTTCGGGCCACCACGGTGTGCTTCGAGGGATGCCGCCGCGCCTGTCGCAGGAACGTCGCAAACTGGCGGACGCCGGACACATCGCTGGCTTTCACCCCGGTCGGCACTGTCAGCGTCATCGCGCGCACGCGCTCCTCGAGACTTGCTAGCTCGGTCCGGGTATCCCCCTCGAGGTTGAGGCCCCGCACCCTTGCGAAGCCCTCGTCGCAGGCCGCGAGCAGTTCAGGGAGTTCTGGAATACTGCGATCTAGGGACGGCTCGACTGACACGAGCTGCGTTCCATCCACGCGCCGACCCCATCGCAAGTAGCGGGGCCTGTCGTTCGTGTCGAGACCAGCTACGGCGTCCTCGATCTCTTGCGGCGCGAGCACAAATCGCACTTCGACTACCACCTGCTGGGTGTCGATTCCGCCCACGTAGCGATCTTCCTCGGCGAGAGGCCGGTCTCCTGGTTGGCCTAGCCAAGCCAGACCCGCAAGCACCGAAGTCTTGCCCGTCTCATTGAGCCCCACTAGGGCCACAACGGGCGGCGAGACGTTGCAGGAGGTGGCCACAAGGCTTCGGTAACCGTTGAGCATGATCTTGTCGAGTTTCATGGGCCGCCTCCTAGAGAATGGCATCGGCTGATTCCGAACGAGAATCTTGCAGTATTTGGCGGCCGCCACTTCGAGCGGTCCGCATGATCGCGGTGGAACCACGGTGTCGTGTTGCTACCAGTGAACCGTGACCCGAGTCTTCTACTTGCCGCGCCACGCCTCGTATTGGTGCGCGCGCCGCTCCTCGGCCTCGGGTACGAGTGCAAAGATGCGCCGATCGATCTCATGGTCGAGCCATGAGAAGTCCTGGTGATCGGCAATGTAATCGGAGTCGCGTTGCGCGCCCATGCGCTCTGCGAGTTGCGCAAACGTATCGAAGAACACGACCGCAGTCTGGGGGCGTAGTGCTGACCGCAGGACGCCGAGAATTCTCTCCCGAGCGATCGGATCGGGATTTGCGATGCATATGAGTTCCAGGTTGGTCACCTCAAGCCGTAACGCAGCGGCCGTGAAGATGTCCGACGTTGGCAATGAGTAGCCCGCGATCACGAGCGCTCTGGCGGCGCGGAGTTGGACTCGAGGTGCCCGCCAAACCTGCCCGAACGGTTCCCGTTCGAAGCGCTTGAGGTACTGCGGCGGAATTTGGGGCCACCTCGTTGACTGGCACGGAGGCCTCGCTGGCAGCAATCTCGCTTTGGCTATCGTGCCACCGCCAGTGCAAAGAGCCATGCGGTTTGAGAAGTTGAGTGTAGTGCTTGTAGGGCGCTCCACGCTTTGGTGGCGGCAACCAGTTGGCTGCGACCCGATCGGGCGTGAATCCGTAGCTGTGATGCGGATCGAACTTGGGGCCTAGGCCTGTGGCCATCGCGCGGTCTATGAGGAGGTCGTAGTTGAACGAGATAACCGCGTCACCGACTCCGAGATGTCTCGCGACTGCAAGATGGCGGTCACACGTCGGCATTGTCTCCATCGACGCCCCGATGCTTAGCCGCAGGCATCCGACAATGAGCCGGGTGAGTTGGGCCACGCGCCTCTCATATGTCTTTGGGCGCGGCCCTCGTTGAATCTCGTCCGTCGTGGCAGTGAACTGGCTGGTGACATCTAGTTCGGCGAAAATTGCCTCGAGTCCGTGCCGACCGTGCCCATACTGCTCAGCGAGGTACTTCAGGAAATCTCGTGCATCGTCACGGAAACTTCTGTCATCTCCATTCGCTGCGAAGTATTGCAATTGGTCGAAGAAATCGCCGTCAACGAATACACGGCCTAGTGGGGCGGGTACCGACAGCCGAGCTCCTGCGGAGGCACCAGCACCAAGCATTACGACAGTCGGAAGGTCCCGATCCACACCAAGCTTTGTGAGTCTCAAGGTGCGCCACCGATTTTGAGCTTGGGAAGTGCATCGACAATCCGCACAGTCTCCACGCTCACCCTCACCACCCGCGCCAGCAGATCCAAGATGTACCTCGGATCCTCCACCTCGCGCGACCAGTCGTTCGGGTCGTTCTTGATCTGCGAGGCTTTGTCGATCTTCACCTGGTACCGCTCCATCACCCACTCGACGCCCGAGCGCGAGCCCAGCATGTACTCATACGCCTCGTCCGGGATGCCGCTCACCGTGATGTGCGAGTTGTAGACCACCGTCGAGCGGTCCTGCTGCTTGCCCTCGAGCACAACACCGTGCACGATTCCCCCTCTGCCCGCTAGCTGTTCTGGCTCATGACGTTGGTGACGCGGGCTTTGAGTCGTGAGGCTGGGGGCCGGTCCCCGATGGCAGTGTGGTCACGATGGTAGTTGTAGTGGATGTTCCAGCGCTCGATCGCGGCCGCGCGCTGTGCTTCGGATAGCCAGATCCGGGCGTAGAGCAACTCGTTCGCGATGATCCGGTTGTAGCGTTCGACTTTGCCGTTGTGTCGGGGCGTGTAGGGACGGATGTATTGATGCCGGGACGCAGTCGCGGCGATGGTCCGGATGAAGTCTTTGGCCCGATAGTTGGCTCCGTTGTCGGTGACGACGGTCACGACCCGCTCGATGCCATGCGCTTTGAAGAATGCGCGGGCGCGGGCATAGAAGCCGATCGTGGTCGACGCTTTCTCGTCGGCCAGGTGTTCGGTGTAGGCCAGGCGGGAGTACCCATCGACGATCGAGTGCAGGAACACGTAGCCGGCTTTGGCGCCTGCGACTTTGGCTCGCTCGGTGGCGCGATGCTGCTCGGATCCGCGGCCGTGGATACGATGACCACCACCATCGGGGATGCGGCCGACTTTCTTCACGTCGAGGTGGACCATGTGACCGGGGAAACGTGCCGTGATGGTGCCCACGACCCGGTTGGTGGACCCGTCAGGGTCCAGATCCCGCAACCTTGAGATCCCCAACCGTTTCAGCCACCGCCCCACGGTCGCCAGCGCGATGTTGTGGCCGTGGGCGACCAGTTCGCGGCGGATCGCCCGAGCTGTCCAGTGATGCTCGCGCCGCCACGTCTCGATCAGCTCCACAACCTCGGGCGCGGTGATCGTGGGGCGCGCATGCGGGGCCGAAGATCGATCTGCGAGCCCGGCGAAACCATCGCTATCGAACCGGGATTTCCACTTCGACAAACACGCCCGCGATACCCCCGCCTCGGCGGCGACGTGAGCGATCGGACGGTGCTGGCAACGCTGGATCAAACGCAGCCGGCCTTCGGCAGTGAGCGGGGCATTAGCGTGGTGCATGAGGGATAGGTCCTTTTGGTCAGAACGGTCGTAGTGGTACTTCCATCCTGCCTGGGGGCCTATCCCTCGCTCACGGCCCCGCCGTCACCAACCTCATGAGACGCAACAGCTAGCCCACCTGCCTTCGAAGGTACTCGAGTGTCTCCTCGTCCGTCGAGTACAGCACCGTCCCGATCATCCCCCGCGTGAGCAGGACCTTGTAGACGTGCCGCACGAGACGGTCGAAGTCGGCGTCGCTCACAGCGCTGCGGTTTCGGAAGTCGGGGTCCTTGTTGAACTGGCGCTGGCTTACCCACCGGCCCTCCCGAACCACAAGGTCCGGCCCGAAGATCACGCCATTCCAGTCGTACTCGAAGCCCTGGGCCGTGTAGACGCACCCGACCTGACCGAAGCCCCCCTCCTCGGTGGCCCAAAGCGCAGACGTAGGGGCATCGCCGATGCGACGGTCTGCCTTGGAGTTCCAGGGCCGTGACCAGTTTCCGATCTGCACGTCGGCGACCAGGCCGTCGTCGCCGGGGTTCGACCACTTCCAGCAGTAGCCAGCGGTCATCCGAGCCGAGTAGCCCTCATCCATCTTCTCGACCAGCCGGGCTTCGAGGTCTTCGACTGAGTCGGCCACCTCAACCGTGAACGAGTCCTCGTTGGTCCAGGGTGGCGTGGTGCCTTCGCGGAGCCCGAGCATATGGAGGACCCAGTCGACGTACGCTGCGCTACCGCCCGCGCGATACTGCGCGCCAAGATCCACCTGTCGAACCTGGAAGCCACGGGAGGCCGCGTGGGCCTTGATCTCCGCGACGGTGCCCATCTCGCCAGGACGCACTACTTGGTACTCGTCTAGCAGGAACACCGGCACGCGCGCGACGTCGAGAAGTTCCTCCACCTGAGCGCGGGCGGTCTCTCGGAGAACCTTGGGCGTATAGCGGTTGACCGACTTCTCGCGGATGCGGTGCGCCTCGTCGAGGACCACCACGTCCAACCCGTTCTTCTCGGCTTCCATGAAGCTGTTGAAGTACTTGAACAGTTGCTTCGTCTGCGGCGACCGGTGACCGGCGACCTTGCGCAGCGTCTCCGTGAAGGATCGAGAGCCCGTGGCGTGCAGCACTGTGCGGCCCTTGCGCGCCAACTCGCCTAGCAAGGAAAGGGCGATCACGCTCTTTCCTGAACCAGGTCCGCCCGTCACGACGATGACTTCTTTGGAGTCCGAAGAACGGGCAGTTTCGACGGCCCTCATCACTAGCTCGAACGCGACTCTCTGCTCGTCGAGCAAGACAAACTGTTCACGGTCGCGAATCTCGTCCGCGGCGAGCTTGAGCAGTTGTTTTGACGGGGCGACGGCAGACCCAATGAACGCGTCTGCGGCGGCGTTTCCACTTTCCGGAGAGAGGCGGCTTTGCAGAAACTCGACGAACTCTCCCCGACGCTCGCCCGTGTACATGCGCCCGTCGTTGCTTGGGGGAACCGCCCAGAGGTCCGCGACCCCAGCGTCGACCGCGTTGTGCAGGAACGCCGCCCCGACGAGGGAGTCGGACTTGCCGTCGAGGACCTTCAGGAAGTCGCGGTAGTAGCGCGCATATCCGCCTACTTGGAGTGCCGGATGGAGCACAGGGTTGTAGGAGACACCGTCGACGTCGACGAGCGTTTCCGAATCCTCGTGCCGATGAGCCTTGGTCCACTGCTTGAGCTCAACGACGACGTACGAGGGTTCCCCGGTGCGCGGATGAGTGCCCGCGAGAACCACGTCGGACCGCTTGCTGCTGAGCGGCAGGCCATGTTCGAGGATGACCTCGACGCCCATGAGGCCGGCATCAGTCAGGACATGAGCGAGCTGCGGAATGCTGTTGTGCCACGATGCTGATTCCTTGGCTCCCGGCACGCCCAGTCCTCTGAATCTCATGAGGTCGGCAAGTTGGTGCTCGACCGTTGAGAAGTCGCCCGCCGCGTAGTTGGCGAGAGTGGCGGCGCTGTGCCGAACAACCTGCATGGACTTCCCCCTGGCAGCACGAAGTGATCGTGCGGAGGGGGCATATCCAGAAGAAGGAAGCCCGTCGGACCGCTATGCCAGCACTCTATCTGCGGCCGACGACTGGGCCGAACTTCGTCGTGTTGTGGGAGAGTCGGATCATGGACAACTCCGACTCGATCGCGGCACTCACGGCAAACCTTAGGGAGTTTGCGCGCGAGCGCGACTGGGAGCAGTTCCACGACCCGAAATCCTTGGTGCTTGCGCTTGTAGGCGAGGTGGGGGAGCTCGCTGAGTTGCTTCAGTGGATTCCGGCGGACGGTGCCGTAGATCACTTTGCCGATCCGGCACGCAAGCGGCGTGCAGGCGAGGAGATGGCTGACGTGCTGACGTACTTGGTGCGGCTGGCAGATGTCCTCGACATCGATATTGCTGACGCGACGTGGGAGAAGTTGGAGGCATCGAGGGTGCGGTTTGCGCCGGAGGTCGTGAAGGGCCACGCACCCAGAAAGCCGTAAGGTGCTTTGCGCAGCGGTGGAACGCCGGACTGGTGTCAGAGTTTCTGGCGTGCTCCCCGCGGGTTAGCGTCCGCCCCTGGCGAAGGGAGCAGCGCCGCAAGTTCAGGCGTCCCAAAAGTGAGGAAGACAAGCGAGGCGTCGTCGCTCTCGTCCCAGGTCGCACGGTCGAACGTGACCGGGAGAGCCTCGACCGGAGACTGATTGAAGTACTCCTCGATGTCGCGTACGCCATCGAGTTCGTTGAATGAGAGCCTGGACACTGTCTCGGCCGGTGGCTTCAGGCGGTAGACGTTTGGACGCTCTTCGTCCAACTTGAACGCGGCGCGGGTGAGTCCATTCGTCGTGAGCAGGTGCTCCAAGTCCTCCGGTGATGTGGCGCCGACTAACTTGGGCGGCTCCTTGATGCGGCGCTCACCGGCGGGTTCGCCTAGGTCGCCGTTGCCCACCGGTTCGTTCTTGATGTCCTCAACCTGCTGGCGGATGTCGCCGACCTCGGACTCGATGTCGGTGGGTGTTGTGTGACCGAACAATGCGAGACGCTCGATGGCCTTCTCGATGTTCGCGAGTACGGGCGCGGCATCGCCAACGATGTCAGTGAAGTCTCCGTAGTCCTCCGCGATTCCCTTATAGACCTGCTCCTCAACCGTATCGGCGTAGAAGTAGTTGCTGATGCGGATGTCCTTGTAAGACGCGCCGATGCGATCAATGCGGCCGATGCGCTGCTCGACGCGCATGAGGTTCCATGGCATGTCGTAGTTGATGAGCCGTCCGGATGTTTGCAAGTTCAGACCTTCACTCATGGAGTCGGTGCCGATCAGCACTTCCAGCTCGCCACTGCGGAACTTGGTCTTGATCTCCGACTTTGTGACCTCGGCCCAGGTCGCCGAGTCGGTGTCATAGACCTCACCGCCCCGGCCGGAGTAGCAACCGAGCCGTCGGTAACCTGCCGTGATAAGTCGTTCGCGGACGTAGTCCATCGTGTCGGAATACTGGGTGAAGATAACCACTGACGAGTACGTGTTCAGCGCCTCGGTCATGTCTGCAACGAGCTTGGTGGCTTTGCTGTCTTCGCCGGTGATGCTGTCGAGGTCTTGGAGGAACGACTTGAGTTCGGTTATCTCATCGCGGAGTCGGTCAGCCCTGGTGTCGAACGCCTCCGGCTCGAACAGCGACCCTTCGACATCGACATTGTCATCGTCGGTGAGCAGCTCAGCGAGGTGAGTGCCATTTTCCAAGACACTCAGCCGACGACGAAGCGACCGCTTGATCGCCTCGAACGATGAGGTCAAGCGACGGCGATAGACGGTCATGATGAACCCGAGCGCCTGATTTCCTGCCTCTGCCATGTACGCGTTGTAGTGGCGACGGATGTACTCCTCGATGCGCTCGTACAGTCGGCGCTCGTTCGGCTCCAGCGGGATGAACTCATCTTTGACGTGGCGGTACGGGATGACCACGTCGTCGGGGATGATCCCTTCGGCTTGGTACTCGCGCATCGTCGTTCTGGTGTTGCGGAACACTCGATCCCGCATTGGCGTGTGTCGGCGGAGCCACTTGTCCATCCACTCGGAAGTCTCGTTCGGGAACTTGGCCTTCAGGTCGGCACTCGGCGAGTTCCCGGCCAGAGCCGTGACCGCGTACGCACCCGTCCAGCCAAGGGCGTCGTCGATTTGCTGTTCGAGGTCAGTGTCCCGCTCGGCCTGTGGGTCGGAGAAGTAGTCCTCCAGCATCGCGCAAAGCAGGTCCCAGTGGCGATGCATGGGGTCGATTGCCAGAAGTTTGAAGTATCGGATGAAGTCGTCGGCGCTGACGCCCCATCGACCCTTGAGTCCGAGTAGAGAGATCAGGTCCCAGGCTTCGTGCGGGTTCATCTGCATTGGTGTAGCCGTGGCCAGGTACAGTGCGCGCCACATCTCCCTGTCGCGCATCTCTTGGAGCAGTGCCAACAGCGAGTTCGGAGTATCGGTTGGCTTGGAGCCGCGTCGCCGGGCGTGGTGGGCTTCGTCGACCAGAACGACATCCCACGGACCCGCGTCGAGAACTTGACGCCGGCGGTCTCGGCGGCGGGCAAGGTGCGACGAAGCAAGCACGACGGGAAAAGCCGACCATGGATTCGCGTTCGGAGTAACGGGGATCGGCTGGTCGTGCCGATCCACGAAGATGCCCTTGTCGAAGCGGGGAACATCGAGGTTCATCTTCTCGTGGAGTTCTTCTTGCCACTGCTTCATCACAGACGCGGGGACGAGTAGCAGGGCCTTCTTCGCCCTGCCTGATGTGAAGAGTTCACGGAGGACCATGCCGGCCTCGACGGTCTTGCCGAGCCCGACCTCGTCGGCCAAAAGGTAGCCGCGTGGGTAGGTGCTCACCACACGGTTGATGAGTTCAGCTTGGTGCGGGAGAGGTTGGGCCCATGCCGATCCGACACCGGTCCAGGACGATTCCCTTGGTGCGTCGCGCAATGCGACGAGTTCGTCCCATGCTGCCTCGACATCGAACTCATCGGTGTCGTCGGCCGCCGAATGCGGCACCTCCGAGGGAGGCAAGAAGACGCCCGGTGGTAGGGGTGGTGTGTCGGGCGCGTGCTCGATGAGGTGCATTCGCACTGCCGTCGGCAGGTCAATGACGGCCCATCCCGCATCGGCGTTGTCTGTCCAATGCTTCTCGAAGTCGAGCACCTTGTGGACACCCAGGTAGTCCCAGATGGGGGTATTCCAGGATGGATAGGCGTCGAACGTCTCGTGGTTCTTGGCCCAGGCCGTCACCGAGGAGTTGTTCGAGCCGTTGAAGGCGACCCGGTTGCCGTAGCCATCCGCGAAGATGCCGTACTTGGTGTGAAAGTAACGACCCGACTGCTCATGCGTCAGTAGTTCGCCGCTCTCTCCTCGTGGGACACCGACGCGAATCTCAAGTCGGTCAGTGGCAACCATCCACGCGAGCACGCTCAGATATTCGTTCTGAACGATCCGTGCGCCCGCAAGTTCCGGGTCGGCGAGGAGCCTCTCCGCTACTACGTCGTCGAGGGGCTTGCCTTCGATGACGGCCTCCACGTCTCGTTGGGCGAGTTGCGCTCCGACGATCAGTCGCATCTTCCCGCCGTTCGCGAGGAAGTGGGCCGTACCCTGGGCTGCGTACTGAAGCTCGGCTGCCGACCAGTAGCCCACGGCTCTGTCGTAGGTGACTGCCCGTGCCAGCAACGGGAGGTAGAACGTCTCGAACGGACGATCATCCGGCGAGTAGGTTGCTCCAAGATCAACCGTCTGGAACGAGTCGGGCGACGAGATCGGGTCGTAGGGAGACCGATCGGAGATCACCGGCGCAGCCGGTGCGGCTGGCGGTCCGGGCAGTAGAGCGTCGCTGTCGTCCGTGGTCATGTCACTCCACGTCGAACAGCGTGTTTTCGTTGGGGTCTCCCGGTGCGGCCATCTCTTCTGCCTCCGGTAGTACGACATCCTCGAAGTAGAGGGTGCAGAGTGTGTCGATGAGCCCAGCCTCCGGCACCACCCACGCGCCTTTGACTTTGGTGCGTGGGATCGCGTTCGCCAAACCTTGCAGGGTGGAAATGAACCCGGCGTTGCTGGTGTATCCATGACGGTCGAGGAACCGCTTTGCAGCCTGCTGGCCGTCCACATCGGCGATGTAGAGTGCCGTGTCAACGGCGTCAATGACGTGCTCGAACGATGGTGCTTCTGGCGTCACTCCAGGCAGTTCAGAGTCGGCTCCCCGACGTAGACGTTCCTTGGGTGTCAAGAGTTTGACCTTGCCAGATGCCTTCGAGACGATCTTCGCGCGTTCCAGTTCATCGACGTCCAGCCCTCCTACTGCGAGAGCCAGGAGACGTGCTGTGTCGAAGGGGAACTCCCGAGCACCGAACGTATCCCATGCCAGGAGAACGAAGTCAGTGAGGCCGTCCACCTTTGCGGCCTGACCGACAAGGCGGGAGCGGCGAAGGTCCACGATTTCCTCGCGCGCCAAAGCCAGGGCATCTTCGGGGCGGAGCAACTGGTCCCGCCCGTCAGCATCCGGAGTGGACGAGTAGACGGGCCAGTTCTGCGATATCACCGACAACGTAGGGCCGTAGGTTGAAAGCAGGAGGTCAACACCGTCGATGCCGTCGTGTTGAAAGCGGGTCGCGGCGTCTCGGGCCGCCTGACGAATGTCGTGCTCGATGTCATCGAGATACACCTTGTGATCGTCTGCGTGATTGGCCCGCTTCCGACAGACCAGCATGATCGTCGAAGCAGCCGAGTTCATGTTCGCTTGGTGCATGGAGTGCTCGAACTCGGTGTTGACTGGCCACGACGTTTCGATCGTGAACCCGGCTTGCAGGAGTCCCATCCCAAGTGTGTCCCAAGCTTCCGCGCGCTTGTGAGTGAACATTACCGAGAGGACGCCGTCATCTGACAGTACGCGTCGCGACTCGGCGAAGATCGACGTCATCTTCGTTTCGTAGTCAAGGTCCGCGAGCTCGCTCTTGCGCTTGCCCATCGCCGCGAATCTGGCCGGGTTTGCGACGGCCTCGTTGTCCTTGTCGGTGAGGTCATCGTGGAAATAGTCCGGCACCAGTCGCCCGAGCGTCCGCTTCTCCCAGACGTAGAAGTAGTCGGCCAGCTCCGCGTACATGACGTTGTCGTAGTACGGCGGGTCCATGCAGACGTGAGTGATGGAACCGTCGTCGAGTAAGAGGCTCGCGGCACTGCCTTGAGTGACGGTGACCTCGCGATGAAGTCGTGCGCTCGTTCCCAGGTCCGCCGCTCCCGTCTCGTCCAATAGGCGCGCGATGCCGCCGTACGCATCGTCGAGCTGATCAAGGCACCACGAGTACAGCGCAGTGGCCCCTTCAAACTCTGCGAAGGTCCACTTGAAGGAAAAGTCGTGACGATCGAAAACGCTTCTCATCCCCTGGCGCGCGACGTTCCACGAAGAGAGCCGCGAGTTCCAGTTGAGGGCCTTGCCCTGCATCAGCGCAAGTTCGAAAAGAACGTCATCCGCCCCATCGCCTATCGCGTCGCGCAACTCGGGGATAAGCGCCGCGAACTCTTCGCCGAAAGTTCCGTGGACGAGCGCTTGTCTCGGAGTGTAAAAATCGATCCAGCGGTCGAGTCCGTAGTGCTTCGGACGGAGATCGTTGCCATCGGGAAACTCCTCTGTCGGCAGAATTCCGGATGAGAGCCACCCATCTTTGACATCGTCGAAGTGCTGAGCCGCTGCCCGCAACGCGTCAGTATCGGCGTTACTGGGGGCGCGGAAGGTTCGTTCCCCCGACGGCTTACGGATTGCCACTGCGTAGAGAAGTTGCTTCATCTGGCCGCCCTGTGCAGCCGTCTTGATGTAATCACCATCAATAACCAGATTGTCGTAAGGCGAAATCGCCTTTCCGCGCGATATGGTCCCTGTGCCCGCATCGACCCTATCTACATCCCGACCGAGGGCGACCTCGAAGCGCGGTTCCGCCAGCTCGGTCCCGTCGACAGATGTGACCAGCCGCACGGCTGCTTCCTTGCCTGCTGCCTTCCTCAGCCACTTGTCGGTGAGCAAGGGAACGAGACGACCGGTGCGAGGACAAGGGACCGCATTCGCCCAGATGTAGGCAGTGACGCTTTCCCCTTCGTTGAGGGGGAAGAACTCCTTGAGCCGCTTCTCGACTCGTTTTACGAGAATACTTCCCCATTTCTTGATCTCGGGAAGCAGGTCGAGACCACGGGTTGCGGGTATCTCGACGCCGGCTTTCAGCACGCTGGCAGCGACTCCGTTGATGTCATTCGCAACGACGGGCAATCCCAGGCGGCTTGCCGCCCACGGAATCGACCCGCCGCCGGCAGTGGGGTCGGCTATGGTCGGAAGTTCACCCCAGGTGTGACGGAGAACAGCGTGAAGCAAATCGATGTCTAGGCGCGAGACTGGGTTTCGGAACGCTTGGCGGTAGCCGTACCCGTTGCCTTGTAGCTTCACGCCTGCAGCGTTGGCGGCGTCGATCATGCGCCGTCCCCGGACGGGGTCGCCGAGAATGCCCACGAGGCGGAGTAGCCAAGCCCGGTAGGCGGACTCTGTGCGCACCTCTGATGAGTCTGGGAACGCCGATGCTAGATCTTCGGTCCATGTCGGCATGACACCGGCGAGCGCGACGGCGGCGGACGCCACAAGTGGTCGGCGAGCCCACCAGATGTGGAGAAAAGAAAGCGGCGGCAGGGCCGAGGCGGCTCCACGCTCTCGCCGCGACTCGATGCCGAGCTCTGCGACGGGTAGCCAGTCCTCGATAAGGACTCGTGGTCTTGAAGTGGTCACATCGTGTCCTTAGTCGGCGAGGAGGGTTCGGAGTGCTTTGCGCGCGCGGTTACCGTCGAGTCCCATGCACTTGGAGTACCAGTAGTAGGTCTCTTCGATGCTCATTGCGTTGATTCCGGCGACAAGCGCCCGAACCCGTTCGTTCTTGGCAATGGGTTGTGTCGTGAGCAGGACGAGCGCCAGACGGACTCCTTCGGCTTCGCCGAGGCGGATTGGCGCTTTGCGCTTGAACGCCAGAACGCTCGGATGGTGGCCCGCCTCACGAATCGCGACGAACAGCGCGTCAACCACCCGACCAGACTGAACGGGTGTGGCGGTGCTTACCGGTGCGGTGATCGTGCCGCCGTTCTCGCCGTAGGTTTCCTCAAGTGTCACGCCGAAGGCTTCGCCGCGGCCCGGTGTTACGACGATTCGGAACCCTCGGACCCCTTCGACCAGCGCGAGGTGGGGTGCGGGGCGAATGCGTTTGACAGCGCTCATTTGGTCACCTCGGCTGTCATCGTGGTGCTCTTCATTCCGAGGTTCTTGATGACCGTGTGAATCTGGGCGAACTGGGCATCGGTGATGTCCATAGCCGGAGAGAAGCGCAAGATCAGGGTGACCTCGCCCGCGACCTTGTTCGCTCCGGCAACGGCCTTCTTCACATGGTTGTACGCGGACTGGAAGTCCTGACGGTCGGCGGTTCCCTGGAATTGGACTCCGCCGGTGACACCCTTGAACTCGGCGCGGATGGTGGCGCGAACGGTGATGTGCTGCTTTTGCAGCATGCCGAGCGATGCCACGGCAAGGTCGATGTCGCTGGTACCAGACGCCTCGTCCGCGGTGACCTTCAAGGTCATCGTGCTGATTGTGGGCACGGTGAAGTCGGAAATCTGATCGAGCAGGCTCTGCATTGCTGCACCACCCGGGCCTGATGCGCTGAACGTCTTCGAGTTCGGTGTGCGGGTTGGCACCTCGATCTCCTGCGCATCTGCTGTTTCTCGGCTCAGGATGCGCAGGCCGTCGAGACCCTTGTCCTTGATTGCTGACGGTGACAGTGCCCTGACGCCGGGGGTGGGCTCTGCGTCGAGGACAACGAACCACTTGTAGTCGCTGGCTTGTACGGCGGTGGCGAGCAGTTCGAGGACATCGGTCTTGGTTGGCTCGCCGCCACACTGGGCTTCGAGACGAGAGCGAATCTCAGCGCCGGTGAGGTCATCGTTGGTGACGACGGCGCGCAAGTCGGCCTGGGTTGGCTTGCGCACGAGCAAGCCTCGTGACTGGGCTTCGGAAGCTGTCATCACTTCCGCGTCGGGTTTCATCTCCGGCGAGAACCCAGCCATCGTGCTTGACGTGTGTGTCTTTCCGGTACCTGCGTCGTAGTAGACCCAGTTCTCGTTCTTGACACCGTTGACGATCGCTTCACGGATCAGGTTCGGGTTTCGAACGATTTGGATGGTGTGGTCAGTCCAGAAGTAGTCGGCGATCGAGCGGGTCGTCGCCGAGCTCGCGGCGTGCCAGGTCTTCGAGCGGAGATAGGAGGCCGTGAAGGGGCTGCTTCGAATCTTGTCCTCATCTTCAAGGAGGCTCAACACTGCTGAGGTTGCGTTCTTTGTATCGCCCTGTGCTTGAGCTGGAAGCTCACGATGGCGCAAGTACCCCGTGGCTTTGTCGCCGAAAGGGAAGTAGATGTGCTTGTAGCAGCGCGTCACGGCGATGCGAGCGTTGAGGTTGGCCTCCTTGTTATAGACCTCCACCTTTTTGCGCACCTCGTCGCTGAACTGTGTCAGGCGCGCGGTGTCGCTGGCAAGGTTGTTGGAAGCGATCAGGGCGCGTGCGCGGTCCTTCAGGACCTCGACCTGCTCTTCGTCGGGGACTGCGAACACGACAGCGTTGCGGTAGGTCCTGGGACTTCCGACCGATCCGACCTTGTCAAGCATCTCGACGATCGCGCCAGGCGGCTGTTCTGCGCTTTTCTGCTTGACGGTCACGACGTTGTAGTCGAGCACGACGACTCTCAGTCCCGCCTCGTCGTGGACCTCGGCAGGGCCAGACGGGAAGTGGACGGCTTTCGCGCCTCCGTCGTTGGCGAACGCGTTGCGGATCAGGGTGTCCACCATCGCGGCTACTGCCGTGTTGGCGACGTTGCGCTTCTCGGTCTCGATGATGGCGTTGACGTTCGGCTCGATGTTGAACCGCCACCGACCACCGTCGAACGACAGGTGCCAGAAGACCTTTTCGGACTCGGTGAGCGCTTTCTCGAAGATGGCTGTGTCTTCACCCGGACGGAGCGTGCCGACGATCCAGTCATTGCGTCCAGCTCCTGCTGTCGCCACCATTTCTAGGGAGTGCGTGAACACGGTGCGCGCCACACGCGTGGCGTACGCAGGTTTGCCCGGGAAGACTTCGGTATCTACCGCCGCTGCGTGCGATTGCTTGCCCGCGAAGTCCCCCGCTGCCACCGATGCGTATTCGGCCCGCCCGAGTCCATCGGTGAGGTGGTTGAGGACCGGGTCGTTGTCGAAGTCGATGTCGCAAACGTTGATGATCCCTGCGTCATCGTTCGTGTCGTAGATGTGCGCCACGACCTCTGCGAGCAGTTTCAGCGCGCCTCGCGCCCGCTGGAACTGGGTGATGTTGCCCAATCGCTTGTCGAGCACACGGACCAACTCGGGATGGAATGGATACGTCGTCGTGACCAGGTCGCCGTAGGTCGCGGGGTGTTCTGCGCCGCCAGCGAGTTGCTCGGTCTTGCCGAGTGACTCGTAGAGGCCCCGGTACGCGTCGCCCGCCGCCTTTGCCGCGCTTTCGTCGACCGACTCGAAGATGCGCTTCTTGAGAATCTCGCCGATCTCGTTGTCGTCTGCCGGACGGATCACGGCAGATGGCTGGACGGCACGGGTGAGCACGTCGCCAGTCTCTTCCGCGGCCTTGACCGAGGCGGCGTTCGCAGTGTCGGCGCGTTGCTTCTCGTCACCCGTTAGGTCGCTGATCTCGGTTGTCTCGGCACCGAACGCGTTGGTCGTCGAGGCCAAGGTGATGATGACGGACACTTTGTTGGTTGGGTCGGAGGCGACCTCAAACAGATTCCCCAGGAACACCGGGATTGCCCGTGCCATGCGACGCACGTCTTCGCTGCCGGAGGACGACACCGCACGCAGGTACTTGGCGATCTCGTCCACGATGACGACGGCTGGCTTTCCCGCGAAAGCAGCCTTGATTGTGCCGGTGCCCGGAGCTGTGCGCTGGGCATCGTTCGCGGCCATGGCCTCGTATGCGGCGTCGCCGATCTGAGCGGCCATCTCGCCCCAGAGTGTGTACGTGCGGTGCCCACCTGTCTCGACGCCCGCCGTGGGATCAAGCGCGTCACCGACGAGCGCGGCCACCTGAATCGGCCCATCAGGCAAGAGCGCGGGGTCGATAAACTCCGCGATGTTCGTCGGGCGTGCCCCACCGGCGAGGTGGTAGACGGCGGTGAGGCCGTGAGTCTTGCCGCCTCCGAACGAGGTCGTCGGACGAAGGACCCCGTTCTCCCCAGCGACGCCTTTCGTTCCCGTGACGCGACCAAAGGTCTTGGTGAGTAGCGTCTTCAAACCAGAGGTGGGAAAGGTCTGCGCGAAGAATGCTTCCGCGTCGCCGTAGACCGGGTAGTGTTCGGCGTCCCGCACGACCTTGTCGAGCTGGGCCGCGAAATGGTTGTCGGCCAGGCCGCCCTGCAGGACGTCTTTGCGCGGCACGCACGTTTGCCTTAGTGGCGTCAGTCCCTGATCACTCATGGTTAGCATCCCCAGCCTCTTCCGAGCGTGGTCGCTCTCAAAGTCGACGAGTCGCACGCGCGGTCCGCGACGTGCCAAGCGACTTCTGACGACAGGGTTCAACTCTACCTAGCGGCCCACCAGCCCGAGCTTCGCAACCTCGTCGTGTCGAAACCCCGCGGCTCCATCGCTAGAAAGGGTCTTGCCCGCCGGGGCACGCCGCCACCCAGGTCACGCCGGGTGAGGCAAGCGCTCCTCAAACCTCGTTGCGCGCAGTTGTTGAGCCTGAAAGACTCCCCACATGGCAAACGCGCTCTCGGCCCACGAAAAGACTATTGAGAAGGTCCTCTGCAGCGATTTCCAGTTCGCAATCCCCGGTTACCAGCGGCCCTACCGCTGGGGCACAGATGAGGCGCTGCAACTGCTGGACGACCTCGAGGAGTGCCTCGCCCGCTCGTCGGACGAGCCCTACTTTCTTGGCTCATTGGTGCTTGTCGAGGCAGGTGGAATCGAGTTTGACGTGATTGACGGCCAGCAGCGCCTGACCACGCTGACGATTCTCTTCGCGGTGTTGCGCGATCTCGCATCTCCCGACGTCGCAGGCGAACTTGACCAGTACGTGCGTGAACCCGGCAGCCGGGTGGCCGGCCGTATGCCCAAGCCGCGGCTCGCATTGCGCACCCAGGATCGCGAGTTTTTCGAGGCCCGGATTCAAACACCGGGTGGAACCGCCGGCATTGGGGACTTGAGCGATACCGACGCAGCCACCGAGCCGCAGCGCGCTATCCGAGACAATGCGTCGGCACTGCGCAAGCGTCTCGAGTCCACAACCGATGAATGGCGTCTGGAGCTTGCTCAGTTTGTCACCCAGTCCACCTACCTGGTGGTGGTCGCGGCCCCAGACCTGAACAGTGCCTACCGCATCTTCAGTGTGATGAATGCACGCGGACTGGATCTCACTCCCGCTGATATCTTCAAGTCTCAGGTGACCGGCGAGCTCGGAGACGACGCGACGGAGACGAAGCGGTGGGAGGGTCTCGAGGAGTCGCTTGGTACTGACGACTTCTCGGATCTGTTTCGAGACATCCGAACGGTGATCTCTGGAGACCGGGCGCGTCGCGAACTCTTGAAAGAGTTCCCGGAGCAAGTACTCGGCTCGTACCTAGCGCGTGGCGCAGATGGGCGTCGAGACTTCGTCAACTCGGTGCTGGACCCGTACGGCAAGGCGTTCCTCCACCTGCGAGAGAGGGACTTCGCGGGCGAAGGCTGGCACGAGGTCAATGTGTGGCTACGACGGCTCGCGGCGCTGGATAACTTCGACTGGCGACCGTCCGCGCTCTGGGTGCTGCGCCACCATGCGAGCGACCCTGTCTATGTAGCAACGTTCCTTGCGAAGCTCGAGCGGGTTGCCGCCTATCTGCTGCTGACCGGCAAGTACACCACCCCGCGCACCATGCGGTTCTTGGAGCTACTGAACCAACTGAGGGACGGCGACGAACTCGACGCAACGGCGCTAGAACTAAGTGCGGAGGAACGCGCGGACGCGCTCAACGCACTCGAGGGCGAGGTGTATCGCATGCAATCGCGGCGCGCCCGGTACGTACTACTCAGGCTCGATGAGGTGCTCGCGCAAGACCCGGGAGTGTCGTATAGCCACGGCGTGCTCAGCATTGAACACGTTCTCCCACAGCGACCTCGTGAAGAGAGCGTCTGGATGGCGAACTTCACAGACGAGCAGCGCGACTACTGGGTGCACCGCCTGGGCAACCTTGTGTTGCTCAATCGCAAGAAGAACTCCCAGGCGGGCAACTACGACTTCGACGAGAAAAAGGTCAAGTACTTTGCCGCGAGCGGCGGCTCTGCCGTCTTTGCGTTAACGACCCAGGTGTTGAGTGAGCCTGTCTGGACTCCCGAGGTCATCGGGCGTCGGCAAGAGGCGCTTGTACGCACGTTGGCCGCGACTTGGGGGCTGCTCGACTAGTTCAGTCGTCGCAGTAGTCGCAGACGCCTGCGGCTGGCAACTGGTGTTGTCCGGTTCGGCAGAGTTGTGGAGCCGCGTCGGCAAAGCGCCGATGTGTGATGCCACCTGAACGGACAGCATTCTCAGGAAAATGCACAGTCCACCAGGATTCGTTGCGTACTGCGAAGTCGGCAACCGTGTGGCCAGCGTCGTTTCGGACCCATGCGTAACCCCTGTTGATCGTGGCGACGACTCGTTTGCCATCCGGTTCCACGAGCGCAATGTACGGCTGGTTCGGCTGGGGGATGTAGAGCGCCGAATGCTCGACACGGGCGGCAACTTCTCGCGCTCGAGACTGGTTCGCCACGGCAAGGCCGAACTGGCGCAAGGCGTCTTCAATCGAGTCGAAGTACATCCTGGACGAGGGCGACACGGGGTCCTCGCTCGCACCGAAGTCCAGACCAAACTGAGGCAGACCAGAAGGCAATGACTTGCCGACGTGTCGCGCGACGTCGAGCGCCATCTCGTAGTCGAGTTGCCACCGGTCGTACGCGTCCTCGCCGTTGGGCCGGTAGACGGACCTTAGGTAGTCTCGCAACACCTTTGGCTCGAGTCCCAAGATCGCCGCGAGTTCGTTCGGTGTGATCCCCATGGCTTGAACCTACGCCCTCGGCCTGACGAACGACGCTGCGATTGCCCGTGTCTGCCCTCTCTGCCAGGCTCGACGCATGACAGTGCTAGGGCTGGATGGCTGTAAGAAGGGGTGGGTTGTCGCTGTGGCGGAATCCGGCCGCCTCATCGACATGTTCATCGCGAAAGACGTCGGCCAGGCCATCGATGTAGCGGGGCGACGTTGGGACATTGATGCCGTAGTTATCGATATGCCGATTGGGCTCGCCGACACGATTCCGCGAGTAGCCGACGAGCAGGCCCGGCAACGACTCGGCGAGCGCCGATCTAGCGTTTTTGATGTGCCCATTCGTAAGGCGCTTGAGGCCGGGTCTACGGCCGAGGCGAATCGCATCTCCAAGGAGATCACTGGCCGGGGCGTTGGCTCAATGTCATACGCCCTGCGCGACAAGGTCTTTGAGATTGACGAGTTCGTGAGGTCCGCATCCGTCACCGTGCGGGAGGGGCATCCCGAGGTGAGCTTCGCGGGGCTCGCTGGGCGGCCGCTGAGCTACTACAAGAAGACCCTGCCTGGCGCCCTTGAGCGACGTGCGCTCCTCGAGTCAGTCGGCCTGCTCCCTGCCGTGGATGCAGAGATCGCACTCAAGCGCCAGGCCGCGTTTGACGACATTAACGACGCCGCCATCATGGCGTGGACGGCGCTCCGAGTGACGGCTGGAGAGGCGGAATCGCTGCCTGAGACGCCTGGGGTATTTTCAATGGATGGCCGAGCGCCATCTGGTTCTAGGTCCAGGCGACGGTAGCTTGGAGGACGTAAGGGGGATCCTTTGACCGACATCGTCATCACACCGTGGAAGCGGTACGGACATCACCGTGGTTACGCCGCGCTGCAAGACGGCACCAAGCTCGGCTGGATCGACGTGCCGACTGGCACGGTCGAGCTCGAAGACGGTGCAGAGCGGACAAGCACCGAGACCGCATTGACCGCATGGCGTTCGCAGTTGATCGACGGTGAGCCAGAGGCAGGGGCTCCAGCGGGTCTCGTCGAAGTGGTCCCGGCCCCTGCGCCGGAGCACGTCGCGCCGAAGGCGCCTCTGGCCGTCGATCGCGACTGGGTAGACCTCGCTGACAACGTGCCCGGCCAGGGTGTTCGTCAGAAGGCCGCGGAGGAGTGGGAGCGGCAGAAGCGCATCGGCAACTTCCTGGCCTTCATGGGGCGTGTCGCCGATGCCGATACCGAAGAGCGCGCCTGGCGAAAGGGAGCCGAGGGCGAGGAGGTGATTGGCGCGGCACTCGACAAGATGCGCAAGCGTGGCTGGCGGATCCTGCACTCGATCCCGACCGGCGAGCAGTCGGACATTGACCACCTAGCCATCGGCCCGGGCGGGATCGTACTCTTCAACTCGAAGCGTCATAAGAACGCCAAGATCCAGGTGAGGCGCGGAGGCATCTACGTCAACGGCGGGCAGACCACCCACGTCCTGCAGATCAGAAACCAGGTCAAGTTGGCGGCCAAGAAACTCTCTAAGGCCCTGGGCCGGCCGGTGCACATCCAGGGATGCATCGCGATCCACAACGGCGGGATCAACGCGCCAGATGTCACGTTCTCCCACCACTTCGACGACGTGTGGGTTGCGACCCGATGGAACGTCACGAACGGGATGAAGCGCGCCGATCCGGTCCTTACTGACGCCGAGGTCGAAGAGATCTACACCGTTGCCCGTCGATCCACCACCTGGTTGCCTCGCGCCTAGAGGCCAGAGGCGACGCAGCCAGTCGCACTCCGAGCCACGGGACCGCAACGTCTGACCTCTCTGGCACGCTGGGCTCATGAACGACGTCGCGAATCTGCTCGGCCCATTTGTGAGTCTCTTTGCGGCTGCTGCTGCGGTCATCTCTGCCGTGAGGGCCCATCGCAGTGCGGAGCGGATTGATCGGCGCCGCCATGAGGCCGAGCACCTCGGGGCGCTGATAACGTCGTTTCGCGCCGAGTATGCCGAGTTCATGGCGGCTTGGCCGTTGCAAGTCACGATGAAAGAACTTACCCCCGTCCTTTTTCGCGGCGAGGTCCTCTCGACCCATCCTCTTGCCAGCGCCGAACTGCAACATGGCCTTGAGGACGTTCTAAATCACCTTGTGCGCTCACTCGCCGAGCGTCGAAACGTCGGTGACGAGTTCAACGAGCAGATGGCGGCAGTCAGCCATGAAGTTCGGCGCATTTGTGCCTCGCAAACGGAGAAGAGGGCGCGCCTCTACAGCGGAGCTTCCTGAACTATTGCTGAGCTGAATGTCGAGATGCGAGCGTGCAGGTCTTGCCGAACGTAGTTGCTTGGGAGCACTGTCCTCGACTTGTGCGCTCACAGCGGGTGCACGGGCGCAACACCGCGCCAACCACCGCACATAGAGGTCCCGCGCGATGAGCATCAAGCCCACCACCGCCGGGACCTCTGTGCACCCCTTTGAGCTCAGCGGTGCCGACGCGCGCTATCACGCCAACCCCTTGGCAGGCCGGACCAAGCACAGCGCGCTCCTGGGCGATCTCTTCCCACGGGAGGAACGCCCAGTGCGCCGCGAGGGCTTGCAGTTCCAGCGCTGATCACAGACGTGCCCACACGACCGTGGGCCCGCGTGACGGCGACGAGCCGGCTCCACCCCTAGGCATCGGCCACCCGACGCGTACCCTCGCCCGAACGCGAGCCGGGGCCCCAGCGTCGGCCCGGCCCACGCCAGGGAAGCCACCCCTCCACCCGTCACGGAATCGTGCGCGCGCACGCCTGCTCGCCGCGGCATCTCCACCACAACGTCGGCCGCCCTACCGCGGGGCCCCGCCGACACCCGCCACAACAAACACACGAACAGAAAGGAAAGACCATGGAGAAGCTGAACGCTCGGCTTCTGAACTGGGCATCCATCCTGGATCCCCAGACCAAGGAGCAGGCGATCACCACCTCGTCCATGCCGTTCATCTACCCTCACCTCGCGCTGATGCCCGACGCCCACCTGGGTCTGGGCGCCACCGTCGGCTCGGTCATCCCCACCCTGGGGGCGATCATCCCGGCCGCCGTGGGGGTGGACATCGGCTGCGGCATGATCGCGGTGAAGACGCAGTTCACCAAGGACGACGTCGCGGGTAAGGACTTGGGCGCGCTGAGGGAGCAGATCGAAAGGTCGATCCCGCTGAGCGCCGGAGGCAAGAACCAGAAGATTAGGCACACCGCTCAGGCACGGATCGAGGCCCTCGAGGCACTCGCCACGCCGACGCAGCTCGCCAGGATCGACGGCCTGTCGCGGCTGTGGCGGAACCAGTTGGGCACGCTCGGCAGCGGCAACCACTTCATCGAGGTCAGCCTTGATGAGGACGACGCTGTGTGGTTCTTCCTGCACTCCGGGTCCAGGGGCGTGGGCAACAAGATCGCGCAGCACCACATCGCGATCGCCCACACGGTGATGAGCCGGTACTGGATCACCCTGCCCGACAAGGACCTCGCCTACCTGGTGGAGGGTTCGGAGGAGTTCGACGAGTACATCGCCGACCTCACCTGGGCTCAGGCGTTCGCGCTGGCCAACAGGGAGGAAATGATGGACAGGGTGGTCGACCAGTTCGAGCGGTGGATGGGTGCCGCGACTGGTTCGCCTGTCACCGTCGAGGAGTTCACCCGGATCAACTGCCACCACAACTTCTCCCAGCAGGAGAGGCACTGGGGCAAGGACGTCTGGGTCTCCAGGAAGGGCGCCATCCTTGCCCGGGAGGGCGAGTGGGGCCTCATCCCTGGCTCGATGGGCACCGCGTCGTACGTGGTTCAGGGTCTCGGCAACGCCGTGGCGCTGAACTCCTCGCCGCACGGGGCTGGTCGGGTGTTCTCGCGGACGGCCGCCAGGAAGCAGTTCACCAGGGAGGACCTGCGGGCCTCCATGGTGGGCATCGAGTACAAGGACTCCGACGCGTTCATCGACGAGATCCCTGCCGCGTACAAGGACATCGATCAGGTGATGGCGGACGCCGCCGACCTGGTGGAGATCCGGCACACGCTCAGGCAGATCGTGAATGTGAAGGGGGACTAACCGGCCGACGCAGGGGCCAGGGCAGCAAGGGGCGCGGGCCTCGCCGAGAGGCGACGCCCTTCGGTGATTCGGGCCCCACCGGTAGCCAATGTGGGGTGGGCGTTGTACCTTGAGAAGCCACATGTGTTCGACCGTGCTTCAAAGAAGAAGCACGCGATACGTGCCAGGGGTGATTCAGGCGATGGAGTCATGAAGATTCTGGAGGCCAGTTAGCGTATGCCGCTTCCGTATCGAACCTCCCTGCGCCTTCCGGATGACGTTGATGTCATTCGACTTGCCGAGCAGGAGGTCCAGGACTGGATCGAGAAGCGCAAGAAGGTTGATAGTTCGAAGCGCACAGGATTCATTAACGGCGCCTTCTTCGAGCCTGGCGTGCATGACCTCGGGAGTGGCAGGTCGCTAGCCGTAGCGCACTCGGATCGTGTCGAAGACGGCAGCCGACGCCGATACCTGCGTTTCACCGAGTCAAACGCAGCAGGCAAGTGGCGAGTCGATGCCGTGGCGATGGAGTACGCAGACTCTGGCCAGCCTCGCCGGAGTCTGATTGTTGAGGCGTTTCGGATAGACGATCCTGACGGGGAAGGCGAAGTAGATCCCCCAGGCCTGGTGAAGCAACTGCTCGCCGAGCAGGATGTGCAAGACGGTGTCACGCCCGTCACCGCCAAGCCTCGGCTAGTCGGACCAGAGGACGTTGACATCGTCTTCAACGCGATCACCGACAAGGCGCGAACCGTCTCAGTCATCGTTGCGGGCTCATTGGGTCCAAGTTTTGACGAGAAGCTCCGCAGCCGGGTTGACAGCCTGACCTCGAAGCTTACTGGCGCTGCGAGCGTTTTCGTGTTGACTCAGGACGCGACGAGGGAGTTGAACCAGCGGCTTCCCCGCACCCATGCCGTTGATGTGGGCCACGTGCGCACGTTTATGCCCCGTGTCGATCTTGGAAACCCCGCCGACGGGCACAATCACAGATTCCTCGGCCCGAGCACGCTTGCTCGAGCCATTGACGGTCCGCGAGTGAGGCCATACCTGCAATCGGCGTTTGCGGTACAGACGCGTGCACGCCAACTCTCGAGTCCGCTCCCAACCGACATACGGCGCCAGCGTCGGCTCATTGACGCCGCGCTCGAGGACGTGCTCAGCGGCGCCGTTGAAACGGCCACCGAGCAGGCCAAGGCGACAAGCAGGAAGGAAGCGGCCGAGCTCGAAGCGTCCGCCAAGCCAAGTCGAGCGGAGCAGTCGCCGTATGCGCAATTGCGAGGTCGCGCACGTCGACTACTCACGCGAGTCCTTGGCAAAGATGTGGGGCAGCCGACCGTAGAGGACTTCGACGCGGCGGAAGCCGAGCACGACCGACTACAAGCCTCAGTTGAGGCAGCGCGCGCCAACGCGGTCCGGGATCGCGCCCGATTCGAAGACGAACAAGAAGCCCGCGAGTCTCTCCGGGAAGACTTCGAGTATCAAGGTTTGGAACTCGTAGAAGCACAAGAAGAAATCGGCAGGGTCTCTGACGAACTCCACTACCTGCGGATGGAGATGCTGAAACAGGGTCTCGGGGAGCAGGCGTACGCGTATGTCCGCGATACCACCTCGGATACCCCCAGCGACCTTAGCGAACTTGCCCTCACGCTCTTGCCGGACACGAGCAAGCATGTCGCTAGCGCTCACATTGTGTTCACAGGGGACCTTGATCAAGTGTTGGGAGCACAACAGCGGGATGGCAACGGCCTCGTGGTCCAGCGTGCGTGGAAGGCAATTCGCGTTCTCCATGACTACGCGCGCCTGAAGGCGAGCAAGGAATTCTCCGGCAGTGTTGCGACGTACCTCGACAGCGACAAGCACAACGGCGCGAAGGTTCCCGCGGCTTGGCATGCTCGCGGAGAGACGCCTCAAACCATGGAGCAGTGGGGTGACGAGCGAGTCTTTCCGGTCCCGACCTCGGTTGATCCGACGGGTCAAGCGACGATGACCGCCCACTTCAAGTGCGACTCAAGCAACACCTTCGCTACTCGCATGCACTACTTCGACGACACCGATGGAAGCGGAAAGATCTATGTCGGCTATATCGGGCGGCATCGCACAAATACCCAGACGAAAAACGCGTGAGCGCCACGTTCGGCCGCATGGTGTATGGCTCGATGGGGGTTGGCGGGTACGTCCGACATAATCGGGTCCAGACCTGCCGTGTGGAGGGGGAACTATGACCGAACTTGTAGTCGCATTGGTAGCCGCGAGTGCAGTGTTTCTAGCCGCGTGGTGGGGCCAACCTGGACGCAAAGCTGTCGGTATCCACAGGTACGTTCAACTTCTCAACGAGTTGCCCGAGGACTCAAAGCAGAGAGACCGCCTCGTGGCCGAGATCGACAAGATGATCGACATAGAGCTCGACAATCGCCTCTTCAACGAGGTTGCCCAGATGGTGTGGACCATCTTCGCGTTCGGCGTGGTCGGATCCCTCGCCACCTCGATCGCGCGTAGCCACGGTGGCACGTGGTGGGCGGCGAGCATCGGCTTTTGGGTCATGACGTTTGCAATGGCGGGAGCGTTTGTCGTCGGGCTTTGGTACCGGTGGAAGGCACGGACACGCAAACCGCTTGAGCCCGGTAAGAAGGACTGAGATTGGGCCGACTTCTTGGCTGGGCTTCGGGTCCTCAACCCGCTGGTTGGGAGTCATCGCCATTGCCATAACTCCGCCTTCTCTGCCAGTCTGTCCTCCGGGGGAGGGAACATGACTCAAGGCCTTATCGCGTTCTGTCCGTTCGATGCGTCGCTTCCCCGTGGCGGATTTGACTGCGGCAATGAACTCATCAATGGGTGGTTCCGCACGCAGGCGGGACAGCAAGACAAGAGGCACAACGCTCGCACGCACCTGGGCCTAGCGACCTTCGATTCGCGTATTGCCTCGTTCTTCACGCTACTGACGCACGAGATCGCGCTCGACGATCGAAAGAAATCGACCTTTCTCGCGAAGCGCAGTTACCCCGTCCCGGCCATCCTGATTGCCCAGCTTGCCGTCGACGCCCACTACCAAGGTCAGGGCGTGGGTCGTCTCACTTTGGCGCACGCGCTCTTCTGCATCAAGGGCCTAGTCGACACCGTAGGCTTCGAAGCAGTCGTCGTTGACGCGATCGATGAGAAGGCTCGGGCCTTCTACTCTCCATTCGGCTTCGAGCCACTGGTCGCGGATGGACTTCGCCTAGTGCTCACGACGAGAGATTTGATCCGCAACGTCTCGACCGCTCCTTGACGGAAGTGTCGGTTATGGTAACGATTCCGGTCGCGTAGTCGTTTGTACGTATGTAGGATGTACAAGCCAAGGGGGAACGAGAGGGTCATGAACGCACCGAAGAGCCGCATCAACATGCGCATCAGCGAGGAGAACCTCGCCATCATCAAGAACGCAGCTGAAGAAAATGGTCAGGACATGACGTCGTTTGTGCTTGGCGCTGCGCTCGATCGCGCCCGTGCGGTGGTGTTGCAGGCACATGTCACGCGGCTGAGCGCGAGCGAAGCAGAGCGGTTTGAGGCGATGCTCGAGCGTGAGCCTCGCGAGATTCCTGCGCTGCGTGAGTTGCTCGACTCTGCGCGACAGGTCGAGTACCACGTGCGGGATCAGGCGCGTACGCAGTAGCCGTGCAGTTTGCGACCTCCCGGCGTTCTGATACCGGGCCGCACTAAGTTAGTGCACTTGTCTGTCCGCATCGCCAGGAAGCAGTTCACTAGGGAGGACCTGCGGGCCTCCATGGTGGGCATCGAGCACAAGGACTCCGACGAGATCCCTGCCGCGTACAAGGACATCGACCAGGTGATGGCAGACGCCTCAGACCTGGTGGAGATCCGGCACACGCTCAGGCAGATCGTGAATGTGAAGGGGGACTGACCGGCCGACGCTAGGGCCGGGCCAGCATGGGGCGCGGGCCTCGCCGAGAGGCGACGCCCGCGCTACTTGCGGGTACCAATTGGGCATTTCAATCCTCGCTAAGACGCCCAGATTCTGACGTCGACCACTCGCTCAACCCTCGCAGCATGGGGCGTGGGCGCCTGTCGAGTTCTGGTGGACACAATGAGACGCGTGGGGGATGCTGAGTTCCAAAGATCATGTGGGCTTCCGAATAGGGGCACACGACGGGAGGACAGCATGACCGCGAGTCGCGAAGAGCAGGCCGCGCGCTTCGCTGCATCCCCGGACGCCTGGGGTGAGCCCCACCGCGTCCACAAAGGAGCGGACGCCGCAGCGCACGGACGTGCTGTGCTTGAAGCCGCAGGTGTGGACGTCGAGGCAGTCGAGCGTCGCGTCGGCCGACCGCGCATCGACGGCAAGGCCGGTCGACGAGGCGAGCGCAGTGCGCGCCTCAACGTCGCCGTGACCGATGTGCAAGCCGCGCTTATAGACCGACTTGCAGGCGACGGGCGGACCCGCAGCGACATCGTGCGCGAAGCGCTCGACGAGTACCTCGCCGCGCGGGGGTGAGGACGCCAGCCGGGCAGCAAGAGACTGGCGATCCCGCTCTCACAGGAAGATGTCCCCCCGCTACTTCCGCGCCTTCCGCTTCACCACCGAGACCTTGGGCTTCCCGTCTCCCGGCGAGCGCGATTCCACGTCGAAGCCGGGGTGCGCCTTGAGCAGGTCGGTGAGCTTGGCGAAGCCCCACGACCGGGAGTCAAAGTCTGACGAAAGCCTCGACAGGTTGGAGCCGACGGCTCCCAGGTGAGCCCAGCCGTCGTCGTCGGCCGATGCTTCGACCGCCTCGGACAGGAGCTTGGCGAGCCTCGTGTCGCCTTGGAGCGCTGGCTTGGCCTTTGTCGCCGTCGAGGTGCGAGTCACCGCAGGCTTCGCCTTGGTCGCCGTCACCTCGGGAGTCGCGGCAGGCTTGGGCGCTTCCTCCGCGTCACCCAGGTTCTCTACGTAGATGAACTTGGTGCACGCCGCCACAAACGGCTTGGGCGTCTTCTTCTGGCCGAAGCCGTAGGCAGCGAGGCCCTGCTCGCGGATCCGCGCCGCCAGCCGCGTGAAGTCGCTGTCGCTCGACACCAGGCAGAAGCCGTCCACCGTGCCGCCGTGGAGCAAGTCCATCGCATCGATGATCAGCGCACTATCGGTGGAGTTCTTGCCGGTCGTATAGGCGAACTGCTGGATGGGCTGCACCGAGTGCGCGAGCAGCTCAGGCTTCCACTTGGCTAAGCGCGCCGACGTCCAGTCACCGTAGGCGCGGCGGACGGTCGCGGTGCCGTACTTCGCGATCTCCACCAGGAGCCGCTCAAGATGCTGGGCGCTCGCGTTGTCCGCGTCGATCAACACAGCCAGCCGGGCGTCGTGCGTAGGTTCTGCCATAGGAACACTGTCCCACTGACTGTGGCAATTGCACCTAGGTTTCGCGAGCGCGAGCCAGGACACCCGTCGTCACGCTGTTCACCATCGAGAGACAACCCTGCGCTCGCCTCATATCAATCCCTTGCGATAGGCGTCTCGAACGTACTTCCGTGCGCTACGGAATCGGAAGGGATGAAGAAGTCTGTACCTCAGAATCTTCCTTGGTCCCTTGGCCTTGCGTGACCTCTTCATCGCCTATCGTCGACCTTCTTGTCGTTCGCGAGTACTCGTTCAAGTGCAAATGCGGGCACCCCGATGTAGAACTGCGAGACCAATCAGGTTCGTCCGGGTCGCCAGGAATCTTGCGCGTACGCTACAGCGGATCGCCACAACTCTGACAGGAGGTCTCGCCTTCTTCGTAGATGGCACCACAACAGTACTTCGCGCCCGGCTCCGTCTCCGCGCAGGCGGCGCACATGCCCTCTTCCATGTCATCCGAGTCCTCGTCGAGTTCGGCGTAGCAGACCATGCACGTCTGCGCTTCCCCGTCGCCGGTCGTCGAGCCATCGCCGCGATCAGATGATCCGCTCAACAGCTTTGTCAAGAACCCCATAGTTCTCCTCCGAGCCCGGAAGGCGTGTCCCGCCGTCGATGCCACGGTATCGCGGCTGGTAGGAACCCACAATGGAGTCAAGCCTTCATGTTGCGGTCGACACGCGGTCCGGCCGTCTGGCAGGCATCCACCCCAGTCGTGCGTGTTGCGAGCCGGGGCCATCTGCGGATCAGGACAGAGGCGGCGCCGCGCCCTCGAACGGCTCGACCTCAGCGCCGCCCGTGAGGAAGACCCTCCGGTCGCCCAGCGGTTCCTGCAAGGCGAACTCGAGGCTCCGCAACGCGGGGGCGTCGCATGGAGGTTGCGACAGTCCCCACCATCCGACCCAGAGTTCGACCCGGTCGGACTCCTGCGCCGCCGTCCACGTCTCCTCGAGCCTCCAGTCCTCGCACGCTTCCACCACGAGGATCACGTGGCTATCGGACGGACCGGCGGCGTAACCAGCCACCCACGCGGGCACGGCGTTAGTTGCGGCCGTCTGCTCGCCACCGTCGGTGTCGTGTCGCCAGAGGATCGCGGCAGCGACCAAAGCTGATCCGAGGACAACGATCACGGCGGTGATCCGGAGACGCCGCCGCACAGTGTGTGCATCGCTGCCTCGCGTCATATCCAAGCGTTTCCACACCTGCACTCAAGCGGCCCCAAGCTTCCGTGCTTGCGCCCCGCGCTCTCGCAGGATGCTGTCGAAGAACCCCAATTGGTCCTCCGCCATGCCGGACGGGAAGCTGAAGCAACGTCCATCGATGATCTCGATCGCTCGTAGCGTCGCGCCAGCCGTTGGACCGTCGGTGGGAGCAAGCACGAGGACAAGGCGCGCAAGCGCGTCAATCTGATCGGGCGTCGGCGTGGGGCCGATGCTCTGAACCATGAGCCATAGTTCGGACGAGAGTTCGTCCGCTTCGGCCGGACTGAGCGACGAAGGAAGGACCCTCTCGTCTACGGCGATGGCGCGCTCAATATGCGCTGTGGCGATCATGGCCCTCACTGCGCTACCCGGCGGGGCTTGCAGGAAGATGCGCGCGACCCGATACATCTCCTCATGCGAACCGAACCACTTGGCACACACGAACTGCAGATACTGGTGTGCCGCCGCGAAGTTCCAGGGCTCCAAGCGATGAAGTGTGCCGGCGCGTTGGTCGAGCACCTCGCGCGGGTACTGCAGACCACGGGCCGACGTCAGCAGGGGAATCCACAGCGAGGGCTCCGTCGGCCACTGTTGGGCGGCCCACATCATGAACTCGTCGGCCTCCTTCAACAGAGCATGAAAACCCCGGAAGTTCGCGGCGGCGGTGTGTTCCGCGTGGGCGCGACCTCGGACGAGCCACGCGTCGCGCACCAGCGCGCCCCCAAGGGCAGATGCGCGTATCCCGGATGGTGCAGCCTCGTACCAAGCCCTCACGGTGGCCGTCGGTATCGGCGAGTCGTCCTTCCACACGATCCCCAGGACGTAGTCACGCTCGGCTGGCACGAGCAACGCGACATCGGACAAGCGATCCTTACCGGCGAGCAGGTCGCCGATGATCGCCCACAGTCGGAAATCTGCGAAGGGGTCTAGCGGTGCTTTCCCGCGGCGAATCTCTCGCCGACCGCCGCCCGAACCTTTCCGCCCCCAAAGTGCCATACGCCGACTCTAGGGCCTCACGCTCGCTCACGGTCGAGAGCACACGCGGGCCCGCAGACACCGCCCCCTACCAGCTAGCCCTACCCCGCCAGCTGGCGTCCTCCGCACTCATCCGAACGCAGAGCAGGCTCCTCCAGCGCGGCCCGGAGCCGGGCAAGCGACTTCGTAATGGTGCGCGAGATCTGCATTTGCGACACGTTGAGGGCCTTCGCGATCTCCCGCTGAGTACGCCCATCCGCAAAGCGCATCGCCAGGACCTTCTGGTCCCTCTCGGGCAGGCTTGCCACCGCCCTGTGGATGTCAATGGCCGCAATGGATCCCTCGGCCAGGTCTTCTATCGAATGCTCCCCGGCCATCCCGCCATCCCCCAGCCGGTCAAGGCTGACGGTGAACGCACCCCTCGCGCTCGCGATGGCTTCTTCGACTTCCTGTCGCTCCACACCCAGGTGTTCCGCAAGTTCCGCCGACCTTGGCGCATGCTGCAGCGTTTGCTCTAGTTCGGGCAACGCAGTCGTTACGGCGATGGCCAGTTCCTGGACGGGTCGGGGCGGTCGGACCGCCCAGCCTGAATCCCGCAGGTACCTCTTGACCTCGCCGGAGATGGTGATCGACGCGAAGGCCTGAAACGGGTAGCCGCGATCGGGGTCGAATCGCTTGGCTGCCTTCACCAGGCCGAGCAGCGCCACCTGGCCCAGATCGTGAGGATCACCCACCGAGCCCGCGAAGCGCCTGGCGATGCGTCGCGCCAAACCCATGTTGTCGATGACGAGGCATTCCTCGGCACTGAGCCCATCGTCGGGCATCGGCGTGGGCCTGGTTGCGAGTTCCTGGAAGGCGTACGCGCCAAGCGACGCTGGCCGGGAAGGGGAAAAGTCGAGCACGGGGACCTCAATCTCACTCCGATTGAAGTAGCACTTGGCTCGACTACTGGATTCAGAAAACCACCCAAAACGGAAATGCGCAAGCCCGGGCGTTGCCCGCGACCGAGCAGAGCCCACCTGCAACTGCGGCACACACAGCAAAATCAAGCCCGACGTTCCCGGTGGTACGAAAAGGACAAAACGGGGAACTCATGAATCGTCGGCACTCATCGTTCCCCGCGCTGTGTCCCCACTGCGCGCGACGCGGACACCCGAGACCGTCGCAGCACCTGCGACGAAAGGACGAGCACCATGACACAGGATTTGCACACCCCAGCAGGACCCACTCGGGCCCACACGCAGCCCTCCTTCCTGCAGCCTCCGCAGCAAAACCCGTGGGCGACAACAGCCATGAAGCCGGCCCCAGACCTCGACCAGTTCTCATATTCTGGGCGCCGTCGTTTGCTGGGGAGACGAGCCTTGATCACCGGGGCCGACTCCGCCACAGGTCGCGCCGTCTCCACGGCGTTTGCCAAGGAGGGTGCCAACGTAGCGATGTGTTTCTCGGGCAAGCGTGCGGACATGAGCGACACGTTGCGAGTGGTCGAGCAAGCCGGGCGCAAGGCGATGCTGCTTCCAGGCGACACCAGTCACGAGCGCGACTGCGTCTCCGTGGTCAACGATGCCGCCGTGGCGCTTGGCGGTCTGGACCTTCTGGTGATGATCTCCGACGCCCACCACACCGTCGGCCACCTCGAGCTTCTCGACACCACCACGTTGGACCTGGTCATGCGCACCAACGTCTATTCGCTGTTCTGGCTCACCCGTGCCGCGCTGCCCCATCTCAAGGCGGGTGCGGCCATCATCACCACCTCGTCGGTGCAAGCCACGCGCCCTGCCGCGCCGTCGCTCGAAGGCGCCATGACGCACGCCGAGATCGCGAACTTTACGCGCACGGCGGCGCAGCAGCTTGGCCACCGCAGAATCCGCGTCAACGCGGTAGCGCCTGGGGGAAATGCTCCAGGCAAGCGAACGCCGCACCTGGCAGAACTGGCCTCCGCGTACGTGTACCTGGCATCTCAGGGGTGGAGCGAGACCAGCGGCGAGACCGTGGTGGTCCATGGCGGCAAGCAGGGCCGCTGGCTCTCCGGCGCGCGGGCTGCTGTCCTATAGGCGGACGTTGGCGAGGGGGAAGTCGCGCCCGTCCACGATGCGCTTCGCAACTTCCCGCAGTTTGAGGTTGTTGTTTTGCGAGAAGCGCAACAGGGTGTCGAAGGCGAGGTCCGCATCCATCTGGTAGCGCTCCATCACGATGCCTTGGGCCTGGCCGATGATCTTCCGTGCGTCGATCGCGAGGCCCAACGACTCCTGCTTGGTGGCGGCGTCCAGCGCAATCGAAGCATGCCGCGCGAAGATCAGCGCGACCGCGATCTCGTCGTCACCAAACGCCGACGGCTCATTCGAGTACAGGTTGAGCGCACCGTAGCTGCGGTCATGCGAGCGAAGGGGCACGCCGAGCGCGCTCCGAATGCCCAGGCGGGAGACGGCCCAGGCCCATGTGGGCCATGGAGTCTCGAGCGTCGTGTCGTCCACGCGGAACAGTTCGCCCGTCTGCGAGGCAACGAAGCACGGCCCTTCGCCGGTCTCGCGCTGAATACGGTCGGACTCGTCGACACGCGACGAGGTGGACGACGCCGTGCTGAGAACCCCACCCATCTTCATGAGCACGCCGGCATCGTCACAACCGAGGGCATCGCGCGCGTTCTCTGTCACCTTTGCGACAGTGCGCACCGGACCAGGCTCGGCATGAAGCTCCATGGCGATCTTCGCGAGCCTTTCGGCTAGTTCTCGACTCGTGTCAGAAATGGCAGGTCCTTACCTCAGTGGCCCACGGGGCGCATGGCCACGTTAAGTATGGACCCTTTTTGCCTGAACACCACCTCGCGACAACAGCGCGATCTAGGTCGTTACGATTGCCAGATTTGTGGGTACATGGCGGTGGACAACGGTCTGAGATCAACGGTCGGAGAAGAGGGCGCCGTGAGCACGTTCGGCGGAGAGCTGAGGTTCGGCGACATCGTGTTCTGGCTTGGTCACGACGCGTATCTCGACATGCAGTACCTGCTTCAGAACGACGGCGTCTTCATGTTTCGCGGCGCAAGCACAGACGGGGGAGTCGCGGAGAGATGGTCGGGCACGATGCCCACGCTCGGCCCATTCCATCCCGACCCGGGTCGCGACAGCCACCTCCGCGCTGAACGCGCAGCGGACCTCGATTCCCAACTCAGCGTCATCGACCACAACAAGGCGTTTCCCCTGTTCATGGAGGACGGCGTCAACGGAGGTGTACAACTGGTCGAGTTCGGGTGGTACGCCTCCAGCGGCGGCTAGCCAGGTCGCGGGAGTCGCAGGTGCAACGGCCCCCCGCCATGCTCTACCCGTAGAGAACAGCGTTCCCCTCGACCACCCATTCGCTCCCGGCAGTCCGCGTCGCGAGCTTCGCATCCAGCGGGTCCAGCAGCAGGTAGTCCCTACCCAAGCGAGCGTCGTCGGCGTCGTCCCATGTCGCGTCGACCACCAACCACTGCCCGTCAACGAGCACCTTGTTCCACGCGTGCGCGCCCGTGGTGAAACCGCTGCTGGCCTCGCCGTTGACCACCACCGACTCGAGGCCCGCCGCCTCCGTGAGCAGGTGCATGGCCTGGGCGTAGCCGTTGCACACCGCCGTGCCGGCCACCAGGATGCCGTACGCCTCTTGAGATTGCGCCACCTGCGCGGACGACGCCGTGGTTTCGCCAGCATTGATGGCGTCGTACGCGGCGCGGTCGTAGGTGGCCGCTAGCAAGACCGCGTCGTGCAAGGCCTCGACGGTGCCGCGGGCGTCGGCCGCGCCCTGCACCTCGGGAGTGGCCAGCACGGCCTGGACCGCGCTCGCGGTGGCAACGCGCCTGCGCTCCGCCTCGTCGGTCGAATACAGGTAGTCGGGGCTCACGCTTGCCCGCAGCGCCCCGATCGATACCCGCCAACCGGAGACGAACACATAGGGGTTCTGCGAGGTGACCTCGTTCATCGCGTCCGTCACCACGGCCATCACGTCACCCCCAGACGCCTGGATCCAGGTCACGTCGATCTCCTGCTCTTGCGCCACCAAGCTACGGGCGAGGTAGGCGACCGTCTCGTCGGAGCCGAATACCGGGTACGCCACGTCAGGCCCGGCCGGCGGGCCCACCGCAACGCCGCTCGCCGTCGGCATCCACGACGGCAGCAGCCCGGCAGCACCGGCCCCGACGTAGCCCATGAGCGCCGCAACAAACAGCGCCAGGAGCCATCGGCCCGAAAGGCGTGTGCGGCGTCGGCGTGGGGCCGATCCGGTGGCAGGGATGCGCTCGAGTTTGGACACGCGGTCGCGGGTGCGGGCCGTCCAACTCCACCCATCCCAGTAGCGCTCGAGGTCGAGGCGGCTGGGGTCGGGGAGCCACCCTGGCTCGGGCAGGCGCGGGCGCCTGACCTCCCCGCCGTGGTCCGTGTACGTCACGGCGGCCCCTTTCGACCAAAGAGCGATCAGGTTAACTCAAGGCCGCGCGGCGCGCTCCTTGGGCGGGGCCTAGGGGGGGACGCCCTTCTTGTCGGGCCGCTCCTGCCTCACGTCATCGACGCCTCGTAGATGCTGGTCACCGAGTCGTGAAGCTCCGCGTCGAACACCTCCTGGCTTTGGCGCACCGTCAGCCCCTCCGTCAGCGCCCGCGAGAAACTGGCGACGACGCCGTGGTTGCGGGCCAGCCGGAAGTTCGCGTTCTCGCGGGTATAGCCACCCGACAGCGCGACCACACGCAGCACATTCGGGTGCGCCACCAGGTCGGCGTGCAGGTCAGACTGCTCCGGCAGGCTCACCTTGAGCATCACCTGCTGGCTCGGGTCGAGCTGATCCAGCGCCTCCAGCAGGGCGGATCTCAGCATGATCTCCGCGAGCGCCTTCTCCGGGCTGAACACATCCACTTCCGGCTCGATGATCGGCACCAGGTCCGCCTCGATGATGCGCCGCGCCACCTGGAACTGTTGGTCGACCACGGCCTGCACGCCGGCCTTGTTGGCCAGCCTGATGACGGACCGCATCTTGGTGCCGAACACCCCGTGTGTCTTCGCCCGCTCCAGCACCTCCTCCAGGTCAGGCAACGGGTTCATGGTGCGCACACCGTCGGCCGCCTCCGCCAAACCCTTGTCCACCTTCAGGAAGGGGACGATGCGCTTGTTCTCCCAGAGGTACTCGGCGGCGCCCTTGCCGCCCACCTCGCGCTCCAACGTCATCTCGAACAGAATCGCGCCAAGAATGTGCTCGCCAGTGAAAGCCGGACTGGTCATGATGCGCGCGCGCATTTGATGGATGAGGTCGTACATCTCGGCCTCGTTCGCGTATGCGTGCTCGTCGATTCCGTAGAGCTTCAGCGCCTTGGGAGTGCTGCCGCCGCTCTGGTCGAGCGCGGCGATGAAGCCCTTGCCGTTCTTGATCTTCTCCAGCTTTTCGGTGTCCATAGCTCCGCCTTTTCTGGTCAGCGGGACACGCCGACGTCGTTGTCGGCGAGCGACACTTCCGGATTACACCTGCAAAGGCCGAGGCGCCCGGGGACAACGTCCCAAGCGGCGGCGAGACGGGGGCCGCCGACGCCCCGGCGGGCTACTCGGCGAAGCGCTGAGCCTCGTCTGTCTTGGCTCGAATGGCATCGGCGTCGCCAGCGTCGTCCAGGCCCCGCAGGGAACGCTCGGCCGCCCTGGCCGACGCCTCGCGCAGCACCGCGACGTCGGCCGGGCCGCGTGCCACGTCCCTCAGGTCGCTCAAGACCCGCTGAATGCGCAGGCCCACCTCGACCATCGGGGCGCCGTCACGCGCGAGGGGCCTGAAGGCGTCCTCGACCACGTCGGTCAGTTCGACGGCGGGCACGTGCACACGGTCATACGTGGGCTCTTCACTCGCCTCGCCGCACAACAACTCCGTGACCACGCGCTGGATGGCTCCCAGCACCTCGACGGCAGTGCCGGGGTCGTTGACGGCGGGGGAGAGCGCCCGCGAGCCGATCTCCGCGAGCGCCACCAGGCCCAGCCGTGGGTCCTGCTCATACGTCCTGTGCCGCTCGACCCTGAAGGCATCGCGCAAAGCGTCGGCGTCGTCATTGGACAAGGGCCCCACCACGCGGGCCAGCACGGTCCCCCGGCCGACGAACGATCCTGGCAAGACGTCAACGTGCACCGTCGCGCCCGCAGCCTTGGCACGTTCCTGCAACCGCTCGACGGCGATGCCGGTCACGGAGCCCACGGCATGGGACGTGACGGTGCGGGCGCCTTCCGGCACCGCGACCGGCGCCACCCCGCCAAGATGCGGATCCTGCGCGGCGGCGCGCACCGCTTGCGTGGCCGCCCGTTCCACCCTGTCGATCACGTCGGGAACGCGGCCAAACTGCGTGAGGTGGTGAATCCACCGCAGCAGCGTGCCCACCACCACGGCGATCACCACGAGCGTGCCGATGAACAGCAGAGAACGGCCCTGCTCGGTGAACGACTCCGTGCTGAGTGCGATCACGCCCACGATGGAGAACACGAACGTCCCCAAGAAGGTGGACAGGGCGTTTTGGGAGGTGGGGTCCGCGATCAGGAGTTGAGTGGCGCGGGGAGTGGTGCCGCGAGCGGCCGCGGCGTAGGCCGAGATCATCGCGGTCAGCGAGAACGTGGTGACGGCCAGCATGGAGGACGCGAGAATCTCGAGGATGCGCAGCGCCGCATCCTGTCCGAACTCGACCGCCAACGCATCGGGCAGCCATGGGCCGGCCCACCGCGCCACCGCGACTAAGGCGAGCGCCGCCGCCGCAAAGACCACCAGCCGGAACCAGATCCGTTGCGGCAGGCGGGTCAGCAGCGTGCGCCAGTCAATAGCCTCCATGTGGCCTTCCTACTTCACTTGTGGTCGCTCAGCCCCTGCCGCGGCCCAACGAAGCCACCAGTGCGAGCACCACTCCCACGAGCAAGACGATGAGCCGCACCGAGAACTCGATTGAGTCGCTGCGGAGCATCTCCACGAGTTGGATCAGGGCGATCGTGGCGGCCGCGATGGCCGCGTAGCTCGCGAAGGTCCTGTTCTTCATGAGCGAGAAGGCGACGATCGCGAGTGCGGCAATGAACAAGATGAGCGGCACCGTCTGCTTGATCGCTTCGCCAGAGAACGTGATCGTGTTGCCAGTGAGAAACACGGAGACGGCAATCATGGCGCCGCCAACGACGCCCAAAACTGAGTTGTTCTTCATGGAGACCTTCCCTCGGCTGTGCGCGGGCACATCTGCGTGCCCATCACCCCGAGCCTAGGCCCAAGGTCACGGATGGCGCTCATGGCATCAGCGTGCGAGGTCGCGCTCAGCCCATACCCATGTTCACGATGAGGTCCGCCCGCTCCGCCGACCGCGCGACGAGCTCGGCATTGCGCTCATCGGACGTCGCCACAAAATCGCGCGCCGCACGCTCATCGCGACCGAAGCGCCGGTGGCGGGCCACCAAGCGCTCCACGCGCACCACAGCGTCGATCCGCACGTACCAGGTCTCATCCAGCAACGCGGCGGCCTCTGACCATGGCGCGTCCTCGAGCAACAGGTAGTTGCCCTCGACAATCACCAATGCCGTCTCTGCCTCCACCGCGATGGCCCCTGCGATTGGCTCCTCGAGCGCCCGGTCGAAGGCCGGCGCATAGACAGCATCGGCGCCGGGCCGGGTGATCCGACGCAACAGGGCCACAAACCCCGCGGCGTCAAAGGTGTCAGGGGCTCCCTTGCGGTCCGCCCGACCCAGGCGCTCCAGCTCGGCTTGCGCCAAGTGGAAGCCGTCCATCGGCACCACCACCACGCGGTGACCGCGAGCGGCAAGCCCCGCTGCAAGAGCGTCGGCGAGGGTTGATTTGCCGGCGCCGGGCGGCCCGGCGATACCCAAGACCCGACGCGACCCGCGGCCGGCGAGCGCGGCGGCCCGTTCCACCAGCGTCTCGAGGCCCTCAGCAGTGCTGCTCATAGCCCCATCCTGACGCAGAAGGCGAGAGGCCGACACCGTCGCTGGGGACGATGCCGGCCTCTCGCCGTACTACTGATTCCTATGAGGCGGCGGTCATGCCCCTCCGTCGAGGCCGCAGGCCGACCACCATGGACGCCGTGCCTAGCAGGACGAGCGCCGCTGCGCCACCAGCGAGGATGGCGTTCGAGTGCTCGTTCGTGCCGGTGTAGGCCAGCATGCCGGTGCCGCTACGGGGACGCCCAGAGAACGCGATCGGATCCTTGACCGTGACGGCCTTCCAGCCCACCAGCTCACCGTCGGCGTTGTACAGAGCCAGGCTGTGCGCCCCAACTCCCATCGCGCCGGGCACCACCACGGAGAACGTGTGGGTGCCCAGCACCATCGGCGTGGAGAAGCCGACCACCTGATAGCCGGTAGGCGACCCGCCAAAGATGCATGACCCACCAGGGTTCACGTTGATCGACGTGCCGATCACCACCGTGTCGGTGGGCGTGAGGTCAGGCAGGCACACGGAGATGCCGCCTTCAGCCATGGTGAGCAGGTCGCTCGCATAGGCCTGGAAGCTGATCCCCGTAAGGTTCACCGACGTTCCCGACGCCGTGGCCGCCATGCCGTCGGCCGTCATCTCTGTCGAGTAGGCCAGCGAGCCGCGTGCGAAGTCGGCTGCCGTGAGCACGTAGGTGAACGACTGGCTCTCGGAGGCGCCGGCCGCGATCGTGCTGCCGAATGCAGGCAGCAGTCCCGTGACATCGGAGCCGGCAAGGTCGGTGACCACCAGCCCCGTCAGCGGGTAGGTGCCGACGTTGGCGGCGATCACCGTCACCGTCACCGTCTCGCCGATCGACGGGAATCCGTCGGCGTTCGCGTCCACATACGTAGCGGACGTGTTCAACGTGGTGTCAGGCGCCACATACGCGCGCGCCTCGATCTGGGGTGCCCAGACCGTGCGCGAGTTGGTTGCCCAGTCGGCCTGGCCCGTGTAGCCAGTGGTGACGCCCACGTCGATCGTGCCGCGAACCTCATCGGCTGCGGTGATCGTGTAGTCCCACTTCTTGGCGATCGTGTCGCCAGGCGCGAGCGCCTGACCCGCAAACTTGCCCGCGACCGGAGTGGCGAAGTCGGAACCGGCCGCATCGGTGACGGGGTTGATCAGCAGTTGCTGGTCGGCGTTGTTCTTGAAGCGGACGCGGTAGGTGATGGTTTCGCCCTCTTGGCCGACGCCGTCACCGTTGGTGTCGTTGAGCTCCGCCTTGGTGAACGTCAGGCGGGCATTGGTGTTGAACTCCCTCAGGAACACGCGCTCGGACGCCGTGTGCGTGTACGCCGCGGGGTTTCCGTCAAACAGCGCCTGCGACGGTGCCACCTGGACGCTCGTGGTGAGGTCGACGTAGCCGAGCACGACGTCGGCGGCGGTGAGCGTGTAGGGCTCAAAGATGCCATTGCCGGAAGACTTCAGATGCTTGGCCTTGACGGTGCCGTTGGGAAGCGAAGTACCAGCGAGAAACGCACTGTCGTTCTTCGACTTCGCGTCCGCGGCGGCACCCCAGGAACCATCGAGCGCGATGCCCACGTAGTTCATCGTGACGTTGCCCGTGTTGGTGGCGCTCACCGCGAAATCAATGACGTCACCAGCCACGGCGCCGCCCAGCGGGACACCGGCACCCGCCGACGTGTTCACCGTGTACGTCACCGACGAATCGAACGCGGCGTTGATCGCCTCGGTGGCGGCGGAACCCACCGGTACGGGGAACGTGCCCGCGTGCAGCCAGGCAAGGGCCGTGTAGCCCGCACGCCACGTGATCTCGGTGTCAGGGAAGTCCACGACGCCCGCAACCATGTCCGCATAGGTCACGGCGACAGGGTTGCGCGTGAAGGTGGCCGACTCGCCAACGCCGATCACCACTGGCGCGGTGAAGTCGTCGTAGCCCGGCAGCGCATCAAGCACCATCACGTAGCCGGAGGTGTTGGTGACCGTGGTGGAGTAGCCGACAGTGTCGCCTTCCCGCACAGCGCCGTCGACGGCGCCGACCTCGACCAGGTTCATGGTGGTAGACACCGTGAACGGTTCGCCTGGCGCGTAGAACGCGGGCGGGCCGGCGATGGAGAAGGTTCCGGTGTCATAGAGGGGGATTCCGAAAAAGGAGCCCGACTGGTAGCGGTAGGACACCGACACGTCACCGAACGTCGGTCCGGCACCTAGGTGACCGAGATTGCCTAGTCCCACGATGCGGTCGACTGTGAATGACTGGCTGCTGCCAGCGTTGATCGCGTTGAGTTGACCCGCCTGCAAGAGCGAGTCCTGCCAGACTCCGATCAAACTGACCCGCTCGATGGCGGTGACGGTGACGGTGTACTGCACCCAGTCACCGACGTCTGGGCGACCTAGCACCCCGTGGTCGGCGGTGAGCGTCATGTCGGAGACAGTGACGGAGATGCGCCCGTCCGACACGGGATCCGTGTCAGCGGAGGCGGTAGGGCTGGTGGCGACGGTCATGCCAATCGTGGCGATGACGGCCAGGGTGATGGTGGCGGCTATGCGCCTGAATATGTGTGTGCGCGCGACAGTGGGCGACATTTTCCTCGAGCTCCTCAGCTACCGGAGGCGGGCGGTCCATCGCCCGGGTCCGTACGGTGGCGACACGCCCTGTGTGGCCAATGTCACACTAACGGACCAAGGCCCTAGTTACCAGGGGATAAAGGTGATAATAGGGAACTCGGGCCAATTCTGGGTGCGCAAAAGAGGGCAAACCGCGACAAAGTCACCGCGCACGCCGTAGACGGCTCAGTCCACGTCGTCGTCTACCCAGTCGAGGGTCCGCTTCACCGCCTTGCGCCAGTTGCGGTACATCTTCTCGGCCTCTTCGCGGGGCATGGCGGGCGACCACCGCGCGTCCTCGCGCCACTGCGCCCTGAGCTCATCGAGCCCCGACCAGAACCCCACCGCCAAACCCGCTGCGTAGGCCGCGCCCAACGCCGTCGTCTCCGTCACCACCGGACGCACCACGTCGATGCCCAGCACGTCGGCTTGGGTCTGCATCAGCAACGAGTTGACGGTCATGCCGCCGTCCACGCGCAACTCCGGCACGCGCACTCCCGTGTCGGCCTCCACGGCCTGGATCACGTCTCGCGTCTGGAAGGCGGTGGCCTCCAAGACGGCGCGCGCCAGGTGCTCCTTGGTGACAAACTGCGTCAGACCCACCACGGCTCCGCGCGCGTCCGGGCGCCAGTAGGGGGCGAACAGTCCAGAGAACGCTGGCACGATGTACGCGCCGCCATTGTCCTTCACGGCCGCAGCGAGCGGCTCGATCTCGCTGGCAGAAGAGATCATCCCCAGGTTGTCCCGCACCCACTGCACCAGCGAGCCTGTCACGGCAATGGACCCCTCCAGCGCATATCTGGCGGGTTGGCCATCGAGCCGGTAGGCCACGGTGGTGATGAGCCCGTGCTCGGACGCGACGCGCTCAGCGCCCGTGCCCACAATGATGAAGTTGCCCGTCCCGTACGTGTTCTTCGACTCGCCCTTCTCAAAGGCCGCCTGCCCAAACGTGGCGGCCTGCTGATCCCCGAGGATCCCGGCGATCGGCACGTCTTGAAGCAGCGAGTGGCCGCCCACCGTGCCGTACACCTCTGACGACGACCGGATCTGGGGCATCATCGCCAGTGGCACGTCGAAAGCTTCCAGCAGGCCCTCGTCCCACTCAAGGGTGTCGAGGTCCATGAGCAAGGTGCGGGACGCGTTGGTGACGTCGGTCGCGTGGAGTCCACCGTTCACCCCGCCCGTGAGATGCCACAGCAGCCACGAGTCGGTGGTGCCAAACAGGAGGTCGCCCGCGAGCGCCCGCTCCCTCGCGCCCTCCACGTGGTCGAGAATCCAGCGAATCTTGGTGGCGGAAAAGTAGGTGGCAAGCGGCAAACCGGTCTTGGCGCGAAACCTGTCGGTGCCGCCGTCGGCCGCCAATGCGTCGACGATGCTTTGGGTGCGGGTGTCTTGCCACACGATCGCGTGGTGGACGGGCTTTCCTGTGTGCCGGTCCCACACCACGGCGGTCTCTCGCTGGTTGGTGATCCCCACCGCCGCGATCTGGAGCCGTGTGATGTCGGCACGTGAGAGTGCCTCGCCAATGACCCGCCTGGTGTTGGCCCAAATCTCGGTGGGGTCGTGCTCCACCCAGCCAGCGCGAGGGAGTATCTGCCGATGCTCTAGCTGGCCGGTCGAGACGATCGACCCTGCGTGGTCGAACACGATGGCGCGCGTGGAGGTGGTGCCCTGGTCGATCGCCATCACATAGTCGCGGCTCATGCCCTCGCTCCCGTGCGGGCCCTCACGTCAACGCCGTGACGCGTGGACATCTCCGACACCACTGCCTTGATCTCGCGGCGCCTGCGCCCGCCACCCCAACGCAAGGTCTCGCCCACCACGTCGGCCAACTCCTCGAGCACGTCAAGCGTGAGCGCGCCCTCGAAGGCGAGCGACGTGCGCCGTAACGCGATGTCACTCAGCCGCACCACGTGCTCCTCGCTGGCAAGGTGTGCGATCTCGCCGCGCGTGTAGCCGGGCGCCGTGCGCAAGGCTGCGGTGCCGGCCTCCGCGTCGGCCACGTCAGCGGCGCGCGTGCCGTAGCGCGCCACCAGGACGCGTCCCCGCTCCGGCGTCACGCCAGCCAGGTGGTGGGCGATCCACTCGTCACGATCGTCGGCAGGGGGCAAGCCCACTCCGCCGCCGATCACCCGGCCAGCGGTGGAGGCGGCGCGCTCGAGCCCAAGGGTGTCGAGCACACGGTCGGCCACTTGCTCGCCGAGCGCCCTGAACGTGGTCCACTTGCCGCCGACGATGCTGAACACCGCCACATCCTCCGCGCCGGGTAGAGACCCCTGCCGTACGGCGTAGTCCCTGCTCATCCGCCCCGGCTCGGCGTCGACCTGGAGCGCGAGGGGGCGAATACCCGCGAAGCGATACACGATGTGGTCCCGCGTGACGCGGATGTGAGGGAACACGTGCGTGGTGAGTTCGATGAAGTAGTCGACCTCTTCCTCCGTGCAGACCGCAGGCTCGCGGGGGTCTGCTGGGATGTCGGTGGTGCCGACGATGACGCGGCCGCCCATGGGGTACACGAGCACGATGCGGCCGTCGGCGTTCTCGAAGAAGATCTCGCGGCCATGGCATGCACGCAGCAGCTCCGGATGGTCGAGCACCAGGTGCGAGCCCTTCGTACCACCCATGTAGGAGGTGGGGGTGCCCAGCGCCTCGTTGGTGAGATCCGTGAAGGGACCGGAGGCGTTGACCACCACGTCGGCGCGCATCGGGAACCTATCCCCGGTGACCTCGTCGCGCAACATGACCGAGCCGTCGTCCGTGCCGACGGCGCTGACGTAGGTCGCCAGCCGCGCGGCGGGACCGTACTCAAGGCCGTCCCTGGACACCTCCAAAGCGAGCCGCTCCGGCGCGTGAACGGCCGCGTCAAAGTAGGTGGCGGTGAAAAGGGTGTCGGGATGCAGGTCAGGCAACTCCCTGCGGGTGCGGCGGGGCCCGGCAAAGTGGTGCCGAGGAACCCCCGTGCCGTCAGGTGCGCGCCCGATGCGGGAGTAGGCGTCGTACAGCGTCAGCCCGGCCTTGACTAGCAGCGCCCCGCGCTGTGTGCGGTGACGCGGCGACCTCCCCGTGAGGAACCGCATCGGCGCCGCCACCAGGCCGCCGAACACGGTCCTGATGGGGATGGTGGTGGCCAGCGGGCGCACGTGGTGCGGGGCAGCAGCCAACAGGTGGTTGCGCTCCTCGACGGACTCGCGCACCAGCCGGAACTCGCCGTACTCCAAGTAGCGCAGGCCCCCGTGAATCATGCGCGAGGACGCCGCCGACGTCTCGGCCGCCAGGTCGCCGCGCTCCACCAAGGCGACGTCCACACCCTGAAGCGCGAGGTCGCGGAACACGGAGATCCCGTTGATGCCGCCGCCGATCACCAGCACGCTGGTGTGCGGCCTGGCGCGTAGCGCCTCGACCTCGCGTCGGGTCTCACTCCTGGAACGGCCGAGGATTCTCATTCCTCATGGTGTGCATGGCTGAGTCAAAGACGCAAGAGCCACGCCGCCGCGCGCTACCCCCGCTGCGCCTTGACGGCCGCGACCTCCGCGTCGTTGAGTCCGCACTCCCAGCCGTCGTACTCGCCGCCGAACTCGTCGGCGATGGCCGCGCACCTGTCAACGGCCTCGCGCAAGAAGTCGGGCACCAAGGCCCTGTCCGACCTCTCGGCCGTCACCCGCCACGGGTTGGGTGCGTCGGGGTGCTCCGCCAAGTACTCCTCCGGCAGGGGGCCTACCGCTGCGGCGAAGCCCTCGGCACCTAGAGCGTCGGCCGCGGCCATGGCGGTCGCGTGGGCCGGGAAGTACAGGTAGAACACGGTGGGCCGCGGCGCCTTGATGTCGGCTCCCACTTGTGTCAACTGCCCCACAATCTGCAAGTCCCTGTACTTGATGCCATCTACTTGGGACCGCTCGTCGAGCTCGGCGTCCGAGAGCGGGCGGTCACGGCGGAAGCGGTCGAGGATTCCCATCCCGCCACGCTAGCGGGCGAGGCCTGACCGCTCGCCAGCCCGCGCCGAGCGCAACACATCTAGTCTGAGGTGGTGTCCCGCAGTTCTCAGGAGCGCCCCCCAGCGAGCGCCCAGCAGCGCCTCATCCTCACGATCGCGATCACCGCCAGCTTTGTTGCGTTCCTCGACATGAGCGTGGTCACCGTAGCGCTGCCAGCCATCGTCGACGAACTGGGCGGCGGCCTCACCACTCAGCAATGGACGGTCGACGCGTACCTCTTGACGCTCGGCTCCCTGATCCTGGTGGCGGGCTCCGTGTCCGATGCCTTTGGCCGTCAGCGGGTGCTGCGGTTCGGGCTCGTGCTGTTTGGGGTGGCGTCGCTCGCCATTGCCGCGGCGCCCACCGCAGGGGTGCTCATCGCCGCACGGCTGCTGCAGGGCGTCGCTGGAGCGATGCTCGTGCCGTCCTCGCTTGCGCTCATCATGTCGGCCTTCGATGGCCGCTCACGCGGCAAGGCAATCGGAACCTGGACGGCGGCCACCTCTGGCGCCATGGTCGCGGGGCCCTTGCTGGGAGGCCTCGCAGTCGATCTCGCGTCGTGGCGGTTGGCGTTCCTCATCAACGTGCTTCCCATCGGCGTCGCCCTGGTGCTGCTGGCCCGGGTCGAGGCTCGCGACACCCGCCAGGAGGACGCCCACGTGGACCTCGTCTCGGCGGCACTGTGCGCACTTGGTCTTGGCGGGGCCGTGTTCGCGCTCATCGAGCAGCCAAACCTGGGATGGTCTCACCCGACCGTGTGGGGAGCGGGCGCGGCGGGAGCCGCCGTCTTCGCGTGGTTCCTCTGGCGCCAGTCACGCATCACCAGGCCGATGCTTCCGCTGACGTTGTTCTCCGCCCGCAACTTCGCGTGGGGCAACCTCGCCACGCTGATGGTCTACGGGGCGCTGGGCCTCAACGGCTTCGTGGTGTCCGTCTACTTGCAGGAGCGGGCGGGCCTTAGCGCCACGCAGGCCGGATTGGCGACGATGCCCATCACTCTTGCGCTCATGGCGCTGAGTTCTCGTGCCGGGGACCTCGCCGGGCGGTGGGGGCCACGGTGGTTCATGACGGGAGGCCCGCTCGCCATGGCCTGCGGCGCTCTGCTGATGCTCAGGGTCGGCGAGCCGTTCTCCTATTGGACGCAGCTGCTTCCAGGGGTGTTGCTGTTTGGCGTGGGCCTCGCCGCGACCGTGTCACCGCTGACCGCCGCCGTGCTGGGAGCGGTGGACGCCTCCCGCTCCGGCATCGGCTCGGCCGTCAACAACGCCGTCGCTCGTGTCGCGAGCCTGGTGGCGGTCGCGGGCCTGGGCGCCGTGGTGGGCGGAGAGCTCGACCTTGCGGGCTTCCACCGCGCGGCCGTGTTCGTGGCGATCTTGCTTGCCGTCGGCGGCGTCGTGTCGTGGCTGGGTGTGCGCAACCCCTCAGAGGTCAGCCCTTCATCTCAGACGTGACCGCCCCCTGACGCCTCTCCCTTGAGCGGAGGATCGCGGCGGTCCCGAGCAGGATGAGCGTGACGGCGAGGCCGCCAAGCGGCAGCCCTGCGAACCCGGTGAAGGCGAGCCCTGCAAAGGCGACGGGGTCCTTGGCTGTGATGGACTTCCAGCCGACCAGCGTGCCGTCAGGTGCGTAGAGCGCGAGGCGGTGGTCGCCAGCGCCCAGCGAGCCGGGCACGGTGACGTTGAAGGTGTCGGTGCCGAGCAGCATCGGCGTCGAGAAGGCGACCACGCGGAAGCCGTCGGCGTCGCCAGGGTAGGAGCAGCCGCCTGGGCTGACCATGACGCCCGTGCCGAGCGTAATCTCGGTCGCGGGGGCGCCGCCGACGCACACCGAAACGTCTCCCTCTGAGATGGCGTCAAGGTCGGTCGCGTAAGCCTGGAACGTGATGCCCGTGAGCGTCACCGACGTGCCGGACTGCGTGGTTGGCATCCCGGTGGCCGTCATCTCGGTGCCGTACCAGAGCGAGCCGCGCGCGAAGTCGGCCGCCGTGAGCACGTGCGTGAACGTCTGGGTCTCGGATGTGCCAGCCGCAATGGTCGACGAGAACGCGGGCAGCAGCCCGGTGACGTCTGCGCCGGCGGCATCGCCCACCGTGAGGCCGGTGAGCGGCCAGGCGCCAGTATTCGCCACGGTCGTCGTGAACGTCACCGTCTCCCCGAGGCTGGCGAAGCCGTCGCCGTTCGCGTCGTCATACGTCGCGGTGGTGTCGAGCGTCGTGGCCGGGGCGACGTAGGCGACCACGGGAATGGTGCTGGACGTCGCTGTCGACCTGGAGGCGCCGTCGGCGTCGAGCGTGGCCGCGTACGAGAAGTGCCCGCGAGTGAGGTCGGCGGCGGTGAGCACGTGGGTGAACGTGCGCGTGGCGTCGTCGTAGGACGCGATGGACGTGGGGAAAGCAGGGAGCAGCCCGGTGACGTCGGCTCCCGCGCCGTCGTTCACGACGATTCCGGTAAGCGGGTAGGAGCCCCAGTTCTCGACGGAGACCTTCACGGTGACCGTCTCGCCTACGTTGGCGTTGCCATCGCCGTTGTCATCGCCATATGCGCCCGAAGCAGTGAACCTGTGGTTCGGCGCCTCGTACTCGTTGACGTAAACGACGCTTGTGCCAGCGCTCTTGGTCACGGTGGCGCCGTCGGCGTTGCCCTTGATATCGGCGAGCACGTCGAACCGTCGCCCCCCGTTGTCCAGGTCGTCCGTGGTGAGCGTGTACGTGAAGGTACCCGTCAGTTCCCCGCCCTCCGCGATCACGGCGCCGTCCGGTGCATCGGCTCCGACGCCGGTGACGACGTTGGTCCAGAAGTCCCTCTTGACCAGGCGAGTCAGGGTGATCGCCTGGTCCGACGTGTTGACGACGCGCCATGAGTAGGTGACGGTCTCGCCCGGCTGGCCGTAGCCGTCGCCGTTGGCGTCGTTCAGGGTCCTGTTCGCGGTGATCGTCGCGCTCGTGGTGAAGTCCCTGAAGAGCGTGCGGACGGTGATGGGGAAGCGGTACTTCGGGTCGTCGCGCTCCTCGCTGGTCAATTCTTCGGCGGGCTGAGCGCGGAGCCTGAACGCGAGGTCCACGTAGCCGAGGTCCAGGTCGTCCTCGGTGAGGACGTGGGGTGTGAAGTAGCCCCCTCCCGACGGCAGTGACGTGATGTTGGCGGGCACCCAACCCGCATCGGTGAGCGACTCACCCGGCGCCATCTTGTGGCCCGAGCTGGAGGTGGACAGGTCGAAAGAAGTGCCCACCGGCCGGTGTGACATTGACACCCAGTCGACGGTGACGTTGCCCGTGTTCGTCATCCGGAAGGTGTAGTCGAGGCGATCCCCCGCCACGGCGTCGTGCGCGTCGACCCTGGCGGTGCCCGTGGGGTTGCTCACCACCACGTCAACACCTGCATCCACGGCGAAGCGATACGGCTCGGTAGCCACTGTCGCGAGTGGGATGGCGAGGGTGCCGCTGACGTCAGGCGCCGACCAGTTCAGCGACGCGTCGTCAAACGGGATGCTGCCCGCCACCATGTCGTCGTACGTGACCTCGTGAACTGCGCCGTTGAACGTCCGGGTCTGGCCAGGGTTCAGTGTGGTGGGGAAGATGGTCACGCCGAGGTTGGACCCTCCGGTGAGGGTCACAGCGACGGCGGCCGCGTTGGTCACGGTCGTGTTGTATCGGAGGCGGTCGCCCTCGATGGGGTGTGCCCCCGTCGACCCGACGCGCTCGACGGTGGTCACTGCGCTGAGGGGTGCGGGAGCGGTGTAGATCACGGGTGGAGGTGACACCACGCTGGTGTGGCTGACCCCGTCGATCGTGTACGTGACGCTTCCTGGGCCGTAGTGTGGCCCACCGCCCAGTGAGTCCAGGTCCGACGTGCCCACCGTGCGGACAGTTGAGATCCCTCTTGTGGTACCGGCGATGTAGACGTCGTTGTCGACATACGAGACGCCCAAAAAGGTGTACGCGGTCACCGTTGCTTGGGTCGCGGGACCGGTGAGGACCCAGTAGACGCCGTAGCGCACCTCGTCACCTGGGTCAGGGCGCGCGTTGCCGTTCACGTCGGTCACGAGGCTGGGCGTTCGCCACTCGAAGTTGAAGGTCGACTCCTCTGCGGCGGACGCGGCCGAAGGTGTCGCCGTGGCCAAGCCGATTGCGACGAGGAGCGCTGCGGCGATCGCGGCGACCATGCGGAGCGGCGCCGGAGCGCTGGAGAGTGCGGCGGGGGACGTGCGTGACATGGGGTCTGCTCCTCAGCAAGCGTGCCGCACCGGCATGCTGCCCGTCGGTGCGTTTCTGGCCACGTGGGAACGTGGTCTCCTCGACCATAGGTGACCAAGGTCCCTGCCACCAGGGACTTTGCTGGCCACTAGTGGACAGTGGCCACAAGTGGCCTCTGGCGGCCCGTGGAGGGGAGCGGTAAGGCCCGCGCCCCGACGCGACCTCGAACCCGCGCCGTGGAACCCAACCCAGAACCGCGGCTCCAACGCGGCCTACAACTCGCGCACCCGCTCGCCCAAACCCTTGACGATGCTCGCCGCCAGCGCAGTCCCGGTGTAGGGGCCGGGCATTCGGAACACCCTGGCGCCCCAAGCGGTGCGCGCCTCTTGCCAGCCGGGCACGCCCTCGTCGCCCAGCAGCGCACGCACGGGTTGCCGGTACACGCAGATCACCACCGGCACGTCGCGCTCGGCAAGCTTCGCTCCCAGAATGCTCATGCCGTACTCCAGCTCCGCTCGCGTCAGGTCCTTCTCGCCGACGGTGGGGCGCTTCACGATGTCGGTGAAGCCAATCCCGACGCTCGCCCCGACCCCTTCAAAGGTCCGTCCGTCTGGCGGCGTGGGCAGCAGGCCTCCCGCAACCAGGCGATGCATCTGACGCTGTCCCACCGGCCCTTGGTAGTAGTGGCCCTTGGCCACCGAGCCGGGAGGCGGGTTGAGGCCGACGATCGCGGCGCGCGGTGCGTCCGGCCACACGTCCCGCAGCGTGACGTACGGTGTGCCCATCCAGTCGATCACGGCCTGGTAGCCGATCAGCTCAGGCGCCACGGCGTCGGCGTCAGGGAGTCGCGAGCAGGCGAGCCGCCAGTTCCGCCCGCTCCTCTGGTGCCGTGCGATACAGCAACGGACCAAAGCTCACGCGGTGAATGCCGCGGCCGTGCCACTCCTGAGGGTGCGGGCCATCCTTGGCGCCCAACAGGCTCACCTTGCCCACGCCCAGTTCGCTCACCAGTAGGGCAATCACCTCCTCCGGCGCCTTGGGAACGAACACGCACGTCGCCCCCGCGTCCAGGTAGGCCCGCCCCCTGATGATGGCCTGAGCAACCCTGTCCGCCTGGTCGAGGCCGTCCACCATGAAGGCGTCTGTGCGGGCGTTGAGCACCAACTCAACCCCTCGTCGGCCGCGCCCTGCAGCGCGTCGGTCATGCGTGCCACCGACTCATCGGGCGGGTCCATGCGGTCCTCGATGTTGGCGCCCACCGCGCCGGCTGCGACGGCCCTCCGCACCGTGGCGCGCGCGTCGCCGTAACCTGCCTCGAGGTCGGCCGTGACGGGAAGCGACGTTGCGGTGCACACCTCGGCCACCGCGGCGATCGCCACGTCAACGGGCATGTTCTCGCCGTCGGAGAAGCCGCGCGACCCCGCGACGGCAAAACTTGCGGTGGCCTGAGCGGTCGCACCGGCATTTTCGACTAACCGGGCGGATTCCGCGTCCCAGACGTTGACCAGTGCGAGCACCGGCTCGCCAGAGTGGAGTGCTAGCAGGGACGACGCTGATGAAGAGCTCATGACTCCAGTGTGCCAGCCTCGCGCCAGTGGCGCTCGGGAGCGCGCCGCCCGCCACGCGCCGCTGTGATGCCCCCCACAATGGGGGCACCTTTTTCGCCCATTGGTAGCCAATCGGGCCGTGAATGGTGTGTAATTAGTGGGGAACGGCCCGGTCAACCCCCCCTCGACCGGGTCGTTCCTCTATTTCTTCCCCCGCTGGCCACGGCAATGTCCGAAAACCGCTAGCGGAGCGGCCTGCTGCAGGGCAGTCTTGAGCCATGACAGCGACCATGCTCGACGCCCACGCGTGCTACAGGGCGTCTTCTGGGCGCGATCGTCGCTTCGACGGACAGTTTGTGATGGCCGTGCGCACCACCGGGATCTATTGCCGCCCCAGCTGCCCGGCCCGCACCCCCAAGCCGCACAACGTCGAGTTCTTCCGCACCTCGGCAGCGGCCCACGTTGCGGGTTACAGGGCGTGCAAGCGTTGCCTGCCCGAGGCGGTCCCCGGCAGCCCCGAGTGGAACGTCAGGGAGGACACCGCCGCAAGGGCTATGCGGCTCATCGCCGACGGCGTGGTTGACCGCAGCGGAGTGCCAGCCTTGGCGGCGCGGTTGGGGTATTCGACGCGGCAACTGACGCGGCTGCTCACCGAGGAGTTGGGCGCGGGACCGCTCGCCCTCGCGCGAGCCCAGCGAGCGCACAACGCGCGCCACCTGTTGGTGTCGACGCTCATGCCAGCGGGCGACGTGGCCTTCGCCGCTGGCTTCTCCTCGATCAGGCAGTTCAACGACACCATCGGCGAGGTGTTCGGTATGACGCCCACCGCCTTGCGCGAGCGGGCGCGCAAGGGGGAAGCGCACGTGGCAGGGAGCGGCGTCGATACTCCCGGCGCCGTTACCGTGCGACTCGCTGCGCGAGAGCCCTTCGACGGGGCGGGCGTGCTGAGGTGGCTCGCGACCCGCGCCCTCGACGGGACGGAGCACGCTTCCGAATCGCACTACACGCGCTCGCTGAGGCTCGATCGCGGGGCGGCGGTGGTGGCTATCGCGGTCGAGCCAGGAGCGGTGCGGGTGACTGCGCACGTGGAGCACCTGACCGACTTGCCGGCCCTGCTCACGCGCACCCGGCGCTTGCTTGATCTCGACGCCGACCCCGACGTGATCGACGCGGCGCTCGCAGCACACCCGCTTGTGGCCCCGGCGGTGGCCACGCGCCCTGGGGTTCGCATCCCCGGCACTTTCGATCCCACCGAGATGGTGGTGCGCGCCATCCTCGGTCAGCAAGTCTCCGTTGCCGCCGCCCGCACCGCGGCCCAGGGCCTCGTGACCAGCCTTGCAGAGCCGCTACCGGCCGCGCTGGCTGGCGGTCCTGTGACCGCCCTGTTCCCCTCGGCGACCGCGCTGGCCGACACGGTGTTCGAGGTGGTCAGGGGCCCGCACGCACGCAGGGTCGCCGTGGCAAGAGCGTGCGAGGCGATAGCTTCCGGGGCCGTCTCGCTCGACATCGGCGCCACCCGGGCGGACCTCACGGCCCAGCTCGAGGCGCTTCCAGGTGTGGGGCCGTGGACGTCGAGCTACGTCGCCATGCGCGTGCTGGGCAGCCCCGACATCTTGCTGACCGGCGACTCGGCCGCGCGGGCGGGGGCGAAGGCCCTTGGCCTGCCGGGCGACCCGAACGGACTCAAAGCCACCGCCGCGCCGCTGTCTCCATGGCGCAGCTACCTCATGATGCACCTCTGGAACGCAGCGGTGCCGTCCCCCTCGACCCCAGGAGAAGACTGATGTATTGCTACGAGACCCTCGACACCCCCGACGGCCCCTTCACCATCGTCGAAGATCCCCAAGGCGCCGTCGTGGCCTCGGCGTGGTCGACCGACGTGCACGCCGTCGCCGCCCGTGCCCGCATCGCCGCCGATGATCTGGGCGAAGGGTCGTGCCGAGCGTCGGCCGCTGTGAGGGCCTACTACGCGGGAGACTCGGCCGCCCTGGACGGCGTCGAGATCGCGCAACGAGGCACCCCATTCCAGCTGGCGGTGTGGGGGGCCCTGCGCAAGATCGCGCCGGGAGAGGTGCGCCGCTACGGCGAGTTGGCCGCGGCGTTCGGCAGCCCTGGAGCGAGCAGGGCGGTCGGCGCGGCATGTGGCCGCAACGCCGTCGCGTTGTTTGTGCCGTGCCACCGCGTGGTCGGTGCCGCCGGATCCCTGACGGGGTTCGCATGGGGAGTGGACATCAAGCGCTCCCTGTTGGCGCGCGAGGGTGTGAAGATAGCCGGGTGAGCGCTGCTCGTCCCCCAGCACGCCGCGCTGTCATCGCGGCGGCTCTCTTGGTGTGCGCGGCGACGCTTGCGCTCGCCGGTTGCACCGGAGTTTCTGAAGGTCGCGAGGGGGCGAGTTCCGACGTCCCCGTCGTGCGATCGAGCCCGGCCGACGCTCCGCCTGGCCAAGCCGACGCCTCGCCGACGCTCGTCCCCACGGCCGAGGTCGCTTTCCCTCGCCCCTTGCAGGCCGAGCGCATCGTCGAGGTGTTGGTCGAGGCGCAAGGCGAGGGCACGGTGTTCGTGACCGGCGTGGAACTGACGTCTCCCTACTTCGAGGCGGGGCCGCCGTCCGACACAATGGTGCGGGTCAGCGAGGGCTGGCCTGGGCACGCGCGGGTGCCGCTGACTCGCGCGGTGTGCCCGGTTGGCGAAGGCTCTTCCAGCGCCCTCGTCGTGCTGGCGGACGCGCACGGGGAGCCCGCCGGCGAGGTGCTGGTCGCGGTGGAGGACCAGGTACTCGCCGAGATCAACGCAACCGAATGCCTGCAACGCGATGCGCTCGATGCCGCGCAGCCTGCCTTTGGGTCCCTCGCGGGAGTTGACTCAACACAAGCGCAAGCGACGCTCGTGTTCACGCGCGGCGTCTCCGACGCGGCCGTGACCATCGTGGGCGTCAAAGGCAACGTCATCTTCTCGCTCGACGCCGTGGCCGGCGCCCTGCCGATGCCGATGGCCGCGGAGCTGGAGTCCGTCGAGGTGCCGGTCACGGTGCGAGCTTCCCGATGTGACCCGCACGCCTTCGCGGAGAGCAAGAAGACCTTCGTGTTCGTCGCGTGGATCGAGGTCGACGGTCGCGAACAGTACGTCGAGTTCCAGCCGGACGCCGCGTGGCGCGCGACGTTGCAGGGTCTGTTCGACGCGTGCGGGGATCAGGACCGCGGGTAGCGGACCGCTACAGCGGTTCCGTCACGTCCGCGACGGTGGCGCTCAGCGTCGCGACCAACTGCGCCGGGTCGACGCTTGCCGCAACGCCGTGTTCCCCCGCCCCGATCGAGACGGGGCCTTCCCGCGACACGATCAAAGCGTCGGCGACCACGGGCCAAGGCGTGCCGTCTGGAGCTGGCAGTGAACCGAAGGGTGTGATGGTGCCGCGCTCATAGCCCGTGATGTCGCGCGCGACGTCCTTGTCAGGCATGGACAGACGGCTGACTCCCAGGAGGTAACGCAGTTTGGGCCAGCTGATCTGGCGGTCGCCTGGTACGAGCACCAAGAGGAAGTCGTCCTCCGCGCGCCGCACCACCAGCGTCTTCAGGATCTGCCACGGCTCTAGGCCTCGTGCGGCGGCCGCCTCTTCGAGCGATCGCACGGGGCCATGTGCCGTCACGAGGTGGCCGATCCCCGAGTCTCGCAGTGCCCTCGTGGCCGGATTGTCGATCATGCTCCGTCAACGCGTAGCGGCTCGCCTTGCTTCCATGCGGCGGCTTGTCCGTGAGCCCGTGGCCGCTGCCGACGGCGTCGGGATGCGTCAAACGGCCGGGCTTGCACCCCCGGCGTACACTGAGAGCCAACCACTTCTTGGTGGGGACCTCTCGTTGACACCGGCCTCCTGGCCGGAACGATCCCGGCGCCTCCTCTGAGTCAGACTCGAGGACCCGCATCATGCGCCCCTTCACGACCCCTGTCCCTGATCTGCCCACGCCCGCGCGCCCGGCGGTGCGGCCCACGGCGGTCATCTACTGCGAGGGCAACTTCGCCAAGATCGATGGCAAGACGGCCAACGGTCTGGTGCGCTCGAGCGAGCGCTATCGCATCGTCGCCGTGATCGACTCGACGCTGGCAGGGAACGACGCCGGGGTTGCCTTGGGTGGCGAGCCCGCAGGGATCCCCGTTGTCGCAACGCTCGAGCAGGCCATTGCGGTGGCGGCCAACAGCGCTCGCGACATCGCCGGACCGGTCCCGCGGCCCGACGCGCTGATCTTTGGCCTCGCGCCGCTCAGCGGACTCATGTCCGCCGCAGACAGGGAGACAGTGCTCGAGGCGGTCGCTTCTGGGCTCGACATCGTGTCTGGCCTGCACGAGTTCTTGAACGACGACCCTGAGTTTGCCGCGGCCGCCGCCATCTCCGACATCACGCTGCACGACGTGCGCCGCCCGCACGCCACCAAGGATCTGAGGATGTTCGATGGCGCGATCGACACGGTCGACTGCGTGCGCATCGCGGTGCTTGGCACCGACGGCGCGATCGGCAAGCGCACTACCTCCACGCTGCTCACCAAGGCGCTCAACGATGCCGGCATCCGCACGGTCATGGTGGGTACCGGCCAGACCGGCCTGATGCAGGGAGCCAAGTACGGCGTCGCGCTCGACGCGATTCCTGCCCAGTTTGGCGTGGGCGAACTAGAAGGCGCCGTGGTGGCCGCCTGGGAGGGCGAGCACCCTGACGTGATCGTGATCGAGGGCCAGGGAGCACTCAGCCACCCCGCGTACTTGAGCTCCACCGTGGTGCTGCGGGCCTCCCGCCCGCAGGCGGTCATCATGCAGCACGCTCCCGCGCGGACGATGCTCTCCGACTACCCCGACGTGCCGATGCCACTTGCCGCCGCAGAGATTGCGCTGATCGAGACCTTTGGCAAGACCACAGTGATTGGACTCACTATTAATCACGAGAACATGACGCCTGCTGAGGTGGACGCCGCCGTGGTCCTGTATGAGGCCGAGCTGGGACTTCCCACCACCGACGCGCTGTGGCGCGAGCCGGGCGAACTCGTGGCGATGGTCACGGGAGCGTTCCCTGCGTTGCTGACCCCGCTCGCGCACACCACGGAGACCAGATGATTTCGCCCCGCATCGAGATCGACCTGACCGCGGTCGAGCACAACGCGCGCGTCCTGGTCACCGCTCTCAAGAAGCGCAACATCGCAGTCACCGGCGTCACCAAGGCGACGCTCGGCTCTCCCGAGGTGGCGCGAGCCATGATGCGCGGCGGCGTCAAGCGCCTGGCCGACTCGCGGATCGAGAACCTTGAGGCCCTGCACGACGCGGGGATCCGCGTGCCCATGACCCTCTTGCGCGCACCGGCCCCCGAGTGGGCCGACCGCGCAGTGGCCTGTGCCCAGTCCAGCATGGTGAGCGAGCTCGGCATCGTCTCCGCGCTGTCGGTCGCCGCTGGCAAGCGCGCCCTCACCCACGGCATCGTGCTCATGGTCGAACTGGGAGACCTCCGCGAGGGCATCATGGTGGCCGACGTCTTGGACGCGGCCCGCATCATCTCGCGCACCAGGCACGTGGTGCTCGCGGGCATCGGCACCAACCTCGCGTGCCGCAGCGGGGTTGTGCCTGGCGACGATCAGATGCAGGAACTCTCCGCACTCGCCACCACCATCGGTTCCAAGTTCGGCGTGCCGACGCCTGTGGTGAGCGGCGGCAACTCGGCGAACCTGTCGTGGGCGCTTGGCGCTGGCCGCGTCGGCTCGATCAATGACCTGCGCCTGGGTGAGTCGATCTTGCTGGGGCTCAATCCCCTCACTCGCGAGCCAGTCCCCGGGCTGCGCCAGGATGCCTTCACCGTGGTCGCGCCCGTGATCGAGTCACTCGTCAAGCCCACGGCGCCGTGGGGGCTGCGCGGCCAGTCCGCCTTCGGGACTCCAGAGCCCTCGCGCAGCCGCGGCACGATCGTGCAGACCATCGTGGCGCTCGGTCGCCAAGACGTCGACCCGGACGGTTTGACCCCGCCAGTGGGAGTGTCCATCCTGGCTTCCAGCAGCGACCATCTGGTGCTCGAGACGCAAGAGCGACTCGAGGCCGGCACGGAGTTGCGCTTCGCGCCCGACTATTCGGCGCTGCTGCGCGCGATGACGTCGCCCTTTGTGCCCGAGCGGCTCCTCACTCACGCCCTCTCCGTCTAGTTCCGCGCGTGCGCCTGCCGGCGCGGGGTCAAGGCACCAGTACTGTCGGAGCCGTGGCAGTGAGTCAGAGTCGTCGGGCCCGTGCAGCGCGTAAGCGCGCGCGACGGGTGGCTGCCGCTGACAACGACCTCACGCCCGCCCAGTGGGAGGCGATTGTCGCGGCCTGGAACGGCTGCGCATACTGCCGTGCCCCGGCGTCGGCCGGTGTGTCCTTGCAACGTGACTGTGTGCTCCCGATCTCCAGGGGAGGCCGCTACACGCTCGACAACGTGGTCCCCGCGTGCCGCTCGTGCAATGCGAGCAAGTGCAACGAAGAGGTCACGCATTGGCTGCGGCGCAAGCGCCTCGACGAGCGGGCCTTCTTGATGCGGTGGTACGAGATCAACACGGAGCTGGGCGCCCTCAGTGCGCCGCCGCACGAGACGGCGGCCGTAGCGGAGTGACCGTGCCCGCGCGATTGACGCGCTGCACCATCCCGTACAGTGGGAACCGAGGGGAGTACTTCTCAAGTTCCGTTCCGGTCAGTACGAATGCCCCATGGCATTCTCGGGCGGGCACCCGCCGCATCTGCGGAAGGTGAAGGAGACCTCAGGGCACCAGTGTTCTGAGGAGACCCCTTTTGTTGTCTGTCCCCATGCTTGCCTCGCCTTTCGTAGCGTCTGCACCCCTCGCGTCGGCCGCCGACGCCGTGGCCCCCCATCCCACCATCGGCACCCCTGGCCTGTGGGCGGGCACCCTGGTGGCCGTGCTCTTGGTGGTGGCGCTCGACTTTTGGGTGACGCACAAGCCCCACGCGGTGTCGATGCGCGAGGCTGTGAAGTGGTCCATCATCTACATCGCGCTGCCGCTCATCTTTGGCGTCTGGGTGATTGCAGCGCACGGCAGCACTACCGGCATCGAGTACTACACGGGCTACCTCGTGGAGAAGTCGTTGTCAGTGGACAACCTGTTTGTGTTCATGCTGCTCCTGGCGGCGTTCGCGGTGCCCAGGGAGTTGCAGCAGAGAGTGCTGTTGATCGGCGTGGTGGGCGCGCTGGCGCTACGCGGCATCTTCATCGCGCTTGGCGCAGAGATGCTGGAGCGCTTCGACTGGACGTTCTTGTTGTTCGGCCTGATCCTCGTGGCGACCGCGGTCAAGGTGTTGCGCGATGCGATCGACGGCGACGAGAACGAGGTCGATCCGGACCAGTTGCGCTCCGTGCGCATCATCCGCAAGTTCTGGCCCGTGACCAACTCGTACCGCAGCACCAAGTTCTCCGTGCGCGAGAACGGCCGCCGCGCGGTCACGCCTCTGCTGCTCGTGGTGATCGCCGTGATGTCCACCGACGTGGTGTTCGCGGTGGACTCGGTGCCCGCCGTCTATGGCATCACCGGCGACCCCTACCTCGTGTTCGTGACCAACGCCTTCGCGCTCATGGGCTTGCGCGCGCTGTACTTCGTGCTCGAGGGTGCGCTGTCGCGGCTCGTGCACCTCGGCTACGGCCTCGCTGCCATCCTGTTCTTCATCGGCGCCAAGCTCGCGCTGCACTGGGCGCACGGCATCTGGCCTGCAACTCCCGAGATTCCCACGCTCGCGTCGCTTGCCGTGATCGTGGGCGTGCTTGGCATCGTGACCGCGACGAGTCTGTATGTCACGCGGCGCGGGGTTCCGGAGGACAAGGGCGTGCACCTCGGGGGTTGACGAGCGCCCACCCCACCCTGGACCGTCCCTGACACGGACACGGACACGGGCACGGGCTGGGGCGCTGGCTCTGCACCCCCCCTGCACCCCCGTTCGTGCCGTCCCTGACACAGGCGGAGGCGGTAGCGCGGCGTGTCTCGCGGGACACGCCGGAGCGCTGGCGTGCCCTGTGTCAGGGACGGTACGCGACAGTGCGCGATGTCGCGCGCGGCGCTCCGCCCGCGGGGCAGCGCCACCCCAACGAGCCGAGGGTCTAGCGAGGAGCGGGGATCTCTCCTGAGCCGCGCGCGATGAGCGTGGTCGGGGAGATGACCGTGGACGGCGCGGCCTCGTCGCCCGCAAGCCGCGCGAGCAACTTTCGCCCGGCGATCGCTCCCATGGACCGTGGGTCCTGCGTCACGCACGAGACACCTGGGTCGAGCGCGTCTGCAAGCACGAGGTCATCGAATGACATCAAGGCGACCTTGTGCTGCATCCCCGCGTCCCGGAGGGCGTGAATACCTCCGATGGTGATGAGGTTCTGTGCAGTGAAGATGGCGGTCGGCGGATTGCTGCTCTTGAGGAGCGCGGTGACGGCGGCATGCGCAGCGTCGGCCGACCGGAGGTTCATCGTGACGAGCGAGGCGTCGAAGTCCAGGCCGGCCTCTTGCAGTGCCGCGCGGTAACCGTCGACGCGGTGCTTGGCCGTCGTGAGAGTGTCCCTGTCTGCGAGGAGCGCGATGCGCCGGTGGCCGTGGGCGATGAGGTGTGCCGTCGCTTGCCGAGCACCGCCGACGTTGTCTCCCACGACGGCGTCGGCGGCCACGCCGCAGGGCTCGCGGTCGACGAACAGGATCGGCAGGCCGCGGGAGAGTTCGGGCAGCAGGTACGTCTGCTCCTGGGAGATGGTGGTGAGGATGAGGCCGTCGACTCGGCGGCGCAAAAACTCGCGCACCAGTCTTTGTTCGCGCTCGGCGTCGTCGTCGAGGCTAGCGGCCAGCACCGAATAGCCTTGCGGGTACAGGACGTCTTCGACGCCAGCGTGCACTTGGCCGGAGAACGGGTTGGCTACGTGGCCAACCACAAGGCCGACGGTCTTGGTCGATTGCCCCGAGCGTCGCAAGTTACCTGCAACCGAATTGATCTCGTAATTCAGTTGGGCGGCGGCGCGGTGCACGCGCTCGGCTGTCTCGAGAGAAACATTGGGCTCGCTGTTGAGCACTCGGGACACAGTCTTGATGCCCACGCCCGCTAGCGCCGCCACGTCTCGCATGGTGGGCCGTGGCGGGCGGCTGGGTGTGCGCATGTGCAGGGGCTCGGACATCGTTGTCACCTTAGCATCGGAATTGTTACCAATCTCGGGTTGACGAATCCTGCCGAGGCGCCTACGGTTCGAGATGACAACGTTGTCACCTCAGACATCGTTGCGTGATACGCACAAGGAGATTCAACGATGAATCGGCTCACCAAGCGGCACTCTGGTCGCCAGCTCCTGTGGAAAGGCGCGGCCGTCGCCAGCGCCGCTGCCTTGGCCCTCACCGGTTGCTCGAGTGAAGGCACCAACGACTCCACCTCCACTGGTGGTTCCGACACCCCCGCTGACGGCGACATCGGTGTCTCGCTCATCCTGAAGACCACCACCAACCCGTTCTTTGTCGCCATGCAAGAAGGCGCTGAAGAGGCAGCGGCCGCCGAGGGCGTCAACCTCACGGTTGCTGCCGGCCGCGAAGATGGCGATGAGGACACCCAGATCCAGGCGATCGAGAACGCGATCTCTCGCGGCGACGCCGGAATCCTCATCACCCCGTCAGGACAGGCCGTGGAAGAGGCCCTGATCAAGGCGCGTGAAGCGGGCCTGTACGTCATCGCCCTCGACACGCCCCCGTCGTCCGAAGAAGCGGTGGACATCACCTTCGCCACCGACAACTTCCTTGCAGGTGAGCTCATCGGTGAGTGGGCTGCATCGGAGCTCGATGGCGAGGACGCCGTCATTGCCATGCTCGACCTCTTCGACGACAAAATCGTGTCCGTCGACTACGCCCGCGATCAGGGCTTCCTGACCGGCATGGGCATCGACGTTGCCGATCCCCAGGTCAACGGTGACGAAGCCAAGACGGGCTCATACTCTGGCGGCAACTACACGATCGTTGGCAACGAGGCCACGCAGGGAGCGGAAGACGGCGGCCGCACGGCGATGGAACTGCTGTTGGCTCAAAACCCCGACATCAACGTCGTCTACACGATCAACGAGCCTGCGGCCTACGGAGCCAAGGCGGCGCTCGACGCAGCGGGCAAGTCCGACGTGCTCATTGTCTCGGTTGACGGCGGTTGTGCAGGCGTCGAGGGGGTGGCCTCTGGTGTCATTGGAGCTACCAGCCAGCAATACCCGCTCAAGATGGCCGAGCTGGGAGTGACGGCCATCGCGGAATTGGTTCGCACCGGCACGACACCAGACGTCACGGCAGGACTCGACTTCTTCAACACGGGTGTCGCTCTTGTGACCGACAGCCCGGCCGACGGTGTGGAGAGTATTGACACCGCCGCTGGCTCCGCGATCTGCTGGGGCTAGGTTCACCACGGATTACCCTGCGGCGCCGTCTCGGCGGCGCCGCAGGGCCGACCTCAAGGACGAGGACATGACCCCATCTACCGAAACCGAATCCGCGGCTGCACATGTCTTTGACACCGCACAAACGCCGGTACAGCGTGTGCGAGCCATCCTTCACCGCTACCCCGCCCTCAGCCCGGCAGTGGTGCTGTTGGTCTCGATCATCATCTTCGGGATGCTCAACGAGCGCTTCTTGCTCCCCGGCAACCTCTCGCTGATCACCCAGCAGGTCGCGATCGTTGGCACGGTTGCCCTCGCGCAAACGCTGATCATCCTCACCGCAGGCATCGACTTGTCTGTGGGCACCGCCATGGTTCTCGCATCGATGGTCATGGCCGTCGCCGCGTCGGAGAACGGTGTTGCGGCTCCTCTGGCCTTGCTCATGGGCCTCGTGGTCGGACTCCTCACGGGCCTGCTCAACGGCATGCTCGTCACCAAGCTCAAGTTGCCGCCGTTCATCGTGACGCTCGGCACTTACTCGATCTTTCTCGCGCTGACGCTGCTGTACTCGAAGGGCGCGACGGTACGCGGCTCGGACATGCCCGCCATCATGACGTGGACCGGCAAGTCGTTCCCTGTCGCGGGCGTCAGCATCTCGTACGGCGTCGTCATCATGTTTGTCTTGTACGTGTTCATGGCGTGGGTACTCGCGACCACCGCGTGGGGACGTCACCTCTATGCGGTGGGCGATGATCCTGAGGCGGCGCGTCTCGCAGGTGTTCGCACCAGCTGGGTGTTGCGATCGGTGTACATCTCAGCGGGCACGATCATCGCGATTGCTGCCTGGCTCCAGATCGGTCGCACGAGCGCCGCGAGCCCCAATGCGGGCGCGGACCTCAATCTCGACTCCATCACCGCTGTGGTGATCGGCGGGACCAGCCTCTTCGGAGGCCGCGGCACGGTCTGGGGAACGTTGCTAGGTGCGCTCATCGTCGGGGTCTTCCGCAACGGTCTCTCGCTAGCCGGTCTCGATGTCTTGTATCAAACCCTCGCCGTGGGGGTCCTTGTGATTGTCGCGGTGTCCCTCGACCAGTGGATCCGGAAGGCACGGTAATGAACGCGACTGCAGCAGCGTCCGCCCAGGAGTCGGCGGTAACGAACAACGGAGCGAAGCCGGTACTCACCGCGCGCGGGCTGGTGAAGACGTACGGCCGTGTGGTGGGACTCGATGGCGTCGACCTCGACTTGTATGCCGGGGAGGTGCTCGCGATCATCGGCGACAACGGCGCAGGCAAGTCGACCCTCATCAAGTGCCTGACCGGTGCGGAAGTCCCTGACGCCGGCACGATCGAACTCGACGGCCAGAGGGTCCAGTTCAGGCGCCCAGAGGACGCAAAGGAGCATGGCATCGAGGCGGTCTATCAGAACCTCGCGGTGTCGCCAGCGCTCGACGTGGCCTCAAACCTGTTCCTCGGCAGGGAGGTCCGCAAGGCGGGATTCCTTGGCTCGGTGTTGCGCCAACTCGACATCAAGAAGATGCGGGAGCGCACCCGCGAGGAGCTCAGCAGGCTCGGGATCACCACGCTTCAAGACGTGACGGTGCCGATCGAGAGTCTCTCTGGCGGTCAGCGCCAAGCGGTCGCCGTGGCTCGTGCCGCCGCCTTCGGCTCGAAGGTGGTGGTTCTCGACGAGCCGACGGCGGCGCTGGGCGTGCGCGAGTCCAACCAGGTTCTCGACCTGGTGCGGCGATTGCGCGACCAAGGCACGCCCGTGATCCTCATCAGCCACAACATGCCTCAGGTCTTTGACGTGGCCGACCGGATTCACATTCAACGACTCGGGCGCTGTGCCGCAATCGTGACCCCTCAGTCGCACTCGCGCACCGACGCCGTGGCGATCATGACAGGGGCTGCAGAGGCGTGACCGGGCCGACTTCTCTGTACGCGCGCATCCACGCGCTCCCAGGCCATGAGGATGCCGTTGCCGCTCTGCTTGCGGAACTGGCGGTGGCGGTGAGGTCAGAACAAGGGAACCTTGCGTTCGAGCCGTGGCGAGAGACCGAGATGGAGGGCTCGTTCTTTGTCTATGAGGTCTACGCAGATGACCGAGCGTTCGCGCGGCACCTCGTGGCGCCTCATTCGGTTGACTTCAATGCTGCGCTTGCCGAACACGTTGTCGGCGGAGCATCGCAACTCACCGCACTGGGCGCGCTTTCGTAGCCGGGCTGGTTCGGGCAACGCAAGCCCCGCACCTGGACTGTCCCTTAGGCTGGATCAAGACCCCACGCCCCGCCGACGCTAGGAGCAGCCATGACCGACGCCAGCCTTCCCACGATCACCCGCGACGCAAACGGCGCTCCCTCCGTCGACTTCACGGGCGCGGTCAAGCCCGACGGCCTGGTGGTCGAGGTCCTCGAGGCTGGCGACGGAGCCCCCGTGGTGGAGCGTCAGTCGATCACCGTGCACTACACGGGTTGGCTGTGGGACGGCGCCAAGTTCGATTCCTCGTGGGACCGCGGCGAGCCCATCTCGTTTGGCATCGCGCGCGGGTCACTCATCGACGGCTGGGTGGACGGCATCGTCGGCCAGCCCGTCGGCTCGAAGCTGCTGCTGTCGGTCCCGCCGGAGGCCGGCTACGGAGACCGTTCCATGGGTCCGATTCCCGGCGGCTCCACCCTGGTCTTTGCCGTGGACGTACTCGACGCGAAGTAGTCACTCCACCCTGGCCGACGCCGACGCGACACCCAGCCACGAGTGCGGCGCGCCCTCGAAGCACCACCCAAGTTTTGGTGCCTTGTCGGCGATCCACAGCGCAGGCACTCGCTTGTCCCCGCGCGTTGACCCGGCCAGCATGAAGCAGTGGTTCTTCACGAGCAGCTCTGGCGCGACCGCGGCGAGTGAGATCCCTTCGTCGATCGTGAGCGGCGTGCGCCCGTGTGCCGCAATGACCGGGAGTGCATCGCGCGGGGCGACGTCGCGGAACTCGTCTCCGCGTTCCACGCCGACGAGCAGGTACAGGGGCGCGTCGGGCACGGCGAGTTCCGCCCGCGGGAGGTAGTGCGACAGGCCCTTTCGCGCGTCGGACGCGTGATTGCGGTCCAGCACGCCGACGCGGTCTGAGTCCACGAGCCGCAAGAGCGGGACTCTCGCCTCATCGCTGACGAGGGCACGAGTCACCACGAGCAGCGCTGGCACGTGCCCGGCCGACGCCGGTTCAGGGGCGTCTTCAAAGGCGCGCGCGGTCAACTAGCGGCGCGGAGAGTTCGCGAAAGGCTTGCTCCGTGAGCCCGGCGAGCGCGGGATAGCCGAGCGCGCAGTAGGTGTCGATTTGGCTGGCGACGGCGTGGGCGTGTGGTGCGTTCACGGGAACTCCTGAGCTGGCGGCAGGCGTGAGTCGCCAACGCGCGCCCGTGCCTGAACGTTCCAGCAAGGTCTCACGCAAAGTCACTCGACGCAAGGCTCCGCGTGCGGCTACAGGGCTCCGTAGGTGAAGAACATCCCGCCACCTATGGCTGCGGCCGCGAGGATCGCCGTCGCAACACCCCCGGCTGAGCGCGCGAACCGCCAGCACAGAACTGCGAGAACCAACACCGCCAGCGCGACTTCTGACCACCAGTAAACGATGGGCGTCGTGTCTGAAACGCGCACGATGCCGTGGGCAGCCTCGCCGAATGCGACACCCGGCCACACCGCCACCGAAAGCCCGCGCAGCAGGGAAGGCGCCCGGCCGTCGTCGTCCCGGCGAAGCAACCACACCGCGAGGCCCATGACCGCGCCGACGGCCACTCCGGCCGTGCACCAGAACAAGACCCACGTCGAGGACACGCCGAAACCGCGCAGCGCCGCTGTGCCGTAGTACCCGACCATGACCAGCGGCCCCGCGATGGCTGCAAGCGCCATGGCTTGCCACAGGCGTCGTCCGGCGAAGGCTGCGGCCGCAGCGATGGCCACGACGGGCGCGGCCGAGTTGAACAAGGGGTGCAACGCGTCTGGAGCATAGGTCTGGCCAAAGGACATGCCGACGCCGGCGAGCAGGGGGCCGACGATGGCGGCGCTTGCGGAGAGGGAGCGATTCACGCGCTAACGGTACGTGGGCAGACGGCGTTCCGCTATGGGGTGAGTCCCTGAGTCGGCAACGTCACACCGGAGCGCACGGGTGCGTCTACTACCACCGCCGCCGACGCGGCCGATGGGGTGGGCGTAGTTGTCCCCGATCAGAGCTAGAGAATCCCGATGGAGACCCTTCAGAAGTCCCGGCCCCGCGAGGCCACGGTTCCGTGCGAGTCGTGCCGCAATGGTGCCCCGCTGGGATTCGACATCACGATGGCCTTCCAGCCGATCGTGGACATCCGCGAGCGCACGGTGTTCGCCTACGAGGCACTGGTGAGGGGAGTCGACGGTGCGGGCGCGGCGTCCATCCTTGAGCGCGTCAATGCGGACAACATGTACCGCTTTGACCAGGCGTGCCGCACCAAGGCGGTCGAGCTTGCCTCCCGGCTGGGCATGGACTGCTTGCTTAGCATCAACTTCATGCCGAACGCTGTGTACGACCCGGCGACGTGCATTCGCGCGACACTTTCCGCTGCCAGGCGGTTCGACTTCCCCACCGACCGCCTGCTGTTCGAGTTGTCAGAGCGGGAGGACGCCGCCGACAAGGCGCACCTGAAGTCCATCTTTGACGACTACACACAGCGAGGCTTCAAGACCGCGATCGACGACTTTGGCGCCGGCTATGCGGGGCTCGCCTTGCTGGTCGAGTTCCAGCCTCACTTCATCAAGCTCGACATGAACCTGCTGCGCGGCATCGACGCTGACCCGGTGAGACAGATCATCGTCAAGTCGATGCTCACGATGTGTCGGAAGCTTGGCGTCGAGGTGATCGCAGAGGGAATCGAGACCCGCGAGGAGTACACGTGGTTCCTCAACAACGGCGTCCGGTACGCGCAGGGGTATTTGTTCGCGCGTCCTGGCTTCGAGTCCTTGCCACAGGTGGTGTGGCCGTAGCAAGGTGGCGGTGAACTCAGGACGGAGTCACTCATGATCGTCGTTCCCCCAGCACTGGTCGATCGCCCCCTGGTCCACTACGTGGCGCAGCCGCGCGCGGTCACCATGGACAGCATCGGTGCCGCGATTGACGACGCTCTTGGCGAGGTGGAGTCGTGGCTCGCTTCCCGAGGGGTCGCGGCAGCGGGCCCGCCGGTGGTGCGATATCGCGTGATCGACATGGAGCGAGAGTTGCTCATCGAGGTGGGCGTGCCAGTCGCCGCGCCCGTGGACGTGCCCGACGGACTGGTGTGCGACTCACTGCCTGCCGGCACCTACGGAGCTGCGACCTATCGCGGAGTTGAGGAGGGCGTGGAGGGCAACGCCGCGCTCATCGCGTGGGCGCGTGAGAACGGCGTCGAGTGGGATCGATGGGACGCCGACGCTGGGGATGCCTTCGCGTGCCGCGTCGAGGTCCTCTTGGGCGACCCAGACGTCAACCCCGACCCGTCGATGTGGGAGACCGAGGTGGCCATCCTAGTGAAGGGGAGTTGAGGGCCGGGTTCACGCTCCGCGCTCGCTCAGGTAGGGCGGCCCTGGAGATTGACGACGCTGCAGACGGGCGCTTGGATGGGTGGTCGTGACGACCGTTGTTTTGTTCCACTCGGCCCTGGGCCTGACGCGCCACGTCCGCGACTGGGCGCAAGCGATCGGCGCCGACGGCCATGACGTGTTGCTCCCCGATCTCTTTGGCGGGGTCACTTTCGCTGACGTCGACGATGCGGTCACGCACGTTGATGCCGAGGGCATGGATCACTGGATCGAGGTGGCGCGATCACGCGTTGCCCGCCTTGAGGGGCCGCGCGTGTATGCGGGCTTCTCGCTGGGAGGGGCCATTGCTCAGGCCCTCGCGTTGACCGACCCTCACGCTCGCGGATTGGTCTCGATGCACAGCGCGGCGAACCCGGCTTGGTGGGGCGTGACGGCGTGGCCGTCGCAACTCACCGCCCAGGTGCATGTCACCGAGGCCGACCCGTGGGTCGAGGCAGAGGATTTGTCGGCCTTCACTGCGCTCGCGGACGGATCGTGCGAGCTGTTCGAGTACCCGGGTGAGGCACACCTGTTCGGCTTCGAGGGCTGGCATGAGTACGACTCGGAACTCTCGCACCGCATGTTCGAAAGAGTCACAGAGTTTGTGGCCGAGTTCGACTGAACGCGGTCGCACTCGCTCTAGCGCGCGGCGCGCCTCCTCAGGACGAGGCTGATGGCCATCAAGACGATGCCGGTGCCCATGAGCGCCAGGCCACTGATCGAGAGAAGCTCCGAGTGAGTCGAGGCCGCCGTGGTGGTCGGGTCCACTGATTCCGTGGCGGCGCCAGCGGGCGCGGACGTCAGCATGAAGAAGGCCCAGGCGCCGATGGCGACGAGGACTGCGCGGAGGGCGTGCACTGCGTGGTGGGTCACGTGGCTGGGTCTCTCTCTTGTGGTGCGGGCGGGCAGCGGCACCCCAACAGGTGCGGCATCCCACTCATCGTCGTCAGCGCCCTGCTCGGAAGTCTTTCCTCTGAGCGACTGCCTGCAGTTTGCCGACAATTCGCGCATTTGCCCCGGCAGCCGGCGGGCCTTGCGACAAACGTCCCCCTCGACGAGGTCTCTATCGAGTCCCGTCACGTGATGCCGGGGAAGGTGGCGTCCGCGCTGACCGAGGGCGCGCCCAGCGTGAAGGCGACCGTCAACGCCGCAAGAGGTAGGGGACCCGGCTTAGCCCGGCACGCAGGCCCAGGCCGAACGCACCGGCACCACGATCTGGATGGACGAGGTGTTGTTTGCCGCGTCTTGCGCCCAGAGGGTCACCACCACGTCGGTGGGGTTGAAGTCGTGTGCAACCGAGTCGGGTGCAATCGGCCCGACGGTGCCCGTCCACGTGTCGCCGCTCGACGCGGACATGGTGTGCGTGGCTTCCGCCGCCGAACCCGCCGTGTATCGGATGCCGGCCGCCGTGACGCCACGGTCGTCCTTGATGATCGCTTGCACCGGCAGCGTGTTGGGGGCGCACACGTCGTGCTGTTCCCAGATGTCGTCGATCGCGCTCGTGAGTTTGATGATGGGAGCGGTGGTGTCCGCAGGCGGAGGGGGCGGTGCGGGGTCCGTGGTCTCGGGTTCGGGCTCTGGCATGGGCGAAGGGCTCGGTGAAGGGCTGGGCGACGGGGACGGCGATGGGCTGGGGCTGGGCGAAGGACTCGGGCTCGGAGTGGCGCTCGGTGATGCCGACGGGGTGGGCGAAGCGCTGGGGCTGACAGCGCCCGCGCCTGGTCCAATGCCGCACGAATGCAACACCAACCCGAGGATCACGCCGCCCGCGATCGCGCCTCCTGCCCAACCGGCCGTGCGCCACCACCGCCGCGCCGGGGCGGCCGGGACCGTAGTGACGGGGGCCGTCGGGGCGGGGGAAGCGTCGGCGGCATCGGCATCGGTATCGGCGTCTGCCGGGCCGTCCTGCATGGCGGCCTTGTTCGCCTCGATGCGCGCGGTGAGGGCATCGACCAGCGCGTCGGGCTCGGCGGGCTTCGCCGGGGGCTCGGCATCCTGGAAGAGGCGCCGGAGTTCGTCGTCGGTGCTCACCACGCCTCCTTTCCGAGCGTTGCAGCGAGAGAGGATCTCGCTCGATGCAGTTGGGTTTTCACGGTGCCGGTTGAGATGTCGAGCGAGGTGGCGATGTCGGCCACCGAGGTGTCGAGCGAATAGTAGAGCGTCACGATCTGCTGCTGGCGCTCCGGGAGTGTGGCGACCGCATCGTGAACGGTGACGGCATCGACCACCTGGGGCGCGACGTCGGCCGTGTCTTGGCTGTCCGCGGGAAGCTTCTCGTAGGCCCTTGACTGCGCGCCGCTGCGGCGGTGCGCCATCCGCACCTTGTTGATCGCGACCACCGTGACCCAGGCGGCCACGTTGTCGGGCGGCTGTTCTGCGGACAAGGCATCCACCAAGGCGTCTTGGACCGCGTCCTCGGCGCGGTCGCGGTCTCGCGTGGCGAGAGCGACGGCGGCCACCACCTTCCCGTACTCGTGCTCGACGAACGCGGCGACGCGTTCGCGCACTGACGGGACTGGCGCCATGCTGGGGACTCCTTCGGTGCATTGGCGATGCGAACACTGTAGCCAGACAGCGCTGCGCCCGGCCAGGGGAGGCCCTGACCGGGAGCGCGCCGCACGTTAGCCTCCAAGGCCGAGGCTCAAGCAACCGCCGCTGAGCACCGTCATGGTGACCTGCTCCTCAGAGGTGTTACCTGCTGCATCGGTGACGATGACGCTCATCCACACGGACGTGTGGTCGTCACCTTCCGGCACGGTGCCCGCTGGGAACGGGCCTACCTTTGCGGTGTACTCGCCAAACGCGTTGAGCGTCATGTCCGTGTAGACGGGTGCGGGTCCTGGCTCCCAGTGGACCAGGCTGGCCGAGGCGACGCCGACGTTGTCCGACAGCTTGGCGGTCACGGTGCCCGTGGTGTTGGTGCACGAGAAGTCCTTCTCGTGCAGCGGAGATGCGGGGGTCGTGACCCAGTGGATGGTGGGTGCGATGCCGTCAGCGAAGCCGGGGCTTTCCGGCTCTGGCTCGGGTTCCGGCTCCTCGGCGGCGGGGGCTGCCGGGGCCGCGGGAGGGTCCGTCTCCTCCGCGGGCTCGGGGGACACCGACGGCTCGGGCGAGGCGCTCGGTGTCGCGTCCAGGAGCGAGTTGTCAAAGGTGAGGAAGTCGTCCGCCGCAATAGCGTCGGCCGGGGCGTCGTCCGCGTTGGCGGCGATGATGCCCAGGGTGCCGCCGGTACCCAACAGAACCAGCGCGGCGATGGACGCGACTCGGCCCGCTGTGATGCGGCGGCGTGGCCGGGGGGTGATCGTGGGGATGTGCTCGGTGCGGGGGTCTTGAGTGTTCATGGGGAACTCCTTGGGTGAAGTGACTGCGCCGGGGTGCGCGTCTACCTCACGTTGCACACCACCCCCCGGGCGGTTGACATGGACCCCAGAGAATCTGCGGACCGGCCACATACCGGCCCGGAGGGCAGCGGGCACTGCGGGCCGACCTTCCGCCCGTGCGCGCAGACGCTGGACGAGGGGCCGTTCAGCGAGGAGGGGCCAGTGACTCAGGAGTTGCGCGCGACCATGCAGGATGCCGGGCTCGCGGCTTGATGTCTCGCACGCGGTTTGGTTCCATCGACTTGAAGAGTTCTTCACATGCAAGGAGATAGGACTTGCAGAAATAAGTGAAAGACCAATACTGTTACATCTGCTGAACAAGGGGTGACAGTGATGACTACGACACTGCGCGCGGCAAACGGCCGCGCTGAGATCGCAACAAATGCCGCAGAAAGATCCGCTGCACATACGGCGCTTGCGGCTCTCGTCAACCAAAAGTCCGCCGAGAGTGCGGGGCAGATTACCTTCACAGTTCCCCCGGAACTAGAGAGCCTCGTGACAGTCATCCTGACTTCCGTGGCAAAGGGCGAGCGCATCACGGTCGGTTCTCTTCCCGACACCCTCACGACGTCGGTCGCAGCTGACCAACTTGGCGTCTCACGGCCGACGTTGATGAAGTGGGTCGCTTCAGGCGAGCTTCCGTCGCACAAGGTGGGAACGCACACGCGTATCCGGACGGAAGACGTGATCGCCTTCCGGCGCGCGCGGCTCGAGCGCCAGAGCAGGGCCCTCAGTGAACTGCGTGCTCTCGACGAACAGTGGGGCCTGTAGCGCCGGTTCGCTAGAGTCTCGGCATGGGGGAACGAGTCTTTGTCGATGCCAACGTCCTGTTCTCGAGGACGCTCCGGGACAAGCGACCTGACCTCCCTGGCAAGGTTGTTTCGGACCTCCGCACGCTTGTGATCGCGAACCTTGATGAGTTGGTCGACGACTTCGTTGTCGAGCCATGGATAAAGCAAGGGGATGTTGACGATGCGCACGTGCGAGCAGCTGCGCAGGCTCGGGGTTTCGACATGCTTCTGACAGCGGACCGCGGGCTTTTGGTCGAACGCGAGATGGCCTCGCCAGCACTTTACGAAACGATCAGCCCAGATGAGTTCTTTGTGCTCCTAGACGACTCGAGCCCGGATCTTGTCAGGACGGTCGTGAAAGAGGAAATGAGCTACTTCGTGAAGCGCAACGGGGACGCGGACCTGCCGGGAAGGTTGCGTGCGGCGGGCTGCCCGGAGTTCGCGAAGCGGGTCAACGGGCACTGCCACGCCCTCATGCCCTGATAAGTCGAACGGGCCCTCGACATCGTGGCCGACATGGTGGCCGCGGGCGGCGCGCCGGCCAACGACGTGCTCACCCGACCGTGGTGAGGTACCGATTCACCTTGCCGCCTTCGGTCTGCGACCACAGCACGTCATCGCCCTGGCAATCGTTGATACGGAATGCGCGCGGTGCATCGAACACGATGAGTTCACCCGAGTCGAGGTCGAGGCGGTAAATGGTGTCGGAGGACCAGTCCTCCCCATATTGCAGCCACACCAAAGCCGCGTCACAGAGCGCGACGTCCGCCGAGAGAGCATCGTCGAGTGGTGCGATCGAATAGCCCTCACCGGTGGACGCGGAGAACACGGTGATGCCGCTATCGCCAAAGCCGATCTGATACTGGGCGGCCAGCCATCGGCCTTCGCCGTGGAGCCTGCCTACTTTGCCGTCCGGGTTGACGTCGAGCGTCCGTAACGTCTGATCCGAGGGGTCGCCGTCGACGCGCGTCACGCGGACCGCGCCCGGCTCCAGGCTGGCGTCGCCCTCGGGCCCCCACACCTCTGAAAGGGCGAAGACTCCCGCATCGGTAGCAGCGGGTCGGCTCGCGCCGACCAATTCGAGGTGACGGTCCCCGCCCGTGACCGGGGCCGACCACGTTCCAGTCCCTGTGACAGTGCCCGCCGGAGCCTGCGATTCCCAATACACCCGCCCGTCGTACACCACCGGGTCCGGGGCCCACGGAGTGTCCGAGTGCCCCTCCGCGTCCTCACTGGTGGTAATGAGCACGGGTCCACCGTCGCGTCCCGCCGCGAAGAGGCGCCACGGGAAGGGTGACGCCTCGATGCTGGGGGACTCCACCCACGCCGTGGTTTCGCCGTCGGTCCACTCGCTGAAGCTCTGCCGGGCGGCGTCGCCCGGAATCATGTCAGCCGTGCTGCCGAGCGGGTGGAAGGTGCCGTCAAACCACGCGAACTCCGACGGCTTCACAATGGCGTCGTTCTCCAGGCTGCCAGCGAGAATCCGGAGGACTAGACGGCTGCCGTCGGGTGCAAGCGCGACCGTGACGTCGCGCGCGCCGCCGTTGCCGAAGGTCGCGACGAGTTCGGACGTGACCGAGCCGTCGGACACTCGCACGGCCGACGCGGGATCGACGAGCGTGGTCCCGGCCAGGGGCAGGCTTGCTGGGTCGACCCATGTCGACTCGGTGGGCGTGGGGGCCGGGGCAGTGGCCGACGGCGAGGGATCAGCGCCTTCTCCAGAGCAGCCCGCAAGCGTGAGTGCCAGGCCAGTGACGGCGATGGTTTGTCGACCGAATGCGATCATGATTCCCCCTCGTGATGAGGATACGTCCGGGGACGTGCCAGCCGTGACATCGGTATCGTGGCTCGCATGACGGCTTCGCTGCGCATCGAGCTGTTTCCCGCCGACCTCGACGCCTCGGTCGACTTCTACGTGTCCGTGCTCGGTTTCGAGGTCGCCAAGGACGACCGCCCTGGCGGCGGGCGCTACGTCTGGTTGCGACGCGACGCCGTCGGCCTGGGGCTGATGGAGCGCGGTCGCACCGAGAGCGCGCCGTCGGCTTCCCCGGTGGCCGTCGAGATCGTGCTCGAGGTGGACGACGTCACGGCCGAGCGTGATCGCGTGGTCGCCGCCGGGGCGGAACTCGCCGACGATCTAGTCACCAGGCCGTGGGGCCTTACCGACTTCCGCCTCTACGACCCGGACGGCAACTACTGGCGAGTGACCCACCGGTAGCAGGACCTACGCCGCCTCGCCCGGAACCGCGTGCGTCTTGACATCGCGCAGGATGCTGACGATGCCGTCAACCTCTTCCTCTGAGTAGTACATGGTCGGTCCGGTCGCGGCGTAGTCAGTGAAGGGCGACTCGAAGAGCCGGCCCGGTTCCATCGCGCCATTTGAGGTCAATTCGTCAACGATCAGGTTGACGAATCGCACCTGAGCCACCGTGAAGCGAGTGCCGTCGAGGTAGTCGGCAAACGCCTCTTCAACCGATGACCTTTCGAGTCCGACGAGCGAGCGGATGAAGAGGCCGAGGCCACCAGTCGTGGTGGACGCGCGTTCAATATCTGCTTCGGTAGCCGCGCCAGAGTCGATGAGCATCTCCTCCAGTGCGCCCAAGTCTTCCGGAGTCAGTTGCTTGTTGCGTCGCAGCCGCTGAAGCGCCACGTGGTCCAGGTGTTTGGCCAAGAAGGCGGCGGTCTTCGCGCGGAAGCGCTCAAAGTCGGTGCCGGGCGTGATGCCTGGAAGGCTGATCGACGTGGCCTCACTCAGGGTGTCCTCGAAGTCGGTGTAGATCGGGTTGCGATGCGCCTTGTCGATGAAGCGGATCAGTGACCGCAGGCGAACGCGGGCTACCTCCAGCATGGGAAGCGTTACGTCGATCCACCACTCGTCACTCGCAACCGACTCGAGCAAGACTGCCTGTTCATTGACCGAAGGAATCGAGGTCTTTGCGAGCAGGGCCGAGGCCATCCGCTGGACCGTCACACGGAGCCTCTCGGCGAGCACCGCGTCACCGTCGAGCTGGGCGAGCTGACGGCGCAGGATGAGGAGGTCAAAGCGTTTGGCGTCCTCGTCGTCATCCCGCAGCGAGGTGGGGAGGCCAGAGAGGCTCGCGGCCAACGCGGTGTCTTCCGGGCTCAACGATTCCCACACTTCGGGAGCGGCGAACGTCTCGACCGCCTTTCGATGAGGGCGCACGAGGACGTTGTCGAGGTTCATGCCGGTGATGGCTCTGTGCAGCAAGGTCACAGTGGACTCGCGCAGTTCAGAGTCAGTTTCCGCGGCCCCCAAAGAGGTGACCAATCCCAGCCGTGCCTCAAAGAGCCGCTGCGACAAGGACTTCTGGAGCGAGCCTTCGCTGCCGGGCAGGTCCTGACTGAAGTACTCGAGGTTGCCGCAGAAGTCGAAGACGAGGAAGTCCTTCTTGTCCTCGCCAAGCCCAAAGACGTCGGGACACAAACGCGTGCCGCGGCCGATCATCTGCCAGAACTTGGACTTGGAGCGCACCATCTTGAAGAACACCAGATTCAGCACCTCGGGCACGTCGATGCCCGTGTCGAGCATGTCCACACTGATCGCGATGTGGGGCGCCTTGTCCTTGATCGAGAAGTCGTCAATGAGGCTCTGCGCGTAGGGCGTGCCGTGGGTGATCATCCTGGCGTGATGGCCGGCCAACTCGGGCCAGCCGATGTCGAATCGCTTCTGGATGAACTCGGCGTGCGCCTGATTCTTGGCAAAGATGATGGTCTTGCCGATGCGGTCCGCTCCGGCCACCTTGTAGCCATCGTCCATGAGGGTGGCAAGCACCTTGTCGACGGTGTCCTCGTTGAACAGGAAGCGGTTGATCTCCTCAGCGCCTACCTCATCGGGAGCGCCGTCTTCGCCCCAGTCGAGGGCGTCCCACTCGTCCTTCTCTTCCTCGCTTAAGCCCTCGTACTTGATGCCTTGGCGCAGGAACTGGGTTCCGACCGCGACGCCCTTGGGTGGCACCAGGTAGCCGTCGTTGACCGCCTCGTCCAGGCTGTACGCGTCGGTGGGGACCCCGTCTTCGAGGTGGAACAGACGGTAGGTGTTGTGGTCCACCTCGCCCTTGGGGGTCGCGGTGAGGCCCACCAGCAGAGAGTCAAAGTACTCGAAGATCGCGCCGTACTTGGCGTAGACGGAACGGTGGGCCTCGTCGATCACGATGAGGTCGAAGTAGCCGGGGCCGAACTTGCGGCCACCCACTTCAGCGGCGCCGTCGAGCTCGTTGATGAGGTTCATCATCGTGGGGTAGGTGGACACGTAGACCCGGCCGTCGGTGAGCTTCTCCTTGACCAGATTGACGGTGGTCGCCGCCGGGAGGTTCGCCTTGAAGGCGTTCGCTGCCTGATTGACGAGCGCGGTGCGGTCGGCCAGGAACAGCACGCGCTTGGCCCAATTCGCCTTCATGAGTTGATCCACGAGCGCGATCACGGTGCGGGTCTTGCCCGAGCCCGTGGCCATGACCAGCAGCGCCTCGCGCTGCTTCTTGTCGAAGGCGTCGTCGACGGCCTTGATCGCGCGCACCTGGTAGGGGCGGCCAGCGATCTCGGTGTTGACCTGAGCCGTGGACAGCGGAGCTCGCTTGGCCCTGCGCTGGATCATGAGTTCGAGCTCGTCACGGGTGTAGAACCCCTGCACCTCGCGGGGCGGGTAGCCCGCGGCGTCGTCCCACAGCCAATGGTCGTAGCCGTTGGTGTAGAAGATCACGGGGCGTCGGCCGTACATCTGCTCCATGCAGTCTGCATAGAGCTCGGCTTGCCGTTGCCCGACGGTGGAGGACACTCGCGTGCGCTTGGCCTCTATCACTGCTAGGGGGAGGCCGTCGGCGCCCCACAGCACGTAGTCCACGTAGCCGATGCCGGGCTCGTTGGGCATTCCCGTGACCTCGAACTCGCGGTCCCGCTCGTCAGCGAGCGGCCACCCCGCCTCGCGCAGGAGCACGTCAATGAAGAGGTCGCGGGTTTCAGCCTCGGAGTAGTCGCGATCGTCCACCTTGGCCGCGGCCGCCTGCGCCGCCTCGATCTGTTTGCGCAGTTCTGCGATCTCTGCCTGGTGCGCCTCTAGCAGGCTGTCTTTCTCCGCGAGTTCCGCGGCGTGGGCGGCGTCCTGGGCCTCGAACTTCTTGGCCAGTTGCGCGACTTCGTTGCGCGTGAGCGGTGCAGCCTTGGCGGCAAGCGCGGGGTCGAAGGTCGCCTGCGTGGGCGCGGCGCCAGGGTCATTGGAGTGGTTGAGCGCCGCCCAGATCATCACGTGGTGAAGTTCGCGCAACACCTGAAGCGCGCCTTGGGCCGGAATGGGCTTGTCGTCGTGGACGGCGGAGTTGCCGAACTTGCGGATCGCATCGAGTTTCTTGTTGATCCCCAGGCCGGTGACGTTGCGGAAGGCAGCATCGTTGATGCGGGCCGCGAGGTCACTGCTGTAAGGCGTCGGGAGTCCGCGCAGTTCGTAGAGGTACTTGACCAGGTTCTCGACGGCGCGGCGGCTGTAGAAGCACGCCGAGCGCGGGTCGTTGGTGAGATAGGACTCGGCGCGAGCGCAGTCGGCGGAGGCAGTCGGCAACGCCGTCTTGGCGAAGTCGAAATTGCCCACGTTTCCCCCTGCTGGGTGCTCGTCGCCACGTTGCGACTGGGATGGTGCTGGTCTGCTCGTACTCTATCGACTGGTCGCGACGGGATCTCGAGGCAATGCCGGATGAGTTGGTGGCGGAGGGGCCACGATGTAGCCCACGTCTACCGAGCCGTAGACCTGAAGGGCGCCCGGACGTTGATGCCAGAGCCAGGCAAGGTGCGCGCAGAGGATCGCGTCGATCTCGTCCTCAATGCGATTGAGGTCGCCCGGCCGCGGCGATGCGATGATACGGCGGATCTCGTGCCATCGGGTCGATTCCGCGAGCCGCAGTTCGGGGACGCTTTCCAGGCACGTCGCCAGTAGGTCGAACCCGGCTCGGCGATCGCGGCCCTTCTTGTAGAGGATGCGCCGCGGCAGTGCGAAGAGCCCAACCAGGGCGGGGTGCGGGTAGACCTCGATGCACACAGGCGCGCCTTGACCGGTTGCGGTGGCCGGGTCCGTGTTCCAGCCGAACCGCTCCGCCAGTGTTTCGGCTCGCGGTGGGTTGAAGTAGGCCTTGCCCTTGTTCGATGTGTGGGCGGAGGCCCCGTACTTGCCGAACGCGCGGCCGATGAGGGTCTCGGGGACGCGCTGGCCGGTGAGGTTGGGCACGATCAGGGGCGCATCGACGGCCACGACGACGGGGTGCGGCGCAATGGTGTGGAGCCAGGCGGTGATCTCATCGTCAGACTTGACGGTCGCTGAGTCGACGAGTTGACCCGACGCATCGACGGCGGCGAGCCCTGTCGCGTTGCGCTCGCCCCACGCGAGGTCAATGCCGACGGAGCGTTCTTCCGTGGTTGTCATTCGCCCAGATGCGTCTTGGCGATGACCGCCGGGGCGGAGCTCACAACTGCCCGCTGAACGCGCGTGACTGCAGTGATTCGAAGAGCGCCGTCAACCCGTTTGCGACCGCCCGTGCTTGGAGCTTCATCTCGCTTACGGGTGCGACTCGGGCTACGAACTCCTTTTGCCGCGCGACACTTGGAACAACGATGTTGAACTCTCGAATCGAGGCGAGGTTCACGGTTGGCTGAGCGATACCTCGGGCGGCGCGTGCCGCTTGTCGCCGCAAAGGCGCTGATGAAAGTTGGGCGCTGAGGAAGTCTGGAAGCAGGACATCTTGATCGGGTTTGATGTGGGCGATATGGCGTTGAAAGGCGAAGGGATCCTCGGTCCTCACGACGGCCGGAAACCCATAACTGCCAACGGTGGAGTAGAGCACGTCACCAACGTCGATCGGACAACGCCGTGTCAGTGTTCGCCACACGTCATGAGATATGTGTTTCTTTGTTTCGAAGTCAATCTCCCCAGATGTGATGTTGCTTACGAAAAGGAACGGGACGCCCTGATCCGACCACTCTGGCGATTGGTGGGTTCCGTCTGTTATCCGCAAGCAGACGTCGCCTAGCGCGACATTGTTTGCCTCAGTGCCGAACATGTCGTGGAAGATCGATTGGGTCAGGGTGTCGAGGCGGGTGAGGACCTGGCGGCGCTTGGCGCGGAGTACATCCGCGTGGTCGAGGATCGCGGCAATCCGTCGCTGCTCGTCGATTGTGGGTAGCGGGACGAGGATGCGCTCGACTGTCTTCTTTGACAGTTCCTTGAATGTGGCGCCGTTGCCCATGGACTGAAGGTGCGCGGTATTGGCGCGGAGCCAGTGGTACAGGTATTTGGCGTCAACGCGGGGCCCTGGAATGAGGCTCTTGAAGCCCTGATTTGTGGCCATCGGAACGGAGTTGATTGCCACGTGACCGATGGGAGCGCGAGAACTTAGCAGCACAGATCCTTCGGGCAATACCCTTGCCGCGCAACTCTGCAGCCCTGCGTCAGTGATCATCCGCGGCGTGTCGTAAATGTAGGGGCCGTCGAGGCGACTCAGGTCCGCAGGCGTAGCCCACCGGACATCGCCGTGCCAATTGTCTGGGTCGCTCGTACGAGGAGTTGCGCCTGACACAATCTCGACGACTTCACCGAGTGTGACACTCTTCACGAGAGCATCGCCTTGAGTTCGGCCAGTCCCGTCGTGATCTCGCCCTCCAAAGCTTCAATGTCGGCGATGATGTCGAGCGGGGCGCGGTGCTCGGCTTCGTCGTGGACGACCTCCCGGTACCGGTTGAGCGAGAGGTCATATCCCTCGGCGACGATGTCCGCCTTGGGCACGGTGAAGGACTTCTCGGTGCGGGCGCGCTCACGTTCGCTCGTGGCTCGCGATGCCCACCTTGCCCGGACTTCGGGCAAATCGTTGGCATCGATGGAGTTGCGCTTGTCGTCGAGTGAGAAGCCGTCGGCCTGGACGTCGTAGAACCACACGTCGTCCGTGCCGCCCGAGTCCGTCTTGGTGAAGAACAGGATGGCGGTCGAGACGCCGGCGTACGGGCGGAAGACCCCCGAAGGGAGCTTGACCACTGCGTCGAGCTTCTGGTCCTCAACCAAGGCCTTGCGCAGTGCCTTGTGGGCGGTGGATGACCCGAACAGCACTCCGTCGGGCACAATTACTGCTGCGCGTCCGCCTGGTTTGAGGAGCTTGAGGAACAGGGCGAGGAAGAGCAGTTCGGTCTTCTTGGTCTTGACCACGCGCTGCAGGTCCTTGGACGTCGACTCGTAGTCGAGGGAGCCCGCGAAGGGCGGGTTCGCCAGGATGAGGGTGTACCGCTCCGCGTCCTCGCTCGCGCCTTCGGAGAGTGAGTCGCGGTAGCGGATGTCGGGCGACTCGATGCCGTGGAGCAGCATGTTCATGCTGCCAATGCGAAGCATCGTCGCGTCAAAGTCGTAGCCGTGGAACATCGACGTGTGAAAGTGGTTGCGCTGGGTCGCATCGGTAAGGGCGGTGGGGTGGTTGTCGCGCACGTATTCGCTCGCCGCCACCAAGAAGCCCGCCGTGCCGCACGCGGGGTCACAGATCTCGTCATCGGGCCGGGGCGCCATCATGTCCACCATCAACTGGATGATGTGGCGCGGCGTGCGGAACTGGCCGTTCACCCCAGCGGAGGCGATCTTGGAGAGCAGGTACTCGTAGAGGTCGCCGTTGGTGTCGCGATCGGTCATGGGGATCGCATCCACCATGTCGACCACCTTGCTGAGCAGGGCAGGCGTGGGGATTGTGAAACGCGAGTCCTTCATGTGCCCGCTGTAGGTGGAACCGTCCCCGCCCAGTTGGCGCAGGAACGGGAACACCTCATCGGCGACCGTTTGGTGCATCGTCTCTGGGTCTGCGCTCTTGAAGTTCTTCCAGCGCAGGTGGGCTTGGTCGGGCTGGAAGATCGGGTCTTCGAGGGTGCCGGTGACGCGGGCTTTTTCCTCTTTAAGCGTCTGGAGGTCGTCGAGCCTGCGGATGAACAGCAGGTAGGTGATCTGCTCGATCACCTCAAGCGGGTTGGAGATTCCGCCGGACCAGAACGCGTTCCACACGGCGTCGATTTTGCTCTTCAGTTCACCGGTGATCATGGCGTCCACTGTACTGTCGCCGATTGCCCTGCTTCGCAAACAGCGCGCGACGCCCAAAGGGTGTTCGGCGCCGCGGGGCTCGCCGCGCTAGCGCTCGGATCCTATCCCCGCAGGGTAATTCGTGGCGTTGAGGGCCGCAGTCCAGCGCGCGCGTACGGAGGCCGCGTATGCCGGTTCGATTCCCTGAGAAAAGGCGATACAGCCGTCAACGTGGTTGATCAAACTGAACGCTGATCGAAAACCGCGGTGGTTCGTGTGCGCGACCAACCCGAACTCCGACACGCCGCGTACGTGCGTGCTGATGCGGCGTTTGAACTCAGGCACTAGTCGGACCGAGTCTCCGTCGACGAGCAGTCCGAGCACGACATGTCGTGCGCCTGGTGGGATCACTCTCGTCTTGGTGTCCTGCAACTCAAATCCGTTGCCTGCCGCGATCCTAGCTACGCGTGCAATGAGCTCGCTGGCGTCTCGCCGTGTGAATCCAGGGCCCGCCGATATCGCGATATCGTCTGAGTACCTCGTGACGGCGACGCCCCGTGTCGTCGCTAATTCGCTAAGTTGTTGATCGAGTCTGAGAGCAACCAAATTCGCGAGCGCGCCGCTTGTTGGTGCTCCTTGCGGTAGTACGCCTCGACTTTCGACCGCGTAGCTTGGCACCGACGCGTATCGTCGCTTGCCGCCGAGAGACTGCATCCTTGGTCCGGCGGGGCGAGTGCAGATCCTGGCCATCTCAAGGCTCACAAGGGGGCCATAGCCAAGACGCCGGAATGCCGAATACACGGCGTTCTCGTCGATGGAGCCGAAGAAGTTTCTCAGATCCAGTTTGATTAGCCACGAGGCGCCGAGATGCACGTTGGCGCAATCCTTGATGGACACTCCCGTGGTGTACGCGAAACTGTTGGGATGTGTTCGTGTCGACCCAAGCACGTGCTCGAGTATCCAACGCTGAACTTGCATCAGGAGTGGGTCGGGTACAGAAATCGGGCGAGAGCCCCCGCCGGATTTGGCCCGCGTGTGCTCAGAGTAGGGATCGCTTGTCCGCTCGACGATTTCACGCAGATAGGCATACCGCGTGCCGGTTAGGGCGGCGAGGTGTCCGAGGCTGAGAACAGGGCGGCGGTTTGTCTCTTGAATGAGACGCGACCGCTCGATCGCGGAATTGAGCGTCGCCTCATCGCGGCCGAGGGCGCGCCCGGTCTTGAAGTAGAGGTGAGGAGAGTCCCTTGTCACTTACCTTTGGCCTCCGGCCCCGAAGGGATCGACGAGCGCTGTCGCCAGACAGCGTAGGCCTGACGCGCTTGTCGATTCACGCGGAGGCGTGTGATCGTCCGCAGAGCACAGTGAGCTGTACCCCAAGGCACAAGTGCCATTCGGATCAGCACTACGTGCTGATCGGGTCTCTAAGTAACGCGGTTCTCTCCTCACCTCAGACTCGTAGGGTAGTACGGAACATCTGGGAGTGGGGGTAAGGGCTTGAGAGTACGAACGGCTCGCTTGCTCGCTCGCAGTTCCGCTGCGCCGGCTTCAGTTAGTGCGAGCCCATCGTCGATGAGCCCCAGAAGAGTGAGCGCAGTGATCGCCGCCTCGACCTCCGCATGAGGCAAACCGAGCCTTGCCGCGATGCGGCCGGTCCTCTGCTGACGCGAATGCAGTAGCGCTAGCACTGCCAGCAGGAGTCGCGACTCGGGCCGATACGGTTTCTCGTCGAGTGCCCTTGCGAGGCGGTGGTGCCGCACCCGTTTCACCGCCACCGGGATCGCGACGCGAGGGCGGTCGGCGTCAAGGTCGAGGAGAAGCTCGGGATCGATACTGCGTCCGCTGAAGAAGTGATGCCAGCGCCTACCTTGTCGTCTGAGCACGAAGGGCAGGTTGTTTGGCACCGTTACATCCGTTGCGAACAGCCCTCTGCTCCCCGCGTACCCCAATGCTTCGCGGCTCCGCTTGGCAGGGGTGTGCTTGGTGCACAGCTCCTGCACGGCAATGACTTGTGAGGCGTTCCAGCCCACGGTTGTGAAGTCGGCTGCAGTCTCGACTGAGTAGAGCCGGTCAAGAGGCGACCCGGGCTTTGTCAACGAACCTTGCGCCTGAGCCGTCGACGCGAATGCGAGTGCAACCAGGCTGAGGTGACCTGACGAGCGCCAGCTCCTGATTGTGCTATTCCGAACAATGGTTCGCGCAAACTCTCTTGTCTGGTTTCCGCTTCCGATGTAGTCGGTGAGAATCACGACTGATCGATACCTACCTTCGCGCAACGCTTCCCGCTGGTCGTGCGAGGCTGGCGTCGTCGCGAGACTCTCAACCACCGCTCTGCCTGGCCGGTACCGCCTCACGATGTTGCGCACGAGAGTCGCAGTTGGCCCTTCGCTACCGGGAGCTGGGCCGTAGGGGGTTGCTAGCGAGTAAGTGCCAAAGAGTTCATGCCTGCTCCGTGAATCTTCGAGAGGAGGCAAGTCCGCCAGTCCGCGTTCCGGCACGAGGAGCACGGGAGTCTCAATCTCGCCCGACATGATCAAAGCGTCCAAACGCGAATTCAGTTCCTGGTGCATCTGGCTAGTTGCAGCGACCCTAACGCCGTCGACCAAGAGCTTGGCCGTCTCGCGCTCCTTTTCGTCGAAGTTCTCGAGCCAGAGCCTGCCCCGCTGCGTCTCGCTTGGTCTCATGGCATTCCACTTGCTCTGGTTGGCCGCTGGGTTTGTCTTGCCAACCTACTACCCAGTGGCGTTGGGCGACCGGGGGGGCTGGTGCAGTGATTGGTGACAACTGACTTCTGGGATCCGGGCGGGTCCTGGTGGAAGGATGTTGTCATGTCTAGAGCTTTTCCTGAGGAGTTTCGCCGTGACGTGGTCGCGGTCGCGCGGCGCCGTGAGGCGCCGCAGAAACAGATCGCCGAGGACTTCGGGATCTCTCATGCGACGTTGTCGAACTGGTTGCGTCAAGCCGATGTCGAAGACGGTGAGAAGCCAGGGGTGACCCGTGAGCAGGCGCAAGAGGTGCGGGAGCTGCGTCGGCGGAACCGGCTTCTCGAGCAAGAGAATGAGGTGTTGCGTCGTGCGGCAGCGTACTTGTCGCAGGCCAACCTCAGGCTCGGTGGCCACCCAAAATGATCTACCCGCTCGTCCGCGAGTTGGCCGTGGACGGCGTGCCCGTCACGGTGACGTGCCGGGTGCTCAAGATCGCACGTCAACCGTACTACCGGTGGCTCAGTGACCCGGTGACAGCGCTGGAGTGGGTGCAGGCGCATCGGATGAATGCGCTCGTTGATGCTCACCGCGAGGACCCTGAGTTTGGTTACCGGTTCCTTGGCGACGAGGCCGAGGTCGCGGGGTGGCCGATGGCGCGCAGAACCGCGTGGTCACTGTCCGCTCAGGCGGGCCTGGTGTCGGCCACACAGCGACGCAAACGGGGCAAGGCCACCAAGGCCGGCCCGCCCGTGTTCGACGACTTCGTGAGGCGCATCTTCAGGGCCGACCGCCCGAACCAGGTGTGGCTCACGGACATCACGGAACACCAAACGGGTGAAGGCAAGCTCTACCTTTGCGCGGTCAAAGACCTGTATTCCAACCGCATCGTGGGCTACTCGATCGGTGACCGCATGCCAGCCCAGTTGGCCGTGAGCGCCCTGAACAACGCCGTCGCTTCCCGCGGCGACGTCACCGGATGCGTCCTGCATGCCGACCGTGGATCCCAATTCAGGTCCCGGAAGATGGGCCACGCACTGAACCGTCACCACATGGTCGGATCCATGGGTCGCGTCGGCGCTGCCGGGGATAACGCCGCAATGGAATCGTTCTTCAGCCTGCTCCAAAAGAACGTGCTGAACAGGCAACGGTGGGACACCCGCCAAGAGCTCCGCATCGCGATCGTGACCTGGATCGAACGGACCTACCACCGGCGCCGCCGCCAAGACCGGCTCGGACGCTTGACCCCCATCGAGTACGAGACCATCATGAACACACCACTGGCCCTCGCGGCCTAAACCGAACTGTCACCAGTTCCTGCACCAGCCCCGGGCCTGTAGTGGACAGAGTCGCAATTCGTGCACCAAGTCGGCTCGACCTAACCCATCGTCACGGTGAGCACGGCCCCGTCAACGAGCGCCTCGACGGGCACGAGTGCCCCCCGCTTGCCCTCGTCGTCCAGGGCTGCAACCTCCACCCCGTCGATGGTGACGGAGGAGACGCCGGTCGCCAGGCCGTCCACATTGACCACGTTGATCGTCAGGTTCATCCCGCGGAAGCGGCGGGTCACGGCGAAGCCGTCCCAGCCTTCGGGCAGGCACGGGTCAATGCGCAACCCGGACAGCCGGGGCGGGATGTCGGCACGCGACGCAGGTGCCTTGGGAGCCGATTCTTGGACAAGCCCGCGGCCAACCCACCGCGAACCGTGCTAAATTCGTGATTAAGAACCGTTTTGCGCAAGCCGCTGCCACGTTTTACACAGGAGTCGAGATGGTCCAAGAGCTCGCATTGCCGACACCGCTGGACGAACCGCTTGCGAACACACCGCTGAAGTTGGTCCTGGCGCAAGTTCGTCACGATCGAGCTCCGCAGGTTAGTGAGCCGAATACACTGCTTGCGGTACAGCGCGCACTCGATGAGTGGTTCGTTGAAGCCATGCCTTTTGAACAGCAGGACTTCAACTTCACAGCGGGACCGGGTGGGGCGACCGCTACGAATGCCGATCGCCACGTGGGTTGGCAGCTGAAGTCGTCTGATGGCAGTTGGATCGTCACGCTGCAACCTGACTTCTTCTCAATCGAAACCCGTGACTACACTGGCTGGGCCACGTTTATTGAACGTTTTCGGGCGCTTTCCGGCGTTGTGTCAGAAACCTACGCACCTAAAGTTGAGCATCGTTTAGGTCTCCGGTTTGTGGACGAGATCTCTTCGGCGGACAGACGAAGTGCCTCGGACTGGTCCGGGAGGATCCGCCCTGAAGTGCTCGGGTTGCTAAACGACAAGGACTTTGGGCAGTCGGTTCGTGCATCGCAACAGGTCGTCGAGCTCCAGGGCCCCAACGACACTCGAGTTATCTTCCGTCACGGATTTGAGCCAGCAAGCGGCCAGCGGTCCGGTTCGACGTACAGGCTTGACCACGACTGTTTCCGTCAACGAACCCTTCCATTCGACACAGATAGCTTGATGGGTGCGCTCGAGTCGCTACATACGCTTGCGTTGCAGGTCTTTCAGAAGGCAATCACGCCCGAACTCTATGCGGAGCTAAAGGGTGATGAGGTGCATGCGTCATGACTGAGACCGGTCCGGTTAGCACCGCAGATGCGGTAGCGCCGATGGTAACCGCCGATGCCACCGAGTTCGCAGTGCTGCATGCCAGGGTTCCGAGTGTGCTTTCACTGGCCGGGCCACTGTCAACTTCGGCTGAATCTCTCTGGTGGTTCGGTGGGGTGAACGCTTGGAGGTCTGTGTCATCCAGTCTATTCTCCGAGACGTCGTCCGGTGACTTGGGTGAACGCCAGCTTTGGTGGAGTTCGATACTCATCGACGCTCTGAGTTGCAGTACACAGCCTGCCGCGGACCATTCAAGTTCTACAGCTCAACTCTCAACGAAGTCCGTAGCTGGAGATACGATTCCCGCGTCCATCGGGGACCGGCGCCTGTACGCGCTCGCGGCCATTGATCGCCTGCGCAGGTTGCTCAGAGCGACTCAGGCCGAAACCGCGGAGCTTGTGGGTGTCTCTCGACCAACATTGTGGCAGTGGACGAATGGCCGTACTCCTCAGGCAGGTACGTTGCGCCGAGTGCAGGAGGTCGCAACTGTCGTGGATATCCTTGCGGACGCTTTTGGGGGCGACGATGAGTTCTCGGTCGACCGAGTCCAGGGTGAACTCGCGCTGGGTTGTTCTCTGCTGGAGTTTCTGGCGCTAGACAATGGGCCATCGCAGATACTCGATCGCATCTTTGTGACGGAACGAAGGGACCGCCGGAGTCGGCACATGCCCTCCGCCGCCGAGGCCGTCGCGATGGGCTCGGAACTTGATCACCAGCTGAAACTCGAGCTTGGGTCGGTGCCCGAGCCCACAAGTCCTGTGAGGCCAGTGCGCCGCCTCGGAAGCATCGACTAGGCGGTTCGCGGTGATCGATGGCAGGCTTCCAGCGTCCGGGGATGAGTGGCCTGCTGGCTTGCGGGAAACCCTCGCGGCGTTTGAACAGGGCCACCTTGTTGCGGGGGTTCCGTTCTTCTACTTTTCGCATCCCGAACTGCCGATATTCGCGCGCATGGGGGAAGTGGGTGATGGTCTGGTTTGGCACGCCGAGGAGTTTTCCTACGGGGCAATCGTGTCTCAGACCTGTGATTTGCGAGAAGAGGGAAGGAAGCAGCCCCGAAGAGCGTGGATCCACGTGTGCCCTGTTTACCGTGCAGACGTCCCGGGCTCCGGAATCGACAAGAGTATGCAGGGGCATGTTAAGGCCGGACGGGTGGACTATCTGATGGAGGTCCCCAGTCTTGAGCAGGAGGGGTTCTGGGTTGCGGACCTGCGACTGGTGGTGCCGATCGAAAAGAGTTGGCTGCTTGGCAAGACGCCTATCGATGGATTTGCAGATGAGGCCGGACGCCGATCGATTGGTGAGCGTTTCGCTGCAATCCACAATAAGCCGGCGTTCGACGACCGCTTTGTCTCGACGGTCCAAACGCCGCTACTGGAGCAGCTTAGGGCGCTCGCCAAGGCCGACGACGCCCGGTACGAAGCAGTCACCAAAGACGTTTGGGCAGTTGCGGTCAGGAACGACAGACTCGTGGAGATGTCGATGGACGCTGTCCAGGTGTTTGTATTAAGTCATGAGCAGTTGAGCAACGAAGCCCAGGAGTTCTGGATTGAACAATCCGAAGATTGGTCGGAGTCGGCGCTAAGGTCGAACGATCAACACCTCATGCCTGTTCGCTTTGAGGTGTTAACAGAATTGTCTGCGGCAGACTTCTTGTCACTCCAGGTCGTGCCTCTTCGCGGCATGACCCCTCACCCATTGTGGGACTTGTAGCCGTCTCTCAGCCCATCGTGACCGTGAGCACGGCCCCGTCCGACAGCGCGCCAACCGGCACCAAAGCGCCGCGCTTGCCCTCGTCGTCGTCCGAAGCAACCTCCACACCGTCGATGGTGACGGACGAGACGCCGGTGGCCAGCCCGTCGACGTTGACCACGTTGATCGTCAGATCCATCCCGCGGAACCGGCGCGTCACCTGATAGCCGCCCCAGCCTTCGGGAAGACACGGGTCAATCCGCAGCCCGGACAGCTCGGGCCGGACGCCCAAGATGTACTGGGTCACGCCCACGTAGGACCACGATGCGGTGCCGGTCAGCCACGGGTTGCGGGCCTGGCCAAAGCGCGGGGACTCGGGGCCGTGGGTGAACTGGCAGTACACGTAGGGCTCGACCTGGTGGAGTTCGGCCTGGTCGTTGTACTTGGCGGGCAGGAACCCGCGGTAGTACTCGTAGGCACGGTCGCCGCGGCCCAGGATGCCCTCGGCGACGATGGTCCACGAGTTCGCGTGGCAGAAGATGCCGCCGTTTTCCTTGTGGCCCACGGGGAACACCAACAGGGACAGGCCGACGCCGGGAACCTCCTTGGTATGCGCGGGGGCACACAGGGCCACGCCGTGTTCGGTGGACAGTCGCTCATAGACAGAGTCCATCGCGCCGATGGCGCGGGCCTCCGGAACGGTCTGCGAGATTGCGGCCCACACGTTGGGCTCCAGGTAGATCTGGCCCTCATCCAGAGCCTTGGAACCCAGCTTGGCGCCGGTCGAGGAGATGCCGCGGATGTACCAGCCGCCGTCCCACGAGTTTTCAAGGACGACTTCGAGGTCCGCCAAAACGCCCCGCGCCCATGCCGCATCGTCGTCGCGACCGGTCTGCTCGGCGAGCTCCGCGATGACGCGCACGCCGTTGGCCATCAGGAAGGTGGAGAACATCGATTCGCCCGTGGTGCCGAACTGCAGGCAGTCGTTCCAGTCCGCCTGCAACCCCTGCACCAGGCCGTTGTTTCCCAAGTGGTTCAGTGAGAACTGGATGGCCTGCTTGAGGTGCTCGAACACCGTGGCCGAGCCGTGGTCGGCGTACGGCAGCACGGTGTCGAGGTAGCCGGTGTCGCCCGTCTCGTACACAAAGTTCGCCACGGTGATGGGTAGCCACAACGGGTCGTCCGAGCGGTACTGCTCCAGCGTCGGCGTGGCCTCGTGGCCCGGCCGATGCGTCAACGGCTTCACGAGCGGCATGGCACCGCCCTCTTCGGTTTGCCCGGTGAGGATCATGTCGAGGCGCTCGCGGACGGCGTCTGGGATCGCGTGAATCACCGCGAGCATGTCCTGCACCGTGTCGCGGTAGCCCAGGCCGTCACGGTCGCCGGCCTCGATCAGGCTCACGCCGCGCGACCAGTTGAACGTCATGTGCGTCTGGTACGCGTGCCACACGTTGATCATCGAGTTCATCTGCTCGTCGGGGGTAGCCACCTGCAGAGGCGCCAAGAACTCCCGCCACTCCTCGCGGATCGCCGCAAGCTCGCGCTCCACCGCCTCGGGCGTGCCAAACTCCGCCATGATCTCCCGGCCCGGGCGCACGGCCACGCCGTCGGCGTCCTCCCACTCGGCATCGGGCGCGCCCACGCCCATCATGTAAATCACGTGACGCGTCTCGCCGGGCTCAAGTTCGAGCGTGGCCTGGATCGAGGAGCAGGCGTTGTCGCCCGTCGCCTCGGAACCGGAGCAGTGCCCGCGCTCCACGGCCATCGGCGCCGACTGCGTGCGGTAGTCGCCCAGGAACGCGTCGCGGTCCGTGTCGAAGCCCGCCACATCGGCGCCCGCCATGCCGAACCACAGCTCGGACGTGTGATCGCGCGTCGAGTTGGTCCGGTGGATCATCCCGTCCTTCATGCGGCACACCACCACGTACTGCGAATACTGAAGGTTCTCCAGGTCCTGGCGGTAGTTCCACTCGTTGGACAGCTCGGCGTAGGAGAACAGGGAGACGGTGCGCGGCTTGGCGGTGGTGTTGGTGACCTTGACCGACCAGTACTCGAACGCCTGGCCCTGCGGGATGAAGAACGTCGCCTCGGAGTCGATGCCCCTATAGGAGGAGTGGAAGATCGAATAGCCCAAGCCATGGCGCACGGACGACGCCTGGGTAGGGTTGCCGGCAGCGTCGGCGTCGTCCCCATCCCGGCCCTGCAACGGCTTGCCCACGGGCTGCCAGGACGCGGACCAGAAGTCGCCATCGGCATCGTCGCGAAGGTAGACAAAGCGGCCGGGCTCGTCTTGCGGCACGCCATTGAAGCGGAACCGCGTCACGCGCCCTGTGCCGCCGGACTTGTAGAAGGAATACCCGCCCGCGCCCTGCGTGATGATCCCGCCGTACAGGCGAGACCCCAGATAGTTGGACCAGGACCGCGGAGTGTCCGGGCGCGTGATGACGTACTCACGCGCCGCGTCGTCGAAGTGGCCGTACTGCATGGGAATCCTCCGGGAAGGTGATGCCAATGTGGTCCCTCCCGCGCGGCGCCGATGCAGCCCTGGGAGAGCGCTCACAAGCCTAGCGCCCGAATGTGACCGGGCAGTTGCTCGGTGGCGCGGTGCGACTAGTCCCCGGAGAGTTCCACCGCGAGTTCGCGGGCGCGGCGGTCGGCGGCCGCCAACCCCACGGCTACGGTGGTTTGCAAGCCGGCGTGGCTCATCGCCTCGAGCGCGGCGAGAGTGGTGCCGCCCTTCGAGGACACGCGTGCGCGCAGCTCGCCGGGCGTTGCGCCCGAACTCTCCAGCAGACGGCCAGCGCCGATCAGAGTCTGCTTGGCGAGGGCCTCGGCCACATCGCGGTCCAGGCCTTGGGTGATCCCGGCCTCGATCATCGCCTCGACGAACGCGTAGAAGTACGCGGGGCCGGACCCGGACACCGTGCTCACCGCGTTGATGTCGCCCTCGTCCACCGTCACCACAAGTCCCGTCGCCGCGAGCACTCGCGCCGCCACCGCAAGGTGTGCGTCCGTGGCCGATGCGCCCGCGGCGATGGCGGTAGCGCCGAAGCCGACCAGGGCGGGAGTGTTGGGCATAGCCCGCACCACGGGCGTCCCCGCGGGAAGCCGCGCCTCGTAAAACGAGGCGGGCAGTCCCGCTGCCACCGTCAGCAGCATGCTGCCCGGCTTCACGTGCGGGCCGAATTCGGCGAGCACCTCGGCCGCGTCTTGAGGCTTGACGGCAAACACAATCACGTCCGCGCCCGCCGCCGCCTCCGCCAGGCTGGTGGTCGTCATGAGCTCGTGGGCCGCCGCGAGGTCCGCGAGGGTCTCGGTGCTCTTGTCGGCCACTGTCACCGACTCGGCGGACCAGCCGCCATTGCGGACGCCGGCGGCGATGGCGCCGCCCATGACTCCGCCGCCGATGATGGCGACCGTGGACGAGGGTGCGGTTGCGATGTCAGTCATGCCCCCAGGCTATCGGGCAGCGCCGACTTTGCAGAGGGGCGGTGCGTGAGTGCCCCGCAGGATGGTGCTAGCAGGTGCGGAGGGTGCGTGAGTGCCCCGCAGGGAGTCAGTCGGTGCGGCGGCGCAGCGTCATCGCGCCCAGCACCAGCGAGCCAGCGATGAACGCCACCAGGATGGCGACAGGGCCCCAGATCCCGTCCCCGTTGCCCGCAAGTACCTCGTTGACCCCATCGATCGAGTAGCTGACGGGCAAGACGTTGGAGATGTACTCCAGCGCGACGGGCATATCGCTCCTGTTCACAAACAGCCCGGCGAGCAGCAACTGAGGGATGATCACCAGCGGCATCATCTGCACGGCCTGGAACTCGGTGCGCGCTACGGCGGAAGCGAGCAGCCCAAGGGCGGTTCCTACGAGTGCGTCGAGCACCATGATCAGACCGAGGCGCCACAGCCCCGTGGGAATCTCGAGCCCCAGCGGCCACACGGACCACGCCGTCATCGCGATGGCCTGGACCGTCGCGATCAGGCCAAAGGCGAGCGCGTAACCCAGGATGACGTCGGCCTTGCCCGTAGGGCCAACCATGAGGCGCTCCAGCGTGCCCGACTGACGCTCGCGCAGCATCGTGATGGACGTGATGATGAACATCAAGATCAGGGGGAACAGGCCCATGATGCGGGGCCCGATGGTGTTGAAGATCGGCCCGGTGGGCGGCACGGGGGACTCGGAGAAGATGTACTGCAGCAGCCACGTGAGGCCCGTCGGAAGCACGATCAACATCGCAAGGGTGCGCGGGTCGCGGCGCAATTGGGTCAGGACCCGCTTGGCGGTGTTCCAGGTCAGCGCGAGGTTCATGCCGCGTTCCTCTCGGTGAGCGCCAAGAAGGCGGCGTCAGCGTTGTCGGTTCCCGTGTCGGCGAGGATGGCCTCGAGGGTGTCGTCGGCCAAGATGGCCCCGTCGCGCACGAACACGAGCCGGTCGCAGCGGATTGCCTCGTCCATGACGTGCGAGCTCACCAGGAGGGTCTTGCCCGCGTCGCGGAGCTCGTGAAACAGCCCCCACAAGTCGCGGCGAAGGGCGGGGTCGAGGCCGACGGTTGGCTCGTCGAGCACGAGCAGTTCCGGATCGCCGACGAGCGCGGCGCCGAGCGAGACTCGAGACTTCTGACCGCCTGACAGGGTGCTCACCGGCCGGTCTGCCGCGTCGGAAAGCCCGATGTGGTGCAGTGTCTTCGCCACCGCGTCGGCGCCCTCGCCCATGGTCTTGGCGAAGTAGGAGAGGTTCTCCCTCGCCGTGAGGTCGGGGTAGATCGACGGCGCCTGGGTGACGTAGCCGATGCGGCTGCGCAGTACGGGGGAGCCCGCTGGGTGACCGAGTACCTCGACCGACCCGCCAGCGACGATCTGGGCGCCGACGATGGCGCGCATCAGCGTGGTCTTGCCACCTCCCGAAGGGCCGAGCAGGCCGACGATCTGGCCGCGCGGCACGTCGAGGTCGATGCGGGGCAGAACCTCATTGCCGCCGCGAATCACGTGGAGCGCGCGGATGGAGATGGCCGCTCCCTCGGAGCTGTTATTCCTCATGCGGGGAATTGTGCTCCTTGGTGGCGCGGCTGTCAACCGCTAGGGGACTTCGTCGCGCAGCAGCCGCGTGATGATGGGGCCGAACCGCGCGATGAGGGACTCGGCGGGCTCGGACGCGAGCGGTTCCATCTTTGCTGAGTGCCGGAGCATGGCGAGGCCGAACACCTGGGATGCCGCCGTCGCCGCTGCGCGCTCGGGGTCCTGTGCGCCCACCGCCGCTGCGACGCGTTGAATGACTCCCTTGACGATGAGCTCGCCCACATACTCGGCCATCTCGGGGTAGTCGAACGCCGCCCGCATGAGTGCGACCACTCGTGGGCCTCGCACGGGGTCGTCCCACACCTCGACAAAGAACGTCATCACCCTGTCGCCCACGTGGGCGGGATCCCCTTCAGCAATGCGGTTCGCATGTGCCGCAAGGTCGATGGGTGGCCGCATCGCCTCGAAGAACAGCTCCGTCTTTGAACTGAAGTAGTGGCGTACCAGCGCGGGATCTACCTCCGCTTCGCGCGCCACCGCCCTGACGGAACCGCGTTCGTAGCCGTCGCGGGAGAAGACGACGCCCGCCGCCGCCAGAATCTCTGCGCGAGTATCGGGGCCCCCGGGGCGCGGGCCCCGTTTGCCGCCCGTGCTTGCCACGACTAGACCCCGTAGTGCTCGTAGAAGTCCAGAACCTCGTCGGCAGGGCCGGTCAGCACGAATACTGCCGTGACGTTGCGCCACACCACGGTGTCTGTAGTGGGCGCGTTCAGGACCGCCCTGTCCCCCACTTGCTCACCGTCGACCATGACGGGTTCCACGTCGTCGGCGCCCTCCGCGTAGGCGTCGTACGCGGCTTGAGCGTCGGCCTCGTTGTAGTGCTGGTACGCGTTCACCACAAAGTCAGGAGTACCCGCCCCGGCGTCGTAACTCAGGGTGTGGTGCTCAGCGACGCGGGCCGGCAACTCCTCCTCGGTGAGCGGGTCAATGCTCTCGTAGTCGACCAGCACGGCAGTCTTGACGGTGTCCGGCAGCGCTGCGAGAAAGTCGGTGGGCTCCTCGATCTCCACTGGCTCGTTCGACGGCGCGGCTGGCTGAACTGTCTCGGTCGGCACAGGCAGGGTGATGGGCTCCGGCATCAGAAACATCCGATAGATCAGCACGCCCGCACCGGCGGCCACCACGATGCCGAGGGCGAGCCACAGGATCCAGCGCTTGCGCCGGCTCGACGGCGGCGGGGCGACGCCCTGCTCGCCTTCGGCGGCGGTATCACTCGCGGGTCCGGCGCCGGCAGCGTGACGCGCGGTGCCGGAGGCGTCGCTTGTCTCCGCGGTGCCCTCCGCCGCTGAGCCGACGGGCGGAGGTGCAGTGACAGGTACCGCGCCAGATGGCGGATCCCCGACGGCGCGGCGAGACACGATTGGTTCCTCACTTCCCGACCGAGCGACCCAGTTGTCGCGGCCCTCTTCGGCATATGGAGCGCTCATGTTGGTGCGGGCGCCAGCGAGTGTCTCGGCATCGAGCGATGCGCCCGGCATGATCGACGGTGCTCCGAACTCGACGTCGTCTTCCCTCACGGCCGCCCACGGCCTGCTGGGGGTCCTGAACTCGCCAGAAGGCGGTGGGGAAGAGCTCAGTTCGACGCGTGGAGCGTAGGCGGGTTCATCCGTCTGTGGCACGTCCACGTCAGAGAGCGGGGACACCGGTCGCGGCGCCGGGGGCGCGAAACTCACGGACGGTGACTGCGTCGGCGGTTCGTGAGCTGCCGGTTCAAAGCGCGGCACGAACGGCTCCTCTTCGCCGAACGACGGGAAGGGGTCGTCGTTGTCGTCTACCTGCGGGATCCCACCAATGGGGGTGGGCGCTCCCGCCGCTTGGAGGCTCGCGTTGGAAACCGCCGACGCGCCAAGCTGGTGCACGGCGTCAGTCGGTGCCGGCGAGAACTCCGTGTCGCCAGCAGGCTCACCTGGGGCGTCCCAGGAAGGCACGGCGGCGGCTTCGGATGAGTCCGCGTCGTCGCCGTCTCCTGAGCGAGGCAGGATCTCCGACGCCGGTGGCGGCAGAATCGGCGCGATGATCTCGGCCTCGTCCGCTTCGATCGGCGTGGGGATACTCCCCGAATCGGCAGGAGACCAACGCTCTTGTGGTGCGTCGTCGGGGTCGGGGTCGGGGTTGGAGTCGAAGGTGGGTCCAGCGTCTGCGACGTCATCGTCTTCGTCTTCGTCGGCGTCGAAGACCTGCTCCGGTTCGGGCTCGGGCTCGGGCTCGGGCTCAGGCTCAGGCTCAGGCTCAGGCTCCGGTTCAGTGGGCGGCTCAGTGCCTAGCGAAGGACTCGCCTCCTGCTCGGATTCTTGCTCCGTGAGCCAAGCCCAACCCGGCTTGACCGCGGGCGCAGCGGGAGCCTCCGACTCGGGCTCAGGTTCTGGCTCCTGTTCGGCCTCGGCCTCACCCTCGGCTCCAGACTCGGAACCTGCCTCGACCTTCGGCTCGAGCGCCGCCTCCACTTGCCACGGCGACTTCTGCTCGGACACGGCGTCGGCGTCGCCCTCGGGCTCGGGTTCTGGCTCCGAGGTCGGGGCGTAGGCGCTGTGCGGCATCGCTGGCTTGGTAGGCGTCAGATCGTCCGGGCGCACCGTCGGCACATTGCCGGTGACGGGTGGTTGAACGGGCGTCGATGGCGCCCATGCCTCGCTGGCACTGGGAGCGCGCTCCGGCTCGAACGTGCGGTCGGTCGAGGGACGCATACCGCTGAGGTAGGGGCTGGTCGGCGCGGCAGGCGTCAGTGGGGCAGCAGGGACGTCAGAGTCGGATTCTTGCTGCCCCGACGTGGAAGCGTCGTCCTGTGCGGAGACGTCCGCTCCATCGAGGTCCTGTATTCCGTCCCTAGCGTCGGCGGACGGCACGGCACGGTCGCGTCGAGCGCTGAAGAAGGCGGCCGCGGCGGCTGGCGAGGGGCTCGTCGGCGTGGGGGGCTCTGGCGGCACAAAGGGTTCCGGGCGCGCGGTTGGCTCGGGCTCAGGTGCGGTCTCCGCCTCGGGCTGTGCCGTTGAACTGGCCTCAGGCTCAGGCGCCGCGCTCGGCTGCCAAGGTGACTCTGGCGTCGGCGTCAATTGTTCGGGCTCGGACGCGGCGCTCGGCTGCCAGGGCGACTCTGGCGTCGGCGCTGGCGGCGCGAATGGGGAGACGGGACGTGGCGGCTCTGGCTCCGGTTCTGACTGCCGCGCGGGCGCCGCAGGGTTCCCGTACGGCGCATACGGCGCGGCCGACGGGGGAGGCGGAGGGGTGAAGGGCGAGGCCGGCCCAGGTGCCGTCGGTTCGCTCGACCGCTCGGTGTCGCCACCAAATTCGGAACCAGAAGGGGTCTGGGACTCGGTCGGCTCCGCAGCGTCTGGCTCGGGCTCGGACGCGTTGGTGCTGGTCTCCGATGGTTCCGGCGCGGGATTCACCGGCAGCCACGGGGGACGGTACTCATCGCTTGACATGCACTCAGGTTATGCCCAGGGGGGTGCGCCCGTCTGTTCGTGCGGCCCGCGCGTGTCAGATGTGGCAGGTAGCGTGACGCCATGGCCACTACCAAGAAGACCGCGCCCGCGTATCGGTGCACCGAATGCGGCTGGACCGCGGTCAAGTGGGTGGGGCGGTGTAGCGAGTGCCAGCAGTGGGGAACTGTGGTCGAGGTAGGCGCCACCGCAGGCCCCAGCACCAAGGCCACAGCGGTCGCCACACCTGCGCGTCCCATCGCCGACGTTCCCCGCAGTGAGTCAGCTCGTCACCCCACCAAGGTGTCGGAATTTGACCGCGTGCTGGGTGGCGGCTTGGTGGCGGGCGCGGCGGTACTCCTGGCAGGCGAGCCGGGCGTCGGCAAGTCCACGCTCTTGCTCGAGGTGGCAGCACGAGCGGCTCGCGACGGCACCGACGTCTTGTATATCTCTGGTGAGGAGTCCGCGGGGCAAGTGCGCCTGCGTGCCGAACGCATGGGCGCGCTCGAGCCGCGACTCAAGCTCGCCGCGGAGACGGACCTGGGCGTGGTGTTGGCCCACCTCGCAGCCGAGGCCCCAGGACTGGTGATCGTCGACTCGATCCAGACCATCGCGTCGGCGGCTGTCGAAGGCTCGCCAGGGGGAGTCTCGCAAGTGCGTGAGGTCGCCGCGGCGCTCATTCAGGCCACCAAGAGCTCCGGCGTTCCCATGGTGCTCGTTGGCCACGTCACCAAAGACGGCTCCGTGGCTGGGCCGCGACTCGTGGAGCACCTCGTGGACGTCGTGTGCCAGTTTGAGGGCGATCCGCACTCGCCGCTCCGGCTGCTGCGAGCGCTCAAGAACCGCTTCGGTTCGGTAGACGAGGTCGGGTGCTTCCAGCTCGTCGACTCTGGCATCGAAGAGGTCCCCGACCCTTCCGGTCTGTTCTTGACGCAAACGGGGGAGCCCATCGCCGGCACATGCGCCACGATCACCGTGGACGGCAGGCGCGCGCTTCCCGCGGAGATCCAGGCTCTCGTCGCGCCATCGGCGCTATCCAACCCGCGCCGTGCCACATCCGGCATGGACTCGGCCAGGGTGTCCATGATGCTGGCAGTTCTCCACCGGCGCGTGGGCGTCGCGCTCGTCGCGGACGATGTCTACGTTTCCACCGTCGGCGGCGCCAAGGTCGCAGAGCCCGCCGCAGACCTGGCCCTCGCGCTCGCGCTCGCTTCCGCGCGCGCCGATCGGCCGGTGCGCAAAGGCTTCGTCGCTGTAGGCGAGGTGGCGCTATCGGGCGCCGTGCGGCCAGTGAGCGCGATCGGTACTCGGCTGTCAGAGGCAGCCCGGCTGGGCTTCACCCATGCCATCGTGCCCGCTGGTGCCGAAGCGTCGGCAAAGGAAGCCGTCGGGGGACGCATGACAGTGATTGCGGTGGAATCCCTCGCCGACGCCGTGAGGGCTGGCGTCACGCCAGCCCAGTAGCCCGGCTTAGCCGGTCAACTGGAAGGTCGTGTCAGGGGCTTCGATCCCCTGGATCGTGAGCAGCGCGTGATACGTGCCGTTGCCAGGGGTGGCGCTCACGTCCGCACACTCCGGGGCGGACCGTTGGCGAGACCACGTCACGGAGAACGTCTCCTTCGCTCCAGGCTGCAACAGGAACTCGCGGGCGTTGATGGTCGCGTCCGTGGGGCAGTCGAGCGAAGAGAAGATCCGGTCGCTACCGGAGGTGATCAACAACTCCGTGTCTGCCGCCGCGGTGTCGAGCAGGCAAGGCGCGTTGCCGGTGTGCGAGATCGATACGTCGAACACGGGCAAGGCGCCTGCGCCAAACTGCCCAGGATTGGGAGTCGCCGTGAGGGAAACATCGGAGGCGGTGCACGCTCTCGACACATCGGTACCATCCGTTGCGCCATCAGACGGCAATGGAGATGTCGTGGCGTTCGTGTCCTCGGGGTTCGGGCTCACGCCGGCCTCGCCGTCGTCGCCACCACCTGGAGACGACCACAAGAAATACACAACGACCAAGAGCAGCACTGCGCCCACGATCGCGACGATGCGGCGGCGCCAGTACACCTCGGGGGGCTGACCGCCCACCGGCTCGCGAAGACCATCCATGGCGGGCCTCCTTCCGATGTCCTTACCGTAACCATGCTTGCCGCTGGAACAATGAAGGCCATGCCGTATCCAGCACACTCTGCCGAACTCAATATTGAGCGCGTCGGCGCCGTCGTGGGCTGGTACGACGCTCACGCGAGGGACTTGCCGTGGCGGCGTGCCGATTGCAGCGCTTGGGGAGTGCTCGTGAGCGAGGTCATGTTGCAACAGACCCCGGTGTCGCGAGTGCTGCCCGCGTGGGAAGGATGGATGGCTCGGTGGCCCACCCCAGCGGACCTTGCCTCGGCGTCTCAGGCCGACGCCGTGCGCGCGTGGGAGCGGCTCGGCTACCCGCGTAGGGCCAAGCGCCTGTGGGAATGCGCCGCCGCGCTTGTTGATCGGCACGCGGGGGAGGTCCCAGACGACGCCGAAGCCCTGCTCGCGCTTCCCGGCGTGGGCGACTACACGGCGTCGGCGGTGTTGGCCTTCGCGTTTGGGCGCAGCGCGGTCGTGCTCGACACGAATGTGCGCCGGGTGATCGGCCGCGCGTGGCACGGAGAACCGCTTCCGGCGACCAGCCTCGGCAGGGCGGAGAGGGACGCCGCCGCAGCGATCGTTCCAATCGATCACGCCGACGCCGCAAAGTGGGCGGCCGCGTCGATGGAGCTGGGGGCGTTGGTGTGCACCGCGCGCTCGCCCCGTTGCGAGGAGTGCCCGCTGGCGGACATGTGCGTGTGGAAGCAGTCCGGAGGAAAAGGACTTGACCTGGCGCCGCGCAGGACGCAGGCCTGGCACGGCACCGACCGCCAAGTGCGCGGGCGCGTGCTCGCGCTGCTGCGCGATTCGCCACGACCCGTGAACATCTCCGGAAGTGCTCTTCTCGACGACGTCGCACCGGGCCAACTGGATCGCTGCCTTGCGGGACTCATCGCCGACGGATTGGTGGCCTTGGAGAACCCGGAGCGCGGAAGCTACGCGCTCGCCTAGGTCGGCGCCGCCTCGTGGCGCGACTGATAGCGGACGACTCCCGGCATCACGCTGGAGGGGGTATCTTGTAGGCGCACCTCCACGAGCCAAGGTGCCGAGGAGGGGCCATGTCAGCGACAGCAGGTTGGTACGACGACCCGTCACAGTCGGGGCAGTTGCGCTATTGGGACGGGCAGCGGTGGACCGAACACACGCACGTCACGTCCGCGCCCGCTCCCGTCACCCAGGCGGAACAGGCTCCGGCCCAGACCGTCGACCAGGCTCCCGCCGCGACGACCGAGAGGGGCGCGCAAGCTTCCGCCTCGTCCGCCGACCAGGGCTTCGCGACCCCCGCCGCTGCCTCCTACGCGCCGCAGCCCGCGGACTCGTATGACCCGCAAGCGAACGCGTCGTACTCGCCCCAAGCCACTCCTCAGTCGGCCGGCGCGGCGTTTTCGCCGGCGCAGCAGGCGTACTCACCCGACTCGTACTCACCAGATCCCTACTACTTGCCAGACAGCGCGCCCAAGCGTGGCCTGGGCGCGGGTGCCATCGTGGCGATTGTGCTCGGCGCCCTCCTACTCCTCGGGCTCATCGGAGGGGGAATCGTCTGGGCGATCAACAACGCGTCATCCGACCAAGAAGAGACGCCTGCCGACCTCGAGGCGATCTTGTCGCCTTCGCCCGAGCAGACGGAGAGTGCCGAACCCACGGATGAATTGGGGTCCGCCGAGCACGCCGACATCCCTGCCGACTTCACGGTGCCGGCAGGCTTCGTGGAGCTTCGCCACCCCGAACTGGGGATCGCCTACGGCGTCCCGGCCGAGTGGGGTGACCTGACGGAGACGTACAGGCCGTTCTTTGGCGAAGAGCCTCAGATGAGCTCCGGCGAGTTGATCACGTTCCTTGAGGCGTGGTCGCCCGACGGCGGCGACATGCCAGGTGGCGACGAGGTGTTGGTACTGCACTCCGCGCTCCCTCGCGAGTACACGACCGAGCTCTATAGCTTGGGCGCGCGGCGTGGATTCGACGCTACCGGTGGCACGCAAACCTGGTCGGAGCCGCGCACGTACACCAACGATCGAGGAGTGAGCGTCACGGTCTCGACGGGCACTCCCGTGGAGTCCGGCAGCTTCTTCAGCACAGACATGTACATCGTGGGTGGCGGCGAATCGATGGTGCTGGTGCAGTGCACCTCGTACGTCGAGGGCGGCAACTGCGGCGCGGTCGAGGCGGCCGTCGCCACCATGTGGGTCGGCTAGCGCTCGCCTACGAGATTCCCGAACGGCGCTGAGCGGTCACAGCCACTCGGTGCCATGCACAGCGTGGGGCTCGATGGCGGTGAGTTCCTCTTCCGACAAGGGTTCACCAACTAGCGCCGCGACGTTGTCGCGCAGTTGCTGAACGCTCGAGGCGCCGATCAACGCGCTCGTGACGCGGTCGTCTCGCAGCACCCATTGGATCGCCAGTTGGGCAAGCGTCTGGCCGCGACCCACCGCGATGTCGTTGAGGGCGCGTGCCCTGTCGAGGTAGGTGTCGGTCAAGTTCTTCTGAGACAGGAACTGGCTGTGAGTGACGCGCGAACCCTCTGGCACACCCTTGAGGTAGCGGTCGGTGAGCATGCCTTGTGCGAGCGGCGAGAACACGATCGAGCCGACGCCTTCCCTGCCGAGGACGTCGAGCAGACCCTCCTCGGGCCGCCTGTCGAACATCGAGTAGCGCGGTTGGTGAATGAGCAGCGGCGTCCCCAGGTGACGCAGGATGCGAGTCGCAACCTCGGCGTCGTCCGGGCCGTAGTTCGAGATGCCCGCGTAGAGCGCCTTCCCCGAGCGGACCGCCTGATCGAGCGCCATCATCGACTCCTCAATGGGGGTGTCGGGGTCTGGCCGGTGGTGATAGAAGATGTCCACGTACTCGAGGCCCATGCGCTGCAGGGACTGGTCGAGAGAGCTCAGCAGGTACTTGCGGGAGCCGAAGTCGCCGTAAGGGCCTGGCCACATGCCGTAGCCGGCCTTGGTGGAGATCAGGATCTCGTCGCGGTACGGCTTCAGGTCGCGCGCGAAGATGCCGCCGAAATTGCGCTCGGCGCTGCCCGGCGGCGGGCCGTAGTTGTTGGCGAGGTCGTAGTGAGTTAGCCCCAAGTCGAACGCGGCGAGGATGATGTCTCGTTGCCGCTCGAGGCCGGTCGCGTCGCCGAAGTTCTGCCACAAACCCAAGCTGACCGCCGGGAGGCGGATGCCGGAGCGACCGCAGCGGCGGTAGGTCATGGAGTCGTAGCGGTCGGCTGCTGCGGTGTGCGGCGTGTGAACGGTCATGATGCCAGCCTAGGCAGTCGGACCGCGGGTTGTGCCAGTCTGGCGGGCTACGGACGTCCCAAGACGGCCGACGCTGGTACAGCGACGGGTCGACACGTATCCCCCTCGGGATAGCCAAAGGCGATCCAGTCGCCTGAGGCGACCAAGCGATCGCAGTTGGCGGACACGGTGTGAACGACCTTGGTCTCGCGGTCGACCACCAGGACGCGCCTGTCGAAGTCGCCAAAACTGAGCCCATGCACGGCTGCCCATTCAGGCGCAAGGAACACGTCACCGGCTGCACTCCCGACGAACGCCGTGGAGAGGGCTGCCTCCTGACCGTCTGTCCAGACGAGAGCTTCAGAGGTTCTGTCAACGCCCGCAGTGTCGCTTCCGCAGGCGTTGAACGGAACCGCACGGGCTATGGTTTCTGGCGGTACCAGCTGCCGCACCCCAGACGCCTCGCCCTGCATCACGCTGAATTGGTGCGCCTCAAGCGGCTCGCCTGAGGCGCCCGTCGCGACGTAGCCGAAGGTGCCGCCGTTTGGGTCACAGAGGTCACGCATCGGCGCAAGGGAAGCGCCTGTGTCGAGGGCGATGAACTCGCCCGTCGCGAGGTCGATGATGCCGGTCATCGACTCAAACGAGGAGTCTTGTGCCACTTCCATGACGAGGGCCACCAAGACGCCGTCCGCGACATGGAGACCGCCCCACTGCACACTGAGCGGTGCGCCGTCGCGAACAGGAACGGGCATTGGCTCAAGTCCGTCCGCGCTGCCGATGGCCATCGCGACGGTCGGCTCCTGGGCCTGAAAGACGAGCTTGCCTTCGCCATTGACGCTGACCCCGCGCACTTGCCACGCAACGGCCACCGAGCCTCTGTGGATCGAGCCAACGGCCTCGCCCGCAACATCGTCGGCTAATGGCTTTGGCTCGCTCAGGACGTGCGGTTCGCCGTCGGGGGTGACGACCGCGACTCCTGGCTGCTGCCCGACGATCACCGGGATGTTTTCGGCACCTGTGACCTCGTAGTCGATGCTTCGTCCGCCGTCATAGAAGGCAACCAACAAGCTGCCGTCGTCGTCCACATCCAGCAGCACGGTCTGCGAACCGAGGTTCGGCGCCCAGATCGCCACATCGTCGTACTCGAACGGCTCCGGGGTCTCCCTGGTGATGTACCACCCGACCGCTCCCGCCGCGCCGATCACGAGCACCACGATGGTGGCGAGAACGATGAAGACCCCCCGATGTTTCATGCCGCCACTCTAGTGAGCGCCGGCCCGTGGACGCGCACAGAGGGCACCGTCCCACGGAGAGAGCGCACCCTCTGGATTTTGTGTCTAGTCGGTGCGTAGGGTCCCGACATAGGTGATGCACTGACCCATCGGAGGAAACTCGTCGGACCAGTCCTCGGCGGGCTCGGCCCACATGATCGTGCGCCCTGAGACCTCCAGCAAGCCACCGCACATGGAGTCGCCGCCAGGGTTCCACTGTTCGCCAGTCGACCGGTTGACGATGCTCGTGCGGCTGCGAAGCAGAGGGCCGCTGGCCGCGACGGCGATCCACTTCTCGGTCAGGAACGAGGCGATCGGGACCCCCTCGGCGGATATCCCAGTGGGTTCCAGCGTGGCTGTTTCGACGGTCGCCATGAGGTACTCGGCACCTTCGTCACCCATGGAGCCCCACGCCGCACCGAGGATGCTGTCTCCGCAGCGAGTCACGCCGTGAAGTGGGGCGGCACCATCGCGTTCTTGATCCAGGATGAAGACTGAATCGGGGTCGACCTGGAGCATCCCATGGTCGTCGAGAGTCGCCTCCGTGTACGTGACCTCGGTGATGGGTGCTTCTTCGGACCAGGACCGACTGACGGCAGAGACCACGGACTCGCCTTCACAGTCGTTCCGCTTGAACGAAAACACATTTGGCGAGGCGCCCCATGGATTCCACACTCGGCCATTTGAGTCCGCGGCGAAGACGCCGAGAAACGCCCACAGCACCGTGTCATCGATGAGCGTGAAGTCGGGGCCGGGGAGAACCCGCTCACCCTCAAGGGCCCCGTCCGGCACCACCGAGGGGATGGGTGTCACCACGCCAGTGTCGCGGTCGACAAGCCACATGGCGGTGTCGGGGTTGTCCGCGCTCTCTGAGTCGTTGACAAGCGCAATGGTGGACTCATTGAGCTTGGCGAAGAGCACATCGTCAGCCAAGGTCCCCTCGCCCGGTGCTTCCAGGTACTCGATGTCCCCGTTGGGGCTCACGATGGCGAGGCCCGTCTCGCCGTCGTCGACGCCGTCCTCCCACGACGAGGGGTCGTCCGAGTACCTGATGAGGACGTCGCCGTCCTCGGATAATGCGAGCGGCCACGATGCGTCGACGGCGCTTCCCGGCTGCCAGACATCGGTCGCCCATGGAGTGTCCTCCGCAGGAGTGATCTCACCATGGGTGGGAGGAGCCATGGCGGCACCATCCCCGAGCAGTGAGCAACCGCAAGCCAGGAACGCGGCACCACTCGCCGCGATGATTGCCCCCCGTGCTCGCATGCGGTCACCCTACCGGCGCGGGTCCGGCGCCATGCGACAGCGAGGGTGCGCGCAAGTCGCCGACCCAGGAACTCGCTCCGGCGAAGTCCCTGCCGGTCTCGGCTGCCCACGACCACAAGATGCGTCCCGCGCGCAGTTGCGGCGGCCCCAATGCCTGCTCGCACAGGCGCTGCCGCACTCCTGTCGGCAGATGAAACAGTTCACCGACGTACCGCTCGCGATCGCGCGACTGTGGAGCCCTGAAGAGGTTTCCCGCACACCACTCGCCGTCCGACGTGAAGTCGATCGCGCTGCTGCCCTGCGGCATGTGAACCCATAGGCCGCCAGGGAGTTGAAGCACTCTCTGGCTCAGCCAGAACCCCACGACCGAACCGTCGCACACGCTCGCGCCGGGGTAGGTGCCCGACCGCAAGAGGCGAAGCACAGGGATGGGGCCATCGAGGCTCAGCTCCCCGACCTGGCCGAAGTCCACGGCGTCGCCTTCCATGACGCTCACCGCTGCGACGCGTCTGCCCTCGCGCTCGGCGGCTGTGTCCCTGTGCAGAGTCGGAAAACGCGTGCGACCGACGCGGTGGGTGGTTCCGTCCAGCGACGTCACTCCTATAGTTCCCTCGCTTCCAGTCAGCATCGTCCACGCGACCTTGTCGCCAGCGACCAACACCCAGCCATCAGGCGCCAGCGGAAGAGGTTGGCCCTTGGGAAGGCTTTCGGTATGGAGCATTCGCGGCGTCAGGCTGGGCTCTGCGACCCACAGGTGCGCCGACTTGCCGTCGATCGCAATCTGCCACCACGCGACGGTGCCTCGGTCGATGCTGGGCATCGGCCAACGGGCGGCCACCACGCCCTCCGGACCGGTGATCGCGCGAAAGCTTCCGTCCGGCGCGACGACGGCGATGTCCGAGGTCGTCTCATCTCTGTACCGGATGACGACCACACTGCCGTCGATATCGAGGGAGACTCCGGAAGTTCGTGATTGCAACGACGACACCTGGCGAGCGTTGGCAACCAGGTCGCTCACCTGGTGCCACTGTTCGTAGGGGACTGTTCGCCGAGCATCGTCGGGCATGCGAAAAGCCGCCTCGTCGGGCGACTGGGGCAGGCGTCTCGTTCTCCCGCTCGGAACGAATGCGCGCAGGATCGCCTTGACCACCGGCCAACGCCGACCTCGTGGCTGATCCATGACCGACTTGTGGAGGTGGGGTGCGATTCTCGCCAGGAACAGGAGGAACGGTGTGGCCAGCGCAATCAGCAGGATGATGAGTTGGCGCACTAGCGTTCGCCCGACGTCTTCATGACCCGTCCCCCTGGATGTGGTGCCATGAGCATACCGACCGTGCGTAGCCCGGATGGTGAGAATGCGACCGGGAGTGGGCTGGACGGCGCGTTGTCCCCGCTCGTCTCCACGAAGTCCCGGGACGCCCGCTTCGGGGTGAGAATCACGAAGACCCCGGCTCCCTTGCGGGAGACCGGGGCCTTCTGAGCGTGATGGAGGGTTAGGACTCCTTGGAGTCGCCCTCGTCGTTCTGCGATGAGCCGCCCGACTTCTCGACAGAGGCGGGCACCGGGTCAGTCGTGATGGGCTCGCCCACCACGCTGTCCCTGTCGATGCCCTCGAACGTGAACTCGCCGAGGATTCCGTCGCCTTGCGCATCGACGCGGATGATCTGGCCCGACGTGATCTCGCCGAACAGGATCTTCTCTGACAACGGGTCCTCGATCTCGCGCTGCAGGGCTCGACGTAGCGGCCTTGCACCCAGGACTGGGTCGTAACCGCGTTCGGCAAGCAACCGCTTGGCCGCATCGGTCAGCTCGATGCCCATGTCCTTGTCCTTCATGCGCTCGTCGAGGCGAGCCACCATCAGGTCGACGATCTGGATGATCTCGTCCTGCGTGAGCTGCGGGAAGACCACGACGTTGTCGACGCGGTTGAGGAACTCAGGCTTGAAGTGCTCCTTGAGCTTGGAGTTCACCAGCTTGACCATCTCGTCGTACGTCTGGCCACCCTCCTGCGCCACCGCAAAGCCGGTGGCCTGGCGCTTGGAAATCGCGTCGGCACCCAGATTGGTGGTCATGATGATGATGGTGTTCTTGAAGTTCACCTCTCGGCCCTGAGCATCCGTCAGCTTGCCGTCTTCCAGGATCTGGAGCAGCGAGTTGAAGATGTCGGGGTGGGCCTTCTCGACCTCGTCGAACAGGACCACGGAGAACGGCTTGCGGCGCACCTTCTCGGTGAGCTGGCCGCCCTCTTCGAAGCCGACGTAGCCGGGAGGCGCACCGAACAGTCGCGCCACCGTGTGCTTCTCGCCGTACTCGGACATGTCGAGCGAGATGAGGGCATCCTCGTCACCGAAGAGGAACTCGGCGAGCGCCTTGGCGAGCTCGGTCTTTCCAACGCCGGTGGGCCCGGCGAAGATGAACGAACCACCTGGGCGCTTGGGGTCCTTCAGGCCAGCACGCGTGCGACGAATCGCCTGCGACAGCACCTTGATGGCCGCCTCTTGGCCGACGATCCGCTTGTGCAGTTCGCCTTCCATCGCGAGCAGTCGAGAGGACTCGTCGGAGCTGACGCGAGCCACGGGCACGCCGGTGGACATCGCGAGCACCTCGGCGATCAGGTCCTCGTCCACCACCGCAGCGATGTCGAGGTCGCCCGACTTCCAGGCCTGCTCCTTCTCGGAGCGCTGCTCGGTGAGCTTGCGCTCCACGTCACGCAGCGACGCGGCCTTCTCGAAGTCCTGCTCGTCGATTGCCGACTCCTTGTCGCGACGCACGTTCGCGATCTTGTCGTCGAGGTCACGAAGCTCAGGCGGGCTGGTCATGCGACGGATGCGCAGACGCGCTCCCGCCTCATCGATCAGGTCGATCGCCTTGTCTGGCAAGAACCGGTCGGAGATGTAGCGGTCGGCCATTTGCGCCGCCGCCACGATGGCGTCGTCCGTGATGGTGACGCGGTGGAAAGCCTCGTAGCGGTCGCGCAGACCCTTGAGGATCTCGATCGCGTGGCTGAGTTCCGGCTCCGGCACCTGGATGGGTTGGAACCGACGCTCGAGCGCGGCGTCCTTCTCGATGTGCTTGCGGTACTCGTCGAGCGTGGTGGCACCGATGGTCTGCAGTTCCCCGCGGGCGAGCATGGGCTTCAGGATCGACGCGGCGTCGATCGCGCCCTCGGCTGCACCAGCACCCACCAGGGTGTGGATCTCGTCGATGAACAGGATGATGTCGCCGCGCGTGCGGATCTCTTTGAGCACCTTCTTGAGGCGCTCCTCGAAGTCACCGCGGTAGCGGGAGCCTGCCACGAGCGAGCCGAGGTCAAGCGTGTAGAGGTGCTTGTCCTTGAGCGTCTCGGGCACGTCGCCGCGCACGATCGCCTGGGCGAGTCCCTCGACCACTGCGGTCTTGCCGACGCCTGGCTCGCCGATGAGGACCGGGTTGTTCTTGGTGCGGCGAGACAGGACCTGCATCACCCGCTCCATGATGAGCTCGCGGCCGATGACGGGGTCGAGCTTTCCCTCGCGCGCGGCTTGCGTGTAGTTGCGGCCGAACTGGTCGAGCACGGTGGAACCTGCGGGGGTGCCCTCTTGAGGTCCTCCCGCGGAGGCGCCGACTCCGGCGGTCTCCTTGCCCTCGTAGCCCGACAACAGCTGGATGACCTGCTGGCGCACAGAACTCAGTTCCGCCCCGAGCTTGCCGAGCACCTGAGCGGCTACGCCTTCGCCTTCGCGAATGAGGCCGAGCAGGATGTGCTCGGTGCCGATGTAGTTGTGGCCGAGTTGCAGTGCCTCGCGGAGAGACAGTTCGAGGACCTTCTTGGCGCGAGGGGTGAAGGGGATGTGGCCGGAGGGGGCGTGTGAGCCCTCGCCGATGATTTCCTGGACCTGCTCGCGCACGCCGTTGAGGGAGATGTCCATGGCCTCGAGTGCTTTGGCGGCAACGCCTTCGCCCTCGCGCACCAGGCCAAGCAGGATGTGCTCGGTCCCGATGTAGTTGTGGTTGAGCATGCGCGCCTCTTCTTGGGCGAGCACCACCACGCGACGGGCCCTGTCAGTGAACCGTTCGAACATCGTCTACCTCCTCGGCCACGAGGGAATGGTCCTCGGGGCGTGTCATCAGGCTAACCACGTCGCCTAGGGGCCGATACCCATGTTCGCGGTGGGCGTGAGAGTTGTTACCGCAGCGAAATCAGCGGCCGACGCTGGTTGACGGCCGCGTTCACAGGACGTATCGTTTATCAATAACAACGAAAAACGATAAGGAGTGAGTCGTGAACAACATGTCGGCCCCCCTGAAGCGGAGCGACCGCGTCAGCCTCTACATCTCCGCAGCGATTGCAATAGCGGCCATCGCCGCTGGTGCGGCCGCCACCGTGGTCAGGATCTCTGAAGTCGCTCCCGGCCACGACATCCCGGTGGTTGTCCCGCTGGCCGACGAGCAGGCTGAACTACCGCTCGGTCCCGACGGCGCAGCCGTGACCGTCGATGTCGAAACAGCGACCGTCATCGTGCCTGAGCCGGCACCGGCGACGCTCTTTGCGCTCTGGGCGCAACCCATCGTGCAGCTACTCGTCATCGCGGCCGCGATGGTCATCGCCGCGGCCTTCATGGTGCGTCTCGCAAGGGGGCGGGCCTTCGAACGCGGCACGGCTCGCCTCGCATATGCGGGTGCCGGTGTGATCACTGGTGGATGGCTCGTGGAGACCATCCTGACCAACATGACAACGAACGGCGCGCTCTCAGCCATCAGCAACTACACCTACGAGGCAGCCCTCTTCGAAGTCACGCTCGGCCCCATGATCGCTGTGTTGGTCATCGCTGCCGTCGGTGTCGCCCTGCAGATCGGCGAGCGGCTTCAGAGCGAGACGGAGGGGCTCGTATGAGCCCCGCGGAACCGGAGCACAACGGGATTCACTGCCGCCTCGACGAACTTCTCGAGCAGCGGGATCTGACTCTCACGCGGCTCAGCGAGATCGTCGGCGTCTCCTTGGTGAACCTGTCCGTGCTCAAGAACGATCGCGCGCGCGCCATCCGCTTCTCGACTCTTGTGGCCATTTGCGAGGCCCTTGACTGCGAGGTCGGCGACCTGTTGGTCCGCCAACCGGCGTAGCGGGCTCAGGTCTCTAGCAGGATGGTGATGGGGCCGTCGTTGGTGAGCGTCACGTCCATGTGGGCGCCGAAGACGCCCGTACCGACCGTCAGCCCCCGCTCGCGCAGCGCCGTCACCACGGCTGCGACGAGCGGCTCAGCGACGGGGCCTGGAGCCGCCTGATTCCAGGTGGGACGGCGGCCCTTGCGCGTGTCCGCATACAGGGTGAACTGGCTGACGACGATGACGGGCGCGTCCTCGTCGGCGACGGAGCGTTCGCCGTCGAGCAGGCGAAGGTCGGCGATCTTCCTGGCGATGGTCTCTGCTTGCTCGGGGCCGTCGTCGTGGGTGACGCCCACGAGGGCGACGATGCCCTGGCGGTCAAAGGACGCGACCTCTCGGCCGTCGACCACTACTGCTGCGCGTGAGGCGCGCTGCAACACCGCGCGCATCGGGGACTACCAGCCGCCGGTGTTCCGCGGGGCGCGTCCCCCGCCCGATGGTCCGCTGCGGTGCGGCCCCAGCGCCGGCTTCACACCCACGTGATACACGATCACGGCGACAGCGGCAGCGAGGCCGATGAAGTTGAGCGGACCAGAGCCGCCGCCGAAGGGGAACGGCAGCGAGATGAACAGCAGCGCGGTAGCAACCGACAGGATCACCACCCACAGCGTCTTGGTCTGCTTACCGGCGTTCACGAACGCCGCGTTGGAACGCCGTGCCGCATCCACGAGGGCCCAAATGCCTGCGCCAAAGGCCGCATACGAGATCGCCGCAAGCACCAAGAACTGCAAGAACTGAAACATCGCTTACCTCCGCGGGTCACGCTATCTCATGGCTAGTGGAAGCCCGAAAGCCCGACGCGGGCGCACCTGCAAGCAGAAGCGGAGCGAGTGCACGCTGTGCGAACTACAGATCCCCGCCGTCGGCCGCGCAGCCCTTGCCCATCAGCAGCCCCTTGGTGGTGGGCCCTGGCTTAGGGGGTCGATCGGCAGAGAAACCCTCGGCGTTCACGATGATCTCTTGAGCGGCCGCGATCGGGCCGTCTTCGCCCTGCACCTCAAGGACGGCCGTAGGGTCGGTCGACCGCTTGAGCACGGCCAGCGCGATGGGACCCAACTCATGGTGTCGCGCGACCGAGGTCACCCGGCCGGCGGGCTTGCCGTCGGACGCGAGCGTCACGGCGGCGCCCAACGCCGGAAGGTCGGCATCGGAACCATCTAGGTGCAGCATGGTCAGCCTGCGCGGCGGGCGTCCCACGTTGTGGACCTTGGCAACCGTCTCCTGCCCGCGGTAGCAGCCCTTATGGAGATGCACGGCGGTGCGCAGCCAATCGAGTTCGTGGGGAAGTGTGGTCTCGTCGATCTCTGTGGCGGCGCGAGGGCGGTGCGCCGCGATCCGGAGCGCCTCCGAGGCCCACGTGCCCGCGAGCCGGGCGCCTGCCGCAACCCTGGCGTCAATAGCCGACTCGAGCTCGGCACGCGGCACGAGCGTGAGTCGCCACGGCCGTGGAGTCGCCTCGGCGCTCGCGGAGTCGGTGTACGACGTGCCGCCGGGGCCCACGTGGGGCCACTGGTCGACCCACGTCACAGCGTCGGCGGGACCTGAGCCGGACGTGCCGCGCGGCTCGCCGATCGCCGCCCACTGGGCTGTGACATCGGCGACCTCGACGCGCAGCATGAACCGCATCCGGTCAAGGAAGGCGGCCAACCCTTCGGCCGTCTCGGTGATGAGCCACGCGGTCTCGCCATCATCGACGACCGCCGCGACGTGCTCGATCCGACCCTGCGGGTTCAGGATCATCAGTTCTGTGGAAGCCTCGGGTGCCAGGCTCGCGACCTCTTGAGTGGTGAGCGAGTTGAGCCACGTCAATCGATCGGGACCGGTGACCGTCACCACTCCAAGGTGCGACTGGTCCACCACACCAGCGCCAGCCTCGAGCGACCGTTGCTCCGCCGTCGGGTCCCCGTAGTGCCACGCCACGCCGGCGTCTGGGCCGGTGGCAGCGACCGCGCCCTGGCGAGAGAGCAGCGGAGAGGAAGCGACGAGTGCGGAAGTCATGACGAGTGAACGACCGAGCGGCCGCTTACGATTCCGCCACGCGCGACATGCGGCCAGATGCGTAGTTGCTCAGTTCGTTTCCGAAGGCGGCGATATCGAAGGCGAACATGAGTTCCCCTCCCACGTGTCCGTAGAGTCGCGACGCCCCGCCGACGTCGGGGGCCGATGCCGAACGCGCCATCAGGTCAGATGCGAGTTCGATCTTGCCGTTGCCAACGGCCCCAATCAGCAGCGCAATCGAGCCGGAGGCATCAGCGAGCATCAACTCCACCGGGTGAAGGTTCTCGCTGAGCTCGAGTCCCTCCGGCGGCGTGGGCGGCACGCGCCAGTACCCCTGCTCGCTCGACCACACGGGACCGTCCTCACCATCGGCGCCCAGCACCGTCCACGTGGAGCGGTAAATGAGGTAGGGCCCGCCGTCGTGATCGAGGGTCACCTCTGAGCGGAAATCGGTGCGAGGAATCCCCGGGTACTCGATCACCCCATGGCCCGACCACGAGCCGACCAGCCAGGCAAGTGGATAGACCTCTGGTGCGAGATCGTCAGGCAGCGTGAACGTCACCGCTTGGGCGCCTTCAAGACGCGCCACAGCACGATACCGACGATCCAGGCAGTCGCGCCGAAGGCCGCGATGGCCAGGCCGACGAAGGTGGCTTCGAGTGCAGTCATGGTCTCTCCAGTCTAGGCAGGGCTGCGCAGTTCACCGGTGCGTCAATACACGAGTGGCGTGGAATCGGGGTCCATGCTTTCGGCCACGAACGCGGCCGAGCCGGCGATGCGCACACCATCCATCAGATCGTGGGCACCGAGGTCCCTGCGCTGGATGCACTGAGTGCACGCCGTGATGGTTCCCGCCGCGAGCACCGCGTCGCGCAGTTGCGACAGCGGGGGGCTGTGCGGCAGTTCAACGTCGACCACTCCCGGCACCACTTGGAACACCGCATCGCCCGTGAGCCACAGACTCACCTCGACACCAGAGGCGGCAGCAGTGGCCGCAACGGTGAAGGCCTGCAACAAGGTCTCTGGCCGCTCGGCACCCCACGTGCACTTCACCACCAAGCGCGGCACGTCACACCGCCTTGCTCGTGGCGCGCTTCATCAGCAAGTAGATCTCACAGCCCGCGCAGAATCCGAACACCCCGTTGAGGAACGATGCGATGGCCACCAGTGCGGCGAACACGTAGAAGCCTGCGTCCGCACCGACGAGTCCCAGGATGAGTCCAGCCGCCGCCATTGCCAGGCCCATTTGCTGAGCGAAGCGTGGAGGGCGGAAACTTTCTGTTGCGGCCGGAGGGCCGATGCGAGGTCGCACGAAGGTGCGAAAGAGCCAGGACTGAACGGTCATCTGGGGCCCGACGGTCGCGCCGGGCAGGAACATGGCGGTCAGCACGGCCATGAGGATGATGCCAGCGGTATTCGCTCCGACGAGCAGCGCGGCAAGCACCACGGCGAACGTCACCAAGGCCCCAAAGCGGTATCCGCGCGGGTCGATCTGAACGTCAGATGTGGGGGACACGAGACCTCCTCAATAGGCTCGCCATCCTAGTCCCGGACGGTGGAGCGCACCTAGATGGAGTACTCGCCCGGGGGCGGCAGTTCGGCCAGCGCCGCGCGTGCCTGCGCTTCGGTAGGGGCCCCGTTCATGCGAGAGACCACCACGCCGTCGGCGTCCAAGACCAAGGTGGTGGGAGTACGCATGATGTCGAGCCTGCGGGCGAGATCAAGTCGCTCCGAGGCATCGATCTCGATATGGACCACGTGCGGTTGTTCCGCCGCGACGCGCAATAGCAGCGCGCGGGTGGGAGGGCACTTGGCGCAAATCGGCGTGGAGAACTGTACGAAGGTCGCGCGGAGGCCGCGCGGCGCACCCAAGTCCTCCGGAGTGAGCGCCCCTGGAACCGTCACGTGCTGGACCCTGCCCTGGCGGCGCGACCACCAGACGTACGCAACGGCGCTCGCGGCCAAGACGACCAAGACCGCAGCGAGCCGGACGATGACGTCCACGTCAGCCCACCAGCAGTCGGCCGCTCAGGTACACCAGCACACCCGCAGAAAGGACCGGGGTGATGCCAGAAGCGATCGCGGCAAGCATGTGACGCGGCGCTGGTTCCCTGTGGGTCAGTTCTGTCACCACCACTACCGAGGCCGCGCCGACGACGCCGACCAGGGAGCCGCCCGCCCAACTGATCGAGTCAAAGAGCTGTCCGAGGCCCGCGCCGGTGAGGGTGCCGAGCACAAGGGAGATGATGGCGTTGATGGTGGGCTTCTTTGTCAACACCGCAGCAATCCCTGAGACCGCGATCGCGGCCGCCCCTGCGACCACGAGGTCTGTTGCACCTGGCGTGCGGTTCGCTGCCACCCACGCGCCCGCTGATACCGCGACGAGCGCGCCGGCCATCATGCCGGTTGCCGACGAGACGGCTCGGCCAGGAGGGGAGGGGAAGAAGACTTCTGCCGCGAGGGAGAGCAGCACGGCCGCGCCTGCAGCGGCGACGGCGTAGCGCAAATAGGGCTCGCCGCGGCCCACGCCGACAGCGATCACCGAGATCGCTCCCGACACGGCGATGATGGCCGAGCCGACCCTGCGGCGGTACACGCGTAGCAAGCGAGGCCACCCGAAGGCGGCGACTGCGATCAGTGCGCTCACCCCGAGGGCCAGGTACCGCGTGCCCAACAGGCCCGTCAGTGCGACGACGGTGGCTGCGGCGAACGTCGCCGTGGCGCGCGTCGAGGGATTCACGCGCGTAAGTCTCGCATGAGTGCTGACGGTAAGGTAATTCCAACCCGGAGGTAGCCATGGCCGACCTGCTTGTGCTGACGCCGTCTGCTGACGGCGCCGCCGGGGTACTGCCTGCGTTGGCCCTCTTGAGTCACAGAACCCGCGTGGTCGCGCCAGAGCCGTCGGCCATGTTGGACGCGCTCGATGCCGACGTCCTGGTGATCGACGCCCGCAACGATCTAGCCGAGGCGCGCAACAACTGTCGACTCGTGCAGGTCACCGGCGTGAAGGTCCCGCTGCTGCTGGTGCTGCGTGAGGGTGGGATGTCGATCGTCACCGCCGAATGGGGTGCGGACGATGTGGTGCTGACCGACGCCGCGCCTGCCGAGGTCGAGGCGCGAGTGCGTCTGTTGCTGGGACGCGCCTCGAGCGTCGATCCTCTTGAGAAGGCCGCGGAGTATCAATCCGGCGACTTGACGGTCGACGTGGGCGGCTACACGGCACGGCTCAAGGGCAGGCCGCTCGACCTCACCTACAAGGAGTTTGAACTCCTGAAGTATTTGATGCAGCACCCTGGCCGCGTGTACACCCGCGACCAGCTGCTTCAAGAGGTGTGGGGCTTCGACTACTACGGTGGAACGCGCACGGTCGACGTCCACGTGAGGCGCCTGCGCGCCAAACTTGGTGCGGAACACGAACAACTCATTGGCACTGTCCGCAACGTCGGCTACCGATTCGACCCGATTCCCATCAAGCACACTGCTGACCCCGCCGCGCGCGCGGCGAATGCCTGACAACCTCGGGAAGCACCAGGGGTGCCCGGGGCGTTGAGGGCAGTAACTGGGCCCACGGTGCTCGGTAGGCTAGGACACGCCCCTCGGGGCTGAGTCCGTCAAAGAAAGTAGGTTCCGATGGCCCGCACACGCGCCGGAAGGCTTTTCAGCCGCCTGACGCCGTCGACAGAGGAGACCCTCGCCGACGTACTGCGGACCGAGCGCGCTGGCGGCGTGCTCCTGCTCGTCGGCACCGTCGTCGCGCTGGTCTGGGCGAACTCGGCTTGGGCGGGCGCCTATGAGACCGTCAAGGGCACCGTCATCGGCCCGCACGCGCTGTACCTCGACCTCGCCCTGGAGACGTGGGCGAAGGACGGCTTGCTCGCCATCTTCTTCTTTGTGATCGGGCTGGAACTCAAGCGAGAAATTGTGGCTGGCGAACTGCGCAAGCCCTCCACTGCGATCGTGCCCATCATCGCCGCTGTAGGCGGCATGCTCGTGCCTGCCGGCCTCTATGTGCTCATCAACGCCTTCGGCGATGGCGGTTCGCTGTCCGGATGGGCCGTGCCCGTCGCAACGGACATTGCCTTCGCGGTCGCCGTGCTGAGCATCGTTGGCCGCTGGCTCCCCAACGCCTTGCGCGCCTTTCTGCTGACGCTTGCCGTCGTCGATGACCTCTTGGCGATCATCATCATCGCCGTGTTCTTCAGCGACAGCCTTGCCTTCGCGTGGCTCGGCGCTTCGGCGCTGTGCATCGTGCTGTTCTGGTACCTGATCCGCAGGGGCATTACTAGTGCGTGGATCTTGGTGCCGCTCGCGCTGGTGGCCTGGGGCACCATGCATGCCTCCGGCGTCCACGCCACGATCGCCGGGGTCGCGCTGGGCCTGGCCGTTCCCGCGATCGCACGCAAGGGCAAGGACGACAGCCTCGCGGAGCACTGGGAGCACTGGTGGCGGCCCATTTCGGCTGGTGTGGCGGTGCCCGTCTTCGCGCTCTTCGCCGCCGGCGTCGTCATCGATAGTGAGGCGATCTCTGTCGCCGCGTCCGACCCCGTGGCCCAAGGCGTCGTCGCCGGGCTTGTCTTGGGCAAGCCTCTAGGGATCTTGCTGTTCACGTTCATCGTGGCGACGTTCACGCGCGCGTCCCTCGATAGGGGTCTCAGTTGGTGGGACGTGCTCGGCATGTCCTCACTCGCAGGAATCGGCTTCACCGTCTCCCTCTTGATCGGAGACCTCGCTTTCGCAGGGGAGCGCGTGTCCGAGGTGAAGATGTCGGTGCTCGCAGCTTCCCTCCTCTCAGCCCTGCTTGGTTCCGCGATCCTGCTGTGGCGCGACAGGCACTACCGCGCCATCTTTGAGCGCCGCTCGACCCCTGTGCCCGACTCGCCGCACGCCAAGGAGGAGGCCCACAAGCGCCGGGTCGAAGAAGACCGGGCAGCCGAGGCGCATTAGCCGACGCGTCCCGCCGAGGGGCACCACCTGGCGATCTCGCAGCCGCCGCAGTCGGGCTTGCGGGCCGTGCACCTGCGGCGCCCATGGAAGATGATGCGGTGCGACCAGAGGGTCCACTGCGGCCTTTCGATGAGCGCCATCAGGTCGCGCTCGACGGCCACGGGGTCGTCGTTGACGGTGAGCCCGAGGCGCCTGGAGAGCCTGCCCATGTGGGTGTCGACGGTGATGCCAGGCACGTCGAACGCGTTGCCGAGCACCACGTTTGCGGTCTTGCGTCCTACGCCCCGCAGCTCGACGAGGTCGCGCAGTCTGCCAGGAACGTCGCCGTCGTGGAGGCGCACGAGGTCCGCAGAAAGCTCCAAGAGCGACGACGCTTTGGCGCGGAAGAAGCCCGTGGAACGGATGAGTTCTTCAAGTTCCTCCCGCGGCGCCGACGCCATGGTGGGGGCATCGGGGAAGCGGGCAAAAAGGGTGGGGGTGACCTGGTTGACGCGCACATCCGTGCACTGGGCGGACAGGACGGTCGCCACGAGCAACTGAAACGGGCTGGTGTAGTCCAGCTCGCAGTGCGCATCGGGATAGACCTCCGCGAGCGTCCTGTTGACGCGCCGTGCACGGCGCACGAGGGCGACAGAAGGAGCCTCGCCTTCGACAGCCACGGGAAGCGCGTCACGTGATGCCATGGACTCACTGTAAGCGGGACTCAAGGCCCCCTTGATGCACGCCGATACAGTTCACGACCGGCATTCCGCCGGCGCGTGGCGCGAAGGGCGGTGTCTGTGGCACTCAGTAGCCAGGCTGCGCTCGCCCAATTGCGCCATCAGCGCCGGGAAATGCGCCGAGAGTTGTCACGCATCCGTTGGTGGCTTCGCCTCTTGCAGGCGCGTAGGGACCTCCTGGTGGCTCAAGTCGCGCCTCCTGGGGAGACGGGAGCGGTCGATCTTGACTCCGCTTGGGAGGCCCTCGCGGCCGACGCGCCGACGTCTACTGAGCTCGCCGCCGCAATCTGGACGGAAGCCCCACACCGGATACCGGGTAGCATCGAGCGCATCGACGCTCTGACCGCGCGTCTTGAGTCGTATGAGGCGCGAGTCAGTGAGAACCTTGAGACTGTGACGGGCGACATGGTGAAAGCATTGGGTGAGGCGCATCGGGCGTCCGTGGCACCGAGGTTGAGCCATGCCTGAAAATCCCCGGGAAGAACAGCTCCTGCGATCCGCGCCGCTCTTTGGCGGCATGGATGCCGAGAACGCTCGCTCGCTGATCGCCATGATGGTGCGTCGCGAGGTGGCGCGAGGCGAGACCATCTTCCGCGAGGGCGATGACGGCCATGCGATGTACGTCTTGGTGCGCGGCAAGGTCAAGTTGGCGCGCACGGCCCGTGACGGCCGTGAGAACCTGCTGGCGCTGCTGGGTGTTGGCGACATGTTCGGCGAGCTCACGGTCTTCGACCCTGGGCCACGCATGTCGCGAGCGCACGCAGTCGAGGACTCAGTGGTGTACGAACTCCCCAAGGACACTCTCGACGTGTGGCTGGACGATCACCTGGACATGAGTCGCCACATGCTCCGCGCCTTGGCGCAACGCATCCGGCGCACGTCAAACACGATGGCCGACCTGATCTTCTCCGACGTCCCAGGCCGCGTGGCCAAGGCGATCCTTGACCTTGGGCACCGATTCGGACGGATGGAACGCGGGCACGTCACCGTGCGCCACGGGCTGACGCAGGAGGAACTTGCGCAGTTGGTGGGCGCCTCGCGCGAAACGGTCAACAAGGCGCTCGCTGACTTCGCCTCAAGGGGCTGGATCGACGTCCACATCGGTGCCGTCGAGGTATACGAGCCGGAGCGCTTGCGCGCCCGTTCACGCTAAGACCTGCCGGATCGTGCCCGACGCACGGGCTAGTTGCTGAGCGACACCGTGAGTTCGACCTCGACAGGCGCGCCCATCGGCAGGGCGGCAACCCCCACGGCAGAGCGCACATGCCTGCCCGCTTCACCAAAGATCTCGATCATGAGGTCGGAGGCGGCGTTCATGACTGCGGGCTGCCCGCCGAACTCGGGAGCGCTCGCGACATAGCCCACCACGCGCACCACCGAAGCGATCCTGTCGATTCCTCCCGCAGCGTCGGCCGCTGCCGCGACGGCGTTGAGGGCGGCCGTGCGCGCACAATCGGCCGCGACGTCTGCGCTGACCGTGTCGCCGACGATGCCCGTCGCCTGCAGCGCCCCGTCAACGAACGGCACCTGGCCTGACGTGAAGACCAGAACGCCGTGGCGGATCGCGGGAATGTAGGAGCCAACGGGAGCCGCGACAGAGGGAAGCGTGAGTCCCGCAGCGGCAAGGCGAGCCGAGTGGGTCACGCCTTAGGCCTCTTCAGGTACGCGACGATGCCCCCGGTCGGCCCGGTGACAATCGTGACGAGCTCCCAGCCGTCAGAACCCCATTGATCCAGGATCTGTTTGGTCGCGTGTTCGATGAGTGGAACGGTGGCATACTCCCATGTGGTCATGCGATGAGCCTATCCCGAGGCACGGAACCACAAGGGGCCGCCGCACGTTTGCTCTCCAGTCCGTCCGCCTCACGACGTAAGGTTCTCCTATGGGACTGTTTACTGCCGATCGCGCGCGCCGCGACGGACGCGTCACGATCGTCCAATTCGTCACCTCTCTTGCAGGCTTCCTGCTGTTCTCCATCATGGGCGGCGTGCTCGTGGCGGGACTTGCTCTGCCAGCGGTGACAGTCGGCGGCCAGGCGGTCAACGGCACCGCGACGCTCTTCGAGTCGTTGCCAGAGGAGTTCGATCAGACCGACCTTCCCCAGGCCTCGTCGATCTATGCGAACGACGGCACGACGCAGCTGGCCACGTTCTACACGCAGAACCGCACCGTGGTGACGTTGGAAGAAATCTCGCCGTGGATGCAAAAGGCGCAGGTCGCGATCGAGGATAAGCGGTTCTGGTTGCACAACGGCGTTGACGGCGAAGGCCTCTTGAGCGCTGCCTACGACAACCTCCGTTCGGACGACACCCGCGGCGCCTCGACCATTACCCAGCAGTTGGTCAAGAACACCTTGCTCCAGGCTGCAGAGGCGATCAGGGATGAGGCGGAGAGCCGCGAACGAGTTGAGGCTGCGACGGAAGTCTCGCTCGCCCGCAAGATCAAGGAGTGGCGGCTCGCGCTCGCGTACGAAGAGCGTCTGAACGACCTCTACGGCACCACGTGCTCGGAAGACCCTGCCGTGGACTGCGGTAAGGAGCAGGTGCTGCAGCAGTACCTCAACATCGCCCAGTACGGGCCCAGCCTTTATGGCGTTGAAGCCGCCGCGCGGCTCTACTTTGGCGTCTCCGCCAAGGACCTCACCGCGATTCAGGCGGCCACCATTGCCGGAATTACCCAAAACCCCACCAAGTGGGATCCACTCAAGGGTCTCGACGATGGCGATTTCGAGGACACGACCTTCCGCCGCAATCTGGTGTTGCAGGCGATGCACGATCAGGGGCTCCTCACGCTGGCCGAGTACGTGACCTACAGCAACACGACGGTTGAGTCGACGCTCAACGTCACGTATCCGAAGTTCTCTTGCGCGGCCTCAGAGATCGCGCCCTTCTTCTGCGACTACGTCACCAAGGTGATCGACAAGGACCCGGCCTTCCAAGACGAGGGCACCCAACTGCTGTACAAGGGCGGACTCAAGATCGTGACCACGCTCGACCCGCGCATGCAGGTTGAGGCGACGGATTCGTTGCGCCGCGGCGTGCCCTACAACGACGCGTCGGGGCTGGAGAATGCGCTCGTCGCGCTCGACGTGCCCACGGGCAACATTTTGGCGATGGCGCAGAACAGACCCTTTGATCCCACGAGCAAGGAACCTGGCTCCACGGCCATCAACTATGCGGTGGATCGCGAGTTCGGTGGTTCCCGCGGATTCTCGCCAGGCTCCTCCTTCAAGCCGCTCGTGCTCGCGCAATGGCTCGACACTGGGCACTCTCTGAGCCAGACGATTTCCGGTGTTCCCCGCACGTGGGAGGCGGACTCGTGGCGCGCTGCGTGCCCCGAAGGCGAGAACTACGCGAGCCCTTACAAGGTCGGCAACGTCTACGCGTCTGAGAACGTGCAAATGTCCGTGCTTACGGCGACGCGGCTCTCCGTAAACACCGCCTTTGTTGCAATGACAAACCAGTTGGACCTGTGCGAGGTCAGGGACATGGCTCTCAACTTGGGCTTCCACCGGGCAGATGGCGCCAACTTCGAGGTGATTCCCTCGGTGACGCTCGGTTCTCAGAACGCGTCGCCACTCACCATGGCGTCGGTCTACCAGACGTTCGCGAACAGGGGCATCCACTGCGAGCCGCGCTCGATCCTCAAGATGACCACGCTTGACGGCGAGCCAGTCACTCTTGAAGACGGCACAGTCATTGAGCCTCCAGCGGTCTCGTGCTCGCAGGTCATTAGGGCCGAAGTTGCCGACGGGGTGACTCACGCGCTCACCACCGTCATGGAGTCTGGAACAGGTAGAGAACTCGGTATTGGCCGGCCCACCGCGGGTAAGACCGGAACCGCACAGAACAACACTCACTTGTGGTTCGTGGGCTACACCCCGCAACTCGTCTCGGCAGTGTGGACAGGCAACGCCGACGGTGACATCCCGTTGCAGGGCATCTCCATCAATGGCAGCCGGGTACGTGCAGCCTGGTACGGAGGCGATGTCTCCGGGCCCATTTGGCAAGACTTCATGGCGACCGCGCTTGAGCCGTACCCCGTTGTAGGCCTACCAACTGCATCTGACGTCATCGTCAACGGTGCCCAGTTGCGGGTTCCTATGGTGGTTGGCCTCCCCGAGAAGGAGGCTCAGTGGGCCATCAACGACGCAGGCTTCCAATACAACAAGTCGACGGAGTTTGTCTATCAACCTGGCGTGCCTGCAGGGCAGATCGTCCAACAGCAGCCTGAGGCCGACGCCACGATGCGTGCCGGCGGCACGGTGACCTACTACATGTCGACCGATCAACTGCCCGGTTGGTGGTACAACTGGCCGGCAGGATGGGACCCGCTCGTCGCTCCCGCGGATTGGTGGGGTGGAGCATGGCCGCCTCCCGACTGGACGAAGAACAATCCGTCGCAGGGTTGGGACCCCACGCCAAAGCCGCCGCCAAACCCGACGCCAGAACCGCCCAACCCCGATGATTGATCGCGGCGCGCCGGCGCCCGACGGGCTCAAGTGAACCCGTTCGTCGCGTCGGCGCTCGGCGTGGGCGCCGTAGGGGTGGCAGGAGTGGCGTGGGGACTGGCGGAGGCGCACGCCTTCACGGTGCGCCGCGTCGCAGTTCCGGTGCTGCCCCGTGATTCGACGCCTGTCAAGGTGCTTCACCTGTCGGACCTGCACCTGACGCCGCGCCAGCGCGACAAGATCGCCTGGGCAGCCTCGCTTGCACAGGAGCGCCCCGATCTGGTGGTCGTGACGGGTGACAATCTGGCGCACGTCGACGCCGTTCCGGCGGTGGCAGAGGCGCTCGCGGGGTTGTTCGAAGTCCCTGGCGTCTTCGTGTTTGGCTCGAACGACTACTTTGCGCCGCACATGAAGAACCCCTTGGGTTACTTCGCTGGGCCGTCGCGGGCTCGTCACGAGGCGGTCCACTTGCCCACCGAGCAGCTGCGGCGCGTCTTTCTCGATGGCGGTTGGCACGATCTGAACAATGCGAGGGCACACTTTGGGGTGGCTGGTCTGGCCGTCTCTGCCGTCGGCATGGACGATCCCCATATTCATCGCGACGTCATGCCTGCTCGGGATTCGGCGGCGCCGGCCGACCTACGTCTCGGCGTCGTGCACGCTCCGTACCGCAGGGCCTTGCAGGCCCTCGCGGGTGACGGATCCGACCTCATCCTTGGGGGCCACACGCACGGAGGCCAGGTGTGTGTTCCCGGCTACGGAGCGTTGGTGACCAATTGCGACCTTGATCGGCGTCGCGCGAAGGGCCTGTCCACGTGGCCAGGCGACGGTTCAGCTCCCGATGACACGTGGCTGCACGTGAGTGCTGGGGCTGGTACGTCTCCTTTCGCCCCCGTGCGCTTTGCGTGCCGCCCTGAGGCCACCGTGCTCACTTTGACGGCGAGGGAGTAGCGGCGAGGGGGCGATTTCGCGGCGAGGTGTCCGGTCGGATATCCTAGGCAGGCTTTTCACGGGGTGTGGCGCAGTTTGGTAGCGCGCGTCGTTCGGGACGACGAGGTCGCAGGTTCAAATCCTGTCACCCCGACCAAGAGAGTGAGCAACACAAAAGGGTCGACGCATGGCGTCGGCCCTTTTGTGTTGCGAGCGAACGCGGGAGGGGTTGACCGGAGCGCCGCAGGCGCGGAGGGAACACCCCGACGACGCCGGTGACGGCGTAGACGCCCTCCCGGAGGGAACACCCCGACGACGCCGGTGACGGCGTAGACGCCCTCCCGCAGAGAACACCCCGACAACGCCGGTGACGGCGCAGACGCCCTCCCGCGGGGAACACCCCGACGATGCCGGTGACACCCGAGACGTCCCCCAAGGTCGAGGTCCCGGTTGTCACCACAGCGCGCGTGGGTATGCTGAATCCCACAACAAACCCGAAGACGGGACTCGAATGGGTGACGAAGCGTCGGACCGCACGGTCCGTGGTAGCCGCAATGAAGAGACGCGTCAGCGCAATCTCTCGCTCGTACTGAGCGCGGTCCACTCCGCCGCGGAACTCACTCGATCGGATCTCACCAGGCTCTCAGGGCTCAATCGTTCGACGGTCGGAGCGCTGGTGGGAGACCTCGTGAACGCCGGGCTGGTGGTCGAGGCGGAACCGCGCGCCACTCACCAGGCTGGACGCCCCAGCCCCGTGGTGCGCCCCAGCCCCGACGTCGTTGCCATCACCGTCAACCCTGACGTTGCGGGGGTGGTCTGCGCCGTTGTAGGGCTCGGTGGCCAGGTGCGTCTTCGCGAGACCTTCCTCACGCCGCAACGACTGACTGCGGAGGATGCGGCACTCCTCACCAAGGACTTCCTGGACAAGGTCGCGAGCGACTTTCCTTCGACCACGAGAGTGGCTGGCGTCGGTATTGCCATTCCAGGGATCGTCGATGAGCATCACCACACCGTGAGGGAAGCCCCACACCTCAAGTGGTTCGACGTCCCACTGGTCTCCGTCATTGAAGAGGAACTGACCCTGCCCGTGCGGATGGCGAACGACGCCACGCTTGGGGTGATGGCAGAGTCGATGTTCGGCGCAGGCGCTGGCTTTGACGACGTTGTCTACCTCAACGGCTCCGTGTCAGGTATTGGCGGGGGAGTCGTCACCGGGGGTCACCTCGTCAAGGGGGTCCGTGGGTTCGGCGCCGAGCTCGGCCACATCCTCGTTAACCCCCAGGGCACCGTGTGCGCGTGCCGGCGAGTGGGTTGCCTCGAGACCGAGGTCAACATTCAGAGGATCTGGGAGGTTGCAGGTGAGGGGCAGGTGGCGATCGATGATCTCGATCACCTCTACTCGCTGCGCGCGTCCGCGGCCCTCGAGGCGGAACTCGATCGCCAAGCGGACGCCCTCGCGGCCGGCATTGCCTCACTGGTCAACATCTTCGCGCCAGCCAGGGTCATCCTTGGCGGGCACGTTGGCGCGCTCTTCGAAGCGAGGAGTGAGCGCGTTCACGCCAGGGTGGCCGCCGAGGCGCTCGCCCCCGTGGCCGAGCAAGTGTCGCTGGTGCGCAACGTGTTGCGCGAGCGCATGGTGCCGATCGGCGCTGCGCAACTCGCATTCGCTCCGCTGCTCGCCGACCCGGTCAACACCCCGCTGTTCGAGTGGGGATCCCTTCAGGCAGTCGTCACGGCACTGCCCTGAGACTGACGGTACGGGGCGCCTTACAGGCGCGCGGCGATCAGTTCCGCGAGCTGCACCGCGTTGAGAGCGGCGCCCTTGCGCAGGTTGTCGCCGCTCACAAACAAGGCGAGCCCGCGATCCCCAGGGACACCGGCGTCCTGCCGAATGCGGCCCACAAGGCTCACGTTGCCGCCTGCGGCCTTCAAAGGCGTGGGCACCTCTTCCACCCTTACCCCTGGCGCTCCGTCCAGCAGCGTGTACGCGCGTGCCGGAGTGAGCGGCGCGTCGAACTCCGCGTTGATCGACAGCGAGTGGCCGGTGAAGACGGGCACCCGCACGCAGGTGCCAGAGACGAGCAGGCCGGGTAGACCGAGGATCTTGCGGGACTCATCGCGCAACTTGCGCTCTTCACCCGTCTCGTTCGACCCGTCATCGATGACGGTGCCTGCCATCGGCACCACGTTGTAGGCGATTGGCTCGGTATAGACCGCTGGCTCGGGGATCGCCACCGCAGCGCCGTCGTGGACCAAAGCAGTCGCCTCACCAACGGCACCCTTGATCTGGCCGTCGAGTTCGCGCACTCCTGCCACGCCGGAGCCCGAAACCGCCTGGTAGCTCGACACGATGAGCCGGTTCAGGCCTGCGTACTCATGCAGCACCTTGAGCACAGGCATGGCCGCCATGGTGGTGCAGTTCGGGTTTGCGACGATGCCCTTGGGGATCGAGTCGAGGTCTTCAGGATTGACCTCACTCACCACGAGCGGCACGTCGGGATCCATCCGCCAGGCGGAGGAATTGTCGACGACGATGGCGCCGGCCTTCGCAAACAAGGGCGCGTACTCGGTCGACGGCCCCCCTCCCGCAGAGAACAGCGCGATGTGGATGCCGGAGTAGTCACCGCTCGCGATGTCCTCGACCACCACGTCGCGACCGAGGTGAGGCAGCGTGGTGCCAGCGGAACGGGAGGACGCGAAGAACCGCACCGTGGCGTCGGGAAAGCGCTCGCCGACCAGTTGGCGCATGACGGTTCCCACCTGACCGGTGGCGCCGACGACGGCGATGGTGAGGTCTGCAGGTGAAACGGTCATCGGCCGGTGCCTCCGTAAATGACGGCTTCGCCCTGGGACGAGTCGAGGCCGAATGCGCTGTGCACGGCGCGCACGGCGGTGTCGAGCATCTCGGCGCGCGTGACCACAGAGATGCGAATGTCGGACGTGGAAATCATCTCGATGTTGACTCCAGCATCGCGAAGCGCCGCAAAGAAGCGCGCGGATACTCCCGAGTTTGACCGCATGCCTGCGCCGATGAGCGAGACCTTGCCAATGGCGTCGTCCGTCACCAGGTCTGCGTAGCCAATGGTGTCCTTGTCCGCCTCGATGGCCGCCGTGGCGTCGGCGAGGGAGTCCATCGGCAACGTGAACGAGATGTCGGTCACGCCGGTCACGACGGCGGAGACATTCTGGACGATCATGTCGATGTTGACGTCGGCACGGGCGACAGCCTCGAACAGGCGAGCGGCCGATCCGGGCACGTCAGGAACTCCGATGACCGTGATCTTGGCCTCGGAGCGATCGTGCGCGACGCCGGCGATGATGGCATTTTCCATGGTGTCTCCTTCAGTCTCGCCCACAACCCACGTGCCTTCAAGGCCGGAGAAGGACGAGCGGACGTGAATGGGCACGTTGAAGCGACGCGCGTATTCGACACAGCGGGGCATCAATACCTTCGCCCCAGAGGCCGCCATGTCGAGCATCTCTTCAAAAGTGATGCGGTCAAGCTTGCGTGCGGTTGGCACGACGCGAGGGTCGGCGGAGAACACTCCGTCGACGTCGGTGTAGATCTCGCAAACGTCCGCGTCGAGCGCCGCGGCGAGCGCCACAGCGGTGGTGTCTGAGCCGCCGCGACCGAGAGTCTGAATGTCTTGGCTCTCTTGGTTGTAGCCCTGGAAGCCAGCCACGATCGTGACATCGCCAGCGTCGAGCGCGTCCCTGAGGCGGCCGGGGCTCACTTCGATGATCTTCGCGCGACCGTAGGCACCTGCGGTGATCACGCCAGCTTGCGGCCCTGTGAATGACTGTGCAGGTTGCCCTAGATCGCGCACAGCCATCGCGAGCAGTGACATCGAGATGCGCTCGCCAGCGGTGAGCAGGATGTCCATTTCGCGCGGGTGCTCGGTGCTCGACACGGCGTTCGCCAGGTCAATCAGCTCGTCCGTGGTGTCGCCCATGGCAGAGACGGTGACCACGACGTCGTGCCCCGCGCGCTTCGTCTCGACGATGCGACGGGCGACGCGCTTGATGGCATCGGCATCCGCGACGGAGGATCCTCCGTACTTCTGCACCACGAGAGACATTGCACTACCCCGGTTTTTCGATTGGCGTGCGCCCGCACAGGCGCGCGACCAGTGTAGTGGGAGCGCCAACGGCCGACGCGCGGGTGGCGGGAGGGCGCGGAAGCCGGATACGTTCACCCGGTGGGCATGACACAGCAGGAATGGGCAGAGCCAGAGGCCGTCACCACGTCTGGCAGGGTGCGGGGCGCGTGGCGCCACCACGTCAGCGCCGACGCAACGGTCAGCAGGCACGCGGTGTTCAGGGGCATTCCCTTTGCCGCTGCACCCGTTGGGCCTTTGCGCTTTGCGGCGCCCGTGCCACCGTCGGCGTGGGAGGGCACGAGGGAGGCGGTCGCTTATGGCCCGACCGCCCAGCGAATGACTCCTTACGCGTTCCCTCGCATCCCCGAGCCGTCGATCCCTGGCGACGACATCCTCACCGTGAATGTCACGACGCCAGACCCATCAGCGTCCGCTGGACTGCCGGTGCTTGTCTGGATCCACGGTGGTGGGTTTGAGGCGGGTTCGCCAGCGAGCCCCTGGTACGAGGGCGGGGCCTTCGCTCGCGACGGCGTGGTGGTGGTGACGCTCGCCTATCGGCTCGCTTTCGAGGGCTTCGGCTGGATCGATGGCGGCGTCAATAACAGGGCGGTGCGCGACTGGCTGGCGGGACTCGAGTGGGTGCAGCGCAACATCGCGGCCTTCGGTGGCGACCCCGCCAAGGTGACGATCGCGGGCCAGAGTGCTGGCGGAGCGGCTGTACTACGTCTGCTCACGATGCCCGCCGCGCAGCCCTTCTTCGCCGGGGTCATCGCGGTGTCGCCTCCAGACGCTTCCGTCACCGTCGAGCAGGCTCGCGAGGCGAGCGCCAAGGTGGCGCGGGCGGTCGGGGCGCCTGACACATCAGAGCAATCGTTCGCGGCAGTAGACCACGACTCACTGTGGGACGCGAGGGGCGCGGCCACCGTGGACCCAGAGTCGCCAGACTCCATGCTGACAGGGGGAGCTCTCATGCTCGCGCCGGTGATCGACGGCGAACTGATCCCTCAAACGGCCGCCGAGGCCCTGGCCACCGGCGTCGGCGAGGACAAGCCCGTGTTCCTGGGTGCGACAGCCCACGAGTTTCGCTACCTCGCCGACCAGATCAGGCCCGCCGTCGGCGACGGGCCAGCGAAAGGCCTCCTGGAACGCAATGGTCTGCCGCCGGCGCTCGCGGCCGACCTTGTGGCTCGGGAGGGCGGAAGAGGCGCGGCGTGGGTGCTCGGCATGGCCATCTCGGATGCCCTCTTCAGGGCTCCGGTGGCGGGAGTGGCAGGAGCGCGCGCGAGCGCGCCGGCGCCCACCTGGGTCTACGACTTCCGTTGGGAGTCGCGCTCGCCATCCATCGACGGCGCGGCGCACTGCGTTGACGTGCCCTTCGGTTTCGACATCCTCGGTGCGGCAGGGGTCGACCACCTCACTGGTAGGGCCCCGCAGGCGCTCGCCGACGCCGTCCATGGCGACTGGTTGAGCATCGTCACGAATGGCCGCATCGACGCCCCACCCCACAGCGAAGGTGACGCCACCGTCGTATACGGCGACGACGGCGCGAGGACGGTCGCGCCTGGTTACCGCCTCGAGCGACGCCTGTGGGACGCCGCGCGGTAGCGCGTCTCCAACCATCGCCCAACCCTTGGCGTACCTTGAGCGTTATGAGTGACATGACGACCACGGCACCTGCGCTTGAGGCGCACGGCGTACGGCGGGCTTTCGGATCGGTCCAGGCCGTCGTGAACGCGAGCCTGACGGTCCAGCCCGGCTCGGTGACGGCGCTGATTGGCCCCAACGGTTGCGGAAAGACCACCCTCATGCTCATGTTGGCGGGACTCCTCCAGCCCGACGGAGGGGAGGTCGTGGTGGGCGGCGTGAGCCCAGCGACCAGCCCCAAGGCGGCGCGCACCGCGGTCGGGTGGATGCCGGATGTGTTGGGCACCTGGGAGTCGCTCACGTGCAAGGAAACGCTCGTCACGTTCGCGCGGGCGTACGGCCTCACCCCGGCCGACGCCGATGCCAGGGCCTTCGCGCTCCTCGAGAGGGTCCATCTTGCGGACCTTGCCTCACAGCCTGCACGGGTGCTGAGCCGTGGCCAGAAGCAGCGGCTCTCGCTCGCGCGGGCTCTCGTCAACGACCCTCCCGTCCTCATCCTCGACGAGCCTGCCTCTGGCCTCGATCCCCGCTCCCGCGTCGAGTTGCGCGACCTGGTGCGGCAACTGGGCGCCGAGGGCAAGGCGGTCCTTGTCTCCTCCCACGTGCTCGCAGAGCTCGATGAGATGGTTGACGACGCCGTCTTCATGTCCAAGGGTGTGACTCTTGGAGCGGCGGCCGACGCCGAGGTGGCGCGGGCAAAGACTCGGTGGCGAGTGGTGTCGGTTGACGGTGACCTTGCGGCCTCCCTGGCGAGGGCCTCCCGCGACTTCACTGTCGAGGAGGTGCCCGCGGGCGCGGCTGCGGTGGTGAGCGTCGCCGATGACGCCGATGCGGCGGCACTCGTTGCCGCCCTCGTGACCGACGGGATCAAGGTGGCGCGCATCGCGCCGGTCGGTTCCGCGCTTGAACAGGCATACCTCACGATGGAGACGGAGCGGCGATGACCACCACCTCACAGCCTCCAGTGGCGCCGCAGACGGCGTCGTCCGCCCGCCGTGAGCCGTGGCGCCTATCCCTGTCGGGCATCCGCTTGATCGCAGAACTCGAACTGCGCCAGCGCGTGCGCTCCACCAAGTGGAAGTGGGCGCTCGCCTCCGTCGCCGTGCTCATCGGCGGCGTGACGTTCTTGGTGTGGGGCGCGACCCACGCCTTTGGGACGGACAGCTACGGAGGCCCTGGCGACCTCGTCTTTGGCCTCGTCGTCTTCTTCGTGCTCTTCCTGGGCTTGGTGGTCTCACCGACGCTGTCGGCCACGTCCATCAATGGGGATGTGCGTGACGGGACCATGGCGCCGCTTCAGGCGACCGCGCTCTCTGCTGCGGACATTGTGCTGGGCAAGCTCTTGGCCTCCTGGGCGGCATCGCTCGCCTTCTTGGTGGTGGCGCTGCCCTTCATCGCGATCGCGTACTTCGACGGCCGCATGCCTGCGCTCGCGATGCTCACGGTCATGCTGGTGCTCGCTCTCGAGTTGCTCGTGGTCTGCGCGATCGGGCTGGGATGGTCGGCGCTCACGGCCCGCACCCCAGCGTCGGCCGTGCTTACCTATACGACGGTCGCTGTGCTCGTTGCGGTCCTGCCGATCCTGTTTGGGCTGTTGTCCGTCACGTTCACAGAAGAGGTGGAGGTGACGTACTCCAACAGGGAGTACATCTACTACGACGGTTCCTACCTCGAGGAGCCATCACCTGGCGAGCTCCCTGAAGGCGCTCAGCAGGACGCGACGGGAGACTACTTCGTGTGTCGCGACTACACCTATACCGAGGACGTGCCGCGCACCGATCGGCTGTGGTGGCTGCTCGCCGTCAATCCGTACGTGATCGTGGCCGACTCAGCCCCGAGCCCTCGGGTCCGCGAGCGGGGCGACGACTACTACTACGACGACATCGGCATCCTGAGCGGCCTCAAGATGGCGGTGCGCGAGGCGCGTGTGGGGCCAACGTTTGGCGCCGACTCGTGCAACGACGAACTCACGTACGAGGAGCGGGAGCGACTCGATCGCATCGACGCCTTGCCCCCTGTATGGCCGTGGGGACTCGCAGCACAGGCACTGCTTGCCATCGGCGGCGTCGCGCTGGGCGTGCGTCGACTGTCGGTTCCGTACGGAAAGCTGCCGACGGGTTCGCGAGTCGCGTAGGCCCGGCGGCTCGCCCAGCCAAGGGGCGGCGCTCCTAGGAGACCGTGCGGCGTCCCTCGAAGGCGCGACCGAGCGTGACCTCGTCGGCGTACTCCAGATCGCCGCCGACGGGCAGTCCTGACGCCAGCCGTGACACCGTGATCCCGATGGGCGCGAGCATGCGCGTCAGGTAGGTGGCTGTGGCCTCCCCCTCGATGTTGGGGTCCGTCGCGATGATGACCTCTTGCACCTTGCCGTCGCCTAGGCGCGTGAGTAGCTCCCTGATGCGCAGGTCGTCGGGGCCAACTCCGTTCATGGGATCGATCGCGCCGCCGAGCACGTGGTACTTGCCCCTGAATTCGCGCGTGCGCTCAATCGCGACCACGTCTTTCGGCTCCTCCACCACGCACAGCGTCTCCTCTGACCGGCGGGTGTCTGCGCAGATGCGGCATTGTGCTGATTCGGCGACGTTGCCGCAGATCTCACAGAAGCGCACCTTCGCCTTGACCGTGGTGATCGACTCGGCGAGCCTGGCCACGTCGGCGGCATCGGTGCTCAGCAGGTGAAAGGCGATGCGCTGAGCACTCTTGGGCCCGATTCCCGGGAGTCGTCCGAGCTCATCGATCAGGTCCTGCACCGCGCCGTCATACATGGGCTCAAGCGTAGGCGGCTCACGGCCGCGCGCGGGTCAGGCGCGGCTGAGCTCTTGCGCGAGCATGACCAGGATGCCGCTCGGCCCGCGAACGTACGTGAGCCTGTAGAGGTCTTGGTACGTCGCCACCCCTCGCAACGGGTAGCAGCCATGACGTGCCGCCACCGCGAGAGCCTCGTCAATGTCGTCCACGGAAAAGGCGACGCGATGCATCCCGATCTCATTCGGAAGCGTCGGGCTGGTCTCGATCGCCTGCGGATGAAGGTACTCGAAGAGTTCGAGGCTGCCGTCACCGTCCGGGGTCTTGAGGAGGGCGATCTTCGCATGGTTGCCGTCGAGCCCAACAGCGGTGTCTGCCCACTCGCCACTCACCGTGTCTGTTCCGACGACGGTCAGGCCCAGATCGGTGAAGAAGGAGACTGCGGCGTCGAGGTCGCGAACGGCGATGCCGACGTTTTCAAACCGAATGGCCATGCGCTCGATGCTACCGACCGGTCGCGACTAGCGGCCGTCGTCCTCGACGATGGTGCCGCCGAGCATTGAGGCGATCACGTCCGCCCCGGTGAGGTGGGAGGTGGGGGCTGCGACGTCGTCGTCCGAAATGTCTTCATGGTCGGCGGGAGCCTCGTGCGGCAAGGGAGGCTCTTGGGACGAGGCGTTCGTTGCGGCGGATGGCGCCGGCCCCGACGCGCCCGACGCCGGAGCGCCACCGGGCTCTGGCGGTCCCACGACAGGTTCGACGCGCACGTGGAGGCCAAGGGTCTCGCGCACGGCGAGAGCCAAGTTCTCTGAGTGCGGTCCCGCTCCAAATCGCGATGCGAGGGCGGGATTGTCGAAGGCGATCTTCAACACCCCTGCCTCCACGGAGGCAACCTGGGCACTTTGGCTGACCATCGCCCACGTGACGCGTCGCCGTTCAAGGGTGCCGAGTACCTCCGGCCAGCGCCTGCGCACCAACTCGGAGTCAGCCGGACCGCCTGCCACGTCGCCGGTGGGCGCGCGTACGGGCTCGTCGGCGACGTCGGCCGTCTGGGCAGGAGCCGCGACGGGGACCTGCGGGATGCTCGCGGTCGTCGGCGGGCTCGCGGGGGGTGATGACGGGGGAGCAGGCTCCGGAGCACGCTCCTGTGCCTGAGGGATCGCACCCGTCGCGGCTTCCTCGCGCGCGGCTGCGACGGCGGCTCGCGCGGCGGCCAAACCTGAAGCGGCTTCTCCGCCGGGAGCGCCTGGCTGCTGTCGCGGCGGGGTAGGCGCCGCTTCGGTTGCGGGTGCAGGGGCTGTGGACGCCGGGGCTTGCGCTGCGGCGGGGGCGGCCGAGGCGGCAGGCGCCCTATCGGCGGCGATGATGCGAGCGCAGAGCAACTCCAAGTGGAGCCGGGGAGAGGTGGCGCCGATCATCGCGGTGAGGGCATCGTTCACCAAGTCACCTGCACGCGAGGCGCGGCCAAGTCCCAGCCGCCTGGCCTGATCAGCCATGCGCTCCTGCTGGTCCTCTGAGGCAACGGCAAGCGCCTGCGCACCAGACGCGCCGGATGCCGCTAGCACGATCAGATCGCGCAAGCGCTCCAACAGGTCTTCAACGAATCGGCGAGGCTCGTGGCCGGTCTCCACCACGCGTCCCACGACCGAGAAGAGCGAGGCCCCGTCGGCCGCAGCGATGGCGTCAACAGCGTCGTCAAGAAGTGTGGCGTCGGTGAAGCCGAGGAGCGAGATGGCTCGCTCGTACGTCACCCCGCCCGCGTCGGAGCCGGCGATCAACTGATCGAGGACCGACAAGGAGTCCCTCACGGAGCCGCCCCCTGCACGCACGACGAGCGGAAGCACACCGTCGGCGATGTCGACGCCTTCCGCTGCCGCCAGTTGCGCCAAGTAGCCCGTGAGGACTCCTGGCGGCACAAGCCTGAAGGGGTAGTGGTGCGTGCGGGAACGGATGGTGCCAATGACCTTGTCCGGCTCGGTCGTGGCGAACACGAAGCGGACGTGAGGCGGAGGCTCTTCCACCAACTTCAGGAGCGCGTTGAAGCCCTGGGTGGTGACCATATGCGCTTCGTCGAGGATGAAGATCTTGTAGCGATCTCGAGCGGGAGCGAAGGCCGCGCGCTCTCGCAACTCTCTCGCGTCGTCAACGCCGTTGTGCGAGGCCGCGTCAATCTCGACCACGTCGACTGAGCCGGAACCACCGCGAGCGAGCTCCACGCACGAGTCGCACGTGCCGCACGGCGAGTCTGTGGGCCCCGCAGCACAGTTGAGACACCGCGCAAGGATCCGTGCCGAGGTGGTCTTGCCACAACCGCGCGGACCTGAGAAGAGGTAGGCGTGCGCCACCCTGTCTGCCCGCAGGGCCTGCATCAGCGGGGCTGTCACGTGTTCCTGGCCCACGACGTCGGCGAAGGTGTCTGGGCGATAACGGCGATACAGGGCGGTACTCACAGTGCTGAGCCTAGTCGCCGCATGTGACACCGCACGAGGTCCCTGTGAGTAGCCGCCACTGGGACACAGAAGGACCCCCCACGCACCCGTCAGAGCCCGCTTACCCTTGCTTCATTCCTGACCTGGGGGAGTTGGGCGAGGTAACGCCACGTGGGGGGTCGGCACCAGTGTAATGGCCAGTGAGCGAAGCGCCCAGTCGCGCGGTTCGCCGCAGGCGCGGGCCTCAGGTACCATTCATGGGCCTGGAGGATTCGCCTAGTGGCCTATGGCGCACGCTTGGAAAGCGTGTTGGGTGCAAGCCCTCGGGGGTTCGAATCCCCCATCCTCCGCCAACTGATCCGTCCGAACCAGAAGTAGGTGACTGTGACGTCTCGCTCCCGCTCCTTGCGCACGCGGCGCGAGGTGGTGCGCCGTCACCGCAGAGAACGCCAGTTCCTGGTCTTTGGCCTGCTGGTCGGATTGATTGCCACCGTCGCAGTGATCGCGTATGCGATGTACCAGGGGCGGGTCAACTCTCCGATCACCTACGCGATCGTGACGCCGCCGCCCGATTTTGAGTCGGACATCAAGTGGCCTTGCGCGCCGATCGACGAAGGCAATGGCGAGAACCTGCCCATGAGCCCCAGCCAGGTCACCGTACGAGTGCTCAATGGCACGGAGGAGCAGGGCCTCGCAGGCAACACTCTCGAGGTGCTCAAGGGTCGCGGCTACGTGCCTGCGGCGTCGGGTGCCGCCACCAACTGGAACCGCACGTACGGCGAGTACGCCAGGATCCAGTTTGGCGAGGAGGGCTTGCGCCAGGCGTACACGGTCGCGGCGAACTTCCCCGAGTATGTGATGGTCCTCGACAACCGCAAGGGCGCCGTGGTCGACATCATTCTTGGGGAACTGTATGAAGTGGACCAGTTGCGTCCCCAGTACGCTCCTGAACTCGACCCCGACGTGGAACTCGCGGCGCCAGTGCAGTGCCTGCCGATTGCACTCGTGCAGCCCGAGCCCGCGCCGCGCATCATTCCCATCGACCCGCTCGCGCCCATCGTGACGCCAAGCCCCTCGGTGTCGCCTTCCGCCGCAGCTGAGTAGCACTCATGGAACTCCAGGCAAACCAGCGCACCAATCAACTCGCGACGTGGTCCCTCGTCGCCTCCTTTCTTGGTTTGGCCATGATCCTGCCCATCGCGGGGTCGATCATCGGCATTGTCTTCGGCAACCGCGCGATGGACGCCATCGAGAAGAGCGGCGAAAGGGGCGGCGGCCGTGCGCAAGCGGCGGTCGTCTTCGGCTGGTTTGGCATCGTCGAGGCGACCATTGCGGTCATCGCGATCGGCGTGATCATCTATTCGGCAGCCAATTCCTAGGCGGCTCGAGCACCCGTACCCAACAGGGACCAAGCCATCCCTCCGTCCGGGACCAAGGACGAAAGCCTCACAAGAATCCTGCACGGGACGATTTCTCGTGCAGAGAGAGTGAGGAACCCCCCGTGTCTACTGTTGCCGCCACCGTCCCTTCCGTCCCCGCCCCCGTGGACGTCCCCGCCACAGCGCGAAAGCGCTCAGTGTTTGCCTTGAGGTGGTACGAGAACCTGGGCCTGCGCGCCAAGATCGTGTCCATCGTGGTGGCGTTCGCCATCGTGACGGCGATCGTGTCGGCAGTCTCGACGGTGGCCATGACGCGGACCATTGGAGACACGCGCTCACTGACGACACTGCAGAACGATGTTTCCTTCCAGATTGGCGTGGTGCACCAAGAGGAACTGAAGGCGCGCATGCTCGCGGCGACGGCGGCAGCGATTCCCCTCGACACGGCAGAGGCGCAGGCAGCCATGATCGAGAACATCGAGGGGACCGATGCCGACCTCGCCGCAGCCGCGGCGGCGTACGAGGCTGGAATCGCGTCTCTCGGCGAGGCGGCTTCCACTCTTGGCGGCGCCAACTGGCAGGACTTCAACGCCGCATGGGCGGAGTGGACGAACTTGCGCGACACCGAGATGGCCGCCGCCATCGGCACGGGCGAGAAGCAGGAGTTCGCCGATGCCCTGGCATCGGCCAAGCCGACGCTCGACCGAGCAATCGACAGCCTCGAGGCAGAAGAGGCGCTGGTCGCCGAAGCGGCACGAGCACTCGCTGCCGACGCTGACCAGCAAGCGAGCGCGTCGATCACGCTCGGCCTCATCACGCTTGGCGTCGGACTTGTCCTGGTCATCGGTCTGGCTTTGGGCGCCGCCCAGATCTTGCGTCGTCAGGTGTCAGCGGTACGCAAGGTCGCCGACGCCCTGGCTGACGGAAACTTCACCGTCGCCTCCGGCGTCGACACCAAAGACGAAATCGGCCGCATGGGCGCCGCTCTCGACGCAGCTACTCGCACCCTGCGCTCCACGATGTCGGAAGTGGCTGGCTCGTCTCGCTCGGTCGCGGCAGCCGCCGACCAACTCGCGACGGGAAACGCCGCGGTCGCGACGGGTGCTCAAGAGATGAGCACGCGCGCCGACATGGTGTCGACGGCCGCGACGGAAGTCAGCCGCAACCTCACCGACGTATCAAGCGGCTCGGAGGAGATGACGGCCTCCATCAGGGAGATCGCGCACTCCACGTCGGAAGCGGCACGCGTGGGCATTCAGGCCGCTGAGGCAGCTCGCGCCGCCGATGAACAGATCGGCAGGCTCGGCGTCTCTAGCCAGGAGATCGGCAACGTGGTCAAGGTCATCACCCAGATCGCTGGCCAGACGAACTTGCTGGCGCTGAATGCCACGATCGAGGCTGCGCGTGCCGGCGAGGCTGGCAAGGGATTCGCGGTGGTCGCTGGCGAGGTCGGCGAGTTGGCGCGCGAGACCGCGCGGGCGACCGAAGACATCGCCACGCGTGTCGAGGCCATCCAGCACGACGCTCAGGGTGCTGTCGCTGCGATCACGCAGATCGCGCAGATCGTGGAGCACATCAACGAATACCAGTCGACGATCGCCTCCGCAGTCGAGGAGCAGACGGCTACCACCAACGAGATGGGTCGCAACGTGGTGGATGCCGCGACCGGTTCAGAAGAGATCGCCTCAGGGATCGACACCGTCGCTCAAGCGGCGATGTCCTCATCCCAGGTGTTGACGGAGGTCAGCCAGGCGATCGAGGAGCTCAACTCGTTGTCGAAGGAGCTGAGCGACCGCGTCGCGGCCTTCACGTACTAGATCGACCACCGAACGGCAACGGCCCGGCTCCCCTCGAGGAGACCGGGCCGTTGCTTTGGCGGTGACGGTGGGATTTGAACCCACGGTGGACTTTCACCCACACACGCTTTCGAGGCGTGCTCCTTAGGCCGCTCGGACACGTCACCCTGCCGGACGAGGATACCGGGCGAGACCGCGCCCACCAAACCAGAGTGTGATGCCCGATACCCCGCCGTCGGCGAGGCGAAGCCCGCTTAGCGTCGTGCGGAGAAGAAGTCCGTCAGCAATGCGGCAGCGGCGTCGGCCTCGACACCCGCCACCACCTCCACCGCCGCAGCCAGCCTGGCGTCCCTCACAAGGTCCCACTGACTGCCGGTCGCGCCCGCCTTGGCGTCCCACGCGCCGATCACGAGTCGCGGGATGCGCGCGGCGAGGATCGCGCCGGCACACATGACGCACGGCTCGAGAGTGACGACGAGGGTGTGGCCTTCGAGGTGCCACGTACCGGCGCTCTTCGCCGCTTGCCTGAGGGCCAGGACTTCGGCGTGGGCAGTCGGGTCGGAGTCGACTTCCCGACGGTTGTGTCCGCGACCAACGACGTCGCCGGTGGGCGACAGCACGACGGCGCCGACGGGGACGTCGTCGTGGCGGAGTGCCTCCCTCGCCTCGCCGAGTGCCTCCCGCATCGCCAGAGCATCGTCCATGTCCGCCACGCTAGCCCAATCGCTCGGGCCGATGACCCTCGGAGGGCCCACTGTGGCGGTACCGTGATGCCCATGGACCTTCATGTCGCCAACCATCCCCTCATCGACCACAAGGTCACTGTGCTGCGGGACAAGACCACTCCGTCGCCCACCTTCCGCCTCCTGGTGGACGAGCTGGTGACCTTGCTGGCTTATGAAGCGACCCGCCACGTGCGTGTGGAGCAGCGCGCCGTCACCACGCCGCTCACGGCGACCACCGGCACTCGCATTGCCGATCCCGCGCCGCTCATCGTGCCGATCCTCCGCGCAGGGTTGGGAATGCTTGATGGGATGACTCGCCTGCTGCCGAGCGCGGAGGTGGGCTTCCTCGGCCTCAAGCGCGATGAGGAGACGCTGGAGGCCGTCACGTACGCCAACAGGTTGCCTGAGGACCTCACGGGCCGCCAGGTGTTCATTCTTGACCCGATGCTCGCGACGGGCGGTTCACTCGTTGCGGCGATCGACTACGTATTGCAGCGCGGGGCCACCGACGTGACGTGTGTGTGCCTGTTGGCCGCGCCCGAGGGAATCGATCACGTGCGGGCGCACGTGGGCGATCGCGTCGATGTCAACATCGTGGTGGCGTGCGTCGACGAGAAGCTCAACGAGGTCGGCTACATCGTGCCGGGCCTTGGTGATGCTGGAGACCGGCTCTACGGTCTCGTCTGACTCAAGCGGTGGTGCACTCCGTGAGGTAGGAGTCGTTGACGCGCTGCTGTGCGGCCGGCTGCTCTGTGATGAGAGAGGAAGCTACCTCGCTCGACTGCAAAGCGGAGGTTTGGTCGACCAGGCTGCCGTAGGACGGCGCCGTCTCCGCGATCTGGCCGAGGCCGACGACGTACAAGGTCCAGTAGTCCGCGAGGGTCTCGACGTCGGGCGTGGTCCCTGCAGGAGCGAGCACTGCGGCTTCTTCGAGTGTCGCGGCGTACTCCGTCGCCGTCGCGACCGTTTCGGCGCCCGCCGTGTGCAGCGCGTCGAGGTCGCCCTCGGTCGCGCCGGCGCTCATGGCGTCCATCGTGGTGAAGAGGCTGTCGAGTGCCTCGACGGCCGGCGGCGCTGTCGTGGCGGCGGCTGCCATCGCATCGCAGAAGTTCTTGGCCGGTTCTGGTGCCCCAGACGGGTCGTCCGTTCCCGGCGAGGAGCAAGCGGAGACAAACAAGACCGATGTCGCGGCAAGTGCCAGGAGGCTTTTCACGGGACAAGTGTGACGGGTGCGCGGGTTTGTGGCAAAACGCGACTTTGCCCGAGCCGCATGTCATACCTCGGTGACACCCTTAAGGGGTGGTTGTCCACCGACGGTGCGCAGTTTCGAACAGGGTGCGGCTCCGGCTGTGGAGGACACGCCGCGTTCTCCACACCTTGTGCACAGGCACCTGGGGATGACCACTATATCTAGGGGCATCGTCGCAAACGCACCCCTATATGTAGTTGCAACATGGCATTTTTCGAGTTAGTCTCGATCCCAACGCTCGGGCCGGTTTTGGGCGACCACGACCCCCATCACCAGCCCGAGCGAACGTCCCACACATCGCGTATGCAGGCCACTTACCGTCGGCAGCGAATTCGGGCCCAGTGGCCTACAGTCCCCAAAGGAGCATCGTGACGATCACGGAGAACAACGCGGCTGGCGTCAACGGCGACGTCGCTTCCGCAGTAGCTGAAGTCAACCCACACCGTTCCGGTATTCACGTCACCAAGCGCGACGGCACCCGCGAGCCGTACAACGCCGACCGCATCAACAAGGCGATCGAGCGCGCTGCCGTCGGCCTTCCCGACCAGATCTCCATTACGACGCAGGTCGCGTCGGAGTTGGCCATCACCCTTTTCGACGGCATCACCACCGAGCAGCTGGACGAGGCCGCGATCGGCGTCGCGGTACAGAACGTCAAGGACGACCCCAACTTCGACACGGTCGCCGCAAGGCTGCTCCGCAAGGTGATCTACAAGCGCGTGTTGGGCGGCTACGACAGCGAGCTTGAGTTGGCGCTGCTCCACCAGGCGCGGTTCCCCGGCTACATCCGCGACGCGGTCGAGGAGGGCCTGCTCGATCAGCGTCTGGTCTCCCACTTCGACCTCGACGCTCTCGCCGCCGCGATCGACCACCGTCGCGACGACCTGCTGAAGTACATCGGCACCGTGACCATGCGCAACCGCTACATGATCACCGACCGCCACGGCAAGAGCCTTGAGGTCCCGCAGTACTTCTGGATGCGCGTCTGCATGGGGCTGTCGCTCAACGAGCCAAACCCCACCGAGATGGCTCTTCAGTTCTACGACAAGATCTCTCGTCTCGACTACCTGCCAGCAGGGTCGACGCTGGTCAACGCAGGCACCTCGTACCCACAGCTGTCCAACTGCTTTGTGATGCAGATGGAAGACGACATGGACCACATCGCCAAGACCGTCGGCGATGTCATGTGGCTCACCAAGGGCACCGGCGGCATTGGCCTGTCTGTGACCAAGTTGCGCTCTGAGGGCTCGCCGATCAAGTCGAACAACACCACGTCGACCGGGCCTATCCCGTTCATGCACACGATCGACTCGACGCTGCGTGCCGTGTCTCGCGGTGGCAAGAAGTTTGGCGCCCTGTGCTTCTACATGGAGAACTGGCACCTTGACTTCCACCAATTCCTCGACTTGAGGCAGAACTCCGGCGACCCCTACCGCCGCACGCGCACCGCGAACACTGCGGTGTGGATCTCGGACGAGTTCATGAAGCGCGTTCGCAACGACGAGGACTGGTATCTGTTCGATCCCGCTGAGGCGCCCGACCTGGTCGAACTCGTCGGCTCCAAGTTCTCCGCGCGCTATGCCGAGTATGTGGCGATGGCCGAGTCCGGCAAGATCCGTGCCTTCAAGAAGATGAGGGCCCGCGAGCAGTACAAGTCGATCCTGATTTCCCTGCAGGCGTCCTCGCACCCGTGGTTGACGTGGAAGGACACGATCAACAACCGCGCCCTCAACACCAACACCGGCACGATTCACCTGTCGAACCTGTGCACCGAGATCTGCCTCCCGCAAGACCGCGAGAACATCGCCGTGTGCAACCTGGCGTCCGTGAACCTCTCGACCCACTTGGTCGACGGTCAGATTGACTGGAAGCGCATGGAGGCGTCGGTGCGGCTCGCGGTGCGCCAACTGGACAACCTGGTCGACATCACGCTGTCGTCAGTCCCCGAGTCGGAGCGCGCCAACAAGGAGAACCGCGCCATCGGCCTTGGCGTCATGGGCTTCACCGACGTCACCGAGCGGCTGGGCATGGCGTACGAGTCCGAGGAGTCCTACAACCTGATCGACGAGATCGTCGAGTTCGTTTCCTTCCACGCGATCGATGAGTCGGCCGACCTTGCCCGCGAGCGCGGGTCCTATGACAACTTCGAGGGCTCCGGATGGTCACAGGGCCTGGTGCCTTTCGACACGATCGACATCGCAGAGGCTGACCGCGGCGTGCCGATCACGGTCGACCGCACCACCCGACAGGACTGGGACTCACTGCGCGCCAAGGTCAAGCGCGGCATCCGCAACGCCACCCTCATGGCCGTCGCGCCCACCGCCTCGATCGGGCTCGTGGCAGGCACGACGCCAGGGTTCGACCCCCAGTTCTCGCAGATCTTCTCCCGCGCCACCTCGTCCGGCAAGTTCCTTGAGGTGAACCGCAACCTGGTGAAGGACCTTCAAGACCTGGACCTGTGGGAAGACGTCAAGGACGAGCTTCTGTCGGTGCAAGGAGACCTGTCCCAGATCGACTCGGTGCCAGAGCACCTCAAGGAGGTCTACAAGACCTCCTTCCAGCTCAGCCCCTACGCCTTCATCGAGGTGGCGGCACGTGCTCAGAAGTGGATCGACCAGGCCATCAGCCGCAACATCTACCTTGAGGACCGCGACGTCGAGCGGATGATGGACCTTTATGCGGCAGCATGGGAGCGTGGCGTCAAGACCACGTACTACCTGCACATGAAGCCCCGCCACACGGCGGAGCAGTCGACCGTGCGCGTGAACAAGACCGAGAAGATCAACTCGACTGGTTCGGCCAACGGTCGCGGCAAGGGCTCCGCTGGCCCAGCCAAGCGCGGTTTCGGTGGGTTCGGCGGCGCCAAGAAGCAAGGTGTCGGCACGGCCACTGCAACGGCCGACGTCGTGGCGGGCGTTGAAGCGACCGTCACGACGGACGTCCAGGACCAGGCGGAGACGCCCGCTGCTCCGGCAGCGTCAGCCGCTACTGCCCAGCCAGCGAAGCGTGGCTTCGGCAGCGTGGCGCAGCCAGCGGCCGCACCGGTCGAGGCAGCGGTCGTGACCGAGCCAGCCTCCTCTGCCCCTTCCATCCAGCAGGCGCCAGCGTCTGTGATGTCTGCCCTCGCGGCGACGGCGTTCGCGCCTGCGCCCACTCGGCAGCCCGTGGTGCCGCCGTCGGCACTGCCCGAGCCGATCGACGAGCCCACCGCAAACGAAGAGGTGGATGAGATGAGCGGCGACGGACACCACGAGTCCTCCGCACCTGAGGGCGCGACGGTGCTCGAGGTGGTCGAGTCCGTAGCGACCTCGGCAGACGGTGACACCGAGCTCGTCGACGGCGTCGCATGTCCCGTCGACCCGATGGAACGACTCCAGTGCGAGTCCTGCCAGTAATCAGCCTTCCCGACCACGCAGACCATAAGGAGTAACTCATGGGAATCCTCGGCACCGGCATTCAGGACGGCCTCCTGCTCAAGCCAGTCACCTACCAATGGGCCATGGACCTGTACGACCAGGCGGTCGCCAACACCTGGTTCCCCAACGAGATCCAGTTGGGTGAAGACCTCGCGGACTTCAAGAAGATGACCGATGAGGAACGTCACGCCATCACGTTCCTCATGTCGTACTTCAATCCGAACGAGCTGCTCGTCAACAAGGCCCTTGCCTTCGGCGTCTACCCCTACATCAATGCCCCCGAGTGCCACCTGTACCTCGCGAAGCAGATGTGGGAAGAGGCGAACCACTGCATGTCGTTCGAGTACGTCCTCGAGACGTTCCCGATCAACCGCGAGCAGGCCTACGACTCCCACGTGACCGAGCCCTCCATGGCCGCCAAGGAGGAGTTCGAGGTCAAGTTCATCAAGCGAATGACCGAGGAGACCCTCGACATCACCACCACCGAGGGCAAGAAGGACTTTGTCCGCAACCTCGTCGCTTACAACATCATCCTTGAGGGAATCTGGTTCTACTCGGGCTTCATGGTGGCGCTCAGCTTCCGCCAGCGGAACCTGTTGCGCAACTTCGGCTCACTCATGGACTGGGTGATCCGCGACGAGTCGCTGCACCTCCAGTTCGGCATCAACCTGATCCTCACGGTGCTCGAAGAGAACGAGGACCTGCAGGAGGAAGAGTTCGCCAACGAGATCCGCCAGATGATCATCGGCGCGGTCGAAATGGAGGAGGCCTACAACAGGGCCCTGCTTCCCACCGGCATCCTCGGGCTCAACGCCGACTACGTGAACCAGTACGTGAAGTACCTGGCAGACCGCCGTCTCGAGGAGCTCGGTTTCGAGCCGTACTACAACGTCTCGAACCCGGCCAAGTGGATGGCGACGGCGAATGACACCTTGCAGTTGGTGAACTTCTTCGAAGCCACCAACACCTCCTACGAGGTGAATGGGCCCACGGGCAAGAAGTAGGGGTTGGGGTCCGCGAGCCGCGCGACTTTACTTTCCGAGGGCGATCAGGCTTGATCCCTCGGAAAGCAAAGGCGCGCGTCTCGCTACGTGCGCAGTCAGGAACAGCACCCTGCGTCCGCATTGGTCCCAACTGGCACTGGCGAGGTTCAGGCCGCGCGGAATAGCCTGGCTTGCGAAACGTTTCGATTAAAGGCGGCTATCGCCGCAAACCCCTCGACGACGCGGGCGCCCCACCCGTGCGTCCCGTCGCGCCATGACTCGATCAGGAGGCAGCGCGCTCCATGACTGCGCCCACGACGGTCGCCACCGCGACCCCCACCGTCCACGCCAACTACGGCGACACCCTCACCAAGGCGCAGCGGCTGACCTATGTCCTCATGCTGGGCGCGCTCGTCGCGCTCGGCCCCTTCACGATCGATCTGTACTTGCCAGCGTTCCCGTCGGTGGCGTCGGACCTCGCCACGTCGGCCGCGGCGATCCAACTGACGCTGACGGCCACCACCGTCGGCTTCGGACTCGGCCAACTCATCGTGGGGCCGCTATCTGACGCCATGGGACGTAGGCGCCCCTTGCTCATCGCCACTTCGGTGCACATCGTTGCGAGCGTCGGCGTGGCCATGGCTCCCTCCGTCGAGTGGGTCATGGCAGGCCGAGTCGTACAAGGAATGGGCGCTGCGGGTGGCGCGGTCGTCGCGATGGCGGTGGTCCGCGACCTGTTCGGTGGGCAACGCCTCATCAGGATGCTGTCGCGATTGGCACTCGTGATGGGTTTCGCGCCTGTCTTCGCGCCGGTCATCGGCTCGCAACTGTTGCGATTCGTCGAGTGGCGCGGCGTCTTCGTCTTCCTTGCCGCATACGGGCTCATCGTGACGGCCGTGGCCGGATTCATCCTCGTCGAAACCCTGCCCCATGAACGGCGAGGCCGCTTCTCCAGCGCCACCGTGGCGCGGCGCTACCGGCGCCTAGTCAAGGACCCCGCATTCATCGGGATTGCGGTGGTCGGTGCTGCGACGTTCACCGCGCTATTCGCCTATCTGTCCGCCTCCTCCTTCATCTTCCAGGACGTGTTCGGGCTGACGGCCCAGCAGTTCGGCCTTGTCTTCGGCCTCAACTCCATAGGACTTGTCGCAGGCACCCAGATCTCCGCTCGCCTGATGCGTCACGTCGCTCCACGAGTCGTGACCGCAGGAGGCCTCGGAATTATGACGGCAGGCGCGCTAGGGCTCCTGGTGTCGTCGCTGCTCGACGCCGGACTGCTTGGCGTCGTCATCCCGCTGTTCTTTGTCATCGCGCCCGCTGGGCTCGTGATGCCCACCGTCCAGGTCATGGCCCTCGCGGACCACGCGACGGAGGCAGGCACGGCCGCGTCGCTCATCGGGGCAGCAAACATGGGCATCGCGGGGGCAGTCTCACCTCTGGTCGGCATCGGCGGAAACTCGCCAACGGCGATGGCTGTGGTGATGCTGGGAGCGCTCATGGTGGGCCAGGCGAGCCTGTGGCTCGTCGTGCGAGGCCGTACGACCAACGAAGTGATGGCCTGAGGCCCGCCGAAAGGCTCCAGCGCACCCCCGCGCGGCCCCCTTCATGGTGAGTAGGTTGGGCTCATGACTCGACGCGTGGCCATTCTGCTCTTCGATGACTTCGACCTCATTGACGCTGGCGGGCCTTACGAGGTCTTTCTCACCGCGTCGCGCCTAGCGGAACGCGATGGACTCCCGCCTCAATACGAGGTGCTGTTGGTGAGCCCGTCCGGTGCCGACGCCGTAGCGTTCGGGGGCATGACGCTGACGGGCCTTCAGGAGGCTTCGGCCGTCGGCCGGGTCGACATTGCCATCGTCCCAGGCACGATCGATGTGGCGCGAGCAGTCGCTGACTCGGCACTTGCCGCCGCAGTCGAGGCCCTACTCGGCGCGAGCGAGGTCACTGCCTCCGTCTGTACCGGAGCGTTTCTCTTGGCTGAGGCGGGGGCGCTCGTTGGCAAGAGCGCTACCACGCACTGGGAGGACGTGCCTCAACTAGCCCAGGCGGGGGGTGTACGCGAGGCGAGAACGGGCGTGCGGTGGGTCGACGAAGGCGCCATCGTGACGTCAGGCGGGCTCACGTCGGGAATCCACATGGCCCTTCATCTGGTGGCTCGCGACCATGGCGTGGAGCACGCGGTCCGTACCGCGCGGCAACTCGACCTCCCGTGGGATCCGGCCGGCGTTTCGTAACCGCCCGCGCCACCCCTCCCAGTGAGCGGTGACCGCCTCTGGCTACTCGTCGGAGATCGTCACCGTGAGGGTGCTCAGCAGGAAGTTGTCGCCAGCGGTGCTGACGGTCACGGTGTGGACGCCCTGAGCGACGCTGGCTGGCCGGAACAACTTTGCGTCGACGCCGAGCGTGTTGGCGTACTTGCCGCCGAACGCAGTGGAGTCCGCCGCGTTGCCGATGGCGCCATCGACGGCACCCGTGCCGTTCCATTGGAGTGGCATGTAGGTGGCATCGTCGACGTCGAGGCGGTCCCCGGTGAGGGCGCGGTCAGCTTCCCACGCAGTCCAGCCGACGGTGACGTTGGCGTCCGACGACGTGGCGAACTGCACGTTCGCCGCCTTGCCAGAGGAGATCCACTGCGCTCCATCGAAGATCGCCACTCGCGAGTTTGCCAGGGTCGGGTCTTCGTAGATGACCGTCAGCGCAAAGCCGCCGTAATAGGTCTTGTCTCCATCGGTCATGGTCGATGGGAGAGCGATGTCGGCAAGCGACCAGGTGCCTTCGAAGGCGTCGGCGTCCAGGAGCTCCGTGACGTCCAGGCGAGAGCGGTAGTACAGCCTGCCGCCTTCCTCCCGTTCCGCCGTGTTGTCCGCCGTGATCGCAGCGTAGTCCGCGGCGCCAGGGAGCTTGAGACGTGCGCTTGCGAGCTCGCCAACCATTGTGTCCGTCGCGACCCGGTTGGCCGACCACTCAAGAAGTGCGTACTCGACCTTGGCGCCCTCCGGCAGGTCAAGCTGAGTGGAGGCGGAATTGCGGATGCCGCCTGCCTCGTTCAGCGGAGTCATGACCCAGTTGTTGTTGTTGAACTTGCTGTCGGTAGAGGTTCCGACATAGTTCATGACGTCCGCGCAACGCGAGTCCGCATCCGGACCACAGCCAAGGAGCGTGGCACCCACGTGGATCGCGGCAACTTGGCCCTCCGTGGAGTAGTCGACGTCCACGTCCTCTTCGTCGTCCAGATCTTCCAGACCGGTCAGGACGCTGTAGGTGACGTGCTGTTCGCCGGAGGTGACGGAGAACGTGGTCTGCGCGTCCTCCGCGAGGTCAGAGTTGACCACCAGGTCAAGGTCGAGAGTGGCGTCGCTGCCTGCAGGCAGGACCGGCAGGATGCAGTCTGCGGTGGCAGTGTCATCGCTCAGCGTGCACTCCCATTCGCCGCTCGTGATGACGCCTTCGACGGCGAAGCGCATGTAGGACGCCAACCGCGACTGCGGGTACACCGCCGTGCCGCCACCGGCGGGGCTCGCCGCGGGCGGGGCGAAGCTCAGACCGGCGGGAAGGGTGATGATCGCATCGATGGTGTCTGCGGCCGCGTCCCCTTGGTTGGATAGCGCCATCCCGATGACGGGCGCCGACCGGGTGATCTCTAGGTAGTCCAGCGGGGCCTTGCCAAGTGCAAGAACGGCCGTTGGCGTCGGGCCGCCGGTGCCACCACCGGACTCACCGCCAGTCTCACCGCCAGTCGAACCACCGGTCTCACCACCAGTCTCACCACCGGTCTCACCGCCAGTCTCACCGCCAGTCTCACCGCCGGTCTCACCGCCGGTCTCACCGCCGGTCTCACCGCCAGTCGAACCGCCGGTCGTTGACCCGGTGTTCGCGCCAGCTGTCGGACCGGGGGTCGAACCAATCGTGGTGCCAACCGCTGCGCCCCCGTGACTGCCGGGAGCCTCAGGGGCCGGATCGATCTCTGGTTCTTCGACAGGTGGCGTGGTCGCTGGCGGCTGCTCGTCGGACGGCTGCTCACCGCGCCCGTCGTCCGTGTTGGGCGCCGGCGGCGGCGTGTTCGAGGTGTCCGGGAGAATGTTGGCAACAGACGCGGGCGGCGGGTCACTCTCGAAAGCGCCAAAGTAGCCTGCCCCGGCGACGGCCATGGTGGTGACTCCGACGACTGCCGCTGCAGGGAGCAGAAAACTTCCAAGTCCCGCGAAGGCACTGGAAAGGGTCGTCGCGGTGCTTGCAGTGCCGGCGGCCGCCGCCGCACTGGCAACAGAGGAGGTGCCTGCGGCGCCGAGAACTGAGGTGCCTGCGGCGCCAGAGGTTGCCGCAGAGGTGGCGGCGGCAGTGGCCGCAGTGCCACTCGCCCCACCGGTGGTGAAGGCGGCACCGACGCCGACCGCTGTGGCGGTCCCGACCGCGGCCACGCCAGACGTACCTGCGCCGCCAGCGCCCGCAGCCACTGCCGAACCAGAGCCGGCGGTGGCACCCGCGCCAGCGCCGGTCGCAGCGCCGAGGGTTCCGCCGATAGGCAGCCCACCTTCGAGGGCAGAGATTCCCGCTGCACCAAGCACGAGCGGCGCGATGATGCCTCGCATGCCTCTGTTGACGTCTTGGAGTTCGGCCACGAGCGCCGCACACTTCTCGCACGTATTGACGTGTTCGTCGACCCGCGACGACTCTCGCTTGTTGAGGCCGCCGCGCACGAAGGCTCCAAGCTGCGAGTTCACCGCCAGGCAGTTCACATCTTCCGCAGTCGCGAGATGCTGTTGCAGGTAGGCCTGGCGCAACGCTTCGCGTGCCCGGTATGACAGCGCCGCTACACCGTTGGCCGACAGGCCAAGCAGGGGTGCGATCTCCTTGGGACTCTTCTTCTCGACCTCCGTGTACCAGAGCACGGCTTGCCAGCGTTCTGGTAGCGAAGAGAAGGCGTGCGCCACGAGCCCTTGCTCGAAGTTGGCCATTGCAGGCTCGTCGGAAGAGGCTTCGTAGCCGAGCGCCGACTCGTAGGGCGACATGTCCTCGCGTGGCCTGGTGCGGATCCCCTTGTTGATGAGATCCATGCCGGTGCGGCGAACGATCGTGAAGAGATAGGCGCGGAAGGCGAGGTCAGGGCCATCGCCCCGCTGCAGTGCACGCAGCACCCGCGAGAAGGCCTCGGAGACGACGTCGTCGATGTCCGTGGGCGTGTTCGTGTACTGCGCGGCCACCTTGCGCGCTGCGGAGGCGTGGCGCTCGTAGAGCACGCCAAAAGCCGCCGAGTCGCCGGCGCGCACGCCTGCGATCAGCTCTGGATCGCTAGACGTTTCCGTCCATAACGCGATCATCTCTTGGCCCATGTACTCGTCCGCCCTGCCCGGTGTGGGGAGATTCGTGCCCCTATCGTCTCCCCTTTGGGGGGTAATGCACAAGATCTCCCCCAGGTGGTATTGATCACATGGTGCGTGTGCGGCGTGTCGATGCGTCAAGAAACCCTCGCAAAGCGCGTCATAGAGGGGACCGTGGTCCCTCTCATGACACATGACGGGCAACGACCACCTCACGGGAACCGTGGGAACCTCGACTCTTCTGCACGCGTGGCAGACGGCGAGCATTGATTCTTGCTGGCTGCGACCGGGTGACTGGTACACGCCAGCGGTCGAGGCCCTCGTCGAGGCCTTGGAGGCTCGACTCGACACCGCACCCGCAGCATTCCGCCTGGGTCAAGCGCGATCAGAGTCTGGCGTGGGGATCACAGAGGCGATCGACGACATGGCGGTGTTGTTCCGCTCCGCCGGCTTCGAGTCGGCGCCGATTCGCTCCATCCGCGCCTTGTGCGAGGGATGGACAGAGGGCACTGTTGCCTCTCCGGCCGCGCCGCAAATGGCGGACCCAGAATCTGGACTTGGCACGGCTGAGTACCTGACCCAACGCCTGTCCGAGGTATATGGGGCCGCCAAGCGACACGGCACCACGGTGACGGAAACTCACGCTCTGGTGATGATCGACGTGTCCGTTATCGACGCCGATCCGTGGCAACGGATGGCGCGCAATGCCGCCGTCGGGCAGGCACTCAAGAGCGCCTACGGAGATGGCCATCCCATGGCGAGACTGGGTGACGGCCTCTACGCCGTGCTCGTTGAGCGAGGGACCTCCCTCGGCAAGGGAGTCGCGGTGCTCCGCGATCACATCTCGGATCGTGCCTTGACCATGAGCGTGGGCAACCTGATGCGTCAGCCACCCCGCGTGTGGATCGAGTCGCTCCCTGACACACACGCCTACGCGCACGACTTGATTGAATCGATGCAGCGTTAGTGCGACCCGTGGGTTGCGGTGCGTGGCGCGCTGAGGGCGCCACGCACCGCAACCACAGGTGGTGCGAGAAGCACCCGCGCGGCTAGGCCTTGCGGTTGTAGGCCCTGATGGCGAGCGGTGCAAACACGGCGACGAAGATCGCGCACCACAGGAGCGTCCACGCCACGGGTGACTGCCAGTTGCCGTCGTTGGCCGCGACCGGGCCAAGAGCGGGGTCGTTCCACAGCGCGCGGAGCGCCTCGACGAGGTGTGACAGCGGATTGGCGTTCGCGAACGCGGCCAACCAGCTTGGCATCGACTCAGTGGGCACGAAGGCGTTTGAGGCGAAGGTGAGCGGGAACAGCGTCATGAAGACGATGCCTTGCACGGCCCGTTGCGAGCGTGCCATCAGGCCGATGAGCATCGGCCCCCAGGCCAAGCACAAGGCAAACAGAATCGCGAGCGCCATGCCGCCCAGGAAGTGCCAGATGGACGTGCCGATGCGGAATCCGAGCGCGTAGCCAGTGCCGACCATGATGCCGATCAGGAGGACGTAGCGCACCACGTCACCAAGCACCGCGCCAAACAGAGGCGCCACTCTGGAAATCGGCAGGGAACGGAAGCGGTCGAAGATTCCCTTCTCCATGTCCGCATTGAGCTGGATGCCAATGCCGACCGACGCGAAGGCGATGTTCTGGCCGATGATTCCGGTGACGAGCAGCGGCAGATAGTCCTGGACTGAACCGGAGATGGCGCCCCCGAAGATGTAGGCGAACAGCAGGGTGAACATGATGGGCGACAGGGTGACGTCAATGAGCCCCTCTGGAGTGCGCCACGTCTTGACGAGCGAGCGCTTGGCAAGCACCCACGAGTGCCGCAGCATGTCGCCCGGCCCGTGGGGGATGACTTCTACCTCATGGGTAGCGCCTGCGATGGTCATGCCTCGACCTCCTCGGTCGCATCTGCGGCACCGGGAGCGGTGCGATTGCGTTCGCCGGTGAGGGTGAAGAAGACCTCGTCGAGGCTTGGCAACATGAGCGAGAGTTCCGTCACCTCGATCGAGGCGGCGCGAAGGCGCCCCACGACATCGGCGAGGGCTGCGTCGTTGGGAACAGGCACCGAGTATTCGCCGCTGCGAGGTTGATCGACGTGCGCTCCGTCGGTCGCGACGCCACTGAGAATCGCACGGACCTCTTCACCCTTGTCGGGCTCGGCAGGACGCACGCGCAACGTCTGGGAACCGACCACCCGTTTGAGCCGCTCGGCCGTATCGTGCGCAATGACCTCGCCGTGGTTGATGACGACGATGTCGTCGGCAAGAGCGTCGGCCTCTTCCAAGTACTGCGTGGTGAGTAGGACGGAGGTGCCCCTGGCGACGATGTCGCGCACCACGTCCCACATGTCCTCGCGCTTGGCGGGGTCGAGGCCGGTCGTAGGTTCGTCGAGAAACACGATCTCAGGGTGGCCGGTCAGGGAGGCGGCGAGGTCGAGTCGACGCCTCATCCCGCCCGAGTAATTCTTGGCCATCTTGTCGGCGGCCTCGGACAGGTCGAACCACTCAAGAAGCTCTGCGGCCCTCCCTTTTGCGATGGAGGGGCGCATGTTCAGCAGCTCCCCGATCATCACGAGGTTCTCCCTGCCCGTCAGTTCTTCGTCCATCGACGCGTATTGACCGGTCAATCCCACGCGCTTGCGGACCTCGCTTGGATGACGGACGACGTCATGACCGGCGACGATGGCGCGCCCGGCGTCGGGACGTAGCAGTGTGGCAAGAATGCGCACTGCGGTGGTCTTGCCGGCGCCATTTGGCCCGAGCACGCCGAGCACCGTGCCGCGCGGGACCTGGAAGGAGACGCCCTTGAGCGCCTTGGTCTCCTTGAAGGACTTGACGAGGCCGTCGGCCTCGACCGCGATATCTGAAGACATGGCGACACAGTACGACGGACGTCCGACAAATGCCCTGCCGACGGGAGGCGCCGGTACCGTGGTCGTGTGACCAGGTACCGCGTCCACGTGAAGCCGGGCTCGAAGAAGGGCCCGCTGGTTCAGGTCGGAGCCGACGGCCTGCTCACCGTTTTTGTACGGGAGCGTGCCGTGGACGGCCAAGCGAACGACGGCGTCGTCGCGGCGCTCGCAGAGCATTGGGGGCTGCGCAAACGGGACGTCCGTATCACCTCTGGCCACGCCTCCCGCCTCAAGACGGTGGAGATCAGCGACTAGTCAGGCTGCCATCATCTCCAGTTTGTGCGACCACTTTGTCACAGTCGACTCACCGCGCATCCGCCCGGGACGATGAGAAGGCTGTGAACCGCGTTCTTGCCTCTCTCGACGGCGTGAGGCGGCATGCCCTCCGACCCGTTGGTCGCTACGTTGCGCCTGTCTCGCTCGCACTCTTGGCGTCTGGTTGGCTGGTCTTGTTCGCATTGCTCCTCACCTGGGGGCCAGGGGACTACCCTGGCCGCGACGTCACCCTGTATTTGACACTGATGATTGGTGCAGGGGTGGCCGTCCTTGCCCGAGCCGCCACATCCCACACCGATCGGTTTGCGTGGCTCTCGCTCGGATTGGCGATGATCGTGTCGTCCATTGGGGACGCCGTCTACTCGGCGATCACCTCTGGCTCGGACGCGGAGCCGTTTCCCTCACTCGCCGATGCCTTCTACCTTGCCTATTACCCGCTGATCATCGCCGGCGTCGTCGCTTTCGTACGGCGCCGCGCGCGCGACGTTCCTTCTGTGGTGTGGTGGGACGGTTCGATATTGGCGGTTGCCGTCGGGGCGCTCGTCGGCGCCGTCTTCCTGGCGCCGCTGACGGGAACTCTCACGGGCGGCCCTCTCACCGTGATCGTCGGCGCCGCGTATCCGCTCGGAGACACGGCGGTACTCCTCATCGCGGCACTCGGCATCACGCTGGTGGGCGTGCGTCGCGCCCGCGCTCTGGTGTGGATGGGCGCCGCCATGGGCGTGTCAGCCATCGCCGACCTCGGGTATTGGAACCTCGTCGCGAGCGACTCCTACCTGGAAGGAACGGTGCTCGACGCGTTGTGGCCGCTGAGCAACATCCTGCTTGCCGTGGGGGCGTGGCTCTCGCCTTCGTCGACGGGCGATCAGATGCCAGGCACAAGAGGCCTCATGATCGTCCCCGGCGCCAGCCTGATCGCGGCCACTGCGACCCTCGCGTTTGGCAACGCGCGCAACATTCCGCTCCTCACGGTCGTGCTGGCGGTCGCTGCATTGCTGGGAGTCCTTCACCGGCTCAACACCACCGTGCGACACACCGTGCTCATGATGGACGCGCGCAAGGACGCCACCACCGACGAGCTCACCGGCCTCGCGAACCGACGCGGCTTCACCGTGGCGGCTGAGGGCGCGCTGCGCGATCTCGACGCTGGGATGTGCGCTGCTCTTCTCCACGCCGACTTGGACGGCTTCAAGGACGTGAACGACAGTTTGGGGCACGACGCTGGGGACAGGGTCCTCCGCCACGTCACTCAGCGACTTGTCGCCGAGCGGGCGCCTGCTGGCACTTTGGTGGGCAGGCTGGGCGGTGACGAATTCGCAGTCCTCATTCCGGGCGCCGACGCCGATGAGGCGGTGAAGTACGCCCGCCGGCTCTGCACGTCGCTCGCTCGCCCGATCGACGTGGACGGCACGCGGGTCACGATGCACGCGAGCATTGGCCTCGCGATCGCCCCGATCGACGGCGACCAACTCTCCACGCTTCTCCGCAGGGCCGATATCGCGATGTACCGCGCGAAGGCTGACCGCGGAGGGGTCGCCTCCTTCGATCCCGCGGTTGACCTGGCTGGCGAGGATCACCTTCAACGAGTCGCAGAACTGCGGCAAGGGATCCTTGCGGGCGAACTCGTGCTCCACTATCAGCCCAAGATCGCACTCGCCGATGGAGGGGTCGAAGGTGTCGAGGCCCTGGTGCGCTGGGCCAGGCCCGCTAGCGGCTTGGTGTACCCCGGAGACTTCTTGCCCCTAGCGGTACGTGCAGGGCTGATGGGCATGGTGACCAGAGCCGTGTTGGAGATCGCCGCCGATCAGGCATCGGCATGGCGCCGAAGCGGGCTCGAACTGCCGATCGCCATCAATTTGCCGTCCACGGCACTTCTTGACGAAGGATTGCCAGCGAAGGCCGCCCAGTTCCTCGCCACGCATGACCTGCCGGGGTCTGCGATCCAGGTCGAGATCACCGAGGAGGCCCTCTTGAGGGGGCGCCAACGCGCTCGTAGCGTCCTCGAAGGGCTGCGGGCTCTGGGCATCAGGACGGCAATCGATGACTACGGGACGGGCTACTCGTCGCTGATCTACCTTCACGAACTCGTGGTCGATGAGGTAAAGATCGACAGGTCCTTCATCGAGCCGCTCCTGCTCAGCGACCGATCCTCGTACATCGTGAAGTCGACGATCGACCTGGCGCACGCGCTCGGTCTGACCGTGACGGCGGAGGGGGTTGAACACGCCGACGTCGCCCAGGCACTCAAAGACCTTGGTTGCGACACCGCGCAGGGGTACTACTGGTCGCGTCCGTGCCCAGCGGCAGAACTCGAGGCCTGGCTCGCGGTCCACAGGAGCGCGTCTCAAGACGAAATGCTGGACAGCGCTCTCGGCCTTCGCGCGTCGCCCGTGGCCGACTAGCCCCTCGCGTTAGGAGGAACGGCCTCGCCAGACGACCAGGCCGCGGCCTTCGTCCCGTCGGCCGCGTTGACCGCGTTCCACGATGACGACGTTTCCCGAAGGTCCCGTGGTGAAGACACGCGAGCCGAGATCCGCACGGGGCCGCAGCCGTTCGACCTCTGCTTCCAGCCGCTCGACCCGCTTGCTGAGCGTCAGGATGCGCGCGATGCCAGCCAGGTTGATGCCCTCTTTTTGGCTCATGCGTTGTACCTCGCGCAGCGTCGCGACGTCGCGCAAGGAGTAGCGGCGGCCTCCGCCGGGACGACGCCGGGGCACCACCAGCCCGAGCCTGTCGTACTGGCGCAGGGTCTGGGCGTGCATCCCGGCGAGTTCAGCCGCGGCGGAAATCAGGAACACGGGTTCGTCTACGTCCGGTTGCTCCATGACTCCTCCTTTCCGTCGGGCCTCATTGCCCAGGCTAGGGTTCTACTTGGCCGCGTCGTCGTACAAGCGTGCCCGCGGGTCGTCTGCTGCCGTCTCGAGGGCAAACGCCTGGAGTGCCTCTTTGGCGGCCTTCGAGAGCTTTGAGGGCACCGCCACTTCGACGCGCACCAGCAAGTCGCCCACGCCGTCCTTGGCCACCAGCCCCTTGCCCTTGACGCGTAGCGTCGCTCCAGACGACGTGCCCGGTGCGATCTTCACCTTGACACGTTCCCCCGTCAGCGTCGGCACCTCGACGGTCGCACCCAGGACGGCCTCGTCGAAGGACACGGGGAGATTCATGCGGAGGTTGCGGCCGTCGGCCGTGAAGACGGGGTGCTTGCCCACATGCACGGTCAGGATCACGTCTCCCGCTGGGCCGCCGCCAGCACCGGGGCGACCCTTGCCGCGGATCCGAATCTTCTGTCCGTCAGCGACGCCCACCGGAAGTCGTGTCGAGACGCGTTGACCGTCGATGCCGAGCGTGACTGTCGCGCCTTGAGTCGCTTGCCTGAACGTCACCTCGGTCGCCGCTGCGAGGTCGGCTCCGCGCTGGGGTCCGCGGCCGCGACCGCCGAACAGGCCGCCAAGGATGTCCTCGAAGCCCTGGCCGCGCGTCGGCCCGCCCCCGAACATGCCGCCGAACACGTCTTCGAAGCCCTGACCGCCGCCTGGGCCGCCCGCCTGGAAGCGAGCGCCCCCGCCCATGGCGCGAATAGCGTCGTACTGCTGGCGCTGTTCGGCATCGGATAGCACGCCATAGGCCTCGCCGACCTCTTTGAAGCGCTTCTCGGCCGACGCGTCATTGGGATGGCGGTCGGGGTGGAGGTCGCGCGCGAGCTTGCGGTAGGCCTTCTTGATGTCGGTGGCGGAGGCATCCTTCGGCACGCCAAGCGTCGCGTAGAAGTCCTTGTTGAACCAGTCTTGGCTTGTCACGGCTTGCCTCCTTTCTTGTCCGATGCTGCGGGGTGGTTAGTCGTCTGCTGGCTGGGCGACGATCACGCGTGCGGCTCGCACCACGCGTTCGCCGAGGCGGTGGCCCGGTTGGGCGACGTGCTGCACCGTCGGTTCGCTGACGTCGGCGCTTGGCTGTGACATGAGCGCCTCGTGGAGCGCAGGGTCGAAAGTCTCGCCCTCAGCGCCGAAGCTTGACCATCCGAAGCGGCCGAGGGCCTCTTCGAGCTTCTCCGCGATGGACGCGAAGGGCCCCTCCGCGAGGTCGCCGTGTTGGCGTGCCGCGGCAATGTCGTCGAGAACTGGCAAGAGCGCTTCGAGCACCTTGGCCGTCGCGACGTCCCCGATGGCGAGGCGGTCGCGATCGACGCGCTTGCGATAGTTCACGTACTCCGCTTGGAGGCGCTGGAGGTCGGCCAAGTGCTCTGCGGCCTTCACCTCCGCCTGGGTGAGCGCGTCGTCGGCGCCCGCCTCATCGGCGTCAAAGTCGTCCTTCTTGCCCTCGTCCGTCGCGGCGTCGTCGATGATCTGCTCGGCCTCAGCCAAGGCGTCGTCCGCGCCGTCGTCGTCTGGCGTTGAGTACCCTGTGTTGTCTTCCATGACGTCCTTCCATGCACTGTGGCGGCGAGCGGACTTCCCCGCCCGCCGCCAACTGTGCGCTGTAGTTCTGGACTACTTCGTGTCGTCCTCGTCGTCAACGATCTCGGCGTCAACGACGTCGTCATCGGAGGAAGCAGACTCGCCAGCTGGGGCGTCAGCGCCGGGCTCGCCACCGGCCTCTTGTTCGGCCTTGTAGATGGCCTCGCCGATGCGCTGGGCCTTGGCGACGAGGTCGTCGTGCGCGGTCTTCACCGCGTCGGTGTCCTCGCCCTCGAGGGCCTTGCGGACCTCGGCGATAGCCTCCTTGACCTCGTCGGCCACTTCGGCGGGAACCTTGTCCTCGTTGTCGGACAGGATCTTCTCCGTCGAGTAGGCGAAGTTCTCCGCATTGTTGCGGGTCTCTGCCTCCTCGCGGCGCTTCTTGTCCTCGGCCTCGTGCTCCTCGGCATCCTTGACCATGCGGTCGATGTCTTCCTTCGACAATGCAGAGCCGCCCGTGACGGTGATCGAGGACTCCTTGCCGGTGCCGCGGTCCTTGGCATGGACGTGCACGATGCCATTGGCGTCGATGTCGAACGTGACCTCGATCTGGGGCACTCCGCGGGGGGCCGGGGCAATGCCGCCCAGCTCGAAGGTGCCGAGCAACTTGTTGTCCCTGGCGAACTGGCGCTCGCCCTGGAACACCTGGATCATCACCGACGGCTGGTTGTCATCCGCGGTGGAGAACACCTCGGAGGACTTGGTGGGGATCGCGGTGTTGCGCTCGATCAGCGTGGTCATCACGCCGCCCTTGGTCTCGATGCCGAGGCTGAGGGGGGTGACGTCGATCAGCAGGACGTCCTTGCGTTCGCCCTTGATGACGCCGGCCTGGAGGGCTGCGCCAACGGCAACGACCTCATCAGGGTTGACGCCCTTGTTGGGCTCCTGGCCGCCGGTGAGTTCCTTGACCACGTCGGTCACGGCCGGCATACGGGTCGAGCCGCCGACCATCACCACGTGGTCGATGTCTGCGAGCTTGATGCCCGCGTCCTTGATGACCTGGTTGAACGGCGCCTTCGTGCGCTCGAGCAGGTCCTTGGTCATGTCCTGGAACTTGGAGCGGGTGAGCTTGGTGTCCAGGTGGACGGGGCCGTTCTCGCCGATGCTGAGGTACTGCAGCGAGATGGTGGTCTGCTGAGCGGAGCTGAGTTCCTTCTTGGCCTGCTCAGCGGCCTCGCGGAGGCGCTGCAGGGCTGACTTGTCCTTTGACAGGTCAACACCCTCCGAGTTCTTGACTTCCTTCACCAGGAAGTCGACGATGCGCTGGTCCCAGTCGTCGCCGCCGAGGCGGTTGTCGCCCGCCGTGGCACGCACCTGGATGGTGGAGAACTCGTCCTCGTCCTTACCCACCTCAAGCAGGGACACGTCGAACGTGCCGCCGCCAAGGTCGAAGACCAGGATGAGCTCGTCTTCCTTGCCCTTGTCGAGGCCGTAGGCGAGCGCGGCCGCGGTGGGCTCGTTGACGATGCGCAGGACGTTGAGGCCCGCAATCTCACCGGCGTCCTTGGTGGCCTGGCGCTCGGCGTCGTTGAAGTAGGCGGGGACGGTGATGACGGCGTCCGTCACCTTTTCGCCCAAGTACTCCTCAGAGTCGCGCTTGAGCTTGCCGAGAATGCGGGCAGAAATCTCTTGTGGCGTGTACGTCTTCTCGTCGATCTCGGTGTTCCAGTCGGTGCCCATGTGGCGCTTGACCGACGCGATGGTGCGGTCGACGTTGGTGACGGCCTGGCGCTTCGCGATCTCGCCGACGAGCACCTCGCCTGTCTTGGAGAAGGCGACGACGGAGGGAGTAGTACGGGTGCCTTCCGCGTTGGCGATGACGGTGGGCTCGCCACCTTCGAGTACGGCAACGCACGAGTTGGTGGTGCCGAGGTCAATTCCTACTGCACGGGACATGTGGAGGTCCTCCTTGGTGCTGGCCCCGGTGGGCCGTCTTGGGTGCGCTCAGTGTTGAGCCTTCTGCACTCAAGTATCCACGGATCCCGACGATTGTCAACTAAGTTGAGTCTCTATGACTCAACTCTGAACTGCGGTGGGGGCGCGGCGCTCGCGACCGCGCGCGTCAGCGGCTCAACCAGGTGTGCCCGTCCAAGCGGGGCCTGGTAGTCGTCGGGCCAGTACTCGCGGAGATGGTCGATCTCTCCAGCCCTCACGGCAAAGAAGGAGACGACCCTAGCGGTCACGGCGTCATTGGACACCACCGTGTCGGTCGCCACCACATCGCCGTCCGCCACGAGCCGTTGCACCTCAAATCGCCAGCGCCCCTGCGTCGGGTACTCGGCGTTGACGCCGGCGAAGGCGTCGCGCCCTCTGATGAGTTCGTTCGACTGAGGCCACTCGCACACGAAGGCGTCGGTCAGCACGCTGCCCACTGTCGCGAAGTCGTTTCCATTCATCAACTGCCAATAGCGGTCCACCACGCGCGCGGCGTCGTCGTCGAGGTTCATGCCGCCGACACTAGGACATAGCTCTGACGCGGCGGCCTACTTGTCGATGCGCAGAGAGTCCGTGACGAGCGCCACTGTCCCTGCATCTTCTTCGCCCGTGTAGGTCGCCACCTGAACCCACACGACGCGCTCACCCCGGACAAAAGTGTGGAGCGACATCTGCACCGGAACGTCGTCCATCGTGAAGGACATGGTGCTCAACAGGCCGTCGAGACCTTGGGCCGTGGTCACGGCCGTTGGCCCCTCCCTCGTCGTATCGACCCCCTGACCCGCCGCGGCGTCGGCGACGCCTTCGAATGCCCCTCGGTGCGCTTCCTCGAGGTCGACAGCCCCTATCTGGCTCGGCGGTTCCCCTTCAAGGACGATGACCATGGTGGGGATCACGGTCGCTGTGAAGGGGTCGACAGTGAAGTAGGTGCCCATGGCGCGGGCGCCGTCGGGCAGTTGCGATGTCAGTTCACCCATGTCGACATACTCACCGGCGTCAACCCACTCGGCTCCGATCTCAAAGGCGACGGCGCCGTCCTCGGAGACGATCAACGCATCACCCAGCAGCGGGGCGTCCTCTGCGGCGATGGGATCGCCCACGTAGTTTTCGTTCTGGTCGGCGGTGAGGACGCCGTTCACTCCGTACACCACGGCGAAGCCGATGCCTCCAAGGACGACCAGAGCACCCACGGCTCCCAGTACCCAAGGCCAAGCCTTGCGCTTCTTCTCCACAGGAGCGGCCCATGGGGCAGGCGGCGCACCCCACGCCGCAGGCGGCGCGGCTTGCTGTTGCCAAGGAGCCTGGGCGTAGGGCTGGGCGTCCGGCTGGGCGTAGGGCTGAGCCTGCGTTTCTGGCGGCGGCTCGTGCGGCGAGTATTCGGTCATGAGTGCTTCCCCCCTCGGTTCGTCACGACTTTAGCGGCGCGCGCTGCCGGGCGCCAGAGCCGTCCCAGAGCCCGAGGGAAGGTCCACGGCAGAGTGGACTGGACGGCTCGCGTGGGCCTAGCGTCAATGCCATGTCCTCAGAGCCCACCCCCGCTCAAGCAGCCGCGCACTTCGCGGCCAGGCTGTCTTTCGAGACCGACCCCAGCGATGTGCACGCCGCGCTCGAGGCGGGCGAGAACGGCTTTGTGCTCGTGGACACCCGAAGCCATGAGGCATGGGAGCAGGGGCACGCGCGCGGCGCAGTTCACATCCCCAAGCCGGACATGCCCGTCGTCGTCCTTACCTACCCACCCGAGACTTCGTTCGTCGTCTATTGCTGGGGTCCAGGCTGCAACGGCGCCACCAGGGCGGGCCTCATCATCTCCGAGCTCGGATACTCCGTGAAGGAGATGATCGGTGGCTTCGAGTACTGGGCGCGCGAAGGGATGCCCGTCGACCGGGTGGTCTCTGACGCGGCGGGCGCGAAGGTGACCGTGGACGCGACCCGGGCGCCCGATCCGCTCACGTCACCCGTGAGCGTGCCAGGCCACCGGATCGCCTGCGACTGCTAGTCGCTCGCGTCCGCCTCCGCCAGCCGTCCTGCGCTCATGGTGATCTGCCGGTCGGCCATCGCCTCGGCCTCCGCGCGATCATGCGTCACCACGATCCAGGTGGTTCCTTGAGCCTCCAGCAGTTCGCGAACGTCGCGCGCGAGGCGCTCGCGCAAGTCTGCATCGAGTGAACTGAGCGGCTCGTCGAGCAGCACCAACCGCGGCCGTGGGGCGAGCGTCCTCGCGAGGGCGACGCGCTGACGCTCGCCTCCTGAGAGTTCGGTGACGGCGCGGTGCTCCGCACCTTCGAGGCCCACCATCTCGAGTAGCTCACCCACGCGCGCCTCCCGCTCGCGACGCTCGACCCCCTGCATCTCGAGACCGAAGCCGATGTTCGCGCCCACGCTCATGTGAGGGAACAGCTGGCCGTCCTGGAACACCAGTCCAAAGCCCCTGCGGTGAGGCGGCACCCCGGCAAGTTCGTGCCCATCCCACGAGACGGAGCCGGTGGACTCGATCACTCCAGCGATGGCGAGCAACAGCGAAGACTTGCCCGATCCCGACGCGCCCACGAGCGCGAGCGAACCCCCTGGCTCGATACCGAAGGAGGCCGCGTCGACCGCCACCCGTGGGTCCGCGCCGCCATAGCGGACGGTGAGCCCCTCCACCCGAAGCCCTGACGTCATCGGCGCTGCCTCCTTGAACCCTCTGCCAGCATCATGGCTCCTCCAGCGATGACCGCAAGCACCACGGCGCCCGCCGACGCCGTGGCCACGTTCTCGGCGCCCGGCCGGGACAGCAGTCGCATGATGGCCGTGGGTAGCGTCGGCGTTCCAGGGCGGGCGAGGAACACGGAAGCGCCGAACTCGCCGACGGCGACCGCGAAGGCAAGACCAGCGGCCGACGCCAAGGCTGCTCGCATCCGGGGCAGCACCACGCGGACGACGGTGCGAGTGGGTGAGGCGCCGAGCGTCGCGGCGGCGGCGGCTTGGCGGGGGTCGATTCCCTCCAGCACAGGGGAGAGCACGCGCACCACGAGCGGTGTCGCGACGAGAGCTTGCGCGGCAATCAGGAGTACGTAGGTGCCAGGTGCCCCCCAGGACCGCAGCGGCACGGCAAGCGCCACCAAGAGTCCGACGCCGACGACGACGGAGGAGACCGCGAGCGGGCCGACGGTGAGCGCGCGCACCCACCGCGCGCCGGGGTGCACCGCAGCGGCGGCCACCGCGAGCACTCCCACAAGCAGGGCGAGGGACGCCGCCGCGACTGCGATCCACAGCGAGGCGGCGACGGAGCCCGCGATGCTGCCCGCGGCCTCCGACAGTCCGAATAGGGTGCGGTACGCGTCGAGGGTTGGTCCGTGCTGTCCCCGCAGCGACCGCGCGACGAGTGTGCCGAGCGGGACCAGCGTGAGGACAAGGGCTGGGGCAAGGGCGAGCGCGATCGCGGCGGCATCGCTCCGCCCGGCACTCGGGCGCAGGGGAGCGGCCTGGGTCACCGCATAGCGACCGGGACGCGACAGCCAGCCCACCCCTGCGGCCACCGAGGCGATGAGGCAGGCCTGCACGATCGCGATGATCGCGGCGCCGCGCAGGTCAAGGAACGACGTGAGCTCGAGGTACGCGGCGGTCTCTAGCGTCCTGATGCGTGTGCCTCCCAGCACCAGCACGATGGCGAAGGACGTCGAGCAGAACAGGAAGGTGATGGCCGCCGCCCCGGCCACCGACCGGCGCACCGCAGGCCACACCACCCGGCGTGCGGCCGCGGCACGCGACGCGCCAAGGGTGCGCGCGGCCGCCACGAGCCGCTCGTCCATGCCCTCCAGCGCCGGCCCCACCGTGCGCAACACCACCGCGACGTTGAAGAACGCGAGGGCCGCGATGATCGCCGGCAGGCCGTGCCTGGCACCGAGCGCAGGCGCCAGGTCGCGCTGCAGCGTCAGGAACGCGAGGGCGACCACCATGGTGGGAAGCACAAAGGGGGCCGTGAGCGCCGCCGCGAGCAAGCGCGAGCCGCGCCAGCGTCGGCGATACAGCGCCCAGGCCGCAGGCAGGCCAATCGCGAGCGTCAGCGCGGTGCCAGCGCCAGCCAACCCCAGCGTCGTGCCCGCCGCCTGGAGGACGGCGCGCACCGAGACCGTGGCGTCTTGGCCCGCCAGGCTCGGCGCGAAGAAGGCTCTGCGCACAGTGGCGAAGAGCGGCCACGCGAAGAAGGCCCCCAGGAACACGACGGGGACCGCCGCGGCGGCTGCCGCGACGATCCCGCGCCGTGCGAAGAGGGGCATCGGACTACTGGCCGTCGATCACGATCTCGGTCCACTCGCGCAGCAGCTGATCGCGCTGGGCGTCGATCTGGGCGGGATCCATGACGATCGGGTTGTCTGATAGCGGCGCGTACTTCTCCCACGCAGCCGGGATGGTGGCGGTGGGCGACACGGGATAGACGTACATGTTGTCCGGCAGTGCCGACTGCACGGAGTCGCTCAGCATCCAGTCGACGACGGCCTTGGCGGCCTCGGGGTTCTGGGCACCGTCCAGGACGCCCGCGTACTCGACCTGGCGGAAGCACGTGTCGAGCAGCGCGGTGCTCGTGGGGTTGCCGTCGACCACCTCGGAGGGCGGGGACGACGCGTAACTCAGCACGATGGGGTAGTCGCCGCCGTAGTTGGGAACCGAGAAGTCGACAAAGTAGGTATCCGACCAGCCGGCCGTGACCTTCAGGCCGTTGTCGCGAAGGCCGCGCCAGTAGTCCTTCCAACCTTCGCCGTACGTCTCGTAGGTGGCGAGCAGCAACGCGAGGCCTGGGGACGACGTGGCGGGGTTGGAGACCGACACCATGTTGGCGTATTCGGGCTCGAGGAGGTCGTCGAACGTGGCGGGTGCTGGCGTCCCGTCGCCGAACGCCGCGAGGTCGATGTTGAAGCACACGTCCGAGTAGTCGATCGCGGTGAGTTGACCGGCGACCGAGTCGGTCGCGCTGGGGGAGACGTAGTCGGCGAGGGCCTCCGACGCCACGGCCCGCGAGGCGAACGTATTGTCGATGCCGACCACTGCGTCGCCGAGGGGCGCACCCGACGTGAGGGCGAGTTGGTTCACGAGCGTTCCCGCGTCGCCCACCGGCTCAAACGTGACGTCGATGCCGCTGGTCGCCTCGAAGTCGGCGATCACGTCTTCAGGGAGCGCGAAGCTGTCGTGGGTGAGGACCGTGACGGCGCCGGTGGCGGCAGGGGCTTCTGACTCGCTGGACGTGGGCGCCTGGGTGGGTTTGCTTTCACTGGCCGAGCAGGCGGCGAGCAGCAGTGCGCTCGCGACCGCCATGGACATGGTGGTTGAGGTCTTCATGGATCCTCCTTCATCAGGAGGGGACGAGTCTCGACTCCCTACGCCGGTGCGAGCCGGATCAGGTTCGAGGGTCTGCGGCGTGTCCGCACTCTCAGCGCCCTTGCCTTGCGGCGAGGCGCTCCCCTGTCGTGTGAAGCCATCGTAGCGCGACGGTCGGGAGGTCCTCGCGCCCCTTGGATTACATCGGCTGGACGAGGTCGCGCCACCTCTCGAGCGCGGGCCGATGCGTGAAGCGCGCGTAGTCGCCGCTACGATAGCGGCGCATGATCCCCGGTAGACGGGCGGGCCAGAACCACGGCATCGTCGCCCGCTGGGCTTCGAAGAGTGCTTTGTCCTCGACGAGTGCCAGGTCTGCGGCTGCGGCGTTGTGGGCTGCAAGGCGCTCGCGGAGCGACTCCGCCCTGGTGCGCAGTGTCTCGTAGCGATCGCGGCGATAGGTCATGGCCACGCGCACCTGGCCCCACAGCGTCTGGGGCGGGACGCCGATCTGGTTGCTGCCGTGTACGCGGTAGTCGATCAGTGGCTGCTTCTCCACCAGCAACGTGCCCAAGGACGCAGCTAAGAAAGCAAGCCACTCGTCGTGCACATAGTGCTCTGGGATTGGTAGGGCTGCGTCGAGGAGGTCGCGCGTGAGCATGGCTGTGGCGCCGGTAACGATGTTGCGGCGGACGAGGGGCTCGGCGCCTTTGCCGTCCATGACGGCGTCGAGTTCGTGCGACGCGACGCCATAGGAGGCGAACAAGTGCTCGCCGCTGAACGCGCCGGCGTCGTCGACAATGCGGGCGTCGGTGAAAATCATGGCGGGCCGCTTCGCCGTTTGCAGTTGCGGCACGAGCGTGGCCGTCTTGTCGGGACGCCACACGTCGTCATGGTCGCTCAAGGCGATCAATTCCCCCGTGCACGCCGCGAGCGTGCGTGAGAAGTTGGGTGCTACCCCTCCGGACGGCTCGGTGAAGGCGATCCGCACCACGTCTCCGCGGGGGTGCGCCGCCGCGATGGTCTCGATGCGCTCAAGCGTGCCATCGGTGGAGCCGTCGTCGCCAATGAGGACCTCATCAACAGGGAGGTCTTGGTCGAGAATGCTGCGCAGTTGGGTCTCGATGAAGCGACCGCTGTTATAGGTGCACAGGGCGACGGACACGCGAGGACGGGTAGCGTCGGGACCAGAATTCACGGGCGTCAGCGCTCGGCTCCCGAACCGCCGTCGTGCCTGGGCTCGCCGCGATCCGCGCAATCGGCCGTCTCGCCGCCAAGCTCCCCCACCCGCAACTCGAGCAACGCCACGGTCTCTGCGAGGTCGCGCGTCTTGGACTCGAGGCGGGTGAGTTCGGCGCTGTGTTGCAGACTCACCAAAAACAGAATGGTGATCGAGACAAAGAACACCAGGTTGACGGGCAGTTCGATGCCTGTCGCTCTCGCCGCCCACGTCAGAGACTCGGGGAACGCGCCTGCGAGGAGAGCCAGCGCGCCGGCGGCGAGCCACCAGATGGCGTGGCGCTCGCGCAACTTGCGCTGGCGGAGCAGGCTCACCACCACGAGAAGCACAAACAGCGCCGCCGCGATACTGAAGATGTAGGCCCTCACACTCATGCGGGCACCTCGCTCGTGCTCGGCGCCTTCGCCTTGGGCCGGGCGTACGCGAACATGAGGGCCAGGGTCGCCCTCGCCAGGTAGATCGCGGCCCGCACAGGGCTTTGCGAGGGCGCGCCTTCGCTGCGGTGGCGCATCGCGGTGGGAACTTGGGTGGCGGTCAGGCCCGCGCGGCAGGCGAGCACGAGTGACTCAATAGTGTCGCCCAAGTACTCCGCCGGGTACTCGCGAGAGAACAACTCGATCGCGCGCGGACCGGAGGCGCGGAAGCCCGACGTGGTGTCGGTCAGCTTCGAACGGGCCGTCCTGCTGATGACCCGTGCGAGCACCCAGCTGGCCCAGCGGCGCGGGCCGCGCATCACGTACGCGCCCTCGCCTGCAAAGCGGGCACCGATGACGATGTCGTAGTCATCGAGTCGTTCCAGCAGGGCCGCCACGGTGGCGGGGTCGTGTTGACCGTCGGCGTCGATTTGGACCACCGCGTGAAAGCCATGCTCGGCCGCATAGCGAAAGCCCACACGCATCGCGCCGCCTACGCCAAGGTTGAAGGGCAGCGTGGCGACGAGCGCTCCAGCGGCCCTCGCGACGTCGCTTGTGCCGTCGGTGGAGCCGTCGTCAACCACCAGCACGGTGATGCCGGGGAGGGTGGCACGCGTCTCGCTGACCACGCGCCCAACGGACTGGGATTCGTTGTACGCCGGCATCACGATGAGCGTCTGCCCGAGCGCAGTTCCCATGGTCGGAGCATAGCATCGGGGCCGTCGTGGCCCCGATGCTGGGACGCCCTCGTTAACGGTTGATCGTGGTGCCCGTGCGGGCGGATTCGAGCACTGCGTCCACCACCGCGACGGTCTCCAAACCTTCTCGCATGGTGACATACGTGGCGGACTTGCCCAGGATGCCGTCGCGGAACGCGGCGTGCTCAGTGGCGAGCGGTTCGGCCTTCGCAATCGCGAAGCGTGTGACGTTGCCCTCCGACACTCCGCGGAACCCTGCGATCTGATCCCAGGTGGTCGCGATGGTGCCGTTCTCGAAGAAGGTCAGGTCTGCCGTGAGCGTATCGGCCACGAATGCGCCTCGTTCACCGGTGACGATGGTGGCGCGCTCCTTCATGGGTGAGAGCCAGTTGATGAGGTGGCTCGTGACGGTGCCGTTCGCGAGCCGCCCGGTGATCGACACCAGGTCCTCGTGTTCCCGTCCGCTGCGGTGTGCCACCTGCGCGCTGACCGACGCGTAGGTCGATTGCGCCACCCAAGCGGCGAGGTCGATGTCGTGCGGGCCTAGGTCGCGCACCACGCCGACGTCGGCGATGCGGGCGGGGAACGGTCCCTGGCGACGCGTGGCAATTTGGTAGACATCGCCGAGCTCGCCGTTCTCGAGGCGCGCGCGCAGGCTTTGGACCGCAGGGTTGTAGCGCTCGATGTGTCCGACCGCTCCCACGAGACCGCGGCTCTCGAACGCGGTGGCGATACGTTCGGCGGAGGCGGTGTCGTGGCCGAGAGGCTTCTCCACCAAGGCGTGAACGCCTGCTTCTGCCACCGCAAGGGCGACGGGCTCGTGGTAGATCGTGGGCACGGCGACAACGACGTAGTCGAGTCCCGCCTTCAGCAGCGTCTCGATGTCAGGCGCCACCTCAAGTCCGCCCGCGACGCCATGAGCGTCCCCCATGCCGTCGGCGACGCCCACAAGATCAACGCCTTCAAGGGCTCGGAGCACGCGAGCGTGGTGACGACCCATGCTCCCGAGACCGATGAGTCCTGCACGCAAGTTCGCCATCAGGCACCCGCTCCCGCGACGGCGTTGACGGCTTCGATGACGCGATCAACATCCGCGTCACTGAGGCCCGGGTGTACGGGAAGCGACAAGACTTCCTGAGCGGCCTTCGCCGTGACGGGAAGGTCGGCCTCCGTGCGCAGAGACGGCAGTTCGTGGTTGGGGATCGGGTAGTAGACCCCGGAGCCGACTCCGTGCTCGTCGAGCAGGGCCTTGGCGAAACCGTCCCTGTCCTGGGGGACGCGAATCGTGTACTGGTGGTACACGTGGACGGCGCCCTCGGCAACAGGCGGGACGACGACGCCCTGAAGGTTCGCGTCGAAACGACCGGCGATCTCTTGGCGGCGGGCGGTCCAGGCGGGCAACTTGGTGAGTTGCACGCGGCCGATCGCGGCGTGAATGTCCGTCATGCGGGCGTTGAAGCCCACCACCTCGTTCTCGTAGCGGCGCTCCATGCCCTGGTTACGCAACAACTTGACCAACCGTGCGACCTCGTCGGTGGCACAGGAGACCATTCCGCCCTCGCCGGACGTCATGTTCTTGGTGGGGTAGAGGCTGAACATCGCGAAGGTGCCAAAGGACCCGACGGGGGCTCCCTGCCACTGGGCGCCGTGCGCTTGCGCGGCATCCTCGACGAGTTGGACCTTGTGCTGCGCAGCGACCTCGGCCAAGCGGGTCATGTCAGCGGGGTGGCCGTAGAGGTGCACCGGCATGATCGCGGCGGTGCGCTCGGTGATGGCCGCTGCGGCGGCGTCTGGGTCCATGCAGAACGTGTCGGGGTCGATGTCCACGAACACGGGAGTGGCGCCGGTCAGGGCGACCGAGTTCCCGGTGGCCGCGAAGGTGAAAGACGGCACGAGGACCTCGTCGCCTGCGCCGATGCCTGCGGCGAGGAGGCCAAGGTGCAGCCCCGACGTGCCGGAGTTGACGGCCACGCATGTGCGCCCGCCCACCAGTTCGTCAGCGAACTCACGTTCGAAAGCGGCGACCTCTGGACCCTGAGCGATCATGCCGGAGCGCATGACGCGGTCGACGGCAGCGCGCTCCTCGTCCCCGATGATCGGGCTCGCGGCGGGAATGGTGGGTTGGTTCATCATCTCTTCCTTCGATGTGGGAGTCGCGTGCGTCAGCGTGGCGCGAGCGCGCCGTCAGTCTCTTCGTACAGGGAGTTGGTCACGGGGCAGCGGTAGGTGGTGTCGCCCTCCTTGACAAGCGGCGAGCCCGCCTCTCCCACCCAGCCGATGCGTCGGGCGGGAACGCCCACCACGAGCGCGTAGTCAGGGACGTCCTTTGTCACCACCGCACCGGCGGCGACGGTGGCCCACCGTCCGATGGTCACGGGCGCGACGCACACCGCCCTGGCGCCAACCGAAGCGCCGTGTCGGACAGTGACGCCCACCGGCTCCCAGTCGTGCGCGGACTTGACCGAGCCGTCGATGTTGATGGCGCGCGGGAAGTGATCGTTGGTGAACACCACACTCGGACCCACAAAGACGCCGTCCTCGAGCACAGTTGGCTCGTACACCAAGGCGTAGTTCTGCACCTTGCAACCGTCGCCCATGGTCACGCCGCTGCCGATGTAGGCGCCACGACCGACCACGCAGTCGCGGCCTAGCACGGCGCCCTCTCGTACTTGTGCGAGGTGCCAGATCGAGGAGTCTTCTCCGATGATGGCGTCAGGCGCGACGTCAGCCGTCTGCGCGACCCGGATGCTCATGCGGCCACGATACCTCAGGGGTTTGGCACCACGAGCGACCAAAGTCGCGCCCGGACACGCAACGGAAAAGGGGGTCGAGGCACGCCCTACGATGGAGGCGTGCTCACGCAGGTCTCCCCGTCGCTAGGCGCCGTCTCCCACCAAGGGCGCGCCTCGTGACGCGCGTGCTGATCATCACTGGCTCCTCGCTCGGCGAGCGCCTCGCTGGCCCCGCAATCCGGGCCCGCGCGATGGCCAGAGTGTTGGCCCATGACGGTCACGAGGTGACGCTTGCGACGACGGCATCGCTCGACGCCGACGCCTCCGAGGACGCTTTCCGCTCCGTCGCCTTGCGACCAGGGGACAACACTGGCTTCGTCGCCCTCGAACGGACCGTCGATCTCATTGTCTTCCAGGGCCACGCCATGGAGCAGTTCCGCTCCCTCGCGTCGACGGATCGCGTGGTGGTAGTTGACGCCTACGACCCCATGCACCTGGAGATGCTTGAGCAGGGCCGCGAGGAGCCGCGCGCCACGTGGGATCTGATGGTGCGCTCGCGAGTCGCGCTGCTCAACCACCAGTTGGTGCGTGCTGACATGGTGCTGTGCGCCTCAGCGCGACAGAGGTCCTTCTACCTTGGTCAACTCGCCGCGCTCGGCCGTATCTCACCCACCACGTATGAGAACGACCCGGCGCTCGAACGCCTCATCGCGATCGCGCCTTTCGGACTGGAGGCGGAGCCCCCCGTGGTGACGCGGCCGGCCGTCCGAGGCGTCGTACCTGGCATTGGCGATGAGACGCGCATCGTCATCTGGGGTGGTGGCGTCTATAGCTGGTTCGACCCGTTGCTGTTGATTCGCGCGGTGCACGCGCTCGCGCAGCGGCGCCCCCAGACGGCGCTCGTGTTCCTTGGGACGCGGCACCCCGGCCAGCAGCCGATGGGTGTGGTCAAGGAAGCGATCGACCTTGCCGAGGAGCTCGGCACACTTGGCAACTCCGTGATCTTCAACGAGGACTGGGTGCCGTACGACGAACGCGGCAGCTTCCTGCGCGAGGCGAACGCCGGCGTCTCGACCCACCACGCCCACGTGGAGACCGAGTTCTCCTTCCGCACCCGCATCCTCGATTACCTGTGGGCGGGCCTTCCCATGGTGGTCACCGAGGGAGACACGTTCGCCGACTTGGTGCGCGACGAGCGCCTTGGCGTTGCGGTGCCGGCTGGAGACCTTGACGCCTTGGTGGACGCGCTCGAGACCGTTCTGTATGACGCGGACTTTGCCGACGCCGCGCGGGCGCGGGTTGCCGAGGTGCGGGAGCGCTACCTGTGGGAGACCACGCTCGAACCCTTGCGGCGCATCGCGCGGGAGCCGCGCCTCGCCGCCGACGTTGAGGCGGCCGTCGGGCGCGAGGCCCTTGCCGCCGCCGCAGTGCGTCTGCACGAGCCGGAGGGCAGGCCAGGCCGTGCCCGAGACCTGCGGATGGTGCTGCACTACTTGCGGCACGGGGGCATCGGCGAGGTGCTGCGCAGGGTCCGCACCAGACGGAACAGCGCGTGAGCGACCCCGTCCTCCCGCCTGCGGTACCCCCCGAGCGCGTCCTGGCATCCGGTCGCCGCGCGCTCGCGAAGCGCATCCTCGCCTTCGCTGGCGCGCCCTTTCTTTCACTCGTCGCGCCGTTCTTCTTCCTTCCTGTGTTGTCGCGCCTCGCAGGCGAGGAGGCATGGGTGGCCATCGCCGTCGGCCAGTCGGTGGGCGGCTTCGCCGCTCTGATTGTGGGCATGGGCTATCCGACGCTCGCGCCGCCCGTTCTCGCCGTGGCCTCCGATGAATGGCGGCGGCGCTACATCGCGAACAGCCTGCATGTGCGGCTGCCAGTCTGGGCTGTCGCTGCCGTGGCCGCTGGCATGGTCGCCGGTTGGCTCGCACCAGGCGCCTTCCGCGCCGACGCCTTCGCGACCGCCATCGCCATTAGCTTCGCCGGTCTCGCGCCCACCTGGTATTGGGTGGGCGTCGGGCGAGCCCTGCCGATCCTGTGGTCTGAGGTGATCCCTCGCGCCGCCGCGATGGTGGTGGCGGCAGGCGTGCTCCTGCTTGGCGGCGACTTGCTGTGGTACCCGGCGTTGATGGCGCTGGCCATGGCCGCCGGGCCCGCCGTGGTCTACGCGCGCGTCGCTGCCGCCGAACTGTGGAAGCCCAATCGGTACGAGGTGGCCGCGGTGCTGCGAGGTCACCTCCCCGCGACGATTGCCGAAAGCGCCGCAGGTGCGTACAACGCGCTCGCGGTGACGCTGGTGACGGCGGCAACGACCACGTCGGAGGCAGCGAGGTACGTCTCCGGCGACAAGGCCTATCGCATCGGGCAGTACGGCGTCTCGTCGCTGGGAAATGCTCTGCAGGGCTGGGTGGCCGAGCGGGGGGCAGAAGGTGTGGCTCGGCGGATGCGTGCCGCTGTGGGTCTGCACGTCGCACTTGGGGCGTCTGGCATGGTCGGGTTTAGCCTGATCGGACCGTGGCTCACGCGGTTCCTCTTCGGTGCCGATGTGGCGATCACTCGGGCCACGGCCATCGGCCTGGGGGTGGCAATCCTGGGGATATCCCTCGGCACTGTGTTTGGGCGCATTGGGCTCATCATGCTGGGCGCGCGCCGCACCTTCATGGTGTGCGTGGTCTCTGCCTCGGTCGTCGGCGCTACCGCCCTGCTGGTGGCGGCCGCCCGTTGGGGAGCGCCCGGTGCGGCATGGGCGCTCGGCGGCACCGAGATCGCATCCGGTATCGCTCAGGCAACGGTGCTGGCGGTCTTGTGGCGCCGTCGCGTGCGCGCCGGTCAACCCTTGCTTCACCAGGCCACCTCGACCGCATAGGGTGTCACCGGGTGAGATCTGAAGTTGAGTGCGCAAGGAGGCACCGTGGCCACGACGCGAGGTGAGTCCCGTCTGCGCCTGCTGGTCGGCAGGTTGCAGTGGATTCACGCGGCTCCGCTCCTGGCGGTGCTGACGCTAGGCGCCTGGGCCTTCGCTTCGCCCATCGGTGCTGGCCCCGACGACGATTACCACCTGGCGAGCACGTGGTGCGCCGTTGGGGGGAGCGAGGCGTGCGCCCCTGGCTCCAAGGCGAACTCTCGCGAGATGTCGCACGCCTTCATCGCCGTCAGGTGCTACGCCCAGGAGCCGACCGTGAGCGCCGCCTGCCAGGACGAGCAGGGACTCGCTCTTGATGGCCCCACGGTGGACAGTGACAGGGGCAACTTCCAGAAGGAGTACCCAGGCGTCTACTACGCGGCGATGCGTGCCTTCGCGGGCGATGATCTCGAGCGCAGCGCACTCGTCATGCGGTTTGTCAACCTCACCGTGTTTGTCGGCCTGGCGACCGCGCTGTCGGTCCTACTCACCCCCTCGCGCCGCCAGACACTCCTGTGGGGCTGGCTCATCTCGATGGTGCCGCTCGGCATCTTCCTGATTCCCTCCAACAATCCCAGTGGCTGGGCGATCACTGGAGTCGGTACGGCGTTCCTTGCGCTTCTCGGGTGGTTCGAGAGCGACGGCAAGCGAAGGTGGGTGCTCGGCGCCCTGTACGTGCTCGGCGTCGTCATGGCCGCGGGTGCGCGAGGGGACGCCGCCGTGTATGCCGTTGGCGCCACCGTGGTCGCCGCGATTCTCACCTCCGCGCGCCAGCGCGACTGGCTGATGAGGGCGCTGCTGCCGCTGGGCGGGCTGCTGGTGATTGGACTGCTGTTCCTGACCTCGACGCAGGCAGACGTGGGCGTCCATGGCTTCAGCGGCGGGGGGCCGGTCACTGGCACTGGTGCTGGCGACCAGGCCGTCGAGGCGACGGGTGGCCTTGCGCTTGCGGCCTACAACCTGTTGATGCTGCCGTATCTGTGGACGGGCGTGTGGGGCACGTGGGCGCTCGGTTGGTTTGACACCACCCTGCCAGCGATCGTGCCGTGGGCTGCGGTGGCGGCGTTCGTGGTCGTCGGCTTTGCGGGGCTCGGCCTGCTGTCCTGGCGCAAGGCGGTGGCTCTCGCGGGAACCTTCGCCGTGCTCGTGGCGCTGCCGGTGTATGTGCTCACCGCCGGTGGCGACTCCGTGGGAAGCCAAGTCCAGCCTCGTTACCTCCTGCCGCTCATCGTGCTCTTTGCGCTCCTGCTCGTCACGGCGCCACCCGGTTCACGGACGGTGCGCTTCACACGTGCGCAGACCGCCGCGATCCTGAGCGCGCTCGCGATCGCCAACCTGGTGGCTCTCCAGGTCAACATCCGCCGTTACGTCACGGGGGCCGACGAGCAGGGTGCCGATCTTGGCGAGGGTGCCGAGTGGTGGTGGGATGGCGTGGCGGTCGGCCCGATGGCCGTCTGGATCATCGGTTCCTTGTCGTTCATCGGTCTCCTGGCCGTGCTGTGGCCGCAGTTAAGACTCAAGGCCATCGCCCGGTGACAAACCGGGAGGGTCGAGCGTTGCCACATCGACCCGGGGTGACCGCATAAAGTACCCCTGGGTGGATTTGTCCCTTTCGAACACTCAAGGAGTCCGTGTGGCGGCGATGCAGGGCGAGTCACGGTGGCGGCGACTGACGGCACGGCTGCGGTGGATTCACGCAGCGCCGCTCCTGGCCCTCATGACATTGGGGGCATGGGCCTTCGCCTCGCCAGTGGGGGCCAGCCCCGACGACGACTACCACCTGGTGAGCACGTGGTGCGCCCTCGGCGGGAGCGAAGCATGCACGGAGGTGGAGGACTACAACCTTCGCCAGGTGTCCACGGCATTCGATGCGTCACGGTGCTACGCGATGGACTCTGACAAGAGCGCCGCGTGCCAGGCTCGCGAGGGCCTGTCGCTCGACGGCCCGACGGTGGACTCCCCGCGTGGCAACTTTCAGAACAAGTACCCGGATGTGTTCTACGGCACCATGCGGCTGTTTGCAGGGGATGATCTGGTGCGCAGCGCGCTCGTGATGCGCCTGGTGAACGTCACGCTCTTTGTGGGGCTCGCGACGGCGCTTGCCGCCCTCATGTCATCCTCGCGCCGTCAGACGCTGCTGTGGGGTTGGCTGGTCACCATGGTCCCGTTGGGCCTGTTCTTGATCCCGTCCAACAACCCCAGTAGCTGGTCCATCACCGGTGTTGGCACCGCGTTCATAGCCCTGCTCGGTTGGTACGAGAGCCATGGCAAACGACGGTGGGCGCTCGGAGCGATGTACGTGGTGGGCATCGTCATGGCTGCTGGTTCCCGCAGCGACGGCGCCATCTACGCCGCCGGGGCGACGCTGGTGGCAGCGCTCCTGACGTCATCGCGAAATCGCGACTGGCTCATACGGTCCGCCCTGCCGTTTGCCGGGCTGGTAGTCATCCTCCTGCTCTTCCTGACTACCAACCAGGCAGACGTGGGGGTTGATGGCATCTCAGGGGGAGGATCGGTCTCGACTCCCGGTTCGGGTAGCGAGTCCGTCGCCGAACCGACAGGTGGATTTGCGCTCACGGCCTACAACCTGCTCATGGTGCCGTATTTGTGGACCGGCGTGTGGGGCACGTGGGCCCTGGGGTGGTTCGACACGGTGCTGCCGTCGATCGTGCCGTGGGCCGCCTCCGCCGCCTTCATCGCGGTCGCCTTTGCAGGGCTTGCCCTCCTCACGTGGCGCAAGGTGATTGCGACGGTGGGGGTGCTGACGGTGCTGACGGCGTTCCCCGTGTACCTGCTCACCGCCGGGGGCGACGTGGTGGGCGACCAGTTCCAGCCGCGCTACCTGCTACCGCTGATCGTGCTCTTCGCATTCGTATTGGTCACGGCGGCTCCTGGCCGGCGGACGGTGCGCTTCACGCGTGTCCAGACCGCCGTGCTACTTGGCGCGCTCGCGCTCGCGAACCTGGTCGCGTTGCAGGTCAACATCCGCCGCTACGTCACAGGTGCCGACACTCAGGGCTTCAATCTGGGAGCTGGAGCCGAGTGGTGGTGGCACGGCGCGTTCATCGGCCCCACGGGCGTGTGGCTGATCGGCTCGCTCTCGTTTGCCGCTCTCTTGGCCGTGCTGTGGCCAGAACTGAGACGCAAGGTGGTGGCAGAGCCCCTCGAGGCCCCGTAGGCGGCCTCAGGAATTCGGGGCGAGCGCCTTTCCGATCACGCGGTACTGCACGCCTGGCCAGCGGTCAGCAGTGGACACGCGCCGGCCGTCGATGAACGCCTTGATGCCGGGAAGGTCGGCGGGGCCCAGCTCGCGATACTCCGCATGGTCCGCCTGGACCACCACGGCGTCGGCGCTCTCGCCCAGGTGGAACGGCGCAAACCCCAACCGTTCCAGCTCTTCGTCCGTGTACATCGGATCGTGCACCACCGGCACCGCGCCACGGGCCTTGAGCGCCTCGACCGTCGCGAAGACTCCCGAGAAGGCCGTCTCCTTCACCCCACCGCGATAGGAAGCCCCGAGCACCGCCACACGGGCGCTGGCAAGGTTGCCGTAAGCGCCTTCGAGCAGACCGATGGTGTAGTCGGGCATCCCGGCGTTCGCGGCGCGTGCCGCGGCCACCACGGTCGCCTCAGGGTCGTTCCACAGGTACAGGCGGGGGTAGACGGGGATGCAGTGTCCCCCCACGGCGATTCCTGGCTGGTGGATGTGACTGTAGGGCTGCGAGTTCGATGCGTCGATCACCTGGTACACGTCGATGCCGTGCGTTGCCGCGAAGCGTGCGAACTGGTTGGCGAGGCCAATGTTGACGTCGCGGTAGGTGGTCTCGGCGAGCTTGGCGAGTTCGGCGGCCTCTGCCGAGCCCAGGTCCCACACGCCGTTGGGGCGCATAAGGTCGGGACGATCGTCGAAGTCAAGGACCTCCCGGTAGAAGGACGTTGCGGCCGCGGCGCCCTCTGCAGACAGTGCGCCCACGAGCTTGGGGTACTTGCGGAGGTCGGCGAACACGCGTCCGGTGAGCACGCGCTCTGGCGAGAACACCAAGTGGAAGTCCTTGCCCTCAGTCAGGCCAGAGACTTGCTCCAGCAAAGGCTTCCACCGCTCGCGGGTGGTGCCCACCGGAAGAGTGGTCTCGTAGGAGACCAGGGTGCCGCGTGTCAGGTGTTCGCCGAGCGACCTGGTCGCGGCGTCCATCCATCCGAAGTCCGGTCGCGCCTCTTCGTCCACAAAGAGCGGCACCACCAGCACCACGGCGTCGGCGCCTGGCACGGCATCGGCGTAGTCAGTCGTGGCACGCAGGCGTCCGGCCGGGACGAGTTCGCTCAGGTGCTCCTGAAGGTGCGCCTCCCCGGGGAAAGGCTCCTTCGCGGCGTTCACCAGATCGACAACGGCCTGGTTCACGTCAACGCCCACCACGTCATGGCCCTTGCTCGCGAACTGAACGGCAAGCGGGAGACCGATCTTTCCAAGGGCAATGACGGCAATCTTCATAGGTCGATCCTACAGGGGCGAGGTGCGCGCAAGGCTTTGCGGAGGTCCCGCCTGAGGTCTCAGTTCTCGTACAAGCGGGGCGTCTCGTTGATGGATTTGATCGCGTGGGCGAAGTCCACGCCAACCACGTCCAGGTACCACTTGAGGTTCGGGTAGCGAGGCGTGTTCTCGTCCTCCACGAGGCGCAGCGCCTCTTCGCGCGTGAGGTCCCCTTCGCGTACCTGGTTGCTGCGGAAGGTGTCGTGCTCCGAGAAGCCGGCGATCGTGTAGTACGCGTAGTTGTAGAACGCGGCGGTGCCGTCGCCGATGCGCCACGTGGTGTTCGTGTCGGGCGCGCGCTCCCAGTCGTACTCGGTGTCGAGCGTCTCCTCGATCTGGCGCTCGTCCCAGCGCCAGTAGTCGAACACGTGGAAGTAGTCCGACTTGGTCGTGAAGCTTCTGTAGTACTCGCCGGAGAGCGTGTCCCAGATGGAGCGGTTGAAGTAGCCAGGGCTTTGCGTCATGGCGCGGAATCGCAAGGACTGGTAGCGGAGTTGCTTCATCGCGCCGTGGCTGTAGACGCGCTCCTCCGCGAAGTTGGGCGGCACTCCTAGGAATCCAGCCTTGAAGTGCGTCACCTCGAGTGGGTTGATGCCCCACAGGTTGAGGGTGATGCCCGTTTGCCTCTTGATGGTCTCGATGTGCCTGAAGAAGTGCTTGTCGCCCGCCGTCAGCACGCTCAGCATTCCCAAGTGCGGGGACTTCAGCCAGGAGTTGAGGTTTCGCCTGATGTAGTCGCGCTTCTTAGTGATGTCGGCCGCAACGATGATGTTCTCGACTCCAAGCTTGGAGGACATCCTGCTGATGTTCCTACGCCCCAGGTCGGTGACCATTCCCCAGTCGTAGGTATACGTGATGGGGCGCAGGCCGAGCTCGTTGACGATGAGGTGGAGGCCGTAGCAACTGTCGCGCCCGCCAGAGAAGGGCACGATCACCTCGTCGCCGTTCTTGCGTCGGAAGGGCTCGATCAACTCGAACAGCTCTTCCTTGGGCCGCGGGTGGTTCCGCGGCTTGTAGTTGTGGCAGTAGTTGCACACGCCCTCGGCATCGAAAGCGATGTAGGGCATCGTCTCCGGGAGGATGCACTTGGTGCAACGGCGCAGTTCCGGCTTGGGGTGCTGGAGCAGGCTCTCCTCTTGTGCTGAGATACCCAGGCCAGGCACGAGGTTGATGGAGCGGTTTGCCCATTCCTTGAGCGTGATCGGCTCTTCCTGGGCCGGTACGTCAAGCACTTCGGACTCGCGCACCTGGCGGATGTTCTCCGCGCCGATCTGCTCAAGCGGGTAGCGCTCGGAAGAGAAGATGACGCCGCCGGACTTGTCGCCAAGGTAGAGGCTGCCGTTGTTCGAGAAGAGGACGAGTTTGCCCAGTCGCGGGATCAGGGCGGCGCACGCGACGATGCCCTCGGTCACGCTGACGACGCGCTCGGCAGCGGTCTCGACGGTGCCACCGTCGGCCAGGTGCGAAGCGATGATGGCCGGGATGACTTCGGTGTCGATCTCGAGCTCTGGCGACTTGCCCAGCAGTTCCCACACGGCGTCGTAGTTCACGATGATGCCGTTGTGAAGCACCACGATCTCTTCGCGAGCGACCGGCTGGTTGTCGGCGGTGCCGTTGGTGACCAGCCGGCTGTGCCCGAAGAAGAGGTTGCCAAGCGGCGGGATGCGCTTGAGGAGTCGATCGATGGGGATATCCGCGCGGTAGGAGCTGTAGGCGCCCTTGGTGTGGATCACCATTCCGCTCGAGTCGCGGCCCCGCTGCTGGGCGTGATCTACAAGGGTCTTGGCCGACGAGGAGTCGAGTTCATCCGGGCCGACAAAGCCAAAGATTCCGCACACGTAGAGTTCTCCAGTTCAAAGGGGGTCAGTGCGTGCGAGCTCGCGCCACGCATGCCCACAGATAGACCCATGATGCCATGGCTCTTCTGCCCAGCCATCAAGCGCCCCGCCCGGTGTATGCACAGAGCGCCTCCGCCTCAACGAGCGGAGGGCTTCTCTTGTGCCTCGCCGATGATCGTAAGGGACTCCGCGACGACGGCTTGGGCAATAGTTTCGAGCGAGTACCGCGTAGCGGACCATGCGGCGAGCTGGGCCCGATCCGTTGGCACGAGAGGGTCGGCCGCTGCCGCCAGCATGGCTTCGGCGACAGATTCGACGTCGTATCCCATCGCGACACCCGCTCGCGCAATGGGGACGTCCTCAAGCAGTTCGGCGGTGGGCCCTACCCCCGCGAAGATCACGGGGCAACCCGAAGCGAGCGACGAGTAGACCTTCGTTGCCACCGCGTACTCATTGGCGGCGACCGGTGCGAGACTCGCCACCGACGCAGTGGCACCGGCGAGGATGAGCGAGAGGGCCGACGGAGGGATGGGGCCGTTGAACTCCACGTTCTCGTCGAGGCCAAGTCTGCGTGCGCGGGCTCGCAGCGCCTCACGGTCCTCGCCGTTGCCGTAGTACAACAGCCGAGTGCCGGGATGACGCTTGGTCACTTCCTGCAGCGCGTCGACAAAGATCTCGGCGGCATGCCACTCGGAGTACGTACCTGCGTATACGAAGACCGGCGGATCCGGGGGCCCCTGGTCCTCGTAGCGGAAGTCCTTCGTGTCCGCTCCGAAGCCGATGGGCAGGGCCGGCGACGTGATTCCCGCGGCGCGAAGACGGTCAAGCAGCGGTTGGTGAGCCGCGAAGAGCATCTTCGCGCCTTGGAGTCCCCAGGCCTCGAGGCGCTTGAGGGTTCCGATGATCAGCTTTGAGTTGGTTGCCAACTCGGCGGCCTCTGTCCAGTAATCGGCCGCTCTGACCACATACGGCGTGCGTCGGACGAAACCGATGACTCTCACCACGGCCACCGTCGTGGGCGGCGGCTCCACGATGTAGAGGTCGGCCTTGCGTCCGAAAAGGAGTCTGAAGGCGAGTGGAATGTCGAAGCTCATGTAACTGAGGTAGCCGCGCACGTACTGCTGCTTGTCTCGGATCACGCGAGCCCGCCGAACGTGGATCCCAGGAGGGTCGGCGATCACAGCGCCGCGCGGCGGCTGAGCTGTCAACACCGTGACATCAAAACCTCGGTCACGGAACGACTCCGCCCACGTGCGAAGGATCCCGGACGCAGCGGAGACCTCCGGTCCGAAGATCCTGGTGGCAATCACCACCCTCATTGGTCACCGTTCAGCAGACGGGAGACGATGGCGCGTTGAGTGGTCCTATCTGGCTCGCTCGACAGGGCGGCCGCAGAACGGTCAGATGCCGCCTTGAAGCCGGCGACGTCGTCCGCCGTCAGGTCCTTCAGGGCCTCGACCAGGGCGTCGGCTGTGGTGTCCGCCGTGATGATGCCAAGCTCGTACTTGCCGATGTGCGCGTCGATCTCGGGGGCGGGCGAGAACACCAAGCCGAGCCGGGCCTGGACAAAATCGAAGAACTTGTTCGGCAGGTGATAGAGGTGGCTCAGGGTCTTCAGGGGGTAGAGGAAGACCCCGAGGTCGTACTGATTCAGCACCGTGGGCAGGGTCTCTGGTGGCACGGGATCGTGAACGGTGACCCGCGGTGCCGAGGCGGCCATCTTCTTGATCTGGCCGAGGTGGCCGCCGGGCACCTCAAGCAAATAGAGGTCGAGGGAGAAGCGCTCGCCAAGTCGACCGACTGCTTCGATGAGCTCGACGATGTTGCGTTCGGCGTCGGCGGTGCCGCTGTGCACCAGCCGGATCACGTCAGGATCGATGGGAGTTGGCTTCAGATCGCGCAGGTCGGCAGCGTTGCGCACCACCTCTGTCTCGATTCCAAAGCGCTCCGTGTAGAGAGCGGCAAGGCCAGCGCTCACGCTGGTGACAGCCGCGGCGCGAGGCAGGTACTTCTTGCACAAGTGCAGCATGTACGGGCCAACGAGCACGCGCCATACCAGAACGGTCGCGCGTTCTTCAGGAGACCACTCGTGCATGTCGGCAAACACCGGAGCGTCGCCGGCCGCGGCGAAGGCAAGCGGGAGTGCGCGAGCGTCGTTAGCCACCACCAGGTCGTAGGGACCCGATGCGACGGTTTCTCGTCGTACAGCCTTCTCGCCAGGAGCGGTCAACTCCACGGAGTTGTGCAGGTGCAGGGCCAACTTGGCGACGCCCAGCGGGGTCTCGGGTAGGGACGACGCGCCCTCGGGGATCTCGATGTGCCGCGCGACGCCTTCGGGAGCCGGGCCGTACCCGACGGTCGTGACGTCACCGTGCTCGCGCAACACCTCGACCTGGCGAAGCACGCGAGAATCGGCGTGGATCGGCGAGAACGAAACGCACAGGATGCGGGGACGGGCGGGGTTGGTGGCCTTGCTCATGTGATTGCTCCGCTTTCGGGATCTGCAACGCCCAAGCCCGCCAACTGGACTTGGAGCCCGAATTGAGGCACGGACCCGGCGAGCTCGCTAAATGAACCTTTGCCCAGTATCCGACCGCTATCGAGGTAACAAATCTGGTCGTAGTCCTTGATCGTCGAGATTCGGTGCGCCACCGCGATGAGGGTCACTTCACCCTGAAGTTCCTTGATGGCCCTTACTACGTCGTCTTCTGTCTTGGTGTCGAGCGCGCTCGTCGCCTCGTCCAGCACCAGGATGATCGGGTCTGAGTAGAGCGCCCGCGCAATGCCGAGCCGTTGTTGCTGCCCGCCCGACAGTGAAAGGCCGCGCTCGCCGATCCGCTCGTCGATGCCGTGCTCGCGAGAGTCCACGAGCGAGCCCAACTGTGCCTTCTCAAGCACGGCCAGAACCTTGTCCCTGTCGTAGTCATCGTCCCAGGTGAGCGCGACATTCTGGCCGATAGTTCCGTCGAAGAGAGTGACACGCTGCGGCACATACCCGATGCGCGAACGCCACGCGTGAATCACATCGGTGAGCGGCGTGCCATCGATCGCGATGGTTCCTTGGGTGGGCACCCGCAAACCGAGCAGGATGTCGATAAGTGTGGACTTCCCTGACCCGCTCGGGCCGACGATTCCCAGTGACGAGCCGAGAGGCACGGACAAGTCAAGGCCAAGCAACACTGACTCGGTTCCCGTGGGATAGCGGAACTCGATTCCCGTGAGGGTCAGTGTGTCGGGTCCCGCCGGCAGCTCGCTGGCGTCCGTTCCACCAAGAGCGTCCGTCGCATTGGCCTCCGCGCCTTGGAGGTCGTTGACCACGTCGTCCACCCAAGGCAGGCTGGACGTTGCTGTGAGGATGCCTGACTGCACCCCTGTCAAAGCGGGGACCAGCCGCAACCCCGCGACGCCGAACATCGCGACGCCGACGATGGCGGCCGTGAGGCCGCCTCTGAGGTAGTTTGCGCCGCCGATCAGCAGAAAGCCGCCGATGAGTGCGGCCTCGTAGGCGTACCGCGGAATGATCGACAGGAAAGCGAGCGAGGCACGTGCTCTCACCGCGCCTTGGCGGTGGTGTGCTACTACCGACTGGATTTGATCGAGGCGGCCGCGCAGCGTGAGTTCCTTCATGGCCTCGACCATCTCAGTCAGCAGCCGGGCTACCCGGTAGCTGTAGTCCAGGTTGGACCGCGAAGAGCGCAGGGTCCGCCTTCCCACGACCTGGTTGATCATGGCCGCGACGGCGCCAAGGTAGGCCAGCGACACCAACGCTGTGAATGGTGCGGCGGCGACGAAGACGCCCAGCGTGAGCACGATGGTGAGCACATTTCCGGGGATGGTCAATAGCGTGAGGATCAGGCCGGATAGCGCGACGGAAATTCCGGTGTCGGCGATCCTGGTGAACTCCGCGGTGCTGCGCTTGGAGCGCTCTTCCCAACTCGACGCCAGATATGCCCTGAACATTCGGGCACCAATCTCGAACTCGTAGATGGCAAACTGCCTCGTCGCGACCCAGTGCATCGCCACCGCGAGGGCGCTCTTGACGATGATGAGCAGGCACGCCAAGAGCAACACCCAGGGCGTTGCGCTCTCAGGAAGCTCTCCGACGATCGGTATGACCACGGGCGAGTCGGATGCGACGGGCGAGATGATGAGTACGAGCAGCGACATGGCTGCGACGTCAAAAAGCGCGAGCACCGCGGTCGCGACAATATAGATGGTAAGGAAACGCCGCGCGCGCCCTGGCAAGAGCGGCAGGAGGTCGCGGAGCGCGCTCCACAGCTTTTTCATCGTCGTCAGGCTACCATTTGCGCACACGCTGCTCACACGGCGCGAGCACGTCGTTGTGGAATGATTCCAGGCGGAGGTGCCATGCCCGACGTCGCTGCGCTGCTCGACCGAGCCCCGGAAGCTGTGCGCCGCTTTGCCTACCGAGTTGCCGCTGGCCGAGGCCTGCTGGGCAAACTGGCAGACGCGGTCCGCTTTCGTGCTTCGGCCGATCAGTTGCCACTTCTGCCTTCGACGACCGAGGCGCGGATCAGGCTCGTGATTGGGCCAGCGAACTCGGCAGGACAGGGGTATCAGTGGGCGCGCGCGGTGGAGCGGCATGTGCCAGGTGCGACGGCTGTGTCGATACGCGGGACTGGAACTGACGTTTTTCAGCCGGACGTCGACCTGACCGTGCCGGTAGGGGTCTACCAACTCTCCAAGGCGTGGCACGCAGACATGCAGGAGTTCCTCTCGCGACAGACGCACCTGGTCTGGGAGTCCGGCCTACCCTTCCTCGGAAGGCGGTACGAGTCCGACGTCTCGCGCGAGATGGCGTTGCTGGCCGAGAGCGGTGTGCGGGGAGCCCTGCTCTTCCACGGAAGTGACATTCGGCCGCCTACGCGTCACGCCGCTCAGAATCCGTGGTCTCCGTTCAAGCTACATACCGGCGCTGCCCGGACGCTAGAGGACACGGCAATGCGAAATGCAGATCTTGTTGCGCGAGTAAGCGCGCCGGTCTTCGTATCGACGCCGGACCTGCTGCAATGGCTTCCTGAAGCGACCTGGTGTCCGGTAGTGGTCGACTCGGCACGGTGGCGAGCGGCGGCGACGCACGAGCGATCGGACGGCCCCTTGGTAGTCGCCCATGCCCCGTCGCACAAGTGGCTCAAGGGGACCGAACACGTAGAGCCCGTGTTGCGTCGCCTTGCCGGGGAGGGCGTGATCGAGTATCGACAGATAGTCGGCATTCCGCATTCCTCGATGCCCGACTTCTACGCCCGCGCAGATGTCGTGCTCGACCAGTTCGTCCTGGGTATCTACGGCGTGGCCGCATGCGAGGCCATGGCGGCCGGTCGCCTTGTGATGAGCCATGTGGACGATTTCACCCGCACTCAGGTGCGTGAACGCACGGGAGTCGAGCTTCCGGTGCACGAGGTGACGATCGAGTCCCTGGAATCCGAACTGAGGCGCGCGGCCGCGGAGCCGGAGGCGTTTTATGCGCTTCGCAGCGCTGGGCCTGACTTTGTCGACAGGGTGCACGATGGCCGACGCTCCGCCGCTGCGCTCGCGCCGTTCCTCGGACTCAGCGCATAACCGCGATTGAGGCGAGGAAGCGAGGCGTCGCTTCGCGGTGCATGAGTTGCCTGATCGATGCGGGGAAGAGGTTGGATGGCCGACGGTAGTCCGTGAGGACTGCCAAGTCTGCCGACAGAAGGTCGGGGTCAGCGGTGTTGAGGAGGCCCTCGACGATGCGCGCCTCGCGACGACTGAGGATGCCCGTAGCAATGGGTGCGAAGTCGAGAATGCGGCGTGTAGCGATTGCAAGGACCGCGCGGTCCTCCATCGGCGCCCCCGCGCGCAGGCTCGCGCCAAGGATGTCCATCACATGGGTGCGTAGCAACTTGACAGCGAAGGACTCCTTTTGAGCCTGCGTCAAGCTTGCAATGAACTCTTGCGCCAGGACAGCGTCGAGAAAACCCAGGGACTCCGCCGCAGGCTTGGGGCTGGCGGACGTTCGGCCTGCCGGATCGTCTTGGTGAATGAGATACCCAGGCGCGCGACGCGCGAGACTGATGCGCGCATCCGAATACCAGAGAGATGCTCCCTGGATCACGTCCTCGCCTGTCCGGAGCCCCGGAGTCATGCGCACCCCGCCGAAGCGGTCGCGTGAGACGAGTCCCAACTGCACCGTGCGGTAGGCGAGCCGATCCTTGACGCCGTCCAACTTGCGCTTGCGAAAAGGCCGGGTGGGAGGGCTGCGCGTCGTGGCCCCTGGTGAGATGCGTAGAGGTGGGATGACGACATCGGCCTCGTCGTGTCGGGCAACGGCAACCCATGCGTCAATGGCGCCCGGCTCATACTCGTCGTCGGAGCCAAGAAGAGCCGTGAACTCACCCGTCGCGGCATCGAGGCCCGCGTTGAGCGGCCCTGCCGGGCTCATGAGGCCATCCTCCAGGTGGAGTAGCCGCACGCGGGGGTCCGACACCCACGTGCCTAGAGCGGCCGCGATGTCGTTGGGCGACACGTTGTGACACACCACCGTCACTCGGGTGGCGACTGATGCTGTGCTCAGGACAGACGATGTAGCACGCGCGATCGGGCGCCGGTCGGTATGGACTGGGATGACGACGTCGACGACAGGGTCCGTCATGCGAGCGATCGATTCATCAGCGCGTCGACGGCTTTGCCCCACACCGCGACCTGGGACTCGGAAGAGAGTTCGCGTGCTGACGCATCCGCCCGCAACTTCCAACCGCGAACTTCGGCGACTGTCAACGAGTCAAGGACATCCGTGAGTGCCTCGGCGCCGAAGTCGTCGGCGACGGCCCCGCAACCGTGTGCCTTGAGGATCGATTGCATCTCCGCGGAGGGACCGATGATGATCCCGAGCCGCGCCTGCACGTAGTCGAAGAACTTGTTGGGGAGCGCCCAACGGTTGTTGAAGTTGGTAGGCGCGATGACGTGGACGCCCACGTCGTAGGAGTTCAGTTTCGCGATGAGGTCTCGGTACGGGATCGGGTCGTTGAACCGGATGCGGTCGGAAGCGGCGGCGCGCTTGCGCAACATATCCACGTAGTTCGGGTCGTTGCCCATCAGGTAGAAGTCGAGCGAGACCTCGGTCTTCGTCGAGGCGACGGCGTCGATCAGGAGCTCGAGCCGGCGATTGCGGATCGAAGCGCCGCTGTGCACCAGCTTGATGGGTGGGCTGACCGGGCCTGCCGTGAGTTCGGCGTAAGGTGCGGCGTTGGTCACCACGCCAGAGCGCACGCCGTAAACACGCCGATACTCGTCGGCGATGCCGTGCCCGACAGTCGTCATCGAGGCGGCGCGATGGAGGAAGCGGCTACACACCCATCGCATGTAGGGGGCCTCGAAGACCCGCCATACGAGCAGCTCCTCGTTCTGTCGCGGCGCGTACTCGTGCACATCTGCGTGCACGCCCCGCACCGGGGCGAGCCGGAGCGCGAGGCCAAGGGTGTCGATGTCGTTCGCGAGGATCACGTCGAACCGCTCGAGGCCTTCGAGGTCGATCGTCGCTTGGCCGACCGCGGCTTGCCCCCAATACATGCGCTTGTACCGGCGCAGGATGAGATCCCTCCGCTTCCATCGACGGATGCCGTGGGTATCGTCGAGCTGCAGATGGTGCACCCTTGAGTCGGGGCGAGGGCCGTACCCATATGTGGTGACGTCATACCTGTCGGCGAAGTACTTCACTTGTTTCAGCACGCGCGCGTCTGTCGAGATGTTGGAGAACGACAGGATCAGGAGGCGTTGCCGCGTCATCGCCGCTCCCCAAGGAGTTCGTCGGCGACTGCTTCTGCCGCACGTCCATCTCCATACGGCGCGGCAGTGGTGGGCAGCGGCAGCGGCCGCGAGACAGCGCTCGCGATCGCGTCGGAGTCATTCGCGAGAGCATTCCAGCCAAGGTCGACAGTCTCCACCCACTCCGTCTCGGGGCGGATGGTCGTGGCGGGCACTCGCAAGAGGAATGCCTCTTTCTGGAGACCTCCCGAGTCCGTCACTACCCCGGCGCTATACATCACCGCGGCCACCAGGTCGGGATAGGAGAGGGGGTCGTTGATGCGGAGCTCGCCCTGGTCCAAACGGATGTCATGTTGGAGTGCCAGGGATCGTAGTCGTGGGTGCGCAAGCAGCAGGACGGGCCGGTCGAGTTTAGCGAGCGCCGCCACGATGCCGCGTAGCCTCCCTGGGTCATCGGTGTTGTCCGGCCGATGGAGCGTCGCCACGTAGTACCCGCCTGGTTCGAGCCCGTGCGGCATCTGCGGTGGTTCCGCGAGCAGACGATCGCGCACCGTGTAGAGCACGTCGGTCATGACGTCGCCCACGAGCACAGTTCTGTCGGCGAGGCCCTCGCGCGCGAGGTGATGCATCGCCGTCCGGGTGGGAGCGAGGAGGAGGTCCGCCGCATGATCGGTCATGACACGGTTGTGCTCTTCCGGCATTCGCCGATTGAAGGAGCGAAGGCCTGCTTCCAGATGGGCGACGGGTACGTGAATCTTCACGGCGGCCAATGCTGCGGCGAGCGTCGAATTGGTGTCACCGTAGACGAGCACCCAGTCCGGCTCGAGCCGCTCGAACTGCTCCTCTAGGTCACCCAGCATTTGTCCGGTCTGGCGTCCGTGGCTGCCCGAGCCGACGCCGAGGTTCACCGTCGGTGCGGGCATACCAAGATCGCGGAAGAACACGTCGCTCATCAGATCGTCGTAGTGCTGACCGGTGTGAACGACGAGGTGCTCCGCCCGACCCTCAAGTGCCTTGCTGATGGGCGCGAGCTTCACGAACTGCGGCCGAGCGCCGACCACACTCAGAATCTTCATGGAAAGGAGCCTAGGCCGTCCACTCAATCAGCGAAGCGATGCGCCGCTTCTGGCACGACCTTGGCGGGCACGCCGATGAGCACGCTGAAGGGTGCCGCGATGGTTCCTGCCGTGACGACCGCTCCTGCACCGACCACGCAAGAGTCACCGATCTGCGCGCCCATTAAGATGACCGCATTCGCGCCAATATGGACATTGCGACCAATCGTGGTCGCTGCGCGTCGGACGGGTTGAACGCGGCCGCTCACACACCGTTCGACTGTCGAGTGTGTATAGATCTGAGCTCCAGCCGAGATGTCGCAGCCGGCGCCGATTGACAGGCCACCGCTGCCGTCGATGACGGTGAAGGCGCCGATCCACACGTCTTCGCCGATATCCGGATCTCCGATGATCCACGCGTGAGGGTTGAAACGATTGGCGGGCAGGTGGTGGAGGGCCTCGAATTCTTCGGCTAACGACATATTTCGAGTCTCCCACAGTGGCGGTACGCCCGTAGAAACCGGATAGACTGCACCGGTGAGTCTCCGCGATCGTTCAGTATTGGTGACCGGCGGAGCCGGCTTCATCGGTAGTCACCTCGTTGACCGCCTTATCACCGAGTCCCCGCGCAAGATCGTGGTGGTTGACAACTTCTTCCTCGGCAACGAGTCGAACTTGGTAGATGCCCGGTCGGCTTGGCCCGATCTCGAGGTGATGAGGCTTGATGCCTCGGACCTTGCCTCGATGCAGGACGTGGTAGTCGAGCATGCCATTGAGACGGTATTCGACCTGGCGGTCGTTCCGCTCCCGACGTCGCTCAAGTACCCCCACTGGACGATGCTTACCAACATCGGTATCACCGCCACGTTCTGCGAGATTGCCAGGCGCGGCTTGATCGAGCGGCTTGTTCACATGTCGAGTTCTGAGGCGTATGGCTCGGGTCGGTACATGCCGATGGACGAGGCCCACCCTGATGACGCCATCACGCCGTACGCAGCATCGAAGGCGGCGGAGGACCATATCATTCGGTCTTACGTGCAGACCTTCGGCATCGACGCCACGGTGGTGCGACCGTTCAACAACTACGGTCCTCGCCAGAACCCCGGTTCATACGCGGGCATCATTCCCATCGTTGTCCAGCGCGTCGCGCGCGGGCTCCCGATCGAGATCCATGGCGACGGTGAGCAGACTCGTGACTTCACCTTTGTGAGGGACACCGCAGACCTTACGGTGACTATTCACGAGACCGCTGCGGCCCGTGGTCAGGAGATCAACGTCGCGACCGGCGTCGGCACGTCGGTCAACCACCTCGTCGCCAGGATCCTTGAGATGATGGGCGTGCCTGAGCACCCCGTTCACCACACGCCTGAACGCCCGGGCGATGTGCGTCGCCATCAGGCCGACGCAACCAGGCTCGTCGATCTCGTCGGGCGCCAGCCGGCAGTGCTTGGAGATGACGCGCTCGCCGAAACGGTCGAGTGGTACCGGGAACGCATCGCATGACGATGCGCCTCAACGTGCCGCTCCTGGGACGCGAGGAGGCCGATGCCGTCGCCGCAGTGCTGGCGACCGGTTACCTGACTCAGGGTGCGCAGGCGCACGAGTTGGAACGACTCATCAGCGAACTCGTGGGCGCCCGACACGCATTCGCCACTAGCTCCGCCACGACGGGCCTCCATCTGGCCCTTGTCGCGCTTGGAGTTGGCCCAGGTGATGAGGTCATCATTCCTGACTTCAGTTTCCCTGCCACAGCGAATGTGGTGGTGCAGCAAGGCGCGGTGCCGGTATTCGTGGATATCCGGCTCGACGACTTCGGCATGGACCCGGACCTACTTGAGGCCGCAATCACTCCGCGTACCCGCGCGATTATGCCTGTCCACGCGTTTGGGCTCATAGCGGACATGGATCCGCTCCTGCGCATCGCCGAGCGTCACGGCATTCCGGTCATCGAAGACGCGGCATGCGCCCTGGGGGCCGAGTACCACGGTCGCCAAGCGGGATCGTTCGGGACCGCCGGTGTCTTCTCTTTTCATCCGCGCAAGGTAATCACCACCGGCGAGGGTGGCATGGTCATGACGTCGGATGCGGCGTTGGCTGAACGCCTGCAAGTGCTGCGATCTCACGGTTCTGTGCGCGAGTCCCACTACATGAGTTTCGTATCCGCCGGGTTCAACTACCGCCTATCCGACGTGCATGCCGCTATCGGAGTGGTACAGATGAATCGATTGCAGACGATTCTTGAAGGACGCCGGGAACTTGCGGGCGTGTACGACGAGTTGCTGCATGGAGTTGACGGGGCAAGTCCTCCCAAGACTCCCGAAGGGCGCACCCACACGTACCAGTCCTATGTCGTCACGCTCGACGCAGGTCTTGACAGGGATCTGATCATCGACAGCATGCGCGAGCGTGGCGTTGAGACCACGCTCGGGACCTACTCCATGCACTTGCAACCATACTTTCGCGAGACGCTCGGGATCGAGGATGCCGCCATGCCGAACGCGACCAGGGCCCACCGGAGCTGTCTCACCATCCCGCTCTATTCCGGAATGACGCCGGACGATGTCGCGCTGGTTATCGAGTCGCTCGCCGATTCGATCGCGGCACAGGGCGGCAAATGACTACCGCCGCCGTCACGATCATCGACTACGGAGTGGGGAACGTCGCCTCGGTCGCGAACATGCTCAAGAAGGCGGGCTTCGAGTCGCGACTAAGTGGTGACCCGGACGACGTGGCCGTGAGCGACAAACTCATCCTGCCCGGTGTTGGCGCATTCGATAGGGCCGCCGGGATACTTCGCGAGTCAGGGCTCAAGGACGCAGTTCTCGCGGCGGCACAACGCGGGACAGCTGTGCTCGGTGTTTGCCTGGGAATGCAACTCTTGCTTGATGGCAGCGAGGAGGGCGCCGGCACGGAGCAAGGTATTGGCCTCATACCCGGACGTGTGCGTCGCTTCCCGATAGAAGTTGAGCGCGCGGGCCTCAAAGTGCCTCACATGGGCTGGAATGCCGTGACCCGGGTCGGCAGTCAGAGCGTGTTGCCGAGTTTCCGCGACGGCGATCGGTTCTACTTCGTGCACTCGTACTATGCAGACCCGCACGAGGAGGCGCATCGTCTAGCAGTCTGCCGACATGGCATTGAGTTCACCGCGATAGTGGCGCGCGAGAATGTGACGGGTGTCCAATTCCATCCTGAGAAGAGTCACCGCATGGGAATGGCGCTCCTCACCGATTTTGCGAAGCGGCCGTGACCATGGATATCCAATCCCGAGCGGACCTGCAGACTAGAGTGATTCCGGCGCTACTGCTCGACGGCGAGCGGTTCGTCAAGACCTTCCGGTTCGAGGACCCCGTGTACGTCGGCGACCCCGTGAACGTGCTGAGCATCTTCAACGACTTCGAAGTCGACGAGATCGTGATCCTAGACATCGGGGCGGCTTCTCGAAAGACGCCCATCCAGACGCAGTACCTGAGGCGCCTCGCCTCCGAGGCGTTCGTCCCGCTCGCCTATGGCGGGGGGGTAGCCACGGTCGCCGACGCTGAGGAACTAGTGCGTATCGGTTTCGAGAAGGTGGTCGTCAACACCGCAATCGTCGAAGCACCGGATGAGGTGCGTCGTATGGTGGAGGTACTCGGCGCCCAGGCCGTCGTCGGGTCAGTCGACACGCGCTCTGAAGGGACCGGTTACCGGGTATACACCCGCTCGGGGACCGTTGACACGGGACTTGACCTCGACGCGTGGCTGGCGAAGGCCCGCGATGTCGGCGTTGGCGAAGTGCTTGTGACATCGATTGATCGCGAAGGGACGCGCGTCGGACTGGATCTTCACCTCGCAAAACATGTGGTCGACGCTCTTGATGTGCCTGTTATCGCGCACGGCGGAGCTGGCTCGCGTGACCAGCTTGCAGAGGCGATCCATGTAGCGGGCGCTGAGGCAGTAGCAGCCGGAAGCCAGTTTGTAATGCAGGGGCGGAGGGACAGCATCCTCATCAACTTCCCTACGCCGACCGAACTTGCTTCGTTGCTCGGGCGCCAGATGGCAGAGCTTGACGCCGAAGCGAAGACCGCCGATCCGCGGTACACGGTGCCAGGTCGAGATCTCTCGGCGATCAAGATGTGTGAGCGCTGCATCATCACGTCTGATGTGCCGCGATCGGGCCTTGCCGATGCGGACACCTGCTATTACTGCGAGCTTCATGACTCGCTTGACGCACAATACCCCGTTGGACCGGAGAGTCTTCGAGCGCTCACTGCTTTCGCAGAGCGCATCAAGAGGGACGCGAAGGCCAGCGGTTCGAAGTACGACTGCATCCTCGGAGTGAGTGGCGGGACCGATTCGTCGTTCCTCGCGCACAAACTGGTCGAGCTAGGAGTCAGGCCCCTCGCGGTCCACTTTGATAACACCTGGAACTCGCCCATAGCGACGGCGAACATCTACGCCGTGCTCGACAAACTCGGTATCGATCTTGAGACGTACGTTGTAGACAACTCCGAGTATGACGACATCTACCGCTCCTTCATGTTGGCCGGTGTGAAGGACATCGAGGCTCCAACCGACATCGGTTTCATGGGCGTTCTCTATCGGGCGGCCGAGAAGCACAAGATCAAGCACATCGTGGAGGGACACTCTTTCCGAACGGAGGGCATCTCCCCCATGGGATGGCTCTACATGGACGGCGGGTACATCCTCGACGTGCATCGTAAGTTCGGTCGGATTCCAACGCGGACTTTCCCCAACATGCGCATCGGGGATTTCCTGAGGTGGTCGGCATGGAGCGGCATTGAGCGCACGCGCCCCCTCTACTGGCTCGACTACCAGAAGGAAGAGGCCAAGGCCTTTCTCGCGTCGACGTATGGTTGGAAGTGGTATGGCGGGCACCACCTCGAGAACCGGTTCACTGCGTTCTATCACACCTACTTCTTGCCGAAGCGATGGGGTATCAACTTCCGTCAAATCGAACTCTCGGCGCTCGTACGGTCGGGTCAGCTTGACCGCGATGTCGCGCTAGAGAGCTTTCTCGCCCCTCGGCAGGGCGATGCTGACGTCATCGGCCTTGTCAAGAAGCGTCTGGGGTTCGACGACCATGAGTTCGACGCGGTGATGAACCTGCCGCGTCGCGACTACCGCGAGTTCCGGACCTACAAGCGCCGCTTCGAGCAACTGAGGCCACTGTTCTGGCTGCTGTGGAAGATGAATCGCGTGCCCAAGAGCTTCTACGAGAAATTCTGCAAGCGGTGACGTGGGCAGGAGACCTCTTATTGCGCTCGGCGCAAAGGTGTCTCGCCACGTTGGCCTTCCGCTGGTACGGGAACCGAGCCCCAGCAAGGCCAGTCTCGTGGGTGATCGGGCCGACGGAGATTGCCGGGGTGGTTGCCAACTTTGCGCGTGCTGTCCCGGGTTCCTTCTCGGTTTCTCTTGCGCCGCATCGCTTCTATGACTTCTCCTACGACTTTCAATTGGTTGCGCGACGCGGGGACTGGGTGAGAAGCCGACTGCAAGTGCCTTGGGAGTTCGGCAAGCTTGCCGCTGGCTGCGCGGGCTTTGTCTACGTGGGCCCGGACGGCTTCCTCCTCGGCGGCCTGGATGCTCGTCGTTGGGAGTTCGCCTTTCTGAAGCGCCACAACGTCCTCGTAGCGTGCGTCTTCACGGGTAGCGACATTCGGTCACCCGCGCTGATGAGGCAGTTTCAGAAGGAGACTGGGCTAGAGACGATCGCGACGTATCTCGACCAAGTTTCTCCCGTTTTCGCCACGGCGGCGTATGACGAACAGCGCAAGCGGCTGGCCCGGGTCGCTGACGAGTACGCGGACGTCATCTTCAACGCCTCTGTCGATCAACTCTCGTACCTCGCTCGCCCAACGGAGCCGTTTCCGTACTTCTTTCCGGACGAGGACGTCCTCCTCAGTGATGAGAAGCACTCCGACCCTGGGCCGCGGATTGTTGTGCATGCGCCGTCGTCGCCGATTATCAAGGGCACGCAGGTGGTCAGGGCTGCGGTCCAGAGGTTGCAGTCCGAGGGGTATGCATTTGAGTATCGCGAGTTGATAAACGTGCCGCATGATCAGGTCATTGCTGCGTTGCGCGAAGCCCACATCGTGCTCAACGAGTTCTACGCGTTTGTCCCCGGCGTCTTCGGCGTGGAGGCGATGGCGAGCGGGTGCGCTCTTCTCACCCGTGCCGACGAGCGAATCGAGACCGATCTACCCGCAGGGTCGAATCAAGCATGGGTAGTGACAACGGCGGCCGACATCTACACGAACCTGAAGGGCTTGCTGGATCAGCCACAACACATCGAGACAAGAGCGGCAGCCGGCCGCGAATGGGTTCTGGCGAATGCCACCACGAGCACGTCGGGTCGGCGAGTGAGGGCGGCGCTGGGTTGGCGCGAGCCCTAGGTTCGGGTCTCTTGCCGGAAATCGGTTCCCCATGTCGACGCGGTCCAACGCCCGGGGTCGACGGTGTTGAAGAGATCACGCGAGCGCAGGCGCGGAGCATCCCGAACTGAGCAGGGTGCGCGGGTAGACTGACGCAATGACACGCCGAGTTCCCTTGGTCCTGACCGCTGCCTTCGCGGTAGCGCTCGTCGGGCTGGCGGTCTGGTGGACAGGGCGAGGCGGTTCGGATGAGCTCCGTGCTGTTGCCTCGCCGTCCGCTTCCGAGAGCCCGCGCACGACCGAGACTTCGCGCGAGACTGAAGGCGCCGCCCCATCGGAGATCCCGAGCGCGGCACCTACGGTGGTCCCTCCTCTTACGGGTCCAGACGCAGCGAGTTCCACCATTCCGGGCGCTACCGTCGTGATCACGATCGCCACGATCAGTGGAGAGCCAGCGAGCATTCTGGTGGGCGGTTTCGTGAGCGGCATCGCCGAAGACGGTGGACAATGTCGTTTCGTAGTGACAGCTACGGACACGGGTGAGACCGCGAGTGTGGAAGTCCCGGGGAGTTTGAATGTTGACTCCACCACGTGCGGTTCGCATGAGGTCTTCCCGCCTGGGTCCGCTGCCGGGGAGTACACGGTGCGGTTGGAGTACTCGAATGACATCGGCGCGGCGTCGTCGGCCGTCTTCCCTGTGGAGGAGTCATGACTCGTTTCGTGAGAAAAGCGTGGTCCGTTTCCCTGATCGTCGCGCTCGCAGTGACGGTCCCGGTATCGCTCGGCTCTCAAACGGCATCGGGAGCACCTCTTCCAGGCGAATGGAACCCAGGCAACATCATCAGTGATGCCGAGTTCTACGATTCCGCGTCGATGACAGAGGCCGAGATCCAGAGTTTTCTCGAGAGGCTCGTGCCCGTGTGCGAGACGTGGCGATCGACCGGTCCGTCGGATCCCATCATCTGCCTCAAGACCTATCGTGTAAGTACCGAAACAATGGCTCCCGACAGCTTCTGCCCAGGCGGCTATGCGGGCGCGCCCAATGAGCTTGCTTCCACGATCATCTATAAGGCGGCACAGTCATGCGGGATCAACCCTCGCGTGATCCTGGTGACGCTGCAAAAGGAAGTAAGTCTTGTCGACCACACCTGGCCAAGTCTTTGGCGTTACGAACGTGCTATGGGCTACGGCTGTTCAGACACAGCTCCATGCATTGAGGCATACGGAGGCCTTCAGAAGCAGGTCTTTCTCGCGGCCAAGCAGTTTCAGCGGTACCGCGCCAATCCGACTTCCTACAACTACCGGGCCGGGCGCTACAACAACATCTACTTCTTTCCGCCAGATGAGAAGCCTCAGTGCGGATACGCCCCCGTCTTTATTGACAACGTCGCAACTGCGAGTTTGTACAACTACACTCCGTACCAGCCGAATGGCGCCGCGCTGGCCAACCTGTATGGAACCGGCGATGGCTGCTCCTCGTATGGCAATCGCAACTTCTGGCGTATCTACGCCGACTGGTTCGGCACGTCTCAGGCTCCGCCGTCGATCACGACCACGGACGGCGCTAACTACCTCATCGCAATGGACTCGAGTTGGGAACTCTGGGCGTACCCCACAAATGGGGCCGGTGGGTGGAAGTCGCGAGCGAGCCTAGGACCCGGGTGGCAAGGGATCGAGACCATCGTTGGCATCGGGGACTTTGACGACAATGGCCACCGGGACGTGATCGGCGTCGATGATTCTGGGGTTGGTTGGTTCTACGGTGGCGACGGGCGACTCGAGTATCCGGTCCGTACGCGCCTCGCTGCCGATTGGACTGGTGCAAAATCCGTGGTCTACGCAGGTGACTTTGACGGAGATGGCCTTGCGGATGTCTTCACAACTGACGAGAGCGGCGCCTTGTGGCTCTGGCCAGGGCACGGAGACGGAACATTCGAATCCCCTATTCAGGTGGGAACCGACTGGAACGACAGAACTCTGTTAGCGGGACCGGGCGATTTTGACCAGGACGGGTGCGGCGACCTCATTGGACGCCTGGCGTCTGGCGATCTGATGCTCTACCCGGGAACGTGTGACGGAGCCTTCAAGCCTGCGATGCGTATAGGCATTGGTTGGGGCGGTATGACTGGCATCTACTCGCTCGGCGACTTCACGGGCGACGGCATCAGCGACCTCCTCGCCCAGGACGCCGCAGGCTCGTTGTTGCTGTTCCCCGGCGTTGGCGGGGGCGGTGTGCGCGCGGCTGGCATCATCGGCAGTGGTTGGGGCCCCATGAGAGTAGTCGTGGGCGCGGGCGATCTTCCGGGGACGCTGGTGCCCCGGGAGCCCGCCCCGGTTCCGACGCCCGCAACTGAGCCCGGCGCGGGAGACCTTGACGGCGACGGCAACCGGGACATCCTAGGGGTGACGCTCGCGGGTTCGCTTCGCCTGTATCGCGGCGACGGGGCCGGCGGAACGCTCGCCGACGCCCCGATAATCGTCCCTGACTGGGGCACCGGTTCGCTCACGGTGACGCTTGGGGACTTCACTGGCGACGGTCTCCCTGACGTAGGAAGAATCGCCACGAACGGTGTGTTCGAGGTGTTCGCGAGTGATGGATCGGGAGGACTCGCCTCGCCATACGTCCTTGGGCAGAACTGGCGCGGTTTCGATCGGGTCTTCGGAGTGGACTTTGACGGAGACGGCCTGCAAGACGTGATCGCCCGGGAGGCGGATGGCACCCTGTGGCTATACCGCGGTAACGGCACCGGGGACTGGCTGACGGGCGCCGGCATCAAGATCGGTATCGGCTGGGGGTCCTTCACCGAAGTGTTCAGCGCCGGCGACTTTGATGGCGCGGGCGGACCCGACGTCATCGCACGGACCGCTGACGGCTCGCTGTGGCTCTATCCGACGAACGGCACAGGGCTATGGCAGCCACGCCGGCTCATCGGCATCGGTTGGTCTGGCTTCGTGTCGATCTTCAGCCCAGGCGACTACGACGGTTCCGGGGGCAACGATGTTGTCGCTCGCCGGGCGGACGGGCGCCTCTACCTGTATCGAGGTGACGGTTCGGGCTCCTGGATGGGAAGTCGCTTGATTGACTCTGGGTGGAATACCATGGGCTGGATTGGCTGAGGCAACCGACGGCGGCTAGTTGGGGGGTCCTCTTGTTCTTTGCAGCAGTCGTCGGTCCTGAGGCGCGCCTGGCACGCGCTCGTTCGGCGCTCAGTATCCACGGGAGTCGACTCGCCGCGACCGGCTGGGCATGCGAGCCAGTGCACGAGGAGTTTGTGGGCGGAACCATCGCCTGGGACTCATCGTCAAGTCACGCGAGCGTGTTCCGTGACCCAAAGCGCGGCACGCTGTTGCTACGCGCGGGGTATCTCGCGGCGCGCGACGAATGGGATGCGAACGGTCGACACGCTACCGAGAATGACGATGCCTGGGGAGAGTTTGCCGCGGTCGCGATACGAGCCCCCCACGAGTCCCGGGTCGTGCTGGAAGCTTTCGCGGACCCCGCGGCGTCCTGGCCGGTGTATTACGCTCGCCGCGGCGAGGTTGCGGTCGTCTCGAACGATCCTCAGTTCGTTGCGCTTGTGCTCGGCTTGACCGAGTTGTCGGAGCAGGGTGTGTACGAGTTGCTGGCTTACCATCACTCGCTCGGGGTGGAGACGACGATTGCAGGCGTGAAACGTCTCTTTCCGGGTGATCGTCTCCGGGTCGAGGCCACGACAGCGGGGGTGGTGGAGACTGCGATTGAGCACCGCAGGGTGTACGCCTACACGCGCATGGGGACGCCGAGCGAAGTGATCGAGCGCGACGCGCTGGATGCTTTGCGGCGCGGCGTTGCCGAGATTCGACCATTGAGTTCGGGGCGATTCGCGGACGCGACGGTCCAGCTGTCAGGCGGGCTTGACAGCCGGCTCACTGCAGCCGTCCTTGCCGATGTCTTTCCAGAACGGCCCGTGGTGGTGACTCTCGACTTAAGCAAGAACGACGAGTTGGAGGTTGCGCGTGAAGTTGCGACGCGGCTGGGCTACCCGCATCGCGTGGAGACTCTGTCGACCACCGATCTGACGACGATGCGCCAGGGGTGGTTTCTCACTGGGGGACAGGTTTCGCCGTACGCGGCCGCAGGCAACATCCTGTCCTATGAGACAGCGCACCGCGGCGCAAACGGCCAGGTTCTGCTGGTGGGCGCATGGCCGGGCGACTGTCTGATCGGGTCCTACATCCCGATCGTCCCCGGTATGACGTCGCGCGCGCTTCGGCATGTGATGGTCGTGGACTGGGGGAACAAGCGCGGCCGTCGGCGCGCCGAACTAGCGGGAACTGTGACGGGCCCCGCTGCTTCCAGAGTGGAGCGCGCCGCGCGAAGGAGGCTTCGCCGACGACTTAGCGAAGGCAGCGGGTCCACGGCCGCCCAGATGATCAGCTATTGGGCGATGTTCTCCCGGCAGCCTGCCTTCAGCTACATCGCGCCAGCGATGCTGACGTCCCACGTGTTGCCGGTCACCCCGGTTCTCGCAAAACCATATGTCGAGCAACTTCTGCGGCTCAGTGGGAACCAGATTGTGGGCAAGAATTGGTACCGTGCGATGATTTCGCACGGCTTTCCGGCACTGGAGGGCATCCGCAACGCGTCCACCGCGCGACCCGTAACAGACGAGGTGGTGAAGGCAACCTGGAAGCCGTCCTCACTCGATGACCTCTACATGCGTCTTCCCGAGATCGTTCAACGCGCCGCTCACGCGACCGTGGGGAGACTGCGACGACGTGTGACAACTGCAAACGACTCCGCAGAAGAAGAACACTGGTCAACAGTTCTCGCCGGTGGCGAGCGTGAGTCTGTCACGGCGGGGGGGATCTCTGTCCACGTGGGACCCAAGTCAGACATACATCTCCGTGCGGTGGCAAGGGGCCTTCGTTGGACCGCCGATTACCTTGAGGAGGGGTCGACCAAGCTTGGCGCGTGGTGACATTGTTCCAACATGATGCCTAGAGAGCCAGATGCCTGAGTGGGCCGCGGTCTGGCGCGCGGGAGCGTTCAGCGCGGCTCAAGAGCATCGCGCGCCGCTTCTGTCGCGACAATCACGTCCGCGCCAGGACACAGCGCCTCAAGCTCGCCCGAGAGCCCCTCGTGCGCCGTTTGCACCGTCAGCCCTTCGGGAACCACCCCCGCTAGGGTGCACAGATCGGTGGTGGTGCCGTGGAAGTTCGCGAGCGTCCACAAGGCGTTGGCCCCGTGACCATCTCCCCGGAGCATTGCCTCCTCGCGCTGGAGGTGCATGAGCCAGAACGCGGCGCGGTAGTCGTTGGCGAGCGAACTCTCCCACGGGATCGTCAACCGTTCGGCCTCGACGCGAGCGATCACGGCATTGGCCACACTGTCGGGGTGTTGGCCCTCGTTGGGCAGATTGTCCTCAACGAGGATCACGTAGGGCACGCTGTCCCGGAGGAACTGAAGGTGGCCAGGCGCCCACCAACTCCCCAGGCCCAAGCTCACTGCCACGGCGAGCGCCCCCACGCCGTAGAGCCCGCCGCGGAGGCGCGCAGGCCGAACTCTAGCCACGGCGAGCGCGGCCTGAGGAAGTGCGAGTGTGAGCAGTACCGTCGTGGCGATCCATGCGTACTTGTGGGGGTAGTAGGTCCAGGGTCGCGTGAGGGTGTCGCTCAACACCAGCACCACCAGGAGTCCGGCGACTCCGGCGCCCGCCAGGGCAATCATGGCGGTGACCACTCTGTCCACCCGGGCCGAGGCGGCGAGCGTGAGGACGGCCAGAACGATCGCCGTCACGGGCAGCATGAGCTTGGGGAACTCCGCGAGCCCGCCGGGGATGCTGAGGGAGCCGCTCGCCTCGAGGAGCACGGGCAGGCCACGCCATAGTGCCATGACAATCAGTGCCGCGCCCCCTGCCATCGTGGCGAGGCGCTTGCTCAGTGACCACCGCGGGAAGGCCCGCAATTCGCCAGCGGCCTGAATCAGCAGCAGCGCAGTGGGAAGGATCGCGAGCGGGGTCCAGGTGAGGAGCGTCAACAAGATCGCCGTCACTTGCATCGCCATGCCGAGCCAGGGACGGCTTCGCGTATTCAGATACGCGAGAATCGACGCCACCAGGATGATGAACACCAGGTGCGCGTTGATGAAGCCGAACTTCACGGGATATCCAGTCCAGAACCATCCCAGGGGGAGCATCGATGCGGCGCCGACGGTGGCTTTCGCTGGCAAGCCGACGAGGGCCTGGGAGTTCCTCACCATCGCGTAAGCAATGGCGCCGGCGAGCAGACAGGAGACCACGATGAGCGCCGCCCAGGTGGAGGCATACGCGCCGATGTCGTGTGACACGATCGCGCTCGCGCCCGTCGCTGGGCGCCCAGGCGCAGCGACGGCCGCCACCATTGCGGGCGAGAGAGGGACAGGGTTGGCAAGGGGAGGCGGCGCCACACCACCCTCGGCCATGATGTGCCGCGCGTACATGAGTTGCGATGCCGAGTCGCCTAGCATCGCCCATGAGACGCGGGATGCAGAAGGCGACAGCGGCACACACACGAATGCGCCCAGCGCGATGACGGCGCCGAGCCCTGCGGGGGCGGCATCTCGCCAGGTGGCCACATCGGGCACGGCCGCAAAGCCGCGCCGCCTCCACGTGCTCCACGAGCGAAGCACCAACAGCCAGCCGAAGCCGCCCAGCACGGCCACCACGGTGACGATCGACGTCACGAGCGGAGACCCGGTCATGTACGCGACCATCATGAGAGCGACAAGTGTCGCCGGAGCGCCGAGCGTGACCAGCGCGAGCGATGTGGGCGCACCAAAGCGGGCCCTAAAGACGATGAGCCACGGGATCGCGGCAAGAGCGAGGCCCGTCCACATCACCATGACCGAGCTAACTCCTTGAAGGTGGTGACAACGCTGTCACCTCGACGACGAAAGCCTCGTGGGGTCGAGAGGGCCTGACTACGGCGGGGGGGACACCAGCCTCAAGCGATTATGGCGTATCGGGCGTGGCGCTCGCCACCACTTCCCGCACCCGCTCGACGTCGTGTGACGAATAGTCCCCTATGGGTAGGTCGCCGCGCTCGTATAGCACCACGAGATCGCCCAACGTCACGTCGGGCGCCCACTCGCTGTCGGGTCTCGCGGTCACGTCGACTCCGTCTGGGTCTTCGACGTACAGAGCAAGCGCGGCCGAGATGAGCCGCTGCGAGCCCTGTTCCCTCGCCGACTGTTGGGCAGCAGCGTCGCCCAAGATGCTGGCCTGGTAGCCAGCGAGTGCCAGCAGCAACGCTCCCATCCCGGCCACCCAGCGAAGACGCTCGCGCGCGAGACGAGTGAGTGCGACGGTGCACAGTGGCAGCAGGAGCACCACCAGCATGTATAGGTAGCGGGAAGACCTCCCCGACCCGACCGACCACTCCGCGCGGCTGTACGCGGTCATAAGGGCGAACAGCGCGGCTGCGCCCGTCAACATGAGCGCGGGCGAGAACCCCGGCAACCTGGTGCCATTGCGTTGCATCCTGATGAGCCACAGCAGGAGCGCAATCAACATGAGGGCCCCAATCCCGAAGAGCGGGAAGATGCTCTGCCACCCCAGCAGCAGCATCACGCCAATGAACTGGGGGATCTTGATGAAGAGCTTCTCCAGGCTGAGCCCGCCGGTGTCGGGGTTGTGCGGGTTGCCCACCGCGAAGGCGACGTACCACGCCAGATAGACCACCGCGCAGGAGGTTGCGTAGATGACAGCGCGCTTGGCGCCGTGTCGGTGAAGGATCAACGCGGAGGTCGCAACAATGATCGGGATCGCCGTCCCAGACCACGTGAGCGCAAAGAGCGAGACACCGATGATCGCCGCGAGCCGTCGCCCCGTAAGGACTGGCGCAGCGGCGAGGTGGAAGGCGAGCAGTCCGAGCGCGAGAGCCCCAAGGAAGCCCACCTGGAAGCCCCACAGGATGTTCTCCGCCCCGCTGCCGAGGAACACGAGCACCGTGACAGCGGCGGTCGCGATCCAGGCGTTGGCGCGTGCCCGCAACGCGATGCGCCACACCATGTGAGCGGTCGCGAGGTGAGCGACGGTGACGGCCACTGCAAACGGCAGGTAACTGTCGAGTCCAAAGACCGCGCGCAACGCCCGGAAGAGCGCGAGCGGGCTCGTGCTCCAGTGACCCACGTGGGGCTCGAGCAGCCCGGGCCCATCAGGCTCGAGGAACGCCCACTCGTCGAAGAAGAACCACTGATCGCGCTGGAACACCATGATGACGGCAAAGCCAATCACCAGCGATGCGACGTGCCACGCCGCCGGGCTCCGTCGCAAGGACACGGCCTAGATCGTGCCTTCTTCGATGGCGTCCCTGATCCACGGGATGACCTCGTCGAGCATGTCCTCCAGCTTGGTGTCCGCCACAAAACCCAGCACGTCACGCGCCTTCGACGTGTCAGGTACCCGGCGCTGCACGTCGTACTCGAAGCCCTCGTCGTGCGCGAACGTGAGGGGCACATCCGGCCCCTTGATCTTGCGCCAGATAATCTCCGCCAACTGCGTGACCGAGTGACCCTCTGGGGTGGACAGGTTGAAGTCGTTGTTCACCGCCTCGGGGTGGAACAGGCTCATGACGATGCCGCGCGCCAGGTCCCCACCGTAGGTGTAGTGGCGGATCTGCTCGCCGGAGCCCAGGATGTGCAACGGGTCCTGACCCTTGAACACCTTCTGCACGATGTCGGGCACCACGTGGCTCATCGCGAGCTTCACGTTCCCGGAGTCGATCTCCACGTCACCCAGCGCCCGGGATTCGCCGATGCCCACGCAGTTGAAGGGCCGCAGGATCGTGTACGGGAGCTTGTACTGGTCCCATGCGGCCCGCGCAAAGTACTCCACCGCAAGCTTCTGGAAGCCATACGACGACAGCGGCGGCGGGATCTTGCGTTCGTCGCCTTCCTTTGACGGCCAGTGGGTCGAGGATTCGAAGACCATCGACGACGACATGTACGTGACCTTCTGCAACCGGCCCTTGCCACCGTCGTGCGCCTTGATGGCGGCATCGCACGTGGAAGCCAGGATGCGCTCGTTCTGCGCGATGAGGTCATACGCGTAGGTGTGGAAGTAGGAGATGCCGCCAATGAGCGCGGCGCCGGCGATGAGGTGGTCAACGTCGGACGCGAGTTCCGACATCATGTCGACCTTCTCAACATCGTCCACGTAGAGGCGGTAGTTCGGGTGGTCGTCGTAGGACTTTTTGACGGGACCGTACTTGGAGTAGTTGTCGACTCCGACCACCTCGTGGCCGCCCTTGAGGAGTTCCTCGACGATGTAGCCGCCGATGAATCCTGCCGACCCGGTGACGAGCACCTTAGCCATGTTGTGTTCCTTCCGACGTGCGTGTGGGGCCAGCCGCAGATGGCAGCGGCTTGGCAACCCCGTAAGCGTAGAAGTACCAACGCAGGTACTTCGGTATCCACTTGGACATGTGAAAATTCGATTGGCCCACGGTCCGGTCGAGCCAGATGGTGGGAATCTCTGCGACGGGCTGGCGGTGGCGCCGCGCCTTGGCCGCAAGTTCAAGCCCGATTTCGAAGCCGTCCCGGCTCTCGATCCCGACCCGTCGCACAAACTCGGTGTCATAGGCCTTGTAGGAGTTGGTGGCGTCGCGCGTGCCGACCCCAGCAAACCAGTACAGGGTGCGGCCGGCCGTGCGCGACAGGAACGCCTTGAAGCGCGGACCGCCCACCTGCTGCCCGCCGGCCATGTAGCGAGAGGCCGCGGCCACCACCACGCCTCGCTCGATGAGCTTCACGAGGTCGTCGATCTGCTCTGGATCGTCGCAACCGTCGGCCATGGTGACCACCGTCGTGTTGGCAGAAGCGGCATCGATGCCGTAGCGAATCGCATTCGCGGGCCCGCGCCCGTAGGTCTGCACCAGGGTGCGCACGCGCCCATCGGGGTAGGCGTTCACCACGGGAATCGTGGTGTCGTCGTCGGTGTCGACCACCACCAGCAACTCGAAGTCGCTCTCCACGGCGCCGACGATGCGGTCAAGTCCGGCGACGATGTTCTCCCCCTCGTTGTACGCGGGGATGACGATGCTGACGCGCGGGGCCTGCGTCACACCACCACCCCGTTGCCCAGGAGGTTCCACACGTCCGCCACCGGCTTGTCGATCACGAGCCCGCGGTACTCGGTGTGCGGCGTCGCAATGATGAGAATGTCCGCCTTCGCGATGACGTCCTCAAGGGGAATCAGCGTGGGGTCGGTGTCCTCCGTGACGTGGGGATCCGTACACAGCACTGCCTTGGCCTTGAACTTGAGCACGCGGCGGAGTTTGTACGAGAGCGAAGACCTGATGTCATCAGAACCGCCCTTGAATGCCATCCCCAGGATGCCGACCGTGAGTTGCGAGAGGTCGTACCGCTTCTCGAGCTGCGACACCACGTACAGCGGGAGGCCCTCGTTCACCAGCATGGCCGAGTGGCCCAGGGCGAACTTGTTGTCGGAGAACGCTGCCAACTGCATCGTGTCCTTGAAGAGGCACGGCCCTGCCGCGAAGCCCGCTCCTGGAATGTCCTTGGCGCGCGGGTAGTTGCGGCTGAGCCCTTCGCGGATGCGCTCGTAGTCGAGGCCGCGCTCGTTCGCCATCATGTAGAACTGGTTGGCCGCCGCGAACTTGATGTAGCGCCACGTGTTGGTGAACAGCTTGGCGAGCTCAGCCTCTTCTGGGCTGAGGTGCACAATCTCATCCGTGAGGGTGGAGAAGAGTGCGGCCGCGCGCTCGCGTCCCCGCTCGGTGCGGGACGACACGATCTGGGGGAGCGAGAACAACTCCTCCATGGCGCGGTGTTCAGCGATGCGTTCCGGGCAAAACGCCACGTCGATGTCGAGACCGAGGTCGGCAATCATGCGCTCCACCAATGCGGTGACACCGGGAAAGAGGGTGGACCGCAGGATCAGCGTCTGACCGTCCCTGAAGTAGTCGGCGGTGTCGGCCAGTGCGATGGGGATCGCGTTGGGGTCGGGGTTCAGGTGCTCGTCCACTGGGGTTCCGATGACGACGATGACGTGTTCGGCCCCGGCCACCACGGACGCGTCGGCGGAGGCAACGAGCCTCCCGTTGGCGAGGTTCTCCTTGAGCTTCGGCTCGGCACCTGGCTCCATGAACGGCATCACGCCCGAGTTGATGACGTCTACTGTCGCGGCGTTGATGTCATAGATGACAACACGAGAGCCTCTGTCTGCCAGGCCGATCGCAAGCGGCAGGCCCACATGGCCCCCACCGCCCACCACCACGACGTCACGTTCAAAGTCTTTTGCCACGGCGGACTCATCTCGGCAGATAGGGTGGGGCCGCCACACGGCGGCACGTCGCCGGTATTCTATCGGGCATTGCTCAGCCTCAAAGTGGGCTCCGCGCCAGCGAGCGGGCGCCTGCCGCACGCACCATGCCGCCCCCGCGGCCAGAAGGACTCCTGATGCGCACATCCGCCTCACCATTGGCGACGCGGCTCTACCGCGGCCTGGTGTCGTACGCGCTCAAGTTCGGCGCGGTGGGCCTGGTGGGATACGCGATCGACGTGGGCGTCTTCAACCTGTTGCGCTTTGGCGGCGTGCTGGGAGACTCGTGGGCGACGTCACCCATCGGCGCCAAGGTGATCTCCGTGACGCTGGCGACGGTTGCCACGTGGTTTGGCAACCGCTTGTGGACTTTCCGCGATCGCCGCCGCACCAACTACTGGCTTGAACTTGCGGAGTTCAGCCTGGTGGCGCTCGTGGGCATGGGCATCTCGGTCGCGTGTCTGTACATCTCCCACTACGTACTGGGGCTCACGTCGCCGCTCGCGGACAACATCTCGGCCAACGTAGTAGGCCTTGTCCTTGCGACCACATTCCGCTTCGTGATGTACCGCTTCTGGGTGTTCGGCAGCCACCGTGAGGGTGGTCTCGCCTCGCGCACCCTGCCGGGCCTCGCCGCCCCGCTTGACCGCCAGGTCTAGATCTCTTTCAGCGAGAAGTTCTGGAAGCTCTTGGACGCCGTCGGCCCCCGCTGTCCCCGGTACCGCGACCCATACTTGTCAGATCCATACGGATACTCGGCAGGCGAACTCAGCTGGAAGAAGCACAGCTGCCCGATCTTCATACCGGGCCACAGGTTGATGGGCAGGGTCGCGGTGTTGGACAACTCCAACGTCACGTTCCCTTCAAACCCGGGATCGATGAAGCCAGCGGTCGAGTGCGTGAGCAGCCCCAGCCGGCCCAGCGAAGACTTGCCCTCGAGCCTGGCCGCAATGTCGTCGGGCAGTGACACGGACTCAAACGTGGAGCCCAGCACGAACTCGCCTGGGTGCAGCACGAACGGCTTGCCGGCGTCCACCTCGACCAGGCGCGTCAGGTCGGGCTGCTCGGTGGCAGGGTCGATCGAGGCGTACTTGTGGTTGTCGAACACCCTGAAGTATTTGTCGAGTCGCACGTCGATGGACGACGGCTGGATCATGGCGGCGTCGTACGGGTCAAGGGCGACGCGGCCGGAGTCGATCTGAGTGCGGATATCGCGGTCGGAGAGCAACATGGGGTCAACCTATCGTGACTGGCCCGGCGAGCGGGTGGGGGCGTGCGCAGTCGTGGAAAGGCGACGCCTAGTCCTTGCCGCCATCCTGTCGTCGGCGTCGTTCCTGCTCGTTGAGCCACACCCGAAAACTCGGGTCATCGTCAGGTGCGCGCGGGGGGCGATAGCCGCCACCTTGGGTACCGGGCGCTCCACGGTTGCTGAGCTTGGTGACAATCCAAGCTCCCGCGCCGATCAAGGGGGCGAAGAGCACGATCAGCACCCACAGCGTCTTGGGCAGGCGGTAGGGCTCCTCGTCGCGATGTTGGGCGATGTCCGCGATGACGTAGACCGTGAGGCCCACGTAGAGGATCAGCGGAAGCATGTAGCGCATGGGATCACAGTAAGAGCCGCGCGAGGCCGCGTCCAGCGGACAAGGGAGGGACCGCGTCCGGGACAGGCGTCCCAATGCGCAAAATCGAACCGGTTGCATCGAAAACTTTCGAGCCGGAGGGCCCTCCAGACGGTGTGAGAGCGCGATCATGGGGCTAGGCTTGGCCTCGGCCCGCTGGCCGTCACACTTTCTGGAAGGTCTCCTCATGCAGTTCGGTCACTTCGACGATGAAGCCCGCGAGTACGTCATTGAGACGCCGCACACGCCCTACCCCTGGATCAACTACTTGGGGTCTCAGGACTTCTTCGGTCTGGTGTCTCACACCGGCGGCGGCTACTGCTTCTACCGCGATGCCAAGATGCGCAGGCTCACGCGCTACCGCTACAACAACGTTCCCATCGACGACGGCGGCCGCTACTTCTCGATTAACGACGGTGGGGACGTGTGGAGCCCTTCGTACCGCCCGTACAAGACGGACCTCGAGTTCTTTGAGACGCGTCACGGCATGGGCTACACCCGCATCACGGGCGAGCGCGGCGGCCTGCGCGCCTCTGTGCTGCTCTTTGTGCCGGTGGACATCAACGCCGAGATCCACCAGGTGACGGTCACCAACACCACGGACAAGGCCAAGAGCTTCTCGCTGTTCAGCTTCCTCGAGTTCAACCTGTGGAACGCGGAAGACGACCAGACCAACTACCAGCGCAACCTCAGCATCGGCGAGGTAGAGGTAGAAGACGGCGCGATCTATCACAAGACCGAGTACCGCGAGCGTCGCGACCACTACGCGGTGTACGGCGTCAACTCGCCCATCGCCGGCTTCGACACGGACCGCGACACCTACCTCGGCTTCGGCAACGGCTTTGATGAGGCCGCAGTGCCTCACGCCGGCAAGTCCGGCGACTCGATCGCCTCCGGCTGGTACCCCTGCGCCTCACACCACCTCGAGGTCGAGCTCGCCCCCGGCGAGTCGAAGACCTACACGTTCGTGCTCGGCTACCTGGAGAACGCTCAGGACGACAAGTGGGAGTCGCCAGGCGTCATCAACAAGACGGGAGCCAAGGAACTGCTGGCCCGCTTCGCCACCAACGACGCGACCGACGCCGAGTTCGCCAAACTCAACGCCTACTGGGACAACTTGCTGGGCTCGTACACGGTGGAATCCGGTGACGACAAGCTCAACCGCATGGTCAACATCTGGAACCAGTACCAGTGCATGGTGACCTACAACATGTCGCGTTCCGCCTCGTACTTTGAGACGGGCATGGGTCGCGGCATGGGCTTCCGCGACTCCAGCCAAGACCTGCTGGGCTTTGTGCACCTGGTGCCGGAGCGCGCCCGCGAGCGCATCATCGACATCGCGTCCACCCAGTTCGAGGACGGCAGCGCGTACCACCAGTACCAGCCGCTCACCAAGCGCGGCAACCACGCTCTCGGCTCCGGCTTCAACGACGACCCGCTGTGGCTCATCCTGGGCGTCGCCGCCTACATCAAGGAGACGGGCGACTTCGCGATCCTTGACGAGATGGTGCCGTTCGACAACGACGAGTCGCTCGCGCAGCCCCTCATGGAGCACCTGAAGCGCTCGTTCAACCACCCGCTCGAGAAGGCCGGCCCGCACGGACTGCCGCTCATCGGCCGGGCCGACTGGAACGACTGCCTCAACCTCAACTGCTTCTCCTCGACCCCTGGAGAGTCCTTCCAGACCACGGAGAACCAGGCCGGCGGCGTCGCGGAATCCGTGTTCATTGCTGGCATGTTCGCCGCCATTGGCCCCGAGTACGCGGCGCTCGCGCGCAGGCGCGGCGACGACGCCGAGGCCGACAGGGCGGAGAAGGCCATCGCCGACATGAAGCAGGCCGTCGTGGACCACGGCTGGGACGGCGAGTGGTTCCTGCGCGCCTACGACTTCTACGGCAACAAGGTGGGCTCGAACGAGAACACCGAGGGCAAGATCTGGATCGAACCCCAGGGCTTCTGCATCATGGGCGGCATCGGCGTGGACGACGGCAAGGCCATCAAGGCGCTCGACGCGTGCCGCGAACGCCTCAACACCCCGCACGGCATGGTGCTCCAGAACCCCGCATACACGAGTTACCAGATCGAGCTGGGCGAAGTCTCCACGTACCCGCCCGGGTACAAGGAGAACGGCGGCATCTTCTGCCACAACAACCCGTGGGTGATCATCGCGGAGACCGTGGTGGGGCGCGCCGAGTATGCCTGGCAGTACTACAAGCAGATCACCCCCGCCTACCGCGAAGAGATCTCTGAGGTGCACCGTCTCGAGCCGTACGTCTACGCCCAGATGATCGCCGGCAAGGACGCTTCGCGTCACGGCGAGGCGAAGAACTCGTGGCTCACCGGAACCGCCTCGTGGAACTTCGTGACGGTCTCCCAGTACCTGCTGGGCGTGCGCGCCGACTACGACGGCCTCGTGGTGGACCCGTGCATCGGCGAAGAGGTCGGCGAGTACACCGTGCGCCGCCAGATCCGCGGCGCCACCTACGTCATCACCGTGAAGTCCACCGGCGCCAAGGGCGCAACGCTCACCGTCGACGGGAAGGCGATCGAGGGCAACACCGTGCCCTACGCCGCCGCCGGCTCAACTGTGGAGGTCGTGGCTGCTCTGTAGCCACCCTTCGCTGCGCATCTGCGCATGACAATGCCCCGGCCCGTGCCGGGGCATTGTCATTTCGCGACCAGGTCGCGGTGGGGTTACGGCTTCGGGGGAGCGGGCGGCTGGCGCGTCTCGGCAGCGGACGACGCTGGGGACGCGGGCGCCGCTGTCGGCGCCGCTGTGGCCGGGCTCGCGCTGACGGGCGCAGACGCCGCCGCACCGCGCTCGCGCCGCGACCGCCGTGCCCGAACCAGCGCCATCACCACGAAGGCAATGAGCGCTGCCGCTGCCGCCCAGGGCAACAGCACGCCGATCACGACGAGGGCCACCGACACGAATCCTGCGAGCGCGTCCCAGCCCGAGACCAAGCCGTCCCAGAAGCTCTTCGGCGAGTCATCCTCCTCCTCGACCACCTCGATGGGCTCGGTGGTCAGTGAGAGGTCGATCGTGGACAGCGACACCTGGTCGTCGAGCCCGCGCTGCTGAGCCTCGAGGCTCTGGAGCTGCGCTTGGCGGGCTGCAAGCTCGTCCTCAAGCGTGATGATGTCCCTCAGGTCCTTCGCCTCGGCCAGTAGGCCACGAATGCGCTCGGTCGACTCGCGCAGCGTGGAGATTCTTGCGGCGAGATCCGTGACCTCAGTCGTCACATCGCGGCCCTCTGTCGTGTAGTGATCAACAGTTCCCAACTCGCGCAAGTCATCGACCACGTCGTCAAGACGGTTCTCTGGGATGCGCATCGTGAGGGCCGCGGAGCCGCCGTCGCGGTCGTCTGGAGCGGTCTCGTTGCGGGCATCAATGCGCCCTCCGGCGCCCTCCACGATATCCGCGGCCCTGTCGGACGCCGCGATCGGGTCCTCGACTGTGATGTAGAGCGATCCGGTGACGATGAGTGCCCTGTTGTCCGCCGCGCCGCCCTCACCTTCGAAACCGTCGCCCCCGACGCCGTCGTCGGCTGCCGCCTGCGGCGCTTCTGCTCCGTCAGCGCGGGAGTCGGCCTGAACGGCGTCACCCCCTGGGGAGGAGTCTTCGGACGACGAACAACCGCCCAGCGCCCCTATCGCCACTATCAGCCCTGCTATGACCCCGGCCCGCCACGTGTGGCGCACCGTCCCCTCTGCTGTGCGGTTCATGTTGCTCATGCTAATGAGACGCTCGGGAGAGCGGAACGGTTGGGTGTGCGAAACCGCTAACGATACGGACACGCCCTGGCCTCACCGCTCTCTCGCCGCCGTGCAACGTCGTCCGCTCGCAGTGAAATCGGGATCATCCGCGCCGCCTGGGCCCGTTGCAATCAATAGCAACACCCACGCCACCGAGAGGAGAGGAACCATGCGCAGACAAGCACTCGCCGCGTTCGCGGCAGGCGCGCTTGGACTCGCCATTGCGGTGCCAGCAGGCGCCACGACGGCCGAGGACGAGACGACGCTCACAGCAGTCAACGCCCTACCGGACACCGCGATCGACCTCTACAACCAAGACGAGATCCTGGTCGATGACTTCGAACCCGGCACCGTCGTGGGGCCGATGCCTATTGAACCTGGCGAGATCGAAGTGACGGCCGCGGCCCCTGACGCTCCAGACAACCTGACGCCGATCATCGGGCCGGCGCTCACTTCCCTCGAAGAGGGTGGCCATGTGAGCGTGGTCGCGTACCTCACGGACGAGGGCGTGCCAGCGCTCGCGAGTTTTGAAGAAGACGTGAAGCCCACCGTCGTCACCGATGGCGCAAGGCTGGTGGTCAGGCACGTGGCCTCCGCTCCAGCAGTCGACGTGCTCGTGGATGGAACCGCGCTCGCGAGCGGCGTCATGAGCGGCGACGACGTGGCCGAAGAAGTGACCGCAGGCGACTACGCGCTCAGCGTGGCCTCCGCCGAAACGGGAGAAGAACTCCTCTCCTCAGGGACGCTCACGCTGGAGACGGACCAAGTGACCACCGTCTACGTCTACGGATCCGCTGAGGATGACTCGCTTGCGTTGCTGACCACCACGCGAGACGTGGTGCGCCCCGACGCCATCCCTGACGAGCCCACTGCGACGGCCTCGGCAAGCCCTTCCGCATCGCCGACCCCCAGCGTCGTCCCTGACGACGGGATCACGACCGACACCGATGGCACCTCCCCTTGGTGGTGGCTCGTCGCTGGGCTGGTTCTGATCGCGGTCATCGCGGCGGTGGCCATCGCGCGGGCCAGCAAGGCCGGCAACGACCCCGTGTCAGGGGACGGCCGCGGGCCTGAGGAAGGCCCTGGGCCCGTGAACCGCTAGAGATGGACGGCCCGCCCTCGCGAGCGGGTGGGCCCGACCCAGCGCGTAATGAGGGTATGGTGAGCGATTAACTTCAAGGCCCTTTGTGGCAGAAGAGGTATGTGCAGTCATGACCACTGACGTCATTTGGATGACCCCCGCGGCGCTTGAGAGGCTGCGTGAAGAGTTGACCGCGTTGACGACGCCGCCACGCGAGTTGACGGAGCGTGACAGAGCCAGGGTGGTCGAACTGCAAGGCCTCATCAGCCGCACCGAGGTGACCGAGAAGCCCGACGACGGTCTTGTCGAGCCGGGCATGCGCATCACCGCTCGCAAGGAACAAGACGGCTCCGTGATCGAGTTCGTTCTGGGGTCTCGAGCGCTGCTCGACCTCGACGTGTCACTCGACGCGACGGTGTACTCACCCGAGTCACCACTGGGTGCGGCCATCAACGGCCTGCACGTGGGGGACACCGCCGAGGTGCGTGCGCCCAAGGGGCCGATCACCATCACCATTCTGTCGGCGACGCCTGTCGCCTGACCGCATCCACCACGGCACGCCGTCCCGGGTACGTTCCTGGGACGGCGCCCTCACGCATTGTGCGAAAGGTACCTTCCATGCCCGCGCTTCACGAGCAGCTCATTCCCGTCTTCGAAGAGATCATCAAGCGCAACGTCGGTGAGACGGAGTTCCACCAGGCGGTGCGCGAAGTCTTCGAAAGCCTCGGCCCCGTGGTCGCTAAGCACCCCGAGTATGCCGAGTCCTCTGTCATCGGCAGGCTGTGCGAGCCGGAACGTCAGATCATCTTCAGGGTGCCGTGGGTGGACGACTCTGGCCAGGTGCAGATGAACCGCGGCTTCAGGGTCGAGTTCAATTCAGCCCTTGGCCCCTACAAGGGCGGGCTTCGCTTTCACCCGAGCGTCTACCTTGGCATCGTGAAGTTCCTCGGCTTCGAGCAGATCTTCAAGAACTCGCTCACGGGCATGCCGATCGGCGGCGGCAAGGGCGGATCGGACTTTGACCCCAAGGGCAAGTCGGATGCCGAGGTCATGCGCTTCTGTCAATCCTTCATGACGGAGCTCTACCGGCACCTCGGCGAGCACACGGATGTGCCGGCAGGGGACATCGGGGTTGGCGGACGCGAGATCGGCTACCTGTTCGGTCAGTACAAGCGCATCACCAACCGTTACGAGTCCGGCGTGCTGACCGGCAAGGGGCTCACGTGGGGAGGTTCGCAAGTGCGTACGGAGGCCACGGGCTACGGCACGGTGTTCTTTGTGGAGCAGATGCTCCACGCCAAGGGGGAGTCCCTCGACGGCAGACGGGTGGTGGTCTCCGGATCGGGGAATGTGGCGATCTACGCAGCGGAGAAGGTGCGCCAGTTGGGTGGGACGGTCATCGCCATGTCGGACTCGGGCGGCTACGTCGTCGACGAGTCCGGCATCGACCTCGAGCTGGTCAAGGACATCAAGCTCTCGCGCCGCGAGCGCATCGACGCGTATGCGCGGGAGCGTGGCGGCGAAGCGCGCTACCTCTCAGGCGGGAGCATCTGGGATGTGCCGTGCGACGTCGCGCTGCCGTGTGCCACCCAGAACGAGCTCACCGGTGCCGACGCGGCCACGCTGGTCCGCAACGGCTGCAAGGTGGTCGCGGAGGGTGCCAATATGCCGTCCACTCCCGACGCCGTGCGCGCCTTCCAGGAGGCTGGAGTGCTGTTTGCGCCAGGAAAGGCGGCGAACGCTGGCGGCGTCGCGACGAGTGCCCTTGAGATGCAACAGAACGCCTCGCGCGACTCGTGGAACTTCGCGTACACGGAGGAGCGTCTGCACCTCATCATGAAAGACGTCCACGAGCGCTGCCTCACCACGGCCGACGAATACGGCTCGCCTGGCAACTACGTCGCCGGGGCAAATATCGGTGGCTTCACCCGCGTCGCCGACGCCATGCTCGCCTTTGGCGTCGTGTAGCAGGGTTGCTGTGGTGGGGTCCGGCTAGGGTCGCTGAGAGAACCTCTCGAGAAGCTCGCCGTCGCCAGCGACCACCAAGAGGTCGTCTGGCCCGATCGTCGTGTCCCTGCCCGCGTACTCGAAGTCCTCGCCTGGCGACTTCACGCCGATGACCTGGATGCCGTACTTGTTGCGCAAGTCGAGCTGGTCGAGCCTGAAGTTGTGCGTCTCCTTCGGTGGGCGCATCTTCACGATCGTGAAGCCGTCCTCCACCTCGATGTAATCGAGCATCTTGCCGCCAACGGAGTGCGCCACCCTGGCCCCAGCGTCGGCCTCTGGAAGGACCACGTGGTGGGCGCCGATGCGCTCGAGGATGCGCTGGTGCTCGGCCGTGGTGGCTTTGGCCCAGATTTCCTTGATGCCGATGTCCACCAGGTTGCCGGTGATGAGCACCGATGCCTCCAGGGACGTGCCCACGCCAACCACGGCCGCGCCAAAGTCTTTCGCGCCGATCTGCTCGAGCGCACGGGGGTCAGCGGCGTCGGCCTCGACCACGGGCAGGCGTGCCGACCAGCGCTCCACCAGGTCGGGGTCGCGCTCGACTGCGAGCACCTCGACGTCCATGAGGTCCAGCGTGTCGGCCAATGCGGAGCCGAAGCGGCCCAGTCCGATGACCAGGACGCCTTGGTCTTGAGTCTCGTTAGCCAATGAGGGGCCTTTCCTTCGGGTAGCGGACCACGCGCCGCCGCCTATTCAACGCTAGCGCTGCCACAACCGTGAGGGAGCCTACGCGCCCGATGTACATCATGGCGATGAGGGTGGCCTTCGCGTCGGCGTCGAGGTCTGCGGTGATCCCGGTGCTCAAGCCGCACGTGGCGAAGGCGGAAACCACCTCGTACAGCGCCTGGTCGAGCTTGATGCCCGTCTGCCACAGGAAGACGGTGGTCCCGAGAATCACGACGGCCAGACTCATCATGGTCACCGACACCGCCAGGCGCAGCACCTCGGTGCCGATGCGCTTGCCGAAGGCCTCGATGTCGCGGCGGCCGCGCGCTTCCGCCCAGATCGCGAGGACAAGGACGGCGAGCGTCGTGACCCTGATGCCGCCTGCCGTCGAGCCAGAGCCGCCGCCGATGAACATCAACACGATCTCGAGCAGCCACGTGGTCTCGCGCGCCTGCCCGATGTCGAAGGACGCGAAGCCGCCGGAGCGCTGGTTGATGGACTGGAAGAAGATGTTGCCGACGGTCTCCGCCGTGCTGGCGTCTCCCAGGGTGTTGGGGTTTGACCACTCGAACACGGCGAGAAAGCTGGCGGAGACCAGGGCCAGGCCGGCGATCGTGACGAGCGTGAGCTTGGTGTGCAGGGTCCATCTGCGAGGCCTGCGCCACTCGCGCATGATGTTGAGGTACACGGGAAAGCCGAGCGCACCCACAAAGACGCCAAGGCCGATGGGCATCAGCATCCACGGGTCTCCCGCATACGGGATGAGTCCGAGCGGGTCCGGCGAGAACCCCGCGTTGTTGAAGGCGGAGATCGCGTAGAAGACGGAGAAGCCAGCGGATTTGCCGAGACCGTAGTCGAGCGTCAGGAAGCGCGGAAACAAGACGAGGGCGATGATCGCCTCTGCTGACGTCGAGACGATGACGATCGTGCGCAGGAGCGAGCGGAGGTCGCCCAGGCCGGTCGCGCGCGCCTCTCCTGCGGCAAGGATGCGCTGGGTGAGACCGATGCGGCGGCTCACCGCGAGGCCCACCAGGGAGGCGAGGGTCATGATCCCGAGCCCGCCCACCTTGATGCCGATCGCGATGATCGTGAGCCCGGTGGGCGACCAATAGGTGCCGGTGTCGACCGTCACGAGTCCCGTCACGCAGACGGCGCTCGTGGCCGTGAAGAGCGCATCGATGAAGGGGGCACGAGTCCCGCTCGTGGTGGCCGCCGGCAGGGACAGCAGACCGGTGAATAGCAGAATGACAGAGCCGAAGGCGCCGAGGGCGATGCGCGCAGGGTGCTGGAGAGCGAGGTTGTCGATCTGATCGCCGACCCACTCGCGCGTTGTCCGCTGACTGGCCATCCCTCTCCTTTCCCGTCTGTGCCGTGCGTATCGGGTGCCCCTGGCGGACTCCCACCCCTACTGTGACACGCGCACGCGCCCGCCTAGGTAGTCATCGGCATAATTGCCGTTCTTCACAACGGTCCAGGCAACCCCTACAGTGGAAGAGGCATTCGGCCGATACACACGGCGAGTGCATCCAAAGGAGACCTGGGTTGTCTGAGAACACGTCCCCGCGATTTTTGACGGTCGCGGAGGTAGCCGACATGTGTCGCGTATCGCGCATGACCGTGTACCGGTGGGTGCACAACGGTGACCTGCCCGCTGTGCGGTTCGGAAAGTCGTTCCGAGTGCCCCAGGCGGCCGCTGAGGAGTTCGTCCAGCGGGCGGCCATTACGTCTGATCTGGACCAAGATGGCGGTTCGGGCGTCACCGCTGTAGGCTAAGACACCGTGTCACGCGCTCGCCGCGTGCCTCCGCCAGCCGCAAGCATCCGATCAAGGTAGGTTCCGTGGGATCCGTCATCAAGAAGCGTCGCAAGCGCATGTCGAAGAAGAAGCACCGCAAGCTGCTTCGCAAGACTCGCCACCAGCGTCGCAATAAGAAGTAGACGCGTTTAGCGCTAAGCCCGTGCCCTTCGGGGGTGCGGGCTTTGTCGTGTCTGGAGCGAGAGGCTAGACGGCGTCGTCCGTTGCCGCGAGCCGACGTCGCTTGCGTGCCCTGAAGGGCGTGAGCAACGTGTGCCCGATGCTGCGCAGCACCTTCAGCAGGATCCACACAAAGCCGGTGAGGCTGCGGCGCACGATCGAGCGTCGGCCCTGGGGGTTGCGGCCCCTGAAGTCCTGGATGGGCCAGCCAAGCTTCTTCGCATGGCGCCTCAGGCGAGAGTCAGGGTTGATGGCGCAACCGTGGCCCACGACCGTGAGCATCGGCGCGTCATTCATGGAGTCGCCGTAAGCGAAGCAGCGGGACAAGTCCAGCTGCTTGCGCGCGGCCAGCTCGCGCACAGCCACGGCCTTCGCCTCGCCGTGCATCATGTCGCCCACCAGCCGGCCGGTATAGAGGCCGCCCTTGTGCTCTGCGATGGTTCCGAGCGCGCCCGTCGCGTTGAGTCGGCGCGCAATGAGCCTGCCGATCTCCACGGGAGAGGCGGTCACAAACCACACCTCGTGACCTTGAGCGCGGTGCTCGTCGATCAGCGCCTTGGTGCCGGGGAAGATGCGCATGGCCAGGATTTCGTCGTAGACCTCTTCGCCGATGGCTGCCATCTCGGCGACCGACCAGCCCTTGATGATCGACAAGGCCTCGCTGCGGACCGTCGTCATCTGCTCTTGAGACTCGCCGAACACGAGGTACTTGAGTTGCTCCCAGGCGAACCGGATCAGATCGCGGTTGCGAAAGTAACCCCGCTGCTTGAGACCGCGCGCAATGTGGAAAGCACTGGCACCGCGGATGACCGTGTTATCCACGTCAAAGAACGCGGCGACAGGGTTGGGCGCGACCTGTTCTTGACGCGTCATAAGGCCAGCCTAACGGCGTAGGGAAGCGCTGAGAGCCCCCAATGGGATGGCCGCGAGGCCGCCGGTGCGCCTCAAGGAGAAGGTGCGCTGGCAGTGGGCAAGTTTCACGGGGGCTCAACTCGGCTTACTGTTGCGGTGTGAATGAGCGAGTTGTGTTGTATACCCGCAAGGGCTGCCACCTGTGTGACAACGCCAGGGACCTCGTGTCCAAGGTGTGCGCCGAACAGAACGTGTCGTGGCGCGAGGTCGACATCGACACCGATCCCGAGGTACGTGCCCGGTTGAGCGACCTCACGCCAGTGGTCGAGGTCGACGGCGTGCAAGTGGGCTACTGGCGCATCCGGCCAGAGTTGGTCCGCCTCGCGCTCGACGCCGCTCCCGGCCCGGTGGGGGGACAATAGTTCGATGCCCACAGTCCACCTGGTGCGTCATGGCCATGTTCACAACCCGAACGGCGTGCTGTACGGCCGCATGCCCCACTTTCGGCTGTCAGACACCGGCAGGCAGATGGCCGACGCGGTTGCTGAGTACTTCGTCGAGACGGGCCTTCCCGTCTCCAGGGTGATTGCCTCCCCCCTGCAGCGCGCCCAAGAGACGGCCGAACCGATCGCCCGCGCTTTCGGCGTCGGCGTCGACACGGAACCGCGCATCATTGAGGCAGGCAACGTGTACGAGGGCCAGCCGTTGCAGTCCGGCGCCAAGGACTTCCTGCATCCGCGCAACTGGTGGCGCCTGCGCAACCCGTGGCTGCCGTCGTGGGGCGAGCCATTCAAGGAGCAGGCCGACAGGATGTGGGCCGCCATCCACGACGCTGCGGCGGCCACTCCCGAAGGCGACACGGTCATGGTGAGTCACCAACTCCCCATCTGGGTGGCCCGCATGGCCTACGAACAGCGCAGCTTCCTGCACGACCCCCGCAAGCGTCAGTGCGCCCTCGCTTCCGTCACCTCATTCCGCTTCGAGGATGGTGAACCTGTCGAGATGACGTACGCCACCCCAGCGACCCACATCAAGGCACCCAAGTGACCAGGCGTGCGCGCATGGCGGTGTGGCTCGCCCTGATCGTCGCGACCGTGCTGTGGCTCGTCGCGTGCGCACCGCCAGACGCCGATACCTCGCCCGGCTACGTCTCGGGAGATGGTGCGGTCACGGAGTGGGGCGTCGGCGAGCGGCCGGGGCCGCTGGAACTGACTGGCGCCGGCATCGATGGCGAGGCCCTCGACCTGGCCGACTACCGCGGCGAGGTGGTCGTGGTGACCACCTGGTACGCCTCATGCCCTCCGTGCCGCGCCGAGGCCCCCGACCTGGTTGAGCTCGACGCCCTGGACGGCGTGAGCGTGCTCGGCGTCAACGTGCGCGACGACGCTGACACCGCCAACGCCTTCGAGCGCACCTTCGACATCACCTACCCTTCGCTCGATGGCGCCGACGGCACCGCTATCTCGCAGCTCCAGGGGCTCGTCGCGGTCAGGGCTGTGCCGACAGCCCTGATCGTCGACCCCGAAGGCAACGTCGCCGCGCGGGCGGTCGGTCGCATCGAGCCCTCGACGCTGCGGGCACTCGTGGACGCCGCGGCGCAGGTTGACGGGAGCACTCCCACGGCCGACGCGGGGGCGGGCGAGTGATCGCAGGCCTCGGCGGCACCTTCGCGGACACCGTGCTCACGGGATCGCTCATCGCGGCGCTGCCCGTCGCGCTCATCGCCGGACTGGTGAGCTTCGTCAGCCCGTGCGTCGTCCCTTTGGTGCCCGGCTACCTCGGCTACCTGTCCTCGATGGCGGGAGCGGGCGCTGGGCCCGGCGGGCGTGGTTCGCGTTCTCGACTGGTGCTGGGAGTGTTGCTCTTTGTGCTGGGTTTTGCGAGTGTGTTTGTGGTGCTCGGCGTGGGATTCGCGTCGCTGGGCTCGCGCGTCGACGAGCAGCTCGACCTCATCACACGCATCCTTGGCGTGCTCGTGGTGGTGATGGGCTTCGTGTTCCTCGGCTCGGTGCCCTTCATGCAGCGAGAGCGCCGCATCCATGTGTCTCCCAAGGCTGGCCTGTGGGGCGCCCCGTTGCTTGGCATCGTTTTTGGGCTCGGTTGGACGCCGTGCATCGGCCCCACGCTCGCCGCCGTGCTGACGTTGTCGCTCAGTGAAGCAACCGCCACGCGCGGAGTGGTCCTCGCGGTCGCGTACTCCCTTGGCCTTGGCCTGCCGTTCATCGCGCTTGCGGTGTGGATGGAGCGCTCGCGGTCGGTGCTTGGGTGGCTGAGGCGGCACCGGCTCGCGCTGATGCGCATCGGCGGCGGGATGTTGATCGTGTTGGGTCTGCTGCTCGTCACCGGTCTGTGGAGTTGGCTGACCGGTCAGATGCAAGGGTGGATCGACGGCTTCTGGGTGTCCGTATGAGCGCCAAGCAGCCGGCGACCGAGCCCGAGGCGCCCGAGCAACCCAAGCGGTTCTCCGTCGACAACTACGCCTACCCGCAGGCCCCCCGGTTGGGAGTGCGGGGGTGGCTGCGCTGGGGCTGGCGGCAGGTCACCTCGATGCGGCTTGCCCTTGTCCTGCTGCTCCTGCTCGGACTCGCGGCCATCCCAGGCTCGCTGCTGCCGCAGTGGCCTCAAGACGCGGCCAAGACCCAGTCCTTCGTGGACAACAACCCGTTCTGGGGGCCGGTCCTGGACAGCGTCGGCATGCTCGACGTCTTCGGCTCGGCGTGGTTCACGTCCATTTACGTGCTGCTGTTCTTGTCGCTGGTGGGCTGCATCGTGCCCCGCGCGATCGCCCACGGCAAGGCTGCCCGCACGCCGGTGGCGGCCGCACCGCGCTCACTTGCGCGCTACGACGGCCGCCTTGAGGACACCTCGCCGCTTGATCCTCTGCAAGCCGCCGACGCCGTCGTCGCCTGGGGACGTGGCCGTGGCGTCGGCCGTCTGGTGGGCTATCGCGCACGAGTGGATGAGCGCACCGCCCGCGACGGCACGCCGGAGGTGGCGGTGGCGCTCGACCAAGGCGCGCTGCGGGAGTGGGGCAACCTGCTGTTCCACGCGGCGCTCGTGGGGGTGTTGTTCGCCATGGCCTTCGGGTCCGCGTACACGTACCGGGGCCAGGCCGTGCTGGTCGAGGGGCAGACCTTCACGAACGCGGTGGTCGCCTACGACAGCTTTGAGTCCGGAAGGCTTTTCGACCCCGCGTGGCTCGACCCCTTCACCCTGCGGCTCGACGCTTTCGAGTCCTCCTTTGACCTCGAGGGCAGGCCGGAGTCGTTCCTGGCCGACGTCACGGTGACGCGCCCTGGCGACGCCGCCTTCACCGACACCATCCGCGTCAACCACCCGCTCGAGGTCGAGGGCGGCAAGATCTACCTCCAGGGCAACGGCTACGCGCCCAAGTTCGTGGTGCGCGACGCCGACGGCAACGTCGCCTTCTCCGGCGCCGTCCCGTTCTTGCCTCAAGACGGGGCGTACACCTCCACCGGCGTCGTCAAGGTGCCCGACGTCACGAGCGGGGAGCAGCTGGGCTTCAGGGCCACGCTGTACCCCTCGGCGGCGCCGACGGCCGACGGCAACGTCGTCTCCGTGAACCCTCAGCCCAACAACCCTGTCATCCTGTTGACGGCCTACACCGGCGACCTGGGGCTCGATGCAGGCATCCCGCAAAACGTCTACCAACTGGACGAGTCCCAGTTGAGTCCCGTGCGCGGCGACGACGGCATGCCCTTGGTGGTGGACCTGCGACCGGGCGACACCATCACGCTTCCCGACGGCCTTGGCACGGTCACGTGGGAGTCGCTGCCGCGGTTCGTGGCGCTCGACCTGCGCGCCGACCCTTCCCTGCCGTGGATCCTCGGCACGTCGCTCGCGGCGCTGTTCGGCATCGGCGTCTCCCTCTTTGCGCCCCGCCGCCGCTTGTGGCTGATTCTCACCCCTGGTGACGGGGAACGTACACTCGTGGAAGCCGCAGCGCTCGCGCCCCCGCACGACGAGGCGGCCACCCGCGCACTCGCGAGCGCCCTGGCAGTTGCCACGGGAAGGCCCGCGCCCCGTCCCCGTGCGCACCAGGAGGAACAGTGAACGTGACCGACCTCAGCCTCATGACGCTGTGGACCGCCGCGACCCTGTACGCAATCGCGATGGTCGCCTACTCGGTGCGGCTGTCGCGCGTGGCAGAGCAGCGCATGAACGCCCGCCAGACCGCCTTGGTGGGCGCCGGAGCGGCGGTGGCCGATGACGCCGAGGCGAGCGCTTCGGAAGCTGCGGCGACCGTCGACGCTGCGCCGGCGTCGGCCGGTGCCGTTGCCCGGCCAGGCGCGAAGGCGATGGGCATCGGCCGTTCGACCATGTTCGTCGGCGCTGTGCTGCACACGGTGGGCGTGGTGGCGCGCGGCGTGGACGCTGGCCACCCTCCGTGGACCACGATGTACGAGTTCACCATCACGGGCACGCTCGCCGCGGTGATCGTGTTCCTGCTGGTGCAGCGCAAGCGTCCGGTGGCGTACATCGCGCCGGGGCTGGCCGGATTCGCGGTCGTGGCCGTGGTGACCGCGCTGCGCGTGTTCTATCGCGACACCACCGGCTTGCAGCCGGCGCTCGACAGCTACTGGCTGGTCATTCACGTGCCGATCGCCACGATCGCTTCTGGCATCTTCGCGGTGAGCGGCGTCGCGTCGGTACTGCAGGTGATGCGGATCGATCGCGAGCGGGAGCTCAAGAAGCGTCGGCGCTTCTCCGGATGGCTGAACCTGCCGCACCGGGCCGTGCGTAGCGCGAGGTCGCGCTGGCTCGAGGCCGTGCCCGTGCCGCAAGTGCTCGAGTCACTCTCCTTCCGGCTCAACGCCGTCGGCTTTGTGCTGTGGACGTTTACCGTGATGTCTGGCGCGCTGTGGGCCGAGCACGCCTGGGGTCGGTATTGGGGCTGGGACCCCAAGGAGGTCTGGTCCTTCGTGATCTGGATTCTCTATGCGGCGTACCTGCATGCGCGCACCACTCAGGGCTGGGCTGGGCGCCGCGCGGCGTGGTTGGCCATTTGGGGATTCATCGCGATCATCCTGAACTTCACCGTGGTGAACCTGTATGTCCAGGGGCTGCACTCGTATTCGGGGTTGTAGGCGACGGGGCTTTGGCCGATCGGGGGGTCTGGACGTCTCGCTAATGGGGGCTTGGCTCGCGCGCGTCCCGATAGGCTCGCGCGCGTCCCGATAGGCTCGCTGACGTGAAGATTGCCCTCGTCATCGACGACGCCTTGGCCAGGCCCGATGGGGTCCAGGAGTATGTGCGGACCATCGGGCGCGCCATGGGCGAGCGCGGGCACGAGGTGCACGTGCTGTGCTCAGGCGAGGCGGGTTCACCCCCTCCCGGGATCGCCGCGGTGCACAGTCTGACGTCCAACGTGGGCGTGACCTTCAACGGCAACGGCCTTCGTACGCCGCGCCCCACGTCTCGCGCGCGACTGCGCTCGTTCCTTGCAGCCGAGCGCTACGACGTCATCCACGTCCAGACCCCGCACTCGCCGTTCTTCGCGGCTCGCGTGGTGCGCGAGGCCAGGCGCGTTCAGGGAGACGCGGTGCGGGTCGTCGCGACGTTCCACATTCTTCCCGACGGCGTTGTCAGCGAGTGGGGCACGCGCGCCCTCGGTCTCGCGTTGCGCCGCAACCTGCGCCTGTTCGACGCGTTCGCGGCTGTCTCCGCGCCCGCCGCCGCGTTTGCGCTGAGGGCCTTCGGCATCGGCGCCGCCGTGATCCCCAACGCGGTCAGGGTGGACGACATTGCCGCGCAGGCTGCTGCTCAGCCCTGGCCCGCCGACCCGCAGGGCAGGGTCGTCATCGCGTTCCTGGGCCGGCTCGTGGAGCGTAAGGGTGCCGTCGAGCTGGTGGAGGCCGTGGCGGCACTGCCGGCCGAGGTGCGCGACTCCGTCGTGTTGCACATCGGCGGCAAGGGGCCGCTCGCCGGTCGCATCCAGGAACTGGTGGAGGCGCGCGGCCTGGGTGACATCGTCAGCCTCGAGGGTTTTGTCGCCGACGGCGCCAAGCCGGGCTTCATGGCGGCCGCGGACCTCGCAGTGTTCCCTGCGACGGGAGGCGAGAGCTTCGGCATCGTGTTGACGGAGGCGATGGCGGCGGGCGCCGGTGCGGTGCTCGGCGGCGACAACCCCGGGTATGCGTGGACTCTCGACAACCCGGCAGCCGTGATTGACCCGCGGGACACGGCCGCGTTCTCGGCTCGATTGGAGGCGCTCGTCGCGGACCCCGATGCACGTGCCGCGATTCATGCGCAGCAGGCCGCGAGGGTGCGCGACTTCGACGTGACCGCGGTGGCGGAGCGGGTGCTCGCACTGTACGCAGCCGAGTAGCCCACCAGTGCGGGTTGGGGGACCGCGCGGGCTGGACGGCGGGCCTTCCCGCGCCCCGGCACCGGAACCCGGGACGTCCGGGTAGCGTAGGGATCATGAAGGTTCTCGCGTATTGGCTGGTACGCACCGCCATCTTTCTGGTGATCTACGTGTTGCTGTGGGCGCTCAACTGGTTCGACATCTGGGCTGTGGTGCTCGCGTTCATCTTGGGGTGGGCCGTCAGCTACGCCGCGTTACCAGGAATGAGAGCGCGAGCCGCCGCACAGATGGATGGCTGGATCAACCGTTCGCAGCGTGGCATCGAGGCGGACGAGGCCGTGGAGGACTCGGAGACCAGCGGCGAGTAGCTGCTCACGTCACGAAGTCACTACCAAACGGACGGAATGCTTACCGCCCATGTGCGACCAGGGGCCACCCGGCCACTCCAGTAGTGAGTTCTTGACTGCAGGATCCGGATGAGGCTGACTGCAGGATCCGGATGAGGCTGACTGCGGGATCCGGATCAGGCCGGGCGCGTGCGCCGCGCCGCACAGCGCGAAGGTGCTCCCAGCGGTCTAGCCGAGCGCGATACCCACGCTAAGGAGCAGGCCGTAGCCCATGCCGATCGCGCTGATCCCCAAGAAGATCGGCTTGAGCGCAATGCCGCTCGCGCCTAGCCACACGGTGACGGCCACGATCAGGCTCGGCAGCGTCGCGAGCGTGGCCAGTAGTGCCCACGGTGTCGCAAAGGCCACCAGCACGGCCCCAGCGACCGGCGCGAGCACCACCGCCGCGAACAGCCTGCGCGTGCGCCGCTCGCCCAGCCGCACCGCAACCGTGCGCTTGCCAGCGAGGGCGTCCCCCTCAACGTCGCGAATGTTGTTGACCATGAGCAGCGCCACCGCATAGAGCCCCACCGAGGCGCTCGCGATCACGGCCCACCACGTCACCGTCCCTGCTTGGGTGACCATCGTTCCGAGCACTGCGACCGGACCGAAGAACACCCACACGACCGCCTCGCCCCACCCGCGGTAGCCGTAAGGGTTTGACGACGCGGTGTAGGCCCAGGCGGCCACCACCGCCACCGCGCCCACGGCAAGCAACCACCACTGCCCGCTGAGCGCGCACAGCTCCACCCCGGCAAGCCCGCCAACCCCTGACGCAACGTACGCGGCACGCTTGACAGCGCTTGGACGGGCGCGTCCAGACGCCACCAGGCGCGACGGCCCCACCCGGTTCACGTCAGTGCCGCGCACCCCGTCGGCATAGTCGTTCGCGTAGTTGGATGCGATCTGGAGTGCGAGACCCACCACCAAAGCCAACAACGCCAGCAGCGGTCTGAACGAGCCGAGCGCTCCTGCGGCGGCTGAGCCGACCAGCACCGGCGATAGCGAGGTCCACAACGTGCGCGGACGCGCACCGTCGATCCAGTCGCTGGCAGTCGTCATGGGTTCTTCCGATCAAGAGAGACAGCAAGGGAGCGAAGCGCCCGGTAATTGACCTTGCCGGTGGCGAGGCGGGGGAGGGCTTCGACAACAACGAGTTCCCTGGGCAGTTCATGCCTGGCGAGCACAGGCTCGAGCGCGCTACGCACCTCGTGAAGCTTGCGCATGTCGCTCAGCGCGACAGGCGCCACGAACGCCACCACGACCGCTCCCCACTCGGGGTTCGGGACGCCCACCACGGCGGAGTCCTTGATCCAGGCCTGCGTGTCGAGGGCACGTTCCACCGTATGGGGATTGACCTTGAAGCCCCCGGTGGTGATGACGTCATCCACCCGCCCGAGGACTTGCAGCCGACCATCCGGGGCCCAGGCGCCCAGGTCGGACGTGACGAGCCAGCGACCCTCGTCGTCCTCGACCCACGCGTCGGGACGCTCAGGGCGGTAGGCGTCGGCGAGGGAAGCGGTCGCGATGGAGATCCGGCCGTCGTCGCCGAGTCGCAGCCTGGTGTCCCCGATCGGTTCGCCGTTGTAGACGCAGCCGCCCGCTGTTTCGGTCAAGCCGTACGTGCGGACGACGTTGGTTGGCGGCTCGTAGCCCAGCGCGGCGCCCCCTACCAAGACGGCGGTGAAGGTTTCCAAGGCGTCCGACGCCTCGTCGGAGTTGAGCACGCGTGACAACTGCGTGGGCACGAGCGAGGTGAAGCGCGGCCCGTCGGCGGGAAGGCGCTCGGCGGCGGCGACAAAGGCCTCTGCCGTGAAGGGGCCGGCGCCGATGCCGGTGAGGGTGCCGCCGGCCAAGCGGGAGCGCACGACGACCATCGCGCCGGCGATCCGGTCGGTGGGCAACGCGAGCAGCCAATGCCCCTCCGCGCCGAGGTGCGCGGCTGTCGCGCCGGCGGACGCTCGCAAGGCCTCGCCCGAGACCAACACCTCCGACGGTTCCCCCGTCGAACCCGACGTGGCGACAGCAATGCCCCGCACGTTGCCGGCCAGGGCATCGGCAACAGCGTCGGCCGCTCCGTCGATAAGCCGCGCGTACTCCATAGCCTTAGCCTAAGCGGCCCCTAGAATCCCCCTATGCGTGGACGTATGGGGGTAGTCGCGGCGGTTGCCGTCGCGCTGGCAGTGACGGCGTGTGCTCCTGAGGAGATCACGCCGGCATCGGTGACGTTCACACCGGATCCAGTGGTGACGCGGCAACCCGTTGCGGACCCTCCCGAGGATCCGATCCCTGCCGTGGCGTGGCCACTCACCGGGATGGATGCGACGGCGGCGTCGGCTGAAGAGCTCGGGCGCATGGCTATCGCCATCAAGATCCCCAACGATCCCAGCCACTCGCGGCCCCAGAAGAACCTTGAGTACGCCGACATCGTGTTCGAGGAGTATGTCGAAGCGGGCATCCCGCGCCTTATCGCAGTGTTCCAGTCCACCCACCCGGAAACCGTCGGTCCCGTGCGTTCGATGCGGGAGATGGACCCCGACATTATGGGCTCCCTTGGCGGCCCGCTCGTCTTTTCTGGCGCTAACCCCTACGTGCTGCGACACGCCAGGAACGCGGGCCAACTTCTCATCGCCCAAGATGTGGGGAGCGATGGGTTCTTCCGCACCAAAGATCGGAAGGCACCGTACAACCTTCACGTCACGCTCGCGGATGTGGTGGCCCAGGCTCCGGGAGTGGGAGCGCCAGCGCAGCAGTTCTCGTACGCGTACCCGGCAGAGCTCGCGACCGCGGCAACCGTCGGAACGCCCTTCTCGCGCATGAGCCTGCGCTTCTCAGGGTACGGAGAGCCCAAGTGGGACTGGGACGCAGCCACCGGGACATTCCTGCGTTCGGAGTTTGAGGACCCGGACATCACGGTGGACGGTGTGCGAATTTCCGCTGCGAACGTGCTCGTGCTCTTCGTCAAGATTCACATCAATCAGACACTGCCGGTGTCCGAGATGATCGTCTCGAACAGCCCTGGCTTTCTCGCAACAGGGGGCAAGTACGTGCCCATCCTGTGGAGCAAGGCCGACCGTACCTCGCCCTATGTCGTGACGCTCGAGGACGGCACGCCAGTAACCCTCGCTCCTGGACAGACATGGGTTGAACTCATTCCCAATGGCGGGTATGCGGTGGGAAGCGCTGACTTCTCGTAGCGCTCGCCCGAATGGCGGTCCTGGCTAGAACGCGTACGGGAACTGGCGCCAGTCTGGCTCCCGGCGCTCCAAGAACGCGTCCCGCCCCTCTTGCGCCTCGTCCGTCATGTACGCCATCCGCGTGGCCTCGCCAGCAAAGACCTGCTGTCCGGCCAGGCCGTCGTCCGCGAGGTTGAAGGCGAACTTGAGCATCCTGATCGCCTGCGGCGACTTGGTGGCGATGATGCGCGCGTACTCAAGGGCGCGGGCCTCCAGTTCGGTATGGGGAACCGCCTCGTTGACGACGCCCCATCGCTCGGCGTCGTCGGCCGAATACTCGCGGGCCAAGAAGAAGATCTCGCGGGCACGCTTGTCGCCCACCTGGCGGGCGAGCAGCGCGGAGCCGTAGCCAGCGTCAAAGGAGCCGACGTTGGCGTCAGTCTGCTTGAAGCGCGCGTGCTCGCGGGAGGCGAGGGAAAGGTCGGCGACGACGTTGAGGGAGTGGCCGCCTCCCGCCGCCCAGCCGTTGACGGCGGCCACGATCACCTTGGGGCTGGTGCGCATGAGCCGTTGCACCTCGAGAATGTGGAGGCGGCCACCGTGCGCGGGGGCATCGGCTGCCGAGCCTTCGTACAGGTAGCCGTCCCGGCCCCTGATCCGCTGGTCGCCGCCGGAGCAAAAGGCGTGCACGCCGTCGGCCGCCGGACCGTTGCCTGTCAGGATGATGGTGCCGACGTCGGCCGTCATGCGGGCGTGGTCGAGGGCACGGTAGAGCTGGTCGACGGTCTGGGGCCTGAAGGCGTTGCGCACCTCTGGCCGGTTGAAGGCGACGCGGACGGCTGGCAGGTCGCGTTCCGCTCCATCCGGGCCGCGTTCGACCCAGCGGTGATACGTGATGTCATCGTCGGCGAAACCGTCGATGGCCCGCCACTGGGTGGGGTCCATGAGGTCGGAGACCTGTGAGGGGATGTCGCTCATGGTTCCGAGCGTAGCCGGGGTGCGCGCCGCACCGTCCGAGCCGCTTCACGCCACTCCAGCGAGCCTCCCCGGACACTCCGAACCGTTTCGCTCGACGACGCGCCGGAGACGGTGCCTTGCGGGGGCAGTAGGCCCGCGTGTCAGACCTCAAAACGGTTCGCACTGTCGGGGGAGGCTCGGGGGAGGGCGGTGGTCAGAGCTGGTCGCCGCGCAGCCCATCAAGGTGGGGGTGTGGCCCCGCTACTGTGGGCGCATGGAGTTCCGCCCGTTCAGCGTCACGCTCAACAAGCGGTTCAGGGGGCTGGCGGAGCGAACGGGTGTCCTGTTCAGAGGCACGGGCCCAGACGGCGCCGACGCCTGGGGAGAGTATTCGCCGTTCGCTGACTACAACGCGGAGCAGCGCAACCGCTGGTGGGCGGCGGCCATGGAGGCTGCCACCGGCCAACTGCCGACGCCGGTACGACCCTTCGTCGAGACGGCAGCGATAATCCCCGACATTTCGCCAGAAGCGGCGGCAGCGTTCGTGCTGGAATTCGGCTGTCGGACGGCCAAGGTCAAGGTGGGCGGCCCGAGGGGCGCGGACCCAGACCCCGCCGCCACCTTGCGGTCCGACGTCGAGCGCGTCGAGGCAGTCGCTTCCGCCCTCGGCAGGGGCGGCAAACTGCGCATCGACGCCAACGCCTCCTGGACCCTCGCGGAGGCGGGTGCGGCCATCAAAGCCATTGAGGCCGCCGCCCGAGCAGGCGGTCTGGCGGGCCTCGAGTACGTGGAGCAGCCCTGCGCGACCATCGGCGAGCTGGCGGCCTTGAGGCGCCGCGTCGACGTGCCGATCGCGGCCGACGAATCGATCAGGCTCACCGGCGACGTCACCGCGGTGCTGCGCGCCGAGGCTGCAGACATCCTCGTCCTGAAGCCCTCGCCGCTCGGCGGGGCACGCGCCTGCCTCCAGATCGCCGAGCACGCGGGGCTGCCGGTGGTGATCTCCTCCGCCATGGAGTCGAGCGTCGGCCTCGCTTCCGCCCTGGCAGCCGCCTTGGCGCTGCCCGACGCTGGCCTCGCGCACGGCCTCGGCACCGGCACGCTACTCGCCACCGACACCGTGGAGGATACCCTCGTGCCCGTCGCCGGGCGCCTGACGCCAAGGACCCTTAGAGTGACGGCATGACCCACCCGGCAGCGGCGTTCGCGCGCGAGTTGATCGCGGCCTTCGCGGCCCACGGCGTGACGGATTACGTGCTGTGCCCGGGCTCGCGCTCCGGACCGCTCGCTCATGCGTTGGCGGAGGCGGCGTCCGACACTCCACCATTGGGTGCGCCCCACGTCAACCTGCACGTGCGCATCGACGAGCGGTCCGCGGCGTTCCTCGCGCTCGGGATCTCGCGAGGGCGTAGCCTCACCGGTCCTCCACGCCCGGTGGCCATTGTCACGACCTCTGGCACCGCCGTCGGCAACCTGATGCCTGCGGTCATGGAGGCGCACCACGCGGGACTCCCGCTACTCCTGCTGACTGCCGACCGACCGCACGAGCTGCGCGGAATCGGCGCCAACCAGACCACCGATCAAGAAGGGCTGTTTGGGACGTTCGTGCGGTGGGCGTCGACATCTTCCGCTCCTGAGCGGCTGGAGAGGGGCGGCCGGGCCACGTTGCTCGCCGCCCGCGCGGTGCACTGGGCGACGGGCAACACCGAGCGCGACGACCTCGCGGCAGCGCCGGGACCGGTGCACCTCAACCTCGAGTTTCGGGACCCGCTCGGCCCCGATGCAGGCTCCTGGCCAGATGTGCGTCAGGAGAAGGCGACGCTGCTCGACCGCACGAGGACCAGGCTGCAGACCCTGTCCATGTCCGCACGCAAGCTTCCCGACGGCACGCGCGGCGTGGTCATTGCGGGCGACGGCGCCGGCGACGATGCCAGGCGGGTGGCAGAGGCGCGAGGGTGGCCGCTGTTGGCGGAGCCGACCTCAGGAGCGCGCACAGGGGACAACGCGCTCGTCCACTACGTCGAGTTGCTGGCGAGCAACGCCGGTCAACAGCTTGCGGATCGCGTCCATCACGTGGTCGTCATCGGCAGGCCCACTCTGTCCCGACCCGTTCAGCGGCTCATCGATATCGCGCCGTCCTTGCACGTCGCCGCGCACGGAGCCAGGTGGCGCGAAACACCGCGCCATGCGGAACGTGTGCTGCCCTCCGTTCCCGACGAGTGGTTCGCCCCCGCGCAGGTTGACGACGAATGGCTCGCCGAGTGGCGGCGCGGTTGCGCCGCGATGGCCACCCATGCCGACCGTTGGGATGCCAGAGCAGCGGCCAGGGTGTTCGTGTCCTCCTTGAAGGCCGACGACGTGGCCATGCTGGGTAGTTCCGGTCCGATTCGCATGGTGGACGCCGTCGCGCCCGTGTGGCCGGTCGGTCACGCGCCCACCCTGTGCGCCAATAGGGGGCTCGCTGGCATCGACGGCACGGTCTCGACCGCGATGGGGATCGCCTTGGCCCTCGGCAGGCCCGCCTCCGCGTTCATGGGCGACCTCACGTTCCTGCACGACGTGGGCGGTCTGCTGGTTGGTACCGAGGAGCGAGTCCCCGACCTCCGCATCGTGGTGGTCAACGACGGCGGCGGCACCATCTTTGGCCGACTGGAACACGCGGCCGCTCCCGCCCAGAACGTCCGACGCGTTTTCACCACTCCGCACGCGGTGGACCTGGCCGGCTTCGCTACCGCCTACGGAGCGGTGCATACGCGGGTGAAATCGGTGGGCGGCCTGCAGAGGGCGTTGGCGAAGCCGCCTACTGGTGTGCACATCGTCGAAGCGGTCGTCTAGACGCGTTTCTTAAGTCTCAGCGTCCTCCCAGGTTCTCTCCAGGGTGAGCGCAGGCTGGCTTGGTGTGATCGAGACACACGATCCACCAAGGAGGACCTGATGAACAGTTCACGATTCACGCGCGGTGTCGTTTGGGGAGCGGGTGCGCTCGCGACTGGCGCCCTCGTGCTTGCCGCCGCGCCGTCGGCCACGGCCGACGAAGAGTCGGACGACCCCCGCCAGGGGCGCTTCGGCGCCATGCTTGACCGGCCCTACGTGGGTGCCCGCATCGCCATCACCGACGACGGCGCCACCGTGATTCACGTGGTTGACGACAGCCCGGCGGATGACGCGGGGCTCGAGGAAGGCGACGTGGTGATCAGCATCGACGGCATCGCGCTGGACGAGCGTGGCGCGCTCTACGACGCACTCCACGATGCCGAGCCTGGAGATGTGCTCGCGGTGGTCTACACCCGCGACGGATCCGAAGAAACGGCGTCCGTCACCGTCGGCGACCCAGAAGACCGTCCCGAACCGCCTGCACTTGAGGAGCGGCCATGGGTGGGAGCGAACTTGGTGCGGTACGAGAATGCCGCGGGAGTGCTCGTCCGCAACGTGGTCGCTGACGGCCCGGCGGACGACGCTGGGCTTGAGGTGGGTGACATCGTCACCGCCATCGAGGGCCAAGACATCACCGATTGGTGGCAAGCGCGGGAGATTCTCCGCGAGTTCGCGCCGGGAGACTCCGTGGAGGTGACCGTCGAGCGCGAGACCGCCACCAAGACGCTGACCCTCACGCTCGGCTCGGCCGCCGACGCTCCGGCAAGGCCAGCAGACGGCGAGCGGCCCGAACGCGGCTCAGGCGCTGGCATGCGCGATGGCGCCGGGCTTGGAGACGGCTCGGGCATGCACGACGGCCAGGGCATGCGCGGTGCGATAGGCCGCGGACAGGGCAACAACTAGCTCGACGGCGGGCAGGGCCCACGGTCTCAGGCTCCCAGCGCCGCCCGCATCGGCTCGAGCTTCGCCTCCGACTCCGCCCACTCAGCGGCGGGGTCGGAGGCCGCGACGATGCCGCAGCCGGCAAAGAGGCGCAGGTGGGTGGGATCATCGCGGTCGATCTCGGCGCACCGCAACGCGATGCACCACTCGCCGTCCCCCGCAGCGTCGATCCAGCCGACGGGGCCGGCGTAGCGACCCCTGTCGAGGCCCTCGAGCCGATCGATAACACGGGCCGCAGCCAGCGTGGGGGTGCCGCACACCGCGGCGGAAGGGTGAAGCTCTCGCACGAGGTCGAGTGCCCCCACCGGTTGAGACAACGCGCCGGTGATGTCCGTCGCGAGGTGCATGACGTTGGGCAGGTGCAGCACACTCGGTTCGTCAGGCACATTGACAGAAGCGCAGTGCGCCGCGAGCACCTGGGTCACGGAGCCCACGGCATACGAGTGCTCCTCGCGGTCCTTCGACGACCGAGCAAGGGCGGCGGCGCGGGCCAGGTCGCCCATCTCGTCGCCCGTCATCCTGATGGTCCCCGCAAGCACTCGCGAGGTCACGAGGCCGTGGTCAACGCGCGCCAGGAGCTCAGGGGTGGCGCCCACCATGCCATCCACGTGGAATGTCCAGCACATGTTGTACTCAGCCGCCAAGCGCGTCAGCATCGACCGCACATCAAGCGGCCCGTCCGCCACCGCGTCGACCGCACGGGCGAGCACCACCTTGTTCACCTCGCCGGTGCCGATGGCCTCGACCGCTGCCGAGACAGCGGTGCGCCACTGCGCCTCGTCGCCGCCGGAGACCTCGACGGAAGGCATCGGACCTGGCGCCACGGCGTCGGCGAGGGCGTCAGCCAGCGAGACCTCGTCGACCCCACCGGAACCGATGACCGTGAAGAAACTGCGGCCGTCGACCCGGCCCACCACGTACCGAGGCACGATGAGCGCTCCACCGGCGTCGGCGTCGTCCGCAAAGGCGAAAGCACCAAAGGCGACCAGCCCGGTACCGCGCACCCGCACGTCGTCCCTCACCGTCGCATGGCGGGTCACGCGTCGCCACCATCGCAGTGCCTCATCGACGCGCTCGGTGCCGCCAGTGTCGCGACGCGCGACCTCGCCCCACGCCACCATGCCGTCGCCGCGTCTCACCCACGAGATGCCCTGAACGGGAAGGGCCGCCAGCAAGTCCCCAGGGTCAGGGATCTCGACCGTGCGCGCGGTCAGGGGGCCGGGAGCGGCCGCGTCGATGCTCACCGGTCAAGCGTACGCGAGCGAGACCATGGTCCCTCACGACGTAGGCTTGGGGGCGTGAAAACCCAGGCCGACGTCATCGTGATCGGCGCGGGCCCCGGCGGCTCCGCGGCAGCTCGCTATTTGGCGAGCGAGGGCTTCGACGTGATCGCTTTGGAGAAGGCGCACTATCCACGCGAGAAGGTGTGCGGGGACGGGCTCACGCCCCGCGCGGTCAAGGAGCTGCAGCTCATCGGACTGCCCACTCCTCGCGAGGAGGGCTGGATTCCCAATCACGGCCTGCGCATGGTGGGCGGCGGCCACCGCCTCGAGTTCCCGTGGCATGACCTCGACGCGTTCCCGCGCTACGGCCTCAGTTTGCCGCGCGCGCAGTTCGACGAGCGGCTTGCCAACCATGCCCGCGCCGCAGGTGCCGACGTTCGTGAGGGCTGGCACGTGGACGCGGCCTTGCGAGACGACACCACCGACGGCTTTGGCGGGGGCGGCAGGGTCATCGGCGTCACCGCTCGCCAGACGGACGAGAAGGGCCGCAAGGTGGGGGAACCGACCCAGTTCCACGCCCCGCTGGTGATCGCGGCCGACGGCGTGAGCGCCAGGATCGCGTTGGGTCTCGGCATCGAGCGCAAGAAGAACCGCCCCATGGGCGTCGCGGTGCGCACCTACTTCGAGACACCACGCCACGACGAGGAGTGGATGGAGGGGCACCTCGAGATCTGGGACGGGGAGCGCGGCAACTCCAAGCTCCTGCCCGGCTACGGCTGGATCTTCCCGCTGGGCGACGGCACCGCCAACGTCGGCCTTGGCACTCTGAGTGCGAAGGGCACCCCGCCAAAGCTCGACCACAAGGCCCTGCTGCTCGACTGGCTCGAGCACTCTGCCAAGGACTGGGAGTTTGGCGCCCAGGTGGGCGACATCAAGGGCGCCGCGATCCCGATGGCCTTCAACCGTCAGCCGCACTACGTGCCCGGCATGATGCTCGTGGGAGACAGCGGCGGCATGGTCAATCCGTTCAACGGTGAGGGCATCGCATACGCCATGCAGGCGGCGCGCAGGGCCACCGAAGCGGCGGTCGCGTGGCGTGACGCGACGGACGACACCGCGCGCGAGAGGGCGCTCGCGTCGTACGGTCGCATGATGAAGGACGACCTGGGCGGCTACTACACTCTTGGCCGCGTCTTTGCCGCCCTCATCGAGAAGCCGGCCATCATGAAGGTGTGCACCCGGTACGGGCTTCCTCGTCCGCTCATCATGGAATTTGTCTCTAGACTGCTGGCGGACGTCTATGAACCGCGCGGCGGCAACTGGGCAGACAAGCTTCTCGCCGCGATGACCAAGGTCGCGCCGGCGGCATGAGGACGGGAAGGACGAGGTTGTGAACCCTTACGTGCCGATTGTGGTGATGATCGTGATCGCGGGATTGCTTGCGGTCGCGGGCCTCGTAGCGAGCGCCTTTATTGGTCCCAAGCGCTACAACTCCGCCAAGCTTGACCGTTACGAGTCCGGTCTGATGCCCACCCCTGGTGCCGATGGCGGCGGGCGCATTCCGATCAAGTACTACCTCGTGGCGATGACCTTCATCATCTTCGATATCGAAGTGGTGTTCCTGTACCCGTGGGCGGTCGCGTACGAGCAGCTCGCGCTGTTCGGCCTGATCGCCATCATGACCTTCCTCGCGCTCATCACGATCCCCTTCGTGTACGAATGGCGGCGCGGCGGATTCGAGTGGGAATGAGGTTCGCATGAGTGAACATAACGACGCCCCTCCCTTCATCGTTGGCAAGTTGGAAGAGTTTGCCGGGTGGGCAAGATCCGGCTCGATGTGGCCTGCCACCTTCGGATTGGCGTGTTGCGCGATCGAGATGATGGGCACCGGCACGCCGCGCTTCGACATTGCCCGCTTCGGCTCTGAGGTGTTCCGCGGCTCCCCGCGTCAGGCCGACATCATGATCGTCGCAGGGCGCGTGTCGCAGAAGATGGCGCCCATCGTGCGCCAGGTGTACGACCAAATGGCGGAGCCCAAGTGGGTGCTTGCCATGGGCGTGTGCTCCTCGTCTGGCGGCATGTTCAACAACTACGCGATTGTCCAGGGCGTCGACCACGTCGTTCCTGTCGACATCTACCTGCCGGGTTGCCCGCCGCGGCCAGAGATGCTCATCAACGCGCTCCTCAAGGTGCAGGACCTCGCGCGGGAGAAGCCGATGCTTGGCCACCGCCGCGAGATCGCTGCTGCCGCTGAGGCCGCAGCACTCGAGGCGACTCCCACGTCTCAGATGAAGGGGCTGTTGCGGTGACGGACCCCAAGAACAAGAAGAAGAACGTCGCTTCGGAAGGCGCCGACGTGGCGGCCGAGTCCCGCACCAGCGCCGACGCTGCGGAGAACCCCAGCGCGGAGGTGGCGCCAGTGGTTCCAGAAGGACGCACCCTGATCAACGTGCGTCAAGGGCAGTTTGGCGCCAGAGGAGACACCTCCGGTTACGACGGCCTGACGCGGTTTGTGTATATGCCCGAGCCCGCGCAGCGTCCCTATGGATCGTGGTGTGACCAGGTGGTCGACGTGCTCGAGGAGCTGTTGGGCGACAAGGCGGCCGCAGCGATCGAGACCGTGGTGGTCGACAGGGACGAACTCACCCTGCACATCGCGCGTGAGCACCTGATCGAGGTGTGCCAGCACTTGCGCGACGACCAAGACTTGCGCTTCGAGATGTGCTTGGGGGTGAGCGGCGTCCACTACCCGGACGATTCGGGCCGCGAGTTGCACGCCGTGTACCCGATGCAGTCCATCACGCACAACCGCCGACTGCGTGTCGAGGTGAGCGTGCCTGACGGTGATCCGCACATTCCGTCGATCACCTCGGTGTACCCGATGAACAACTGGCACGAGCGCGAGACGTGGGACTTCTTTGGCATCGTCTTCGACGGCCACCCCGCCTTGGCTCGCATCGAGATGCCTGATGACTGGGTGGGCCACCCCCAGCGCAAGGACTATCCGCTTGGTGGAATCCCTGTGGAGTACAAGGGCGCGGAGATTCCGTCGCCCGACGAGCGCAGGCAGTACAGGTAGGAGGGCGAGATGACGACAGAATCGACGAGCCCCCGCGCCACGGCAGGCCTGGGCGCCGACGACGGCAGCGCACCCGAGTTCACCGTCTTTGGCGGAGACTGGTCAGAGGCGGCCGAAGAGGCCACCCGCTTGGGCCAGCAGCGCCTGGTGTTCAACATGGGCCCGCAACACCCGTCCACGCACGGCGTGCTGCGCATCATGCTCGAGGTGGAGGGCGAGACCGTCACCGAATGCCGCGCGGGCATCGGCTACTTGCACACCGGCATCGAGAAGAACATGGAGTACAGGACGTGGACGCAGGGCGTCACGTTCTGCACCCGCATGGACTACGTGGCGTCCATGGCCAATGAGGCCGTCTACTGCTTGGGCGTCGAAAAGCTGCTGGGCATCACCGATGACATCCCCGAGCGCGCCAACGTGCTGCGCGTGCTCATGCAGGAACTCACCCGCATCGGCTCGCACCTGGTCGCGATCGGCACCGGCGGCAACGAGCTGGGCGCCACCACCGTCATGACCACCGGCTTCATCGGCCGTGAAGAGACCTTCAAGGTCATCGAGCACATCACGGGCCTGCGCACCAACAATGCGTACATTCGTCCTGGTGGCGTCGCGATTGACGCCCCAGAAGACTCGGTCGCGATGATTCGCGCGATGATCCCCAAGGTCAAGCAGCGCCTCGACGAGCTGGCCCTGTTGCAACTGGAGAACCCGATCTTCAAGGGACGCCTCAAGGGCGTCGCCAAGCTCGACCTTGCTGCCTGCATGGCGCTTGGCATCACGGGCCCCATTTTGCGTTCGGCAGGCCTTCCCTACGACCTGCGCAAGTCGGAGCCGTACTCCGGGTACGAGACGTACGACTTCCAGGTGCCCACGTCCACCGATGGCGACGCCTACAGCCGCGTGGTGTTGCGCCTCGAGGAGTGCTACGAGTCGCTCAAGATCGTCGAGCAGTGTGCCGACCGCCTCGAGCAGTCCGAGGGTCAGCCCATCATGGTGGCCGACAAGAAGATCGCGTGGCCGGCGCAGTTGTCGATTGGCTCCGACGGGCAGGGCAACTCCTTCGAGCACATTCGCCACATCATGGGCGAGTCGATGGAGGCGCTCATCCACCACTTCAAGTTGGTCACTGAAGGCTTCAGCGTTCCCGCGGGCCAGGCCTACGCGGCGGTGGAGAACCCGAAGGGTCTGCTGGGCTGCCACGTTGTCTCGGACGGCGGCTCAAAGCCTTGGCGGGCGCACTTCCGTGACCCCGGCTTCAATAATCTGCAGGCGTTGTCGATGCTCACTCAAGGCGGCCAAGTGGCCGACGTTGTGGTCGCGATCGCCACCATCGACATGGTGTTGGGAGGCGTCGACAGATGACGTACGACGAGTCCACCGCAAAGCAACTGGCGAAGGACGCCGCCGAGATCATGGGCCGCTACCCCGTCAGGCGCTCGGCCCTGCTGCCACTGCTGCACTTGGTGCAGTCGGTGGACGGGTACGTGAGCCCCGATGGCATCCAGTTCTGCGCCGATCTGCTGGAGCTCAGTGCCGCAGAGGTCAGCGCGGTCGCCACGTTCTACTCCCAGTACAAGCGCCGGCCAAACGGCGAGTACCAGGTGGGCGTGTGCACCAACACCCTGTGCGCGGTGATGGGTGGCGACGAGATCTGGCGCAAGCTCTCCGAGCGAGTGGGCGTCGGGCACGACGAGACGACGGCTGACGGCAAGATCACGCTGGAGCGGCTTGAGTGCAACGCGGGTTGTGACTACGCACCGGTGATGATGATCAACTGGGAGTTCTTCGACAACATGACCCCCGAGCGGGCGCTCGAGTTGGTGGACGACATTCTGGCTGGCAAAGACGTGGCGCCCACGCGCGGCGCCGACAAGGTGGTCACGTTCAAAGAGGTCTCGCGGGTGCTGGCCGGCTTTGAAGACGGCAGGGCCGACGAGGGTGTCTCCGCCGGAGCGTCGTCGTTGGCAGGAATTGACACTGCGAAGGAACAGGGCTGGAAGGGGCAGGACAAGTGACCGATCTGACCCCAGTCCTCAGTGCCACATGGGGCCTCGACCACTCGTGGAACTTCGACACGTATGCGGCCAACGGCGGCTATGAGGGAGCGACAAAGGCGCTCACCATGGACCAGGCCGACATCATTCAGGCGATCAAGGACTCCGGCCTGCGCGGCCGCGGCGGCGCTGGCTTCCCCACGGGGATGAAGTGGGGCTTCTTGCCTGCCCCAGACGGCGGACCCCGCTACCTCGTGGTCAACGCCGACGAATCGGAGCCGGGGGCGTGCAAAGACGTTCCCACCATGATGGCGGCGCCTCATCAGCTGATCGAAGGCATCATCATCACGGCTTTCGCGATCGGCTGCGATCACGCCTTCATTTACGTGCGCGGCGAGGTGGTTCACGTGTACCGCCGGCTCATGAAGGCAGTCGCCGAGGCCCGCGATAACGGTTGGCTCGGTACCAACATCAAGGGCACCGGCTTCAACCTGGAGATCACCGTCCACGCTGGCGCTGGCGCCTACATTTGCGGCGAAGAGACCGCGCTGCTCGACTCGCTTGAGGGACGACGCGGGCAGCCGCGCCTCAAGCCGCCGTTCCCCGCCGTCGCAGGCCTCTATGCGAGGCCCACCGTGGTGAACAACGTCGAGTCGATTTCGTCCGTGCCGCCCATCATCGCGAAGGGCGTCGACTGGTTCGCCTCGATGGGCACGGAAAAGTCGAAGGGCATGGGCCTGTTCTCCCTGTCGGGACACGTCAAGCGTCCTGGCCAATACGAGGCCCCGTTGGGAATCACCGCGCGCGAATTGCTGGAGATGGCCGGCGGGATGCGCGAGGGCCACACCCTGAAGTTCTGGACTCCAGGCGGATCCTCGACCCCGATCTTCACTGAGGAACAGCTCGACACCCCGCTCGACTACGAGTCCGTGGGCGCCGCAGGCTCGATGCTGGGCACGCGCTCCCTGCAGATCTTCGATGAGACCACGTGCGTGGTGAGGGCCGTCGAGCGGTGGACCGAGTTCTACAAGCACGAGTCCTGCGGCAAGTGCACCCCGTGCCGCGAGGGCACCTACTGGCTCGAGCAGATCATGCGCAGGCTCGAGCACGGTCAGGGCACGATGGCCGACATTCAGCAACTTCTCGACACGTGCGATTCGATCGCCGGCCGCGCCTTCTGTGCTCTTGGCGATGCCGCGACGGCCCCCGTGATCAGCTCGGTCACCCTGTTCCGCGAGGAGTACGAGCGGCACGTGACGGAGGGCGGATGCCCCTTCGACCACGCCGCATCGGCCCTGTTCGACTACGACACTGCAGCCGAGGAGGCCAACGCATGAGCGAGACCGCGGACAAGGCTCCCGTCGCGACTGACGTGGTGACCGTCACGATCGACGGCATCGAGACCCAGGTGGAGAAGGGCACGCTCATCATCCGTGCCGCCGAGCAGGTGGGCATCGAGATCCCACGGTTCTGCGACCACCCAGCGCTCAAGCCGGCCGGGGCCTGTCGCCAGTGTCTCGTTGACGTGGCCAGCCCTGGGCCCGACGGAAACCTTCGCGCCTTCCCCAAGCCGCAAGCGTCGTGCACCATGCCGGTCACCGACGGCATGGTGGTCAACACGCAGAACACCTCGGACGAGGCGGAGCGTGCCCAGAAAGGCGTGATGGAGCTGCTGCTCATCAACCACCCGCTGGATTGTCCCGTGTGCGACAAGGGCGGCGAGTGCCCTTTGCAGAATCAGGCGATGACGCACGGTCGCGGGGAGTCCCGCTTTGTGGACGTCAAGCGCGTCTTCGAGAAGCCGCTGTCGCTCAGCAGTGAGATTCTGCTCGACCGTGAGCGCTGCATCCTGTGCCAGCGGTGCACCCGCTTCTCTCAAGAGATCGCAGGGGATCCGTTCATCGATCTGCAGAACCGCGGCGCGATGCAGCAGATCGGCACGTTCAATGAGGACGTGCTCGAGTTCGATGGGTACGGCCCTGTGGGCGTCGCGGCCGAGGACGAGTCTGGTGGGGCGTTCAGCTCCTACTACTCGGGCAACACGATCCAGATTTGCCCGGTTGGCGCGCTCACGAGCGCGTCCTACCGCTTCCGTTCGCGTCCCTTCGACCTGGTGTCCAGCCCAGGCATCTCCGAGCACGACAGCTCAGGGAGCGCGATTCGCACCGACCACAGGCGTGGCAAGATTCTGCGGCGCTTGGCGGATGACGACCCGGTGGTCAACGAGTACTGGATCACCGACAAGGACCGCTTCGCGTTTACCTGGCAGAACCAGTCCGACCGCCTCACCCAGCCGCTCATCCGCAAGGATGGAGTGCTTGTCGAGTCCTCGTGGCCAGAGGCGCTTGCCGCGGCGGCGGCGGGACTGAATGCCGCCATCGGCAAGTCGGGCGATGCGCGTGCCGACAAGAAGGCTAAGGGTGTTGGCGTGCTGCCCGGCGGTCGCGTCACGATGGAAGACGCCTACGCGTACAGCAAGTTCACCCGACTGGTGCTCGACACCAACGACATCGACGCGCGCACCAGGGTGGCCTCCGACGAGGAGCAGGCCTTCCTCGGTTCCACGGTCGCGGGCACCGGCATCGGCGTGACGTTCGCCGAACTGGAGAACGCGCCGACGGTGCTGCTCGTGGGCTTCGAGCCTGAGGACGAGGGCGGCGTGGTGTTCCTGCGCCTCAAGAAGTCCGTGGGTCGCCAGAAGGTCATCACCGTCGCGTCTCATCTGAGTAAGGGCGCCGAGAAGCTCGGCGCCACCCTCCTGCCTGCGGTCCCTGGATTTGAGGGCACCGTCGTCGCTTCACTGAAGGGCGCCAAGCAGGCCTATAAGGACCTGAAGGAGCCAGGCTCCGTCATCGTGGTGGGGGAGCGTGCGGCTGCGTCGCCTGGCACCCTCACGGCCGTGGCTGCGCTCGCGAAGCGTGCGGGCGCAAAGGTGGCCTGGATCCCTCGCCGAGCGGGCGAGCGCGGAGCTGTCGAGGCCGGCGCGCTACCAGGCCTCCTGCCCGGTGGTCGCGATGTGACCGCCACGGCAGGGCGGGACTCCGTCGCCCAGGTGTGGGCGGCGTCGTCCCTTCCCCACGCCAAGGGTCGCGACGCCGATGCCATGATCGCTGCGGCGTCGGCCAAGGCGCTCGATGCACTGGTGATTGGCGGTGTGGACGACACCGACCTGACCGAGGATCTGCTCAAGGCGATCAAGACCGCCAAGTTCACGGTGAGCCTGGAGGTGCGGCGCACCGCGGTGGCCGAGGCGGCAGACGTGGTATTGCCGGTCGCGCCCACCAGCGAGAAGTCGGGCACGTTTGTCAACTGGGAGGGCCGCTTGCGTTCCTTCGGCACCGCGATTCGCACCGATGCCATGTCGGATCACCGTGTGCTCGACCTGCTGGCGCGTCAGATGGGCGTCACGCTCGGGACAGGGACGGTTGACGCCGTCAATGCCGAGCTTGCCGCGCTTGCCTCGGCGCCAGACGGGGAGCGCCCGGCGGCTCCCGCCGAGCCGGCCCCCGTCGCGCCCAAGAAGTCAGCGAGCGTTGACGGTGAACTCGTCCTGTCGACCTGGCACCAGTTGGTCGACGAAGGCTCACTCCAAGACGGCGAGCCCTACCTCGCGGGCACCGGTCGCCTTGCCGTGGCCCGAGTGTCCCCCGCCACCGCCAAGCGCCTGGGTCTCCACGGCGTCGTCACCGTGACGGGCAAGCGCCGCGGCGCGATCGATGTGCCCCTCGCGGTGACACCTGGCATGGTGGACAACGTGGTGTGGTTGCCCACCAAGTCGCCGGGATCGTGGGTGGCTCAGCAGTTGGGCGTGCACCCTGGCGAAACCGTGGTGGTGAAGGGAATGGCCTCATGATGACCGTGCTGCCGATGGCCATCGACCAGAACACGTTGGCTGGAGACTCGATCTGGGTCACCATCATCAAGGCCGTCTTGATCCTCGTCTTCCTCTTGACGTCGGTGTTGTTCGCCGTGTGGTTCGAGCGGCGCGTGATTGGCCGACTCCAGGAGCGCCCAGGCCCCAACCGGCATGGCCCCTTCGGCCTGTTCCAGTCCGTCATGGACGCCATGAAGCTGCTGATGAAGGAAGACATCACGGTCAGGGCTTCCGAGAAGCTCATCTACATCGCGGCACCCATGATCTCGGTGTTCGCCGCGCTGCTGATCTTCGCGGTGATTCCCTTTGGACCAGAGACGCGCATCCCCTTCACCGACGAGGTGACGCCGCTCCAGCTCACCGACTTCCCGGTGGCGGTGCTGTACATCCTGGCCTGTGCCGCGCTCGGCGTGTACGGCATCGTGCTGGGAGGCTGGGCCTCCGGCTCCACGTACCCGCTCATGGGCGCCGTGCGCTCCACCGCTCAGGTGATCTCCTACGAGCTCGCGATGGGCCTGTCGCTCGTCACGGTGTTCATGTTCTCCGGTGCGATGAGCACTCAAGAGATCGTGGCCGCTCAAGAAGACGTGTGGTGGGCGCTGCCGCTCCTGCCCGCGTTCGTGATCTACCTCATCTCGATGGTGGGCGAGACCAACCGCTTGCCTTTCGACCTTCCAGAGGCCGAGGGTGAACTGGTCGCAGGCTTCATGACGGAGTACTCGTCGATGAAGTTCGCGTGGTTCTTCTTGGCCGAGTACATGAACATGATCAACGTCTCCGCCGTCGCCGCAACCCTCTTCCTTGGCGGCTGGCGGCCGCTGTGGTGGCACGAGTGGCCCGGTTACTACATGCTCAGCAACGGCATCTTCCCGCCCCTGTGGCTGATCATCAAGATCTGGCTGCTGATGTTCCTCTTTGTGTGGATCCGCGGTTCCGTACTCCGGTTCCGCTACGAACAGTTCATGCGCTTCGGCTGGAAGGTGCTCATCCCCGTCGCCCTCAGCTGGGTGGTCCTGTCCGGTGTGGGCATGGTGCTCCTGCCTCACTTCAACAGGAACACCTCGTACTTTGTGATGTTCGCACCGATCATCGCGTTGCTGTTGGCGTGGGTCGTGTTCTCGCTTGTGGCAGATTCCAAGGCGATGAAGCGCGAGGAGCAAGAGGCCGCGCGCAGGGAGAAGTTCGAGACAGACGAGTTCGACGCCTTTGCCGGCGGCTACCCCGTCCCGCCACTTCCAGGCCAGAAGCTGCCGCCGTCCCCGCGGTCCGGCCGCACCGTCGACGCTGTTAAGGAGGCACAGGGTGACTGACCACCACGACGAAACCCCACAGGCCTTTACGTCCAACCTGCCCCAACCGGGCGGGATCGCTGGGGCATTGTTGCCGGTCGCAGGCTTTGGCGTCACGCTGCGCAATTTCTTCCGGCCCACCGTGACGGAGCAGTACCCCACCACTCCGGCAAACATCCAGCCGCGCTATCACGGCAGGCACCAACTCAACCGCTATCCAGACGGCCTCGAGAAGTGCATCGGTTGCGAGTTGTGTGCATGGGCGTGCCCGGCAGACGCCATCTACGTCGAGGCGGATTCGAACACGCCTGACGCGCAGTTCAGTCCAGGTGAGCGGTACGGCAAGGTCTACCAAATCAACTACCTGCGCTGCATCTTCTGCGGACTGTGCATCGAGGCCTGCCCCACCAGGGCGCTCACCATGACCAACGAGATCGAGTTGGCCGGGCCTACCCGCGAGGGACTCATTTACGAGAAGCAGGACCTCCTGGCACCCATGGAGGAGGGCATGCTTGCGGCGCCTCACCCCATGGTCGAGGGCACCACCGACACCCACTACTACACGGGAGATGTGCTGCGCACCACGCCAGAGCAGGAGGCCTGGGTGAGGGCGTACCGTCCCGACGACCCGACGCTTCCTGAGAACGTGGCAAGCCGAGGCGACGCCGACGCTGCGGCGGCCGACGAGGCGACGCGCCCGCGTGCGACCCCGTCGCCCGCTGACGACGAGGTGGGCCTCAGCGGACCGAGGGGAAGGCAACACTGATGATCTCTCCCGTCCTGTTCTGGGTGGTGGCCTTCATCACCGTCATCCCCGCGCTCGCCTTGCTGTTTGCACGCAAGTCAGTGCACGTGGCGATGGCGGTCGTGCTCGTCATGGTCGGCCTCGCCGTGTCCTACGTCGCGCTCGCCGCGCCGTTCCTCGGGGTGGTGCAGATCGTCGTCTACACGGGCGCCGTCATGATGCTGTTCCTGTTCACCCTCATGCTCGTGGGCGTTGACAGTAGAGAGAGCCTCAAGGAGACCATCACTGGTCAGCGGTGGATCGCCCTCGGGCTTGCTCTTGGCCTTGGTGCCCTGCTCATCAGCGTGGTGAGCAGGCTGACGTTCCCCGTGGCGAAGAACCCCACGGTGGGCGAGCCTGTCGAGGTGGCCAGCTGGCTGTTCGGCGACTACGTGTTGGTGGTGGAGGTGCTGGGCTTCTTGCTCATCACGTCGGCGGTGGGCGCCTTGGTCCTCACCCACGTGCCGCGCCTCTTCCCCAAGCGCACTCAAGCCGAGATCCAGGCGGCCAGGGTCGCTGCTGGTGCCGATCCCGTCAACAAGGCGTTCCCCGGTGTCTATGCCCGTCACAATGCGCTCGACGCGCCGGCGCTCGGCCCCGACGGCGCTCCGCTCGAGGATTCCGTCTCACGCGTGCTGAAGGCCCGCAGCCAGACCATCGATGGCTCCGAGTTCAAGGATGACAACGAGGCTCGCAGACGCGAGTTGGGTGCCAAGGAGGACGACGCGTGAGTCCCGTCAACTTTGTCTACCTGGCGTCGGTGCTGTTCGCCATTGGCGCCGCGGCCGTACTGCTGCGCCGCAACGCCATCATCGCGTTCATGGGCGTCGAGCTCATGCTCAACGCCGCGAACCTGACCCTCGTGGCGTTCTCGCGCATGATCGGCGAGGTCAATGGCCAGATCATGGCGTTCTTTGTCATGGTGGTCGCCGCCGCAGAGGTGGTGGTGGGACTCGCCATCATCATCGCGGTGTTCCGCGCACGTCAGGGCATCTCGCTCGATGAACCGTCTGAGCTGAAGGGTTAACGATGCTGTCCGTCACCTGGCTGCTCATTGCGGTCCCGCTTGCGAGTTTCTTTGTGCTCATGCTCGCCGGCCGTCGCGCCGACGCGTGGGGCCACTGGCTCGGCGTCGCCGCCTCGTCCGCCACCGCCGTGATCGGCATCGGCGCGTTCTTCCAGATGCTGGGCAGGGACGCAGAGGCGCGCTCCGAATCGGTGCACCTGTTCACCTGGCTGTCGGGAAGTGACCTGCACCTCGACGCAGGGTTGCTGGTCGACCAGCTGTCGCTCACGTTCGTCATGCTCGTCACGGTGGTGGGCACGCTCATTCACGTGTACTCCGTGGCGTACATGGAGCATGACCCGAACCGCCGCATGTTCTTCGCGTACCTCAACCTGTTCATCGCGGCGATGCTGCTGCTGGTGCTCGCGGACTCCTACCTGCTGCTGTTTGTGGGCTGGGAGGGCGTGGGTCTCGCGTCCTACTTGCTGATCGGCTTCTGGAACCACAAGAACGAATACGCGACCGCCGCCAACAAGGCGTTCGTGGTCAACCGCGTCGGCGATGTTGGCCTCATCATTGCGATGGGTCTGATGTTCGCCCACTTCGGCTCACTGAACTTTGCGGACGTGCTGGGCAGCGTGGACCAGGTGTCCACGCCGGTGCTCACCGCCATCGGCCTCACCCTGCTGCTCGCCGCGACAGGCAAGTCGGCGCAGTTCCCGCTGCAGTCATGGCTCGGCGACGCGATGGCAGGCCCCACGCCAGTGTCGGCCCTCATCCACGCCGCCACCATGGTGACCGCTGGCGTGTACCTCATCGTCCGCTCCGGCGCGATCTACGAAGCCGCCGACGACGCCCGCGTGGTGGTCGCCATCGTCGGCGCCGTCACGCTCATCATGGGTGCGATTATCGGTAGCGCCAAGGACGACATCAAGAAGGCGCTCGCCGCCTCGACGATGTCCCAGATCGGCTACATGATGCTGGCGGCGGGACTCGGCCCTGTCGGCTACGTCTTCGCCATCTTCCACCTGGTCACGCACGGCTTCTTCAAGGCTGGCATGTTCCTGGGTGCAGGCTCCGTGATGCACGGCATGAACGACCAGACGGACATGCGTCGCTTCGGCGCGCTGCGCACCGCCATGGTCACCACGTGGATCACGTTCGGGCTTGGCTGGCTCGCGATCCTTGGCGTGCCGCCGTTCTCCGGCTTCTGGTCGAAGGACAAGATCATCGAGTCCGCGTTCGTGGGAGAGGGCTGGCAGCCGTGGGTGTTCGGCCTCACCGCGCTGATCGGCGCAGGCATGACGGCGTTCTACATGTCGCGACTGTTCTTCATGACGTTCCACGGCAAGGCCAGGTGGACGGATGATCAGCACCCCCACGAGTCCTCACTCCTGATGACGGTGCCCATGATCGTGCTCGCGGCGGGCTCCGCCTTCCTTGGCCTGTTCCTTGCCGTCGGCAATCGGTTCCAGCACTGGCTCGAGCCGGTGACGGGCGCGCACGGAGAGCACCACCCGGTGCTGTCAGTGCCCGTGATCACCACGCTCACGCTGCTGCTGGTCGCCGCTGGCGCGGCGCTCGCGTACTGGATCTACTGGCGTCACGACGTGCCCACGGAGGCCCCGCCGCCATCGCTCGGCGTCCTGGCCGCGCGCAACGACCTCTTCCAAGACTCCGTGAACAGGGCCGTGTTCCAGATCCCTGGAACCCACCTCACGCGGACCCTCGTCTACGCCGATGCCGCACTCGTGGACGGCGCCGTCAACAAGCAGGCCACCGGCGTCGCCGCCTTTGGCGAGGCAAGCAGACGCTTCCAGTCAGGAAAGGTGCGCTCCTACGCGATGCTCATGCTGCTCGGATTCCTGGTACTCGCCAGCATCATCGTGGTGGGGGGATAACTCATGGCCATTTTGACAATCCTCATCGCCGTCCCCGCCGTCGCGGGCATCGCCCTGCTCACGGTGCCTCAGTTGCGCGGCTACGCCCGCGAGTTCGCGCTCGGCGTCGCGGTGCTGGAGTTCTTCCTCGCCGTCGGCATGCTCATGGCTTTCGACCGGGGCGCTGCTGGCGAGATCCAGTTCTCCGAGACCTACGCATGGATCCCACAGATCGGCGCCAGCTGGGCGCTGGGCGTCAACGGCATCGGGCTCAGCCTGATTCTGTTGTCAGTGGTGCTCACGCCGTTGACGATGCTCGCGGGCTGGAACGAGGACGTCGCCGAGTCGCGCAGAGCTCAGTACTACGGGCTCATCCTGATCAGCCTCGCGTTCATGGTGGGCATCTTCGCCGCACGCGACGTCTTCCTGTTCTACGTGATGTTCGAGGCGATGCTGATCCCGCTGTACTTCCTCATCGGCTCCTTCGGTGGCGAGCAACGCCGCTATGCCGCGGTGAAGTTCCTCATCTACTCGCTGCTCGGCGGACTCATCATGCTGGTGGCCGTCATCGCGCTGTTTATCGCGGGGCCTGGCGGCGAACAGGGCTTCCTCACGGCCAACCTCACCGGTCTGACGTTTGACGAGCCGTGGATCGAGAACCTCCTGTTCCTTGGCTTCTTCATCGCCTTCGCGATCAAGGCGCCCATGGTGCCCGTCCACACGTGGCTGCCCACGGTCGCGGAGTCCGCGCGCGCCGGCACCACGGCGCTGCTGGTCGCGGTGCTCGACAAGGTGGGCACCTTCGGCATGCTGACCTTGTGCCTCATGCTGTTCCCCGGCGCCTCGCAGTGGGCGGCGCCGGTGATCATCGTGTTCGCGGTCATCTCGGTGATCTACGGGGCGCTCGCCGCGATCGGTCAAGACAACATGTTCCGCCTGGTGGCGTTCACCTCCGTCAGCCACTTCGGCATCATGGTGCTCGGCATCTTCGCGTTCACCCGCACCTCGGTGGAGGGTGCCACCTTCTACATGCTCAGTCACGGACTGTCGACGGGAGCGTTGTTCCTGCTGGTCGGCTTCCTGGTCAAGCGCCACGGCACCGCTTCCGTTGGGGCGTTCGGCGGTCTGCAGCGAGTGGTGCCGGTCTTCGCGGGAACCTTCCTCATCGTCGGCCTGTCCGCGCTGGCGCTTCCCGGTATGGCGCCCTTCGCCTCCGAGATCATGGTGCTCATCGGTGCCTACGAGGCAACCCGTTGGGGCGTCATCATCGCCGCTCTCGGCGTGATTCTCGCGGCCCTGTACATCCTGCTCATGTACAAGAAGGTCTTCACCGGGCCCACTCCAGAGGCCATGGAACCCACCACGGAGCTCTCGCTCACGGAGCGCGTGGTCATTTGGCCGCTCATCGCGGCCATGCTGGTGCTCGGTTTTGTCCCGGCGCTCGCGGTGGACTACTTCAAGGATCCGAGCGCGGCCATCGTCGTCAGCATTGAGGAGGCGGGGCAGTGACCTACAACGTTCCCGAGATCGCGTGGGCGCCGCTTGCGCCCATCATCATCGTGCTCGTGGCCGGTGCCATCGGTGTGCTGCTCGGGGCGTTCATCCGCACCGTGGCAGTGCGGCGCACCGCGCAGCTCCAACTGTCGATCGTCGCGCTCATCGCGGCGCTGTTCGCGATCGTGTGGCAGTGGGTCGCCATCGAGAGTGGCGGCGTGGTGGTGCTCAACACCATGATCTACCTGGACCGCCAGGCGCTCGCGTGGCAGTTCCTGCTGGTGGTCTTCGCTATCGGTGGCGTCGCACTCTTCGCAGACAGGGGCAAGGAAGACGAGGACCCCTTCACCCCGCTCGGCTCCGTCGCCCCCGGATCTTCTGAGGAGACGGTCGCGCGCCGCAAGGGTCTCGCCGTGACCGAAGTGTTCCCGCTCGCCCTACTCGCCACGGGCGGCATGATGCTCTTCGCCACGGTCAATGACCTGGTGTTCCTGTTCGTGGCGCTCGAACTGTTCTCGTTGCCGCTGTACATCCTCGTGGCCCTGGCGCGCAGGCGTCGGCTGCTCAGCCAGGAGGCCTCGCTCAAGTACTTCCTGCTCGGAGCCTTCTCGTCCGCGATCTTCCTCTTTGGTGTCGCGCTGCTCTATGGCGCCACCGAGACCACCGGCATGCGAGAGATGTTGGGCCTGTACCACCCAGAACGCCACACGCTGGTGCTGCTCGGTCTGTTCATGGTGCTCGTGGGCCTGCTGTTCAAGATCGGCGCGGTGCCGTTCCACCTGTGGGTGCCAGATGCCTACCAGGGCGCCCCGTCGGCCGTCACCGCCTTCATGGCAGCCGCCACCAAGGCCGCTGCGGTCGCGGCGCTCGCGCGGCTGTCCTACCTGGTGCTCTACCGCTTCGCGTGGGACCTGAACTGGGTGATCTGGACCGTCGCGATCGCGTCGATGGTGTTCGGCACCGTGCTCGCGATCGTGCAAACCGACGTCAAGCGCATGCTCGCCTACTCCTCCGTGGCCCACGCCGGCTTCATCCTGGTCGCGTTCGCAGGCTTCTCGCCGCTCGCGCTCTCGGCCCTCCCGTTCTACCTGGCCACGTACGGCATCGCGACGCTCGGCGCCTTCGCCGTGGTCACCCAGGTGCGCGAGCTCACGCCAGACGGCGCCGTCGGTGCCGAGGCCACTCGCCTCGGTCAATGGGCAGGGCTTGGCAAGCGCAGCCCGTTGCTCGCAGTCGCGATGTCGCTGTTCTTGCTGTCCTTCGCCGGCATCCCGCTCACGGCGGGCTTCGTGGGCAAGTTCGTGGTGTTCCGCGCGGCTCTCGAGCAGGGCGCCTGGCCGCTCGTGGTCGTGGCCGTGCTCGCGTCGGCCGCCGCGGTGTTCTTCTACATCCGCTTGGCCGTCCTCATGTTCTTCACCGACGCCCCCGACGACACAAGCCCTCGCGTCGAGGTGCGTGCCACCGGCATCGGCCGCGGTGTCGCGATCGTTGCCGCGGTCATCGTGCTGGTGCTGGGTGTCATGCCCTCCGGCGCGCTCGACCTTGCCGACGACGCTGGCGTGCTGCTCGCGCCCGCCGCCGTCACGGGCGGGTAGGCGAGGCTCGCTATGGCTCTGCCGATCGGCAACGCCGCGCTCGAGGCATCGATCTCTCCCAGGCTCGCGCTCATCGAGGAGCGATTGCGGGACGCGGTCGCGCAGTCTGACAGGCTTGCCGACGCCACCTCGCGTCACCTGGTCGACGCGGGGGGCAAGCGGCTACGGCCCATGCTCGCGCTGCTCACCGCCCAGTTGGGCGACGCCGCGCGGCCGGAGGTGCTCGACGCCGCCGTGGTGGTCGAGCTGACCCACCTCGCGACGCTGTATCACGACGACGTCATGGACTCCGCTCCCACCAGGCGCGGCGCCCCCGCAGCCCACGAGGTGTGGGGCAACTCCGTGGCGATCCTCACGGGCGACCTGTTGTTCGCTCGGGCATCGTCCGTGGTGGCCGGGCTCGGGCCGGAGGCGGTCCGCATCCAGGCCTCGACCTTCGAGCGGCTGTGCCTTGGCCAGCTGCACGAGACGGTGGGGCCCGCCGACGGCGAGGACGCCGTGCTGCACTATCTGCAGGTCCTGGCCGACAAGACGGGCTCGCTGATCGCCACGTCGGCACGCTTTGGTGCGATGTTCGCCGGTTGCGACCGTGCCATCGTGGAGCAGGTCACGCACTACGGCGAGCTCGCGGGCGTCGCGTTCCAGATCGCCGACGACGTGCTAGACATCCGCTCCGAAGGCGACGTCTCCGGCAAGACTCCCGGCACCGACCTGCGCGAGGGCGTCGCGACGATGCCGGTGCTGTTGTTGCGCCAACGTGCCGCCGGGCCAGACGGTACCGAGGACGACGAGGCCCTGCTGGCGGACATCGCCGGTGACCTCACGGACGACGCTGTCCTGGCCGACGTGGTGGCTCGCCTGCGTGCTCATCCTGTGCTCGAGGAGACCGCGGCTTTGGCCACGGAGTGGAGCCAGCAGGCGATGGCCGCGATCGAGGGACTGCCTGACGGAGAGGTCAGGGACGCGCTGATCGCGTTCGCCAAGGCACTGGTGGCCCGCGCGGCGTAGATTCTGGCTCCCGCCTGCGGCATGGGGGAACTCCCGGTTACGCTCGGGTCATGACTGACTTGTCCCCGCCATCGTCCGAGCGTGCCCATCAGGTTGACGCGTACCTGGAATCCCTGTTCGTGGACGCTGACTCCACCGCCGCAGCCGTGCTCAAGGCGCAGCGAGACGCGAGCCTTCCCGACATCGCCGTGAGCCCCATGCACGCGCGGTTGCTCGGCATCCTGGCCCGCAGCATCGGCGCCACCACAGTGGTTGAATTCGGTACGCTCGGCGGCTACTCGACCCTGCATCTGGCTCGATCCGTACCGCCGAACGGCCGCGTCATCACTCACGAGCGCGACGCGGGGCATGCCGAGGTCGCCCGCACAAGCTTGGAGAAGGCGGGCGTTGGCCACAAGGTCACCATCCGCATCGGCCAAGCGTTTGACCACATCCCCGCGCTCGCGGACGACGCTCCCGTCGATCTCACATTCATTGATGCGGACAAGCGCTCCAACACCGCGTACTTCGAGGCGGCGCTCGCGGTCTCGCGGCCGGGCAGCCTGATTGTGGTTGACAACGTGGTGCACGGGGGCGACCTGGCAGATCTGGACAACGAGGACGAGTACGCCACGGGCGCGCGCGCCGTGGTCGAGCTCGCCGCGCGCGACCCAAGGGTCGAGGCAACCGTGATCCAAACCGTGGGACGCAAGGGCTACGACGGCCTGCTCATCGCGACAGTCCTCTAGGTGTAGTGCTCAGGCAGGTTGCTTAATCGGGTGATGGGTGGGACTTTGCCGATGGCGGAGTGTTGCCTGTGGTGATTGTAGAAGTGGATCCAGGCGGGTAGGGCTGCTCGGCGGGCCTTTTCGGTGTTGTAGTGCTTCGCGTAGGCCCAACCGTCGGCCATCGTGCGGTGAAGGCGTTCGATCTTGCCGTTGGTTTGGGGCCGGTAGGGGCGGGTGCGGCGGTGTTTGATCCCGAGGTCGCGGCAGGCCTCACGCCAGGCGTGGGAGCGGTAGCAGCTGTCATTGTCTGACAGGACGGCTTCGACGTGGATGCCGTGGGTTGTGAACCAGGCAACCGCTCGGTGGAGGACACCGGTGGCGGTGGCGGCGGTCTCGTCGCCGTGGATCTCGGCATACGCGACGCGGGAGTGGTCATCGATGACGGTGTGAACGTAGGCGTGGCCGAGGACCGCGTGTCGTGTGGCATTGCGCCTCACACCGACGGTGGTGCGCTTGTTCTTTCCGCCTTGCTGTCTGCCAACGTATCTCCAACCCCCACCATCAGGGATGTTGCCCAGCTTCTTCACGTCGACGTGGATCATTGATCCGGGGTGGTCGTGCTCGTAACAGCGGATCACCTCACCGGTGCGCACGTCCACATGTGACAGGCGGTTGAAGCGACATCGTTTCAACACCGCGTAAACGGTCGAAGCGGGGATACCTGTGCGGGACGCAATCTCGACCGGCCCGACACGTTTCTTGATGCGCACGTGCACGATTTTGCGCACCAACGGCTGAGCAGTCTTGGTCGGTGATCGGTGCGGGCGGGATGAACGATCGTCCATACCCGCCCTGCCCATCTCCGCATACCGGCGCACCCACTTCGACGCCGTGGGATACGACACCCTGAAGAACCTCGCCGCTTCAGCGACCGACCAGCCTTCCTCCACCACGAGACGACCGATCCTGGCCCGATGCACGGGAGTCAAAGCAGTATTGGCGTGAGACACGAGAACCTCCGGGTTCAGAGCAGTGAACTAGAAAGCACCACTCTGCCCGGAGGTTCTCCCCACCACCCAGAAATCAAACGACGTCCCTGAGCACTACGGTTAGGCGTTCCGAGCGTGATGGGCGCCACCGCGACCAGACCTCTTGCGGACCGTCCCTGACACAGCACTGAACCGTCTCCGGTTTCTTGCCGCTTCTATGCGGGTGCCAGCACCGGTGGTGTTGGCGTGGTGATGTCAGCGTAGTAGGCGGCCTCGAACTCGTCGGGCGGGGTGTCTCCAAGGCGGGAGTGCAGGCGGTGTTGGTTGTACCAATCGACCCAGGCCATCGTGACCCACTCGACGTCCTCGAGACGCTTCAGTGGGCCATCCCGAAACGGCGAGTCGTCACGGATTGCTTCGTTCTTGAACAGCCCGATGGTTGACTCCGCCAGGGCATTGTCGTAAGCATCACCGATAGAACCGATCGATGCTGCGATGCCCTCGAGCGCGAGGGTTTCGGCGAACGCCACGGAGGTGAACTGGCTGCCTGCGTCCGAATGGTGCACGAGGCCGTCGCCGACGGGGTGGTCGGCATGGTTGCGTCGCCATAGTCCCATCCGTAGCGCGGTCGTCACCAGCGGCGTGGTCTTCGTCATTGATGCGTGCCAGCCGACGATGGCGCGCGAGTAGCAGTCGATGACGAACGACACGTAGGCGAAGCCGGCCCAGGTCCTGACATAGGTGAAGTCCGCGACCCACCGCCGGTTTGGTGCAGGGGCGGTGAAGTCACGATCCAGCAGATCCGGAGCACGGGTGGTGTTCTTGTCGGGCACGGTGGTGCGGATCCCACGACCGCGGGTCCGACCGTTCATGCCCAGTTCACGCATCAGCCTGTCGACTTGCCGGGCGCCGACGTCGAGCCCGTTGCGACGCAGATGCGAGACCATCTTGCGCCGCCCATACATCCCCTCCGGAGTCCCCGTGAGTTCGAGCAGCGCGTCGATCACGACCGCGTCGCCGCGATCACGCAGCGACGCGTCACGGCTTTTCATGGCCCGATATGTTCGTGCGGCAACCTGTACGCCCTGCTCACGCAGGACGGCACAGATCGACCCGACCGCACGACCCTTGGCCCGCTGCTCATCGATGAACGCGACAATCAACGGCGTCGGGGGTCGAGTTCCCCGGCGAAGAAAACCGCAGCGTCCTTGAGAATCGCGTTGGCCTCACGGAGTTCACGGTTCTCTCGCTGGAGCGCACGAATGCGTTCCGACTCGCTTGAGCTGACACCGTGACGGTCGCCGGCATCGATCTGCGCTTGGCGCACCCAACGACGCAACGACTCAGCACCGAACCCGAGCCGACCAGCGACGCTCTGACACGCGACGGTCAGGTTCGGATACTCATCGAGGTGGTCAAGGACCAACCGCACAGCACGCTGCTTGGTGTCCTCGGGGATCTTCTTTGGCATGGTGTCTATCTTCCTTCCAGACTCGAAAGGAAGCGGCATCAAACCGGGGACGGTTCACACTGCCAGCGCCGACCGCGTGTCGCCTCGGAAACGCCGCACCGTTGCTCCGGTGAGTGTCAGTGACGGTACGGTCGCGCTCGCCGAGAAGCTCGAGACCGCGATGAAGTACGAGCGCCTGGGGCGCTAACCCTCCGCTGCCGACGCTCGAGCCGTGCCGGCCTGGTCGAACAGGGCCGCATAGACGTCGGCCACTGCCGACACGTCGAAACGCAAGGCGCGGTCTGCTGCCGCGAGGCCCATCGCCACGGTTGTCGCGCGATTCCCGATGAGTTGTGTCAGCGCGGGGGTGAGTTCTGGCGATCGGGCGGTGAAGCCCGCTCCCTGGGCGTGGCTGCCTCCTCTGCGCTGGCCCTGCCGTGGGGTGTGAGGCGAGTGGTTTCCATCTTTTGACCGATTCAGCTGAAGCGAGTACCTTCATTTTTGCTGGGGAGTGTCGATGAAATTCGAGATTGGGGAAAGCATCATGAATGGAATCCGACGGAAGATTGGGGTCGCGGTAGCGACCGGGGCAATCGTCTTTCTGGTGGCGGCGCCCGCCTCTGCGGCGACATCGAGTTGGTATTGGTCCAATCAGAGTCATGTGAAAGTGGGTAGTTGCTGGCTCACCATGCAGATCGCAAACAACAACGTCACGGTGATCGAAGAGGGCAGCAACGGTTGCCCCGGTACCGTCTACGCGCAGGCCAAGTGGACGAACGGCCAAAGTACCTACAACTCCGCCTGGGGCTGGGGCTCTGAGGTCGCGGTTGCTGGCCAATTTATGTCGGTCGCCGTTCGGGGACAGCACTCGTAGAGGTAGCGGCCTGTTCTTGTTCCTATTTAGTTGGCGGCGGCTTTTCTTTTTGGAGTCGCGCCGCCGCCAGAATTCAGGGTGTGATGAGGCAAGACGGAAGGAATGGTTACGCGCGTGATTATCGGCGGGCCCCCATCGTCAGGCTGCTATCCGTGATCGGGATCGCAGTCCTTGTGTTGTCGGGTTGTTCCTCTGAGTCCCTGGCGAAGACGGAAGCGAAGCGGGACTTCGCCGACATGATCGACGGAATCATCCAGGAGGCCGAGGCGGGAGGTGCGGGTGACGAGCAGTTGGCAATTTTGCGCAACGCGCAGGCAGAGGGGGTCGTGTCAATCGAGGACGCCCGGGCCGCGGCGCGTGCCATGGTCCAGTGCGTCAAAGACGCGGGATCTGACGCGTTCGTCGCAGATCAAACGATGGAATCCGGGGTGGTGCTGCCCGCCTACAACTACCTTGCAGACACACCCGAACAGGCAGCGATCGGCGACGCGTGCGACGCCAAAGAGGCGTTTTGGGTCAATGGGGCGTACCAAATGCAACCCAGTTCTCTGGCATTGAACGACGCCTATCTTGATCAGCAGGCTCCCGTGGTGCGGAGTTGCCTCGAAAGGGAGGGTTATGAGGTGGACGCGGATGTGAGTACGCATGACTTGTTGCGACGGGCGGCACAAGTGAAAGTCGATACACAGTCCGGAGTCGATTGCCTCGCGGAGGCGGGGATCGAGAGTTTCTAGCGAGCGGCGGCGCTCGGGGGTATTCATGGCAGGGGTTGGCACGGATTGCTTTGGCGGCGTGGTTGGCGGGGTGGGGTGCGAAGTGGGCAGTCGTGATGAAGCGGGGAGAAGTGATGAAGCGAAGGTCGCGGAGGTCTGGTGTGAGCCTCGCAGCGGTGGTGGGAGCGTCTGCGTTGCTTGCTGGTTGCACCGCCGATGCCGGAGCTCAGGGCGATTCGGCTGCCTTCGCCGACCAAGTAGCGGCCATCATCGAGCAGGCCGAAGCAGGCGGCGCGGGCGACGCGCAGATGGCGATCTTGAGGCACGCGCAGGCCGAAGGTGAGCTCTCCCTTGAGGATGCGCGTACGGCGGCGCGCGCCGCCGTCCAGTGCATGACGGAGGCGGGAGTTCTGGCGGGATATGGTGAAAGTGCGTCGAGGTCGGGGTTGGTCGTTCCGGAGTGGTCGGCGGAAGCGGCCATGGGTGACGAAGAATTGGACCTCGCGATTCGGGTATGCGATGAGCAGGAGGCTTCGTGGGTGAACCAGCTCTACCAGACGCAACCCTCCTCCCTGGCCTTCACCGAGGAAAGCATCGAGCAGACGGCTCCATTGGTGCGGAGTTGCCTGGAGAGCAACGGCTACCCCACCGATCCGAGTGCGAGTCCTGCAGATGTGATCGCTCAGGCGCTCGAAGTGGACAGCGATACCGGTAGCGCTGTTGACTGCATCACAGAGGCAGGTATCTGGTGAGAGTGGACCGTGATGCGTGCGTTGCGTTGTCGCGCAACGTCGCCCGAGACGAGGGTGACACGTGAAGGCAGGTAGGCGTGGGGGCACCAGCACGGCGATGGGATTGGCTGTGCTCTTGGCGGTTCCGTTGGTCGCGGGTGGGGCGTTGGCTGTCTTCGCGCTACAGAAGTCGCCCCTGGAGTCATCCGCGGGCGTCGGTCCGGTGATCGGAACCATCGGGTCAGCGGAGAGGGACGATCGCGTCAACGTGAACGTCACCGTGGTCGATGCAGAGGCCTTCGTGGTGACGACGCAGACGGCGGGTGTCGTCACCGCTCTTGGCCTCCAACCCGGCGTAGCCCTGGTCGACGGAGCGGAGGCGCTCGAAGTCGACGGGCTGCCGGTCACCGCGTACGTGGCGCCCGCACCGCTGTACCGCCCCATCACGCGAGGGATGGTGGGGAAAGATGTCGAGACCGCGCAGGGGCTTCTCGTGAAACTCGGGTACCTCGACGTCGCCGACGGAAGGGCCGGAGCGCGGACTGCCAAGGCCATCGCCGCGTTTAACAAGGATCATGGGCGCAAGGCAAGCGGGGAAGTGCTGGGCGCCGACAGCCTGCTGTGGGTTCCCGCGGACAGCGGGCCCCCGCTTGAGGTCCGCATCCGCGTCGGCACCACGCTGGCAACCGGGGACGAGATTTACACCACATCGACCGGGCATGACACGGTCTACGTCGAGACTGAGGCGACCGACTCGGACCGGGTTCTCACCGTCGGCGAGACATCTGTGACGCTCCCTGCCGGGGCCACCAGCGTGACCGATCCGGGGGACATCGAGGCGATCGTCCTGGCCCTGAACGACCTCACGTCGCGTAACGTGTACCTCGCCCTGAGCACGCCGCGCCTCGTCGGCACCGTTCCGGCCAGCGCGTTGGTGACGGATCCCACGGGAGCCACATGCTTCTTCGCGGACACGACGAGCCCCGGCACGACGATCGAGACGACGGACGGGAGCTTCGGCATCGTCGACGTCGACCCCGCCCTCGTGGGCACAAAGGTGCTGATCAATCCACGCGACGTCCGAGAGGACCTCGCGTGCGGCTGATTATCAGGGATCTCACCTTCCGGTACCCGGGTGGCGACCACGATGTTCTCTCCGGTCTTGAGTGTGACATTCCTACGGGGACGACCGCTGCCATCGTGGGCCCGTCTGGCTCGGGTAAGACGACGCTCATTTCCGTCCTCGGGGGACTCCTCCCCACGCAAGGGGGCACCATCCGCTGCGTCGATTCAACCGGCGGTTCGCACTCGATGTCAGATGTCTCGACATGGGTTCTCCAGACGGTCTCGCTCCTGCCGGAACGCACTGTCCTCGACAACGTCTGCCTCGGTGCCTATCTGGATGGAGCGTCGACGAGCGAGGCCAGGATTCGGGCACGTGCCGCCCTTGATGACATGGGCCTAGCGGAACGCGAGGATGAGACCGCGCGTGTGCTTTCGGGCGGCGAGGCGCAGCGTGTTGCCATCGCGCGGGCGCTCGCCTCTGATCGTCCCGTGTTGTTCGCCGATGAGCCGTCCGGTCAACTTGACGCCGAGACCACGTCTCGAGTTATGGACGCGATGCTCTCCAAGGCCCGCCGCACCGTCGTCCTCGTCACCCACGACGAGGAGGCGGCGTCCCGATGCGACACGATCCTGCGTTTGAAAGGCGGGCGGCTTACGCCCGAGCGCGGGGGTCCGCGGGCGGCGGCGCCCGCATGAGCAAGCGGCGCGCCTGGCCCATGATGCTGTCGGTCAGGGAAGCCCGGGCGAACGCTCGCGCTGGCCGTTGGCTCTCTCTCGGGATCATTGCGTCGTCGGCTTGGCTCGCCGGGGGCGTCGGCATTGCCAACGCCCTTGATGTGCAACAGCTAGTGACCGCGGAGCGTTCCTGGATCGACGCCGGCGGGTACACCTTCATGGTCGAGCCCTCGTCGTCAAACGACGGCCCCACGCGTCTCGACTCCTCGATCTGCGACGCCCTCTCGAGCACCGACGGAGTCGATGGCTCCTTCGCGATCGCCGCGACGAACTCGACGCTGGAGCCTGCGTCCGCCCCAGGGACGGCGGCGACGGCGTTCGCGGTCTCGCCGGGGGTCTACGAGTTCTTGCGTGCGAGACCTGTGGATGGCACCTCGGTGATCCTCACGCAAGGAGTGAATGACCTCACGGGCTTGGTGGATGGAGAAGTTTCCCTCCTGACGGCCAAGCCCTTCGACGACTCAACCGTGCCCGAACGGGCCTTCGCGACAGTCCTGACCGCCGACACCGCGAAGCTGAGTGAGCAGCATCAGGGCGTGTACCTGATCCCTGGGCTCCTGCCAGGCGGCGCCGATGCGTGCTATGTCCGGACGGATGCGGCTCACGCCCAAACAGTCGAGCAGTATCTCGCCGCCGCCCTGGGGCAGGGGGGAAATCCCGCGATTGTCCGACCGCGGCTCTCCGCGAATACCTACGGCGTCGACTTTTCCACCGCTTACCAGGATCGCGTCCTGCAGTGGTCATGGTTTGCCGGCGGGCTCGTCTTGGCTGCGATCTGGGCGATCATTCAATGGACGAGACGCACGCGAATGGCGGTCTACGCTACCTTCGGTGCCCCGCCTCGAGCCCGTCTGGTGATGCAGTTCACGGAATGGCTCATCCTGGGTGGAATAGGAGTCTCGTGGGGATGGGGGATCGGCATGGCATTCTCCTTGGCCCTCGGCGCGGAACCGGCAATCGCCATCGGTCAGGTGTCGGGCCAGATTCTCGCGCTCTGGTTCGTGACGGCCCTGGGGGCCCTGGGCGTCGGCCTCCTCCCCGTCGGAACCTTGCTCGACGCACTTAAGGACCGCAGTTGACCCGCGAGGGGGTCCAGGAGCCCACCAGGTGTTCGCACACACGGTGGCTCAGGAAGTACGAGCGCCTGAGGCGCTAGCTGTAGTGCTCAGGCAGGTTGCTTAATCGGGTGATGGGTGGGACCTTGCCGATGGCGGAGGGGGCTGGTGCAGTGATTGGTGACAACTGACTTCTGGGATCCGGGCGGGTCCTGGTGGAAGGATGTTGTCATGTCTAGAGCTTTTCCTGAGGAGTTTCGCCGTGGCGTGGTCGCGGTCGCGCGGCGCCGTGAGGCGCCGCAGAAACAGATCGCCGAGGACTTCGGGATCTCTCACGCGACGTTGTCGAACTGGTTGCGTCAAGCCGATGTCGAAGACGGTGAGAAGCCAGGGGTGACCCGTGAGCAGTCTGAGGAGTTGCGTGAGTTGCGGCGCCGCAATCGTCTGCTCGAGCAAGAGAATGAGGTGTTGCGTCGTGCGGCAGCGTACTTGTCGCAGGCCAACCTCAGGCTCGGTGGCCACCCAAAATGATCTACCCGCTCGTCCGCGAGTTGGCCGTCGACGGCGTGCCCGTCACGGTGACGTGCCGGGTGCTCAAGATCGCACGTCAACCGTACTACCGGTGGCTCAGTGACCCGGTGACAGCGCTGGAGTGGGTGCAGGCGCATCGGATGAATGCGCTCGTTGATGCTCACCGCGAGGACCCAGAGTTTGGTTACCGGTTCCTTGGCGACGAGGCCAAGGTCGCGGGCTGGCCCATGGCGCGCAGAACCGCGTGGTCACTGTCCGCTCAGGCGGGCCTGGTGTCAGCCACACAGCGACGCAAACGGGGCAAGGCCACCAAGGCCGGCCCGCCCGTGTTCGACGACTTCGTGAGGCGCATCTTCAGGGCCGACCGCCCGAACCAGGTGTGGCTCACGGACATCACGGAACACCAAACGGGTGAAGGCAAGCTCTACCTCTGTGCGGTCAAGGACGTGTTCTCAGGCCGCATCGTGGGCTACTCGATCGGTGACCGCATGCCAGCCCAGTTGGCCGTGAGCGCCCTGAACAACGCCGTCGCTTCCCGCGGCGACGTCACCGGATGCGTCCTGCATGCCGACCGTGGATCCCAATTCAGGTCCCGGAAGATGGGCCACGCACTGAACCGTCACCACATGGTCGGATCCATGGGTCGCGTCGGCGCTGCCGGGGATAACGCCGCAATGGAATCGTTCTTCAGCCTGCTCCAAAAGAACGTGCTGAACAGGCAACGGTGGGACACCCGCCAAGAGCTCCGCATCGCGATCGTGACCTGGATCGAACGGACCTACCACCGGCGCCGCCGCCAAGACCGGCTCGGACGCTTGACCCCCATCGAGTACGAGACCATCATGAACACACCACTGGCCCTCGCGGCCTAAACCGAACTGTCACCAGTTCCTGCACCAGCCCCACGGATCGGCGCAGCCCTAGAGCGGCTCGGTGACCGGCTGCTCACTCGCGCGAACGGCCGCGGCCTTGCGGCGCGACAGAGGGCGCACCCGCCACGCGTCCACCGAGAACACCACGAGCGCCACCCACACGATTCCGAAACCAATCCACCGGCCGGTAGGCATCGGCTCGTGGAAGTGCCACACCGCGAGTGCAAAAGTCATCGTGGGAGCGATGTACTGAAGCATGCCGGTGATGGCGAGCGGAAGCCTGCGCGCACCCGCAGCGAACACCAGCAGCGCGCCTGCGGTCCACGTACCGGTGCCGACCATCATGACGTCGTGCCACCACCCGAGGCCCTCGGCGCCGCGCGCGAGGAAGGTCGCGTCGCCTTGCGCGCCCACCATCCACAGCACACCAAGCGCGACGGGCGCAATCACGGCGGTTTCGACCGTCAGACCGCTCAGCGCATCGACGCGATCGCCCACACCCTTCTTGATGAGCGAGTACAGCGCGAAGGAGCAGGCGAGCACGAGCGAAATCCATGGCAGCTCGCCCATCTCGACGGCAATGACTGTCACCGCGACGGCGCCCAGGCCGATGGCGACTACCTGCAAGCGACGAAGGCGCTCGCGCAACAAGAAGACGCTCAGTCCCACCGTGAGCAGCGGGTTGATGTAGTAGCCGAGGGAGGTCGACGCGACGCGGTCGGTCACCACGGCGTAGACCATGACGCCCCAGTTGATCGCGATCAGCACCGACGCGGCGGACAGTCGCCACAGCGTCGGCCGATGTTGCGCAACCACCCGAAGGCGCCGCCACGCCCCCAGCGCGGCGAGGATCGCGATGCACACCAGCAAGGAGGACAACGCGCGCCACGCGACAATCTCGAACGCGCCCGCGGGCTTGAGCGCCGCCATCAGGATGGGAAACAGGCCCCACACCACGTACGCGCTCGCGCCGTAGGCGAGGCCGCGGCGGTCAAGGGCTTCTGTCATGGCGCCAGTCTGGCACCGCTCAGGGAGTCCGCGATGCGCTGCACTGGCCCCACGTGATGGGGTCCAGACGCTGGCGACCGCGCGCTAGAGCGCGCGACGCATGATGACGCGCGGCTTGCCCCCACCCACCGACGAGGTGTCGGAGGCCCACGTGAAGCCGTGCCGCTCGAACAGGGCCCGCGTGCCGATGTAGGCCGAGGCGACGTCGATCTTGTCGCCCGCGTTGTCCGCGGGGTAGCCCTCGACGATGTTCGCGCCATGAGACCGCGCGAACTCCACGGCACCTTCGAGGAGGTGTCCGGCGAGGCCGCGCCGCCGCCAACCCGCCCGGACCACGAAGCACACCACAGACCACACGGGTTGCTCGTCAACATGAGGGATCACGCGCGACTTCGCGAGCCTGGCGTACGACTCCCTGGGCGAGACCGAACACCACCCCACCACCTCGCCGTCGACATAGGCGAGCACCCCCGGCGGGACGCTGGCGGCGCACAGTTCCTTCGACACCGCCACCTGAGCCTGCGCAAACGCGGCACGGTCGCCCTTCAGCCCCTTGAGCCGCGGGTCAGACTGACTCACGCGCATCGCGAGGCACCAGCAGCTGGGAGTGTCCAGATCCTTGGGGCCGAGAATCACGCGCAGGTCATCCCACCGCTCGGCCGTCGCCGGCCGAATCTCCACCTGCTTCGCATCCACGTCTGCCGCCATACGTCAGACGCTAGCCGCGACCCCCGACACGGGCCGGGAAGCCAGCCCCGGCGTCGGCGTTAGTCGCGCAGCGCCGCGATCCACGCCAGCATGTACGCGCGCGAGTTGCCATCGTCAATCGTTTCTTCCGGTAGCTCGAGAGCGGCCTCCCACGCGGCGTCGGCGTCGGCAGGGGACTGCGTGGCCGCGTACATCAGCAGGAAGTCCGCGAACTGCGATCCCGAGCCCTCGCCCCGCGCCGACTCAAGCGTGGCAGTGACCGTTTCTGGAGCCACCAACGAGTAGTAGTCGACGGCCATGGGCGGCGACGGGATGAGCTGGATGCCGATGATGGCATTCGGCTCCGCACTGAACCAGGTGGCAAAGTCCCGCTTGCTGCCCCACTGAATGCCGACGGTGTGGTGCGTGAACTCGGGGAAAGCAGACAGGTCGGGCTCCAGGAAGACGCGTCTGGCCGCCTCCGCCTCCGCCGACAGCATCCACTCGGCCACCTCGGCCGCGGCGTCGTCGCCGCGCAGGCTCCGCCACAGCGCGACGGCATTCCACGCCGCGACCGCCTCGGAACTGGACTCCTGGTTGTTGCCGTCGGCGAAAGGCGAGAAGCCTGAGGCCCACGAGTGCCCCGCGACGGGGTCGAACGAACGCCACTGCGGGAAGTCCGCTGTGGTGACGGGCGACGCGATGTCGTCGGCCAGCAGATCAAACGCGGGGCCGATGTCTTCGGCCAGGCTTGCGTCCCTCGCACCCGCGACGGCCGCGGCGTAGAGCAGGTAGCCGTAGTGGAAGTGATGGTCGTTGAACTCCTCCGAGCCGAAGGACGGCGCCAGGCCGACGACGCCGCGCATGACGGGGTCGTACACGAGGCACTTCTGGTCACGTACGGCGCAGCCGTCCGGGTCGCCCCACATCCTGAGCTGCTCGGCAAGCTCAGCGGCAAGCCGGTCCCCGAGGGCGGTCTCCCCAAGAGCGTCGGCGACCTGCACCAGGTTGGCCAGCCGGTAGAGAGCTTTGGACCCAAAGTAACTGTCGGCAGGGAACTCGAAGTCTGCGGCGGCGTCCGCCTCGAGGGCCTTGAGGACGGCGGCGCGCTCTTCTTGGCCGAGGCCGGTGAGATCGAGAGCGGCCGACGGTTCCAGGCGCGGGACTTGCCACGACACCTCTTGCGTAGCGCAAGCGACGAACGGCCCGTCGATCGTGGCGTACGTGCCCAGTGCGCACGACAGGCCAGCGGTCTCGGCTCGCGCGGCTGGCATGGCGACGACGGTGGGCGAGCTCCCGTACGACACGGTGGTGGTGGCAGCGAAGCCGTCGAGCCCGTAGGAGACTTTGGGGGTCGGGGGCGACGCGCCGAGGGCGGACGCGAAGGCGCTCGCGTCGATGCCGTCTGGCACGGCAAAGAGTGCGGCGCTTCCCGCGCTTTCCAGCGTGAGCGTCGTGCCATCGACGCTGCCGTTTGCAAGGACGACGCCGTACTCGGTGCCAGCGACGGTGGCGGTGGCGACGTTATCCCCGACCATGGAGAAGGCGACCGAGAGCTGAGCAGTGACGTCCTCGTCGGCCGTGATCCCGATGGCCGGCCAGCCTTGAGCGATCGTCACCACCGCGGGTCCCATGGCGAGCGTGGCGCCAACGGAATCCGCCGCGCTCACCACACCCAGGCCGTCGGCGCCGTCAAAGGTGACCGTGACGTCGTCCGCTGCCGCCGCGATGATCGCGTTCTCCGACGCCACGGGCTTGGTGAGGCCCATGCTGAAGCCGCCATTGCACGCCCTGAAGGACAGGGGTCGCGGATAGACCGGAAGGCAGCCCTCCCCGAAGGCGAGCGACGAATACCAGCGATTGGTGGGAGGAATCACTCCGTCGGCAAGGCGCATGGGGGGGAGCTCTGCGACCGTGCGTTGTTCCAGCACCTGTGCGTGAGTGACCTGTGTGCTCGCCGTCTCCGTGGGGCTCGGCGACGGGGCGGACGAGTCGCCGCTACAGGCGGACAGCGCCATCGCCGACGCGAGTGCGAGGGCGGCGGAACGCGCGAGGGCCGTCATCGCTACAGTCCAATCTTGCGAACGAAGTCAACGGCGGCGTCGCGCATGCCCGCGAGAGGCCCGTCGTCCCGCAAGTGCAAACGCGCCTCGAGGGGAGTGCCAGAGCGCACCAAGCCATTGGCGTCGCCAGCGACCAGGCCGGTGCTCGAGATCTCGGTGGTGACGTGTGCGTAGCCGTCCACCGTGATGACCTCGATGTCCGTCAGGGCGCCGGGAATCTCCCGCTGATCGGGTAACAGCAGCTCGACTTCGGCCGCCTCCTCGATGCGACCAAAGTCGCGCGGGGCAAGGACGAACTCCGCGCGGGCGCTCAGTGACTCGTCCTGCTCGATCGTGGCGACCACCACGCCAGAGGAGAGGTACGAGCCCTCGTTGACGTCGAAGGTGCGCACCGTGCCCGCGACCGCCGCTCTCACGGTCAGTGTGCCGTCGGCCGAGACGTCGTCCCTCGCGGAGTCGAGGAGGCCGGACTCCACGTCGCGCGCCACTTGGAGGCTCTCGACCACGAACAGGGGCTCATTCTGCTCCACGTGGTCGCCCACCTCGACGTAGCGGTGGGTGACGACGCCGGGGTAGTCAGCACCGACGCTGTACGTCTCGGCGACGATCTGGGCCGTCACGCTCACCACTTGCGCCTGGCGTTGCGTGAAGACGAAGGTCGCACCGGCGACAAGGATGAGCACCACAACGGTGCCGAACAGCAGGCGAAAACGGTTGGTCCAGGTCATGATGTCCCCCTTGGAGCGGTGCTGCCGGCGCCCGCGAGAGCGGCCGGTTCATACACGGGTGGGAAGTCGGTGGGGTAGTCCTTGGGGCGGGCGATGACGGTGCGCGGGGTCGCCCGACGCTCGCTGGCCGACGCTTCCTGTCGCGGGAGGCCGCGACGCAACAGTCGAGCGTCCCTGACGACGCCGATGAGAAAGGCGCCAAGGATGACCGTGTTGGTGACGTTCCATGCCATCGCCAGGGTGGCGACCCCGTTGGAGATGTCGCGATACACGGCGACGACGCTCGTGAGAGACAGGAACAAGAAGAACAGAACTTGCGGCACCACGAAGTTGTAGGGGGAGTTGTGACGCGCGGTGCCCGTCGCCTGCCATCCGACATCGCGGCCGGTCAGGACGTTGTGAAGCGCCTTGACGTAGATGGGGAAGGAGACCATCGCGAGCGTCAGCGTCTGCCACCTGAACGTGCCGAGCGTGTACCAGGCCAGCAGAATCTGCATCGCATAGAAGCCCGCGTAGTAAAGGAACCACGTGAGCACGCTGATGGATACGGTCATGGGCCGCAGATCGAAGTAGATCTCGAGCGACGGCACCAGCAGCAGGATCAGGGGGGAGATGCCCGTCAGGTAGAACGTCGCCGTCACGAAGTATTGGATGCGCTGGTCCATTGTGAGGTTGCGGTGCCTGCTGAGCGGGTTGTGGGTCAGCATGATCTCGAAGCCGCCGGTAGCCCACCGCAACTGTTGCTTGGAGTAGGCCTCGATGGAGTCAGGCGCCTCACCCACGGCGAGCACGTCGGGGATGTAGATCGAGCGCCACCCTTGTTCGTGAAGCCTGATGGAGGTCCAGACGTCTTCTGACTTGGAGTCGGTATAGATTCCGCCGACGTCCTCGACGGCCGCGCGCCTGAACAGCACATTGGTGCCGACGCAGAAGGCCGCGTTGAAGCGGTTGCGTCCCGGTTGGATGAAGCGGTAGAAGACGGTCTGCATGTAGCCTGCGCCGCGAGCCACCGTCGTGTGCAAGTTGGCAAAGGTCTGCGGAGTCTGGACGAAGGCGACCTTCGGGTCGACCATGAAGGGCACCGTCTCCACGAGGAAGGAAGGGTCGGGGACAAAGTCGGCGTCGAAGATGGCGAAGTACTCGCCCTTGGCCAGGGTCAGGGCGTGATTGATGTTGCCGGCCTTCGCGCCGCCGGAACTGAGGCGGCGGACGTAGCGCGCGCCCAATTCGCTAGCAAGGTCCCTCACCTCGTCGCTCTTGCCGTCGTCAAGAACCCAAGTGGTGTGGCGTCCCCGCATTGCGATGGCCGCCGTCACGGTCCTGCGGATCACGTCCACGCTCTCGCCATAGGTCGTGATGAAGACGTCGACGGTGCGCTCGGTTCCCTTGATCAGCAGCGGCCACTCGGACTGCGGCCCTTGCTTCGATCCCCGCTCGAAGAGCTTGCTGTGGGTGCGGTAGTAGTCGAAGTCTCTGGGGTCACTCGCGCCGGCAAGGATCGTCCACATCGACAGCAGCGCGTGGAACACGAGCACCGACTCCGCGATCAGGACGGCCACGTAGGGGATCACGTCGCCCCTGTGCGAGGGATTCAGCAAGAACGCCGAATAGACGAGGATCCCGAGGGTCGACAGCAGCACGATGAGGGTGAGCACGGGAGACGGCGCGCCACCTACCGCCCGGGCGGAAGCGCTCGGGGGCACGCTGCCGGGCGTCGGGCGCGGGGCATTGGCAATATCGGTCACGATGTCGGTTCCCTCATACGGCGCAAGTGCGCTGCGGATCAGGTCAGTGTCGACACCGTTGGCGATGGCGCGGTGATCAGCGCCCTGAGGTGCATCGGGTGATTCCCCCGGCCGGGCAGCATGGCCCGGCTGTGTCTCATAAAAGCACAAAGTCCCGTTTGTCACCAGCGCAAAACGTGACTCAGGTCACAGATCTGCGGGCGCACTGGGCGGCGGATCAGTGCGGAAGGCCCGCATCCACGAGCCCCCTGCGGGCGCGCAGGCGGGTCTGCACACGGCTGAAGACGAGGCGGTCGACCACCACCGTGAAGGCCAGCACGATGACAATGGTCGCCATCATTTCGGTGAGGTCCCCTGTCTCGCGAGAGCGGGAGATGACGGTGCCGATGCCGGTGCCTGAGAGTGCACCCGAGAAGATCTCGCCTGCGACCAGGCTGCGGAACGCGATCGACCAGCCGAGCTCGACGCCCGTCATGATGCCTGGCAACGCAGCGGGGAGGACCACGCGTCTGACAAGCGAGGTTCCGCTCTCCCCAAGAGTCCGGCCTGCGCGCAGGAGCAGTGGCGGCACGTTGCGCACGGCCGTCCTGGTGCCGAGCATGATCGCGGGCACCGCTCCGAGGGCGACGACGGCACCAAGCGACCACACGTCTGTTCCTAGAACGATCGCGGCGACAGGGATCCACATCGACGTGGGCATGCCCTGGAGGGCCGCGAGGTAGGGCGACAGGCCCCGATCGCCCCCGCGCGACATGCCGATCGCGAGGCCTCCGGCCACGCCGAGCACGACCGCAATCGCGAAGCACACGGCCATAAAGGCGGTGAGGCGCCACAGGATCGACACGAGTCGCCCGTCGCTCGCCATGTCCGCAAGGGCGGCGGCGGTGGTCGCCGGGCCAGGGAGGGCTTCGGCCCCGAGCGAGGCCAGCCACCACACGAGCACAAGGGCGACGCCGACGGCGGTGGCAGGGAGCCACGCGGTGCGTGAGTGCCCCGCACGAGAGTTCTGGGCCGCAACAGGGTGCGTGAGTGCCCCGCTGGGTGGGGGGGAGGGGGTGGCGCTAGATGCTGACATAGCCGTCACGTCCCTGCCTTGGCGCGGTGATGCCCATCTGGTCGGCCTCATCGAGCAGCCCGCGCACGTGCTGCGCCAGGTCAACGACGCGGCCGGACTCGACCACGCGCGGGCGCGGCAGCGTCACGCCCACCTCCGCGATGATGCGGCCGGGGCCCGACGACATCACGACGACGCGGTCGCCGAGTGTCACGGCCTCGCGCACGTTGTGAGTCACAAAGACGATGGTGGTGCCGGTCTCGCGCCACAGGTCCTGAAGCTCGACGTGGAGCCGGTCCCTGCTGGGCGCATCGAGCGCGGAGAAGGGCTCGTCCATGAGCAACACCTGGGGGGCGAGCGCGAAGGCGCGAGCGAGGGCGGCGCGCTGGCGCATCCCTCCCGAGAGTTCGTGGGGATGGAGGTGGGCGGCGTCGGCCAGGCCGACGCGCGCGATCCACTCGTTCGCGGTCGCGGCTCGGCGGGCGGGCTCCACCCCGGCCGACCTGAGGCCGAACTCGACGTTGGCCTGCACCGTCAGCCACGGGAACAGGGCGTGCTCTTGAAACACGAGCATCCTTTGCGGCCCAGGACCCGTGACGGGCGTGCCGCCCACGGTGACGGAACCGGTGGCCGGTCGCGCGTGGCCGGCGATGAGATCGAGCAGCGTCGACTTGCCACAACCAGAGGGACCCACCACGGCGACGAACTCGCCGGCCGCGATGTCGAGCGTCACCTCGGCCAGCGCGGCCCTGTGCGAGCCCCGGCGCGTGAATCCCTGGGTGACGGCCTCGAGCCGCACGTCCGCGCTCATCAGATGCTCAGGTACCCGTCGTGGCCGGTCCCCGGGGTGGCCGCGCGGGCGGTCCCCGCCGCGAGGGTGGCGCCGTCTTGGGGGTCGACCAACACAAACGCGCCCGTGTGGCGGTGAGCCCCGTAGTCCTCGACGGCGAGCGGCTGCGCGAGCAGGAGTGTCACCACGCCGATGTCGTTCAGCGCAAGCGAGTCGCCAGGCACGATGCTCGAGTCGAGGGTTCCCCCTGGCAGCGTGATGTCGAGAACACCCGAAATCCCGGTGACCATGCCCTGCACCAGTGCAGTGCCATGCTGGACGAGCACGCGGTCGCGGACCCGCAAGGGACGGTCGGCCAGCCACGCCACGTGGGCATCCAGGTGCTTCACAGGAATCGCCGCATCGCTCGCCGAACTCAGCAGGTCCCCGCGCGCGACGTCCACCTCGTCCGCGAGCCGCACCGCGACCGACTGGCCGGAGAGCGCCTGCGTGAGCGGGCCGTCGGCGGTGTCGATGCCAGCCACGGTGGTGCGCCTGCCAGAAGGCTGGACCACCACGTCGTCTCCCACCCTGATCACGCCTTGAGCGACCTGGCCAGCGTAGCCGCGGTACTCGCGGTGCTCTGGAGACAGCGCGGCGTCTTGGGGTCGCAGCACGTACTGCACCGGCAGCCGCCAGCCACCAGAGGCGGCTGCTCGCTCTGTCTCGTCGGCGCTCGGCAAGGTCTCGAGCAGGTCGAGCACCGTGGGGCCTGTGTACCAGGGCGTGCGCTCCGAACGGACCGCCACGTTGTCGCCCTCGAGGGCGCTCACCGGCACGGTCGTGATCGCTAGGGCGAGGCGGCGGCTGTGCTCGGCCACGTCTGCCTCGATGGCCGCGAAGGGCTCCTCGGCGTAGTCCACCAGATCGATCTTGTTGACGGCCACGATCACGTGCGGAACGCGCAGCAGCGCCGCGACGGCGAGGTGCCGCCTTGTCTGCTCGAGCACGCCGTGACGCGCGTCGACCAGCACCACCAGGGCGTCGGCCGTTGACGCCCCCGTGACCGTGTTGCGCGTGTACTGCACGTGCCCAGGGCAATCCGCGAGGATGAACGTGCGGTGCGGGGTGGAGAAGTAGCGGTACGCCACGTCGATCGTGATGCCCTGCTCGCGCTCGGCGCGCAGGCCATCGGTCAGGAGCGCGAGGTCCACACCCGCGCCCCCGCGCTCGCGGGTGACGCGCTCGACGGCCGCGTAGGCGTCGGCAAGGATCGACTTGGTGTCGTGCAGCAGGCGTCCCACGAGGGTGGACTTGCCGTCGTCGACGGAGCCTGCCGTCGCAAAGCGCAACAGTGAGGTCTGGCGAGAGTCTGGCGCGAGTGGCGCCGAGGCGGTGGCCGTCATTAGAAGTAGCCCTCCTTCTTGCGGTCTTCCATGGCGGCCTCGCTGGCCCTGTCATCCGCGCGGGTTGCTCCCCGCTCGGTGATGCGCGTGGCGGCCACCTCTGCAATGACGTCGGCGACGTTCGCCGCAGGCGACTCCACCGCACCGGTGCAACTGGCGTCGCCGACAGTCCGGTACCGGACGACGCGCCGCTCGAGGGGTTCTGTCTCGCGCCGGGACAGTGCGGGGTGGGGTGTGAGGAGCATGCCGTCGCGCTCGAACACCTCGCGCTCGTGGGCGTAGTACAGCGCCGGCAACTCGAGCGCCTCGCGCTCGATGTAGCGCCACACGTCCAGCTCTGTCCAGTTGGACAGCGGGAACACGCGCACATGCTGGCCCGGCAGATGCCTCGTGTTGTACAGGTTCCACAGCTCTGGCCGCTGGTTGCGGGGATCCCACGCGCCGAACTCGTCGCGCAGAGACACCACGCGCTCCTTGGCGCGCGCCTTCTCCTCGTCGCGGCGTGCCCCGCCAAAGACGACGTCGTAGCCGCCGTCGGCGATCGCGTCCAGCAACGGGACGGTCTGGAGTGCGTTGCGGGTGCCGTCGGGGCGTTCCCTGAGCCGACCGTCGTCGATGTAGTCCTGCACCTTGGCCACCTTGAGGCGAAGCCCCAGGCGCTCGACGGTCGCGTCGCGGAAGGCGATCACCTCGTCGAAGTTGTGGCCGGTGTCCACGTGCAGCAGCTCGATGGGCACGCGGCCAGGCCAGAAGGCCTTGGTGGCGAGGTGGAGCACGGCGACCGAGTCCTTGCCACCACTGAAGAGGATCACGGGCTTGCGGGCGGTCGCGACGGCCTCCCGCAAGATGTGGATGCCCTCGGCCTCGAGTGCCTCAAGGGTGCTCAGGCCCGACTTCACTGACGTGGTGCTCACTGGTGAATCCCGCATTCTGTCTTGCCCTGGCCAGACCATCGGCCAGCGCGTGGGTCCTCGCCCGGCGCCACGGCACGCGTGCACGGCGCGCAGCCGATGCTCGGGTAGCCCTGGGCGACCAAGGGGTGACGTGGGAGGTCGTGGTCAGCTTGGTACGCCTCGACCTGCTCGTCTGTCCACAGCGCGAGTGGGTTGATCTTGACCAGGCCATGCTTGGCGTCCCACTGGACCACAGGAAGCACGGCCCTGGTGACGGCGTCGGCGCGGCGCGCGCCCGTGACCCAGGCAGCCTTGCCGACGAGGGCCCGGTTGAGCGGCTCGACCTTACGCAACGCGCAGCAGAGGTTCGGGTCGCGCTCGTGAAGGCGCGCTCCGTACTGGGCGTCCTGCTCGGCGACGGTCTGCGCGGGAAGCGCGTTGACCACCGTGATGGGCAGTCGCCTGGCCGCCTCGTCGCGCGTGGCGAGCGTCTCAGGGAAGTGGTAGCCGGTCTCGAGGAACAGCACCTCGACGCCTGGAAGCCTGGTCGCGAACAAGTGGGGAAGGATCGTGTCCTGCATCGACGCGGCAACGATGAGTCCCTCGCCAAACGTGGCGACGGCCCAGTCGGCGACGTGCGCGGCCGACGCTGTTTCCAGCCTCGCGTTCACGTCGGCGACGCTGGCCTCGGTCCACTCGGTGGGGTTGAGCAGGGTGAGGTGGCCGCTCAGGGGATTGGTGATCACCGCAGCGCCTCCTCGTCTGCTCTGACAGCCCACTGGGCGAACGGCTCGTCCGCCTGCCGGGTGGCGAGATAGTTGCGGGTGACGCGCTCGATGTACTCGGGCATGCCGTCGGCCGTGACCTTGTGGCCGCGCAACTTGCGGCCAAAGTCGTTGTCGTCGCCAAGACCCAAGCGCCCACCGAGGTGCACCTGGAACCCCGGCACTTGGCCGCCGGTGACGTCGTCAAGCACCAGTTGGCCCTTGAAGCCGATGTCCGCCACCTGCACGCGGGCGCACGAGTTGGGGCAGCCGTTGACGTGAACAGAGATGGGGACGTCGAGGTCGGGGAAGGCGCGGTCGAGGGTCTTGACCACCTCGCGGGCGGTCGCCTTGGTCTCCACGATCGCGAGCTTGCAGTACTCGATGCCGGTGCAGGCGATCACGTTGCGGTGGAACTCGCCTGGGCTCGACTCGAGCTCGAGCGTGCGTAGCCCATTGACCACGTCGTTGACCTTGTCGCGCGGCACGTCGAGGATGAGGATCTTCTGGAGCGGCGTGAGGCGAACGCGGTCGGAACCCGCCGCTTCTGCCAGGTCCGCGATGGCCGCGAGGGTGTCGCCAGAGACTCGACCCGCAATCGGGGCGGCGCCGATGTAGAAGTTGCCGTCCCTTTGCTCGTGGACGCCCACGTGGTCTCCACGGTCGCCAGGGCGGCTCACCTGCGGGCCGGGACCGTCGGGAAGCTTCCAACCCAGGTAGTCGTCCTCGAGCACCTGACGGAACTTCTCGCCGCCCCACGCCTTCACCAAGAACTTGAGGCGCGCTCGCGTGCGCAGGCGGCGGTAGCCGTGGTCGCGGAAGATGCCGATGACCCCTGCCCACACCTCGGCCACCTTGTCGGGCTCGACGAACGCTCCGAGGCGCACGCCCAGGTGGGGGTTGATCGACAGGCCGCCGCCCACCCACAGGTCGTAGCCGACGCCCAACTCGGGGTGCTCGACCGCCACGAAGGCCACGTCCTGCACCTCGTGGAGGATGTCGGGAACCCTGGTGCCAGTGATCGCGGTCTTGAACTTGCGCGGCAAGTTGGAGAACTCGGGGGAGCCGATGCCGCGGTCGATGATGGCCTGGATGTGAGGCGTCGGGTCGATGAGTTCGTCCTTCGCCACACCCGCGACGGGCGAGCCAAGGATGACGCGAGGGCTGTCGCCGCACGCCTCCGTGGTGAACAGGCCAGACTCCTCGACCCTGCGGAAGATCTCGGGCACGTCCTCGATCCGGATCCAGTGAAGTTGAATGTTCTGCCGGTCGGAGACGTCGGCCGTGTTGCGCCCAAAGTCGCGCGACACGTCGGCGATCATCCTGGTCTGCTTGACCGACAACTGGCCGCCGTCGGAACGAATGCGGAGCATGAAGTACTCGTCGTCCAACTGGTGTGGCTCGAGTTGCGCGGTGCGCCCGCCATCGATCCCGGGCCGACGTTGCGTGTACAAACCCCACCAGCGCATGCGGCCCCGCAAGTCGCTCGGGGGGATCGACCAGAAGCCCCACTTGGAGTACATCGTCTCGATGCGGTGGCGCACGTCAAGCGGATCGGAGACGGACTTGAACTCCTCGTTGGGGTTCAGCGGCGTGCGGTCGCCCGCCGCCCACTGGCCGTCCTTCGAGGCGGTGTCCTTGCGTGCTGCGGCCTCGCGAGTACGGATGAGGCGCGCCTCGTCACGGTGGCGACGACGCTCGTCGGCATTGTCGGCTGGCGCGGCAGAACGCGCAGCGTCGCCCGCCGCTGTACTGCGCGGCGTGCCGTTGCTGTCGGTGGTGGTGCTCACCGATCCTCCTCATGAGGGGCTGACGGGAGCTCGTCCGCGAGCGCGTTCCAGCAGCGCTCGGAAGGCCGAGCGCCCAGGGTTGCAGGGGGGGTCTGCGTCTGGGCGGCTAGGCCGACAGACACATGGCACAGCACATCGCGCGCATCGAGCGCGAGCGGAGGTGCTGGAGAACCATGGGCGAAAGTGTGGCACGGGACCGAGGTCCCAGGCAAACGGTCGGCGCGGCGGTTGCCGGTCCGGAACCTTATGCAAATACGGGACGGGGTATGGCCTAGTGGCGCACGCGGTGCTCGATGAACTCTTCGATCTGATTGATCACCAGCGGGTTCTTGGTCTGCAACGCGATTTCCCTGGTGCCGAGTGTCACGCCGCCGCGCACAAAGTTGTGAGATCCGGTGATCGCGACGCGCTTGCCCGACTTCAGATAGAACACGATCACCTTGGCGTGCAGGTACTGCCGCTTGCGGTACAACGTCTGGTGCCGCGTGATCGCCATGGACGCGGCGATCAGGATGCGGTTGAAGGTGCTTGCGTTGCGGGGAGGGTTGAACCACATCTCGTGATGCTTTGACTGCACCACCTTGCCGAGTTCCCCTGTGGGGCAGTACTGGGAGACGAGCACGATGCGCTCGGCCTTGCGCGCGTACTTGAGCGCGCGGCGGTAGATGATCGAGTCGCCAGGCAGGCCGCCATCGACGAGCACCTGATCCTTGCCGTACTTCAGCGCCGAGGACCTGAAGCCGGAGTAGCGCGAGTTGGCGCGCCTGGTGCGGGAGTACACGCGCACCAAGTCCTCGGCCAAGCGGTGGTCACTGATGCGCAGCATGTAGTCCACGTTGGTGGCGCCTTGGTCGTCAAGGTTGACGCCGCCAAAGCTGTAGATCGTGTCATCGACCACGCAGAACTTGGTGTGCGTCCGGCCGCGCCACGGCAATCCGCCCTCTTGGCCGAGCCAATCGAAGGTCGCGCCTGCGTCGGTGAGTTCCTTGGCCATGTCCATCGAGGCCCGTCGACGCTTGGTCAAGTACCGCTTGGGTACGAAGCGTCCCGCCGCGTCGGCGTACGTGAACGTGTCGGCCGCCACATGGACGTCAACGCCGCGATGAGCCGCCGCTACCAGCGCGTCAAGAAGCGCCTCGGTCTCGTGCTCGTCGGCGATCGTCAGCGCCATCACCCGCACCCGGCGCTTCGCGTCGTGGATGCGTCGGGTGGCATCGGCGATGTAGTCCTGAGGGAGCAGCAGGTCGGCCTGCTCCAGGAGCCTGTCATCCGTGAGACGCGCAGGCCCTGGGCCCGCCTTGGGCCTCACGGTCAGGTGCGCAATGTCCATACCCTTACGGTGACAGTTAGCCGGCGCGAGTCATTCCCCGCCCGCGCATTGTCACTGGAAATTCAACGAACATTCATGTCGATCGCGCCGTCCGCAGCACGCGCCCGTCCTCGCGCGCCCGGCGTAGACTGGCACGGCAGTTGCGGACCGCAGGGCGGTGCCCCGAAGCCGCAAAGCACCTGGGAGGACGCGACGATGACGACGCGAGGCGCGCACCCAGCGGAAGGCTCGGACGCCTTCGAGGTTGCGCCGTTCCTGGCCGGTCTTGACGCGGTGTTTGCGGCCCATGGTGGACCAGAGGCCGCTGAGAAGTACCTGCTCGATGGGCTCGCCGCCACGCGGGCGATTGCCGACGACGGAGCACAACTCGCGATCCTCAACGAGCTCTTGGGGTTCTATCGCTCGACGAGCAGGCACGATGACGCCGCGGCGATGGGTGAGCGCGCCATCGTGCTCGCTGACCAACTGGGACTCGCAGGCTCCGACGCCTACGCGACGACCCTGATCAACGTCGCCACCGCGCACAGGGCGGCGGGCCGTCACTCAGAAGCGCTCACCGCCTTCACCGAGGCGCTCGCGATCTCGCGCACCACGATGGGTTCTGCCGACCGGCGACTGGCCGCTCTGCACAACAACCTGTCGATCCTGCACGGCGAAATGGGCGACCCCAAGGCCGCTCGGGACGCGTTGCTCGAGGCACTCGGCATCCTCGAGTCGGCGGCCGCTGACCCTGAGACGGATGTCGACATCGCGGCGACGCTCACCAACCTGTCGCTCGTCTGCCACGACCTGGGGGCGGCCGACGAGGCCGCACGTCACGCCCAGCGCTCGCTCAAGATCTTCCGCCGCGGCGGCCACGAGAGCGACCCGCACTACGCCGCCGCAGTCGCGGGGCAGGCAGAAGCGAGCTTCCGGCTCGGCCGAGTGGACGACGCGGTGGCGCTGTACCGGCAGGCGCTCCAGATCGTGGCCGAGTGCTACGGCGAGGACAGCGATGCCTACGCGGTCACGGCTCAGAACCTCGCGGAGGCGGAGCGTGCCGCAAGCGGGGCACTCACGCACCCTGAACCCGCTCCGCCCAACCCCAGCGGGGCACTCACGCACTCCGAACCTTCGATGCCACTTCGCGGCCTCGCGCTCGCCCGCGCCTTCTGGGAGGAGCACGGCAAGCCCATGATCGCCGAGCGCTACCCGCAATACCGCGGGCGCATCGCCGCGGGGCTCGTGGGCCACGGCTCCGAGTGCTACGGCTTCGATGATGCCTTGTCGCGCGATCACGACTTCGGGCCCGGCTTTTGCCTCTGGCTGACGCCGGAGGACTACCTCGCGATCGGCGACCAACTTCAAGCAGACTATGACGCGCTTCCGAGCACGTTTCGAGGCGTGGGGCCGCGCCTGGCCACTCCGCGCGCCAGCGGGAGCGAGCGCAGGGTGGGCGTTTTCGAGATCGGCGACTTCTTCTCGCGCTTGACCGGATCAAGGGACGCACCCCACGCCGACCGCCCACACGAATGGCTCATGATCGACGAGGCGACGCTCGCCGCCGCGACCAACGGTGCCGTCTTCGCGGATCCGCTCGGCGCCTTCAGCGCCATCCGCGAAGGCTTTCGGCGCATGCCGGAAGACCTGCGGCTCGCCCTGATTGGCAGGCGCCTTGGCATGATGGCCCAGGCCGGTCAGTACAACGTGCCGCGCATGCTCGAGCGCGGCGATGGCGAGGCGGCGTGGACTGCCGTGGGCGAGTTCGTCTCCGCCACGGCGTCGGCCGTCTTTTTGCTCAACCGGCCGACGTCGGTGGGCTACCTGCCGTACTACAAGTGGCGGTTCGCGGCCTTGCGGGCCCTCGCACAGCGGCCACTGTCGCGCCTTGCCGACGTCCATGGCGGCCTGAGCGAGGCCCTACGGCTGGCGTCGGCCGCTTGCCTGGGCGCCCCGAGCGCTGGCGCGGAGCAAGCCATCGCTCGCGAGCGTCTCGAAGCCGCGATCGAGGAGGCGTGCGCCAAGGTCGCCGCCGAGCTGCGAGCGCAAGGCATGAGCGACTCGATGGACCCGTTCCTCGAGGGGCAGCGCGCCTCGGTGCGCACGCGCATCGGCAACGTCTGGTTGAGGGCCCTATGAGCGAGCACGACGCAGCGGACGAGGGCGGGCTGTTCGCTCAGACGCTGGAGAAGTCTGAGGCGATCGTCGCCCATGAGTTCGCGCAGTTCCAGCTCGTGAGCAACGAAGGAGGGCGCGCCGCATGCCAAGACGATTGGCCGATGTTCCGCCAGATGCGCTTGAGCCAGTTCCTCACGTGGACCCTGCCGATGCTCGACAGCTACGCCGAGGACCTTGACGACGCCGACGCCGCCGGCCGCAACCTGCTCACCGAGAAGTACGCGCGGATGATGGAGTCGACGGAACCCGAGCGGTATGCGCGGGAGATCGCACCCCACCTGCCCGTGCTGACGCCAGAGCGGGTGGCGCTTCACGAGCACATCGTCGCCATTCAGGTCGCCTGGGCCAGGGACTTTCGCGGGCGCTACCCGCGATTGGGTGAAGCGATGCGTGCGCTCACCACTGATCAAGACACGTTGGTCGACACGTCCTTCGAGACGTACTTGAGGGGCGAACTGGGCACGTATTCCGAGCGCACCCTCGAGCTCTACCGCGGGCTTGTCGAGACGATGGCGGGCAGGGGCGAAAACCTGACGGAGAAGACCATCGCCTATACGGTGGCATTGGCCGGATTTGCCGACCTTGCCGAGGCGGAGGCCGCCCAAGCATGACGGGCGCGGTCGCTGCCAGCACATTCGGGGTGTCTATACTCTGTGCCGTCCGCCCTGGTCGCCAGCCGGGGCACCACTGTCTCCCACCTCAAGGACCTTCATCGTGACTACGGAACGACCGCTGCGCGTCGCTGTCATCGGGGCCGGCCCCGCCGGAACCTACGCCGCCGACATCCTCAGCAAGTCCAACCTGCCCGTCTCCATCGACATCATCGAGAGGCTGCCAGCGCCGTTCGGTCTGGTGCGCTACGGAGTCGCTCCTGACCACCCCAGGATCAAGCAGATCATCGTTGCGCTCGCGAACGTCTTGAGCCGTGGCGACATCCGACTTTTGGCCAACGTCAACATCGGCACCGACCTTACGTTGCAGGACCTCCGCGAGCACTACGACGCCGTTATCTTCGCAACCGGTTCATTCAAGGACGCCGACCTCAACATCCCTGGTATTGACCTAGAAGGATCGTTCGGCGCGGCCGATTTTGTGAGTTGGTATGACGGCCACCCCGACGTCCCGCGCACGTGGCCATTGACGGCCAAGGAGGTCGCGGTTTTCGGCGTGGGAAACGTCGCGCTCGACGTGGCGCGCATCCTGGCGAAGCACCCGCAAGACCTCGCAGGAACGGACATCCCAGAGAACGTCATGGAGGCCCTGAAAACGTCGCCAGTGACGGACGTCCACGTGTTCGGACGGCGCGGTCCGGCGCAGGTCAAGTTCTCGCCGCTGGAACTGCGAGAACTGGGTCATGTGCCCGACGTGGATGTCATCGTGTACCCGGAGGACTACGACTTTGACGAGGGCTCCATGGCCGCCGTCGAGGGTCACCACCAGACCAAGCAAGTGGTCAAGACGCTCACGGATTGGACCCTGCGCGAGCCCACCGGAGCTTCACGCCGCATTCACCTGCACTTCTTGCAGGCACCGCACGAGGTGTTGGGCGAAGACGGCAAGGTGACGGGTGTGCGCGTCGAGCGCACGGCGCTCACCGGGGACGGAAACTCCAAAGGCACTGGAGGGTTCATCGAGTACTCGGTGCAGGCCGTGTACCGCGCGGTCGGCTACTACGGCACGCCTATCGAGGGCATTCCGTTTGACGAGTCGAAGGGCACTATTGCCAACGTGGGCGGTCGCGTGGTCGCTGGCGGCGACGTGCTGCCCGGCTACTACACCACCGGCTGGATCAAGCGCGGACCGGTGGGCCTCATCGGTTCCACCAAGTCGGATGCGGCGGAGACCATCGAGAACCTCGTAGAGGACGCCGACAGGCTGTTCGCCGAATCCGAGGCTGGCGCAGAGCAGCTCAGCCCCGACAACGTGATGAAGTTGCTGAAGGGGCGCGGAGTGCCCGTGGTGCAGTGGAAGGACTGGGAAGTGCTCGATGCCTTCGAGCGCGCGACCGGAGAGGCCGAGGGTCGCGAGCGGCTCAAGGTGGTTCCGCGCGAGGACATGACGGATATCGCGCTGGGCCGCGACTAGGTCCCCACCAACGCGCGCCACCCCACGACCCACCCCCACGCAAATGGCTTGATCCGTACCGCCAGGCGGCCCGGCACCCCGCAAATGGCTTGATCCGTACCACGAGGACCGGCGGTCGGCTTGATCGCATGGCGCGGTGCCGACGCGGTGGGATGCGTGCTCGTGTCGGCCCCCAAGCACGGAACAAGCGACATCAAGCGGCTCTGGGTCACGCCGGCTCACCGCGGTCACGGTGCGGCCGGCGCCCTCATGACGTACGCATGGGACGCCGCGCAGGCGATGGAGGCACGGCGTGTCGCCCTGACCGTGTCGCCGTGGCGGACGGCAGCAATCCGTCTGTACGAGCGCATGGGATTCCGAGTGGTGGAGTCGTGGGACGACCGCGAAGGCTTGGTCTGCATGGAGTACGTTCTTGCAGCACCGGCCGACGTTGGTGAGGAGAGTTGAGGGCGCTTCTGTCGCCTCTTAGCGAGGGCAGACGTCAAGGGGAACGCGCGCGCTGATCCGCCCGTTATTACGGACACAAGGAGGTTGACGTGACGACGAGACGCTACTTCAACGGCGCCAAGACGCTGGGTCTCTTTGTCCTGCTCTGGGCCGTGTTGCTGGGGTTGGGCAGCTTCATCTCTGGAGGCAGTTACCTGTGGATCTTCGCGCTGATGGGCGTGGTCACCACCTTCATCGGCTATTGGAACTCCGCCACCCTCGCCATCCGAGCAATGCAAGCCCGACCCGTCACTGAAGTCGAGCAGCCAGCGATGTACCGCATCGTCCGCGAGCTCTCGCGTGAAGCCAATCAGCCGATGCCTCGGCTGTACGTCTCCCCGACGGCCGCGCCCAACGCCTTCGCAACGGGCCGTAACCCGTCCAACGCTGCGGTGTGCTGCACCGAGGGAATCCTCTCGCTTCTCACCGAGCGTGAGCTGCGTGGAGTTCTTGGCCACGAGTTGATGCACGTCTACAACCGGGACATTCTCATCGGGTCGGTTGCTGCCGCGATCGCCGGAGTGATCACGTCGGTCGCCACCATGGTCATGTGGTTTGGCGGCGGGCGTGACAGTCGCGACAACCCCCTGGGGATCTTCGGGCTACTCGCCATGCTGATTCTGGCGCCGCTTGCCGCCACCCTGATCAGGATGTCGATCTCGCGCACTCGCGAATTCGATGCCGATGAAGACGGCGCGCGACTGACTGGCGACCCGGCGGCCCTCGCGTCGGCACTACGCAAGTTGGAGTCTGGCACCGCGGCTCGGCCACTCCAACAGAGCCCGCAACTCGAGAACGTCAGCCACCTGTTCATCGCGAACCCCTTCAACGGCGTGGGCCTCGCGCGCATGTTCTCGACCCACCCGCCGATGGACGAACGTGTCGCGCGCCTTGAGCAGATGAACGCCAACAGGGGCTTGCTCTAGCGGTCTGGGCGGTCGCAGGAAGAGTTCACACCTCCTGACGGTTGCCTTAGGTAGGCGCCCTCGGTGGTTTCGAGCGAGGTCCGCTACGGTTTCTCCGTCGGTGCGCCGGCACGCGAGGCTCGGCCCGCGCGTCACGTCGACGAAAGGAGCCGCATCATGAGCACCACCGTTGCCAAGCACATCATCACCGCCCTCGCCGACCACGGGGTTGAGCAAGTCTGGGGCGTCGTGGGCGATGCCCTGAACCCGCTCACGGACGCGATCCGTAGCGAGGAACGCACGGATTGGGTGGGTGTCAGGCACGAGGAGGCGGCCGCCTTCGCCGTCTCCGCGCAGGCTCAAGCCACGGGGCGCATTGGTGTGTGCATGGGCACCGTGGGGCCGGGCTCGATCCACTTGCTCAACGGCCTCTACGATGCGGCGAAGTCGCACGCGCCCGTCCTGGCGATCGCCGGTCAGGTGCCGACCGATGAGATCGGCACCAACTACTTTCAGGAGGTCGACAACGATCGGCTCTTCGCCAACGTCGCCGTCTGGACGCACACCCTGACGTCGCCTGCACAGCTCCCGTTTCAGTTGGAGCGGGCAGTCAACGCCGCCTACGAACGCGGAGGCGTCGCCGTCCTCACGATCCCGGGCGACATTGGCATGCTCGAGATGTCGGACGACGCGCCGACGCCACTCTTCGTACGGCCGACTGCGCCACCTCCGGCCCCGTCACTGCAGGTGAGCCGGGTGGCAGAAGCACTCGCCAAGGCCGACAAGGTGACGATGCTGGTCGGCCAGGGAGCGAGGCACGCTCGGGAGGAGGTGCTCGCGGTTGCTGAGGCGCTCAAGGCCCCGATGGTGGTGACCCTCAAGGGCAAGACGGGGCTGGAAGGGGACAATCCCTATCAGGTGGGTCAGGCAGGGATGCTCGGCAACCCTGCCGCGATGAAGGCTCTCGATGCGTGCGACGTGTTGCTGATGGTCGGCACTGACTTTCCCTATCGAGAGTCGTATCCCGAGGGCAAGACCGTGATCCAAATCGATTCTCGCTCGGGCCACATCGGTCGCCGCACCGGCGTGAGGATCGCGGCGGTAGGGGACTCGCGAGCGACGCTGTCAGCCTTGCTCGAGCGGCTCATCGCCAGGGACGACGACGCTCACCTCGCCTCCGCGCGGAAGGACTACCTGGACTGGGTGGACAAGCAGCAAAAGCTCGCTCACCCGACGTACGACTCGAGCGGCATTGTCGCGAAGGTGCGGTCCGTCTTCGACAACCCCGACGACAAGATTCGACCGGAAGCGGTCACGGCCCTGCTCAACGATCTCGCGCCTGACGATGCCGTCTTCACGACAGACACAGGGATGTCGACCGTATGGGCGGCGCGGTTCCTCGAGATGCGTGGCAGCCGCGAGTTGTTCGGTTCGTTCAACCTCGGATCCATGGCAAACGCCTTGCCTCAGGCCCTGGGCGTTCAAGCGCTCGACCGTGACCGCACGGTGATCTCGCTGTGTGGTGACGGCGGGCTGATGATGCTGCTAGGCGACCTTCGCACGGCCGTGACCCACGGCCTGCCCGTCAAGGTCGTGGTGCTCAACAACGGTTCGCTCGGAATGGTCAGGCTTGAGCAAGAGGAGGGAGGGATGGCCCGTTTCGGGACGGGCCTTGATAACCCCGACCTCGCCGCTGTGGGGGAGGCCATGGGCCTCGCCTCTCGGCGCATCGAGCGGCCAGAGGACCTCGAAGAGGGCGTGCGTTGGGCTATGGACCACGACGGGCCGGCGTTGATCGACGTGGTCACTAATCCGAGCGAGATCGCGGTGCCGCCAGGGGCGGGAGTTTCCGATGCGTGGGGATTTGCCATCGCCAAAGTCACCGAGGCGGTCGAAAGCGCCCGCTAGGAGCGACCTGCGAACGCCTTAGAACAGGGCCAGCAAGAACCCGAGCAGCACGGCAGAGCCAGCGACCTCGATTGCGCCGACGACGGGCACCTTGAGGCGGCGACGCGGAAGGGCCATGGCGCGCACCAGGAACCATCCGAACGGCAGCGCGAGCCACAGGTTCAGCACGATCGCGCCCACCAGGGCGATCACGTGGAACGCCACGGAGAACGCGTAGTGGAGCGTGCTGCCGCGCTCGCGGATCATCGTCTTGACGTAGAACACGGTGCCTGCCAGGTAGAGCCAGCACGCGATGGCCACCGAAATGCCGAGCGTCCAGTCGAGCCCCGCTGTCGAGGGCGCGATCATCGCCATGAGCGATGCCATGCTCACCGAGGCGAGACCATTTCCTGTGGCGCGCTCCTGGCCCACCAGGGTGGACACCGCGTTCACCACGAGCAGGACGGCAAACACAGGGGAGAACCACAGCAGTTCAGGCCGCACCACAAAGAGAGGCAGAGCCGCGACGGCACTCACCGCGCCGTACACCGCCACCTGCCTCCACACGGCGCGCACCCGCAGCGTCTTGAGCGCGAGCAGCGCGTAATAGGACGCGAGCCAGCCCGCGAGCCACACCACCAGCAACGGCACGTGGAGCCACACGGCGCCAAACTGCAGCCCCGCGAGGTACGGCAGCAGGAGCATTGCCCACACGCCGTGTTGCGGTGGGATCCATCGCCGCACGGACGAGCGCTTGCGCCCGCCCGCACGTGACGTAGCGGTCACTACCGGTAGTTGGTGAACTGCAGGTCCGCATCCACGTCGGCGCCCTTGAGCAGCGCCATCGTCGCCTGGAGGTCGTCACGGCTCTTTGAGGTGATGCGCAACTCGTCGCCCTGGATCAGGGCCTTGACACCCTTGGGTCCCTCGTCGCGTACCAGTTTGGTGAGCTTCTTCGCAGTCTCTTGCGACAGGCCCTCCTTGATGGTGGCGCCCAAGCGATAGAGCTTGCCGGAGGCCTGAGGCTCGCCATAGTCGAGCGACTTGAGGCTCACACCACGCTTGGCAAGTTTGGCGATGAACACGTCGAGAACGGCCTTCACGCGCTCCTCTGAGTTGGCCTCCATCATGACCGTTTCGCCCGACATCTTGATCGAAGCGTCGACGCCGCGGAAGTCGTAACGCTGAGCGATTTCCTTGTGGGCCTGATTGAGCGCGTTGTCGACCTCTTGAAGGTCGACCTTGCTCACCACGTCAAAACTGCTGTCGCCAGCCATGCGTCCTCCTCGATGTGTGACGGTCCCTACGGGCCGCGTTCGCAGTGGCCCGTGATTCCTTGCTATCCTTCCATGCGCACCAAGCGCAAGGCAGGTTACCCGAGCGGCCAAAGGGAGCTGACTGTAAATCAGCCGTCTATGACTACGGGGGTTCGAATCCCTCACCTGCCACGACGGGGCCCGGTTCGCCGGGCCCTCGTCATTTCTGGGGGCAGATTTCTTGGCGGCCCGCGTGTACCCTCCGGGGTATGCCAACCGTGATCTCCGAGTCAGCGGCCTCCGCACTCTTCGGCTCTGAGTCACTCACTCTGGCCGACCACATCGCCGACGCCCTTGGCGAGCAGGCGCCCGACTACGACCTCGTCGGCGTCGAGTACGACCTCCGGTCTCTCATTGAGCAGGCGCTTCCCGCGGGCGTGAGCATCGAGGGCGAGGCGTTGGTAGCGGCCGACGGTATTGCGGCCGACGTTGACGCCGTGCGCGAGGCGGTGGGCTGGGTAGACGTTCATACAGTGGCACTGAGCCATGACATGGCAGGCCCTGGCGCCTGAGGCTGCGGCGTCGCACTCGGCCCGTCACAGGGCGAGCGACTGAGTCAGCACGGGAGCGAGATCCCCCTGCGACTCCACAGCAATCGCCTCCAGTCCGAGCCAGCCGCGCATGGTCTCCAGTTCCGCCACAAGAGCCGTCGCGACTTCGTCATCGCGGCGCCGGCGCGCACCGGGTACCGTGCCCCGCTCGCGCCAGGCCGCTTTGACCTGCAGCACCGATGCGTGGCGATCGGCCTTGAGGTCGACCCGCGCCACCATCTGATCGCCCAGCAGGAACGGCAGACAGTAGTAGCCGTACACGCGCTTGTGCGCGGGCGTGTAGATCTCGATCGTGTACTCCATGCCGAACATACGCAGCAGGCGCGGCCGGAACCAACACACGGGGTCGAACGGGCTCAGCAAGGCGGCACCAGTGGCGCGGCCGGGGTCCATGGCCGCGCGATGCCATGGCGCCGACTCCACCGGCCCACCTACCGCCATGAGGGCAGGGTCTTTCCAGCCTTCGACGTTCACCCACGCGGCGAGCCCCCGCTCCACCGCCGACGCTGCCCAGGCCTCGCCGCCCGCGGCGTCCGGATAGCGCGACCCGGGCCGCAACGGAAGGCGGAAGTGGTCGCACAGGTCGGCGACGGTGCCGATGCCGCACGCTGCGAGCGCTCGGTCAAAGAGCTGTTGTCGAGCGTCGGCCGGGGAGAGGCCCCAGGGATGCGAGCTCCCGGCGTCGGCAGCGTCGGCCGGGGGAAGGCCCCACGCTCGCTCCGTCGAATCGTAGGTCCTGGCAAAGTGCCTGCCCCGCGACGCCGCGACCTTGCCGGTGATGAACAGGTAGTCGAGAGCGTCCTTGCTGTGACTGGTGTCCCACCAGGGGCCCTTGCGGCCTTCGCGGGGGGCGAGGTGCTCCACGTCGGCGCCCACGAGCGGCCCCCGCTCCTCCACGAGCGCCCTGACGCCATCGATGAGGCCTGGGCGTTCGGCCTCGAGGCGGTCATGGGCCCTGACCTGCCACGAGGTGCCCTCCTCCATGCGGTGGTGCAGCGCGGGGAGCAGTTCGCGCGGCATGACGGAAGCCTCGTGGCCCCAGTGCTCGAAGGCGTGCGCGGAGTGCCCGTCCGCATCGCCCCACAGGAACGCCTCCGCCCGCGCTAAGGGGTACGGCCCCAACCGTGAGTACAAGGGCAGGTAGTGCGCACGGGCAAGCACGTTGACTGTGTCGAGTTGCAGCACGCCCTGAGTGTGGAGGTAGGCGGCGAAGTCGCGGTCCCGTACGGCGCGTGAGGGACGCTTGCGGGCGAGCCCCTGGGCGTTGAGGAACACGCGGCGTGCTTGGGCGGCACTCACGACGGTGGTCACGAGCGACACTGTAGCCACCCGGTCAGACATGCCGCGGGCTGCGTGAATCCGCCGATTTCCTGTGGGGCCCATGCGCCATGTACGCTAGTCCGGCTTGCCCCGATAGCTCAGTCGGTAGAGCGTTTCCATGGTAAGGAAAAGGTCCAGGGTTCGATTCCCTGTCGGGGCTCCAAGGATTGGCCTACCGTCGTATGTGGCGACGGTAGCGCCGGTACTTGTGCGGCGGGGTAGCTCAGGTGGTTAGAGCACACGACTCATAATCGTGGGGTCGCGGGTTCGAGTCCCGCCCTCGCTACACGTTCCATCGATTCGGGTGGGCTGACACGCGCGAGCGTGACCAACAAGGCAGGGAGTCAATCATGGCTAAGAACGATATTCGTCCAAAGATCACGCTCGCGTGCACAGAGTGCAAGAACCGCAACTACATCACGCGCAAGAACCGCCGCAATACGCCCGACCGCGTGGAGCTTGCGAAGTTCTGCCCCAAGTGCGGCAAGCACCAGCCCCACCGCGAGACCCGCTAGTCTCGCTTCACTCGTAGACGCCCGCCCGGCCCGTGCCGCGGCGGGCGTCTCGCTTTGTGCACCACCTTCAGGGCGCGGCCGCTCATGCCAGACTCTGAAGACATGAACGACACCTCCGCAACGCCGATCGCCGCCGACGGCGCTCCGGACGCACCGCGCGGCAGCCGCCCGCTGTGGCGGCGTTGCGCATGGTGGCTTGCGCTCTTCGCTTTGGTGGCCGTGCTCGTACCGGCGATCGCGCGATTGACGGGATGGGAGCCAGGCCCGCTCGCATGGCTCGTAGCGCTCATGCCGTGGTTCACGCTGGCCTGCGTGGTGCCACTCGTGCTTGCCGGACTTGCGCGGTCGGTCACCCTCACGGTGGCAACACTCGCCGTTGCGGCGCTCGGCGTGGCGTGGATGGCGCCCCTCTACGTCGCGTCGCCCGCTCAGGGCGAGACGGTGCTCACGGTCGCGACGCTCAATCTCGAATACGGCCAGGCCGACGCCGACGCCGTAGTGCGGCTGGTGGAGGACCGCTCCGTCGACGTGCTGGCGGTACAGGAGTTGACGCCGGGCGTCGCTGCCGATTTGCGAGCCGC